>CAWGEE010000022.1:0-44163 GCA_963821415.1 uncultured Actinomycetes bacterium | reverse complement strand
AGGCATCCAGCACCGTCACGTCGCCGGCCTCGACAACGATGGACTGTCCATCGTCGAGAGTGATGAAGAAGCGCTCGTCCGGACCGGCCTCCGCGGTGCCCTCCCGGCCATCGGCGATACGGACCCGGGTTGTCGGCCGCTCCAGCGGCCCAGGTACCGTTTCGGCGGCGGGCGTCGCGTGAGCAGGATCACACCCCCACCTAGCCCGAGGTCGCTGATCTTCACGATGCTTCGTCCCGCGAACCCCACGTACAGGGACGGATCCGACGGCACGGACCATTGGTCGAAGAAGCAATTCGTCGGCAGTCCGCGCATCGCTCCGGTATCCAGCAGGCGCTGCCAGGTCACACCGTCGGTGGTCATGAAGGCCCCGGCGACCCCCACCGCGAACCGTTTGAGCCCGTCGAACGGGTCGAACTGCATGTCGCTCAGGACGACCTGGGTCGTGTCGCCCACCTCGTCGCGATCGGCCGGGATCCGGCCGTTGCACGTGACCATGCGCTCCAGGCTCTCGTCCACCTGCCAGGTGGTGCCGCCGTCATCGGAGCGCTTGATGCGATCGCCGTCGATCACGTAGAGCAGGTTCGGGTCGTAAGGACTGACGAAAAAGCGCTTCGCCTGGTTGGCGCCCCCTCCCGGGATGAGCTGTTGCCAGACGGCCATTCCCTCCGTCCATTTCCAGAGCCGCTTGCTCATGTTGCCGCCGACGTAGAACACCGTGCCTTCGTGGCCGCCCGAGGCCTGCACGACGCCGATGCTCGGATCCGGCAGGAAAGGCCCGACCTGCTCGGCGGGGCCGCTCTTGCGGTGACCGAAGTTCGGGATGACGAACAGCGGCTGCTCCCGGAAAGTGCCGCCCGCCAGAGCCGGCGAGACAAGCACCCCGGCATCGCCGAACCCGACGATGTCGGCCCTCTTCTCGCCGGTCACGTCGGCCAGGAACCGCGGGTGGTTCTCCACGCGCCAACCCTGGTCGAAACCGAAGTCCTCGAGGGCGACCTGCGGTGTGAAGGCGAACGACCCGTCGCCGTTGCTCAGCGCCACGTACACGCCCGGCATCGCCGAAGCCGACGATGTCGGCGCGGCCGTCACCGGTGATGTCGGCCAGGAAGCGCGGGTGCTTGTCCACCCGCCAGCCCCGCTTCGAAGCCGAGGTCTGCCAGCACGAACTGCGCCGCCTGGAACGACCCGTCGCCGTTGCTCATCGCCGTCCACACGCCGGCATCGCCGAAGCCGACGATGTCGGCCTTGCCGTCGCCGGTGATGTCGGCCAGGAAGCGCGGGTGCTTGTCCACCCGCCAGCCCTGTTCGAAGCCGAGCTCTGCCTGCACGAACTGCGCCGCCTGGAACGAGCCGTCGCCGTTGCTGAGCGCCGTCCACATCCCGGCGTCGCCGAAGCCGACGATGTCGGCCTTGCCGTCGCCGGTGATGTCGGCCAGGAAGCGCGGGTGCTTGTCCACCCGCCAGCCCTGTTCGAAGCCGAGCTCTGCCTGCACGAACTGCGCCGCCTGGAACGACCCGTCGCCGTTGCTCAGCGCCGTCCACATGCCGGCATCGCCGAAGCCGACGATGTCCGCTTTGCCGTCACCGGTGATGTCGGCCAGGAAGCGGGGGTGCTTGTCCACCCGCCAGCCCTGCTCGAAGCCGAGCTCTGCCTGCACGAACTGCGCCGCCTGGAAGGAGCCGTCGCCGTTGCTCGAGCGCCGTCCACATGCCGGCATCGCCGAAGCCGACGATGTCCGCTTTGCCGTCACCGGTGATGTCGGCCAGGAAGCGCGGGTGCTTGTCCACCCGCCAGCCCTGCTCGAAGCCGAGCTCTGCCAGCACGAACTGCGGATCGGCGAAGAGTCCGCCGCCCTTGCTGAGGGCGGTCCACGCTCCGGCGTCGCCGAAGCCGACGATGTCGGCCCGGCCATCAGCCGGTGATGTCGGCCAGGAAGCGGGGATGCCGGTCGACGAGCCATCCCCCCGGAGTGTCCCAGTCCGTGCGCTCCTTGATAGCGCGGAGGTCACGGGCGCGAAGGAGGACGGCGAGGTGGTCGCCGAATGTCGTAGGCGGATCGTCCCTCTTGAAGTTGCCGAAGAAGCGGACAACCACGCAGTCCGTGGGCAGCGATGGGTCGTCCGCTGCCAGGTTATGGATGAGCGGACGGTAGCCACGAATCCCAAAGCCGCTACTGGCGTTCCAGATCCTGCTTCCCTTTCGCAACGAGGGCCCGGGGATGATCTGTTCATGACCGGAGGAGCTGATGTCGGGGAGATTGCCGGGCTGAGTCTCGTACAGCGCCACGGTCTGCTCCCAGCGTGGGGTGAAGATGAGCATCGAGTGCGGCCGCAACGGGTCGGCCCAGGAGGTGTCGTTGTCCCCGCCGCCGTACCGTTGCGAGCGCCAGTGCTGTCCGCCGTCGTGGGAGGCGAACCCGTCGTTGTCACCGGTGTTGAGCGAGAGCAATGGGCCCTGCCCTGCGACCGAGGCACCGGCGAAGTTCACCGTGGACAGCGAGCTGATGCCCCCCGCCGGCTCGAGCGTGATCCCGCCGTCGGTGCTCCGATCGATGCCGCCGTCGCTCAGGAGCCAAACGGTCCCCGCGTTCACCACGTACCTGCCGTCGTCGAACTCGGCGTGAAAATCGGGAGACAGGAACAGGCCATGGAGATCGACGTGGACCTTGCCTGTCGTGTCGAGCTGGTGCCAGTCCGACGCGGACTGGGGATCGAGCGGTGCGACCGACGCCTCGCCGATGTTGTCCCCGAAGTAGCGTTGCGGCCCATAGAACAGCGCCTCGCCCTGACCCGGCCGGGTGATGGCGAGCCACACGTTCCCGGAGTCCTGCTTGCCGACCGTCGGGATCGGGACGTCTTGCCACGTCGACGCCATCGTCTGCGCGAAGTCACTGAAGTCACCGCGGAACAACTGGGGCGGGTTCGGGTGTGCGTTCGCATTACGCGTAACGAACACCTCGAACGGGGAACGTGGCGACACCACCATGACGCACTCGTTGCTCCCATTGGCAAGAGCGACGGCGCTCCCGATCGGGCTCGGCAGCGCGCCGGCATCGGGGATCCAGGTATCGCCACCGTCGAGAGAGACCTGGATCATGTTGTTGGTCAGTGCATAGACAGCCGGCGGACGCAGGGTCCCGGCGGGCGTGGCAGCGACCGCCACATGGTTGGCCGGCACAGGGGTTGGGGGCACGGTTTGGCCTGTGGCCGTCTGCCAGGTCGCACCAGCGTCCCGGCTGACAGCCAACGAGTTTTCGCCGGCGGCGAAGACGAGGTGTGCAGTGCCTATCGCCCAGACGAGCTGGCCAGCGGCGGGCGGCCCCCCTCCCGGACGCGGGAAGGAGTGGACGAGCGACCAGGTCCCACCGCCGTCAGTGGAACGCCAGATGCCTGCGTCCTCGATCTCGCGGTCGCTTCGCGCGATGGCGAGGACGGTCCGGAGGTAGCCGAAGTTCGGCAGCACGAACCGCACCGGTCCCGTGAAGACGCCATCAGCGTTTGGCAGCGCCACGTACACGCCGGCATCGCCGAAGCCGACGATGTCGGCGCGGCGGTCACCGGTGATGTCGGCCAGGAAGCGCGGGTGCTTCTCCACCCTCCAGCCACCGGCCTCATAACCGAGGTCTGCCAGCACGAACTTCGGCTCCTGGAACGATCCGTCGCCGTTGCTGCGCGCCGTCCAGACGCCGGCATCGCCGAAGCCGACGATGTCGGCGCGGCGGTCACCGGTGATGTCGGCCAGGAAGCGCGGGTGCTTCTCCACCCTCCAGCCACCGGCCTCATAACCGAGGTCTGCCAGCACGAACTTCGGCTCCTGGAACGATCCGTCGCCGTTGCTGCGCGCCGTCCAGACGCCGGCGTCGCCGAAGCCGACGATGTCGGCGCGGCGGTCACCGGTGATGTCGGCCAGGAAGCGCGGGTGCTTCTCCACGCGCCAGCCGCCGGCCTCGTAACCGAGGTCTGCCAGCACGAACTTCCGCTCCTGGAACGAGCCGTCGCCGTTGCTCCGCGCCGTCCACACTCCGGCATCGCCGAAGCCGACGATGTCGGCCTTGCCGTCACCGGTGATGTCGGCCAGGAAGCGCGGGTGCTTTTCCACCCGCCAGCCGCCGGCCTCGAAGCCGAGGTCCGCCAGCACGAACTTTGGCTCCTGGAAGGAGCCGTCGCCGTTGCTCCGCGCCGTCCACACTCCGGCATCGCCGAAGCCGACGATGTCGGCCCGGCCCTCGCCGGTGATGTCGGCCAGGAAGCGCGGGTGCTTCTCCACCCGCCAGCCACCGGCCTCGAAGCCGAGGTCCGCCAGCACGAACTTTGGCTCCTGGAAGGAGCCGTCGCTGTTGCTCAGCGCCGTCCACACCCCGGCGTCGCCGAAGCCGACGATGTCGGCCCGGCCGTCACCGGTGATGTCGGCCAGGAAGCGGGGATGCCGGTCGACTCGCCACCCACCGGCCTGGAGGCAGAAGTCAGCCAGCACGACCTGTGGGGGCTGAAAGGTGCCGTCGCCGTTGCTCAGCGCCGTCCACACCCCTGTGTCGCCGAAGCCCGACGATGTCGGCCGGCCGTCGCCGGTGATGTCGGCGAGGAAGCGTGGATTCCGCTCGACGACCAGCGCGCGGATTCCGGCCCAACCGCGACCGACGGAATGCAGCATCCACCGAGGGCGCCCGGCACGCCGAACTGGTCGGGAGCGGGCTGTTCCCATGCCAGCTGCACCCAGGACTCGCCGCCGTCCTCCGAGACCCACAGGCCACTCGAGAGCGACCCGGCGAAGACGAGCTTCCCGTCGTCCGAGCTCGCGAGCGACAGCATCCGCCCGGTCACGTCCTGCCAATTCGGTCCAAACGACATGTTGGACCTGTTCGGGCTCACATCAGTGATGGTGACCATGCGTGGACTCCCTCAGCTGTGGGGGTGAGGAGGGCGGCCTGCGGCAGTCACAAGGGGGCCTAGCCGCCCTGGGCGGTCGCGAGCGTCCGGCGAACCCAGCGCGCCGTCACGAATCCGATCACAGAGCAGAGGGCGACCAGCGGGATGTCGATCAGGAGGAACTCCCAGCCGATCTTGTACTCGCCGCTGATGATCGTCGCGAGCGTGCCGAGCACGACGGACGCGCCGACGCCCACCGTGAGACGCATCTGCGGCCGGATCAGCGGTAGCGCCGCGCCCAGCAGCAGGCCGCTCACGATCGGAAACAGCTCGTGCATTCGTCCACCCCTTCCGGTCTTCGTCACCCGACCACCAAGCCGGACAACGTGTCCAGATACTCCCAGTGACGCCACTGCGGCAACTTCGCGTCCTAGGCACAGCTCCTTCTGGCTGAGCCGCGAATCTGACATACGACGCACGGCGCGTCAAGGAGATTCGTTGCCAGAGAAGCCCGCCGGAGTTGCCCGCCGGTCGTTCCGACAGGTGCGCGAGAATTGCGCGCAATGGGCATCGTGGCTCTCGCCGCCGGCTTCACGATCCTGACGGCGGCCGCCGTGCTCGTGGCGGCGTCGCTGCGGTTGCCCACGGCGACCGACGCCGCTCTCGCTGCATACGTTGTCTTCGGCGCCTTGGCGGTTGTCATTGCTCTGGCGTTGTCGCCGTTTCACGCCTTGACCATCGCTGGGCTTCTGGGCGGCGCTGTCTGCGCGCTCGCCGTGGCGATCGCGGTCTGGGCGTCGAGGGGGCGCCCGTCGCTGCCGCTGGACGGCGTTGCTCGGACGGCCCGCGACGCCCTGCGAGATACGCCAGTCCTCATTCTCGCCTGCGGCGTTGCTCTGGCCCTCGCCTATTCCGCCGCGCTCGCACTGGCGACTCCCGCCAACAACTTCGACAGTCTTCGCTACCACCTCGCGCGTGCGGCGTTCTGGAAGCAGGAGCATGCGATCGAACACATCGCCGGGGCGAATGACGCGCGGCTCAACGTGTTCCCGCCGGCGTCCGAGATCATGTCTGCGTGGGCGATGGTCCTCGAAGGGAGCGAGCGCTTTGCGAGCCTCTTCCAGCTTCTCGCGCTGCTGGCCACGGTTGTCGCTGCGGCCGGGATCTCCAGCCGGCTTGGACTGACGGCACGGCAAGCGGCGTTCGGGGCACTGCTCTTCGCTTCGCTGCCGGTCGTGGCGCTCCAGTCGTCTGCGCCGCTCACCGACGTCGCTCTCTGCTCGTACGTCGTCACGGCGGTGTACTTCGTGGTCTCTCGAGCCCGCCAAGGGCTGGCGCTCGGGGCTGTCGCCTTGGCTCTCGCCGTTGCGACGAAGGCCACAGCATTCCTGGCCTTGCCCTTGATCGCCGTGGCTGCCGCCGTTGTCAGGCCGCGGAGGGAGTGGTTACGGATCGCGGTCTACGGCGTCGCCGCGCTGCTGGTCGGCGGCTTCTGGTACGCGGTCAACCTCGTGGAGACGGGAGAAGTCCTCCCCGACTTCGGGGAACAGGAGGAGAATCCGGGGCAGGCGAGCGGCGCCGCAACCAACGGCCTGGGTCGCCTCACGAGGACGATGGTCGACGCGGTCGATCCGTCGGGAGCCGTCGGACGCGATCGCTTTCTGTTCGCCGTGGTCGCTCTCGTCCTGGCCCTGGCCGGGGTCGTCCTTGCGATACGCAGGAGATCGCCAAGGCGAGCCTTCGTGCTATTCGCCGCAGCCGCTCTCGCACTCCTGCCACTGGCGGTGCTCCCGCTCCATGACCGGCTGCTGCGCGCCCATCAGCGGCTGTGGCTGGAGCTGGACGATCCCGGGACCGCATTCATCGGCTTCGAAGGAGATGCGACCATCCCTTCGTCCTTCAACTCGTGGTACGGGGCACTCGGGCTGCTCGTGTTCCTCGTGGCCGTCCCGTTCGTCGTGGCGGCCGTACGGCGTGGAACGCTGGGTCGCAACACGATTGCGTTTCTCGTAGCCCCTGTCTGGTATCTCGGGATCATCGTCTTCGCTCTGGGTTACCACCTGGGACAGGGGCGGTACCTGATGCCCGCCATGGCGCTGTCGGCAGCTACCTGGGGCGTGCTCGTCGATGTGCGGCCGGTCGCCTGGGCAGCGAGTGCGACAGCGATCGCCGTGCTGCTGCTGGCGTTCGTCCACTACGGGGAGAAGCCCTCCGGGGTCGCCGTACTCGGCGGTGAGTCCGCGCCGTCGGTTTGGAAGGCGTCCCGGGCAACGATCCTCCGGGCTGCGCATGTCCCGGGACCGTTCCAGGCATTCGAGCAGTCTGTGCCGTCAGGCGACCGAGTCGCGCTCCGGCTACGGCAAGATGACGTCAGCTACCCCTACTTCGGGGCGTCGCTCGACCGCCACGTCATGTTCGTTAGCGGAGAGCGAGACGTCGATCTCGCCAACGTCGACTGGCTCGTCGTGGCACCGGGGCTCTCGGTGGCACGGTGCTCGGGCGCGTGGACGGAGGTGCCATCCGGAGAAGCGGGCTGGCGAATCTTTCGCCGTTCGGGGGCATGCGCCTCGGCCTTTCGATAGCCAGCCCGTTTGTCATGATCCAGAGCCTGTGCGGCTCGTCGTCGTCCTCTTCGCAACGCTGTTGCTGGCCCCGGCCGCCGCGCGCGCGGCGGGGGAGACGTCGATCTTCTACTACCCGTGGTGGGGCACGCCGCAGAAAGACGGCAAGTACCTCCACTGGAACAAGGCTGGGAGGTTGCCGCCACAGGACCTCGCCAGCACGTACTACCCGACGCGCGGTGCGTACTCGAGCCGCGACTGGAAGGTGCTCTCGCAGCACATGTCCGAGATCGCCCGCGCGGGTGTCGACGAGGTCATCAGCTCGTGGTGGGGCCTGGGATCACCCGAGGCCGACCGGCTGCCGACCGTCATGCGAGCGGCCTGGAAGCACAGGCTGGACGTCGCCGTGCACCTCGAGCCGTACGAGAAGTGGCAGCGGACACGCGCCATCGTCGAGGCGGACTTCGAGTACCTGCGCGGACTCGGTGTCGGCCGCGTCTACGTCTACAACCCGTTCGACGGCCTGATCCCCGACGCCGAGTGGCTCGAGCTCTCGGAACAGTTCCCGTCGATCGAGCTCTGGGCGCAGACCCACGACGCAGCGCGTGCGGCCGCAGCCGGCTTCGACGGCATCTACACGTACGACGTGTACTCCGTGCGCGGAGGTGCCTTCGCGGGTTTCTGTAAGCGGGCGACGAGGGCCGGCATCGCATGCTCGCCATCGGTCGGGCCGGGCTACAACGCGAGTCGCGCGACGCCGGATCAGCGTGTGCGAAGCCGCCGTTTGGGCGCCACGTACGACGGCATGTGGCGTGCGGCGATCGCGGCCGAGCCCGACCGTGTCACCATCACGAGCTACAACGAGTGGCACGAAGGGACGCAGATCGAGCCCGCGCGGAGACACCCGGGGACGGTCCTCGGCGAGTACGCGAGCTACGAGGGAGCGTACGGCCTCGTGGGCAAGGCGGCGGAGCGGGCGTACCTCGTTCGCACGGCGCATTGGACGGCGACGTACCGCGTTGCGGCTGTCGTCGAGCGCGCGCTCCGGCGCGCGTTGAGCTTTCTCAGCCCTTGACCACCCCGAGCGGCACGAGGCGGGCGACGCGACGGGCGAGCCCAGCCTGCTCGACGACGCGCACCACTCGCTCGACGTCCTTGTAGGCGAAGGGCGCCTCCTCGGCAAGACCTTTGAGCGAAGGGCAGCGGACGACGATGCCGCGCTCCTCGAGCTCGCGTCGTAGCTCGCGCCCGCCGATCCGCTTCCGGGCAGCCGTCCGCGAAAGAGTGCGCCCGGCGCCGTGGCACGTGGTCCCGAACGACTTCGCCATCGAACCCGGCTCGCCGGCGAGCACGTAGCTCGCCGTCCCCATGCTCCCGGGGATGAAGACCGGCTGACCGACGGCGTTGAAGTCTTCGGGGATATCCGTCGCACCAGCCGGGAACGCTCTTGTGGCGCCTTTGCGGTGCACGAGCAGAGGACGGCCAGCGTACTCCTCGGTCTTGGCGACGTTGTGCGCGACGTCGTAGACCTGACGCGTTCCCCGCGCGACGTCTGCTCCCAGGATGCGCGAGACGGCGTTGCGCACGGCATCCGCGATGCCCTGCCGGTTGCTCCAGGCGAAATTTGCGGCGGCCGCCATGGCCGCGAGATAGGACTGTCCTTCGGGAGATGACGCGGGCGCGCACGCGAGCTGTCGGTCCTCGAGCTCGATCCCGTAGCGGCGCATCGCGCCGTCCATCGCCTTCACGTAGTCGGTGCAGACCTGATGGCCGAGTCCTCGCGAGCCGGAATGGATGAGCACGGTCACCTGCTGCTCGCGCAGCCCGAACGCGCGTGCGGCGTCCTCGTCGAGGATCTCGTCCACCTCCTGCACCTCGACGAAGTGGTTGCCCGATCCCATCGTGCCGATCTGGCCGCGACCACGTTCCTTGGCACGCGGCGAGACCGCACTCGGATCCGCGCCGGGCAGGCAGCCGCCGGACTCGGTCCGCGTGACGTCGTCGTCGGAGCCGAGAACCCGCGATCCCTCGAGCAGCAGGCGATCGAGGTCGGCGTCCTTCGTGAACGTCCGGCTCTCCTTGCCCGCGCCGGCCGGCACGGTGCGGGAGATCTTGTGGACGAGCGCCTCCCGCCGGTCGCCGAGCTCGGCCTCGCTGAGCGGGAGAGCGAGCAGGCGGACTCCGCAGTTGATGTCGTATCCGACCCCGCCGGGGGAGACGACGCCGTCGGGCAGCTCCATGGCCGCCACGCCGCCGACGGGAAAGCCGTAGCCCTGGTGGACGTCGGGCATCGCGAGGACGGTCTCGAAGACGCCGGGAAGCGCCGCGACGTTGACGAGCTGCGCCAGCGATGCTCCTCCGGCGATCGCATCCAGCAACTCGCGGTCGGCGAACACGCGCGCGGGGACGCGCATCTTGCCGGTCGCCGGAAGCTCCCAGACGAGCTCTTCGATCTGGCGAAGCTCAGACGTCGAGGACGACACGCGCATGCCAGCTGTCACCTCGCTGCTCGAAGCTGAGGTCATGGTAGGTCGCCGCCTTCACAATCGGGTCGACTGCGGTGCGTCGGCCACGAAGCTCTACCCGCAACTCCTCGCCCTCGAACGTCGCAACGGCCTCGTCGGCGACGAAGCCTTCCGTGTCGGCGAGGTAGATCAGCTCCTGGAGGAGCTCGACGAGCATTCCCGCTCTGTCTGCGGCCCTGACGGCGATCTCGCGCTCTGCTGCTTCACCGTCGCTCGCCCGCTCGACGAGTCGCGATAGGGCCTGAACCGCTTCGACCACCACCTGCTCGGGGGAGTCCGCGACGATCTCGAGCTGCTCCTCGGCCTCGTGGCTCTCCCACGTCGCGGTCATGCGATGACGTCGGCGGAGCACCCGGCGACGAGCGCAGCCTCGACGTCCTCGTGCGCCACGCCGCGCAAGGAGATGTGGTCGAGGTCGACGGCGATCGAGGGCCAGGCCGTCGAGACCGAGCGCGCGCGCGCCGCCGGCCGCGCCGACGGCGAGCAGCTCTTCCGGGCCGAGAGCCTCGCGGCTCATCGTCTGGCGCCGCGCGATGCCCGAGAGCTCACGGAGCTCCTCGAGGGGATCGATGCGCACGTTGGAGTCGGAGCCGATGCAGAGCGAGATCCCGCGCGCGACGAGGCGGTGCACGGGGGCAAAACCGTCACCGAGATCGGCCTCGGTCGTCGGGCAGAGGCAGACCCGCGCCCCTGCCTCGGCAATCAGGTCGAGCTCACGATCGTCGGCATGCGTCGCGTGGACGACCGTCGTCCGCGGCCCGAGACAGCCCGTCTCTGCGAGCAACTCGATCGGGCGGAGCCCGTGCTCGGCGACGCACTCCTCGATTTCGCGCGGCTGCTCGCAGGCGTGCACGTGGAGCGGGAGTGGGGTGGACGTCGCGTAGCTTCCGATCTCGACCAGCCAGTCCCGCGGGCACGCCCGCACGGAGTGAGGTGCAAGCCCGACGCGGAGCCCCGCCTCGGCCAGCCGCTCGACGTCTGCGAGGTACGCGGCCGGCGATTCCTGGCGGAAGCGCTCGAGCCCTCCGCGGCCGTATGCCGCGTAGAGCAGCACGAGCTCGATCCCCGCAGCCTGCGCCGCCTCGGCGGCGGCCAGCGCCTCGTCGTAGCCGAGGTAGTGAAACTCACCCACCGCGGTGTAGCCGGCGGCGAGCTGCTCGCGATAGACGTGCTCGTACTCCGCACGGACGCCCTGCGGCGTCTGGCGCTCCGCCTCGGCGAGCATCGTCTCCCGCCAGGCCCAGAAGTCTGCTCCCGCCGCTCGTCCACGCAGTGCCCGCTGGAACCCGTGCGAGTGAGCGTTGACGAAGCCTGGCAGCGTCAGCGTTCGCGCCATGCGACGGATTCTCGCCCTTTTCGGACACCCAGGGCCAGTCACAGTGACTGTCCCTGGGTCTGTCCCTGGGTCTGTCCCTGGGACTGGCACCTGGACATGGCCGTTTCGGGCAGCGAAGCCGGGTCGCCACTATCCTTGTCCCATGGGTGCACGCGCAGTTCCCGCCCCGATCGCGCAGCTGCCGAATGCGCTGACGATCGCGAGGTTCGCGCTCGTCCCGGTCTTCGTAGTGCTGCTGGCGAGGGGTGACGAGGGGCACAGTTGGCCCGCGGCCATCGTCTTTGCCGCCGCCGCGATTACCGATCAGGTGGACGGCTGGCTGGCGAGGAGACTGCGGGTTGAATCGCAGTTCGGGAAGTACGCCGACCCGCTGGCGGATCGCCTGATGATCGACGTCGCGGTGATCATGCTCTTCCTCGAGGACCGGCTGCCGTGGGCAGCGCTCGTCATCATCGTCGGGCGCGACCTGCTGCTCGTGATCGGCACACGTTTGGTCGTCCCGCGTGGGTACGAGTTCTCCGTGAGCTTCCTCGGGAAGCTGGCCACGTGGGTGCTCTACGCGGGCATCGGGCTCGTGATCGCCACTCCGGCCGGTACCGACTGGCCGCTCGTCATCTTCTGGATCGGAGTCGGGCTCGCCGTCGCGGCTGCCGTGTCGTACGCGGCTGCCGTGCGCAAGACCGTGAGGCAACCGTGAAGGCGATCGTCATGGCCGGGGGAGAGGGCACACGGCTGCGGCCGCTGACCTCCAACCAGCCGAAGCCGATGGTGCCGATCGTCGGCAAGCCGTGCATGGAGCACATCGTCGACCTGCTGCGCGAGCACGGGCTCACGGAGATCACGGTCACGCTGGCATTCCTCCCACAGGCAATCGAGTCGTACTTCGGCGACGGCGAGTCGCTCGGCGTCTCGATGGACTACTCGCTGGAGGCAACTCCGATGGGGACGGCCGGCTCCGTGCGGCTGGCCGCGCGGCGGCTCGACGAGCCGTTCCTGGTGATCTCGGGAGATGCGCTCACGGACTTCGACCTGACGGCTCTCGTGCGCGCCCACACCGAGCGCGAGGCTGCCGTGACGATCGCGCTCAAGGCTGTCGACAACCCGCTCGACTTCGGGATCGTGGTCACGGGAGAGGACGGTCGCATCGAGCGCTTCCTGGAGAAGCCGACGTGGGGCCAGGTGTTCTCGGACACGATCAACACCGGCATCTACGTCCTCGACCCGGGCGTCCTCCGCCACGTGCCCGACGACCAGCCGTTCGACTTCTCGAAGGAGCTCTTCCCGCGGCTGCTGGAGCTCGGCCGTCCGATGTACGGCCACGTGTGCGACGGCTACTGGCAGGACATCGGGAACCTCGATCAGTACCGGCAGGCGAACTTCGACGCTCTGGACCAGCAGATCACGCTCGACGTCCCGGGCATTCGCCTGCGCGGGAACATCTGGATCGGCGAGGGCGTGGAGATCGACGACCTCGCAGGCGTCGAGGGCCCGGCGTTCGTCGGCAACTACTGCGCGGTCTCGCCGGAGGCGACGATCGGCGCCTACTCGGTGCTGGGCGCGAACGTGCGGCTCCGCGAGCGCGCCCGCGTCGTGAGGTCTGTCATCGACCAGTCGACCTTCATCGGACGTAGCGCGAGCGTCGAGGGCGCCATCATCGGCAAGTCGTGCGACCTCCGCTCGCACGTCCACGTGAACGACGGCGCCGCCCTCGGCGACGGTGTCACTCTCGGGGCGCAGACGGTCGTCATGCCCGACGTCCGCATCTTCCCCCACAAAGAGGTCGAGTCGGGGGCCATCGTCTACGAGAGCCTCGTCTGGGAGGGCGGTGGCACGACGCACCTGTTCGGCCGCGAAGGCGTCGCCGGCGTCGTCAACGTCGACCTGACGCCCGAGGCGGCGGTCCGGCTCGCGGCGGCCCTCGGCACCGCACTCCAGCGCGGTGCTCGCGTGGTCGCCAGCAGGGACGCAACGGCGGCTTGCCGCATGCTCAAGCGGGCGATGGTCTCCGGTCTCACCTCGACCGGCATCAGCATCGCCGACCTTCGCGTGCTGCCCGCGCCGATCAATCGCCACCTGATCCGCACACAGGGCTACGCGGCCGGCTTCCACGTGGGGAAGAGCGCCGTCGACCCCGAGCAGCTCGAGATCCGGTTCTTCGAGCACACCGGCACACAGCTCACGCCGCGGCTCGAGAAGGAGGTCGAGAAGCACTACACGCGCTACGAGCTGCGGCGGGCCGCACCGGACCGGATAGGCAAGATCGGCTACCCGGTTCGCGTGCGTGAGAGCTACGCGGGCGACCTGCTCGCGACGCTGGATGCGGCTGCGATCGTCGAGCGCCGATTCCGGATCGTCGTCGACTACGGTCACTCGGCGGCATCGTTCGTCCTGCCGCTCGTCCTCGGACCGGTCGAGGTGGAGGCCATCTCGGCCCACGAGTTCGCCGAGCTCGACACTCCCGGGCTGAGCACCGACGAGTCGATCGCGCAGACGAAGCGTCTCGTCGAAGCTGTCGGCGCCGACCTCGGCGCCGTCTTCGACCTGGCCGCCGAGCGCCTCTTCCTCGTGGCGGAGAACGCAGAGGAAGTGCCGTCGAGGCAGGCGCTGCTGCTCTTCCTGCGCCTGCTGCGAGACACCGGCGCGAAGGGCAGCGTCGCCTTCCCTGTCACCATCACGAGCCATGCGGACCGGCTGGCGAAGGAGGCCGGCCTCGACGTCGTCCGCACGCCGACCTCACCGGCCGAGCTGATGCAGGCAGCGAGCCAGAGCGGCATGGTCTTCGCAGCAGGCGGTGACGGCGCCTACGTCATACCCAGCTTTCAGCCGTCCTTCGACGCGATGGCAGCCCTCTGCAAGCTGCTGGACCTGCTGGCATCCGTGTCGGCCCCGGTCTCCGAGCTCGTGGCGGAGCTGCCGGAGGTGACGATCGTCGACCACACGGTGCCGTGCTCGTGGGCCTTGAAGGGGCTCGTGATGCGCGTCCTCACCGAGCGGCTCGCGGGCAGGGACGTCGATCTTCGGGACGGGATCAAGGTGTTCGACAACGGCGCGTGGGGCATGGTGAGGCCCGATCCCGTCGAGCCACTCGTGCACGTCACCGTCGAGACGCCAGACGGCTCCTCGAGCGACCTGGAGCAGGAGTTGCTGTCGCTCGTAGGCGAGGCATTGGCAGAGGAGAGCGGAGAGCCAATCTCAAGTTGAGGTTGACCCTTGGGGAGGCCGCGTGCTTCAATAGCCTTCCGAGCATTCGAACGAAAGGTCTGCGTGGAAGCGTTTCCGGATCTCACGACGCTGTCGGACACCGACTTGAAGCAGATGATCTCCGACCTCGAGGCCGAGGAGAACGAGATCTCGTACAAGCGCCGCATGCTGCACGGAAAGATCGACATCCTGCACGCCGAGCTCGTGGCCCGGCTGAAGAACAGGGGGGAGGGCGAGCTGGCGCAGGTGGACGTCGACCGGCTGAGCGAGATCCTCTCCGGCAAAGCTGCCCCGGGTGGGGCCTCGCCGCCGGCGGCATAGCGCGAGCCGCGACCCGCGCGTTTCCTCATGAGTCACGTCTACTGCTCCGAGTGCGGCTTCCAGAACCCCGAGGTGGCGAACTACTGCGCTCGCTGCGGCTCGCTGCTGCGCGAGGAGGACGGCGACGAGACGACGCAGTCCTACGCCCTCGAGGAGGAGGCGGATCTCGATGCGGGGCCCGATGTGGAGGGACCGACGCTCGTGATCCGCTCGGGAGGTGGACGCGCGGGCGAGCACTTCCTGCTGGAGCAGGAACGGACGACGATCGGACGCTCGCCGGACTGCGACATCTTCCTCGACGACGTCACCGTGTCCAGGCGTCACGCCGTCGCGCTGCGACAGGGTGAGACGTTTGTGATCGAGGACCAGGGAAGCCTCAACGGCACGTTCCTCAACCGCCGCCGCATCGAGTCGGCGGAGCTCTCCGACGACGACGAGCTGCAGATCGGCAAGTACCGGCTCGTGTACTTCGCCAGATGACGACGACCGTACGTCCCAGCGGCCGCGCCCGGCCCGTCCGCAAGCTCGAGACGATCGGAGCCGTGTGTAGGCGGCTGAGCGACGAGTTCCCCGACATCTCGATCTCGAAGATCCGCTACCTCGAGGATCAGGGGCTGCTCTCACCCCGGCGCACGCCCGGGGGCTACCGGCTCTTCAGCGAGGAGGACATCGAGCGGCTGGAGGCGATCCTGAGGCTTCAGCGCGACGAGTTTCTGCCCCTGCGGGTCATTCGCCAGGAGCTCGCGACCCGGCTCTCGCCCAGCCGCCGGGGCCGCGCGCCGACCGACCTCGCCGAGCACGACGCCGAGATCGACCTCCGCGAGCTCTGCGAGCGCGCTCACATCACGCGAGAGCTGGCGCGTGACCTCGAGGAGTACGGGTTGCTGTCCCCGTCTGTTCGCGGCGGCGAGTCCTACTACACCGACGTCGACGTCGAGATTGCTCTGGCGTGCGGCAGGCTGGCCTCCTCGGGCATGACGGCTCGGCACCTGCGAACGTTCCGCACGACGGCCGATCGAGCGGCGGGCCTGCTCGACCAGGTCGCCGCTCCCGCCCTTCGCTCGCGGAATCCCGAACGGCACCAGGAGGGGCTGGAGGAGCTTCGCGCGCTCGGCGTGGCGGCCCAGGAGCTCACACAACTGCTGCTCTGGAGAGCCGTCCGCAAGATCGCGGCCGGCTAGGGAGAGGAATATGGCGATCGACCTCGAGGCGAAGATCCGTGACGTGCCCGACTTTCCGAAGCCGGGTGTGATCTTCAAGGACATCATGCCGCTGCTCGGCGACGCGGAAGCGCTCGCCGACGCGGTCAACCGGCTGGCGGAGTGGGCGGCGCCGCGCGAGCCCGATCTCGTCCTCGGCGCCGAGGCGCGCGGCTACATCACCGGTGGCGCGCTCGCGTGCAAGCTCGGCTGCGGGTTCGTGCCGGCGCGCAAGCCCGGCAAGCTGCCCTGGCACACCGTCGCGGCGAAGTACGCGCTCGAATACGGATTCGACCAGCTCGAGGTGCACGCCGACGCGATCAAGCCCGGCCAACGAGTGCTCGTCCACGACGACGTGCTCGCGACCGGCGGCACGGCGAGGGCGACTGCCGAGCTCGTGGAGCAGCTCGGCGGAACAGTCGTCGGGCTACCGTTCATCATCGAGCTGACGTTCCTAGACGGACGGAAGAAGCTGTCCGACTATGACGTCTTCTCGTTGATCCAGTACTCGTAGGAGGCATTGTCTGTCCCGTCCGGCCCGTCGTCTTAGATAGAGCGATGTACGACGTGCTGCGCGCCCGCTACACGTTCGCCTGTCCGGCACGGGAACACGCGAGCGTCCCACTGTCCGCGTTTCGTGAGGTGGAGAGGCTCCCCGGCGCGGCACATCCCGCGGTCTTCCGGGTCCGGTTCGCATGCCCGTGCGGCGATGAGCACGACGGCCTGCTCGCGCATGACGATCTCGATTGGGCGCCGCTGGGAGTGGGGGAGGAGCGTGAGTTCGTCAATCTCATGACGTCTCGTGCGCAGGTCGTCGGCGACGAGCTCACCGATCTCGCAGCCCGGCTGATTGCGGCCGGCGCGTGGCCCTGGATGCTCTTCTGCTACCCGGAGGGAAAGCCGCGGCCGGCATTCCCGTCGCTCTTCAAGCTGATGGCGCCGAAGGCAAACCAGGGCAGGGTGGGCGTGGCGGTCCGTTGCTCGAGCTGCGGGCGGCTCTCGGTGAACCTCGTGTCAGCCGATCACGTCGATGTCCCGTTCCATCACGACGCCGAGGTCGGCGTCGTCGAGCAGCTGTTTCGAGAAGACGAGCTGCAGACGCCCGAGGAGTTCCGCGCCGAGCTCTGGTCCGCGGACTTCGACTCGCGGCGGCTAACGCTTACGTAGGCGCCCCTGCCGGCCGCTCGTGCGGACGTAGAGGAACGTCCCGCAGAACGTGAGCAGGCCCAGCAGCACCGCCATCGCGCGGGAGCTGCCGATGCCGAGCATGAAGAGCCACACGCACAGGGCGAAGGCGAGCGCCCAGAGAAACGACGAGACGCCGGCCGCGACGCTGGGGGATCGGAGGTGCACGCAAGGATCCTATAGGGGCGCCGCCGCTCCCGACATGGCGGGAGCGGCTCACGACGGCTCCGTGACAAACGGCGCCCGTCAGGCGCCACCCCCGAGCGGAAAGCGAAGCGGGCGAGGGACCGGAATCAAGAATTCGCCGAGCCGGTGGCGGTTTCGTCCACCGACTCCGCTGACATTCGGCTTCCGCCTAGTGCCTTCGAAGTCGGCTTCGACCTACTTCCGCTCCGTGCTCGGCGCAGTTGTGAATCTACTCGGCCGCTACCCCCGAGGCAAGAGGTCGCGCAGACGAAAACGGTGCAAATTGCAGACAAATGTTCTCCACACTTTCCACACTCGGCCGCCTGGTCTGTGGAGTCCTTCGAGCGCGCACTAGAACGTGCTCGGCCGGGCGTCCAGAGCGATGATCAAGAGGATGATCGCGGCCACGACGAGCCGGTAGACGACGAACACCGTGTACGTGTGGCGTCGCACGTAGTCGAGCAGGATCCAGATCGCCGCCAGCGCGGTCACGGCCGCGGTCAACATCCCGACGACGAACGGACCGGCCGATCCGGGCGGTAATCCGGTGATCAGAACGTCGTTCACGCCCTCGTAGACGACGGCCCCGAACGTGACAGGCACGAGCAGGAAGAACGAGATCCTCGCCGCCGAGTCCCGATCGAGACGCAGGTAGCGCGCTGCCGAGATCACGATCCCCGATCTCGAGACGCCGGGCGCGAGGGAGAGTGTCTGCGCGATGCCGAGGAAGATCGCCTTGCCAAACGTGAGGTCGCGGAACGACCGGTCTGTCGGCTGCCGGTCGACCGCGTAGAGGACAAGGGCGCCCACGGCGAGGAAGATCGCGATCTGCCACGGCTCACCCAGATGGCGCTCGATCGGGCCGCTGAGCGCGGCGCCGACGATCACGGCCGGGATCGTGGCGACGATCACGACCCATGCGACGCGCTCTTCCGTGTCGCGAATCGCCCTGGCGCGCACGCTGCGCCACCAACTTGCCACGAGGCCGAGAAGCTCCGTCCAGAAGTACGCGACGACTGCCACGAGCGTCCCCAGATGCAGCGCGACGTCGAACGTTCTGTTGAAGCTCTCGTTCTCTTCGAGGTACGTCCAGTCGAAGAGCCAGGGCACGAGGATCAGGTGCCCCGACGACGAGATGGGCAGGAGCTCCGTGAAGCCCTGAACGGCGCCCAGGACGAACGCCTGCCAGTTCGACAGCGCGCCGGCCGTCTCGCCGGCACCGAGGATGCAGAGCAGGACGGCCACGCCGAGGGCAACGCCGGCCGCGACGATGATGCCGACGCGCTTCATGCGCGCGAATCCTACGGGTGGGCGAGGAGGGAGGCCGCGCTCGGTGCCGAGCACCGGTTCATCCTCTAACTTGACATAACATACATTATCGTGCAGAGGCGAGATTTCGCGAGGCTTGACGCGCGGGCTATTCTGTTCGCACGCGCTCAGAGGGTGAGCGTCCAAGCCGGGCGGGCCGAGCGTTGAACGGCACGCCGAGCCGAACGCCGGGAGACGATTGACGAGCGAGCAGCCGCCCGAAGCCACCATCGATTTCGAGACTCTCGTCAAGGGCGAGGATCTGCTCCAGCTACTGGAAGCCGGAGAGACCGCCGGGTCGATTCGCGCCTCGGATCTCGCAGACGTGCTCGAAGCGCACGGGTACGACGCGCTCGAGACGGATGCGGTCTACCGTGAGCTCGAGCGGCTGAGCATCGACGTGATCGAGGACGACCAGCGCTCGGTAGCGACCCTGCTCACCGCCCCCGTCGAGACCACGACCGACGCGCTCCAGCTGTTTCTTCGTGAGGCCGGGCGCCATCACCTGCTGACGGCCGCGCAGGAGGTCGAGCTCGCGAAGCGGATCGAGCGCGGCGACGACACGGCGAAGCAGCGGATGATCCAGTCGAACCTCCGCCTCGTGGTCTCGATCGCGAAGAACTACCGCAACCAGGGTCTCCCCTTCCTCGACCTGATTCAGGAAGGAACGCTCGGTCTCATTCGTGCCGTCGAGAAGTTCGACTGGCGGCGCGGCTACAAGTTCTCGACCTACGCGACCTGGTGGATCCGCCAGGCCGTCGCGCGTGCGCTGGCCGACAAGGCGCGGACGATTCGCATGCCCGTCCACATCGTCGAGCGGCTGCAGAAGATGAACCGCGCCGAGCGCAACTTGTGGACGCAGCTCGGCCGCGAGCCGACTCTCGAGGAGATCGCGGAGGAAGCGAGCCTGCCGATCCAGCAGGCCCGCGAGGTCAAGGCCGCAGCGAGGGCCGCGACGAGCCTCGACCAGCCGGTCGGCGAGCAGGAGGAAGCTGTGCTCGGCGACTTCGTCGCCGGCGACGGTCCTCTCCCCGACGAAGAGGTGGAAGTCTCCCTACGCAGCCAGGCGTTGCAGGCAGCGTTGCAGACGCTCAGCGCACGAGAGCGCGAGGTGCTCGCCCTGCGTTACGGGCTCGATGACTACGAGCCGAAGACTCTCGAGGAGATCGGCCGGAGGCTGGGCTTGACGCGCGAGCGCGTGCGGCAGATCGAGGTCGAGGCGTTGCGCCGTCTCGCCACCCTGCGAGAAATCCAGGCGGTCCCGTACTAGGAGGGTCTGGCGAAACAGTGACTGTGCCGCCGGAATCACGCTGGAGGCCGCGCTGCGGCGTCCTCGGTCGCCCACGTACTGACTAGTACGCGGGCTCCCTGCGTCCTTGCATCACAACCTCCAGCGCGCCCCGGCGACGAGCACCGTTCCGCCAGACCCTCCTAGGTCTCTAGATAGAACGCGAGCTCGGGCGCGGTCGCGCGGAGCTCGCGAAGCGCCCGCGTCTCCAGCTGGCGCACTCTCTCCCGCGTGACGCCGAGGACGCGACCGATCTCGTCGAGCGTCTGGGCATGGTGGCCGGCGAGGCCGAACCGCCGCTCGAGCAGCTCACGCAGGCGCGGCTCGATGCGACCGAGCGCCGAATCCAGCTCCTCGGCGCGGAAGGTCTCGGCGACGACGACGTCCGTCTCCTCGGCGTCCTCGTTCTCGACCAGGTCACCGTAGAGGCTGTCGCCGCCCGCGATCGGAGCCTCGAGGCTGACCGCGTCCTCGACGATGTCCAGCAGCTCCGTGACGCGCTGCTCCGGCAGTTCCGCCTCCGCGGAGATCTCGGCAACCGTCGGCTCGCGGTTCAGCTTCTGGGCAAGCGTCCGGCGGGTGCGCATCACGCGGCGCACCTGGTCGGAGACGTGCACCGGCAAGCGGATCAGCCTTCCCTGGTCGGCCAGGGCTCGTGTCACGGCCTGGCGGATCCACCAGGTCGCGTACGTCGAGAGCTTGTAGCCCATGCGGTAGTCGAACTTCTCGACCGCCCGGATCAGGCCGAGGTTGCCTTCCTGGATGAGATCGAGCAGCGGCACGCCGGCAGTCCGGTAGTTCCGCGTGATCGACATGACCAGCCGCAGGTTGCACTCGATGAGTCGGCGCTTGGCGTCCTCGTCGCCGGCGTCCTTGCGCCTCGCGAGCTCGCGCTCCTCCTCGCGCGTCAGCAGCCGACCGTCGCCGATCTGCCGCACGTAGAGCTTCAGCGGGTCACTGGTCTGAGGGGCGGCTACGGCTTCCGACTCGCGTTCGTCGAGCTGCTCCGGATGCTCGGAGTCGTGGCCGCCGTCAAGCGGAAGTGGCTGTGGCATGACCACTTGAGCTATCGGCAATCCCTCGTGAGAGTGTGAGTCAAGCACGCACGGTCCCGTCGGTCGCCACGTCGGCACCGTTCTCGAGCAGCCGCTCCCGCACGAGGTACTGGAACGTGGCCCAGGCGCCTCGTTGGGCATCGAACATCCTGTAGATCTGCCACTCCGTCAGCAGCGCGGGGTCTCCCCTCCGCGCTCGGCTCCAGTCGGCGAACTTCGGCAGGCGGCCGAGTTGCCGTGACATTGCCACGCCCTGGTCGATCGCTCGGTCGAGCCGCTCCTCCCCCACGGGAACGTCGAACCCGGCCTCGCGCAGCGCGTTCGTCAGAGAGCCGAACGTGTGCCAGTAGAGCGACTTGGAGGGAACGAGCCCACGGTGCTCGTCGATGTCCTTCGACGTCGGTACGCGTCCGATCCGGTCACCGAGCAGCCGCAGGCACTGCAGAAGCTCCTCCTTCGTCGCGAAGCGCCGCGGAACGAGCCCTGCCTCGCGCTTCGCCGCGTTCCAGCTACCGAAGCGCTCGATGACGGTCTGCGGATGGACCGTGGTTCCGTCGTGGCGCTCGAACTCTCGCATCGTGGGGGAGCGCCCGAGCGCCTTCGCGCAGTCGCGCAGCTGGTCGAGGATCTGCTCGTCCGTGTAGCGCTTCCGGATTCCGGCGCGGAACTCGGCGAGAGCCTTCGGATCGACGCGCGTGACCGCGCGGTAACCGCGTTGGCGAGCCATGCAAATCAGAATAGAGCGTTTTGGATAATTGCGCAAGTACGGGTGGTGTGTGTTGAACCCTAACGACGCCGCCTGGTCAGCTGGCGAGCAGCTCGCGCGGCACGTCGGCACCCTTCGCGAACTCTGCGAGCATGACTCGGTCGAGGGCCTCCACACACCGTGGGCAGAACTGCACGCCGGCTCCGTTGCGGATCTGGTCGAGCGCTGCGAGCGCCTCGAGCGCCGGGCGGTACGGCCGCGACGTCAGCATCGCGTCGAGCGCGTCGGCGAGGTGGATGATGCGCGCGCCCAGCGGAATGTCCTCCCCTGCCAGCCTGTCCGGGTAGCCGGTCCCGTCGTAGCGCTCGTGATGGTGGCGGATCGCGGGCAGCGCGTCGTCCAGGAACCCGAGATGCTCGATCAGGCGCGCGCCCACTTCGGGATGGCGGCGCACGACGACCCAGTCGACGTCGCCGAGCTTCTCGGACTTGAGCAGGATCGCTTCGGGCACTGCGAGCTTGCCAACGTCGTGGAAGCGGGCGGCATGACCGAGCGCCTCGAGCTCTGTCTCTGAAAGACCGAGCTCTCGGCCGAGCAGCAGCGCGAGCGTCTGCACACGGCGAGAATGTCCGGCCGTGTGAGAGTCCCGTGCGTCGACGGCGGCCGCGAGGGTCTCCATCGCCGCGGCGGAGCGTTCCCGGAGCAAGCGGTTGGCGCGCTCGAGCGATCGGTTGAGCGTCTGCAGGGTGTCTGCCCCACGCCGGAGCTGGTCGGCGCGGTCGTGGGCGACTGCGGCCGAGTCGCGTTCGACCTGGAGTGTCGCCTCGCGACGAAGCACGAGGATGGCGACGCCGCCGATCGCCGGAGCGAGCATCGCGGTGAGGTAGGAGGCCTGGCTGACGCCGAGGAGGGCGAGTGCCGCGAGGGTGGCGACTCCCACGAGCGTGGCAAGCCTGCCTGATCGGCGTGGCGCGAGCCATGAGGGTACGCCGACGCGTGGCGCGGCGCTGAGGGTGGCATCGCCACCGTCGTCCCGTCTCGGGCCTGCCACGACCCGTAGGTCAGGCGAGAACGAGGAAGGAGGATCGAGCGTCGCCGTCTGGACGCGGTTCCGCCCCTGCACCTTCGCGCGGTACACGGCGACGTCGGCACGGTGGAGGAGCTGGACGGCGCGCGTGCCGTGCTCCGGATACGACGCGACGCCGATGGAGACGGTCGCCTGCAGCTCGGTCTCGGCAGTCCCACTCGGGAAGCGGGCTGCCGCCACGGCGGTGCGCAGGTGTTCGGCGATCTCCAGTGCGTCTGCGTGACTCGTCTTCGGGAGCAGCACCGCGAACTCTTCCCCGCCGAAGCGGGCGGGAACGTCTTGTGTGCGAAGCCTGTTCCAGGAGGACGCCTCCGACACCGCGAAGGACCGCGTCGCCGGCCAGATGCCCGTAGGCGTTGTTGATATCGCGAAGGAGGTCGAGGTCGGCTAGCAGGACGGACATCGGGCGCTGTACGGCTCTCGCTTCTGCAAGCTCACGATCGACCGCCAGCTCGAAGTACTGCGCGTTGAAGAGCCCTGTCTTGGCATCGCGCCTGGCCTGATGCTCGAGCAGCGGAATCTCGAACCATCGGCGAAGCAGCAGCAGTGGTGCGACAGCGAACGGAGCGAGCCACGGGTTCGTCAGGCACACGGCCGCCAGCGCAGCTCCCAGTGCCGCGAGCAGGAGCTCGGTACCGAGGCTGAGCGGCGGAGTGCACGACAGGCGGCTCGTGAGTCTTCCACTGACGAAGACAGAAAGCTGGTCCGTCGCCACGAACGCCACGCAGGCGACCATGCCTGCGAGCGCCCAGGCGGCTTCCCCGTCGAGGAGCACCGACGCCAGCGCCACGGCGGCGGCGGCGGCAAGCCATGCCAACGTCGCGGCCGCAACCTCGGTTGCCAGTTCGAATACGCGGGTGAGACGCGGGGCGCGCGGCCACGCGACCCAGCGCGGCACCGAGACGACGAGTGCCAGCGAGACAAGAAGATCGAGTGGGAGCAGGACTGCTCCCGCCGGCAGGACGAGGACTGCTGCCCCATGACCGGCACGGGCGCGGTCTGCACGGGCGATGAACGCATGCGCCGACACCCCGACCAGCGCGAGGGCGATGAATCGAGCCCACTCGCCCGCGGATGCAGCTCGTGCGAAGGTCGCGAGGAGCATCGCGGCGGTGGCCGCCACGGCCAGCGGGAGAACTGCCGCCTGAATACTGCCCGGGCGCGCACGCGACTCCGTTGCAGTTGTCACTGCCACCAACCACACGCTCGGCCCGAATGGCCTCGAAATCGTCCCTCCGGCGGGGGATTGTCGAACTGATCACGCGTTGGAGGGATCTACACTCGCGTCCATGCGGCTCACGGTGGAGACGACCCTTGCGCGGGCGGCGGGTCACCTGTCGCGCCTCGCGGGGCAAGGCGGCGGGACGACGCTGCCGGGGAAGCTGCTGACCGCAATCGACCCCGGGGCGATCGGGAGGCTTGCGAAGCGTCTGCCCGAAGGGAGCGTGATCCTGTCCGCGACCAACGGCAAGACGACGAGCGCCGCGATGACGTCTGCGATCCTTGCTTCCCGCTTCCGGCTGGCCCACAACGCCGCCGGCGCGAACCTCGCCTCGGGGGTCGCGTCTGCCCTCGTCGACGCACGCGATGCCGAGCTGGGCCTGTTCGAGGTGGACGAGGCGGCGCTGCCCGACCTGGCCGCTGCCGTCCGGCCGCGCGTCATGTGCCTCGGCAATCTCTTTCGCGACCAGCTCGACCGCTACGGGGAGCTGGAGCTCATCGCCGAGCGCTGGCGGGCGATGGTCGCGGCCCTTCCCGAAGAGACGCTTCTCGTCGTCAACGCGGACGATCCGCTGGTGGCGGATCTCGCCCGGTCGCACGAAAACTCGGCGACGTTCGGTGTCGACGACCCCTCGCAGCGCGGCGCAACGCTCCAGCATGCGGCAGACTCGAAGTACTGCGTGCGGTGCGGCGCCCCGTACGTGTATCCGGCTGCGTACGTCGGCCACCTCGGCGACTATCGGTGCCCGTCGTGTGGCCACATGCGTCCGCCGCTCGACTGTCGCCGCCCGCGCCATCGAATCGCACGGCATCGACGGGATCTCGTTCGACCTCTGTATGCCGGAAGGCACCACGCGCGTTCGCCTGCAGGTCCCCGGCGTCTACAACGTCTACAACGCCCTCGCGGCGGCGTCGGTCGCGCGGGGACTCGCGATACCGGAGGCGGAGATCGCCGAAGGGCTGGGTCGTGCGTCGCCGGCGTTCGGGCGCTTCGAGCGCGTCGCCATCGGCGGGAAGACCCTTATCGTGCTGCTCGTCAAGAACCCTGCCGGGGCGAACGAGACGCTGAGGACGCTGCTCCAGGGAGCTGGGCCATCCGTCGCCGTGCTCGCTCTCAACGACGGCATCGCGGACGGCCGCGACGTGTCGTGGATCTGGGACGTCGACTTCGAGGTGCTTGCCGGGCGGCTGGACCGGCTCATCGCCTCCGGCGAGCGCGCCGCGGAGCTCGCACTCCGCTTCTCATACGGCGGCCTGGACGAGGCGAGAATCGAGATCGTGCCCGAGCTGGACGCGGCGCTGGATCGGGGGCTCGAGCTGACCGAGCCCGGCGGCGAGCTCGTGTTCCTCCCCACGTACACGGCGATGCTGGGCCTCCAGCGCGTGATCGCCGACCGCGGCTACGCGCGTCCGTACTGGGAGCGCGTGGCATGAGGGTCGTCCTTGCGCATCTGTATCCGGACTACCTCAACATTTATGCGGACCGCGGCAACCTCGCGGTGCTGACTGGGCGAGCTGAGCGACGCGGCATCGATCTCGACGTGCGCGAGATCGGCCTGGGCGACGACCTCCCTGCCGACGCCGACTTCTTCTACATCGGAGGGGGCCAGGACCGCGAGCAAGCGCTCATCGCGCCGGATCTGGCCGCCCGCGCCGCGGCTCTGTCCGACGCGGTGGCGGGCGACGCCGTCGTGCTCGCCGTCTGCGGCGGCTACCAGCTGCTGGGCCGCTACTACCGCGACCAATCGGGCACGCAGCAGCCCGGCGCCGGAGTCTTCCCCGTGCACACGGTGGCCGGAGACCGGCGTCTCATCGGCGACGTGCTGATCGAGTGCGAGCTCGACCCCGGAGACCGGCAGACGGTCGTGGGCTTCGAGAATCACGCCGGCAGGACGATCCTCGGAAAAGGGGCGGTGCCGCTCGGCCGGGTCGTGGCCGGCTTCGGGAATGACGGGACGTCCGGCTTCGAAGGCTGCCGGCTCGGCAACGCCATCGGCACGTATCTCCACGGCCCGCTGCTGCCGCGGAACCCCTGGCTCGCGGACTGGTTGCTCGCGCGGGCGGTGCAGCATCGCTCCGGGGAGCTGCCGGTGTTCGAGCCCCTGGTGGACGCGATCGAAGAGCGGGCGCACGAGGTCGCGAAGGCCCGTGCCTACTCGCGGGGCGGCCGCCTCTAACCTCTCGGCATGCTCTACCGGCCGGAAGCGTTCGACGCCCTGACCGATCGGCCTTGGGACGAAGCCTGGGTGCGCGGCGAGATCGAGCGCATCGTGGCCGACGCCGACTCCGCGTACGACCCCGAGGCGCTCTGGCCGGCCGAGGAGTGGGACTCCTGGCAGACGCCGACGCCGCTCAAGGCGCTCTACGTCGGCGGAGCCGGTGTCGTCTGGGCGCTGGGCGCACTCGAGCGCCGCGGCCACGCCCAGAGCGGGCTTGACCTCCCACAAGCGGCGCGTCGTGTCCACGAGGCGTGGCTCGCCGAGCCGGACTACATGCGGGGCATCGAGCTCCCCTCCCCCGCCCGCGCAGGCACTCCTCTCCGGCGAGGCGGGCATCCTCACCGTCGCGTGGCAGCTCGCACCGGACGACGCGCTCGCGGACACGCTCTTCGAGCGAGTCACCGAGAACGCCGAGAACCAGGCCAACGAGATCATGTGGGGCTCGCCGGGCACGATGCTCGCCGCGCACGCCATGAGCGAGTGGACGGGTGACGAGCGCTGGGCGGATGCATGGCGCGAGAGCGCCGAAGAGCTCCTGCGGCGGCGCGACGAGGACGGTCTCTGGACGATCCACCTCTACGGCGAGACGTATCGTGGCCTTGGGCCAGCTCACGGCCTCGTCGGCAACGTGCTCGCGTTGCGCCAGCGGCTCCCGGACGCAGAGAGAGCGACACTGGAGCGAGACACCGCCGCGGCGCTGGCACGCGCGGCGGCTGTCGAGGACGGGCTCGCCAACTGGGGCGAGCAGGCGCTGCAGTGGTGTTCGGGAGCTCCCGGGATCGTCATCTCGGCGGCCGATTACCTCGACGAGGAGCTGCTGCTCGCCGGCGCGGAGCTGGTCTGGCAGGCGGGGCCGCACGGCGACGAGAAGGGCTACGGCATCTGCCACGGCACCGCGGGCAACGGCTACGCGCTGCTGAAGGCGTTCGAGCGCACAGGGGACGAGCGCTGGCTGGAGCGCGCCCGTCGCTTTACGGTCCATGCGCTGGAGCAGTCAGAGCGACTCGCAGGCACCCGCGGGCGCCGGCGCTACTCGCTGTGGACGGGAGACGTCGGGGCTGCGCTCTTCGCGGGCGACTGCCTCGATGCAAGAGCGCGCTATCCGGTGCTCGATACGTGGGAGTGATCGAGTTCCGGCCCATGGTGGCCGACGACCTTCGCCTGCTGCACGAGTGGCTCGAGCGTCCGCACGTTCGCAGATGGTGGGGCGAGCGCAGGACGTACGACGCGGTCGTGGAGCACTACCTCCCTGCCATCGAGGGCCAGGATCCGACGGATCACTATCTCGTGCTGCTCGACGAACGTCCCGTCGGCATGCTTCAGACGTACCTCGTCAAGGACTATCCGGCGCACGCAGCCGTCATGAAGATCGCCGACGATGCCACGGCGGGGGTCGACATTCTCGTTGGCGAGGAAGAGCTCACCGGGCAGGGCCTCGGAACGGAGATCCTCCGTCGGTTTGTCGACGAGGTCGTGTTCGCTCGCGGCGAGACGGTCGTCTGCGTCGCTGACCCGGCCGTCGCCAACGTCGCTTCAGTTCGCGCGTTTGAAAAGGCGGGATTCCGCATCGTGCGAACCTTCATCGACCCGCAGGACGGTCAGACGCGAGCTGTCGTGCGCCTCGATCGTTAAGGGGCCCAAAGAGCGCCGAGGTAGACCACGGGGTCTCCCGGCTGCCACCGCCCGAGGAAACGCTGGATCGGCGGATGGAGCACGACCTCTTCCAGTTCGACGGCCGTGAACAGGCGATGTCCCCGGACTGCTGCGTCCTCGGAGCTCACGGTCTCGAGCGACCTGCCCGTGAGGTCGGCGGCGAAGATGATGTGGACGACATGCTTCGTCGCGAGCGTGCGAGCAGGCGCGATGGAGTCCACGATCGCGACCGGCCCTTCGAACGGCATCTGGCTGTCGATGCCGACCTCCTCGCGCAGCTCCCGGCGCAGTGCCTGCACGAGGCTCTCTCCCGAGTTGACGCCTCCCCCCGGTAGCAGCCAGTACTCGCGGCCGTGCTTCTCGTGGCGGCAGAGGAGGATTCCGTCCCGCCAGCGCAGGACCGCCGACACGCGGATGCGTGGCTGGAGTACCACCGCTTCAGGCGCCCGAGGAGCCGAAGCCGGCGGCGCCGCGCACCGTCTCGGGAAGCTCGTCCTGCAACACGACGTCGACCTCGGGGACGGGCGTGACGACGAGCTGCGCGATCCGCATGCCGGCCTCGACCGTGAACGGCCGCTCGCGATCGGTGTTGAGGGCGATGACGCGCACCTCTCCCCTGTAGCCCGAGTCGATCAGGCCGGGAGTGTTGACGAGCGAGATGCCGTGCTCGAGGGCGAGGCCCGAGCGGGGAATGACGAGCCCGGCGTAGCCCTCGGGTATGGCTACGGCGATGCCCGTCGGCACCACGCAGCGCTCCCCCGGGCCGAGCTCGACGCGCTCGCAGGCGACGAGATCGAGGCCGGCGTCGCCCGGGTAGGCGCCCTGCGGCAGCGACGCGTCGTCGCGCAGGCGTGTGACCGGGAGCTCGATCACGAAGCGGCAACGGCGTCGCGAACGAGGAACGGCGCCAGGCGCCGCAACTCCCGCTCGGGCAGCCGTGCGCGGATGAAGACACCGTCGGCGCGATCCTCGCGGAGCTCGATCGGCGGTCCGAGCGCGTAGAGCGACGAGACGACGTCCCCCCGCTCGTACGGCACCAGCAGCTCCACGACCTGGAACCGGCCCTCGAAGCGCTGCGCAACGCGAGCGCGAAGTGCGTCGAGGCCCTCGCCGGTCTCCGCCGAGACCTGGAGCGAGCCCGGGAAGCGGTTCTCGAGCTCGCTCGCGCGTCTCGCCGTCGACCCGGTCGATCTTGTTGAGCACGAGCTCGATCGGCAGCTCGCCGGCGCCGATCTCCGTGAGCACCGCCTCGACGGCCTGCACCATCTGGTCGAGCTCCGCGTCGTCGGCCGACGCGTCGACGACGTGGAGGACGAGGTCGGCGATGAGCGTCTCCTCGAGCGTCGCCGCGAAGCCCTCGACGAGCTCGTGCGGCAGCCGACGGATGAAGCCGACGGTGTCGGTCAGGAGGTACTGCCGCCCCTCGTGCTCGAACGATCGCGTGGTCGGATCGAGCGTCTCGAAGAGCCGGTCGTCGATCGAGGCCTCGGCGCCCGTGAGCGCGTTGAGCAGCGTGGACTTGCCGACGTTCGTGTAGCCGGCGAGGGCGATGGTCGGCGTCTGCGAGCGCACGCGCGACTTCCGGCGCTGCTCACGCCGCTTCGAGAGCTCACGCGAGACGCTCCTTGAGCAGCGAGATTCGCCGCCGCGCCAGCCGGCGGTCGGTCTCGAGCTGGCTCTCACCCGGGCCCCTCGTGCCCACGCCGCCGCCGAGCCGCTCGAGGTGCTTCCACATGCCCCGCATGCGCGGGAGGTTGTACTCGAGCTGCGCGAGCTCGACCTGGAGCTTGCCCTCGGCGGAGACGGCGTGCTGCGCGAAGATGTCGAGGATGAGCTGCGTGCGGTCGATGACGCGCGTCTCCAGGGCGTCCTCGAGTCGCCGCTGCTGCGCGGGCGCGAGCTCGCCGTCGACGACGAGCACTTCGGCGCCGTGCGGCTGCGAACGCGGACTTGAGCTCTTCGAGCTTTCCCTTGCCGACGTACGTGCGAGGGTCCGGCTTGGGACGGTGCTGAACGAGCTCGCCGACGGTGTCGACACCCGCGGTCCGGGCCAGCGCGTGGAGCTCGGCGAGCTCCGACGCTTCCTGGGACGGGAGCAGACACGCGACCGCGAACCCGCGCTCCGGCTCTGCGCCGGGCAGCGGATCGGGCTGGTGGTTCGTCACGACGACATTATGGAGGAGCGTCAATCCCGCTAGCGTTCGGGCGTGGCGCTCTCCCCCGTCCTCGCCGAGCAGACGACCTATCCCTTCGTGCGACTCGAGCAGGCGAAGCGAGAGGCAGCGGCACGCGGGGTCGAGATCATCGACTTCGGCCAGGGCGACCCGCGCGAGCCGACCGATCCGCTCATCCGGCAGGCCCTGACCGAAGGCGTGGCGGAGACGATGGGCTACCCGAAGGCCGAGGGCCTGCCCGAGCTGCGGGCGGCGATCGCGGGCTGGGTCGCGCGCCGGTTCGGCGTCGAGCTCGACCCGGACCGGGAGCTCATACCGACGCTCGGGTCGAAGGAGGCGATCTTCAGCTTCGCGCAAGTCTTCGCGGACGTGCAGCGTGGCAAGGACACGGTGCTCGTCCCCGACCCCGCCTACCCCGTGTACGAACGCGGCGCCGAGTTCGCCGGTGCGCGCATCGTCCGTCTTGCCCCTGCTGGAGGAGAACGGCTTTCTCCCGGATCTGAAGGCGGTGGACGCGGACACGCTCGACCGTACGGCGCTCGTCTGGGTCAACTACCCGAACAATCCGACCGCCGCCTCCGCCCCACGCTCGTTCTTCGCAGAGCTGGCCGAGCTCGCCGCAGCGCCACGACTTCCTCGTGTGCTCGGACGAGGCGTACAGCGAGCTCTGGTTCGACGAGCCGCCGGCCTCGGCGCTCGAGCTCCTCGGATCGCTCTCGCGCCGTCGTGTTCAACACGCTGAGCAAGCGCTCGTCGATGACCGGCTACCGGTCGGCGTTCGTCGCGGGCCCGCCGTGGGTGATCGACGCGCTGCGCAAGTACCGGCCGTCGGTCGGCACCGCGCCCCAGGAGTTCGTCCAGCGCGCCTCGATCGTCGCCTGGGGTGACGAAGGCCACGTCGAACGCGCGCGGGCCGTCTATCGGAGAAAGCGCGACGTGCTGCTGCCGGCGTTCGAGGGTCTGGGCTGGCGGGCTGCGGGGAAGGACGCGACGATGTACCTCTGGTTCGCGCTGCCCGACGGCGAGACGTCCGAGGCGGCTGCGGAGCGATTGCTCGAGCACGGCATCGTGGTCGCTCCTGGCGCGTATCTCGGCGAGGCGGGCGAAGGCTACGCGCGCGTGGCGCTCGTGCCGACGGTCGAGGACTGTGAGCGCGCCGCGGCATCCTCGGGGATCCGACGTGACGGACGCTGCGCGCGTCGAGGAGATCGTCGCCGCCCTCGACCGTGGAGAGCGGCGTGTGGCAGAGAAGGTCGGAGACGAGTGGATCGTGGACGAGGACGCCAAGCAGGCGATCCTCGACTACTTCCGCGTGCGCGACGTCGAGCCGGAGGAGCTCGGGCCGTTCGAGTACACGGACAAGATCCCGCTCAAGCACGGCCACGCCGAGCGAGGCGTGCGCGTCGTGCCGGGCGCCGTCGTCCGCTATGGGTCGTTCCTCGGCGAGGGCGTGATCGTGATGCCGGGCTTCGTGAACATCGGCGCCTGGGTCGGCCCCGGGACGATGGTGGACACCTGGGCCACCGTCGGCTCCTGCGCCCAGATCGGCGCCAACGTCCACCTCGCGGGCGGCGCCGGCATCGGCGGCGTGCTGGAGCCGGTCAACGCCCGGCCGGTGATCGTCGAGGACGACGCGTTCATCGGCTCGCGGGCCATCGTCGTCGAGGGCATGATCGTCGGCGAAGGCGCGGTGATTGCCCCCCACGTCTCGCTCACGGCTTCGGTGCCGATCATCGACGTGACCGGCGAGCGAGCCGGTCGAGCACCGCGGCTACGTCCCTCCCCGCTCCGTGGTCGTCCCGGGAACGCGGCCGAAGGACTTCCCGGCCGGGACGTACCAGGTCGGCTGCGCGCTCATCATCGGCCGTCGCAACGAGTCGACGGACAGCAAGGTGAGCCTCAACGAGACATTGCGCGAGTTCGGTATCGCCACGTAGGGCGTTACCTTTCGGAACCAACGGGTACCGAACACGCAGGGCAGACATGGACGCCGCAGTCGCTCGAAACGCCGTCCTCTCCGTCGCCGTCGCGGCAGCCCTGTTGGTCGGCGAGGGCGCTCGAGCAGAAGCCGTACGCAATTGCACAAGCGGCGAGACGCGCCAGCTCGTCCTCACGTTCGTCAGTGCCTTCAACCGAGGCGACTCGGCACGGCTGAACGAGGTGTTCGCAACCGCCCCGCGATTCAGGTGGTACTCGACGGGCGGTCCCGGCAAGCGGCTGGGCAGCGCCGCTCACAAGCGCGGAACGCTCATCCGCTACTTCGCTGCCCGTTACGCAGAGCGCGAGCGGCTGACGCTGATCGGGTGGCGCAGCGGAGGGAACGCCAACGGATACGTCCACTTCCAGTTCGTCCTCATCCGCGAGGCGCGTGACCTGCGCCCGACGCCGTACCAGGGGAAAGGCGCCGCCATCTGCTCGAATGCCGCCAACACCATCGCCGTCTGGTCGATGGCGCCGCGACGCTGAGCCCGGAGCCGCACCAAGTGGTTGGGGGAGCTGCCGCCTAAGCGATCATGCCGGGACGACGGTGACTCCCTCGACCTGATTGAAGTCGGCGTCGAACGTGGCGACGACGGCCGGCGACGCCTTGCGGGCTACCACGACAATTGCGGCATCCGTGAAGCTGAGAGTGCCGGTGCGTTGGCCAGTGAAGCCAGCGACCGTCTTGTGGAACACCTCGGAACACGGGACGAAGTCGACTTCGCGGCTCTCCAGCAGACCCAGGACCACTCTCGAGGCCGTCTCGAGGCCGCGCCGGGCTAGGAGCACGGTGGCCACCTCGGCAAGGACGTATTCGAGCAGGAGCGCTCGTCCCCACTCGCCGACGACGACGCGCTCCATCGCCTCGGCTGCGCGCTCATGGTGGACATCGCGCGCGTTGTGGTACGCAATGAGAAAACTCGCGTCGAGAACGACCACGCCGGACGCTCAGACGCCGTAGACGATCGCGTCGATCTTCTCGCTCAGGCGCTCCTGGCCCGGCCCGTAGTCCTCGGGGAGGATGTCGGCCAGGCTCCTCTGCCCCGTGCCGGGCTCCGGTCGCGCAAGATAGGCTCGAATTGCGTCGTTGACGACGTCTCCGATGGTGCGCCCGCTGAGCGCGGCGCGCGCCTTCAGCTGCCGGTACGCGGCCTCGTCGAGATTCCGAATCGTCGTGTCCACCGCGTGAGAGTAACACAAGTATGAGATGTGTGCGAACGATTACCCTTGACATGTGACCATTTAGTCACCTAATATCCGCCCATGGCGGATGACCCGGTGTTCAGGGCCCTGGCCGACCCGACGCGTCGCGAGATCCTCGACGCCCTCTTCGAGCGCGAGGGTCAGTCGCTCAGCGAGCTGGAGAGGCTGTTCGACATGACCCGCTTCGGCGTCATGAAGCACGTGAAGGTGCTCGAGGAAGCGAATCTCGTCGTCACCCGAAAGGTCGGGCGGTCACGGCTGCACTACCTGAACCCCGTCCCCATCCGCGAGATCCACGACCGGTGGACCGGCAAGTTCGCCGCCAGGGCGAGCGGGGCGCTGCTGGCGCTGCGTGCCGGTCTCGAGAAGGGAGGAACGATGGCTGCCAACGGCAAGCCTTCCCACGTCTACGTCGTCTACATCAGGGCGACGCCGGAGCGCATCTGGGACGCTCTGACACAGTCCGAGTTCACGCAGCAGTACTTCTACGGGAGCACGGTCGAGTCCGACTGGACACCGGGCTCTGCGTACATCCACGAGATCGACGGCGAGACGGCGATCGTCGGCGAGGTGCTCGTGGCGGAGCGACCGTCGCGTCTGTCTCTGACCTTCGATGCTCGTTGGGACGACGAGGTGGCGCCCGATCCCCCCTCTCGTGTCACGTGGGAGATCGAGCCGGCCGGCGACGGCCTGTCGAAGCTCACGGTGGTCCACGACGGCTTCGACAGCGAGACGAACACGTACCGCCAGGCGGCCGGTGGCATGCCGTACATCCTCAGCGGGCTGAAGACGCTGCTGGAGACCGGCGAGCCGCTCCAGGTGGCAGAGGGGGCGGCGGCCTAGAGGCGTTCGGCGGGACCGGTAAGCGTGGCCCGACCATCCGACAGCCGCACGCGGAGGTCCCCGCCGGGAAAGTGGACGAGCACGTCGCCCTCGCCGTGTGTGGCCGCGGCGACGGCGACGGCGCTCGTTCCCGAGGACTGCGTCTCCCCCACCCCGCGCTCCCAGACGCGAGCCGTCACCTCTCCCGGGCCGTCGACACGCGCTACCTGGACGTTCGTGCGGTTGGGGAAGCGCTGGTGAGTCTCCAGCAGCGGCCCGACGCTCGGCAGGTCGTCCGGGTCGCCGATCACGACCGCGTGCGGGTTGCCGACGTCGACCACGATCACGTCCAACCCGGCGATCCGCTCAGGGTCGGCGACGGTCACGGCCCCCAACTCCTGCTCTACTTCGCTGTTCTTGACTCGCGCGACGGTCTCGCGAGTCCCCACTCGAATGCGGACTTCGCCGGCTCCCGTCTCGATCGGCGAGCCAGCGCGCGGCGATGCGCGTGCCGTTGCCGGACAGCTCGGCCGTCGAGCCGTCCGGGTTCCAGATGACGACGTCGGCTTCGGCGTCCGAGGCGGAGACGACCTCGAGGATGCCGTCAGCGTCCCCCACCTCGGCGCGCACGCGCTCAGGGGTCAGCCCGGGCTCGTCAGTGAGCAGGTAGACGTTCCCGTGCGCGTGCCACTTCGAGAATCTCATCCGCGACCTCGTCCACGGGCCTCGCCGCCTCGACCCTGATCAGATCCGGCATCCTGCGCATCCATTTCCGCTGGTAGGCGGCGTACCGGCGGGTACGCAAGACTACCGCGGCGATCGCCTCCTCCCTGGGCAGCCGCGCGATCTCGTCGAGACCGAGCGCATGACGTGCCGTGGACGAGACACCGCCGGCCAGCGCGCGTTCGACCTCGTCCTCGACTCCGGCATCGAACATCGCCTGGGTACGAGCGACGATCCGCCGCTCGAGCTCCTCGCGGGGCACGTCGAGGCCGAAGAGGAGAGTCGGATGCCGCGTCTCGCTGCTCCACAGCGCGTCTCTGCCGGGTTGCAGCGACTCGCCCAGCTCCGTCAGCTCGAGCGCGCGAACGACGCGGCGGCGGTCATTGGGATGGATACGTTCCGCTGCCGGCGGATCCCGTTCGGCGAGCAGGGCGTGGGCGCGTTCGGGCCCAACGCGGTCGTAGAGGCGCTCCCAGCGCGGGCGGTCGCCCGGCGGCGGCGGCGCCAGGTCGGAAATGGCAGCGCGGAGGTAGAGCCCGCTCCCTCCCACGACGACCGGTGTGCGGCCGCGCTCCAGGGCCTCGTCGACGGCCCGATGTGCGAGCGCCTGGTACTCGACGACCGATGCCTCGTGATCGAGCTCCCAGATCGCCGAGAGTTGCGTTGCCCGTTCGGCTTGCGCGGTGAGGATGGGCAGGCCGCGGTACACCTGCATGGAGTCGGCGGAGACGAGCTCGGCCGGGATACGCTCCGCGATCGCTTCGGCGACGGCCGTCTTGCCGGAAGCCGTCGGGCCGAAGACGGCCAGCACCGTCACGCGCGTAGTCGCGCGCGGATGCGGTGAACGTCAGCCTCGGGAAGGCCGGCAGCGCGCAGATAGCTCTCCGCCCCGCCGTAGCGGCGGTCGAGCTCCTCGAGCACTCCGCGCATCGACTCGCCGGGCATGGCCGCCAGGAACCGCCGGAACTCCCGCTCGCGCTCGTCTTCTGTCTCCTCGATCCATTCGGGCGCGTGCGGCGCCCAGTTGTCCCGGCTCAGCGCGAAGTCCGCCGCGACGTCGTCGATCGGCACCTGCGCGAGGCGCAGCAGCAGTGCGGCTACGAGCCCTGCGCGGTCGACCCCCGCTGCACAGTGGACGAGGACGCAGCCTTCGGGCGCAGAGGCCACGGCCGCAACCGCGGTGGCGAAGCGCTCGCCGTACACATCGAGATGCTCGAGGTACATGACGCGCCGGGACTCGGCGTGATCCCGGATCCGCTCCAGCAGTTGCCGGTCTGTCTCGCGCCGCTCGTTGTGATCGCCGAAGAGCGGCAGGTGGAGCACCTCGACGCCTAGCTCCACTTGCGGGTCCTCGTTCCGCTCGTCGATCCAGCGCAGGTCGATGACCCGCTTCACGCCGTAGGCGAGCAGCTCCCGCCTGCCCTGCTCGGACAGCGTGGCGATGTTGTCGGCACGCACGACGGCGCCGTAGAGCGTCTCCATGCCGTCCTCGGTCGGCAGGCCGCCGAGGTCGCGGATGTTGACGCAGCCGTCCCAGGTCAGTTGCCTTGCCGAACGCACTTACGCCGCGACGAGCGCTTCCTGGCTGCCCTGCAGAGTCGTGGACGTCGAGGCCGTGATGCGGACCGGCACCAGCTCGCCGGCTCTGGCCGATCCCGCGAAGTTCACGGTCGTGTTGCGGCGTGTGCGACCGCGAAGTAGCGACGCGTCGGTGCGGCTTGCTCCCTCGACGAGCACCTCCTCCACCAACCCCACGCGACGAGCGTTCCGCTCGGCGGCCACGCGCTGGACGACGTCGACGAGTCGCTCGATGCGCTCGCGCTTCACGTCATCAGATATCTGATCGGGCATCGCTGCCGCCTCGGTGCCGCTGCGCGGTGAGTACACGAACGTGAACGCGCCGTCGAAGCCGACCTCTTCCACCAGGGAGCAGGTGTCGTCGAAGTCGCCGTCCGTCTCACCCGGGAAGCCGACGATGAGGTCGGTGGTGAGGGCGAGGTCGGGGATCGCTGCGCGGAGCTCGTCCACGAGACGGAGGTACCGATCGCGGCTGTACGTGCGGCGCATGCGCTTGAGGACGCGGGTCGAGCCGGACTGGAGCGGCAAGTGCGCGTGCTCGCAGACGGCCTCGCATTCGGCCATCGCGGCGATGACGGGTGCCCTGAAGTCCTTCGGATGCGGGCTCGTGAAACGGATGCGCTCGATGCCGTCGACGGCGTCGACCGCGCGCAGCAGCTCGCCGAACTCGGTGCGGACGTCGGGCAGCAGGTCTCTCCCCCACGAGTTGACGTTCTGGCCCAGTAGCGTGATCTCGCGGACACCCTCGTCGGCGAGCGCCGTGATCTCGGCAAGGATCTCACCAGGCCGCCGGCTCACCTCGCGGCCGCGGACGGCGGGAACGATGCAGTAGGAGCAGACCGAGTTGCAGCCCATGGAGATCTGCACCCACGCCTGGAAACTGCGCTCGCGCTGGGTGGCGAGCTCCGCGGAGAAGCGGCGCTCGTCCGCGGTGCCGAACGCCGACCGCGGGACGCCCAGCCCGCCGGCGCCGAGCCATTCGCCGAGGTGGTGGATCGTGCCCGGGCCGAAGGCGACGTCGATGAACGGGTAGCGCTCGAAGATCCGGTCGCGCTGTGCCTCCGCGTAGCAGCCGCCGACCGCGATCACCGCGTCGGGATTGCGCGCCTTGAGCACCTTTGCGTCGCCGAGGTAGGCGGCCAGCCGCTGGTCGGGCTTCTCGCGGATCGTGCAAGTGTTGAAGACGAGCACGTCGGCTTCGGCCGGGTCTGCTGCCTCGCCGAGCCCGAGCTCCTCGAGCAGGCCGCGGATGCGCTCGGAGTCGTGCGCATTCATCTGGCAGCCGAACGTCGTGACGTGGTAGCGCCGCACGGCGGAAAGTGTACGTCGGAGCGGTCGGTGCACTCTTGGCACGGTCCGGTAACACACGACCACGTCGCTCGCCACTACGCTCAAAGCGGGAGGAGGCCCGGGGTGGCCCCTCGCGATGGCTAGTCGAGACGTGGCCGCTAGGGCCGGTGGCTAGATGGCTACTTCGCGTACCCGATTGCGCGCGACTCACGAATTACCGTCACCTTGATCTGCCCCGGGTACTCGAGGTGCTGCTCGATCTCGCGGGCGATCTCGTGCGACATGAGCGCCGCCTCGTCGTCTGCGATCTCCTCGGGCTTCACGATGACGCGAATCTCGCGGCCCGCCTGCAGCGCGTAGACGCGCTCGACGCCGCTCTTCGCCGCTGCGAGCTCTTCCAGCGCCTCCAGGCGCTTGATGTAGGACTCCAGGCTCTCACCACGGGCGCCCGGCCGCGCGGCTGACGCCGCGTCGGCGGCAATCACGAGCACGGCTTCCACGGTCTGCGGCTGCACGTCGTAGTGGTGCGCCTCGATTGCGTGGATGACGCCCTGCGACTCGCCGAAGCGGCGCGCGTAGCGCGCCGAGATGAGAGCGTGCGTTCCCTCTTCCTCGTGCGTCAGCGCCTTGCCCAGGTCGTGGAGCAGTGCGGCGCGCTTCGTGGTCTTGACGCCCGCGCCGAGCTCGTTCGCCATGACGCCGGCCAGCTGCACGACCTCGAGCGTGTGCTTGAGAACGTTCTGGCCATAGCTCGTCCGGTAGCGGAGGCGGCCGATGATCTTGACGAGCTCCTCGTGGAACTCGCCACAGTTGGCTTCGAAGACCGCCTGTTCGCCCGCCTGGCGGATGAGGTCGTCGACCTCGGCCTTCGACTGGTAGTACATCTCCTCGACACGGGCGGGATGAATTCGCCCGTCTTCGAGCAGCCGCTGCAGTGTGAGCTTCGCCACCTCGCGTCTGATGCCGTCGAACGACGAGAGCACGACGGCCTGGGGTGTGTCGTCGACGATGAAGTCGACGCCGGTGAGGTGCTCCAGCGCGCGGATGTTGCGGCCCTCCCGGCCGATGATTCGGCCCTTCATGTCGTCGGACGGAAGCTCGACGATGGAGACCGTCGTCTCGGCGGCGTGGCTCGCGGCCACCCGCTGGAGGGCGTCGGCCACGAGGTTCCGTGCCTTGCGGCGCGCTTCGGTGGTCGCTTCCTCGTCGAGCTGCCGCACCCGGCGAGCCAGCTCGTGGCGGACGAGCTCCTCGGAGCGCTTCAACACCTCCGCCTTCGCGTCCTCCATGCTCAGCCGGGCAATGCGCTCGAGCTCATGCTGCTCCTCCGCTTTCGCGGATTTCAGATCTTCCTGTAGCTCGCGGACGTGAGTCTCGCGATCGGAGAGGCCCTGGTCGCGGCGGTCGAGCTCCTCGAGCCTACGGCCGAGCTCGTCCTCGGCGAGCCGCGTGCGCTGCTCGCGTTCGAGCATCTCCGTCCGCCGTCCGTCGAGGTCGCGCTCCGTTTCGCTGCGCACTCTCGCTGCCTCCTCCTTGGCGGCCAGCTCGGACTCCCTGCGGAGTGCGTCGGCCTCGCGTCTCGCCTCTTCGAGGAGCAGGTTGCGCGTGCGGCGCGCGGCGGCGAGCTTCGAGTCCGTAAGGAGGCTCACGACGGCCCAGGCGCCGAGAGCCCCGGCGAGAAGGCCGATGAGAATTCCGACAACGTACGGCACAGGCCCTCCGATCGTTCGCCCCGTCGGAATGACGTGGGACCGACTCGATGCCGAGCCCGCGCGGGCGAAAGCCGAAAATCGGGGGGAGCGGCGCCGATGCCGCTCGGGAAAAACAGCCGCTTCAGGCTGCTGCCGAATGCTCCCTTCGTTGTGTGGTCGGCGCTCTGGAGGTCATTGGTGTCATGGTGGTGATGTCCCGATTCTTGGAAGTTCGTCTACGCAGAAAAGGATGAGTCGTGGCCTCATCTTACTCCTGTAGGCCAGCGATACGCAATGCAGCCTCGACCGTGTCATCGCTGTAGCCCTTGCGGTGGAGCGCGCGAGCCAGCTGAGTGGCGTCGCGCGTGCGTCGAGTGAGCTGTTCCGCGCGCGCGAGCTCCGGGCCGATGCTCTCGAGCGCCGAGTCGATGTCCACGTCCGAGATGCCTCGCCGCCGGAGGTCCACGCGGATGGCGAAATCGCCCTGCAGCCTCGCCGCCAGCACCCGCGCTCGCTCTTTCGCCGTTCGCTCGTCGGACTGGTAGCCGGCCTCGGTCAGCTGTCTGCCGGCGCGCTCCGCGTCCTCTGGATCGATGCCCGATCGCTCCAGGCGCGTCACGAGCTCGGCGTTGGACAACTCGCGACGTGAGAGCGCCTTTAGCCCCGCCTCGAGAGCCCGCGGAGACGCTTTCTCCATCTACCTACGCCTTCGAGACCGGCTCTGCCTCCTCGACTTCCTCGACCACTGCCTTGCCTGCCGGCTCAGCCTCGCCCGCGGGCGCCTCGGCTGCTTCCACCGTCGGCAGAAGCCTCGCGGATACCACCTGGTCGGGCCCGACGACGGCCTGGAGCCGTTGGAGGATCGCCTGGCAGACGTCGGGATGCTCGCGCAGGAATGCCGTTGCGTTCTGTCGGCCCTGGCCGAGCCGCTCGTCGTCGAAGGAGAAGTACGAGCCTGACTTCTGCACGGCCTTATGCTCGATCGCGGCATCGAGCACCGTGCCCTCCCACGAGATGCCGGCGCCGAAGTAGATGTCGAACTCGGCTTGCTTGAACGGCGGGGCGACCTTGTTCTTCGCGACCTTCACACGAACGCGGTTGCCGATCGCCTCGACACCGTCCTTGAGCGTCTCGATGCGGCGGATGTCGAGGCGCACGGACGAGTAGAACTTCAGCGCACGGCCGCCGGGTGTCGTCTCCGGGTTGCCGAACATCACGCCGATCTTCTCGCGCAGCTGGTTCGTGAAGATGCAGACGGTGTCTGTGCGGTTGAGCGTGCCGGCGAGCTTGCGGAGGGCCTGGCTCATGAGCCGCGCCTGGAGCCCCACGTGCGAGTCGCCCATCTCGCCTTCGATCTCGGCCTTCGGGACGAGCGCGGCGACGGAGTCGACGGCGACGACGTCGAGCGCGCCTGAGCGGATGAGCAGCTCGGCGATCTCGAGCCCTTGCTCACCCGTGTCCGGCTGCGAGACGAGCAGCTCGTCGATGTTCACGCCGATGCGTCGTGCGTACTGGGGGTCGATCGCGTGCTCGGCGTCGATGAATGCGGCGATACCGCCGCGCCGCTGCGCTTCCGCGATCACGTGGTAGACCAGCGTCGTCTTGCCCGAAGCCTCCGGGCCGAAGATCTCGACGACGCGTCCGCGCGGAAGCCCTCCGATGCCGAGCGCCATGTCGAGGGCGAGTGACCCCGTCGAGACGGCTCCGATCGAGACCTGCGGCCGGTCGCTCATCTTCATGACCGACCCTTTGCCGAACTGCCGCTCGATCTGACCGAGCGCCGTGTCGAGAGCCTCTCCGCGATCCACCGTCATCAGACCTCCTAGAGAAACGGACTCCAACACCTCGTATCGCGCCCCTCCGCGCGCGAGCACCGAATGGTAGACAGCGGCCCCGGACGGACTGAACGGCGCGAGGTCGGGCAGGGGCGGCCGGAGCCTCGGCCGAGAGCGGAAGCGCAGCACCGTGACGTGCGGGAGCCATGGCCGTGCCTCCGGCTTGTACACCCCGAGGCGCTCCAGCTTCTCGTGGAGGGCGCGTGCCAGCCGCCCCGCCCGTTCCTGCTCGTCCGCGAGGACGAGCATGCCGACGCTTCGCGTCTCCCGATAGCGCTCAGGGGTAAGCCGGATCGGCTCGGCGAGTGAGCCGGCGGCCGCTTCGAGTGCCTCGGCGACGGGCCCCACGTCGCCCACGGGACGATGCCCGAGGAAGGCCAGCGTGACGTGAAGGTTGCGAGGCTCGACGATCCGGGCAGCGGAGCGGAGGGATTGGCGCTGCCAGGCCGCGAGTGTCTCGCGCACGCTCGCCGGGAGCGTGAGGCCGCAGAAGAGACGCAAGCGTTCATGCGTGGCCACCGTAGCGGCGTCGGTCACACGGATTCGTGCCGGTTCTGTGACAAGAGACGCCTGGCGAGATGAAGGACCGCTACGGCTGCACGACGGCGAATCGACTCCCGATCCGACGGATAGCTGAAGTCGACGCCGCGGCTCGCGTCGGGAGTCTCCGCATGGACGTAGACGAGGCCGACCGGCTTGTCCGGCGTACCGCCCGCAGGCCCGGCCACACCCGTCACCGCCAGGCCGACGTCGACGCCCAGCCGCTCGCGAACGCCGTGCGCCATCGCGGCGGCGGTCTCCGCAGACACGGCGCCGTGCTCGCGTAGCACGTCCACAGGAACGCCGAGCTCGGTCTGCTTCACCGCGTCCGAGTATGCGACGACGCCGCCCACGAAGGCGTCGCTCGCGCCGGCAATCGAGGTCAGGCGCTCTGCAACGAGGCCGCCGGTGCACGACTCGGCGGTGCCTATCGTCAGCCCGAGGGCGCGGGTCAGAGCGAGCACGATCTCCTCCACGGGCCGGTCGTCCTCGGAGAACGCATACCGCTCGTGCTCCGCGCGCAGCGCGGCGGAGAGGTCATCCGCGCGTTCCTCGGCCCCGGGCTCGACGAGCATGTCGACGTGGATCTCGAAGTCGCGGGCACAGACCGTGACGTCGACGCCGCCGCCGTCGCCGCCTGCCTCGTACAGCGTTCGCGCGACGGTCGACTCGCTGACGCCGTAGAGCCGCAGCGTGTGCCGGCCGCGAGGTCGCGCCCTTGCCACGACCGCCTGAACGGGCTCCGTCTCGAGCGCGCCCGGCCACAGTCGCTGCAACTCCCCGGGCGGGCCGGGCAGGACGACGACGGCCGCTCCGCCGCTCTGGAGCACGAAGCCCGGAGCCGTCCCGGCGAGGCCGATGGAGATCGCCCCCTCGGGGAGCGTCGCCTGCTTGCGGACGCCGTGCGCGAAGTCGGCGTACGGCCTCCCCAGGCGCTCTGCGTACGAGCGCGAGACGGCCTCGATCTGGGCCTCGAGCTCCTCGTCGACGGCGAGGCCCACACCGGCGGAGCGGGCCACCATCTCCACCGTGCGGTCGTCGTGCGTCGGCCCGAGCCCGCCCGAGACGACGCAGAGATCGGCGGCGAGCCCTTCGCGCAGCGCAGCTTCGAGGTCGGAAGGATCGTCTCCGACGATCGTGATCCGCGCCGGGTCGAGCCCGAGCGAGAGCACGGCGTGCGCGAGAAACGGGCCGTTGCGGTCCCGCCGGTCGCCACGGACGAGCTCGCTGCCGGTGGCGACGATCGCCACACGCGGCCGCGAGGAGTCGCTCAACGCCCTAGCCGCAGCTGGACTTCGAGGTCACCTGCCTGCGGGTGACCGTCACCACCTGCGGGCAACCCCTGCCCAGCGCCGACGGCTTCCCACCGAGCGTGACGCGGAGGTTCTCCGGAGAGCCGACGTTGAACCAGAGCCGCTTCGCGACGAAGCGCTGCGTCTCGCCCTTCTCGAGCGTGCCCTGGAAGAGCACCTCGCCCGTCAGCTCCGCCCTTCCGTGACTCGAGCAGCGACGCGCCGTTGACCGCGCGAACGACGAACACCGCCTGGTTCTTCGGCACGTTGGGCCGGGCGGCCGGAGTGAGGTTGGGAGGGAACTCCGTTTCCGCCGGGCCGCCTCCACCGTAGTTCCAAGCCGCGATGACGAGGGCGGTGACCACGGCGATGCCGACGACCGTCAGCAGGACCATGCGCCGCTCGGCCCGCTTGTGGTGATGCTCCCTGATCCGGATGCGTCTCGTGCGCAGCGCCCCGGGCTCTTCGTCGATCCAGAACCGCGACGTGTACTCGTCCACGAACAGCTGGCCGTCGAGGTCGAGGTAGTCGGCGTACGCACGCAGGAAGCTCTTGATGTACGCCTGGCCCGGGAGGACGTCGAAGCTCTCCGTCTCCAGCGCCCGCAGGTACTTGGCCCGGATCTTCGTACCCCGCTCGGCATCGGGGATCTCGATGCCCTTCCGGAGCCGGGCTTCGCGAAGGCTGGTTCCGATCTCGAACATTGGGCGCGATTCTAGAGAAGTGCTCAGTCAGCGAACAGCGTCAAGAGAGCATAGAAGGCCAGGGCCAATCCTGTCGTCGCTGCGATCCACAGCGCGAGCACGCCGAGCCACTTGCCTACCCGTGCGGTGCCCTCTCCCCCGCTCCGGCCGAGCGTCCGCTGCGCCGTCTCGCGACCGCGGCGTGCGAGGACGATCGCGAAGACGCCGAGCATTGCCGCCAGCGCGGCCGACGCGCACGACTGCACCAGCGTCAGCTCGTCGAAGTAGCGTGAGGCGGCGATCGCCAGAGGCACCGTCGCAACCGCCAGCAGGCCGATGAGGAGCGAAGCAGAAGCGCGCGGGTTCCGCGCCCGCGGCAGCTCGATCGCCGTCATTGCTTCATGTAGGGCCGGCCTACGGAGGCGGGTGGGA
>CAWGEE010000021.1:50000-378730 GCA_963821415.1 uncultured Actinomycetes bacterium | reverse complement strand
TCGCGAACCGCCGTGCGCTTGAAAGTGAGGCTCTCCAGGACGATTTCTGGCCGGCGGTCCTGCGTGGCAGCTGATTATGCGAGTGTGGCTGCTGCCGCAAGGGCCGCAAGCAGCACTCCCGCCTTTATGGCCAGCAGCCTCGACGCGACGCAAGATGTGCGAGATTCATGCGAGCTAACGGTAGCGGCACGCGGCGGACGGGACGCCCGTCGCAGCGGGCGGATTTGGTTTAACTGCGCCAAAACCGGTGACACCTTCAAAGGTCGCACCCCGCGACCTTGCCCGATCCGATGCCGGGATCAGCCCGCAGCAGCTCGCCCGCTCGCAGAAGCGGCACTGTCACCTCCGTCACGGACGCCGAAAGGAGGGGAGACTCACAGCGCGGACGCCGATCAAGAGATCGAGACGAACGAAGAACAGACGCTAGGATGTCCTGACTGCAAAAGGCAGTTGGGAGAGCGTCACAGCTCCAAAAACTGCCTATTTCGCAGGCAAAAGGGCGGTTAGCTCAGTTGGGAGAGCACCAGCTCGACAAGCTGGGGGTCACTGGTTCGAGCCCAGTACCGCCCATTTAGCCCCTCGCCCGCTTCGCTTTTCGCTCGGGTGCGCCGCGACCCTGGGCCGCAGCGAGGCGCTCCCGCCATGTCGGGAGCGCCGGCGTAACCGCGTACCGCGCCGAGCCCCGGTGCACACCCCGGAGGCTGCACCGTCCCGGTTGCTCTAGCCTGGCGCGGTCCTGGCTCCGGGGCCGGAGAGGCTACCTGTGCTGCCGGACTCCCTCGTCCGAACACCGCCCTCGCCAGGATCACCAGGCCGATTCCTGTCAACAGCAACGCGACGCCGACGATGATGCTGAAGATCGAGAGCATCTCCGACATGAATCCCATGTCGAGCGCGGTCGCGAGAGCTGTTTCCGTGACCCAGATGTTGCGGGCGCTGTTCGAGATCGGCTCGCCGCTCTCGTCCTTCGCGGCCGCCTCTGGATCGTTCGTGCCAACCGGGTCGCTCGGATTCTCAGCGGACTGATACTGGCCCATCTCGGCGTAGGTCAGCCCGCCGGTGATCCCCAGCGTGTGCTCGCGCATGATCTCCGCCATCGCGAGCGCCTTTCTCCCGGTGTCGACCGGCTCTCCGGCCCACTGCTCGGCGTGCTCTTGCACGGCCGGATCGGTCGCGGGGCCGAACGTGATCATTTCGCGCTCGATGTGGTCGCGGGTGAACGCGAATCCCCAGATCCCGAGAACGATGACGCCGATGCCGAACAGCATCAGCACGCCTCCGGAGATGTAGCCGCCGATCCGTAGAAAACGTCCTTCTCTCATCGTCCTCCTCCTCGCTGAGGGTCATGGGTCAGGTCTAGACACGCGCCTCGATGGACGCTGTCGTGACGACGCCTTCGACGGCGCGTGCCAGCTCCGCGTCCAGCGTCACGAACGCGTCCGCCTGCAATAACGTGAGCGCGACGTACTCGGCGTCGTACGTCGAGGCCCAGCCCAGCTGATCCGCCACCTCCCAGGCGCGCCGCCGGAGCACGGCGTCTCCGAGCAGCCTGATCGGCATGCGCTGGATGCGGGCGAGACGCTCGCGCGCCACGTCGGCAGGGAGCTCGCCCCGCTGGACCGCCTCGTGCAGGACCGAGAGCGTCTGGGAGCGAAGGAGCGTCGGTGCGAGGAGCTCGTGCTCGTCCGAGACCTCGATATCCGTGCTCGCCAGGTGGAGGACGGCGCCGGTGTCGACAACGAACCTCGTCATCGGCTCAAACCTAACAACGGTCGCTTCCCCGTCACTCTCTGTCCGGGTCGGGTGTCTGTGACACTGCCCATCGCGGTCGAGTTTCCGCCCGAGTCCGCCGAGTGGACGTTCTTTGTGGCGGCTCTGGTGTTGCTCGTCGGGCCGTTCGTCGTGGAGCGACTCGGCTTACCGGGAATTGTCGGAGTCGTGCTCGGAGGAACACTGGTCGGGCCCTTCGTGCTCGACTGGATCACCCGCGAAGGGCTCGTCGAGGCGCTCGGCCAGCTGGGGTTGCTCTATCTCATGTTCCTCCCGGGCTCGAGCTCGACCTGGACGAGTTCCAACGCAACCGCCGTCCGGCCCTGTCCTTCGGGGCGCTGACGTTCTCGATTCCATTCGTCCTGGCATCTTGCTCGTCCTTCCCTTTGGCTACGGGCTCGCAGCCGCGGTGCTGTACGGGACGCTCTGGGCATCGCACACGCTCGTGGCGTACCCGATCGTCCAGGAGCATCGCCTCACGCGACACCGCGCCGTGGGCATGGCAGCCGGCGGCACGGTGATCACCGACACGCTTGCGCTCTTCGTCCTGGCAGTCGTGGTCGGCTCAGTCGAGAGCGACTCACAATCGGGGGTGATCATCCTGGAGCTTGTCCTCGGGCTCGGCGTGCTCCTCGCCTACTGCGGACTCGTGCTGCCGCGCATCGGACGATGGGCATTCGCCCGTCTCGGCGAGGGGCGTGTGCCGCGGTACCTGTTCCTCCTGGCGGGCCTGACCTCGGCGGCGCTCGTAGCCGACAGCATGGGCCTGGAGGGGATCATCGGCGCGTTCTTCGCGGGCCTGGCGCTCAATCGCCTCGTTCCGTCCGGCGGCGAGCTGATGGAGAGCGTCGAGCTCGTGGGCGCGGTGCTTCTGATCCCGTTCTTCCTCTTCTCAACCGGCATGCTGCTCGATCCGCGGCAGTTCACCGAGCCGGACGTTCTGGCAATCGCCGCCGCTTCGCTGGCCATCGTGTTTGCGGGCAAGGCGGCTGCCTCGTATCTCAGCGGCCGGATCGCGGGCTTTCAGCCGATCGAGGTGAGGCTGGTGTTCGGGCTCACGATTGCGCAGGCGGCGGCAACGCTCGCCACGGTGACCATCGGCACGAGGGCCGGCATCTTCGATCAGGATCTGCTCAGCGCGGCGCTCGTGGTCGTGCTGGTGACGGTGATCGTCGGCGGCATCGTCACGAGAAGTGCAGCGCGGCGGCTCCAGCCGGCTGCGTCCGCACAGCCTTCGAGCCCCCGCTACCTACGTAGATCGCAGCTTCTTGTCGAGGTTCGCCACCGTCTGTCGCAGTGCGCGCTCGATGCCGCGCCGCACAAGCAGCCGATCGTAGACGCCGTGCAGTCCGGCCCTGGGCTCGTACTCGACCACGAGCCGGTAGCGCATGCCTCCATCGTCTTCGCAGGAAATGACGTTCGTGACGGGCGTCGGGCAATCCGCGTTGACGGCTCACGTATTCGACGAGAATGTTCGCGTCCAGCCGGCGCAGGGCCATGTGGAGCCCAACCTCTCGGCCGAGCAGGCGGACGACGACAACGGCCTCGTCCCCTGGAACACTCCACCGGGAGTCGGGCTCGATGCGGACGAAGCCCGGCCAGTACTCCGACCAGTTGGCGATGTCCGTGATGTAGGTGAAGCCGGTCTCGACCGAGCAATCGAACCGATGCTCGCGCTCGATCCGGAGCATGCTTGATGATAAGCGAGGGCAGGAAGCACCTGCTAAGGCGGGCTTTTCCGCCTCCGACACGCCTACGGGCTACGGTTCTCGCATGATTGTCGATCGCGCGGTCTACCGGGACGGAACGCGCGTCGCGGAGCCGGATGACTTCGCGGAGCTGCACGCGGCCTGCCAGGCGCGCGACGCCGTGGCGTGGCTGGGCCTCTACGAGCCGAGCAAGGAGGAGTTCGCCTCCGTCGCGCGCGAGTTCGATCTCCACGAGCTGGCAGTCGAGGACGCCGTCAAGGCGCATCAGCGCCCGAAGCTCGAGCGCTACGGCGAAGACCTGTTCATGGTCCTGCGGCCGGCTCGCTACGTCGACGAGACGGAGACGGTCGTGTTTGGCGAGGTCGCGATCTTCGTGGGTCCGCAGTTCGTGATCACGGTCCGTCACGGAGATGCGCCCGAGCTCGGTGAGGTGCGTCGCCGGCTCGAGGCGCGGCCGGAGCTGCTGCGGCGCGGCCCGCTGGCGATCTTGTACGCGATCGTCGACCACGTCGTCGACGGCTACCAGCCGGTCATCGCCGGGCTCGAGAACGACATCGACGAGATTCAGGACGAGGTCTTCGGAGGCAGCCCGACAGTCTCTCGCCGCATCTACGAGCTGACCAGGGAAGTCATCGAGTTCCAGCGCGCGACCGCCCCGCTGGAGGACATCCTCGCCCGCCTGATCGACGAGCCGCGGGTCGAAGAGGAAGAGGGGCGGTACCTGCGAGACGTCCAGGACCACGCCATCCGCGCGAAGGACCAGGCCGACGCCTTTCGCGCGCTGCTCCAGAACATCCTCAGCGTCAACCTCACGCTCGAGACGAAGGCGATGACCGAGGCGTCACATGCGCAGAACGAGCAGGTCAAGCGCATCTCCGCCTGGGCCGCGATCCTGTTCGCCCCGACGCTCGTCGGGACGATCTACGGCATGAACTTCGAGCACATGCCCGAGCTCGACTGGAGGCTCGGCTACCCGTTCGCCCTGGTGCTGATGGTGATGTTCTCCGTCAGCCTGTACTTCATCTTCAAGCGCCGCCGCTGGATCTGATGCTGGCCGGCAAGGTTGCGTTGGTTGCGGGAGCGACGCGCGGAGCAGGTCGCGGGATCGCCGTCGAGCTCGCTCGCGCCGGTGCCTATGTCTATGCGACCGGACGCAGCAGCAGGGCCACGGGCCCATCGGAAATCGACCGGCCGGAGACGATCGACGAGACCGGGGAGCACATCGAGGCGGCCGGCGGCGCCGGCCAGGCGCTCCGCGTCGACCACCTCGATCCCGAGCAGGTCGCAGACCTCGTGGCGACGATCGACGACGAGCGGGGCCGCCTCGACATTCTCGTCAACGACATCTTCGGGGGAGATCGCTACTCGCAGTGGGACAAGAAGCAATGGGAGCACGACCTCGAGGCAGGGCTGCGCATGCTGCGCATGGGCATCGACACGCACCTCGTTACGAGCGCCAAGGCTCTGCCGCTGATCCTGAGGCACGACGGCGGATTGGTCGTCGAGATCACCGACGGCACATCCGAGTTCAACAGGAACTTCCGGCAGAACGTCGGCTTCTACTACGACTTCGTGAAGGCGGCCGTAGAACGGATCACGATCGGGCTCGCTGCCGAGCTTGCCGAGGAGAGCTGCACTGCCGTCGCGGTCACGCCGGGCTGGCTGCGCTCGGAGCGCATGCTCGAGAAGTTCGGCGTCACGGAGGAGAGCTGGCGAGACGCGCTGGAGCAGGCGCCGCACTTCTGCATCTCCGAGTCGCCGTTCTATATCGGGCGCGGAATCGCCGCGCTGGCTGCGGATCCGGACGTGGGACGTTTTGCGGGCAAGGTCGTCTCCAGCGCTCAGCTGGCAAGGACGTACGGCGTCACCGACGTCGACGGTACCCAGCCGGACTGTTGGCGCTACCTCGACGAGATTCAGCTGCCCGGCAGGCCTGCGACCGAGCTCGGCTACCGCTAGTCGTCTGATGGGTGAGGCCTTCGTCTGGGGCGTCGTTGGGGGCTCCTCGCTCGTTATCGGCGGGGTCGTCGCACTCCGGGTTGCGATCAATCGGCGACAGCTCGGGCTGATCATGGCCTTTGGCGCAGGAGTCCTGATCAGCGCCGTCGCGTACGAGCTCGTCCATGAGGCGTTCGAGACCTCGGCCGGGGACGGCGGGATCGCCCTCGGTCTCCTCGCAGGCTCGGCCGTCTTCTTCGGAGCAGAGCTACTGATCGACCGTCTTAGCGGCGGCGAGCGAGAGGGTGCAAGTGCTGACACCCGGGCGGCGACTGCAGGGCGGGCGATCGTGCTCGGAATCATCCTCGACGGTATTCCCGAGTCGCTCGTCCTCGGCCTCACCGTGCTCGAGGCGGGCACGGTCAGCGTCGCGTTCCTGGTCGCCGTCTTCCTCGCGAACCTCCCGGAGGCGATCGCGGCCACGACAGCCCTCTCCCGGGCGGGCCGTTCCAGCACCCGGATCATGCGCTTCTGGGTGCTCGTGTGTCTCGGCTTCGGCCTAGCGTCTCTCGCCGGCTACGTCCTGCTCGACACGGCCTCGCCGCGAACACTTGCCATCGTGCTCGCGTTCGCGGGCGGTGCAATCCTCACGATGCTCGCCAACACGATGATGCCGGAGGCTCTTCACTACGGCGGCAAGCTCGCCGGTTTTCTCACAACACTCGGCTTCGCTCTCGCTTTCGCGATCAGCTCACTCGACTAAACGAACGAGTCGACGAAGATAGGCGCGTGGACGTCGGAACGATGCTGCTCGTGGTCGGCGCCATCCTGGCCGGGAGCATCCTCGTCGCGCTCGGCGCCGCGCGGGTGGGCGTTCCGTCGCTCGTCGCCTTTCTCGTGCTCGGGATGCTGCTCGGCTCGGACGGCCCGGGCGGGATCGAGTTCGACGACGCCGAGCTCGCGCAGACGGTAGGCGTCGCCGGGCTGGCGGCGATCCTCTTCGAGGGAGGTCTCTCCACGTCGTGGCGCAGGCTGCGGAGGGTGGCCGTGCCGGCCACCCTGCTGGCCACGGTCGGCGTGGTCGCATCGACGGTTCTCACAGGGGTGGCGGCGTACTACCTCTTCGACCTGTCGTGGCTCGAGTCGGTGCTGCTGGGCGCGGTCGTGGCCTCGACGGATGCGGCAGCGGTGTTCGCAACGCTCAGGTTCACGCACATCCGGCGACGGCTGGCGCGAACGCTCGAGGCGGAGACGGGTCTCAACGACCCGGTGGCGATCGCGCTCACCATCGGCCTCATCGCATGGATCGAAGAGCCCGACCTCGGGTTTCCTGACCTCGTCGTCTCCGTCGTCCAGCAGCTCGGGATCGGCCTTGCGATCGGGGTCGCGCTGGCCGTCTTGGCGCTGTGGATCTTCGCGCGCCTCCCGCACTCGATCGGGTCGTTCGCGCCCGTGGCATCGGTGGCGGCCGGCGCGCTGTCGTTCGGAGTCGCCGACGTCGCCGGCGGCAGCGGCTTCCTCGCCGTGTACCTCGTCGGTCTCGCGGTCGGCAGCACGCCGTCACGACACCGCCGGCAGCTGGTGGCGTTCCACGAGGGACTCGCGTTCCTCGCTCAGGTGACGATGTTCGTCGTCCTGGGTCTGCTCGTCTTTCCGAAGGACCTGCCGGAGGTCGCGCTTGCCGGCCTTGCGCTCGCGGGACTGCTGATGGTCGTGATTCGCCCGGTCGCGGTCTGGCTGTCGACAGCGCTGAATTCGTTCACCGCTCGCGAGCGGCTGCTGCTCGGATGGGCGGGGCTGCGCGGGGCCGTCCCGATCGTGCTGGCCACGTTCGTCCTGTCCTCCGACGTGGAGCATGCCGAGACGATGTTCAACGCGGTGTTCTTTGTCGTCGTCGTGTCAGCCCTCGTCCAGGGGACGACGCTCGAGTGGGTGGCGGAACGTCTGGGGCTCGTCGATCCCCGGCCGGCGGTGACCGCCGCGCCGCTGGAGGTCGACGCCCTGGGCTCGCTCGAGCTCGTGGAGTTCGACGTTGCGGGAGATCACGCGATTGCAGGCGCCGCCGTGCGCGAGCTCGGCCTGCCCCGCAGTGCGCTCATAGCACTCGTCGCGCGCCGAGGCCACACGATCCCGCCGCGCGGAAGCACCGTCCTCGAGCCGGGCGACCGGCTCTTCGTGCTCGCGCCCCGGACGACTCGTCCCGAGCTCGAGGACGTCTTCTCGCGTTGGCGCCGACGGGTGTAGCTAGTCGAGGCAGGCGTCTACTTCCGGGGCGTACGTGGCCCGCTCCCAGATCAGCAGCGCCTTGCCCGACCGCCGCGACGACATCGTGTTGCCTTCACGGTGCGCACGGCGACGGCGAGCGCCAGCACGACTCCCAGGGCGATGCGTCCCATTCCTAGGAGCCACTATCGGCACCGCGCCGAGCTCACAACAGCCGCTTCGGAGCGCGGAGCTCCCAGGCCTCCGTGAGCAGCTGTTCCAGGGCTTTCGGCTTCACGAGGGGGAGCCTGACGCGCACTGCAGCGAGCTTCTTGCCCCACCAGACTTCCTCGCACGTCTCGGGATCCTCGTGGATCGCGGTGAGGATGCCGCCCTCGTCGAGCATCACGTTCATGTGCTCCTCGTCCCAGAGCGTGGCGAAGATCTTGCCGCCAACGCGAAAGGACGGCCGGCCGTGGTGATCCTGCTCGACCGCCTCCGGTAGTGCGAGCGCAAGCCGGCGAGCCTGCTCGACCGAGACCATCTACGCCCGGGTCGTGACTTCTGCGCGCTCCGGGTCGGGCATGGTTCGCGGAGCCATGCTGAGCACCTCGAAGCAGCGTCGGAAGGCGTCGAGGTCGCCCTCTACCGTCACCAGACCCTGCTCCAGCGCGTCGTCAGGCGTCACTTCGCCCCCCGTCAGCCGGAAGAAGGTCGCCATGTCCATGGCGATCTCGACGTCCGCGTCTCAACGGCGCCGGTCGAGGCATGCATCGAGCCGTTGCGCAGGCGCACGGAGAAGACGTCCCCGTTGACCCTGAGCACATAGGTCTCGGTCAACCCGCGCGCCGCCTCCGGTGAGAAGAGCGCCGAGCAGGCGTTGACGCCCCACTCGGGATAGAGCTCGTCCTCGGGGCCGGGAGGCCCGAGGGTCCGTGCGCCCCAGCGGGCGAGCGCGTAGACGACCTCCTCCAGCTCGGCGCCGTACTCGGTCAACTCGTAGACAGTGGACGCCGCCGGTGCGGGAAGCTTCCGCTTGCTGACGATGCCGCTTGTCTCGAGGTCGCGGAGCCGCGCCGCGAGGATGTTCGTACCGATCCCTGGCAGGCCGTCGTGGAGGTCCGTGTAGCGCTTCGGGCCGTGCAGGAGCTCGCGGACGATGAGTAGCGCCCAGCGCTCGCCGACCATGCAGATGGCGTGAGCGACGGGGCAGTACTGGTCGAATCGCTTGGCCACGCTTGTGATTCTAGCGCGTGTACTTGCTGTTTGGCAGATTTTACTTTTGATTAGCAAGTACTTCATGTAGTTTACGAAGCACGATGACCGACGGGCGAGGAAAGGACTGACAAATGCTGGCCTCCGCGGAACGGAAATGGCTCGCGCTCGTGCTGCTCTGCGCGGTGCAATTCATGGTGGTTCTCGACATTGCCATAGTCAACGTGGCGCTCCCCTCGATCCAGGACGACCTGGGCTTCTCGCAGGAGAACCTCCAGTGGGTGATCAGCGCCTATGCCCTGTTCTTCGGAGGCTTCCTGCTGCTCGGCGGGCGCGCGGCCGACCTGCTGGGCAGGCGGCGGGTGTTCATCGGAGGCACTGTCCTCTTCACGATCGCGTCCCTGCTGGCCGGATTCGCGTGGAGCGAGGCATCGCTGATCGCAGCGCGTGGCTTCCAGGGCCTCGGCGCCGCGGTCATCACGCCCGCCGCCCTGTCGATCCTCATGACGACCTTCGCGGAGGGCAAGGAGCGGAACACGGCTCTCGGCGCCTGGGGCGGCGTCGGGGCGTTCGGCGCCGTGGCCGGCGTGCTGCTGGGCGGCGTCCTCAGCGACCTGCTCAGCTGGGAGTGGATCTTCTTCATCAACGTGCCCGTCGGACTCGCCGCGCTTGTGCTGACGCCGCTGCTGCTTGGCGAAAGCCGCGACCTCAGCGTCAAGAGCTTCGACGTCCCGGGCGCCGTGCTCGTGACCGCCGGCCTCGTGGCTCTCGTCTTCGGGATCACGCAGGCGTCCGACTACGGCTGGGCATCGGGCGAGACGATCGGCATCTTCCTGGCCTCCGCCGCGCTGCTCGTCGGCTTCGTCGTCTGGGAGATGCGCGCAGCCGAGCCGCTGATGCCGCTCTGGATCTTCCGGATCCGCACGGTCGCCGGGGCGAACGTCGCCGGCCTCACCCTCGGTACGGCGGTCTTCGCGATGTTCCTGATGCTGACGCTCTATATGCAGCAGGTGCTCGCGTACTCACCGATGAAGACCGGGGTCGCCTATCTGGCGGTGGCCGGGACGGCCATCATCTGGTCCTTCGTCGCGTCCGTGCTCGTCACGCGAGTTGGTGTCAAGCCGGTTCTCGTCGCGGGAATGGCGATGCTCACCGCCGGGCTGGTCTACTTCACACAGGTTTCGGTCGACGGCTCGTACGCGGCCGACCTGCTGCCCGGCTTCCTCCTGATCGCAGTCGGACTGGGCTTCTCGTTCGTGTCGATCTCGATCGCCGCGCTGGCCGGAGTCCGCCACTCCGAGGCTGGGCTCGCCTCCGGGCTGCTCAACACGTCGCAGCAGGTGGGAGGCGCTCTCGGCGTCGCCGTGCTCGCGACCGTGGCCACCGCGCGGACCGACGACGCGACAGCCACCGGCTCAGCGCTTCCCGTCGCGCTGACCAGTGGCTTCGAGGCCGCCTTCATCGTCGGCGCGGCGATCGCCTTCGCCGGCGTGTTGGTCGGGCTGTTTGCGGTCCGGCGAGAGGATCTCGCTCAGCCAGCGGAAGAGGGACTGGTGCTCGAGCCCGCGCTCGAGCTGGACGAAGCCGCCTGACGTTCACGCCGGCTCCGAACCCATAGGGTTCGCGTATGGCTGACGTCGCGCCAAGGACGAGCCTCGGCATCTGGGCCCTCGGGCCGATGGTGACGAGGTTCGTCCCGGGCGGCTACCAGCCCGAGCACGGAGGCGTTTCGACGGCGGCACGAGTGCAGCGTGCGGTCGACGGGCTCGGCGACCTGATCGACGACTACGAGTTCCACTACCCGCAGGAGCTCTCCGAGGAGAACCTCGCCGAGGTTCGCGAGGCGCTCGGCGGTCATGGCATCTACACGATCTGTACCGGCACGCATCTGAACCCGCGCTACGGCAAAGGCGGTCTCTCGTCGCCCGACGACGCCGTGCGCGCGGACGCGCTTGCCGAGGCTCTTGCTGCGGCACGCTTCGCCGGCGAGATCGGAGCGCAGATGGTCCTCTGGCCCGGCGTCGAGGGCTACAACTACCCGTTCCAGACGCCGTACCGCGATGCGTGGGAGCGCTTCATCGACGGCGTCGGCCAGGTCGCAAACCAGTGTGCCGAGAGCGGCACGCTTCCTCTTCCTCGAGCACAAGAACTCCGAGCCGGCGATGAAGATCTTCATGCGAAACGTCGGGATGACGTTGCACGTGATCCACACGCTGCGTGCCCAGGGAATCACGAACGTCAAGGTGAACATGGACTGGCAGCACCTGCTGATGAACGGCGAGTCGCTCGCCGAGTACGCGGCGCTGCTCGCCGCGGAGGGCTTGCTGGGCCACCAGCACGCGAACTCCGGATGGGGGACGTTCGACGACGACAACATGGTGGGTGCGACGGCGTTCATGGAAACCCTCGAGTTGGCACTGGAGCTGCGTCGCGCCGACTACGGGGCGAACGGAGAGCGGCTCGGCTTCGACCTCTATCCCTACACCGAGGACGCCGTGGAGGCAGTTGCCCGGTCGGTGCATCAGTGGAACTTCATCTGGAAGCTCGCGGGACGGATCGACGGGGCTGCTCTGGCAGAAGCCCAGTCACGCAAGGACGCCGTCCGCGCCTACGAGCTCGTGTACGCCGCACTGGGCGCGTAGACCATGACGGTCTGCGTCGGGCTCGACGTGGGCACGACCGGGGTGAAGGCGGTCGCCGTCGATCCCGAGGGAGCCGTGCTCGCTCGCGCGGAGCGCTCCTACCCGCTGTCGACTCCGCAGCCTGGCTGGTCGGAGCAGGACCCGGAGGACTGGTGGCGCGCCGCCGAGGCTGCGCTGGCCGAGGTCTCGTCGGGACTCGACGTCGTCGGGATCGGCCTCTCCGGGCAGATGCACGGGCTCGTCGCACTCGACTCGAGTGGGCGCCCGCTCCGTCCCGCAATCCTCTGGAACGACCAGCGCACCGGGGAGGAGTGCTTCGAGATCGAAGGAGTGATCGGGGTCGATCGCCTGGTCGAGCTGACGGGGAATCGCGCGCTGGCCGGGTTCACGGCACCGAAGCTCCTCTGGTTGCGCCGCCACGAGCCGGCGACCTTCGCGCAGATCGCACGGATCTGCCTGCCGAAGGACTACGTGCGGCTACGGCTGACCGGCGAGTGGGCGACAGACGTTGCGGACGCGTCGGGGACGCTGCTCCTCGACGTCGCCCGGCGGCAGTGGTCGGAGGAAATGCTCGCCGCGCTCGACATTCCTGCTTCCTGGCTGCCGCCCGTGCTCGAGTCTCCCGAGACCTCGGGGGAGGCCGCCGGGATTCCGGTCGCGGCGGGCGCCGGCGACTGCGCGGCAGCCGCCGTCGGCGTCGGCATCACCGTTCCTGGGCCGCTCTCGATCGTCCTTGGGACCTCGGGAGTCGTGTTCGCTGCGCTTCCCGACTACCGGCCGGAGCCCGCAGGCCGCCTGCACACCTTCTGCCACGCGGTACCCGGCGCCTGGCACGCGATGGGCGTGATGCTCTCCGCCGCCGGCTCGCTGCAGTGGTTTCGCGACACCTTGGCGCCTGAGGCGTCGTTCGACGAGCTGATCGCCGAGGCCGACCTTTGGAAGGCCGGTGCAGACGGTCTCTTCTTCCTGCCCTACCTGGCCGGAGAGCGAACGCCGCATGCCGATCCGCAGGCACGCGGCGCCTTCGTCGGCCTGTCCACGCATCACGATCGGGGTGCTCTCGTCCGGGCGGTGCTGGAGGGCGTCTGCTTTGGGCTACGTGACTCGCTCGAGCTGCTGCGGGAGCTCGGGATCGACGCTTCGAGCGCGAGAGTCTCGGGCGGGGGATCCCGTGGCGACGTGTGGCTTGGGATCGTCGCGTCGGTGCTCGGCATTCCGCTGGAGACGACGGCCACCGACGAGGGTTCCGCGTATGGCGCCGCGCTGCTCGGTGGCGTTGCCGGCGGCGTGTTCGGTGACGTCCGTGAGGCTGCCGCCACGTGCGTCAGGGTGGAGCGAGCGACCGAGCCCGACGTCGCAGCGGTTGTGCAGTACGACCGGCTCTACGAGCGCTTCCGCGAGCTCTATCCGGCACTCCACGCGCCGTCGGTTCCCAATGGAGGCCAAGTTTGCGATAGTCGCGGGTGCGACTCCTCGGAAACGACCCTGACAGGGAGGTAGAGAGCATGAAGAGATCGCGAAGCGCTGCTCGACGCGGCACGACGTGGCTGTGGCTCGCCCTCGCGCTCGCCGTCGGCGCCCTGGCGCTCGTCGCCGCCGGCTGTGGTGGCGACGACGATTCAACTTCCGGCGACACGACCGGCACCGAGACGACGGCAGCCGGAGGGGAGTGCGACAGCACGATCTGGGTGCTCCTACCCGACAGCGCTACTTCGCCTCGGTGGGAGACGGACGACCGCAAGTACTTCGAGGACGCGTTCACCGAGGCTGGCGTGGACTACAACATCGTCAACTCCGAAGGCAGTGCGGTCACCCAGCAGTCGCAGGCCGAGCAGGCCATAGCCGACGGCGCCGAGGTGATCGTGCTCACGAGCAACGACACGGGCTCGGGCGCGACGATCATCGACATCGCCAAGGAAGCCGGAGTCAAGGTCGTCGAGTACGACCGGTTCAACACCGGTGGCGCGGGCGGTGACGCCTACGTGAGCTTCGACAACGAACAGGTCGGCAGAGAGATGGCCGAGGTCCTCGAGCCGGAGATCGATGCTCTCGACGTCGACACGCCGGCGGTGGTCATGCTCAACGGCGGCGAGGAGGACAACAACTCCTTCCAGTTCCGCGCTGGCTACGCAGAGACCGTCGAAGAGAGGGTCGACGCGGGCGACTGGTCGCTTGCGGCCGATCAGCACGTCCCCGGCTGGGGCGCCAACGGCGAGGGTCAGGGGATCATGGAGCAGATCCTGACCGACAACAACAACAACATCAACGCCGTGTTCGCGGCCAACGACAACCTGGCGCAGCAGGCCATCAACGCTCTCGAGGCCGCCGGTGTCGAGAACATTCCGGTCAGCGGCCAGGACGCGAGTGCTGCCGGCGTGCAGAACATCGTCCTCGGCAAGCAGACCATGAGCGTCTACAAGCCGTTCGACGACCAGGGCAAGGTCGCGTCTGACGTCGCGGTCGCGCTGTGCAACGGCGAGGACTTCGAAGAGGCTGCGACAAGCTTCGAGTCCGACCTCGCGTCCGGCGGCTCCTCCGTCTCGATCATCGGAATCGACACCGAGTCCGGCGAGGCCACGGAATCACCCGACGAAGAAGGATCCATCCCGTACGTCTCACTCGTCCCAATCGGCGTGACCGTCGACAACATCGCGGACACCGTCGTTGCCGACGACTTCCGCACGATCGAGGAGATCTGCACCGGCGACACGGCCAGCACGGACTTCTGTCAGGAGAACAGCTGAGTAGCACGACCGGGAACGGCGGGGGCGCGCTGAGCGCCCCCGCCCCGGTGCTCGGGGAGAAGGACGGCTCCCGCGACGGGCCCCTCATCGAGTGCCGGGGCGTATCGAGGTCGTTCGGGGCTGTCCAGGCCCTGTACCACGTCGACTTCGAGGTGCGTTACGGCGAGGTCATGGCGCTCGTCGGTGACAACGGCGCCGGCAAGTCGACGCTCATCAAAGGCATCGTCGGCATCTTTCCGTTCGACGAAGGCACCACGCTCTTCGAGGGGACGGAGGTCAACATCCACGGTCCGCGCGACGCCGCCCACCTCGGCATCGAGGTGGTCTACCAGGATCTCGCGCTCGCCGACAACCTCGACGTCGTCGCGAACATGTTCCTCGGCCGCGAGCGCATCCACAACATCTGCATGCTCAACGAGTCGAGCATGGAGCAGGCTTCGCGGGCGGCGCTCGACGATCTCTCCGTCACGACGCTGAAGTCCGTCCGCCAGCGGGTCGCGGGGCTGTCCGGAGGGCAGCGTCAGGCAGTGGCGGTGGCGAAGTCGGTCATGTGGGACGCGAAGCTCGTGATCCTCGACGAGCCGACAGCCGCTCTGGGAGTCGCGCAGACGCGCCAGGTGCTGGATCTCGTCCGCCGTCTGGCCGAGAAAGGCCTAGGCGTCGTCATCGTCTCGCACAACCTCCACGACATCTTCGAGGTGTCGGACCGCATCACCGTGCTGCGGCTCGGCCAGCGCGTCGCGCTCTTCGAGCGGGCGGAGACGACCCAGCAGGAGGTCGTTCACGCCATCACCGCGGGCACGATCGCGGCCGTTCCAGGCATGGCCGGCCCCGACACGACCGCAAAGTGACAGAGAGCGCAGTCCCGCCCGCGGGCGCGCCGGAGCGCGAGCAGGCTCCGGAACAGTCGCTGTCCGCGTACATGCACGAGTGGTGGCAGGGCGTGAAGTACGGGGAGCTCGGATCGCTGCCCCTGATCGTCGGTCTCGGCATCATCGTGGTGACGTTCGGGCTCCTCGACGACACGTTCCTCACCGAGCGCAACTTCACGAACCTGCTCCTGCAGACGGCGGCCGTCGCGACGATCGCCATCGGGGTCGTGTTCGTGCTGCTGATCGGCGAGATCGACCTCTCGGTCGCCTTCGTCAGCGCCGTCGGCGGCGTCGTCCTCACGCTGCTCTTGCGCCCGGACGATCCCGGTTGGCCCTGGTGGCTGGCGGTTCCTGCGGCCCTCCTGATCACGGCGGCGATCGGCTTCGTGCAGGCGCTCGTGATCACGAAGGCGGGCGTTCCCTCCTTCGTCGTCACGCTGGCCGGGCTGCTCATCTGGTCCGGCGTCGTCCTGATCCTCACGACGCAGGCTTCGGATGTCGGGACGATCCGGATCCAGGACGACACGGTCATCGGCATCGCCAACGACTTCCTCTCCGAGACCCAGGGCTGGATCGTCGGCGCAGTGGTGGTGTTCGGCTTTGCCGCCCTCCAGCTCTATACGGCACGAACGCGGCGCCTCGAAGGCCTGCAGACCAAGCCGCTGGTCGTGATCGTGCTCCAGAGCGTCGGGCTCGCGGTCGTCACGTTCGCGGCCGTGTGGTACGCGAACGAGGACCGTGGCGTGCCGAAGGTGATCCTGATCCTCGGTCTCTTGCTCGCGTTCTGGTCGTTCATCGCATCGAAGACGCGCTTCGGCCGCCACGTCTATTCGGTTGGGGGTAACGCCGAAGCCTCGCGCCGTGCCGGCATCGCCGTCGATCGCGTTCGCATCGCGGTGTTCATGATCAGCAGCTTGATGGCGGGTGTGGGTGGGATCATGCTGGCGTCGCGGCTGCGCTCGGTCGCGACGAACACCGGAGGCGGGAACCTCCTGCTGCTCGTGATCGCGGCGGCCGTCATCGGGGGCACGAGCCTCTTCGGCGGCGTGGGTAGGGTCGTCTGCGCGCTGTACGGCGCCCTCGTGATCACGTCGATCGAGAACGGGATGAACCTCCTCGGGCTCTCGTCGGGCCCGAAGTTCGTGATCACCGGCCTCGTCCTCCTCGGTGCGGTGCTGATCGACGCGTATGCGAAGCGGCGGCGCGCCGCTCGCGGCATGGCATAGGCTGCGCGGCCGTGACGGTCGCACGAGCTCTGACCGCCGGCGCCGCTCTCGCCGTTTTCGTCACACTCGCAGCCTGCGGGTCGAGCGAGCAGGCTGACGAGCCGAGCGTCGTCGCTCAGCCCCGCGCGAGCGGCGCCACGCAGCTCGTCGACGTCGCCGACGAGGTAGGTATCGACTTCCGGCAGGGAGCGTTCCGGTGGGATACCGCACCCGATGTCGCCGCCATGCAAGGTACGGGTCTCTGCTGGCTCGACTATGACGGTGACGGCCTGCTCGACCTCTTCGCCGTCAACTCGTACGCCGTGGTCGAGATAGCGCGCTGGCGGCGCGAGGGCGGCCTTCCCGAAACGGCGCTCTACAGGAACGACGGCGGTCGCTTCGAAGACGTCAGCGAGGACGCGGGCGCGAACTTCGCCATCCGAGGAACGGGCTGCGTCGCCGGCGACCTCGATACCGACGGAGACACCGATCTCTATGTCACGACTGCCACCGAGCAGCTGCTCCTGTGGAACGACGGTGACGGCCACTTCTCCGAGGGAGCGCGTGACGCAGGTGTCGCAGCGTTCGGCTGGCACAGTGGCGCGGCTATCGGTGACGTGAACGGCGACGGCCTGCCCGACCTCGTCGTGGCCGGCTACGCAGACCCGCTGAATCCCGTGCCCGACGCTCCCGGTGGGTTTCCCGCGACCGTGCTCGGCGTCCGCGACCTCGTGTTCCTCAACGAGGGAGACGCAACCTTCCGCGAGGTCGGCGCCGAAGCCGGATTCGAGGTCGCCAAGTTCGCCCACGGGCTCGGCGTGGTGCTCACGGACGTCGACCTCGACGATGACCTCGACATCTACCTCGCGAACGACACCGAGCCGGATCGTCTCTACAAGAACGTCGCGTGGCCGGGTGGAGCGGAGGCCGATCCTGCGCACCTCGGCTTCCGCTTGGAGGAAGTCGCGGCCCCGGCGAACGTGGCCGACCCGGGGGCAGGCATGGGCGTCGCGAGCGGCGACTACGACGGGGATGTCGCGCCCCGATCTCTTCGTGACGAACCTCAGAGGGCAGGGCCACGGCGTGTTCCGGAGCGCAGGACGGACCCCCGGTTCCGTCCTTCACGGATGAGCGGCTTTCCTTCGGGCCCGACCTGTTCTCGACGTCGGGCTGGGGTGTCACGTGGGCCGACCTCGACCTCGATACGGATCTCGACGTCGTGACCGTCAACGGCCACGTGCCGCTCACGGATCTCGTGGAAGACGCCCAGGTGCCACAGGTGTTCGAGAACGGCACGGCGCAGGGCGACGTGGCGCGCTTCACCGATGCCAGCAAGAGCATGGGCATTGCGGACGCCGGCCCGCTGAACGCGCGCGGCAGCGCCGTGGCCGACTACGACAACGATGGCGACCTCGACGTCGCGATCGCCGTCGTCGGCGGCCCGCTGTTGCTGCTCCAGAACCAGGGCGAGGGCGGACGATGGCTCGAGCTCGAGCTCGACCGCTTCGCGCCGGGGACGCGCGTGACCGTCACCCTGCCCGACGATCGGCGGCTCGTGCGCGAGGTGCAGGCGGGGAGCAGCTACGCCTCGTCGGAAGACCCGCGCCTGCATTTCGGCCTCGGTGCTGCCGCCCGGGTGACGTCGGTCGAGGTGCGCTGGCCCGACGGCTCCGAGACGCGGCTCGAGGACGTCGAGGCGAACCAGCTGCTCCGCCTGGAGTCACCCGAGGACAAGAACGTCGCCGGCCCGGTGTCGGAGGAGTATCTGGTACCGGGCTGCGAGCGCGACCGGGCGGAGACGCGATCGGTAGCGCGTGTGTGGGACGAGGCGCTGCTGGACGCGATCCGCCGCGACACACCAGCTCCGACGGTGCACGCGCGCAACCTCTTTCACGTCTCGGCGGCGATGTGGGACGCATGGGCGGCCTACGAGCCGGGCGCGGACGGGTACTTCGTCGACGAGAAGCGCGAGGCGGCCGACGTGCAGGCCGCCCGCGAGGCGGCGATCAGCTATGCGGCGTACCGGTTGCTCCTCCACCGCTACTCGATCGCCGCCGGCCTCGAGGAGACCTTCTCGGAGCTCGCCTCGACGATGGAGAGCCTCTGTTACGACATTCGCTACGTCAGCACGGAAGGCGACTCGCCGGCGGCGCTCGGCAACCGCATCGCGGCGACGATCATCGAGCAGGGCCGCGACGACGGCTCGTTGGAGGAGACGCGGTATGTCGACACGGACTACAAGCCGGTCAACCCGCCGCTCATCGTCGCAGCGTCGGGCGCGAGCATGCGTGATCCGGACCGCTGGCAGCCGCTGGCGCTGGCGCAGATCGTGAGCCAGAACGGCATCCCCGTGCCCGGCAAGGTGCAGAGCTTCATCGGCCCGCACTGGGGCCACGTGGCCTCCTTCGCGCTGCCCGACTCGGCCAAGGGCCTGCCCATCGACCCCGGACCGGCGCCGCATCTCGGCAACCGGGTCCGACGAGCCCTACAAGCAGACCGCGCTCCAACTGATCCGGCTCTCGAGCTATCTCGATCCCGCCGACGGCGTGTCGGTCGACATCGGGCCGGGCGCGCTCGGAGACAACTCGCTGGGAACGATGGACGGCAACGGACACGATGAGAATCCGGCGACCGGCAAGCCGTACCCGCCGAACCGCGTCCTGCGCGCCGACTACGGTCGCGCGCTCGCGGAGTTCTGGGCCGACGGTCCACAGTCCGAGACGCCTCCGGGTCACTGGAACACCGTGGCCAACGAGGTCACCGACTCACCCGGGTTCGTGCGCCGCATCGGCGGCCGCGGCAAGCAACTGAGCCCGCTCGAGTGGGACGTGAAGCTCTACCTCGCGCTCAACGGCGCCGTGCACGACGCCGCCGTCGCGGCCTGGGGAGTAAAGGGCTTTTACGACTCTGCGCGCCCGATCTCGATGATTCGCTACATGGGCGGAAAGGGCCAGTCGAGCGACCCCGGCGGGCCGTCATTCGATCCGAGGGGCTTGCCGCTCGTCCCGGGCCTCGTCGAGGTGATCACGGCCGAGTCGAGCGCGCCGGGCGAGCGGCACGCGCACCTGGCCGGCAATCGCGGTGAGATCGCCATCAAGGCCTGGCGCGGGAACCCGGAGGATCCCGAGACGCAGAAGGGCGGAGTGGGCTGGATCCTTGCCGTCGACTGGCTGCCCTACCAGTTGCCGACCTTCGTCACGCCCGCGTTCGCCGGATACGTCTCCGGCCACAGCACGTTCAGCCGTGCAGCGGCTGAAGTGCTCACGGCGTTCACCGGCGATCCCTATTTCCCCGGCGGTGTCTACAAGTGGCCGGTTCGTGTCGGTGACCTGAAGACGGAGGCTGGGCCGGCCAGGAATCTCGAGCTGCAGTGGGCGACGTACTACGACGCGGCCGACCAGGCCGGAATATCGCGGCTCTTCATGGGCATCCACGTCTCGCCGGACGACTTCGAGGGGCGGAAGATCGGGTCGACCTGCGGGAAGGAGGCCTGGGCGCTCGCCCAGCGGTACTTCGACGGCTCCGCGCGTTAGCTCTTCTCGGTCGCCAGGCGGGCCGCCGTCGCGAAGCCGCTGGCGCGCCCGCCCGACAGCGTGTTGCGGATCGTCAGCGCGGTGTCCTGACCCGGAGTGCAGATCACGAGCGCCGAGACGCCGAGGAATGCGACGAGCCCTGTGAGCACGATCTCGAACGGTACGGTACGCCTGATGAAGCTCGAAGGCGTGCACCACGTCACGTGCATCACCGGCGACGCGCCGCGAAACGTCGAGTACTACACGGGCACGCTCGGCCTGCGGCTCGTGAAGAAGACGGTGAACCAGGACGACCCGACCGTCTACCACCTCTTCTACGCCGACGAGCAGGGCAGCCCCGGCTCCGACATCACGTTCTTCGAGTATCCGAACGCAGCTCCCGGCCGCGCCGGCGCAGGCATGGTGCACCGCGTCGTCTGGCGCGTCGCCTCGACCGACGCGCTCGACTTCTGGGAGCAGCGCGTCGGAGGAGAGCGCGGCGAGAGCTTCCTCCGCTTCGCCGACCCGGAAGGGCTCGAGCACGAGCTGGCCGTCGTCGAGACGGACGACCCGCCGCTCGTCGCCGACCACCCCGAGATCCCGAAGGAGCTCGCGCTGCAGGGCTTCGACGGCGTCCGGGCATTTGCGAACGATCCGGAAGCGAGCCGCGCGGCCCTGGAGGAGACACTCGCCTTCGAGCCGGTCGGCGAGAACACCTGGGAGGCGCGCGGCGAGGAGCGGGGAGGCTTCTACGCATACGACCCGGCGCCCGAGGCGCCCGGCGTGATGGGCGCCGGCGCCGTCCACCACGTCGCGTGGGCCTCGACCATGGACGACCACGAGCAGTGGCAGCAGCGTGTCGCGGCCGCCGGATTGCGCCCGACGCCGGTCATCGACCGCTTCTGGTTCCGCTCCATCTACTTCCGCGAGCCGAGCGGCGTGCTGTTCGAGATCGCGACGCTGGGCCCAGGCTTCGGCGTCGACGAGGATCCCGAGCATCTCGGCGAGGCTCTGGTGCTGCCGCCCGACTTCGAGCACCTGCGCGAAAAGCTGGAGCCCGTGCTGACTCCGCTGCCGAGCCCGCGTAGGCCGGTGGTACCCTAGGTCCCGTGCCAGGCTGGGTCGGACCCGGAGAGATCATCATCCTGCTCATCGTGGCGCTGCTCGTCTTCGGGCCGAAGAAGCTGCCGGAGATGGGGCGCTCGATCGGCAAGGGCATGCGCGAGTTCAAGAGCTCGATCAGCGGCTCGGACGACGACGATGACGTGACGCCCGAGCTGCCCGAGGAGACTGCCTCGGGCGCCCAAGACCGACACCACGTAACCATGCGCCGTGTCGTTCCGCGGCGGCTGGCGCCCGGTGAAGAGGCGCCGCTCGTCGACCACCTGGGTGAGCTGCGCGACGAGGCTCGTCTGGTGCCTCGTCGCCGTCGGCGCCGCTTTCATCGTCACGTTCACGTTCAACGACACGATCCTCGGCTGGCTGAACAGGCCGCTCGACCCAGGCCTGAAGCCGACGACGTTCGCGGTCGCCGAGCCGTTCATCACGACGTTCATGATCGCCTTCTGGGCGGCGGTGGCGATCGCGCTGCCAGTCATCCTCTGGCAGCTGTGGAGCTTCCTCTCGCCCGCCTTCTACGAGAACACGCAACGGGTCATCCTCGGCTTCACTGCCTTCGCCACAGTCCTCTTCCTCGGCGGACTGTTCTTTGCGTACTTCGTCGCGCTGCCGGCCTCGATCGACTTCCTCACGAACTTCAACTCCGACGAGTTCGACATCCAGCTGCGGGCGAAGGACTACTACACGTTCGTGCTGTGGGTGCTGATCGCGCTCTCCGTCGTCTTCGAGCTGCCGATCTTCATCCTGGCGCTCGCCCGCCTGGGCATCGTCCCGTCCTCCAAGCTGCGCCGCAACCGGAGGATCGGCTACGTCGCCGTCACCGCGCTCGCGGTGCTGATGCCCGGGGTCGACCCCGTGACGCTGCTCTTCACGATGATCCCCTTACTCCTGTTGTTCGAGATGTCGATCTGGATGGCGGTGTACTTCGACCGCCGCTGGCAGCGCGCTGCCGATGCGCGCGAAGCCGCGTTCGAGGCGGGCGCCGACGTCTGAGATGAAGGTCGTCCTGCCCGGACAAGTCGGAGCTCGAGCTGCCGGAAGGCGCCTCGGGGCTCGATGCCGCGAAGGCGATCGGGCCCAAGCTCGCCGAGCAGGCCGTGCTCGTGCGCTCGAACGGCCACGTCCAGGATCTACGGCTACCGCTGACGGACGGCGGCGAGATCGAGATCCTCACGACGCGCAACCCCGACGATCCCGGATGCGCTGTACGTCCTCCGCCACTCGGCGGCGCACTTGCTGGCCGAGGCCGTTCGGAGGCTCTATCCGGGCGTGAAGATCGCCATCGGCCCGCCGATCGAGAACGGCTTCTACTACGACTTCGAGTTCCCGGAGCCGATCCACGAGTCCGACCTCGAGCGGATCGAGGAGGAGATCCGCCGCGAGCTCGCCGAGGGTCGCGAATGGAGCCGCGAGGAGATCGCGCGCGACGAGGCCCGCGAGCGCTTCTCCGCCGAGGACGAGCCGTACAAGGTCGAGCTCGTCGACACGGCCGAGGGCGACATCTCGCTCTACACGCAGGGCGAGTTCACCGACCTCTGCCGCGGCCCGCACCTGCAGGACTCGAAGCCGATCAAGGCGCTCAAGCTGACCGGCCTCGCCGGCGCGTACTGGCGCGGGGACGAGAAGAACACGCAGCTGACGCGGATCTACGGCACCGCCTTCTACTCGCAGGAGGACCTCGACGCGTACCTCGAGCGGCTGGAGGAGGCGAAGCGCCGCGACCACCGCAGGCTCGGCCAGCAGCTCGACCTCTTCCATCTCGACGACAGCGTTCGCCCGGCTCGCCGTTCTGGCATCCCGAAGGGGATGGTGCTCTGCAACATCCTCGAGGACCTACGGCGGCGCGAGAACGCTAAGCGCGGCTACGTCGAGGTGAAGACGCCGCTGATGTACGACAAGGCCGTGTGGATCACGTCGGGCCACTGGGAGAAGTTCCGCGACGACATGTTCCTCGTTCCGTACGGACGACGAGCGGACGTTCGGTCTCAAGCCGATGAACTGTCCGGGGCACATGCTGCTCTTCGGCTCCGAGCTGCGCAGCTACCGCGACCTGCCGTTCCGCTACGCAGAGTCGGCTCCACGCTACACCGAAACGAGCGCGCGGGCACGCTGCACGGCCTGATCACGGGTCCAGCACGTCACGCAGGACGACGCGCACATCTTCTGCTCGCCGGAGCAGATCGAGGACGAGATCTGCGACGCTGCCTCGACTTCGCTGACTACCTCTACGGCCTCTTCGGCATCGAGGCCAGCGCGTCGAGTTCTCGACGCGGCCGGAGGACAAGCTCGGCAACGACGAGGAGTGGGACTTCGCCGAGGCGCGCTACGAGAGCGGCGCTGGAGCGGCGCGGGATCGAGTACGACCTCAACGAAGGGGACGGCGATCCTTCTACGGCCCGAAGATCGACATCCACGTGACCGACGTCCTCGGCCGCTCCTGGCAGCTGGGGACGATCCAGCTCGACCGCCAAATGCCTGCACGGTTCGGCCTCACGTACATGGGGCCGGACAACGCCGAGCACCCCGTGTTCGTCGTCCACCGAGCGCTGCTTCGGGTCGCTCGAGCGCTTCCTGGGGATCCTCATCGAGCACTACGCCGGCGACTTCCCGCTCTGGCTGGCGCCGGTGCAGGTGCGCGTGATCCCGGTAGGCGAGAGTCATCGGGCTGCAGCCGAAGACATCCGGGCGAGGCTCGTGGAGGCCGGCGCGCGCGCCGATGTCGACGAGCGTGACGAGACCGTCTCCAAGCGCATCCGCGACGCGGAGCTCCAGAAGATCCCGCGGGTCGTCGTCTACGGCGACAAGGAGTCGGACGCCGCGCTGGCCGTCCGCGAGCGCGGCGGCGGGCAGGAAACCCGCAGCCTTGACGAGCTGATCGGGGAACTTGCTACCCTCTAGCTCTGCTAAGCAGGAGCGGCACCGTTCCTCACCTCCCGAGCTCAAGGCTCCGTGGAGGTTCAACCGAGTCGCAACGACGAGGTATCGGGCCGCTTGAGTAGCGGTTTCGTCGTTCAATCAGGAGGATAGAGGCGGCTTGGTGACAACCCTTTGAGACCGAGACGGTTCGTAGAGCCCGTCCGTCCGGTCCCCCAGACCCGGGTCAACGACTCGATTCGCGTGCCGCGGGTGCGGCTGATCGACGAAGGTGGCGAGCAGCTCGGCATCAAGCCGACGCCTGAAGCCCTCGAGTACGCGGAATCGAAGGGCCTCGACCTCGTGGAGGTCGCCGCCCAGGCCGATCCGCCGGTAGCGCGGGTCATGGACTACGGGAAGTACCGCTACGAGCAGGAGCAGAAGGCCAAGCTCGCCCGCAAGCACCAGTCCCAGATACACGTCAAGGAGATCAAGCTCAGACCGAAGATCGGAATCCACGACTACGAGACCAAGAAGGGCCACGTCCTCCGCTTCCTCGGACAGCGCGCCAAGGTCAAGGTCACGATCATGTTCCGCGGGAGGGAGACCCTCCACCCGGAGCGCGGCCGTGACCTGCTGATGCGCCTCGCCGACGACGTAGCCGAGTTGGGCCAGATCGAAGCCCAGCCGGAGGTGGACGGACGGAACATGGTCATGGTGCTCGCGCCGACGAAGGCCGCCGGCAAGGAACGGTCGGCCGACGATGCGGAACCCGAAGTCCAGAGCGCAACCGGGAGCTGAAATGCCAAAGCAGAAGAGTTCGAGTTCCGCGAAAAAGCGGTTCAAAGTGACGGGCACGGGCAAGATCCTGCGCCGCCACGCCATGCAGAGCCACAACCTCGAAGGCAAGTCGGCCAAGCGCAAGCGTGACTTCGCGCGCGACGAGGCCGTGCATCCGGCCGACGTCCGCGAGGCGCGGAAGCTGCTGGGGCGTGGTTCCTGATGCCACGCGTCAAGCGTTCCGTCGCGGCGCGCAAGAAGCGGCGCAAGGTGCTTGGCCAGGCCAAGGGCTACTGGGGCCAGAAGCACATCAGCTACACGCAGGCGAAGGAGCAGGTCGACAAGTCGCTCGTCTACGCCTATCGCGACCGCCGCGCCCGCAGGCGCACGATGCGGAGCCTCTGGATCATCCGCATCAACGCCGCAGCGACGGCAGGAGGGGCTCTCGTACAACCAGTTCGTCTCCGGCTGCAAGAAGGCGGAGATCGAGCTCGACCGCAAGGTGCTGGCCGACATCGCGGTCAGCGACCCCGACGCGTTCAAGGCCATCGCCGCCAAGGCGAAGGAAGCTCTCGAGAAGTAACGTCCGGCCGGGGTGATCACCTCGGCCGCCAATCCCCGCCTGAAGCTCGTCCGGCGGCTGCGCTCGGCCCCGCAGCGCCGCAGGCTCGGGCTGTTCGTAGTCGAAGGCGAGGATCTCGTCCAGGCGGGCCTTGACGCGGGCCTCGAGCCGGAGGACGTGCTCACGGCCGGCGTCGACGTCGAGCCGAAGCTGCTCGCGGACGTCTCGGAGCTCGCGCATCCGGCGAGGGTGATCGCGGTCTTCCGGCGCGACGACCTCCCGCGAGAGCTGCCAAGTAACAACTTGCAACTTGGCCTCGCGCTCTGGCACGTCGCCGATCCCGGGAACGTCGGCACGCTGATCAGGACGGCAGACGCGTTCGGTGCCTTTGTCGCCCTGTCGTCCGGTTGCGCGGACCCGACGTCGCCGAAAGCGCTGCGCGGCTCGGCCGGCGCGATCTTTCGCGTGCCGTTGCTCGACTTCGAGGACGCGCCCGCGCCGTGGGTAGCGCTCGTCGCCGAGGGCGGTCAGCCGCTGAGCGAGGTCGAGCTAGGCGAGCAGGTGACGTTCGTGCTCGGCGCCGAACGCGCGGGACTGCCTCTCGACGTGCTCAAGCGGTGCGACGCGGCCGCGTCGATCCCGATGGCGGAGGGCGCGGAGTCGCTCAACGTCGCCGTCGCCGGCGCGATCGCGCTCTACGAGCAGGCTCGCCGGCGAACTGGTTAGCCGTCGCCTCTGTCGATCGCTTCCAGGCGCGCGCGGGCGCCCGGTCTGCGTGTGGCGTACTCCCTCAGCTTCTCGGCCTGGCGATACGCGCGCTCCAGTCGCGCGTCGCTCTCCTCACGGCTCGTCTTCTTCCGCTTCTTCTTCATCGTCGTCCTCCTCGGGAAGATAGCGGCGGATGACGCCGACGTCGACGCGGATGTCGGCAAGCGCCCACATCATCTCTTCGATCTCGCCGCGGTCGACGACCGAATCCGACACCGAGTCATCGTGCCGCAGTTCCCACCGGGCGGCAAGATGGCTCTTTCGGCTTACCAGGCCCCTCCGCCGCCGCCGCCACCTCCGCCTCCGCCGCCGCCCGAGAAGCCGCCGCCGAAGCCGCTGGAGCCGCTCGAGGAGGGCGGGGCGAGCGCTGAGCCGAAGCCCGACGAGAGGTCGCCGATGGCGAGCGCGCTCGCTCCCGAGCCGAGGTCGCCGTGCGGGCTGATCCAGTAGATCGAGCTCGCCTCGTGCAGCTCTTCGGGCATGTGCAGCTGCGCGCCCTGGAGCACGCGCTCGGCGATGCCGAAGGCGATTCCGTAGACGAGGAAACGCTCCCAGAGGGCGAGCGTCGCCGGCGGGGCGATGTCCAGCCGCGGAAAGTCGGCGAGGTAACGGCGGAACGCCTCCCAGCGCTGCGCCTCGAGCTGGCCGTCCTTCGTGCGTCGCCGCCAGAGCTTCGTGTTCCCGATGCCGATGACGAGCACCACGGCGTTGATGACCGCGCAGACGCCGAGCGCGATCAGCACGATGTCGTTCCAGCGCGGCGCCTCGGGGCGGAAGCCGGCGACGCCCTGCCAGAACAGCACGGCTGCCGCGATGGCCAACGCGGCGATGACGACGCCGAGCACCTTCGCGCCGGTGCCGAGATACCAGCGCCGCTTGCCGATCTCCTCCGAGACCTCCTCCTTGAAGCGCGCGAAACGCTTGCTGTTCGAGGTGCGCGCCTTCTCGATGCGGTCGCGCATCTTCGACAGCACCTCTGGCCCGTCGTCGACGATGTGGTCGAAAACCTTGGCGACGGGCTCCTCGTACTTCGTCAGCTCGATCGCCGCGTCGCCGGGCGAGAGCTCGAGATCCGCCACCTGCTCCGTGCGCAAGCCGGCCCACGATCTTCTTCTCGGTCGTTACCGGCTTCGCGACGTAGTAGCCGCGCCTGATCAAGTCGAAGAGCGTGGCCGTGAACTCGAGTGACCCAGGCTCCGTTCCCTGGCGCAGAAGCGGCGGCACGATCGCCGGCGGCTCTTCGGAGGGCGGCTCCTGCTCGTACTCGCGGTCGTAGCCGGTCCTGCGCTCGCGGCCGAAGAAGAGCCAGATGAGAAACAGGGCGCCGATGGCCGGGCCGACGGCAAGCAGCCCCATCGTGAGCAGCGTCCGGCCGAGGTTGTCCTTCGCCTCGTCGATCTTCCGGCGGTTCTCGTCGTAGTCCTCCGCCCGCTCCTGCTGCTCGGCGAGGATCTCCGCGAAGCCGTTACCGTCCACGACCCGCGCGCCGCCCGTGGACGTGAGCAGTCGCCGCGGGAACACGGTGCGCATCTCGACGAACTGGCCGGACGGGACGTTCACGGCCCGCAACGTGGTGCCGGTCCTCGTGCGGTCGACGACGCCCTGCACCCACTCGGGAGCCCCCCACACGCGGTAGAGGGTGCCCTGGAGCGCGATCGGCTCGCGGCAGCGTCCATCTCTGCGCTCAGGTTGTTGACGGCGACGGGCCACTCGTCTCCCCAGACCTGGAGATTGACGTCCACGACGTCGTCGTAGGCGACGGCCAGGCCGCGGAAGCGGTAGCGGATCGTGAAGACGCGCTGCTCGTTGGACGCCCGGTAGTGCCAGACGACGCGCACGCGCTGCGTGTTCGCGTCGACGCCGTACTTGCCGGCCCGGTCGAAGCTCCCCAGGGCGGTGTTGCCGCCGGGCTGGTAGCGGCGGCCGCCTTCGCTCACGGAGACGAGTTCGACGCGCTCGCCCCGCCGGACCGGGATGTCGCGGTAGGCGCCCGAGAACGAGCCCGAGAACGAGAACGTGATGTCCTCGCGGACGAGCAGCGAGCCGTCGGAGGCGATCTCGACGTTGACGACCGCCTGCGGCAGCGAATAGGACTTCTCCTGCGCCGCGCCTGCCGCCCGGCACGAGCAGCGCCAGTGCTCCAGATCGCGACCAGCGTCGCGGCCGCGCGTGCTTGGCCCATGTTCCTAGGGGAAGCTGACCTGAGGGGCCTCGCGGATCGCGGCCTCCTCGACCTCGAAGTACTCGCGCGGCCGGAAGTTGAAGATGCCGGCGATGATGCTCGTCGGCACGGTCTCCAGCGCGTTCTCGTACGACAGCACCGTGTCGTTGTAGACCTGGCGCGAGACGGCGATGTCGCCCTCCACCTCGGTCAGCGACGCCTGCAGCTGCTGGAAGTTCTCGGTCGCCCGGAGCTCGGGATAGGCCTCCGCGACGGCGAAGAGGCGGCCGATCGCCGCCGTCAGCGCGTTCTCGGCCTGCGCCTGCTCCTGCACGCCCTGCGCCTGCTGCGCCCTGGTACGCGCCTCCGTCACCTCCTCGAACACCTGCCGCTCGTGCGCGGCGTAGCCCTTCACCGCCTCGACGAGGTTCGGGATCAGGTCGTAGCGCTTGCGGAGCTGGACGTCGACCTGTGCCCAGGCGTTCTCGGCGCGGTTGCGCAGCGTGACGAGCTTGTTGTACATCCCGACCAGCAAGACGGCGATCAGGACGATCGCGCCGAGGATGATCAGCCAGACCCACCAGCTCATGCGGCCCTACCCTACGCCAGGTCGGGTGGCGATCCAAATCGAGTCTTCCTGGTTCGCCCACGGCCGCCGGTCGAACCAGCCGTAGCACGCGTTCACCGTGAATCCGGCCTCGTGGAGCAGCGCCCGCCACTCGGCCTGCGAGACCCAGGCGAGCTCCATCGTCGTCTCCGAGTCGGGGCCGCGCAACGACAGCGTCAGCACGCGCCTCGCGCGTGTCCCAGTCGGCGCGCTCGAAGATTCCCGGCTCGCGCTCCAGCCACCGGCCGTGCGTCTCCTCGATGTCCTCGCGGCTCGGCGTGAACACGTCGAAGACGAGGCGGCCACCGGGCACGAGCAGGTCGTAGGCGGCGCGCAACGCCTCCAGCCGCTCCGCCTCGCTGTGGAGATGGAGATAGGCCCGGAAGGGGCACAGCACGAGCGCGACGCGCTCGGAGACGGGCGGCCGGCTGTAGTCGCCGAGCCGCAGATCGAGCTTCCCGGAGACGCCCGCGAGGTCTGCAGCCTCGCGGCAGATCTCGAGCATGCCCGCCGAGGAGTCGACGCCGATCACGGAGATCCCCGCCGCCGCCACGGGAACGGCGATGCGGCCCGTGCCGACCCCGAGCTCGACCACCGGCCCGGGCGCCGCGCGCGAGGCCTCCTCGACGTAGAAGGAGACGTCCTCGACGACGCTGCGGCTCCACGGGTCGTAGAGCCGGGCGATCGAGTCGTAGGGCTGGGCCGCGGCGGGTTTCGACTGCACGGCGCATAGGGTAGGCCAGCTCGTCGGGTAACCGCGCAAGAAAGGAGGGGATCATTGTTCATGTGCTCGAGAGAAGCGGGCGCCTCATGCTGCTTCGCGGCGCTGGCCGTCGCCTGCTCGCAGTGCCCAGCAGCATCGCCGGTCACGCGGTCGACGGCGTGGACGTCAAGGTCACGAACGACAACAACAACGTCGACGGCGGGACGCCGAACCCGAGCTTCGACGCGCAGAACCGCCAGTCGAACGAGACGACGATCGCGATCAGCCCCGTCTGACACGGACATCGTCGCGGCAGGGGCCAACGACTACCGGATGGTGACGGTCACCGGCTCGACGTCTGGCTGCGGCTTCTACGTCTCGGACGACGGCGGGGCAACGTGGTTCAACACGTATCGTTCCGGGCTTCCCGTCGGACACGTCTCCGGCCGGATCGCTCGCCGCTCAAGGGCCTCGACGCCTCGGGTGACCCGGTCGTCCGCTTCGCTCCGGACGGCGACCTGCTCGTCGCCGGCATCGCGTTCAACCGCACTTCGACCAGCCCGACCGGCCGCTGGACAACCTCGTGTACGTGGCGAGGTACGACTACACGCCGGGCACGCCGGGCGGCGTGAGCACGCCGAACTCGCGCGGCGAATCCGCCGAACTTCACGTATGCCGGGACGACGGTCGTCGACCGCGGCGCGGTCGGCTTCGCGGTGCCGGGCGCCGGCGGGCTTCGCCGGCACGTTCACCGACAAGGAGTGGATGGAGATCGATCTCAACTCCGCGTCCGCCAGCCACTGCGCGGGGAATGTGTACGTGGCTCACACGGACTTCCACGGGGCTTCCGGGAACTCCCCGATCATGGTCAGCGTCTCCGACGACGGGGGAGCGACGTTCTCGCCGGCCAAGGTGGTCTCCACCGGCGGCCAGGCCGGCACGCCGAACAACCAGGGGGCGGACATCGCCGTGGGAGCGGACGGTGCGGTGTACGTCGCCTACAACGCCTTCGAGCGGAGCACCGGCGCGGACACGATCAACATCGTGAAGTCGACCGACTGTGGGAAGAAGTGGAGCCAGCCGGTCGTGGTCGGCCCGGTCGTCTCGGGCCAGGCTCCCGGGGTCGCCTTCAGGACGCCGACCTTCGCCTTCCTCGCTACCGACGATACGGATGCCGACGTCGTCTACGCCGCCTATCAGAGTCTCGCCGCCGGCGACTACGACATCTACGTTCAGCGCTCGACGAACGGCGGCGCGACGTGGGGTTCGGCAGTTCAGGTCAACGGCGAAGGAGCCTCGACGAGACATCAGATATTCCCGACGATCGACGTCTCGAACGGGGCATTGCACGTGGCCTGGTACGACTTCCGGAACAGCGTCACGCCGGCCAACGAGGCGCTCGACGTGTACTACGCCTGCACGAACTGCGACGGCGCCGTCTATCCGGCCTTCGACGCAGCGACGCGTGTGACGGATGTCTCGCACAACGGCAACTGCCTCCTGTTCGGGGGAGGTACGGCGGCCTTCCACGGCGACTACAACGAGTTGGCTGCCCGCTGGGACGGCGCGAACCACATCGTGCACGTCGCGTGGGCCGACAACCGCGACGTATCTCCTTGCGACACCGACCCGGCTCCCGGGCCGGCGTCAAACAACACCGGCAACCGCAATCAGAACATCTATGCGGACCAGCTGATCGTCGGGCAGTAGTCGCGGCTGGTGGCCAGTTTGCGAGAGGGCTCCTTCGGGAGCCCTCTCCGCGTTCAGGCCGGCTTGCGCGCGATCCACACGAACTCCGGGCTCTCGTCGTCGAACGGTCGCCGGTCGAACCACCCGTAGAGCGCCTCCACCTCCAGGCCGGCGACGTCGATCAGGCCTTCCCACTCCGACTTCGTCACCCACCAGAGCGAGATCGCGCCACCGGCGTCGAGCTCGATGTCTACGCGGTTGTCGCCGGGTGCCTGCCGGATCGTGTGCGGGACCGGATCGTCCGGATGGTGGCCCTCGACCTCGGCGGCTATCCGGAAGTTGAAGCAGAAGGCGTTCCACGCGAACCGTCCACCGGGCCGGAGGTTCGCGGCCACGCGCTCGAAGACGCGCCGCTTGTCCTGCCACGTCGGCAGGTGCAGAAGCGAGCGAAACGGGCAGTAGACGAGGGCCGCCGGCTCGTCGAGGGTGAAGTCGCGCATGTCGCTCTCGCGGAGGTCGAGGTCGGCGCCGGTCTGCTCGGCCCGCACGCGGGCCTGGGCGAGCATCGCGGACGATGCGTCGATGCCGATCACTCGCCGCCCCGTCTCCAGCGCCACGGGGACCGCGACCCGGCCGTTGCCGACGGCGAGCTCGACGATCGGCCCGTCCGGAACCTCCCGCGCGAGCGCGACGTAGTAGGGCACGTCCTCCGTCATGTCGGAGGCCCACACGTCGTAGACGGCGGCGAAAGGGTCGTACGGGGAGGTCACGAAGGCCGATGGTACAGTCGGCGGATGGACGCCCAGGCGCTCGAGAACGAGGCTCTGAGCGCGATCGAGACGGGCCGATTCCCTCGAGGCGCTCGACGATGCGCGCGTCCGTTTCCTCGGCCGCAAGAGCGAGCTCAAGCTCGCGCTGCGAGAGGTACGGGACCGCGAGACCGGGATGCGCGCTGAATGCCGTGCGCGAGCGTCTCGAGCAGGCCGTCGAGGCACGTCACGCCGCACTCGAGCAGGCGGACCGGCGCGTCGCGACGGAGAGCCTCGACGTGACGCTGCCCGGCGAGGCGCCGCCGCTCGGGCACCTCCATCCGCTCACGCAGATCACCCGTGAGGCCGAGGACATCTTCCTGGGCCTCGGCTACGAGATCGTCGACAGCCGCGAGGTGGAGACGGTCTGGCACAACTTCGACGCGCTCAACCAGCCGCTGACGCATCCCTCCCGGTCGCCGCGCGAAACGTTCTACGTCGACGACAACACGCTGCTGCGCGCGCACACGTCGACCGGGCAGATCCGCATCATGGAGTCACGGCAGCCGCCGATCTACATCGCCGTGCCCGGTCGTGCCTACCGGCGCGACACGCCGAGCCCGAAGAACACGCCCGTCTTCCACCAGATCGAGGCGCTGGCGGTAGACCGCCACATCACGCTTGCCGACCTAAAGGGCACGTTCGTGCACTTCTCCCGCGCGATGTTCGGTGAAGACCGGGAGGTACGCATGCGGACGAACTTCTTTCCCTTCACCGAGCCGTCGGTCGAGTTCGACATGACGTGCTTCCTCTGCGAGGGAAGAGGGTGCGCGTTCTGCAAGCACTCGGGCTGGTACGAGATGGGCGGCGCGGGCGTGGTCGACCCTGCCGTGTTCGAGAACGTCGGCTATGACCCGAACGAGTGGAGCGGGTTCGCGTGGGGCCTCGGGCTCGACCGCATCGCCGCGCAGCGGCATGGCATCCCGGACATCCGCATGTTCTGGGAGAACGACCTCCGCGTGCTGAGGCAGTTTTGAGAGTCCCCGTCTCCTGGCTCCGTGACTACGTCGACGTCGACGAGCCCGCGGCTGAGCTCGCGCAGCGGCTGCTGTTCACGAGCAGCGAGGTTGGGCCGATCGAGACGCGCGGCGTCGCCGACACCGACGGCAACCTCGGTCTCTACCGCGTCGGGCGAGTGCTCGAAGCGGCCAAGCACCCCAACGCCGACCGGCTTCAGCTGTGCTCGGTTGACGTGGGGGAGGGAGAGCCTCGCCAGATCGTGTGCGGCGCGTGGAACTTCTCCGCCGGCGCCACGGTTGCCGTCGCCCTGCCCGGCGCCGTCCTCCCGGACGGACGCGTGCTAGAGCAGGCGAAGCTGCGCGGCTCCGTGTCCGACGGCATGATCCTCTCCGAGCAGGAGCTCGAGCTCGGCGACGATTACGCGGGCATCATCGTCCTGCCCGACGAGTGGGAGCCGGGCACGCCGCTAAGCGACGCACTGCCGCTCTCCGACGTCGTGCTCGAGCTCGAGACGACGCACAACCGGCCAGACCTGCTCGGCGTTTACGGCATCGCCCGCGAGGTGGCGGCGATCTTTGACACCGAGCTGGCGCCGCCCCCCGGGGCCGACCCTGAGCCTGCCGGCGACGAGCCGGTGACCATCGAGATCGACGACCTCGACGGCTGCCCGCGCTACATCGGCCGCCTGTTCAGAGATGTGACTGTCGCGCCGTCGCCGCCCTGGCTCAAGGCTCGGCTCGTGGCGGCGGGCATGCGGCCGATCTCGAACGTCGTCGACGTGACGAACTACGTCATGCACGCGCTGGGCAGTCCGCTGCACGCGTTCGACTTCGACACGCTCGCCGGCGGTCGGATCGGCGTCCGGCGCGCGAAGAGAGGCGAGCGCATGAGGACGCTCGACGGGCAGGAGCGCGCGCTCGAGCCGGAGGATCTGCTGATCACGGACGGGGAACGGCCGATCGCCATCGCCGGGATCATGGGCGGCGAGGAGACCGAGGTCTCCGGGTCCACGACGTCCGTTCTGCTGGAGGCGGCGAACTTCGAGCCGGTCGGCATCATGCGGTCGTCCGAGCGGCTGCGGTTGCGCTCGGAGGCGTCGAATCGCTGGGAGAAAGGCCAGGACCCTGAGGCGGCCCTGCAGGCAGCGCGCTTTGCGACCGAGCTGCTCGTCTCCCTGACCGGTGCCCGGTGGACGGGGCACGCCGACGTGCGCGCGGAGCCGCAACCTCCGGCGACGATTGCCTACAGGCCCGAGCGTGCCGAGCAGGTCACGGGGCTCGAGATCGAGGAGGCGGAGCAGCGCCGCCGCCTCGAGCGCCTGGGGTTCGAGGTCGGCCGCGACTGGACCGTGCGCGTACCCACGTGGCGAGCCGGTGACGTCACGCGGGAGATCGACGTCGTGGAGGAGGTGGCCCGCTTCGACCTGGAGCGCGTGCCGGCCACGCAGCCGGTACGCAGCGAGCTCAACGGCCGCCTCACCAGAGCGCAGCGCATCCGGCGCCGCATCCAGGACACGCTCGTCGGGTTCGGCTTCGCCGAGGCATACAACTGGAGCTTGCTGCCAGACGATCCAGTTCCCGGAGCGATCCGGCTGTCGGAGCCGCTGTCGAGCGAGCAGGCGGTGCTGCGGACGGCGCTCGCCGACGGTCTCATCGCCTCGGCCACGCGGAACGTCGACGCGGGCAATGAGGACATCGCGCTCTTCGAGCTGGCCCACGTGTATCTCCCCAGCGGGGAAGAGCTGCCGGACGAGCGTTGGCACGTCGCCGGCATCGTCGAGGGAGGCTTCTCTCGAGCCAAGGGCATCGTGGAGGGCCTGTACGCGGCGTTGCACGTGAACGCGTCGTTCGAGCGCGCCTCCTACCTGCGGTTCCCGGGGGTCGGAGCGAGGACAGACGAAGGTTGGGTGCTCGAGCTGGCGGACGACCGTCTGCCGGGCACGTGGGGCCTCTTCGAGCTCGACGTGGATGCTCTCGTGGAGCGAGTCCCGGACCTCCTCGTCTACGAGGACGTGATCACGTACCCGGCGCTGAAGCAGGATCTCGCCTTTGCCGTCGCCGAGTCGGTCACGGCCGCAGAGCTCGTCGCCGCCGCCCGTGCCGCCGCCGGCCCCGAGCTGCGAGAGATGACGGCCTTCGACGTCTACCGCGGCGAGCAGGCGGGGGAGGGGCGGAAGTCGATCGCCTTCCGCTTGTCGTTCCAGTCGGCGGAGCGGACGCTCTCGGACGAAGACGCAGCGGCGCTGAGGGAGCGAATCGTCACCGCGCTCGCCGCGCAGTACGACGCCGAGCTGCGCGCCTAAGAACCGTTTCCCGGAACGCTGCGTAAGGAAGGACCGTGAGGGTCCTCAGGGTGACGGCGCTTGCCGCGCTCGCCGCAGGGGCGATCTTCCTCCCCGGGGCAGCGGCCAGCCACACGATGAACGGGTCGGTCGGGCCCGAGTTCACGATCTCACTGACCGGAACGGCCGGCCTCGTTCCCGGCGAGGAGCACGAGATCGTCGTCGACGATCGGGGCGAGCTCCATAACTTCCATCTCGTGGGGACGCCCGTCGTGACGGGCATCGAGACAACGGGGATCTCGACGTTCAAGGTGACGCTGCCGGAGGGCCAGTACACGTATCAGTGCGACGTGCACCCCGCTGCGATGCGAGGGACGTTCACGGTCGGCACGCCCCCGCCCCCGCCGCCGCCACCGCCTTCCGCCAAGCCGGTGAGGCTCTCCGGGACGATCGGGCCGGGGGCGAAGATCGATCTCAAGCGAGCCGGCAAGCGGGTCACATCGCTCACCGCCGGGCGCTATCTGTTCGTCGTCTCGGACCGCTCGGCGGTCGACAACTTCCACCTCACGGGCCCCGGCGTCAACAGGAAGACGGGCGTCGCCGCCAGGGGCACCGTGCGCTGGACTCTGCGGCTGAAGAAGGGGCCGCACGTGTACCGCTCCGACGCACACGCCAAGGTGCGCCGCGGCTTCGCGGTGAAGCAGGCCGGTTGAGCGGTGTTCGCGTCGCGCTCCGAAGATCACGTGCCACGGGGGGCTTGGCTCGTGATCGCCGCCGGCCTGGTCGGTTGCGTCGCTCTCGTGCTCCCCGGAGCCGGCAACGCCGACCACACGATGAGCGGCTCGATCGACCAGTCCGGCAACATCAGCGGCCCTTCCAGCCCGCAAAGCCCCGGGACGCACGACTTCCAGGTCTCGGACTCGGCGACGATCCACAACTACCACCTCTCCGGGCCCGGCGTGGATCAGTCCACCGGAGTCGCCGCAACCGAGTCGGTCACGTGGACCGGGCTGACGTTCTCCGAAGGCACGTACACGTACCTGTGCGACGTGCATCCGAACCTCCAGGGCTCGTTCACGGTCGGATCGCCTCCTCCGCCACCGCCTCCTCCGCCTCCGCCTCCTCCGCCACCGCCACCGCCGCCTCCGCCTCCGCCGCCTCCGCCACCCCGCCTCACCGCCCCCGCCGCCTCCACCAGCACCGCCGCCGCCGCCACCATCACCGGGCTCGCCGCCTCCGCCTGCCGCCAAGCCGGCGAGGCTCGTGGCCTCGGTCGGGCCGGGGGCGAAGATCGATCTCGTCAGCCCCGCGAAGAAGCGGGTCGGCGCTCTCCTGCCGGGCGTCTACCTCTTCGTCGTCTCCGACCGGTCGAAGGTCGACAACTTCCACCTCACGGGCCCGGGCGTCAATCGGAAGACCGGCGTCGCCGCCAAGGGCACGTTCCGCTGGACTCTGCGGCTGAAGAAGGGCAAACACGTGTACCGCTCGGACGCGCACCCCAAGCTTCGGCGGGGCTTCAGCGTCAAGCCCGCGGAGGTGAGTCGCTAGCCTCGGCGGCGGTGCGCTAGCGCAGCCACCAGAGCACCTTGAGAGCGCTCCTCGCGGTCTTGCTCTTCGTCAGCACCGCGACCACGAGCGCGGTGCCGATGGCATAGGGAAGAACACTGGTGGCGTCCTGGCGCAGCCCATGAATCTCGCCGACGAGCGCCTCGCGTTCGGCGGCGATCTCCGCACGTACCTGCTCTGTCGTGCGCTTAGGCATCGCGTAGCTCCTGAGCGGTTGTCTGTGCCTCCTGGACGGCCTCCACGGGCCGCGCCGGCGTTGCTTTGCGGACAAAGCGCAGGGCGACGAAGAGGAGGATGGCGGCCGTGAGCAGGAGCAGCCCCGACACGATGAGCAGTGCTCCCCAGAGCGGAAGCCATTCCGTGAGGCCGGCCGCCAGCGCGGCGAAGGCGAATCCGACCGAATAGAGGACTACGACGAGGGCGACGACCGCGAGCGCAGCGGCGATGCCGATCCACTTCGCCTTGCGCTTGAGCTCGATCGTCGCCAGCTCGAGCTGCAGGAGGGCGAGCGAGCGTGCCCGCTCCTTGATCTTCTGGACGCGCTCGACGATGGCGCGCATCAGACCGCCCTGTCGGAGACGACGAAAGTCGGCCCCTGGGTCAGCACGGGCTGGGTGTCGGAGAGCACGTCGAGCAGTCTAAGCTCGCCAGGAATGCCGAGCTCGTCGAGGCGCTCGAGGCAGCGACGCGCCATCCCCGGCGCCGCTCCGTAGCCGAAGCGACAGGCGACGCGGAAGCGGAACGCCAGCGAACCGCTATGACGTGACGGATTCAGCGGCGCGAGGGCGAGCGCGGCGGGCGCCAGCTCGTCGCTCGAACGGAGCTCGACGACCGCCAGCAGGTCGCTCCAGTCTTCGGGCTGGACCGCGACGAGCTCGTCCCAGGCGGCCGCCAGCGACGCGGTAAGCGCATCGGAGAGCGCTGCCTCGGGCTGCGCGGCTACCTCGGCCGCAGCCGGGACGTCAGTGCTCGCGAGCTCGAGCGTGCCGCGGATTCCCTGCTCGTCGAGCCGGGCCAGATGCCGCCGCACGACACGGGGCCCCGCTTCTCCGCCGGGAGTCGCACGCAGATGCAGCTCGTCGCCGGCAACGCCTGGGCTCAGGGATCCGAGCAGCGCAGCCGCCCGCGTCACGTCGTTCGGCCGGGCCAGGCGAAGCTTGACGCCGAGCTCGCGCCAACCGCTTGGAAGTTGAGAAACGATCACGTCCCACTGCGCAGCTAGCCCCACAGCCAGCAGCATAAACTCAGGCTCGTGGCCCAGGCACAGACGGCAAAGAAGCGCGGGCTCTCGCAGGAGCGCCTGAGAGAGCTCTACCGCGAGATGCTGCTCATCCGGCGCTTCGAGGAAAAGGTCGAGGAGCAGTTCCGTGCCGGCGAGCTGCCCGGCTTCCTGCACGTCGCCATCGGCCAGGAGGCTGTCGCAGTCGGCGTCGCGAGCGCCATGGCGGAAGGAGACGTCTTTGCGTCGACGCATCGCGCCCACGGTCATGCGCTGGCGCGCGGCTCGCACCCGGACGCGCTGATGGCGGAGCTCTACGGAAAGGTGGAAGGCGTGTCGCGCGGCTACGGCGGCTCGATGCACCTCTACGACGTGGAACGGGGCAACCTCGGCGCGAACGCCGTCGTGGGCGGTGGTTTGCCGATGATCGTCGGCGCCGCGCTCGCATTCCAGCATGCGCAGCGAGCCGCGGGTGGCCGTCGCGTACTTCGGCGACGGCGCGACGAACATCGGCACGTTCCACGAGGCGCTCAACCTCGCGCAGCTCTGGATGGTGCCGGCGGTGTTCGTCTGCGAGAACAACCACTACGCGGAGTCGACGCCCACCCACCAGCAGCTGCCGATCACGGATCTCTCCAAGCGTGCGGTCGCGTTCGGGATGCGCTCGATGACCGTCGACGGGCAGGACGTGGAAGCCGTCCATGCCACGGCGACCAGGGCGCTGGCGCACGCACGCAAGGGCAAGGGCCCCGTGTTCCTGCTCGCGGAGACGTACCGCCTCGTCGGCCACTACGTAGGCGATCCGCAGGTCTACCGGCCGAAGGGCGAGCAGCAGGAGCTGCGCGAGACTCAGGATCCGCTGGAGAAGCTGAAGCCGCGCCTCGGCCTTTCGGACGATGAGCTCGCGGCGATCGACGCCGAGGTCGTGCGCATGGTGGAAGGCGCCGTCGAGTTCGCGCGCAACGCGACCGAGCACAAGCCCGACGACGCCCTGGAGAACGTCTATGCCTGAGCTGAGCTATCGCGAGGCTGTTCGTGACGCAATGTCGCAGGCGATGCGGCGCGACGACGACATCTTCATCATGGGCGAGGACATCGCCGAGATGGGCGGCTCGATGGGCGTCACGCAGGGCATGCTCGCCGAGTTCGGACCGGAGCGCGTCCGCAACACGCCGATCTCCGAGATGGCGCTCGTCGGCTCCGGGCATGGGCGCCGCGATCATGGGCATGCGCCCGATCGTGGAGGTGATGTACGAGGACTTCCTGACGCTCGCCATGGAGCAGCTCGTGAACCAGGCGGCGAAGCACCGCTACATGTCGGGTGGCCAGGTCAAGGTGCCGCTCACCGTGCGCACCCAGGGCGGCGCCGGCTGGTCGCCGGGCGCCCAGCACGCGCAGCAGGTCGAGGCCTGGTTCTGCCACGTGCCCGGCCTCAAGGTTGTCTACGCGTCGACCGCCTCCGACGTCCGCGGCCTGCTCTGGTCCGCGATCTACGACGACAACCCCGTCGTCTTCTTCGAGCACCGGACGCTCTACCCGCTGAAGGAAGACGTGCCGGAGGAGCTCGAGCCCATTCCGCTCGGCCAGGCGCGTATCCACCGCGAGGGGAGCGACGTGACCGTGGTCGCCATCGGGCGGCTCGTGCACGAGTCGCTGACGGCGGCAGAGGAGGCCGAGTCGGAGGGGATCTCCGTGGAAGTTCTCGATCCGCGGACGCTGCAGCCCCTCGACGAGCAGGCGCTCGTCGCGTCGGTCAAGAAGACGAACCGCTGCGTCGTCGCCCACGAGGCCATCACGCGCATGGGCTACGGCGCGGAGGTGAGCTCCGTCGTCCAGGAGCAGGCCTTCGACTGGTTGGACGCGCCGGTGGAGCGGGTGGGCGCGAAGTTCGCGCCGCTGCCGTTCGCGCCGGTGATGGAGCAGTACGTCGTGCCGCACGCGGAGGACGTGCTGAACGCGATCCGGCGCACGGTGGGTCGTGGCTAGCGAGGTCAAGCTGCCCCGGCTCGGGCAGGGGATGGAGTCGGGCACGATCGTCAAGTGGCTGAAGGCCGAGGGCGACGCCGTCGAGAAGGGCGAGCTGCTCTACGAGCTGGACACCGAGAAGGTGACGCAGGAGGTGGAGGCCGAGGCATCGGGCGTCCTTCTCAAGATCGCGGTGCCGGAGGGCGAAGTCCCGGTCGGGACGACGATCGCCTACATCGGCGAGGCAGGCGAGCAGGTTGCCGCTGCGAAGCCGGAGCCCGCCGAGCCTGCTGCCGAAGAGCCTGCGCCGAGCGCCGAGCCGGCAGAGCGTGAGCCGGCGCCGGTAGCGAGCGTGGCGGCGCCGCTCGAACGGCGGGAGGGCGAGCGGGTCAAGGCGTCGCCCCTGGCGCGCCGCCTGGCCCGGGAACAGGGGATCGACCTGGCCGCTCTCTCCGGCACCGGGCCGGACGGGCGCATCGTCGCCGAGGACGTCGAGCGCGCGGCAACGGCGACACCGCCCGCCGAGGCGCCACCGGCTGCGGAGCCTGAGCCCGGCGACCGGAGCGGGAGCCCGAGCCGGCGCGGGCAGCCGAGGTGCCCGCCGACGTCGAGCGCGTGCCGTTGACGTCGATCAGGAAAACGATCGCCAGACGGCTGACGGAGGCGTGGCAGGTGCCCGTGTACCAACTCGTCCTGTCGGCCGACATGGACGCGGTCAACCACTTCGTCGAGCGGCGACGGGCGCTCGACCCCGACGAACGCGTCACCGTCACGGACGTGCTGGTAAAGGTCTGCGCGGCTGCCCTCATGCGGCATCGCGCCGTCAACGTCCAGTTCACGGAGGAAGAGCTGCTCGTCTTCCCCTACGCGAACATCGGCATCGCCGTGGCCACCGAACGCGGGCTGGTCGTGCCGGTCGTGCACGGCGCCGAGCATCTCTCGCTCGCCGAGGTCGCCGCCGCGCGCGCCGACGTCGTGAAGAGAGCGCGGGAGGGAGGGCTCCGCCGGGAGGATCTCGAGGGCGGAACGTTCACGATCTCCAACCTCGGCATGTTCGGCCTCGACCAGTTCACGGCCGTCCTCAACCCGCCGCAGGCCGCGATCCTCGCCGTCGGTGCGAGCCAGGAGCGGCCCGTCGTCTGGGAGGGGCAGATCGTCGCCCGCCCGACGATGACGATGACGCTCACCTGCGACCACCGCGCCGTCGACGGCGCGCCGGCGGCGGAGTTCCTCGAGACCGTCAAGGCGATGCTCGAGGACCTCTCGCTAGCGCTCTAGTAGCGGAATTCTCGGTCGGCGAGCCGCTCGCCGGACACCCAGATCTCGCGTTCCCGCTGGACGAGGTCCATCGACAGCTGCAGCTGATCGAGGATGTCGAAGCCCAGCTCGTGGAAGAAGCGGACCGCCTCGACGTTGCGGGCGATGGGCCGGACCTGAATCGTTCGCGCACCGCGCTTACGAGCCGCGGAGATCACTGCTTCCGCGAGCAGCCGGCCGACTCCCTGCCCTCGATGCTGCTCCGCGACGACGACGGGCTCCAGCTCGAAGACGTCCGGAATCAGCCCGGCGAGGCCGACCACTCGTCCCTCGACCTCAGCGAGCCAAATGTTCTCGGCGCCTACCTTCGCGAGGTGCTCGTCGAAGGCACTGCCGGGGTCCTCGCCACCGATCTGGGGGCGTGTCGAAGATGTCCCGGTGCCACTGGGTCAGCTCGACCCAGAGCCCGCGGCACGCCTCGAGATCGCGGGGCTCGTAGCCTCGTACCTTCGCCACGCGGGCGAGTCTAGACTCGGGCGATGATCCGGAGAGGTGACGCGAACGACACGGCGTTCCTCCGCGACATGCTTCGCCACGCGTACTACTGGCGCTGGGAAGAGCCCGAGCTCCGCGACCTGCCGGTCTCGCGCTACGTCGAGGGCTGGGGGCGGCCGGGCGACCGGGCGCTCGTCCTGATCGAGGGCTTCCAGCCTGTCGGAGCGGCGTGGTACCGGCTCTTCTCAGAGGCGCAGCCGGGCTACGGCTTCGTCGACGAGCAGACGCCGGAGCTGACGATCGCCGTCGTGCCGAGCCGCCGTGGCCGCGGCTACGGAGCCGAACTGCTCACCGCGCTGCTCGCGCAGGCGAAGGAGGACGGCTTCGGGGCGGTCAGCCTCAGCGTCGAGCCCGACAACCCCGCGCTCGCGCTCTACGAGCGGCACGGCTTCGAGAAGGTCGGCGAGCGCGGCGGCGCCTGGATCATGCGCGCCGACCTCTGACGCCTCCCGCACTCGCGTCGCTTGGGGCGGCTCGATCCCCCATGCCTCCGTACCCCGATCGAGGAGCATCGCGCCGCTCTGGTCTCTGCGGGGATCCACGCAAGCGGGCGTGGCGCGATCTCGCGAAGATCACCGCCCGGATTACCGCCGCGTTGAGCGGCCGTCGTGACGCTTCTTGCGTCAACAACGGAAGGAGGGTGCATGAGCACTCCTCGGTGTACAACGGGCCTGAGACGGCGCGGTCGGCGCACTTCGGTGCTCGCCTTCGTCACTGCGCTTACCGCTACGGCGCTCGTGGTGGTCGGCAGCGCAGGCGCAAGCCACCTCGAGCTGACGCCCGCGGTGGAGGAGCACGGGGCCAACTTCGTCAACGGTGTCTACCCCGAGGTTCCTGTAGAGCGTGATCGTGTCCGGCGGCGACCTCGCCTCCCCGCCGTTCACCTACGTGCGAGGAGCAGCTCGTCAGCGTCATCGTGACCCGAGACTAGGCCGGGCGCGCGATCGGCGTGGATCGACGGAAGCTTCCTCGTAGCTCACGACGACACCATCTTCGGCGGAGTGCCGACGACGAGGACCGCCTTCTGACCTGCGATCGGGACGCCACACAGCGTTGTGATCAACGTCTTCCGCCGCGGCCCAGGTTCGCCAGGTTCCACGGTGGAAGGCGGTGGTACAGCTGAACGCGTACTTCGACATGCTCGATCCGTTCGGATTCTTCTTCGACCGTAGCGCAAGCAACGTTGGAGACCGTCAGACGCTGTCCATCCGAGGGTTGACGCGAGCACGCGAGGAGATCTCGCCCTCGCGGGGCGTACGCCATGGGCATTTCCGGCTACTGAAGCTCGACGAGGCGGCCGCAGGATCCGTGTGTCATTGAACTCCACCGCGTGTGGTATCATGTGGCCACATGCGACGAATGGGAATCCGGGAGCTGCGCGACACGCTTACGAAGACGATTCGCGAGGTTCGCGCAGGAGAGTCGATCGAGATCACGCACGACGGCGAGCCCGTCGCGCTGCTCTCACCTGTTTTCGGTAGCAGGATCGACCGGCTCATCGCGGCCGGGCTCGTAACGGCTCCCTTGCGGCCACTCGAGCTCGGGGAGCCGCTCCCAATCACTGGGCCGATGAGCGCGAGCGAGGCGCTCGAAGAGGACCGCGCTGACCGCTGAGCGCCTCTCGTACGCCGATGCGTCGGCGCTCGTGAAGCTCGTCATCGCGGAACCGGAGACCCCGGCGCTCAGGGAGCACGTGCTGCGCGGCGGGCGACGGCTCGCCACGAGCCGAGTGGCCGTTGTCGAGGTGGCCCGCGCAGTGCGGATCTCCAATGCTTCCATCGAAGGGCAGGCGAGGACACGTGAGCTGTTCGACAGGGCGCTCCTCGTCGATGTCAGCGCTGTCTTGCTCAATGCGGCGGCGGCGCTGGCTTCAGGGGCGCTCCGGACGCTCGACGCCATTCACCTTGCGACGCTCCAGCTTGTCGATCCAGAAGAAGTGGTCGTGTACGACCGGCGTCTGGCCGAAGCTACTCGCGAGCTCGGCTACAGGACTGTCGCGCCCGGCGCCGACTACTGAAGCTCGACGAGGCGGCCGTCGGGATCGGTGAGGTACGCCGACCGGCCCCAGTCGTAGTCCTTCGCCTCGGTGCCGAGCCGCGCAGCCTCGGCGTCCACGTCTGCGACGCGGATCGCGAAGTGGTCGGTGTTCGGCGGCATGCCCTCCGGGGCCTCACCACGCACGTGGACGAGCAGCGTGACCCCGTCGACGTCGAACGTCGCGCCGCCCGGCCAGGAAGCCGTCGGCTCGCGCCCGAGCACCCGCCGGTAGAAGTCGACGAGCGCCTCCACATCGTCCGTGAACAGCGCGATCTCGCTCAGCACGTCACGAACAAGCTAGTCGATAGGATCGCCCGCATGGAATGCGACGTCGCCGTCCTCGGGGGCGGACCGGGCGGTTACACGGCCGCCATCCGAGCCGCCCAGCTGGAGGCGAAGGTCGTGTGCATCGAGCAGGAAGCCGAGCTGGGGGGCACCTGCCTTCGCGTCGGCTGCATTCCCACGAAGGCCTGGGTGCAGACCGCGCACGGCCTCAAGGAGGCGGAGGAGACGTTCGCCAAGCTCGGCGTCACCGTCGGCCCGCCGCAGCTCGACTTCGGCGCGGCCAACGAATGGAAGAACGGCGTCTCGAAGCAGATGACGGGCGGCGTGGCCATGCTGCTCAAGGCGAACGGCGTCGAGTGGGTGCGCGGCACGGGCCGGTTCAAGGACGCGACCACGATTGCCGTCGAGGGCGGCGAGGACGTGACCTTCAGCTCCGCGATCGTCGCCACGGGCGCGTACCCGATGCGGCCGCCGATCCCGGGCCTCGACTCGTCGCGCTGCGTCGACTCGACGGGACTGCTCGCCCAGACGGAAATGCCGCGCCGGCTCGTCGTCCTGGGCGGCGGCATCATCGGCTGCGAGTTCGCGTCGATCTTCCAGCGCTTCGGCTCCGAGGTGACGATCATCGAGATGCTCGACACGCTGATCCCGCAGGAGGACGAGGATGCGACGAAGGAGCTCGCGAAGCAGTTCGGCAAGCGCGGCATCGCGCTGAATCTCGGCAAGCAGTGCACGAAGGTCGAGGAGGGCGCGGACGGGCTGACCGTCCACTTCGGGGAGGGGGAGACCGTGCAGGCCGACCTCATGCTCGTCTCGGTTGGCCGCGCTCCGCTCGTCGAGGGCATCGGCCTCGAGCAGGCCGGCGTGCAGTTCGACCCTCGCCAGGGCATCGCAACGGACGACCACCGGCGAACGTCGGTGCCGCACATCTACGCGGTTGGCGACTGCGCCGGCTACTGGCAGCTCGCGCACACCGCGTTCCGCGAGGGGGAGATCGCCGCCGAGAACGCGACGGGGCACGAGGCCGTCATGGGAGCGCGCGCCGTCCCGCGTCCCATCTACACCGACCCGGAGATCGCCGGCGTCGGGCTGACGGAGACGGAGGCGCGAGAGCAGCACGGCGACGACGTGGCCGTGGGCAGGTTCCCGTGGGCTGCGAATGCCCGAGCGGTGATGCAGAACGAGACCGTGGGCTGGGTGAAGTCGATCCACGAGAGCCGGTACGGGGAGCTGCTGGGCGTGGTCATGGTCGGCCCGCACGTGACCGACCTGATCGAGGCGGCCGTAGTCGCCCTCGACGCGGAGGCGACCGTGGAGACGGTGGCCGACGGCATGGCGGCGCATCCCACCCTGTCCGAGGCGTTCAAGGAGGCGGGTCTCGTAGCGCTCGGCCGTCCCATCCACGTGGGGCCCAGGCGCCGCGCCACGGCCTCGACGCAAAGTTCGTGAATCGAATAGCCTCAAAGGCGAAAGGAGTGACATGAAGAAGCTGCTCGCACTGCTCGCTGCAGTCGGCGCCGTCGTCTTCTTCTGGCGGAAGAAGCATCAGGGTGACGACACGTCGACCTGGGACACGGCCTCCGACACTGCGTCCTCATGGGGCGACACCGCCCAGGACAAGGCCGAGGATGTCGCCGACAAGGCCGAGGACGTCGCCGACACTGCGTCCGACAATGCCGCAGGACGTCGCGAGACACCGTCCTCCGACGCCGCAGACGACGCCATAGTCGTAAGTCTCGGCCGCCTGCGGGCACAGGCACTATGAGCGGGCATGGGTTGGCCGCAATCCCCCGGGCGGCTCGCCTCCGAGCAGGATCGGCTGGCGGCTGAGATCTGGACCGCCTGGCGGCCGCTCGGCCGCTACACGGTCGGCGCGGTGTTCGTGTGTTTCGACCAGACGGGCCCGGGGAACGGTTCCGTGGGTGATCGGGGGTTCGCAGCCGCAGCGTGCGGCGACGAGGTGGCCGTCGTCACGGGTGAGGCTCGGCCGGCTACTCGCCAGGACGGCTCGCGCTGCGGCAGGGCCCGCTGCTGGAGCGCGCGCTCCACGGGCTCAGCGCCTTCCCCGATGTGCTGCTCGTCGACGCGACAGGCCGGGACCACCCGCGGCGCTGCGGGCTCGCGCTGCATCTGGGCGCCGTGCTCGGGGTGCCGACCGTGGGCGTGACGCATCGGCCGTTCGGCGCCGAGGGTGAGTGGCCTGCCGACGAGCGCGGCGCCACGAGCCAGCTCATGCTGAACGGCGAGCGCGTCGGCTACTGGGTGCGGACGAAGCGCGGCACACGGCCGCTTGCGGCCCATGCCGCTTGGCGCACCGGCCCCGAAGCGGCCGTCGAGGTCGTCCTCCGAGCGACGGAGCGGGCCCGCTCGCCGGAGCCGCTCCGACGCGCACGTGCCGCAGCCCGCCGCCTGCGCGGACAGCAAGCGCTTCCCCTGGCGTGAGGCGGCTGCGCCGCGAGCACGTCGCGCTCGGCGCCGGGCTGCTGCTGGCGGCCGTCGTCGCCGTGGTCCTGCTCGCGCGAGGTGGGGAGGAGCAACCGCCGCCGAGCGCCCATCCTCCACCGCCGCCCACCGAGCCGGCTCCACCACCTCCACCACCGCCTCCTCCGCCCGCGCCGCGGCACCAGGCGGCCGTCCGCGACGGCAGGCTCGTGGTCGACGGCCAGCCGTTCTTTCCCATCTTCTCCTGGGGGGAGTGCACCGACGGCTTCGAGACGAGCCTGCCCGTCGGCACGAACCTCTACGCGGCCAACCGCTGCGGCGGGCTCGAGGCGCAGCTGTCCACGCTCGGCGACCGCGCGTTGTCGGCGGCGGTAGCCGGGGAGGCGATCCCCGATCCCGCCGCGGTCGTCGGCGTCTTCTATCCGGACGAGCCGGACGGGCAGGGGCTGACGGCGAAGACGATGCCCACGATCGATCCGAGCCACGGCGTGCGCTTCCTGACCCTCACCAACCACTTCTACTCGGGCGCGGCGCCGCTCGCCCAGGGCCGCGGCATCTACCCGGGCCTGATCGCGAAGGCAGACATGATCGGCTTCGACCTCTATCCGCTGCAGAACTGGTGCCGCCCGGAGCGGCTCGTCGACGTGTACTTCTCGCAGCGCGAGCTCGTCGAGCTGGCGCAGGGCAAGCCCACGTTCCAGTGGATCGAGGCTGCGGGGATGACGTGCCCGCACGACGGGCCGACCGCCGTCACGCCGGCCACGGTGCGCGCCGAGTCGTGGCTCGCGATCGCGGGCGGCGCGAAAGGGCTTGGGTTCTTCCCGCCGGCGGCGTGGACAGGGGACGTCGGCGAGGCGATCGCGGAGGTGACGCAGACAGCGCGCTCACTCGGGCCTGCGCTCACCGCGCCGGAGGTGGCCGCCCGAGTCGAGCCCGCGGACGGTCTCGTCGAGGCGGGCGCACGCAAGCATGGCGGCCGCCTCACGATCATCGTCGCCAACGCCGGCTACGAGCCGGCACAGGCGTCGATCACCGTGCCAGGGCTCGCCGGTCGTGCCCTCACCGTGGTCGGCAGCGGTCGCATGGTCAGGCCGAGCGGAGACACGTTCACCGAACGTTTCCCGGCCCTCGGTGCTCGCGTGTACGTCACCCGCGGCTAGCCGCTCCCGTTTCTATGATCGGTGGCCCGATGTCCGCGCCGCCGTTCGTCCATCTCCACGTCCACTCCGAATACTCGATCCTCGACGGGGCGTGCCGCATCCCCGCGCTCGCCGCCCGCGCGGCCGAGCTGGAGATGCCCGCCGTCGCTCTCACCGACCACGGGTCGCTCGCGGGCGCGGTCGAGCTCTACCGGGAATGCGGCAAGCACGGCGTCAAGCCGGTGCTCGGCTGCGAGGTCTACGTCGCGGACGACCGTCGCCGGCAGGCCAAGGGCTACGCGCACCTGACGCTGCTGGCCGAGACGAACGAGGGCTACGGCAACCTCATCAAGCTCTCCTCGCTCGGCTACCTCGAGGGCTACTACTACAAGCCGCGTGTCGACTGGGAGCTGCTCGAGCGGCACTCGAAGGGGATCGTGGCGCTGTCGGGCTGCCTCTCCGGTCGCGTCTGCAAGGCGCTCGAGGAGAGCCGGCCGCAGGACGCCGCCGCCGATCTCGACCGCCTGGCGCAGGTCTTCGGCCGCGACTCGACCTACGTCGAGATTCAGAACGCGGGGCTCGCCGAGCAGCAGCGGATCAACCCCGAGCTCGTGAAGCTCGCGACGACGGCCGGCCTGCCGCTCGTGGCCACCGGCGACGTCCACTACCTCCGCCACGAGGACGCGCTCGCCCACGAGGCGCTGCTCTGCATCCAGTCGGGGGACTCGCTGAAGAACCCCGACCACTGGAAGTTCGACACCGACCAGTTCTTCTTCAAGTCCCAGGCCGAGATGCTGCTCGACTTCGCGGGTCACGAGGAGGCCCTGGCGCGCACGCTCGAGATCGCCGAGCGCTGCACGGTGACGCTCGAGCTGGGCCAGATCCTGCTGCCGTCGTACCCGACGCCCGAGGGCCGCGACGCATTCGAGTACCTCGTGGAGCTCGCGGAGGAGGGGATGGCCAGCCGCTACCCGCAACGGACGCCGGAGCTCGACGAGCGGCTCGCATTCGAGCTGAAGACGATCCGCGAGATGGGCTTCGCCGACTACTTCCTGATCGTCTGGGACCTCATCTCGTTCGCGCGCGGGAACGGCATCAGCGTCGGCCCGGGACGAGGATCGACCGCCGGCTCGCTCGTCGCCTACTGCCTGGGCATCACCGAGGTCGACCCGATGAAGTACGACCTGCTCTTCGAGCGCATGCTCAACCCGGGGCGGAAGTCCATGCCCGACATCGACATCGACTTCGCCGTAGCCGGGCGCGACCGCGTGATCAACTACGCCGCCGAGAAGTACGGGCGCGACCGCGTGGCGCAGATCATCACCTTCGGGACGATGATGGCGCGCGCCGCCATCCGCGACGCCGGCCGCGTGCTCGAGGTCCCGTACGGCACCGTCGACCGGATCGCGAAGCTCGTTCCCGAAGGGCCGAAGGTGTACCTCGAGGAGTCGATGAAGGCGGGACAGGAGCTCCGGGCGGCGTACGACGCGGATCCGCTCGTACGCGAGATCGTCGACCTCGCGAAGCCGCTCGAGGGCCTCGTGCGCCAGGACTCGATCCACGCCGCCGGCGTCGTCATCGCCGACCGGCCGCTGACGGACATCGTCCCGCTCCAGCAGAAGGGCACCGACCAGGAAGTCGTCACCCAGCTCGCGATGGGCGACGTGGAGGCGCTCGGCCTCCTGAAGATCGACTTCCTCGGCCTGCGCAACCTCGACGTGATCGACGCAGCCGTGCGGCTCGTCGGCGACGTCGACATGGCCGACCTCCCGCTGGACGACGCGCCGACGTACGAGATGCTCCAGCGCGGAGACACCGCGGGCGTGTTCCAGTTCGAGTCGTCGGGCATGCGCGAGGCGCTGCGGCAGGTCAAGCCGACGGAGTTCGAGGACCTGATCGCGCTCGTCGCGCTCTTCCGCCCGGGGCCGATGTCCTACATCCCGGTCTATGCCCGCCGCAAGGCCGGGCAGGAGGCGGTCGCGTACGCCGACGAGCGGCTCGAAGGAGCTCACCGGCAACACGTACGGCATCTGCATCTACCAGGAGCAGTACATGGAGATCGCCAAGCAGCTGGCCGGCTTCTCTCCCGCCGAGGCCGACGATCTGCGCAAGGCGATCGGCAAGAAGATCCACTCGCTGATGGCGTCGCTCAAGGACAAGTTCGTCGAGGGCGCGATCGCGAACGGCGTGTCCGCAGACGTCGCGCGCGGGCTGTGGAGCGACATGGAGAAGGCGCAGGACTACTCGTTCAACAAGTCGCACGCTGCCTGCTACGCGCTCATCGCCTACCGCACCGCGTACCTGAAGGCGCACCACACGGCGCAGTACATGGCCGCGCTCATCTCCTCCGTCATGAACACGAAGGACCGCGTGCCGTACTACGTCAACGCCTGCGACGAGATGGGCATCGAGGTCTTGCCGCCCGACGTGAATGCCTCGCAGGTCGACTTCGCCGTCGTCGAGGGGAAGATCCGCTTCGGCCTCAACGCCGTGAAGAACGTCGGCGAGGCGGCGGCGCAGGCGATCGTCGCCGCGCGCGAGACGGACGGCGCCTTCAGCTCACTCTGGGACTTCACCGAGCGCGTCGACCCGCAGCTCGTGAACAAGCGCGCGCTGGAGTCGCTGGTGAAGGCGGGCGCTCTCGACTCGACGGGCAACTCACGGAAAGGGATGCTCGACGTGCTCGAGCACGCGCTCTCCTACGGCCAGACGAAGCAGGCCGATCGGGTTTCCGGCCAGTCGTCGATCTTCGACGACCTGCCCGGCGCGGAGGACACGCCGAGGGCGACGCCGCATCCCGAGATCGCCGCCGGCGAGTTCGAGAAGCCGGAGCTGCTGCGGCTGGAGAAGGAGTCGCTCGGCCTCTACGTCTCCGAGCATCCGCTCGACGCGATTCGCGACCAGCTCCGCCGCAAGACCGACTCGAGCGTCGCCGACCTCGAGCGGCGCCGCGACGGCGAGGTCGTGACGGTCGGCGGCATCGTCTCGGCGGTGAAGCAGCTGACGACGAAGAAGGGCGAGCCGATGGTCTTCCTCTCGCTCGGCGATCTCACCGGCGAGGCGGAGGTGGTCGTCTTCAACAGCGTCTTCGCCGCGGCACGCGAGCTGTGCCACGCCGACACCGTGCTCGTCGTCAAGGGCCGCGTCGACCACAAGCAGGAGGGCGAGACGAAGCTGATCGCGCTCGAGGTGTCGGCCTTCGAGGCGGCGCGCGTGCCCACGGAGGTGCGGCTGAAGGTCGACGCGCGGGCGGCGCGGGCGGGGCTCGTCCGCGAGCTGGGACACGTCGTGAAGGACTTTCCGGGCGACGCTCGCGTCGTCGTCGCGCTGGAGACCTCGGAAGGCCCGCGGACGCTGGAGCTCGGCCCCGACTACCGCGTGCGGCCCGAGGCCGACTTCTTCGCCGAGGTGAAGGCACTGCTCGGCGAGGCTGCGGTCACCTAACACCCAGAGCGTGTCAGGGCTCAGGTTCGTGATGTCCGATGCCGTGGCGGAAGAAGCCGCGGCCGCGTTCGAGGAGCACAAGAGCCGCATCCGTGAGCGTCTTCCGCACGTCGAGATCCGGCACGTCGGCGGGACGTCGATCCGTGGCGTGCTGACCATGGGTGACGTCGATCTGCAGGTGAGGGCGGACAAGCAGTCGTTCGACGCGGTTCGCGACGTCCTCACCGAGCTGTACGAGCCGTACTACGTCCATGTGTGGCACGCCGAAGGCGCGTACTTCTGCGCCCCCGACTCACGGCCTCGCGTCGAGATCGCGTTGTCGGCGATCGGAAGCCTTGACGACCTTCACCACGGCGAGGCGTGGGAGCGGATTGCGGCGGACGATGAGCTCGTCGAGCAATACAACGCCCTCAAGCGGGAGCACGAAGGCGGTTCGATCGATGACTACCTGGCTGCGAAGCGCGACTTCTTTCGCGACAACTTCCAGCTCTCTAGTCGGCGAGACCCTTCTCGCGGAGCTCTGCGAGCGCCTTGTCCGACTTCTCGAGGTCGCCTAGCTCCATCCCCTCCAGAACTCGCGGCGTCTTCGTGAACTGGATGTCGCGGTAGTCGACCACCTGCCAGTGGTTGCCCCACGGGTCGAGGAAGTCATGGCTGCCGATCATCTGCGCTCCGGCCTCGCGAGCCCGCTCCACCGCCGCCTGCTGGTCGTCGACGACGAGGCCGATGTGGCGCCCGCCGTCGGGCGGCTGCGTCCGCCCTGCCTCGAGGGCGATGAACTGGTCGCCGAGATCGATGAACGCCATGTGCCGGCCGCGGCCGCGGAGCTTCAGCTCGCCGAAGATCCGCTCGAAGAACTCGAGTGCCTCGTCGATCGAGCCCACCTCGACGGCGACGTGGTTGATGCCCACGGGTCGCGGCACGGAACCAGCGTAGCCGCGGCGGTGTAGGCAGGGCACCAACGAAGGAGGACACATGAGAAGGCTTGTCATCGCCGCAGCGCTCGCCGCGACGCTCCTCGCGCCCGCGGCTGCACATGCGGGCGGCTGGGCGACGGTCACGCTCGCGCCACCGCCGGTGGGTCTGGAGGCGGAAGAGACCTGGACAGCACAGCTGACGGTGCTCCGCCATGGCGTCACGCCCACGAACGGCGCAGCGCCCTCGATCACCATTCGCGGCCAGGGCGGCCCGCAGACGTTCCAGGCGAAGCCGGCCGGAACGACCGGCGAGTACGTCGCGAACGTCGTGTTTCCCTCCGCAGGCTCGTGGCGCTACGAGGTGAGCGACGGTCTGGCCGCCACCGGCTACGGCGTCTCGCAGACGCACACGTACGGCGCCGTCGACATCGCTCCCGGGACGGGAGGCGGAGGAAGAGGCGTGCCGGCATGGCCGTTCGCTCTCGGCGCCGCCCTGTTGCTGGTGCTGGGGGTCGCTGTCGTCACGAGGCAGCGCCAGCGGAGGCCTGCGCCCGCGAGCTGAGGGTGTACAAGAACGGTGGTGAGCCGGCCACTCGACGAATCCGAGCTCGTGCTGCGCTCGCAGCACGGGGACGAAGAAGCCTACGAGGAGCTCGTTCGCATGCACCAGGGGATCGCCTTTCGCACCGCCTACGTCTTCACCGGCGTCGCCGAGGATGCGCAGGAGGCCGCCCAGGACGCCTTCGTGAAGGCCTTCCGTGCGCTGGCGCGGTTCCGTCCGGGCGCGCCCTTCCGGCCGTGGCTGCTGAAGATCGTGGCCAACGAGGCGCGCAATCGCCGCCGCGCGGCGGGGAGGAGGGAGGCGCTCGTAGTGCGCGCAGCCGCGAGCGCAGGCGCGGAGGACGCGGCTCCGTCCCCCGAGTCGGCCCTCCTCTCCGCCGAGCGGCGGGAGGAGCTCATGGCCGCGCTCAACCGGCTGCGCAGCGAGGACCGCGAGGTGATCGCGTGCCGCTACCTCCTCGACCTGTCCGAAGAGGACACTGCCGCTGCTCTGGGCTGGAAGCGCGGCACCGTGAAGTCACGCCTCTCGCGTGCGCTGGAGCGGCTGCGGGCTGAGCTGGAGGTGCAGGTTGCCTGATCTCGAGCGCGAGCTGAGAGCACTGGGGGTTGTTCTCGACCTGCCGGCAGAGCGCGATCTTGTGCCGGCGGTCCGTGCCCGCTTGGGACAAGCGCATGTGCGCCGGCCCGTGCCGTGGCGGCGGATCGCCGGGGTGGCGGCTCTCGTGCTCGTCGTCGGACTGGCGGCGACGATGGCCGTGCCGGATGCGCGCACCGCGGTGCTGCGCTTCCTCGGGCTGAAGGGCGTGACGGTGATCCGCGTCGACGAGCTGCCGCCGGCATCGACCACGCCGCACGTGTTCGGCGAGTCTGTGTCGCTGGCGGGAGCGCGGCGCATCGTCGGCTTCCGCCCGCTGCTACCGGAGGACCTGGGTGCGCCGGACGACGTTCGCATCAACCGCTTCAACCCGTACTTCATCGTCCTCCTCTACGGCCGGCCAAACGTGCGGCTGCGTCTCACCGAGACGAGCGGCGGTGTAATCCAGAAGTACGCCCAGTTCGCCCAGCGTGTGGAGCGGGTCGAAGTGGACGGGCAGCCGGGCATCTGGGTGGAGGGCGAGCATGTCGTCGCCGAGCCGTTCGGGATGCCGAGGCTCTCCGGGAACGTGCTGCTCTGGGAGCAGGACGACCTGACGCTGCGCCTCGAGGGCCGGCTCGACAAGGAGCAGGCCCTCGACATCGCACGCAGCGTCCCGTGACGCCTCCCTCGAAGGAGGGAAACCGAACGGGTGGGGCGAACCGAAGTACCTGTTGTGGCGAATGCGGCTGACATCGAGCTGCTTCTCGAGACCGAGTCCGACCGTGTGACCGCCTGGCGCGCGTGCGAGCTGCTCAAGGCCGGATACGAGCCGCTCGTTGCCGTCGATCTGGCGGAGCACAACGAGGTCGACCTCCACTTCGCTCTCGAGCTCGTCGAGCGCGGCTGCCCGCATGATCTGGCGGCCAAGATCCTTCTCTAAGCCCGAGCCGTCAAAACTCGGCAGAATGCGGCTCGCATGCCGAGCCTCCTCGCCACGTTTCCTTCCCCGTCCACGGGCACCCTGGACATCGGGCCGCTGTCGATCCACATGTACGGGATCACGCTGCTCATCGCGATCGTCTGCGCGATCGCGGTCACGGGGTGGCGCTGGACGAGGCGCGGCGGCGACTGGGACCTGGTGCTGCGCGCCGCCGTCTGGGGCGTCGCGGCGGGCATCGTCGGCGCGCGTCTCTACCACGTGGTCACGAGCTACGACCAGCTGCCGGACGAGTGGTGGGGGCCGGTTGCCGTCTGGGAGGGGGGCCTTGGGATCTGGGGCGGCATTCTCTTCGGCGTCATCGCCGGCGGCATCGTCGTCTGGCGATCCGGGCAGAGCATCGCGCTGTTCGCGGACTGTCTCGCGCCCGGGCTGCTGCTCGCCCAGGGCATCGGCCGCTGGGGCAACTGGTGGAACCAGGAGCTGTTCGGCAAGCCGACGGACCTGCCGTGGGCGCTCGACATCGACGCCGAGCACTGCCCCGTCGACTATCTCGACCTCGCCACGGGCTGCACCGAGAACTTCCACCCGATCTTCCTCTACGAGTTCACCTACAACCTGATCGGGGTCGGCGTCCTGCTGCTCGTGGAGCGGCTGATCCGCGTCCGGCCGCCCGCGCTGTTCGCCCTCTACATCTCGTGGTACACGCTCGGCCGGCTCTTCGAGGAGCAGCTACGCATTGACCCGTCGCACGAGTTTCTCAGCCAGCGGCTGAACTTCTGGGTGGCGGCCGTCCTCTTCGTCGCCTCGACGGCGTTCTTCATCTGGTGGCAGTTCATCCGCAAGCACGGCGGTCCGTCGCCGAGCGTGGTGACTCCGGGCGGCTCGCTGCCCGACAGCCCGGCGATGGCCGTCCCCAAGGGACGCGTCCGCCCGCCTCGCTAGCCTCCCGCGGGTGACCGCACCCGCGCTGGACCTCGACCTCGACACGTTCGAGGGCCCGTTCGACCTGCTGCTGACCCTGATCCTCAAGGAGGAGCTGCGGCTCGCGGAGGTCGACGTCGCCGACATCGTCACGTCCTTCGCCGACCGGCTGGAAGACGAGCGCAGGCTCGATCTCGAGGCCTGCGGCGAGTTTCTCGTGCTCGTGGGCGCGATGCTCGAGATCAAAGCCCGCGAGCTGTTCCCGGACGCCGACTCCGACCTCGCCGAGCTGAGCCCCGAGGAAGCCGCGGAGGAGCTGGCCGAGCGGCTGGAGGCGTACCGCCGCATGAAGTCGGCTGCAGCGTGGCTCTCCGACCGGCTGGACTCCGAGGCCGACCGCTACTTTCGCCTCGGCCCGGCGCCGCTCGCGCCACAGCCGGAGCTCCGCCTCGCGCCGCAGGATCCCGCAGGCCTTGCCGCCGTGCTGCGCCAGCTGGCGACCGAGCCGCCCGAGGTGTCGCTCGCCCACATGCAGCTCACGTTCCCGCCGGTCGCCCGCTTCCTCGAGCGCTTCCGGGCGGTGCTCCGCCGCCGCCGGCGATTCGGGTTCGACGAGGAGCTGAGCGGCCTGTCGCGGCTGGAGCAGGCGTCGGCCTTTCTCGCGCTACTGGAGCTGCGCAAGCTCGACGAGCTCCGCATCGAGCAGCGGGAAGCCTTCGGGCCGATAGGAGTCCTTCGTCCGGACGTCGAAAGGAGTGCTGCATGATGCTCGAGGCCGTGCCTCTACGACTGGTCGACGCCGAACCGCTCGAACGGCTCAGCCGGACGCTCGAGGCGTTGCTCGTCATCGCCTCCGCGCCGCTCTCCATCGCCGAGCTGGCCGCCGCGGCCGAGGAGGACGAGGCGCGTGTCGAAGCGGCCCTGCACCTCCTGGGCGAGCGCTACTCCGAAGGGCGCAGCGGCATCGTCCTGGAGCTGGCGGCGGGCGGCTACGCCTTCCGGGCGGCGCGCGGCGAGGCCGCTGCGTGCGGGCGCCTCGTCGAGCGGCCCGTCGAGCGCGGGCTCTCCCAGGCGGCGCTCGAGACCCTCGCCATCGTCGCCTACCTGGGCCCGTGCACCCGTCCGGACATCGCCCGGATCCGCGGCGTCGCAGCCGACACGGTGGTTGCCGGGCTCGTCGAGCGGGGGCTCGTCGTCGAGGCGGGTCGTGAGCCGGGTCTCGGCGGTGCCATCCGCTATCGCACTACGGAGCTGTTCGAGCGCGTCTTCGGTCTCGAGGCGCTCTCGGAGCTGCCCAGGCTCGACGATCTCGGCGAGGACGCCGTCGAGATCCGCGAGCGCCTGGAAGCCGTCGCCGAGCGCCGCCCCGCATAACCGCGCATCGTCGGTAACGTCACGGTTGGCATGGACGTCACCGAGGAGAACTTCTACCGCGACGTCCTCGAGCGTTCGCACGAGCTGCCCGTCGTCGTCGACTTCTGGGCCGACTGGTGTGGGCCCTGCAAGGCGCTGGCGCCGGTGCTCGAGAGCGAGGTCGGGGCCCGCTCCGGCGAAGTCGTCCTCGCCAAGGTCGATGTGGACGCGAACCCGCAGCTGGCTGCGCACTACGGCGTCAGCGGCATTCCCGCCGTGAAGGCGTTCCGCAACGGCCAGGTCGTGTCCGAGTTCACCGGCGTGCAATCGGCGCAGAGCGTCGGCGCCTTCCTCGACGGGCTGTTCGGGCCGACGGCAGGGGAGCGGCTGCTCGAGGAGCTTCGCGAGTCGGGTGAGCAGCCGGAGGTGCTCGCAGGCGCTCGAGGCCGGAGACCACGAGCGCGCGCTCGAGCTGTTGCTCGCCCAGGCGCGCGACGCCGACGGGGAGGATCGCGATCGCATCCGGGAGCTGATGGTGGCGCTGTTCGAGGAGCTCGGCCAGGAGCACGAGCTCTCCACGCGCTACCGCAAGCAGCTCGCGACCGCGCTGTACTAGACCGCTAGGGCCGGTACTGCTGGTCGAGGGCGCAGGCGGTGTCGATCCGATAGCGGATCCAGACACCGCTCTCGAGCGACTCGAAGAGCTTCCGGCGGCTGCTCTTGCCCGTTCGAACGATCTCCCCGAGCTCGGACACGGTGATCGGGGTGGAGAGGATCCCGCCGTCCCGTTGTTGACGAGAACCGTCACGTGCGCTCCCGGACGGACGAGGTACTTCAGAGTGCGCGCGGCTCTCGTCGACGATGTAGTAGTCGTTGGGCACCGGCTCGCCCGGCTCGACTGCGCCGTCCTCGGCGGCGGCCGTGTTGGCCGTCACCCCGTTCAACCAGAAGGCCGGATCGAACTGGAGCTCGTAGTGGTCTCCCTTCCGCACGAGCGACCTGATGTGCCCGAAGACCTTCTCCTTGCCGCACGGCTGGGCGGCGACCGGTCTTGACCCCGAGTCCTTCGTGAAGTACAGCCCGGCGAAGGTACCCGCGGCCGCGACGGCGACTACGGCGATGCCAACGACAAGCCACTTCACGAGGCGGCGAGAATAGCTGAATGCGGCTGAACGCTTATCCTCGGTCGCGCGGGAGTGGCGTCGCGGCGCAAGGCCGACGAGCTGATCGTCGCCGGGCGCGTGACGGTGAACGGCGAGCCCGGCCAGCTCAACACGTTCGTCTCGGGCGACGACGTCGTCGAGGTCGATGGGCGGCCGGTGACGAAGCAGCGGCTCGCGTACGTGCTCCTGCACAAGCCCGCCGGCGTCGTGACCACCGCGAGCGACCCGGGCGGCAGCCCGACGGTTGTCGATCTCGTCGACCACGAGGCCCGCGTCGTGCCGGTGGGCCGCCTCGACGCAGACACGACGGGCGCGCTGCTGCTCACGAACGACGGCGCGCTCGCGCACCGGCTCGCGCACCCGCGCTACGAGGTGGACAAGGTCTACGAAGTGGAGGTCGAAGGCTCGCCTCCCGACGCGGCGTTGCGGCAGCTGGCCGAGGGCGTCGAGCTGGAGGATGGCCGCACCGCGCCCGCGGAGGTTCGCCGCCTCGGCCCGTCCCGAATCGAGCTGACGCTGCACGAGGGCCGCAAGCACCAGGTGAAGCGGATGTGCGAGGCGGTCGGCCATCCGGTCCGGCGCCTGCACCGCTCGCGCTACGCCACGCTGACCCTCGACGGTCTCGACCCGGGCGATTGGCGTGAGCTGACTGACGAAGAGGTGCAGGCGCTGCGAGCGCTCAGCGCTTGACGAAGCCCATCACGTCGTACATACGCGCCAGCGTCGGCGCAGATTCCGCCGCTGCCTTCTCCGCCCCCATCGCCAGCAGCCGCCGCAACCCCTCGTCGTCGGCGCGCAGCTCCCGGTAGCGCTCCTGGATCGGCGCCAGCAGCTCCACGACGGCTTCGGCGACGTCGTCCTTGAACTGCCCGTAGCCCTGCCCGTCGTAGCGCGACTCGATCTCGGCGATCGCCGTGCCGGTCGCCACCGACAGGATCTCGATCAGGTTGGAGACGCCCGGTTTTGCGTCGGGATCGTGGACGACGTCCCGCCCCGAGTCGGTGACCGCGGTCTTGAACTTCTTCCGGATCACGTCGGGCGGGTCGATCATGCGGACGACGCCCTGGGGCGCTCCGGCCGAGGTCGACATCAGCCGCTCCGGCTCCTGGAGGTTCTTGACACGGGCACCCTCCTCCGGGAAGACGCCCTGGGGCACCTTGAACGTCTCGCCGTAGCGCTGGTTGAAGCGCTCGGCGATGTTCCGGGCCAGCTCGATGTGCTGGCGCTGGTCGTCGCCGACCGGGACGATGTCCGTCTGGTAGAGGAGGATGTCGCCCGCCATCAGCACGGGGTAGTTGAAGAGGCCGGCCGACACGAACTCCTGCTCGGCCGACTTGTCCTTGAACTGCGTCATCCGGCGCAGCTCGCCGAAGGACGCCGCGGACGACAAGAGCCATGCCGCCTCGGCATGTGCCGGCACGTGACTCTGGGCGAAGACGATCGAGCGCTCGGGGTCGATGCCCGTGGCGAAAAGCATCGCCGCGCCCGCCAGCGTCGCCTCGTGGAGGGCCTCCGGCTCGTACGTCGTCGTGATCGAATGGAGGTCGACGATGCAGAACACGGCATCGCCCTGCTCCTGCGTCGCGCGGTACTGGCGGTAGCCCCCGCTGTAGTTGCCGAGGGTCTTGTCGCCCGATGCGCGGATGCCCGAGAAGATGCGCATGGCAGGATTATCCCAGTGGCCACGAACGTCTCACCCGAGCTGCTGATCGTCATGAAGGGCGGCGCGACCGCCGAGCAGACGGAGAACGTCGTCGCGCGGCTGCAGGAGGTGGGGGTAGATTCGCGCGTCTCGCGTGGGCGCGAGGCGACCGTGATCGGCGCCATCGGCGAGCTCGAGCTCCTCACATCGCTCCCCATCGAGGCGTATCCGGGCGTGGAGCAGGTGCTGCCCATCCTCAAGCCGTACAAGCTCGTCTCGCGGGAGATCTCGCCCGACCCGACGGTGATCGAGGCCCGCGGCCGCAAGATCGGCGACGGCTGGTTCGGGCTCATCGCAGGGCCGTGCACGGTCGAGACGGAGGAGCAGACGCTGGAGACCGCCCGCGTAGTGGCGGCCGCCGGAGCGACGATGCTGCGCGGCGGTGCGTTCAAGCCGCGGACGTCCCCGTACGCCTTCCAGGGGCTCGGCGTGGAGGCGCTCGCGATCCTCCGCGAGGCGCGCGAGGAGACGGGGCTGCCGATCGTCACGGAGCTGCTCGACCCGCGCCAGCTGGACGAGGTGGCGGATGTTGCCGACGTGATCCAGATCGGCGCGCGCAACATGCAGAACTTCCTGCTGCTCTCCGAGCTCGGGCGGGTCGACGTGCCCGTGCTGCTCAAGCGTGGCCCCGCCGCGTCGGTAGAGGAGCTGCTGATGGCCGCGGAGTACGTGGCCAAGGAGGGCAACGAGCGCATCATCCTCTGCGAGCGCGGCATCAGGACGTTCGAGCGCTCCACGCGCTACACGCTCGACCTCGGGTCGGTGGCGGTCCTGAAATACGAGACCCATCTGCCGGTGATCGTCGACCCGTCCCACGCGGCCGGGCGGCGCGATCTCGTGCTGCCGCTGTCGCGGGCCGCCGCCGCCGTCGGCGCCGACGGGATCATCGTCGAGGTGCACCCGCGCCCGGAGGAGGCGCTCTGCGACGGGCCGCAGCAGGTGCCCGCCGACGAGTTCGCCGACTTCGCCCGCTCCGTCATCGAGGTCGTCTCGCTGATGGGCCGCGAGATCGGCTAGGTCCCGCGCGTGCTCACCGAGCTGGGGCTCTACAAGCTCTTCGGCGAGGACCCGGAGAAGGCGCAGCGCTTCGCGCGCTCGTTCATGGGGACCGTCGCGATGGCGCTGGCGCCGAGCGCCACCTACGGCATCGAGCGGGTGCCGGCCTCGGGTGGCCTCGTCGTCGCTTCCAACCACTTGAGTGCGATCGATCCGGTGCTCGTCCCCATCCTCTGTCCGCGCACGATCTACCAGTTGGCCAAGATCGAGCTGCTAGAGGTGCCGATCGCAGGTGAGGTGCTGCGCTGGCTCGGCTCCTTCGCGGTGCGCCGGGGCGAGGGAGATCGCGACGCGCTCCGCGTTGCCCGGTGGGTCGCATCCGAGGGCCACGCCGTGGGCTTCTTCGTCGAGGGCACGCGGCGCAAGCTGGGCTACCCCGGCCCCGGCCACGCCGGCGCAGCGATGATCGCCATCCAGGAGGGAGTCCCGGTCGTGCCGTGCGGTCTGGACACGTTCCAGTGGTCGCTTCGCAACCCACGCCGCTGCGCGATCGTGTGGGGGGATCCCATCGATCTCTCCGGGCTGCCGCGGAGCGGCAAGGGCTACAAGGAGGGCGCGGCGATCGTAGACGAGGCGATCCTCGGGCTCTGGCGCCAGGCCGCCGAGGCCGTCGCCGACGACCTTCCCAAGACGCTCCCCGACGGCTCACCGCGCCACGGGCCGCTGAAAGGTGCGCAGGTCAAATACATCGACGCGCAGCCGTGGCCGGACGACGAGTGGGCCCGGGTGCCGCTCGGGCCCGTCTATCCCGGCCCGCGACTGATGGAGATCACGCCCGCGGCCAGCCTTCGCGGCGCGCTCCGCGTGCCCGGCGACAAGTCGATCTCCCACCGCGCGCTGCTCGTCGGGGCGGTCGGCGAAGGCGAGACGCTCGTACGCGGCTTCGGGCGCTCCCTCGACACCGAGTCGACGCTGGCGGCCGTGCGCGAGCTGGGCGTCGCGGTCGCCGAGGAGGAGCCGGACGTCCTGCGCGTGCGCGGCGCGGGGCTGGGCGGCCTGCAGGAGCCGGGCGGCTCCATCGACTGCGGGAACGCCGGCACGCTGGCCCGGCTGCTGCCGGGCCTGCTCGCCGGCCAGGACGGCCGTTGCTTCGAGCTGACCGGCGACGAGTCGCTGCGGTCGCGGCCAATGGAGCGCATCGCCGCGCCACTCTCCGAGATGGGAGCGCTCGTCGGGACGAGCGAGGGCCGGCTGCCGCTCACGGTCGAGGGACGCGCGCTGACGGGCATCGAGCACGAGCCGCCCGTCGCGAGCGCGCAGGTGAAGTCGTGCGTCCTCCTGGCCGGCCTCAACGCCGAGGGACGGACGACGGTCGTCGAGCCCGTCCCCACGCGGGATCACACCGAGCGGATGCTGCGTACGGCGGGGGCGAGGCTGACCACGAGAGGTAGCCGCATCTCCGTCGAGCCGGCGGAGCGGCTCGAGCTGGGCGAGGTCGACGTGCCCGGCGACCTTTCGGCGGCAGCGCCGTTCATCGTCGCAGCCACCCTCCTGCCCGGCTCCGAGCTCATCCTCCAGGGTGTCGGGGTGAATCCCACCCGCACGGGCCTGCTCGACGCGCTCGAGCGCATGGGCGCCCGCATCTCGGTCTTCAACCGGCGGTCGCAGTCGGGCGAGCCCGTGGCCGATCTCGAGATCACTCACGCGGAGCTCGTGGCGACGGAGATCGCCCCCTCGGAGGTGCCGCGCACGATCGACGAGCTGCCGCTCTTCGCACTCGCCGCGTCGATGGCGCGCGGCAGGAGCCGCGTGCGCGGGGCGGCCGAGCTGCGGGCGAAAGAGTCCGATCGCATCGACACGGTTGCGACGGCACTGCGATCGATCGGCGCGCGCGTGACGCCGACGGCCGACGGCTTCACCGTGCGCGGAGTGCCCACGCGGCCGCGCGGCGGCACGGTGGATTCGGCCGGCGACCACCGGCTGGCGATGCTCGCCGCCGTCGCCGGCCTCGTGTCGCAGGAAGGTGTCCGACTCGAAGGCGCGGAGGCCGCCGCGGTATCGTTCCCCGGCTTCTACGAGCTCCTCGACTCCCTCGCGCACAGATGATCATCGCCATCGACGGGCCGGCCGGCGCCGGCAAGAGCACCGTGGCGCGCCGCCTCGCCGAGCGCCTCGGTGTCCGCTACCTCGACACGGGCGCCATGTACCGGGCGGTGACATGGCTCGCGCTGCGCGAGGAGATCGCGCTCGAAGACGGCGACCGCCTCGGCGAGCTCGCCGCAGAGCATCCCGTCGAGCTCGACGAGTCCGGGCACGTCGGCATTGCCGGGGAGGACGTCACGTCGGCGATCCGCGATCCCCGGATCGACCGTGCAGTGCCCGTAGTCGCGCGGCATCCGCAGGTGCGCTCGGTGATGCGCGAGCGTCAGCGAGAGCTGGCAGTCGAGGCAGACGCCGTCATGGAGGGCCGCGACATCGGCACCGTCGTCGCGCCCGACGCCAGCCTCAAGGTCTATCTGACCGCGGACGAAGGCATTCGGGCGCAGCGCCGCCTGTCGGAGCGGCCGGACATCGGCGCCGATGCGCTGGCCACCGACCTGAGGGTGCGCGACGAGAGCGACGCTGCACGCATGGAGCCGGCGGCGGACGCGATCCTCGTCGACACTACCGAGCTCGACGTGGACGGCGTCGTCTCGCTCATCGAGCAGCTCGTGCGCCGTGTCTGAGGCTGCCCCGGACGAGCTCAAGGGAACCGTCGCCATCGTCGGCTACCCGAACGTCGGCAAGTCGACGCTGGTCAACCGGCTGACGGCGACGCGGGCTGCGGTCGTCCACGAGACGCCGGGCGTGACCCGCGACCGTAAGGAGCTGCTCTGCGAATGGCAGGGCGACCAGTTCCTGCTCGTCGACACCGGCGGCGTCGACATCACGGACGAGTCGCCGATCACGCGCGGCGCCGTCGCCCAGGCCCGCGCGGCGATCGAGGAAGCCGACCTCGTGCTGTTCATCGTCGACGCGCGCGCGGGGCTGACGCCGGGCGACGCCGAGATTGCCGACATTCTGCGCCGGGCGCGCAAGCCGGTGCTGCTGATCGCGAACAAGATCGACGATCCCAGCCGCCCCCAGCTCGCGCACGAGTTCGCCGGTCTCGGCTTCGGCGAGCCGGTGCCCCTCTCGGGTCTCCACGGGCACGGCACGGGAGACCTGCTCGACGCCATCGTCGAGCGCCTGCCCGGTGGGAAGGGAGCGCCCGTGCCGGACGAGGCGATCCGTGTCGCCGTGCTGGGGCGGCCGAACGTCGGCAAGTCCAGCCTCCTCAACGCGCTGCTCGGCCAGGAGCGGTTGATTGTCTCCGACATTCCGGGGACGACGCGCGACGCGATCGACACCGTGCTGGAAGCCGACGACCGGACGTTCGTGCTCGTCGACACCGCAGGCATGCGGCGCAAGCGCAAGCACCGCCAGGGCATCGAGTACTGGTCGGAGCTCCGCGCGCTCGAGGCCGCGAATCGCGCCGACATCGCCCTCGTGCTCGTCGACTCCTCGGAAGGCGTGGTCGAGCACGACCTCACGGTGGCCGACGTCGCACGGAAGGCGCAGTGCTCGACGCTCGTCGTGCTCTCCAAGTGGGACGAGACGACGGTGGAGATCGAGGACGTCCGGGTGCGGCTGGAGAGCCGGCTGCGCCAGCGGCCGCCCGTCCTCACCACGTCCGCGAAGACCGGCCGCGGCATCGCGCGACTGTTGGAGCGGATCGCGCAGCTCTCTGACAAGCACACGGCGAAGATCGGCACGCCCGAGCTCAACCGCTTCCTCGCCGAGCTGCGCGAAGACCGCCAGCCGCCGTCCCGGCACGGCAAGCGGCTCAATCTCCTCTACGGCACGCAGACGAGTGTCCGCCCGCCGCGCTACCGCTTCTTCGTCAACGACCCGAGCCTGATCACGCGCGACTACGCGTACTGGGTCGAGAACCGGATGCGCGAGCGCTTCTCGCTCGAGGGCGTCCCCGTCTCGATCGACTTCGTCGTTCGGAGTTAGTCGTAGACTCGCCGCGTGCGAGTCGTCATCATCGGTGGTGGGTCCTGGGGGACGGCGTTCGCGTGGCTGCTCGCCGAGCACGGCCACGAGACGACGCTGGCCTGTCGCGATCGAGCCCAGGCGGAGGCGATCGCCGCCACCGGACGTAACCCGCGCTACCTGCCCACGGCGCGGCTCGACAAGGTCGCGGCCACGACCATCGGCGAGGCGCCGGTTGCCGACGCCGAGCTGGTCGTGATCGCCGTTCCGAGCAGTGCCTTCGAGAACGTCGTCGGAGGCGTTGCCGGGTGAGTGCCCCGTGCTCAGCCTGACCAAGGGTCTCGATCCCAGGACGAGCCGGCGCCTGTCGACGCTCGTCGAGGGACGGCCCGTCGCCTGCCTCTCGGGCCCGAACTTCGCCGAGGAGATCGCCGCCGGGCTGCCGGCCGCCACCGTGATCGCGAGCGAGGACGAGGCGCTCGCCCTGCGCCTGCAGGAGGCGATCAACTCGCCGACGTTCCGCGTCTACGTGAACACCGACATCGTCGGCGTCGAGTTCTGCGGTGCCGCGAAGAACGTCATCGCGCTGGCGGCAGGCGGCGTCGACGGTCTCGGCCTCGGAGACAACGCGAAGGCCGGCGTGATCACGCGCGGCGTTGCCGAGATGGCCCGGCTGGGCCAGGCGGCGGGGGCACGCGTGGAGACGTTCGCCGGGCTGGCCGGCATGGGCGACCTCATGGTCACCTGCTGGAGCAAGCTCGGCCGCAACCGCCGTGCGGGCGAGCTGATCGCACGAGGGCGGACGCCCGAGGAGGCGGCGGCGGAGATCGGCCAGGTCGTCGAGGGGCTCAACACGGCTCCTCCGCTGCGCGACCTCGCACGGAGGCTCTCGGTCGACCTCCCCATCACCGAGGCTGTCTGCTCGGTGCTCGGCGGGGAAAGCCTGACCGACCTCGTCGGCTCGATCATGGGCAGGAAACCCCGCGCCGAGTAGATAGGCTTCGCGGCCGATGTCCGCCCGCACCTACGTCTTCACGTCCGAGTCGGTCACCGAGGGCCACCCCGACAAGGTCGCCGACCAGATCTCGGACTCGGTGCTGGACGCGGTCCTCGCCAAGGATCCGAAGGGCAGGGTCGCCTGCGAGACGCTCGTGACGACCGGGCTCGTGATGGTGGCCGGCGAGATCTCGACGGAGACGTACGTGGACGTGCCGCGGCTCGTCCGCGACCGCATCGCCGAGATCGGCTACACGCACCACGAGCTCGGGCTCGACGCCGAGACGTGCGGTGTCATCACTTCCATCCAGGAGCAATCACCCGACATCGCCCGCGGCGTTGACGACGCTCATGACTACGAAGGCGACCCGCTCGATCGGACCGGTGCCGGCGACCAGGGGATGATGTTCGGCTACGCGTGTCGCGAGACGCCGCAGCTGATGCCGCTGCCGATCACGCTCGCCCACGCCATCTGCCGCCGCCTGGCCGAGGTGCGCAAGGCAGGCACGCTCGACTACCTGCGTCCCGACGGCAAGGCGATGGTCACCGTGCGCTACGAGGTCGACGAGGACGGCCGTTCTCGCGCCGTCGAGATCGATCGCCTGCTTGTCGTCACCCAGCACGCCGACGGCGTCGACGGCCAGACGCAGATCAAGCCGGACATCATCGAGCACGTGCTCCACCCGATCCTCCCGGCCGAGTTCTGTGACGAGGCCCGGCTGGGCGAGGACGGGTTCGTGCTCGTCAACCCCACGGGCAAGTTCGTCGTCGGCGGCCCCAAGGCGGACACGGGGCTGACCGGCCGGAAGATCATCGTCGACTCGTACGGCGGAGCCGCGCGCCAGGGAGGTGGCTGCTTCTCGGGCAAGGACCCGACCAAGGTCGACCGCTCGGCCGCCTATGCGACGCGCTACGTCGCCAAGAACATCGTCGCCGCCGGCCTTGCCGACCGCTGCGAGCTCGAGGTCGCGTACGCGATCGGCGTCGCGCACCCCGTCTCGGTGACCGTGGAGTGCTTCGGCACGGAGGCGATTTCCGTCGATCGGATCGAGGCGCTCGTCAGCGAGCACTTCGACCTGCGTCCGGCAGCGATCATCCGGGACCTCGACCTCACGCGCCCGATCTACGCGAAGACCGCCGCCTATGGCCACTTCGGCCGCGACGACGAGGACTTCACGTGGGAGCGCACCGATCGGGCTGACGCGCTCCGCCAGGCGGCCGGCCTCGCAGCCGCGACGGCTTAGTCGACCTCGGTCCGCCGGTAGCGGTACGTCGCCGCCAGGAAGCCCGCCGCGGCGATGAGCGGCAGGATGATGAAGCCGGCAGTCGCGGAGCCCGCCGTCACCTAGACGTCGACGTCCGCCAGCGGTGGAGAGGATGGAGCCCGCCCAGCCGACGACCGTGAAGCGCGCGACGCCGCTGGAGATGTTGGCGACGAGGTTCTCCCACAGGAGCACGAACGCGAGCCCCCACCAGACGGCGCGCCGGAACCAGAGGCCCGCGGCCACGAACAGTCCCGAGTACGCGAGCGCCGCCAGCAGCGCCGCGGCAAGCGCAGCCGCGGCCACCTCGCCCTCGCCGGCGACGACGGCGGACACGGCCACGGGCAGGACGGCGAGCGGCACGACCACCGTCGCCGTCGCCAGCACGGCGGCGAGAGGCAGCTCCCAGCGCGGCACGGGCTTCAGCCAGATGTAGACGAGCAGCCGGTCCTCGATGAGGTCGCCGATGGCAGCGGTGCCGAGCCAGAGTGTCGCCAGCGGCACGAGCACGGCGAAGCCGTACGAGGAGATGGCGTCGGTGACCGCCTGCGCCGGATCGTCGTCCAGTGCCGCGAACGCACCGAGGGCGATCGACAGTGCGCCGAGAGCGGCGATCCCCAGGACACGGCCGAGCGTGACCTGCGTGCGGAGCACGAGGCGGTAGAGGGCGACGAGCACCGTCCAGCTGCCGGGACGCTCGACGACGTCTACCGTGCTCATCGCTGCACCACGTAGCGGAAGACGCCTTCGAGGTCAGCGTCGAGTGACTTCACCTCGAGCAAGCGGGCGTCGAGGTCGCGTGCTGCGGGAGCGATCGCGTGCGCCAGCGCCCTCGCGTCCGACGTGTCGAGCTCCAGCACCTCGTCCCCGTCCAGCCTGATGCCGACCGCGATGCCGGACTGCACGAGCGCCGCCGCCAGCTCCCGTGGCCGGTCGGTGCGAACCCGCACGCGCAGCGGCCGATCGTCCATCAGCGCGCGCAGCTCCCGGAAGTCGCCCGTGGCGGCGAGTCTCCCCTGCGACATGACGAGCACGCGCGAGCCGAGCCGCTCCACCTCCTCGAGCACGTGGCTCGAGACGATCACGCACCGGCCCTCGGCGCCCAGGTTCCGGAACAGCTTGACCATGCTCGCGCGCTGGCGGGGATCGAGGCCGGTCAGCGGCTCGTCCAGCAGCAGCACCTCCGGGTCGTGGACGATCGCCTGCGCCACCTTCACGCGCTGGCGCATGCCCTTCGAGTAGGCGGTGAGCTTGCGCGGATCGTCTGGGTCGAGCTCGACCACCGCGAGCACGCGTGCCGCCTCGGCGTGCGGCTGCCGCAGACCCTGGAGCTTCGCCATCAGGCCGACGAACTCGCGCGCCGTCAGACGCTCGAAGACGCTCTCCTGTTGAGGGACGAGGCCGATAGCGCGGGAAGCGCCGGCGTCGGCTCGTGGATCCCTCCCCAGCACGCGCACCGTCCCTCGCGAGGGCTGCGCGAGCCCGGACGAGCATGCGCAGCATCGTCGACTTGCCGGCGCCGTTAGGCCCGAGCAGCGCTGTTACGCCAACGCCGACCTCGAAGCTCACCTCGGAGACCGCGACCTTCGCTCCGAACCACTTGGAGACGCCCTCGGCCGACACGCGAGCCTCGGCGCTCACTTGACGTCCTCCAGGCGCCGGTAGCGGAGCCAGCAGATGCCGAGGAGGCCGAGGACGGCAGCCGCGAAGCCGAGCGTCACGATGCCGGCCGAGAGCTCGGCGACAGGCTCGGCTTCGTCAGAAGTCTCGCCGAAGATCCGGTAGGAGAGGTCGGCCGCGACGAACGGAAAGCTGAGCAGGTCGAGCTCGTTGGGCGCGCCGGCGCTGTCGATCGCCGGGCGAACGATCGCCGCGGGCACGATCAGCACGAGCACGGTGGCGATGGCCGCGGCTGCACGGCGCGTCGTGAAGCTCGACACCGCCATGGAGAGCGCCGTGTACATCAGCGCGATGACGATGCCGGACGCGAGGATCTGGAGCAGCTGCTTCGGGGTCTCCCCGATGCTCGGACCGTAGCCGCCGACCAGGAAGCTGACAAGCACGAAGAGCAGCGGGCCGATCGTGATAAGGAGCATGACGGCGAACACGGCCGTCCACTTTGCGGCTCAGGTAGCGCGTACGGTCGAGCGGGCCGGCGAGATAGAGGCCGAGCAGACCCGTGCGGCGGTCGGTGCACAGAGCCTCAGGCGCGAGCAGGGCCGCAAACAGGACGAGCGCGCTGCCGGTGAAGAACCCGTAGTCGCCGAACGAGATGAGGTCGTTCTCGGCGACGGCATCCGCGAGCCCGGCGATGGCCAGCGAGATGAGGGCGGGGACGAACGCGATCGCGAGCGTGATCGCCGGCAGCACCTTGTGTCGCCCGCCGCGTCCGAGGCCGAGGATGCGTTTCGCGGTGAAGATCCCGAGTGTCAGGATCGCGGCCGCCGGCCGCCTGCGTGGGCCGTCGTAGGCGCGGTAGCCGAGGTCGAAGAGCTGAGCCTCGCGCCCTGTGGTCATGCCTCCACTCCCAGATAGACGTCCTCGAGCGTCCGCCCGCGCGGCTCGAGCCGTCGCAGCCCCACGCCGAGCTCCGCGACGGCGTCGCGCACGGCGTCGTGCATGCCGTCCTCGCCGCTGACCAGCAGGACGGCCCCGTCGACCATGGCCGGCGAATCCCTTGGCCGCCAGGAGTGCCGCCAGCTCCTCGGCGCGGTCGTCCACTTCCACGACGAGCCCCTCCGGCCCACGGCGGAGCTCGTCGAGCCGCCCCTCCCGAACGACGGTGCCACCCTCGACGATCACCACGGCGTCGCAGATCCGCTCCACCTCCTCGAGGTGATGGGACGAGACGACGATGTGCATGCCGAACTCGGTGCCGATGCGGCGGATGAGGTCGAGCATCTCCGTTCTCTGCACGGGATCGAGGCCGTCCGTGGGCTCGTCGAGCAAGACCAGCTCGGGATCGTGGGAGATCGCGGCCGCGAGCTTGACGCGCTGACGTTCGCCCGTGGACATCGTCGCCGCCGGTCGGAAGCGCTCTTCGCCGAGCCCGACGAGCCACAGCGCATCGTTCGAGCGCTGCATGGCCGCGCGGGCCGGCAAGAGGTGCATCTCTCCGAGGTGGCGCACGAAGTCGGCCGCCGTCAGCTCGGGAGGCAGATCGTGGTGCTCCGGTGCGTAGCCGATGCGGATTCGCGTCTCGATGCCGGCCACCGCAGGGTCTCGGCCGAGCACCGTCAGCTCTCCGCCGTCGCGCATGCGGAGTCCGAGCACGCATGCGAGAAACGTCGTCTTTCCGGCGCCGTTCGAGCCGAGCAGGCCCGTGATGCCGGGGCCGATCTCCGCGTCGAGCCCCGAGAGCGCGACGGTGCTGCCGTACCGCTTGGTCAGCCCGCGCGCGGAGATGACGGATGTCACGGCGTGAGGCTAGTGCGGGCGCACGAAGAGGCCCTCGGCGGCAGCTTCGCCGACAGCACGCTCCACGCCGTCCACCGTGACCGCCATTGCCCCGGAGGGGTCGTGGACCGAGCGGACGTCGACGGTCGAGCCGGGGACGAGGCCCTCGGAGTAGAACCAGTGGAGAAGCTCGCCGTCGTGCTCGGCGAGCCTCACGACCGTCGCACGCTGTCCCTGCTCGAGCCCCGACAGCGAGACCAGCTCATGGTTCTCGGCGTGCTCGACGGCGGTGTCCACCGGCCAGCCGTGCGGGCAGCGATCCGGGTTGCCGAGCCGCTCGTTGATGCGCTCGACCATGTCGTCCGTGAACGTGTCGCCGAGCTCGTCCGCCTGGACGTGCGACTCCTCGGGGGTGTAGCCCATGAAGTCGGTGAGGAAGCGCTCGATGATGCGATGTTTGCGGACGACCTTCACCGCGCGCTCGATGCCCGCCTCGGTGAGGATCGCCTCCTTGCGCTCGCCGCGCTCCACAAGGCCCTCCGCTTCGAGGCGCTTGAGCATTTCACCGGCGGAGGCGCGTGAGACGCCGAGCATCTCCGCGACGCGTGCTGCGATGGCCGACGAGCCTGTGGCCGGGTGGTACTCCCCGATCGGGAAGGCCAGGAAGTAGATCGTCTCCAGATAGTCGTCGACGGAGTGGCCGGCCACGCGCTCACTCTACCCCTGGGCCGCTGCGTGGACGGCGTTCGGCCGAGAGCAGGAAGAGCACCGGCGCGGACACGGCGATCAGCACGAGCGCCGGCAGCGCCGCCCGCGAGTAGGCGCCGACGGTAGTGAGCGTCCAGATCTCGGTGGCGAGGGTGTCGAAGCCGATCGGCCGCAGGAGAAGCGTCGCCGGCAGCTCCTTCATAGCCGAGAGGAAGACGAGCGCGGCGCCGGCCAGCACGCCCGGCCGTGCCAGGGGCACGGTTACGGCTTTCAAGGCGCCGAGCGGGCTCCGGCCGAGGCCTCGCGCCGCCTCCTCCAGGCGAGGGTTCACGGTCTCGAGAGCGGAGCTCGCGCCCGAGAGTGCCTGGGGGAAGAAGCGCACGACGTACGCGAAGACGAGCAGCGCGAGCGTCTGGTACACGGGCGACGCGTAGCGGGCGGCGAAGAAGACGAGCGAGAGCGCGATGACGATTCCCGGCAGCGCGTTGCCCGAGTAGGCCAGCCGCTCCAGCAGCCGCATCCCCGGGGACCGAAAGCGCGCTGCGAGCACCGCAATGGGCAACGCGGCGACGGCCGCCACGCCGGCGGCGAGTGCCGACGCCGTCAGAGAGTCCACTGCCTCCGCCCACGGAAAGACGAGCTCGCGCTCGTTCTCGATTCCCTGCGCAAGCCAGTAGCCGAGGACGCCGGCGGGCAGCGCGAGGAACAGCCCGACGGTCACGCCGCACAACGCGAGTGCCGGGTAGCGCCACGCGCCGAGGGGCACCGTCTTCAGCTCCCGGGCCGGGCCCGGCGAGGAGCGGAAGTAGCGCGCCCTGCCGGCCGTCCGCGCCTCGATCAGGAGCACGAGCGCCGTGAGCACTACCAGCAACAGGGCGAGTACGGCCGCGGGCGTCCGGTCGAACAGCGCCCGATACTGGAGGTAGATCGCCCGCGTCACGGCGTCGTAGTTCATGAGCGAGACGACGCCGAAGTCCGAGAGGACGTAGAGGGCGACGAGAACGGCGCCTACGCCCACCGTGGGCCTCAGCAATGGAATCGTGACCGTGAAGAACGACCGCCAGGGCGAGTAGCCGAGCCCCCGCGCAGCATCCTCTAGCGCCGGGTCCTGGCTGCGCAGGGCGGACGCGCAGAGGAGGTAGACGTACGGATATGTGGCGAGCGTCAGGGCGAGCAGCGCTCCCCAGTAGCCGCGGATGTCGGGAAGCTCGCCGACGCCGAGTGCCTGCTGGGCGAGGCCGCGCGGCCCGAACGCGCCGAGCAGGACGAGGGCCGCGACGTAGCTGGGAATCACGAGCGGCAGGGCGGCGGCGACGCCCCACGCGCGGCGGCCGGGCAGGTCGGTGCGTGTAACGAGCCAGGCGAGTGCAACGCCGAGGAGACCGATGCCGTCGTCACGCCGAGCACCAGCAGGCCCGTCGAGATCACGAGCTCCAGCGTGCGTACCCGCCAGAGGACCTCCCAGGCGTCGCCTCCACCAAGGGCGCGCACGGCGAGATAGACAAGAGGCAGCTGGAGCAGCGCGACGACGACGCCCGCCGGGATGACGAGCGAGAGGGGCGGGCGGTGGCCCGCCCCCTTGCTCATGACGTGTAGCCGGTCTCGCTCAGCAGTTCGAGAGTGCGCTCGAGCTCTTCGCCGAGCGCTGTGTACTCGATCTCAGGGCCGCTCAGCGACTCGAGCGGAGGCAGGCCCTCCTTCGCGGGAATCCCCGCGACGACGGGATATTCGGCCTCCTCCGCCCGCTCGGTGTAGAACCTCTGACCCTCGTCGGAGAGCAGGAACTCCACGAAGCGCTCGGCGTCCTCCCGGTTGTCCGTGCTCTCGAGCACGCCGACCCCGGCGGCGCTGACCAGCGCGCCGGGGTCGTCTCCAGGCAGGAAGTGGTTCGCCACGGGTGCGCCGGGCTGCTCCTCCCGCACGAGGTAGAGGTAGTAGTGGTTCACGAGCCCGAGGTCGATCTCGCCGGACGCTACCGCCTCGACGATGGGCGTGTTCCTCTCGTAGAAGCGGACGCCGTTCGCTTTCAGGTCCTCGAGCCAGGTGCGCGTCTTCTCCTCGCCCTGTTGGAGCCGCATGGCGGTGACGAAGGCCTGGAACGACGCATTCGTGGGCGCTACGCCTACGCGACCCTGCCACCGTGGATCGGTGACGTCGAAGACCGAGTCGGGCACCTCGCCCTCTGAGAGCTGGTCGGTGTTGTAGGCGATGACGCGAGAGCGTCCCGAGGTGCCGACCCAACGGCCCTCCGGGTCGCGGAAGCGCTCGGGCACGCGGTCGAGCGACTCGACCGGCAGCTCAGCCAACAAGCCCTCCCCGGCCACGGCACCGAGCGAGCCCGGGTCCTGTGCGAAGAACACGTCGGCCGGCGAGCCGTCGCCCTCCTCCGCGATCGTCGCCGCCAGCTCGGCGCTATCGCCGTAGCGAACTTCCACGTCGGTGCCGGACTCCTGCTCGAACTGCTCGATGAGCGGGGCCACGAGCTCCTCCTCGCGACCGGAGTAGATCGTGAGCGTGTCACTGCCGCCGCCGCAGCCGGCGATAGCAAGGGTCGCCGCCCCTCCGGCGATGACGGCCAGGACGCGTCGGTGCATGAAGCCTCCTTTTAAGCAAGGGTCGCCTTACGAGCTACGTAAGGGTGACCTTACACGGAAGCCGTGAAGACCGACGCGTACCTGTCGTGGAGCTTCACACGGACGCGTGTGCCGAGCTCCACCGCCTCTGTCGACGGCCGGTGCGAGAGCAGCTCCAGGCCGTCCATGCGGACGCGGTAGAAGACGTCGTGCCCGCGGAACTCGCGGCCGACGACCTCTGCCTGACCGGCAGGGTCGGGCTCGAGCTCGACCAGCTCGGGGCGGACGAGCACCTCGACTGCGCCGTTCGTGCTCGAGGAGCCGTTGGCGGGGAAGGCGCCGAGGGGCGTCTCCACCAGTCCGTCGTGGACGCGCCCGGGGAGGAAGTTGCCGGCGCCGACGAACTCGGCGGCCCAGCGGCTGGCCGGCGAGAGATACAGCACTTCCGGAGATCCCTCCTGGACGATCGTGCCCTCGCGCATCAGCGCGATGCGGTCGGCGATCGAGAACGCCTCTTCCCGGTCGTGCGTGACCAGGACGACGGTCACCTCGAGCGGCCGGAGCAGCGCCACGACCTCCTCGCGGAGCGACGCCCGCAGGGTGGGGTCGATGTTCGACCAGGGCTCGTCGAAGAGCACGAGCTCGGGCCCCGGCGCAAGTGCGCGGGCGAGCGCAACCCGCTGTTGCTGCCCGCCGGAGAGCTCGTGCGGGTACCGGTGCTCGAGGCCGGCGAGCCCGACGTGCTGCACGAGCTCGTCCAGGCGGGCGCGGCGGGTCGACCGCGGGACGCCGAAGCCGATGTTCTCCCCACCGTCAAGTGCGGGAAGAGCGCGTAGTCCTGGAACACCATGCCGACGCGCCGCTTCTCGGGAGGCACCCACGCGCCGCCGGCTACCCGGCGCCCGGCCACGTCCACGGTGCCCGCATCGGGCGTCTCGAAGCCGGCGATCAGGCGCAGCAGCGTGGTCTTGCCGCAGCCGGAGGGGCCGAGCAGGGCGACGATCTCGCCACGTTCGACGCAGAGCGACGCATCGACCACGGCTGGAGTCGTCCCGTACCGCTTCGACACGCCCTCCGTATGGACCATCGAGCACTTCATGTAAGGCAGACCTTACAGCAGCCGCACCGAAAGAGACACCGCCGAGCGGCGCTCTATGGTGGCCTGATGCGCTACGCCTCCGTCTATCCGCTCGTCACGACTCGCGCGCTCGCCCGGCCGTTCACGTACGAGGTCGAAGACGGAGTGGGGAAGGGGGCCGTGGTCTCGATCCCACTAGGGCGCTCGCGAGTGCGCGGGGTCGTGGTCGGGGCGGAGTCGTCGGCGCCGGAGGGCGTCCAGACGGTGGCTGTCACGGGCGTCGTCGACGAGCTGTCGACCGCGCTCGTCGATCTCGCACTCTGGGTGGCGGAGTACTACGGCTCCACGCCGGCACGCGCACTCGCCCTCGTCGCGCCGCCACTACGGACGCGGCGAGGCGAGCGGCGCCAGCCGGCCGAGTCGTACGCGCTGAGCGGCGAGGACGCGCCGGTCGCGTTGAGCCCGCCGCAGGAGGCTGCGCTCGGACGCATCGAGGAGGCGATGGCGGCAGGAGGCGGCCACTTCCTCCTGCACGGCGAGACGGGGAGCGGCAAGACCGAGGTGTACCTGCGGGCGTGCGCGGCCGCGGTCGAACGCGGCAGGGACGCGATCGTGCTCGTGCCCGAGATCGCGCTCACGCCGCAGACGGTCGGCCGCTTCCGCCAGCGGTTCGGCGAGCAGGTGGCCGTGCTGCACTCGGGGCTCACAGACGCAGAGCGCCGGGACGAGCGGGAGCGGATCTCATCCGGCGAGGCGCGCATCGTGGTCGGCGCGCGATCGGCGATCTTCGCTCCGGTGCGCAGCCTCGGCGTCGTCTGCGTGGACGAGGAACACGACGCGTCGTACAAGCAGGAGTCCGATCCGCGCTACGACGCACGCACCGTGGCGGCGAAGCGGGCTGCGCTCGAGGGGGCGGTGGCTGTCTATGGGAGCGCGACGCCTCGGCCCGAGAGCTGGGCGCGGCTCGAGCGGCTCGAGCTGGGGAGCAGGCTGGGAGTGGAGCTGCCCGGCGTGCGTGTCGTCGACATGCGGCGCGAGGCGGCGTACCCGTTGTCCGGCGAGCTCGTCGCCGCCCTGGAGGGCGTCGCCGAGCGCCGGAGGAGGGCGATCGTCCTCCTCAACCGCCGCGGGGTTTCGCCTGCTGTCCATTGCCGGTCCTGCGGAACGACGATCCGCTGCGAGGACTGCGACGTCGCACTCGTGCTGCATCGGGACGACGTGCTGCGCTGTCACCACTGCGGCCGGTCTCGGCCGGCGCCCGAGCTCTGCGACGCCTGCGGCTCGCCCGAGCTGATGCGGATCGGCGCCGGCACGCAGAAGCTCGAGTCGGAGCTGGCGCGGCTCGTACCGCGGCTCGAGCGCATCAGGCTCGACGCGGACACGGCCTCGAAGCCGGCAGCGCTGGCGGCGGCGCTCGAGCGCTTCCGGCGCACGGAAGGCGCGGTGCTGCTCGGCACGCAGATGGTCGCCAAGGGACACCACTTCGCCGGCGTCGAGCTGGCCGCGGTCGTGGACGCGGACCTCGGCCTCGGGATGCCGGACTTCCGTGCCGAGGAGCGGACGTTCCAGCTCGTCACGCAGCTGGCGGGCCGCTCCGGGCGTGATGCGCCGGGCCGCGTGATCGTGCAGACGTTTCAGCCCGATGCCTCGGCGCTCGTATTCGCGGCACGTCACGACGTGGCCGGGTTTCTGGCCGCCGAGCTCGAGCGGCGGGAGGCGCTCGGCTATCCGCCCTACCGCCACGTCGTCCGCGTCCTCGTCTCCGGGCGCTCGGCCACGGAGCCGCTTCGTGCGTTGACGGAGCTGAAGGGGCGTTTGGCGGGCGAGGAAGTCGTCGGTCCCGCCCCGTTGCCGCGACTCCGTGGGCGGCACCGCGCTCAGTTGATCGCCAAGACGGATGCGCCCCGTGGCGTCGCCGGGAAGGCTGGACGCTGGCTGGCGGCGGCGGCGACCGTCAATGCGCAGGGCGGGCCTTTCGGCGTCTGTCGACGTCGATCCGCAGAGCTTCTAGAGGCGTCTCACGCGTTACGAAGTTGTCGCACTCTTGGCACACACCGGTACGACTTTCCTCAGTACGCTGAAACCGGGAGGAGGCATGGGGTGGCCCCAGGCGCGGAGTACACTGCCGCCGTGGCGAGCGAGCCCCACACGAAGCCGATCGACGAGACCGAGGAGGTCGGCCAGGCAGAGGAAGAGCGGCCGGATCCCGAGCGAGAAGCTCGGAAGCTCGTCGCGCTCGCGCAGATCCGCCAGTACCCGGACCCGGTCCTGCGCATGCGGGCGAGGGAGGTCGAGTCGTTCGACGACGAGCTCGACCAGCTCGTTCAGCGTCTGAGGGCGATCATGGAGGGCGCCGACGGGGCGGGCCTCGCGGCGACGCAGGTCGGCGTGCTCCGCCGCGTCTTCGTCATACGCGCGAGCGAGGACGGCGAGACGATGGCGCTCGTCAATCCGGAGCTCACCGCGCACGGCGACGAGCTGGAGACGGAAGAGGAGGGCTGCCTCTCCCTCCAGGGACTCCTGGTGCCGGTCGAGCGGTCGACCACCGTGACGGTGACGGCCAAGGACGCCACTGGCGAGCCCGTCACGCTCGAGCTCGAGGGCTTCGCCGCCCGCGCGGCCCAGCACGAGCTCGACCATCTGGACGGCGTGCTCATGATCGACCGCACGACGGACGAGGCCCGGCGCGAGGCCATGGCCACGCTGCGTCGCGGGCCGGCGCTCAGCTCCCGTCTCTGACGTGACCCCGATCGGGTTTGCCGCGACGGCGCCGTTCGGCACCGACGTCCTCGAGCGGCTCGCAACCCGTCACGAGATCGCTTTCTGCCTGACGAGGCCGGATCGGCCTGCGGGCCGCGGCCGGCAGCTCGACGCGCCGCCCGCAAAGATCGCGGCCGAGCGCCTTGGCATACCCGTGCTGCAACCGGAGCGGCTCGACGAGACCGTCGACCTCCCTGCGGAGGCGATCGTCACGTGCGCCTACGGAGCCATCGTTCCGCAGGCGCTGCTCGATCGACACGTCTGGCTCAACGTCCACCCGTCGTTGCTGCCGCGGTGGCGTGGGGCGGCACCGGTCGAGCGCGCGATCATGGCGGGCGACACGGAGACCGGCGTGACGATCATCAAGCTCGTGGAGGAGCTCGACGCGGGACCGATCGCGGCGCAGCAGGCGTTCCCGATCGGCCTGGACGACGACGCGGGAGCCGTGTACGAGCAGGCCGCCGCCGTTGCCGCCGACCTCCTGGAGCAAGTGCTCGCGGAGGCCAGGTTCCGCCCCCAGCCCGAAGAGGGCATGACCTACGCGGAGAAGCTCACCGCAGCCGACCGCGAGCTCGACCCGGCTGCACCGCCCGAGGAGAGCCTGCGCCGGATCCGGGCTCTGTCACCGCACATCGGCGCCCGCACCGAGCTGGACGGCCGGCGCGTAACGATCTGGAAGGCCAGGGTGGAGGACGGACACCTCGTGCCCGAGGTCGTCCAGGCCGAGGGGCGCCGCCGCATGACGTACGACGAGTTCCTCCGCGGCCTGAGGTCGTGAGCGCCGTCTCGCCCGCCCGGCGTGCGGCGTACGAGGTGGTGCGGCGCGTGTTCGAGCAGGAGGCGTATGCCGACCGTGCCTTCGCGACAGCCGCGGAGTCACTCGACGAGCGCGACCGCGCGCTCGCCCAGCGCATCGCCTACGGCACGGTGCAGCGCGTCCGGATGCTCGACCACGGCATCGACACGCTGGGCCGCAGGCCGGTGCGCAAGCTCGATCCGCCGGTGCTGGCCGCGCTGCGGATCGGCGCGTACCAGCTTGCCTACCTCGACGCCGTCCCCACGCACGCGGCCGTGAACGAGAGCGTCGAGCTGGTCCGTCGCGCGCGTCTCGAGCGCGCCGTCCCGTTCACGAATGCCGTCATGCGCCGCCTGTCTGAAGGGTTCCGCGAGCTGATCGACTCGCTGCCCGAGGGCCCGCTCAAGCTCTCGTATCCCGACTGGATGGCCGACGTCTGGGAGCGCGACCTGGGCCATGAGCAGGCGATCGCGCTCATGCGGGCGCAGAACGAGCCGCCCGAAACGACGGTCAGGGTGATCCGCGGCCCCGTCGACGGCGAGCAAACCGACGTGCCCGGCGTGCTTCGCGTGCCTCGAGTGGATGCCGAGGCGCTGGCCGAGGGGCGCGTCTGGCCGCAGAGCAGAGGATCGGCTCTCGCCGGCCTCGCGGTAGGTGCTCGCGACGGGGAACGGACGCTCGACGTCTGCGCCGCGCCCGGTGGGAAGGCGACGCAGCTGGCCGGAGAGGTGGTTGCAGTCGAGAAGCATCCGGGGCGCGCCCGCGAGCTCGAGGAGAACGCTGGCGCGGCTCGGCGCCGCCAACGTCCGCGTCGTCTGCGCAGATGCTCTCGAGCTCCCCGCCGAGCTGACCGGCTTCGACCGGGCGCTCGTCGACGCGCCATGTTCGGGGCTGGGCGTGCTGAATCAGCGACCCGATCTCCGCTGGCGATCCGAGCCTCTGCCCGAGCTGCAGCTCGACCTCCTGCGCGCGGCCGCCGAGCGCGTCAAGCCTGGCGGCACGATCGCCTACTCCGTGTGCACGATGAACGCCGACGAGAACGAGGCGATTGTCGATGCCGCTGGCCTGACCGTCGACGACCTGGGGGCTGAGTGGCCCGCCTTCCGCCACCCGAAGCGGCCCGAGTTCCTGCTCACGCTCCCGCACGTCCACGGGACCGCCGGATTCTTCATCGCGCGGCTCAAAAACCTAGGATCCAGAGAATGGACAATCGAGCACCTGCGACGGGCGCTGGAACTGGCGGAGCGCGGCCGAGGAACGACCCACCCGAACCCCGTCGTCGGCGCCGTCGTGGTCAGCGACGGAGAAGTCGTCGGGGAGGGCTGGCATGAACGCGCGGGCGGGCCGCACGCCGAGGTGGTCGCGCTGAAGGCTGCGGACGAGCGCGCGCGTGGCTCGACGCTGTACGTGACGATGGAGCCGTGCGCGCATCACGGGCGCACGCCGCCGTGCGTCGACGCCGTGCTCGCCGCAGGTGTGAGCAGGGTGGTCGCCGGCAGCTCCGACCCGGGCAAAGATTCGGGCGGCGGGCTGGAGCAACTCCGAGCCGCCGGGCTCGAAGTCCAGCTCGTCGATGCCTTCGAAGCCAGGGCGCAGAACGAGGCGTGGCGCATCTGGACGAGCGAGCGCCGTCCGTTCGTGATCTACAAGGTGGCGGCCACGCTCGATGGTCGCGTGACCGTGCCCGGATCGCGCTGGGTGAGCGGCGAGGAAAGCCGCCGGCTGGTGCACGAGCTGCGCGCGAGTGCCGACGCCGTCGCGGTCGGCATGGGCACCGTCCGCGCCGACGATCCGCGCCTGGACGCCCGCGGAGTGGAAGCCGCGCGGCAGCCGCGGCGGCTCGCCTTCGGTAACGGGCCACTGCCGGAAGGCTCGGAGCTCGAGCTCCGCAACGGTCCACTTGCCGACGAGCTAGAAGCACTGGCGGAGGAGGGAGTGCAGTCCATGCTGCTCGAGGGCGGTCCCACGCTGGCCACCGCGTTTGTCGAGCAGGGGCTAGTCGACAAGATCCTTGTCTTCGTCGCGCCTGTGCTCTCAGGCTCCGGGCCGGCCATCCTCGGCGAGCTGTCCGAGCCCCTGCGGTTGTCGAGGATGGACGTCCAGCGCGTGGGAGATGATGTGCTCGTGAGCGCTTATGTCCGCGAGCCCTGAAGCCCTCGACGCAGTCGCTCTGGGCTGATCTAGCCTTCGGGCATGTTCACCGGCATCGTGCGAGAGCGAGCTCGCGTTGCCTCCTTCGACGGGACGCGGCTGGTCCTCGAGACCTCGCTGCAAGCGGCCGTTGGCGACTCGATCGCGGTCGACGGCGTGTGCCTGACGGTCGTCGCCGGAGACGAGTCCACGCTGGCGTTCGACGTCGTTCCGGAGACGCTGTCGCGCTCGACGCTGGGCGGGCTGGAGCCGGGGGCCGTGACCAACGTCGAGCCGGCGCTACGCGCCGGCGAGGAGCTCGGTGGCCACATGGTCCAGGGACACGTGGACGGCGTCGGCCGCGTGCGGGCGGTCGAGCCCGAGGGCGAGGGCCGGCGCATGTGGATCGAGGCTTCGCCGGATGTCCTGCGCTACTGCGTGGAGAAGGGCTCGATCACCGTGTCGGGCGTGTCGCTGACCGTGGCCGGCCTCGAGGACGGCGCCTTCGCCGTGGCGCTGGTGCCGCACACCCTTCATCAGACGACGCTGGGCGACCTCGATCCCGGCGACGAGGTGAACATCGAGGCCGACGTGATCGGGAAGTACGTCGAGCGTTTGCTGGAGCCGCCCGGCTACGCTTCGCGGGATGGCGACCCTGGCTGAGACGCGCACGGCGCCGTTCGCCACGATCGACGAGGCGATCGAGGACATCCGCCGGGGGAAGTTCGTGGTCGTCGTCGACGCACCCGACCGCGAGAACGAGGGCGATCTCACCATCGCCGCCGAGCTGGCGACGCCGGATGCCGTGAACTTCATGGCCACGCACGGGCGAGGCCTGATCTGCCTGTGCCTTACGGAGGATCGCTGCGACGAGCTGGGGCTGCACGTGCTCGCGTCGAGCCGCGAGTCGCGCCACGGGACGGCGTACACGAACCCGATCGACGCCCGCGAGGGAATCTCGACGGGCGTCTCGGCGGCGGACCGCTCGCACACGATCATGCGCGCCGTCGACCCTGCGACCGGCCCGCACGACTTCATCGAAGGCGGACACGTCCAGCCGCTGCGCGCGCGGGCAGGCGGTGTGCTGCAACGCGCCGGACAGACCGAGGCGGCGGTGGATCTCGCCCGTCTCGCCGGCCTCCAGCCGGCGGGCGTGGTCTGCGAGATCATGAAGGACGACGGGACGATGGCCCGCGTCCCCGACCTGATCGACTACTGCGAGCGGCACGGCCTCAAGCTCGTCACCGTCGCCGACCTGATCGAGTACCGGCGGCGGACGGAGAAGCTCGTCGAGCGCGTGAGCTCCGTGAGGCTGCCGACCGAGTACGGCGAGTTCACGGCCGTCGCCTTCCGCGAGACGCTGACCGGGAAGCACCACGTCGCTCTCGTCAAGGGGGAGATCGCCCGCCACGAGGACGTGCTGGTCCGCGTGCACTCCGAATGCTCTGACCGGCGACGTCTTCCACTCACTGCGCTGCGACTGCGGCGAGCAGCTGGAGCTCGCCCTCGGCCAGATCGGCGCCGAGGAGCGTGGCGTGCTGCTGTACATGGGCCAGGAGGGGCGCGGCATCGGCCTGCTCAACAAGCTGCTCGCCTACGAGCTGCAGGAGCAGGGCCTCGACACGGTTGAAGCAAACGCCGAGCTCGGCTTTCCGGCGGACTCGCGTGAGTACGGGATCGGCTACCAGATCCTGTCCGACCTCGGCCTGACGTCGATCCGGCTGCTGACGAACAACCCGCGCAAGATGGAGGGCATCGAGTCCTACGGGCTGACGGTCACGCGGCAGGTGCCGATCGAGGTGACCCCCAACGTCGAGAACCGCCGCTATCTTGCCGCGAAGCGTGACAAGCTTGGCCACGTGCTGCACCACCAGGATCTGAAGTTCGAGCGATGACGAGCGGCCCCGACATCTCCAGCTACGACCCGTTCGAGGACACGGGCGACTGGCCGTTCCGGGACGCTCCGCCGAAGCCCGACGCCGACGCCGCGCCGGAGCCTGAGCCTGCGGAGCCGCAGGTCTTCGAGAACACCGAGCTCTCACAGCCGGCTATCGAGGATGACGCAGAGCTCGAGAGCGAGCCGCCGATCGAGGAGCTGTTGCCGGCGGCGATGGAGCCAGAGCCAGAGCCAGAACTAGAACCCGAGCTGGAGCCCGAACCGGTCGAGGCGGTAGCGGTTGTCGAGGAAGTGGCAGAGGCAGACGTGGTCGTCGAGGACGAGCCCGCGCTCGAGGAAGAGCCCGTCGTGGAGGAGGAGGCTCCGCTTCCCGCCGCCCCGGTGGAGGACGCAGTGGCCGTGCAGCATGCCCCGGGAGAGCTTCTGATACCGCCCGGCGTGGAGGTGCTCACCGGCGGGCCCCACGGCTTCCGCCGCAACGTGGCCGTCGTCGTCAGCCGCTTCAACGGTGACATCACGACCGGCCTGCTCGACGGCGCTTTGGCGGCGCTCCGCGACTGCAACGTCGGCGACGACGCAATCACCGTCGTGCCGGTGCCCGGCGCGTTCGAGCTGCCGCTGACGGCACTCGCGCTCGCAAAGACTCGCCGCTACTCATGCGTGGTCGCGCTCGGCTGCATCATCCGTGGAGAGACGCCGCACTTCGATCTCATTGCGAGCGAGGCGGCGAGCGGGCTTCAGCTGGCGGCGATCGAGACAGGCATCCCGGTCGCGTTCGGCGTGATCACGACCGAGACGCGCGAGCAGGCGGAAGAGCGGATCGACCGCGGCGGCGAGGCGGCCCGCACGGCGCTCGAGATGGCGGATCTGTTCTCGCACGTACGAACGCGCGCTGCAGCCTCCTAGGTAGACTGCTCAGCTGCTCATGGCGAAGATCTGTGCAGTCTGCGGGAAGAAGCCGTCGTTCGGCCACAGCCGGAGCCACTCGATGGTGGCGACGAATCGGCGCTTCAACCCGAATGTCCAGCGCGTGCGCGTCCTGATCGACGGCACCGCGAAGCGCGCGTACGTCTGCACGCGCTGTCTCCGCTCGGGCGCAGTTCAGAAGGCCGTCTAGCGCCGGAGCGGCCTCGCCGCCGCTCGACTAACCTCCGCGCGTGGCCGACGCCGTTCCAGGCGAGATCACGATCGCGACGGATGCCATCGCGCAGCTGGCGGGCCTGACCGCCGCCGAGTGCTACGGCGTGGTCGGCGCTCAGCCGAAGGGCGGTCGGCTGGGGCGGCTCGTGTCGCGCGACAAGCCCGCGCGAGGCGTCGAGGTCGTGCGCACGCCGGACGGGCTAGTGATCACGTTGCGTGTGGTCGTCGAGCACGGCCTCAACCTCGCGGAGGTTGCGTCCACCGTGCGCTCCCACGTCGGTTACGAGGTGTCACGCCTGACGGGGATCCCGACGGTCTCGGTCGACGTCATGATCGCGGACGTGCGGACGTCCACATGAGCGACCTCGCCGAGCTGCGAAGGCTCGTCGGAGCGGCTGCAGCTTCGCTCGACGCGAGCCGCGCGCGGATCGACGACCTCAACGTCTATCCCGTGCCCGACGGCGACACCGGGACGAACATGGCGCTGACGATGCGTGCCCTCGTGGAGGCGCTCGACGCAGCGTCCGACTCGTCCCGCCCGGCGCTGGCACACACCGTCACGCGCGCGACGCTGATGGGCGCGCGCGGCAATTCCGGCGTCATCCTCTCGCAGATCGTTCGCGGCGCGGCCGAAGTGCTCGGAGCCGCCGAGACGATCGACTCGCCCGAGCGTCGCCGAAGCACTGCGCGCGGCGAGCGACGTCGCGTACCGCGGAGTCCGGCAGCCGGTCGAGGGCACGATCCTCACGGTCATCCGCGAGATGGCGGAGGAGGCCGAAGCCCGCGCTACTCCCGAGCTCGCTCCCGGCGAGCTGCTACAGGCGGTGCTGGCGCGGGGAGAGGCCGCGCTCGCTCGAACGCCGGAGCTCCTCGACGTCCTGCGCGACGCCGGCGTCGTCGACGCGGGTGGCGCGGGGCTCGTCGAGATCATGCGCGGCGTCGTGGCGGCGGTCATGGGCGAGGAGCTCGAGGCGCCCGCTCCCGCGGCGGAGCTCGGTCTGGAGGCGATTCACCGCGAGCTCTCGGAGTTCCGCTACTGCACGGCTTTCCTCCTCGAGGGGACGGGTCTCGACGGCGCGTCGCTGGAGAGGGAGCTGGAGGCGCTCGGCGACTCGCTGCTCGTGGTCGGAGACGACTCGGCGCTGAAGGTGCACGTGCACACCGACGACCCGGGCGCCGCGCTGAGCCTCGGCACGGCGCGCGGGGCGATCTCCGGCGTGGAGATCGCCGACATGCACGTGCAGACCGCGGAGCGGGAGGAGCGGCTGGGCGGCGTCGGCGTCGCGGCACCTCCCGGCGACCGCCTCACGGACGTCGTCGCCGTCGTGGCGGGTGACGGCAACCGCCGCCTCTACGAGAGCCTCGGCGCCGCCCACATCGTCGAGGGCGGCCAGTCGATGAACCCGTCGACCGCGAACATCGTCGATGCGATCGAGCGCGCGGCAGCGCCGGAGGTCGTCGTGCTGCCGAACAACGGCAACGTGATCATGACCGCGGAGCAAGCTGCGGCGATCGCCGGGAACGCCCGTGTAGTGCCCACCCGGTCGATCCAGGCGGGCCTGTCTGCGCTGCTTGCCTACGACCCGCGGGCGACGGCCGGCGAAAACGACGAGGCGATGCGGGAGGCGGTCGGCTCCGTGGCCACGGGAGCCGTGACGACCGCGTCCCGGGACGTCGAGCTCGACGGCCTGGCCGTTCGCGAGGGGCAGTACCTCGGCCTGTTGGAGGAGGAGCCGGTAGCGGGCGGCGAGACCTTCGACGAGGTCGCGACGGCCGTCATCGAGGCGCTGCTCTCAGCGCCGCACGACACGATGACGGTACTGACGGGCGCCGACGCTCCCGTCCTCGACGACCTGCTCGAGGGCGTCGCCGTTCGGCATCCCGAGGTGGAGGTGGACGTCCAGCCCGGCGGCCAGCCGCACTACCACCTGCTCATCGCCGCCGAGTAGCGCTCCGGCATCCAGGGCCGTTCCCGCCGACTCCGCTGTGGATGCATTGGCACACAATTGTCACAACTCAGTGCCAGGCACTAGGACCTGTCTGAAACAGACGGCGAAGCCGGGTTAGGCTCCTCCGGCTGATGGAGCTCACGGCCGAGAACACCGCCGTCGTCGTCGACTCGACGGCCGACTTTCCCGACGCGGCGACGCGCTTTGCGAACTGGCGCGTCGTCCCCCTCTACGTGCTGTTCGGCGACGAGAGCTTCCGCGACTACGTCGACCTGCCGCCCTCCGACTTCTACGCGCGCCTTCGCAGCTCGTCGGTCATGCCGACGACGTCGCAGCCGACGCCCGGTGACTTCGCCACCGTCTACGAGGGGCTGGCGGGCTACGAGCGCGTCTACTCGCTCCACCTCTCGGCGAAGTTCTCAGGGACGTGGGAGAGCGCGAAGCTCGGCGCCGGCGAGCAACTGGGCACGCGGATCCGCGCCGTCGACACCGAGTCGGCGTCGCTGGGCATCACGCTGCTCGGCCTCAGCCTTCAGCGACGCCTCGAGCGCGGGACGACGGATGAGGAGATCGAGGTGCTGATCGAGGCGTTCAAGGGTGAGGCCGGCCTCGTGTTCACCGTCGAGACGCTCGAGTTTCTCGCCCGCGGCGGGCGCATCGGCCGCGCGCAGGCGTGGGCCGGTGAGCTGCTCTCCATCAAGCCGATCCTCACGATCGACGACGGCGAGATCGTCCCCGTCAAGCGCGTGCGCGGGAACAGGAAGGCATTCGCAGAGTTTCAGAAGGCGTTCGAGGAGGCGACGGTCGACCGGCCGTCGCTGCGGGTGGCGATTGCGCACGCAGACGCGCCTGAACGCGAGCAGGCGCTCCGCAGCATGGTTCGCGACGTCCGGCCGAGCGCTCAGATCGAGGCGGCCGGGATGCTCGGCCCCGTCGTCGGCGCGCACGCCGGGCCTGGGGCCGTGGGGTTGTTCTGGCTTGACGATCCGTAGGCAGTAGCCGAACGCCTCCCTAGACTCACGACGGTGACTCGGCTGCCGACCGGCTTCGCCGCGCCGGACCGGCCGGCGGAGTGGACAAGGCCGCGCGCGTCTTGCCGGCCCGAGGCGTTTGCGCGCCCGCTCGACACCCTGCGCGGTGTCGGGCCCACGGCTGCCCGCCGGCTGGCGAAGCTCGGGCTCGCCACCATCGACGACCTGCTCGGCCACGCGCCGCGCCGCTACGAGACGGCTGCACCCGAGCGCCGCATCGCCGATCTCCTGGCCGAGGAGGAGGTGGCGATAGCAGGCATCGTCCGCGACGTCACGGTCCGGCGGCCACGCAGGCGGCTGGCGATCGTTCGCGCGCGCATTCACGACGACTCCGGGGAGGTCGCAGCGATCTGGTTCAACCAGGAGTGGCTCGCCACAAAGCTTTCGCCCGGCACGCCGATCCGGCTCCGCGGACGCCTTCAGCGCGGCGATTTCCAGGTACGCGCGTACGACCTCGGCGACGCGCTGGCGACGGCGGACTTCGCACCCGTCTATCCCGCGGGCGAGGAGATGACGCCGCAGCGCCTGCGGGCGCTCGTCGACCAGGCGCTCCCCGCCACGCGCGCCGTGCCCGATCCGCTGCCGGCAGAGCTCGGCCCGCGCCTCGAGTTGCCGCTCAAGGGCGATGCGCTGCACGCTCTGCACCGCCCCCGCTCACTCGACGAGGCAGAGGCGGCACGCCGCCGGCTGGCGCTCGAGGAGCTGCTCGTGCTCCAGGTCGGGCTCGCCCGACGCCGTCGTGAGCGCGAGGACGACGTCGCCCGTGCGTTGGCACCGCCCGGGGAGCTGGCCACAGCCCTCAGGGAGGTGTTGCCGTTCACGCTGACGAAGGCTCAGGAGCGAGTCATCCGGGAGCTCGACACCGACCTGCAGCGGGCGGTGCCGATGGAGCGGCTCCTGCAGGGCGATGTCGGCTCGGGAAAGACCGTCGTCGCCGTCTACGCGCTGCTGCGCGCCGTCGAGGCCGGCTACCGCGGCGCGCTGATGGCCCCTACGGAGACGCTTGCGGAGCAGCACTTCCTCACGGTGGAGTCGCTCTGTACGCAGCTCGGCGTCACCTGCGGCCTGCTGACGAGCTCCGTGGGCAAGCGCGACCGCGAGCAGGCGGCACAGGCGTCGGTCGTCGTGGGCACGCATGCGCTCATCCAGGCCGGCGTCGACCTCGGCGATCTCGCCGTCGCCGTCGTCGACGAGCAGCACCGCTTCGGCGTCGAGCAGCGCAAGGCGCTCTCGGCCGCCACGAGGCCGCACACGCTCCACATGACGGCCACGCCGATCCCGCGGACGCTCGCGCTGACCGTCTACGGCGACCTGGCCGTGTCCGAGATCGCCGAGATGCCCGCCGGTCGTCAGCCGATCGTCACGAGCTGGGTGACGGCCGAGCGCAGCTCGGAGGCATATCGGCGGCTGCGCCGGCATCTCGAGGCCGGCAGGCAGGCGTACGTCGTGTGCCCGCTCGTGTCCGAGTCCGTGGCCATCGAAGCGCGGGCGGCGGAGCAGGAAGCGGAGCGACTGCAGCGGGCCGAGCTGCGCGGCCTGCGCGTGGGCTGCATGCACGGCCAGCTGCGTCCTGCGGAGCGGCGCGACCTGATGGCGCGCTTCAAGGCGGGCGAGCTGGACGTGCTCGTCGCGACGACGGTGATCGAGGTCGGCGTCGACGTCCCCAACGCGACGATCATGATCGTGCAGGAGGCCGATCGCTTCGGCCTGGCCCAACTCCATCAGCTTCGCGGCCGCGTGGGGCGTGGCGCGGAGCAGTCGTACTGCCTGCTCGTGTCGAGGCCGAAGGAGGAGCTGACGGAGACCGCGGTCGCGCGGCTGGAGGCGCTCGTGGAGACCGCCGACGGCTTCCAGCTGGCCGAGGTCGACCTCGACCTCCGCGGCGCCGGCGAGCTGCTCGGAAAGCGCCAGTCGGGCCTCACCGACTTCCGGTACGCGCGTCTTGTCGCCGATCGCCCGCTGCTCGAGCTCGCGCGGGCGGAGGCTGATGCGCTCGCCGACTACGAAGGGCCGTTGAACGACGAGATCGACCGCGTCTTCGGCGACGATCCCTCAACGGCATAGCCTCTCGCCATGCGAATCGTCGCCGGCTCCCACAAGGGCGCGCGAATCTACGCGCCGAAAGGACGCGACACGCGGCCGACGTCCGATCGTGTCCGCGAGGCGATCTTCGCGATCCTCGGGTCGGTCGAAGGAGCGCGCGTGCTCGACCTCTTCGCCGGCTCGGGCGCACTCGGCCTGGAGGCGCTCTCGCGAGGCGCCGCCAGCGCGGTCTTCGTCGAGTCCGATCCGACAGCCGTCAAGACGATCGAGCGCAACCTCGAGAAGCTCACCCTGGAGGGCCGGATCGTCCGTTCCGATGCGACGCGCTACCTCGCCAGAACGGACGAGCACTACGACGTCGTGTTCGTCGACCCGCCCTACGAGATGGTTGAATCCCTGCGCATGCCGCTCGCCGAACACCTGCCGCGCGTGCTCGCCGAGGCCGGCAGCGTCGTCTTCGAGACGGCGGCCGACGTCCAGCCTGGGCTGCCGCTCCCCGTACGCTCGACACGGCGCCACGGATCGACGCAGCTGACGGTGTTCGACGCGGCATGAGCGCAAGCGCCCCCGTCGTCGCCATCTGCCCGGGCAGCTACGACCCGGTCACGTACGGGCACGTCGACATCATCCGCCGCGCGGCCGAGATCTTCGACCGCGTCGTCGTCGGCGTCGTTCGCGATCCCGCGCACAAGGGAACGATGTTCACGGTCGAGGAGCGCGTGGCATTCCTCGAGGAGGCGCTCGCCGAAAAGCACGTGGCGAACGTGGAGGTGGACGTGTTCGCCGAGCTCGTCGTCGAGTTCGCCAGAAAGCACGGTGCAAAGACGATGGTCAAGGGGCTGCGCGCGATCTCGGACTTCGAATGGGAGTTCCAGATGAACCACCTCAACCGCACGCTGGCACCCGACATCGAGACCCTGTACGTCATGGCCAGCCCGCAGTACAGCTTCGTTTCCTCGAGCGGGGTGAAGGAGATCGCGTCCTTCGGCGGCGCCGTCGACGAGCTCGTTCCGCCGGCCGTCGCCCGCCGCTTTCGCGACCTGTTTCCCGAGGGTAGGCCCGGCGCACCGGTGAGCCCCTCTGAGTAGACTGGCGCCCCATGGACGTACTCGTACTCATCGACAAGCTGGACGACGTAGTGCACAACGCGCGCACGGTTCCGCTGACCGACCAGGTGCGGATCGACCGCGAGGAGATCTACGACATCCTCGACCAGATGCGCGCGACGATTCCGGAGGAGATCAAGCAGGCGCGCTGGATCGTCAAGGAGCGCCAGGAGATGCTGGCCGAGGCCAAGCGCGAGTGTGACCGGATGCTCGGCGAGGCCCGCGAGCAGGCGGTGCGCGAGGCTTCCCAGACCGAGATCGTGAAGCTGGCCGAGCGCCAGGCTCAGGACATCATCGACGACTCGCGGCGCCAGGCTCGCGAGACGAAGCTCGAGATGGAGGACTGGGCCGACAACATCCTCTCCACGCTCGAGGTGAACCTCGAGAAGTTCCTGACGGCCATCCGCCGTGGCCGCGAGCGACTCCACGAGCGCTCGCAGGAGACCGTTGTCGCCGGCGTCGCCGAGGCCACCGCGGAGGAAGACTCGCAGCTCTAGCTCTCGGCGCCCTTCCGCGCCAGGATCCAGTGAAAGGCAGCGTCGGCAGGACCCTGGCCGGGCTCGCTCTCGGGCTCGTGCATGACCTCCACCCGCGACTCGAGGACCCCGAGGCCGGCTTCTCGGACGAGGCGCTCGTTCGTCTCCTCGTCGAAGCCCGAGAAGAACATCGGCACCCCCAGAAAGTCGTCGACCACCGACTCGTGCGCTGGGCCACTGCCGAAGGTCGCGAGGAACAGGCCGTCCGGCCGCAGCCACGCCGCCACGCGACCGAGTAGCGCCGGCAGATCGTTGGCGGGTACGTGGGTCAGAGTGAAGAGGGCTACGACGGCGTCGTACGAACCCGCCGTGAACTTCGCCGTCGTGAAGTCTCCCTGGATCAGCTCGGCGCCCGGCAGCGCCTTCCGCGCCCGTTCGATCTGAGCGCCCGAGATGTCGATGCCCGTGAGCCGGCCGATGCGGGCAAACGTGGGCGTCGGCTCGATGCCCGCTCCACAGCCGAGCTCGAGGATGTCGGGTCGTTCGGGCAGGAGGGAGAGCAGCTGCTGCGTCCAGCGCTCACGCGGATCGTCGGCGATCTCCGACTGCCACGCGGCGTAGCGCTCGCTCATCGCGTCGTACCCGTCGCGGACGAGGTCCTGGGGCCGTTGGCTCACGGCGGCTAGTCGTAGCCGAGCTGGGCGATCTGCTCTTCGTCCATGCCGAAGTAGTGGCCGATCTCGTGGAGGACGGTGATGCGGATCTCCTCCTCGAGCGCCACGGGGTCGGGAAACGACTCCTCGAGCGGTAGCCGGTAGATCGTGATCTGCGCCGGCATGTAAGGCTCTTCGGAGAAGAGCCCGAGCAGGTCCGGGTCCTCGGGGTTCTCGTCCTCGACGACGACGGCGACGTTCTCCATGAACCCCGCGATCTCGGCGGGCAGCGAGTCGAGCGCGCGGCGTACGACGTCCTCGAAGCTCATCTACCCGATGATGAGCGCCAGCAGCGCCTTCTGCGCGTGCAGGCGGTTCTCGGCCTGGTCCCAGACGGCCGACTGCGGGCCGTAGAGCACGTCCTCGGCGATCTCCTCGCCGTAGTGCGCGGGCAGGCAGTGGAGGACGATCGCCGACGGCGCGGCCAGCGAGACGAGCTCTGCGTCGACGGTGAAGCCGCGGAAGTCCTCGAGCCGCCGGGCGCGCTCCTCGTCCTGGCCCATGCTCGTCCAGACGTCGGTGTAGAGGACGTCGGCGCCGGTCGCCGCCTCGCGCGGGTCGTTCGTCACCTCGACCCAGTCCAGCGGCGGCTCGTAGCCACGCGGCGTGGCGGCGACGAAGCTGAGGCCGAGCAGCCGCGAAGCCTCGGCCAGCGACACGCAGACGTTGTTGCCGTCCCCGACGTACGCGAGCCGTACGCCTTCCAGCCGGCCGAGCCGCTCGCGGATCGTCATCACGTCGGCCAACGCCTGGCAGGGATGCTCGTCGTCGGTGAGCCCGTTGACGACGGGAATGGAACCGTGCCGCGCGAGCTCCTCGACGTCCGCCTGCGCGAACGTACGGATCATGATCGCGTCGAGGTAGCGCGAGAGCACGACCGCCGTGTCGCGAATCGTCTCGCCCCTGCCCAGCTGGAGGTCGGAGGCGGCGAGATAGAGCCCCGTGCCGCCGAGCTGCGTGATGCCGACCTCGAACGACACGCGCGTCCTCGTGGATGGCTTCTGGAAGATCATGCCGAGCGTCCGGCCGGGGAGGAGCAGCGTCTCCTCGCCCGCGGCCCGAGACGCCTTCAGCTCGTCGGCGAGGTCGAGCGCGGTCAGCCACTCGTCGGCCGACCAGTCGGAGACGCGGGTGAAGCTCCTCCCCCGAAGCCCATCAGCGACCGCAATCACCGGCCAATCCTACCGTTTGATAAGATTGATATGAATCGACTAAGATTTTATTCGCGACTACGAATCACGTACCGAAGGAGGTACAGCCATGGCAACACTTGTGAAGCGGAACCCGGTGCTCTTCCGGGTGCTCCGCGAGTTGAATGGGAACTGGCACCACGAGCGGCCCGGTTGCCCGCAGTTGGGCGCCGGCGCTCGACGCCTGGGAGACCGAGAACGAGGTCGTTTACGCATTCGACCTGCCCGGCACGGCCGAGGAGAAGATCGCGTTGGAGCTCGAGAACGGTGTGCTCACCGTGAGCGCCGAGCGCGAGCGCTCGGGCGAGGCGACGCAGGATGGCTTCTACCGCTACGAGCGGCGTGTCGGCAGCTTCACCCGCACGATCTCGCTGCCCGAGGGCGTCACCGACGACAGCATCTCTGCGTCGTACGGGAACGGCGTGCTCGAGGTGCGCGTGCGCAAGCCCGAGGAAACGAAGCCCCGCCGCATCGAGATCGGCGTCAACGGCTCGAAGACGATCGAGAGCACGGCCACCGAGGCGTAAGGCAGCCTTCTCTATTCGTCCCGAGAGGCGGCCGCAAGGCCGCCTCTCGCCGTTGGCGGCACGCTACAGCTCAGGCTCGGCTTCGAGGCCTGCTTCCCGGAGCAGGTCTCGAAGCCTGCGTAAGCCGGCGAACATCCGGCTCTTGATGGTGCCGAGCGGCACGCCGAGCTGCTCTGCGAGCTCCGTCTGCGTCAGGCCGCCGTAGTACGCGAGCTCGAGCGCCTCGCGCTGGTCGGCCGGCAGCTGTGTCAGCGCCGCCTGCACGGCGCGTCGGCGGTCGCGGAGCGTCGCCTCGTCCTCCGCCGCCGGCGTGGCCGGCGCCGGCTCCTCGGCAGCTGCCGGCATACGGCGGCGCTGCTCGCGGCGCACGAGGTCGACAGCGCGCCGGTGCACCAGCGTGAGCAGCCACGTGCGGGGCTTGCCTCGCTCTCGGATGTACGTGCCCGCCGTCCGCCAGACGGTGATGAACGCTTCCTGGACCGCGTCCTCGGCGAGAGCGGAGTCCCGGAGCACGCGATAGGCCAGGCCGTACGCGATCTTGCCGTATCGGTCGTAGAGCTCGGCCAGAGCGAGCTCGCCGTCGGGGGTGGCGATGATGGCGAGCAGCGCCTCGTCGGAGAGCGACTCGAGGGCACGTGCGGTGGATTCCTTGCCGCCCTGGATGACGGTCAGCCGGTCGCGCTCGTCGCCCATCAGGCTGCCCCGCTCCCGAAGAGGATGTCCCCCGTCGGCTGCTCGGATCCGCCGTCCGGCTCGAGCGTGACGGCGACCATCGTGCCTTCGGCGACGGGCTCTTCCAGCAGCACGACCTCCTGGCCGCCGCCTTCGAAGAGCCCGGCCGGCACCGGCCCGCCCGCGTCGATCACCCACGCCTCGTACGTCTGGCCCTCCGGCGCGGGCGCAAGATTGCGTACCACCATGACGGCGTCGCCTTCGGGGCTGCGCACGAGCTCGCCGCGCTCGCCCATCGGGACACGCGTGGAGTTGTCGTCGGCGAGGATGGCCGCGGCGCGCGCCTGCTCGGCGAGGGCGCTGCGCTCGGCGTCGAGCGAGCTCGACAGCGAGGCCGCCCAGACGCCGAGACCGATGGCGGCGGCTACCGCAGCCGCCGCGGCGATCGCCGTCAGCCGCAGCGCCCGTCGCGGGCGGAGGACGACGACGCTCTGGGAAGGACGCTCTTGCCGGGCAACGTCGAGGATGCGCTCGCGCAGCGCGTCAGGCGGGGCCGGCCCCTCGACCGCGTGCGCCAGCATGCTCGCCGTCTCGCGAAAGTCGGCGAGCTCCGCGCGGCACTCATCGCACTCGTCGAGATGCGCCTCGAACTCGTCACGCTCGTGGTCGTCGAGCGCGTCTAGCGCGTAGGCGGCAAGCTGATCGTGAAGTCGGCCGTCTGGCATCTCAGAAGTAGTACGGCGCCAGCTCCAGAGCGCCGAGAGCGTACCAAGCACCGAACGCGAGGCTGGCCACGCCCAGGACGGGGATCACTCGGGTGAGAGATCTCTGCACGGGGCGCCGCGCGAGCGTCGCGCCGAAGCCCGTCGTCAGCACCGTCATGGAAAGGGCGGTGAAGGCGGCGAGCACGACGAGACCGCCCACGGCGAGCGCACGGTTGTCGATGGTCGCCAGGAGGATGGCGCCTACGCCGGCGCTGCCGCCGATCCCGTGCAGGAGGCCTACGCCGAAGGCCTGGCGCGGCGTACGCGCGTCGGCGCGCCCCTCCAGATCGTTCGCCGGGTTGAAGTCGCCGCGTCGCCAGCGGGCGAGCAGCCAGACGGCTAGCGCGATGATCACGAGGCCCACAAGCGTCTCTGCGCCCTGCTGCATCGTCCCCGGGAGGTACGCGGCGAAGAGGACGATCGGCAGCCCGAACACGAAGAGCGTCAGCGCGTGCCCGCCGCCCCAGGCGAGGCCGAGCCGTGCCGCCTGCCGTCCGCCCTGCTCGCGGCTGCCGGCCGCTACGGCCGTGACGGCCGCGAGGTGGTCGGGGTCGGTCGCGTGGCGCAGGCCGAGCAGCACGGCGACGGCCATGACGATGCCGAAGGTCGTCCCGTCGGAGAGATTGGCGATCATGTCGTCGAGTCCGAACACCGGTGCTCCTTTCAGCTCACGGTTGGGAGGGCGCGCGCGGTCATCAGGAGACCGGCGACGAGGATGGCGACGGCACTCACTGCGGGTAGCGCCCGCACGAGCCGGCCGTCGAAGCTCTTGCGGCGGAAGACGCCTCTGGCGAGGACGGCCACGAGCCCGATGGCCGTGATCGTGATCGCAAGGCCGACGCTGAAGGCGAGGACGAGCGCGAGGCCGAAGGCCGTGCGATGCAGCGAGATGGCCGCCAGTAGCACGACGAGCGCCGACGGGCACGGCAGCAGGCCGCCCGACACACCCACTGCAAAGAGGGAGCGCAGCGAGAGGTCGTGGTCGTGATCGTGATCGTGGTCGTGGTCGGTGGTGATGCCCGTGCCTGTGTGCGCGCCGGTGGGCCAGCCGTGCGCGAAGCACGGCGACACCGATGGCGACCACCATCAGCCCGGCAACGAGGTTGAGCCACGGGTACAGGTCTTCCGGAACGATGAACTCCGAGAGCAGCAACGTCACAGCGCCGAGCGCGAACACGCCCGCCGTGTGCGTGACCGTGACGATGCCGCCGAGGTACGCGGCATGGCGGACGGTTCCGCGCTGGCCGATGAGGTAGGCGGCGACGATCGACTTGCCGTGGCCCGGGCCGAGCGCGTGCGCTGCGCCCCAGAAGAGAGCGAGGGCGAGCGCCAGGAGGATGCCGGTCGCGCCCAGGTCGCGCGTGACGAGCGACTCGAAGCCCGAGCCGTGCTCCTCCGCAACGGACGAAGTGAGCTGCGGAGGCATACCGGGCGCGTCGCCGGGCTCGACCCTCGGCGCGCGCATGCGTGACCGCCAACGGGCTCGAGAGCCCGTCCTCGGGATATGCGCGCAGCTGTCGCGACGGGCTCACCGCCGGCGCGCTAGACGACGCGATGCGCGCGCCGCCGGCCGCCGAGACGACGACCTCTTTCCAGCCCAGGCGGCCGGCGTACGTCTCGTCCTTGAGCTCCAGGGACGACGCTTCACGGAGGCGAGGCCCGGCGAGCACGAGCTCCAGCCGCGTCGTCGGCAGGCCGCCTGCGCCCTCGGGCTTCTCCAGGCGCTGGCTAAGCAGCTTGAGCATTGCCGGTCTGCCGTCGACTTTCAGCACGAGCCTCTGGCTCAGCGACCTGACGTCGATCCGGCCGCTCTGGAGCGTCGGGATCTCCGCCATGTCGAGGACGTAGTGGACGTAGACGCGGTCTCCCGACACGACGGCGGAGCTCGAGTGGTTGATCGTGAAGTTGCCGAGCGGGTGCGCTGCCGCAATCGCCGGTAGCGCGAGGGCTGCCGCAACGCCTGCGCACAGAGTCGCAAGCCGCCTCATCGTGCGTACCTCGCCGCTACCGGCGACCACATCGGAGAAAAGGCAGGGTTGAGGTCGAGCGCGCGCTGCAGCCAGCGCTTCGCGGCAACGCCGTTCCCGAGACAGCGCTCGATCATCCCGCGGTGGAAGAACTTCAGCGAGTCCTCCGTCCCCAGGCGGAGCGCGAGCGTCGAGTAACGCTTCGCCTCCGCGCACCGGCCGACTCGAGCCAAGCCCCAGGCGGCGACGTCTGCCGCGTCGATCGACGGTCGCGTCCTGTACGCGGCCAGTGCTTGGCTCGTGGCCTCCGCCAGCCCGCGGTCGTGATCGATGCGGAACAGCGCCAGCTCGAGGTCGGTGTTGACGCCGCTCGCCCGCTGCACGCGGTCGATGGCGGTCACGACGGAGTACTGCCGGGCGGCCGCCCTTGGCCGGCCGGCCCGCTGCAGGAGGTCGCCGAGGGTGGCGACGTACTGGGGCAGGGGCACAGCCGCGACCGCCCGTCGCTCGAGGGAGATGGCCCGGGACAGCCGCTTCCGAGCAGCCTCGACCAGGGCGAGGCCGTCGAAAGCGGCTGCGTATCCGGGGACATGGGCGAGCGCGATGCGGAACTGCCGCTCCGCGCTCGTGTGGTCGCCTCCCAACGCGAAAAGCTTGCCGAGCTGCAGCGCCGTCCAGGCCGCCGCTTCCGAGCCGGGCACGGCAGTCTCGGCGGCCAGCCGCATGGCTGCGATCGCGCCTGGTCGATCGCCGAGCAACTCCCGCGCGTACGAGACGCGCGCGTAGGCGGCGAGGCCGGGCTTGAGCCGCGCCAGCTCGTCGAAGGTCGCGAACGCCTCGCGGTAGCGGCCGAGCTCGACGAGCGCGTCGCCGACGGCGCCCAGCGTCCGCGCCTCCATGGGCGAGAGCTCGCGGGCGCGCCGCGCGAGGACGAGCGCCTCGCCGAAGCGGTGGCGAGAGAGCGCGAGCGAGGCGAGGCCGGAGAACGCGACGGCGTTCTCGTCGTCCAGCTCGAGCGCCCGTCGCAACACTGTCTCGGCGCGCGGGTAGTACGCCGCGTCGCCGGTCTCGCGCGCGCGCTGCTGGTAGGCGAGACCGAGCAGCGCGTGAGACGCGGCGTCGTCGGGGCTCTGCCGAATCTGCTGCTGGAGGCGGAGCACCAGCGCGGCCGCGTTCTGAGCCGACGAGAACGCCGGGTCGAATGCCACCGCCACCCGCTCGGCCGGAAGCGCCGACGCTCCCGCTGACGGCGATTCCCGCAACACGCCGCCGAACAGCACGAACGCGCCGGCGGCGAAGAGAGTGGCGGTGGCTATGAGGATCGTGTGTCTCATTGGAGGGAGGGCGGGGGGAGGCGCGTGGCCTCCCCCCTGTGAGGAGGGCCTATGGCTTCTGCTGTCCCTTCGAGTTGGCGAAGCCCTCGGCCGGGTGCGACTCGTACGGGAACGAGCCGAGGTTCGGCACGTCACCCGAGTTGACACCGTCACCGAGCGGCAGCTTCTTGCCCTTGAGGAACCCGGCCACGGCCTGCTCTGCGATGTCGATCACGTCATCGCCGAGCCGGCGGCCGTTCGGCCAGCCCTGGTTGTCGCCGCCGAGCACGCCCAGGCGGCTGACCTTGCCGGCCGGCGTCACCGGGACGGCGAGGTTGATCCGCAGCATGTCCGCGGGCCTCGAGCCCGTGAACGTGACGTTGGGAATGCCCGTCAGCAGCACCGCCACGAGGTCGTCACGGTTGGTCGCCGGGACGCCGAGCTTGTAGACGGTGTTGATCGTCGCTGCGAGCAGCGGGCTGGTGTAGTACTTCAGGTACTTCGCGTCCTGGGCCGGCTGACCGCGGTTCCAGGCGTCCTTCAGCGAGGTCGGGATGATGACCTCGTTGATCAGCGGGTTGCCGAGGCGGGACACCTGCGTCCAGCCGCGGTTGAGCTTCCCGCCCACCGTGACGTTCCTGCGGTCGGTCGACGACCAGATGCCGATCGTGTGCCGTGCGTTGTCGAGCTGGCTGATCGGGATCTGGAGCGCGACGGCGTGGACGTTGTAGCCGGCGAAGAAGTCCTTGCCGCCGCCCATGTTCCCCGTCGTGCCGGCCTTGCGGAAGCCGAGCAGGTCGAAGATCGCGCCGATGTCGCCGAAGAAGGCGTCGTCACGCTGGCCGGCGAAGACCTTCACGCCGCCCGGCGCATTGACGATCGACTTCGCGACTGCGGCCTTGTAGTCCTTGACCTCGAGGAAGCTGAGCAGCCGCGGACCGATGTTGTTCGGCGGCGTCGTCCCCTTGGCGAAGGCCTTGCCGTTCCTCGTGACCGTGAACGGCTGGCTCGTGTTGCCGAGGAAGAGCGGGCCCGTAGGCGTCCGGAAGCGGAACGCGTACGTGATGTCCGCCCGACCGTCCCCGTTGCGGTCGATCTTGATGTTGTAGCGGGCGCTGGGCGAGAACGTGTACCAGTTGGGGCCCGCGGCGGGGTCTTCCCCCGGGATCCAGTTGGACACGATCGTCAGGGTGTTCGGCTTGTCAGGGCTGCGGAACGCGTAGAGATCCGTGTTGTCAGCCGACGGATCCTCCGCGATCAGCGGCGCCTCGCGGTGACTGGATGCCGTGCCCTTGCCCGCAAGGTTGGGCCCGACCAGCACCGCTGCCACGGCCGCCGCGGTGATACCGAGGGCGGCCAGTGCGTACTTGCGCATGCCGATGCTCCTTTCGTTCGACGGCCGTCCGGGTCAAGGTGTGCGGCCGTAGTCGAAGGGCATTCGTCGGAGGCCCAGGTCCGGTTCGGACCTGGGCCGGGCGGAAATCTCACGATTTCCGCCCGCGGGTGGTCTCCGAGTTGCGAGAGTGAGCCGCGGCCGCCATGTCGGCCGCGGCGGCGGGCTGCGATCGGCTATGCCTTACGCTCGCGACACATGTTCCAGCGGTTCACAGAACGTGCACGGCAAGTCGTGGTCTTCGCCCAGGACGAAGCCCGAGCGTTCAAGCACAACTACGTCGGCACTGAGCACATCCTGCTCGGGCTGCTCCGCGAGGAAGAGGGGCTTGCTTACCATGTGCTCGAATCCCTGGACATCACAGTCGAGGAAGTGCGGGCACAAGTGGCACGCATCGTCGGCCAGGGCGACGAGGTGACGGGCGGCCAGATTCCGTTCACCCCGCGCGGCAAGAAGGTGCTCGAGCTAGCGCTGCGAGAGTCGATGTCGCTCGGGCACGACTACATAGGCACCGAGCACATGCTGCTCGGCCTTGTGCGTGATACCGAGGGCGTTGGGGCGCGCATCCTGCTCGATTTCGACGTCGATGCTGAGAAGGTCCGTGACAGGATGCTGCGCGTGCTTTCAGCACCCGGCCGCAGTGATCTCGCAGAGGAACTGGGTGAATCGGAGGGCGGCATCGTGGATGTCGGATACCTGCCGATCACGTTCGACGACCCGGAGGCAGTGGCGAGACATCGTATGCCTCTTTACACTGAATACACCCCGAAGCCCGAAAGGTGGTTGTCGGCTTGGATCGATCATCGGCTGGCTGCTCTTCGGCGTCGCGCTAGGGATCGGAATCTTCGTCGGCTGGCTGATCTGGGGCTGAACGATGCGCATTGTCGAGATCCGAACCGCGACCGCCCGGTCGCCTGCGAGCTAGACGAGCGCTTGCTGGGAGATGAGGCCGCGCTCGGCGAAGATCGACGCGAGCGTCGGCTCGCCGACCTCCTGCAGCCTGTACGAGACCCGTAACGCCGGCCGGTCGAAGTCGATCAGGCGGCGCAGGTCGATCGGCGTCCCGATGAGCACGAGCTCGGCGTCGGAGCGCGCGATCGTCTCGCGCAGCTCCTCGGTCTGCTCGTCGCCGTAACCCATCGCCGGCAGCAGCGTTCCCGTCTTCGGGTACTTCACGAACGTCTCGGCGATGGAGCCGACGGCGAACGGCCGCGGGTCGACGAGCTCCGATGCGCCGTACTCCTGAGCGGCGAGCACGGCCGCGCCGAACGTCATGTCCCCGTGCGTCAGCGTCGGCCCGTCCTCGATGCAGAGCACGCGCTTGCCGTGGATCTGGTCACCGCCGCCCTCGACCTCGATGGGCGATGCGGCGAGCACGACCTGGGCCTTCGGGTTGTGCACGCGAATCGACGCGAGCACCTCGTCCACGGTTCCTTCGGGGGCGCTGTCCACCTTGTTGACGATGCAGACGTCGGCCATCCGGAGGTTCGTCTCGCCCGGGTGGAAGCGGAGCTCGTGGCCGGCGCGGTGCGGGTCGAGCAGGACGAGATGAAGGTCGGGCCGGATGAACGGCGTGTCGTTGTTGCCGCCCTCCCAGACGATGACGTCGGCCTCGTCCTCGGCGAGGTCGAGGATCTGCGCGTAGTCGATGCCGGCGAAGACGATGTTGCCGGCCGCAATGTGCGGCTCGTACTCCTCGCGCTCCTCGATCGTGCAGTCGGCGGCGTCGAGATCCTCGTAGCGCGCGAAGCGCTGCGCGACCTGCTTCGAGAGGTCGCCGTACGGCATCGGGTGGCGGAGCACGGCGACGCGGTGCCCGCCCGCGCGGAGGATCTCCGTCACGCGGCGGCTCGTCTGGCTCTTGCCGGCGCCGGTGCGCACGGCGCAGATGGCGACGCACGGCTTTCTCGACGGCAGCATGGTCTCCTGCGGCGCCACGAGCCGGAAGTCGGCTCCAGCCGCGAGAGCGCGTGACGCGATGTGCATCACGTGCTCATGGGACACATCGGAGTACGAGAACACGACCTCGTTCGCCTCGTGCTCGGCGATGATGTCTTCGAGCTCCGCCTCGGGCCGGATCGGGATGCCCACCGGATATCGGTGCCCGGCCAGCTCGTACGGGTACACGCGGCCGTCGATGTTCGGGATCTGCGTAGCGGTGAACGCCACCACCTCGTGCGCATCCGAGTCGCGGAAGAGGACGTTGAAGTTGTGAAAGTCACGGCCGGCGGCGCCGACGATGACCACTCGCCTCGGTTCCATCGCCGGGAGCCTATTCGCACGTGCAGACGGACGAAAGGGCTAGAGTCCTTCCGTGGCCTTTGCAGCCTCGGTGAACGAGCAGATCGGGCATGAGTACGCGGCCTCGCAGCAGTACGTGGCCATTGCCGTGTACTACGACGGCGAGACGCTGCCGCAGCTCGCGGCGCACTTCTACCGCCAGGCGGTCGAGGAGCGAAACCACGCGATGATCCTCGTTCAGTACCTCCTCGACGCGAACGAGGACGTCACGATCCCGGGCGTGGAGGCACCGAAGACGTCCTTCGACGACGTCGTTGAGCCCGTGCGCCTCGCGCTCGAGCAGGAGAAGACCGTCACCGAGCAGATCGCGGCGCTCGTCGCGCTCGCTCGCGAGGAGGGCGAGCTCGTCGGCGAGCAGTTCCTCCACTGGTTCCTCCAGGAGCAGCGCGAGGAGGTGTCGAGCATGTCCGACCTGCTGGCGATCGTCGAGCGCGGCAAGGACAACCTCCTGCTCGTCGAGGAGTACCTCAGCCGGCAGAGTGGGGAAGAGAGTCCGCTCGAGGCGGGTGCTCCACCGGCTGCCGGCGGCGCCCTCTAGCTCGGGCGTTGGACGAGCTCGCAGCGCAGCAGCTGTCTGCGCTTGGGCGTGTCGGCCAGCGTCTGAGTGAGGCCGGCATCGCCTACTGGTTGTTCGGCGGATGGGCGGTCGACTTCTATGCCGGCGCGGTCACGAGGGCTCACGACGATCTCGATGCCGCGGTCTGGCTTGACGACCTTCCCCGGATCGCGGCGCTGCTCGAAGCGGACGGCTGGCACCACGCGCCTGAAGAGGACGAAGACGGCGGTACGGGCTACGAGCAAGGCGCCGTGCGACTGGAGCTCACGTACCTCGTGCGCGGCGATGACGGAGGCACCTATACGCCGATGAGCCATGGACAGGCTAGGTGGTCCGAGGAGGCGCTCGCGGACGACGTGCGCGAGCTGAACGGCGTGAGCGCCAGGCTCATCGCGCTCGCGCCGCTCATGCGAGGAAAGTCATCGCCTCGCGACGATCCTGAAGAGGCGGCGAAGGACCGCGCCGACTTCAGAGAGTTGTCCCGGCTCGGTGGCTAGCCGCCTGGGCCCGTAGCGGCCGGCGGAAGCTCCATGGAGGCGCGGAGCGCCTTGAGGGACGCGTCGGGAACCTGGATCAGCCCCCGGGTAGGCCGGTCGAGGTCGAACGTGACCAGGAGCAGGAGCATCAAGAGCACCGCCGCCAGCACCACGGTGATGGGCCCTCGACCGAGCATCGCCATATAGAGCGCGAGGAGCCCGACGGCGATTGCTGCACCGAACACCTCGAGCACGAGCACTGATCCAGGCACGCGGTTGTTGAGCGCGGCCACGCGCATCGTCTGCATGTCGATCATCTCGTTCAACGTCTCGACGTAGAGGCGGGGCGCGCTCGCCGTCGGCGCAGCAGCCAGCGCGTCACCGGCCTGGCGCCAGAGCAGGCGCTGGATCTCTCCGCCTTCGGCAATCGGTGCTCCGGAACGCAGGCGTGGTCGGTACCTCGTTCGACAGCCTGATGCTCGTATCGGTGTAGCGCTCGAGAAGATCGAGTGACCGGGTGCGCATGGGCTCGGCGAGCGTTTGCGCGCGGAGGTACGTCGTACCGATCGCATTGGTCTCGTCCACGACGGCCGCCCGACGCGAGTCGTGGCGGCCGACCGCCATCGTCAGGCCGAAAGCGAGAATCAGCCCGACGAGCGCGAGCAGCGCTCCCTGAACGGCTCCCACGGGCTCCCGGAGCGTCTCCGAGTGCTTCCGCAGCTGCCGGCCGATCACGAGCCCGAGCACTGCGAACCCCATCACGATCGCCACGATGAGGAGCGCGAGCTCCCAGCTGGCGAGCCTGAAGAACACCTAGCGCGGTGGCTACGCCAGCATCTCGCGGGCGCGCTCGGCGACCGCGGCCATCTCGATGCCGGCGCCGGTGACGTCGGCGAGCATCTCGTCGGCTGTCGGCTTCTGGCCGAGCGACCACAGCTCCTGCAGCAGCGAGCCGGCCTGCTTCTTCGAGAACCAGTCGTAGCCGTACTTCGAGCAGAGGTGGAACCGCATCTGCGCCTCGAAGGCCCACGAGCGCAGGTACTCGGTGCAGTAGAAGCCCGGGTCGACGTCGAACAGCCAGTCGGTGGGGCTGGGCTCGACCTTCAGCGCGCCGCCGAGGATCTCGACGTAGCGCGACCGCATCGACTCGATGTCGTCCGCGAGGTAGAGCTCGAGCTCGTAGAGCAGCTTCGCCGAGTAGCGCCGCAGGAACCAGAGCTCCTGGGCGGCACCTTCGGCGGTGAACCCCTTCGGGTCGGGGAACGAAAGCCGTCGGTCGAGCCAGGTCGGGTCGTTGACGAGATGGTCGAACAGTGCGGCCCAGCCCTCGGTCACGGCGTTGTCGCCCAGCCGCCGCTCTTCCATCGACAGGTCCGCCGACGTCAGCGCGAAGTGCTCCGTGTGCCCGGCCTCGTGGAAGAGCGCGCGCCAGTCGTCCACGCCGCCGATCGGCTGGATGACGAGCACGACGCGGTCCGGCACCTCGATCGGCGCGCAGAACGCGCGCGGCGACTTCTTCTCGCGTGCCTCGACGTCGAGCTCGACGTTCTTCTGCGCGCGGATGTCGACGCCGAGATCGTTCAGCGTCGTCTCGAGCGCCGGCAGCATCGCGTCGGCCGTGAACTGCTCGTCCCACTCGGCCGCGCGGAAGAGCCGCGGGATGTCCCAGCGCTCCGCCTCGTCGAGCGAGATGCCGAGGCGCTCTCGCAGCAGCGGCTCGATCGTCTCCTCGAACAGGCTCTCCGTGTCGGCGAGGACGGCGCGACACTGGTCCGCCAGCTCGTCGAGCTTGAAGCCGAAGCGGCGGTGCAGCTCGACCGCGTCGGGCGCGCCGAGATCCTTCACCGCCTGCAGCGTCACTGCCGCAGACTCGCGGTAGACCGGGTTCATGTGCTCCTCGGTCAGCTCGTTCCTCGCCTGCTCGAGCGCCCGCCGCTTGTCGCGGTCGGGCTCGTTCGCCATCGCCGGCCGCAGCATGCGGAAGCCGATCTTCTCGCCGTTGACTTCCGCCTCCACCGACGCCTCCAGCGCGGCGACCTGCTCGGCGTGCTTCTTCGTGAGGTTGGCGAGGTACTCGGAGCAGCCGAAGTGCCAGAGCTCGCGGATGGTGCGATCGCCGTCGATCGACGCGCCCAGCGCAGTCGCGTTCTCCAACGACGTCAGCTCGGGATAGCGGTCGTAGATCTCCGCGATGTCGAGCGAGTCCTTGTGACCCGCGTAGTGCATGTACCACTCGTCCAGCAGCTCCGCGAGGAAGCGGTCGGCCTTCTGGCGGATGGTCGTGAGCTCGGCGCTCGTGAGCGGCTCGGTCGGCATTCGGCGTAGGATAACGACGTGAGGGAGATCGCCATCCGCACCGCACGGCGGACGCAGCTGGTCGAGATCACGGAGGACGTCCAGAGCGCCGTCGAGGGCGTGAACGGCGCATCGGCCGTGCTCGTCTACGTGCCGCACACGACCGCGGGCGTCACGGTGAACGAGCGAGCCGACCCGATGGTGGCGCGCGACTTCGAGACAGCCCTCGAGAAGATCGTCGACGACGGCTGGACGTGGAAGCACATCGAGCTGGGCGAGGAGAACGCCCCCTCGCACATCCGGGCCTCGCTCATGAGCCCGCAGGTGCTCGTCCCGCTCGACGACGGCAAGCTCGCGCTCGGTACCTGGCAGGGCGTCTTCTTCTGCGAGTTCGACGGGCCTCGCGACCGCAAGGTCTACGTCACGCCCCTTCAGTAGTGGCCTCCGCCCCCGTCGCCTCCGGTGACGAGGTCGAGGTCAAGATCGACGCGCTCGCGTACGGCGGCAACGGCGTCGGGCGGCTGAACGGCTTCGTCCTCTTCGTCCGCCGCGGGCTGCCCGGCGACGTCGTGCGCGCGCGAGTGACGAAGGTTCGCCGCAGCCATGCGGAGGCGACGGCGGTCGAGGTCGTGGAGCCCGGTGCGAACCGCGTCGAGGCGCCGTGCGACCACTATCCCGCCTGCGGCGGCTGCCGCTTTCAGGATCTCGCCTACGACGTCCAGCTCTCGGAGAAGGCCGGCCAGGTGCGAGACGCGCTCGTGCGGCTCGGCGGCGTCACCGACCCTCCGCTGGAGCCGGCGCTTCCGGCCGAGTCGCAGTTCCACTACCGCAACAAGCTCGAGTACTCGTTCGCTCCGGGGAAGGACGGCCCCGTGCTCGGCTTCCACCGCGCCGGGCGCTGGGACGAGGTGCTCGACATCCGCGAGTGCTGGCTGACCACCGAGCTCGGCAACGGCGTTCGCGACGCTGCCCGTGCGTGGGCGCGCGAGCGCGGGCTCGCGCCTTACGACCAGGCCACGCAGCAGGGATTCCTCCGTCATCTGGTCGTGCGCGAAGGGCGGAACACCGGCCAGGCGCTCATCGTCCTCGTCACGGCGCCCGGGGAGCTGCCGGAGGAGTCGTTCGTCCGCGTCATGACCCGCTTTCCGCAGGTGAAGTCCGTCTACTGGGGCATCAACGACCGGCCGTCCGAGGTGACGAACGTGCCGTCGCGGCTGCTCTGGGGGGAGGACGCGATCGAGGAGGAGTTGTGCGGCCTGCGCTTCCGCGTGCGCCCCAACGCGTTCCTGCAGACGAACACGGCGATGGCGGAGAAGCTCTACGGGCTGGCCGTCGAGTACGCGGGGCTGACGGGCGGCGAGACCGTCTACGACCTCTACTGCGGCACGGGCACGATCGGCCTCGTCATGGCGGGCAACGCGATGACGGTGTGGGGGGTGGAGGCATCCGAGGAGTCCGTCGCCTGCGCGATCGAGAACGCCGAGCTGAACGGGGTCGGCAACGCGGCCTTCTTCGCCGGCGAGGTCGGCCGCTCGCTCGAGGAGCTGCGCGAGCGCGCGGGCGCGCCTGACGTGGTCGTCGTCGACCCGCCGCGAGCCGGGCTGTCGGGGAAGGCCCTGCGACAGGTCGGACGGCTGGAGGCGCCGCGGCTCGTCTACGTGTCGTGCAACCCCACGACGCTGGCCGGCAACGTGAAGCAGCTGGCGGCCGACTGGGGCTACTCGCTCGTCCGCGCTCGGCCTGTCGACATGTTCCCGCACACCCCGCACGTCGAGACGGTGGCTCTGCTTGCACGGGCACCGGACGTGCTCTAGGGTCGCAGAACTCTCATATCGAGGAGGGCAAGGGAATGGCACGAAAGCTGGTCACGCTGCTCGTGATCGCGAGCTTCGCAACGCTCGTGTTCGCCTTCGCAGGCTGCGGAGGCGACGACGAGAGCGCATCTGGAGACACGACGACTACGGAAACGACGACGACTGAGGAGACAGAGGACACCGACACGGAGACCACTGACACGGAGACGACGGAGACCGACACGAGACACGACCGACACGGAGACGACCGACACGACCGAGACCTCCGACGACCCCTGACTTCGCCACCTCCGAGAACTGCCAGGAGTTCGGACAGATCGGGGCGGAGATCTCGACCGCCCTCACGGGAGCGCGTGGTCAGGACATCGACGACGTCAAGACGGCGTTCGACCAATATGCCGCTGCTGCGCCGGAAGAGATCAAGGACGACTTCCAGGCGATCGCCGACTACCTCGCGAAGGTCGCCGACGCGCTCGAGGGAGTCGACTTTTCGTCCGGTGAGCCCCCGAGCCCGAGTGCTTGCGAAGTTGCAGTCAGCAGAGTCGACGGGACGGCAGCGAACGCAGGCAGGGACGAACATCAACGAGTGGGTGACCGAGAACTGCACCACCGGAACGGCGCGCGCTCGAGGGTCGCCTCGAGGCGACCCTGGGCGCGATCGAGCACGACTTCTGGCGCTTCTACCGGCTTACGCCGTAAGTCAGTACGGCGGCAGGTCGGCCCACCAGGCGCCGACCGGCTTGAATGCGTTCCAGAACGCCGTCTTCAGCGGCTGCTCGTCGAGCGACGCGTCGATGTCGGGGCAGACGAGCGCGTCGATCGTCGGCGTGAAGGACTGGAGCTCGCCCGTCTTCGGCTCGATCTCCTGGCCGAGCGGGAACTTCAGCGCGTTGAGGAAGCCAAGCGCGTCCTCGCCCATGCAGACGACGAGCTTCGGCTGGACGATGTGCAGCTCGCGGGCGAGCCACTCACGCGACCGATCGTCGGGCTCCGCGCCCTCGAACTTCAGGCAGTTCGTCCCGTAGACCGACATCGGGTCGACGCGCAACCGCTGTAGCGAGCGGAGCACCGCCTGCCCCGCGCGGCCGTAGAACGCGACGCCTTCCTCGATCTCCGATGCCTGCGGCCCGTACTTCAGAAGCATGATGTCGGCCAGGGGATGCCCTGAGCCGAGCACGGGCACGGCACGCTCGCCGGCGGCGCGGGTGATCTCGTCGCCGAGATCGTTGATCTCGCGGATCGCCTTCTGCAGGTACTTCTCGTAGATCTCGTCGTTCGGCACCGCCACGTAGAGGGTGGTCCTTCTCGTCTAGCGCACCTTTTCCTTGACCTGGGCCACCCACTTGAGGGACTGGAGGTACGTCAGTGACTTAGGACGGCGGAGGATCTCCGCGGTGCGCAGGCTGATCAGGAACTCTTCGGGCGTCCGGAACTCGCGCATTCGCACCGCGCCGGTGCCCAGGCCGGGCAGCACGTGCGCGTCCGAGCCGGCGCCCTGGAGGAGGTTGTACTTCCGCGCGAAGCGCAGCGCCTCGTCGTTGTACGTCTCCTTGAGCAGCCGCGCGTTGTAGACCTCGAGCACGTCGATCTCCGCCAGGTGGCGGTGCAACGTGACAGGGTCGGGAATGGCGTGGCGGCGGTCGAAGGGGTGGGGGAGGAAGACGAGGCCGCCCTGGGCGCGGACGGCGGCGATCGTGTCCTCGAAGCTGAGGCCGCGCGGGATCTCCTCGCGCAGGAAGAGCCCGATCACCTCGCCCTGGCCCTTCGTCTTCATCTCCTCGCCGGGGATGACGGTCAGGGCGCGGCCGCGTGCGAGCTCGGCTGCCTCCTGCGCTCCGCCGAACACGTTGTGGTCGGTGACCGCGATCGCTCCGAGCCCGATCTCCTCGGCGACGTCCAGCAGGTCGGCGGCCGGGACGCTGCAGTCGTGGGACCACGACGTGTGCGTGTGCAGGTCGACCGCGATCCACTCCCGATCGGAAAGCGGGTCGCTGTCTACGTGGATTGCTCGCCGCCTGCCCGCGAGACGGCCATACAGCCGATCGAGCTGGGCTGCGACCTCGGCGAAGCCGTCGCTCGGTGCGCCACCGCCGGCCGACGTCGTGGCTTCGAGCGCCAGCCGATCGCTGCCTTCGGGCGCGGGAACGAACTCGCTCGCCGCGTTCAGGAGGGCGGCGCGCTCGTCGGTGGACGGTTGCGTGCGGACGTGGACGCGACCGCGGAGGCGCAGAGGGACGTACGGCTTGCCGGCGAGTGCGCTCTCACGTAGCAGCACGACCTCCCAGCCGTCTCGTTCGTCGAGGCTGCGAATCGCCGTCCGCGCGGCTTCGCGCTCGCCGGGGACGAGCTCCACGACGATGGTCCGCTGCTTCCTGCCCGGGCGGAAGAGCCTGCGATCGACCCCGGGCGAGATCACGGTGTAATCGCCCGGGAAGCGCTCGGCTGCCGCGTTCGCCGTCTCCTCGGACGTCGCGAGCAGGGCGTCGATCCTGCCGAGCAGTCGTGCGCGCTGCGCCTTGCCCGGCGGGAAGAACAGCCGGTCGGGCGAGAAGAACGTCGCGACGGCCAGCGCGTGCGTATCGCGCAGCGCGAGGTACGAAAGGCTCGGCAGTCCCGGTTCGAAGCCGTGGACGACGTCGAACGCGCCGTGGGCCAGCGCGAGCGCGAGGTTGGCGCGGACGCCGACCGGCGCGGCCATCGTGCTCCTACGTGAGACAGGCAGCGCCGGGCCGATCGCCACGACGTCGCCGAGCCGGCCGCTCTGGAGGGCACGACGGCCCTCGCGCAGGTCCACGGCGCGGTTGGACGGCGCCAGCACGGTGACGGTGTGGCCGAGGCGGCGCAGCTCGCGGGCGACGCCCGCGACGTGGTCGTTCACGTCGTGCGGCTGCGACCAGACGAACGGCGTGACGAAGCAGACTCGGAGGCCCATCGGCCTCCGAGTCTAGTTAGCAACGCCTTCGCCTCTGACTTCTAGGAGCGCTTGACGGTGATCGTGAACTGCGTTCGAGCGATGTTGCCGCTCGAGTCGGTCGCACTACACGTGACCTTCGTGCGCCCGACCTTGAAGGCGCTGCCGGACTGGGCGTGCAGTTGGCCGCGACGGCCCCGTCGACGGCGTCGGTCCCCTTGACGGTGTAGCGGACACGCATGCTCTTGGCCTTCCTGGGCGCCTTGACGCTCTTCGAGACCGCTCCCGAGATCGTCGGCGCGGTCAGGTCGAACTCCATCCCCGGCACCGTGATCGTGCCTGCCCACGTGTCCTGGACCGAGCCGCACTGGCACGCGCCGTCCAACGCCCCTGCCGACTGCGGAACGAGAGCGTTCCGCAGGCTCCTCTGTAGGCGCCGGTGCCGCCCGTGACTGTGAACGTGTAGGGCCCGATCGTCGAGGGAGCCGGCGGCGTGCAGATCGTGCCGGTCCGTGAGACCTCGATCGTGCCCTTCCCGGCGACCGTGATGACCGCGGTGCTGTTCTGGACGACCACGCAAGCCGGATCGACTCCGGGAAGGATCTTCGTGTAGGTCGTCGTGACGGCACCGAGGCCGCGGATCGTTCCTTGGCCGGTGAAGCGGACGCAGTCTGCGGGCGCCGTGACGCCTGCCGGGCAGTACGCCCTGTCGAACTTGTAGTACGGCTGATCAGGGCGTTGTTCAGCTCGAGCGTCCCCACGGCTCTGTTCCCGATCCAACGGCCGTTCCGGCCGCGAGTGCTGCGACGGCAAGGCCGACGCAGAGTGCAAATGGACTTCTGATGACTCTCCCCTTTGTGCTTAGGTCTCGACCAGTTCTACCGCCCGCCCATCCGCGAAGCGGCCGTCCGTGACGCGATAGATAGCTGTGCGGTGCGCCTCTCGGCCGCGCATTGTGCATGGATCGCACAAGCGGTGCCGGAGCAACCGTCGAGGCGGCCACCGAGGCTCACGGGCGGTGTGAGGGAGCCGACCTGTCGCGCGGGAGGCCGAGCGGCGCCGCCCTCCCGCGCGGCCCGTGCTACGCCTTGGCCTTGGCGCTCGTCTTCGTGCGTGCGTTCTGCTTGATGAAGCGCTCGGTGAGCTCCCGCGCCTCGTCGTCGCGGATCTGCTTCGGCGGCGACTTCATGAGGTACGCGCTCGGTGCCTCGAGCGGGCCGCCGATGCCGTTGTTCAGGGCGAGCTTCGCCAGCCGCACGGCGTCGATGACGATGCCGGCCGAGTTCGGCGAGTCCCAGACCTCGAGCTTCAGCTCGATGTTGAGCGGCACGTCGCCGAAGGACGTGCCCTCCATGCGGATGTACGCCCACTTGCGGTCGCTGAGCCACGGCACGTAGTCCGACGGGCCGACGTGGACGTTCTCGGCGCCGATGTCGTAGTCGAGCATCGACGTGACGGCGTTCGTCTTGGAGATCTTCTTCGACTCCAGCCGGTCGCGCTCGAGCATGTTGAGGAAGTCGGAGTTGCCGCCGACGTTCAGCTGCATCGTGCGGTCGAGGTGGACGCCGCGGTCCTGGAACAGCGTCGTCAGCACCCGGTGGGAGATCGTCGCGCCGACCTGCGACTTGATGTCGTCGCCGATGAGGGGGAGGCCCGCGTCTGCGAAGCGCTTCGCGAAGTGGCCGCCCTTGGCGATGAAGACGGGCATGCAGTTCACCATCGCCACGCCGGCGTCGAGGATCTGCTCGGCGTACCACTTCGTGGCTGCCTCGGAGCCGACGGGCAGGTAGTTGACGACGACGTCCGTGCCGGTCTCCTTGAGGATGCCGACCACGTCGTCCGTGTCGCCCGGCGCCTTCTCGACCACCTCGGCGAGGTACTTGCCGATGCCGTCGTGCGTCATGCCGCGCGAGACGGTGACGCCCGTCTTCTTCACGTCGGCGAACTTGATCGTGTCGTTCGGGTGCGCCCAGATGGCGTCCGCGAGGTCGACGCCCACCTTGCCCTTGACGACGTCGAACGCGGCCGTGAACTCGATGTCAGAGATGTGGTAGCCGCCGAGATCGACGTGCATGAGGCCGGGGACGGCGTCCTCGGACGAGGCGTCCTTGTAGTACTCGACGCCCTGGAGCAGCGAGTTGGCGCAGTTGCCGACGCCGATGATGGCGACGCGCACCTTGTCCTTCGAGGCGCGCATCTTGCCGTTCTGCTGAGACATGGTGTCCTTTCGATTGGTCGTGAGCGGGACGGAGAGGCCGTCTGCTAGCACTCGCGTGATGACTTCGTTGACGCTCGTGCCCTCGCGGCGGGCGTCCTTCTCGAGCTCGAACTTCAGGTCGGTCGGGACGCGCAGCAGCACGGCGGGGCTGGCGCCGGGCAGCGGGCTCTTGCGGCCCGACGGCGTGAAGGGGACGTCGAACGCGTCGGCGAGGAGGCCGACGGCAACATCGTTCAGGCTCGCCTCTCGCCGCGCCGTCTCCCGCACGAGCGCCCGCTTCAACGAGAGGGGCATCCTCGCCAAGATGCCTTTCTTCTTCGAAGTGCTAGCACCCAAAGTGCTATCACTCTACCAGCAATGGCGATCCGGATCGTAATGCGCAGTGCCCCGGGCGGCGAAACGCTTGCCCGCCGGCGCCACGAGGGCGCCGGCCGCGACGAGAAGCGCGAGGGCTGCCTGCATCGAAACAGGCCGGGTACCGCGTCGGCTCAGTGCGTGTCGGAAGGTCCGATGCTCCAGTCTTCCTGCACCCACGTCTCGAGCTCGGGGTCGTAGAGCCACAGCTTCCCGCTCCAGATGTCTGGGAGCGGATCGCGGGTCGCCGTGAAGAGCTGGGTCGCGAGACTCGCGAGCTCCCGATCGACGTCGTCCCGAAGCGCGCTTCTTGTCCTGCCGAACTTCGGCTCGATCACCCGCCGAGGATCGGAGTCCCGGTCCGAGACCGACATGAAGGCCTGGAGCCTGCCGCTGTGCCCGGTGGCGAGTCGTCCGGTCACACCCATCCCTTCGTGAGCGCCGGCTGCGGCGAGAAAGCCGGTGACGTCAGCTCCCTTGGAGCGGTTGTAATCGTAGAAGTTGGGCTTTCCGGGAGCGACCGGGGGGCCGCCCGGCAGGAACCAGTAGTTGAGGATTCCGATCCGCTCGATCGTTAACGGTGCGGTGTCCACGTAGACGAAGCCGTCGAACGGGCCGCCGGGATCACGAATGGTGGCGAGCGTATAGCGCTTGCCCAGTCCGCTTGTGCCGCCGACGTCCGGGCAGAGGAAGGGGGTGGACCTGCTGCCCTCGCGGCAGGCCGAGACGTTCAGCCCGAGGACGATTCCACCGTTCTTGTTTCCGTAGTCCTCGCCGGGATGCGTGAACGGCGGGTCGTTAATTCGTGGGTCCTCGACCCGCTTCTCCTCGTGCTTCACGTCGGGCGTGGTGAAGTCGGCCGTCCGGGGACGGACACGAATACGGGCGGAGGTCTGGGCGCGCTTGCCTCTCTCGCCGAACACCGTCAGCGTCGCCATGAGCGAGCAGAGCGGCACGATCGTCGGCGTGGGGCCGTTCTTCGTCGACTCCTTGAGCGCAGCGCCGTGGCAATTGTCTCCGGGGTCGAATGCCCACTTATACGCGCGGATGCAGTTCCGCGGGCCGGAGGCCGAGCCGTCCAGCGTGACCCGCTCCGCTCGAAGCGACGTCGTTCTGCTGGCTCGCGCCCGTAGCTCGTCGCAGTTCCCGTCCTGATCTCCGACGAGGTTCCAACTTTCGACCGTGTAGACGCCGTTGGTGACGTCCCGGAACTCTTTCCGACCGACGATGTTCGGTCCGCGGTACGGGAAACCATCGGAGAAGCTGTGGCCAAGCTGGATTGTCGGAAGCTCACCTGGGGTGTCCACCGTCCCTCCAACCGCTGCTTCACAAGCGGGCTGCCGATGCGGATGAGATATTCGAAGCCGGTCGGGCTCTCCCGCGCTTGGGAAATCCACATGTCTCCCTTCATCGACAGATCGGTTGGAGGCACACGGAACGTGCATGTCCGAAACGTGCCGCTCATCTGTATCCGCACAGAGCCCGAGCCGATGTACCCGGCCCCGCTCGGGTAGACCTTCGTCCGCCGGAACGTCACCTTCGCCCTCTTGTCCCAGGTCTCGCCTCCCCCGTCGTACACCCTTTCGTGGTGCCAATAGAACGTGCCGGAGAAGCTCTTCGGGAAGGATCGCGCGCTTTGGACGCGACTCGCCGCGGCGCTCGACCCGGCAGGGACGAAGACTCCGATCGCGACCAACACGGCGAGGGCGGCGTACATGGTGCGCCTCCGCGAGCGCGGCATCGGGCTCGTCAACCCGCGCGCAAGGTCGTCGAGCAGCTCCCTCATTCAGCGGGCCAAGGGGACGAGCAGCCGCACCGTCACGGCCGGAGCCTCGCCAGGAAGGCGCCGGTGGGCTTTCGATGGAAGGCGCCCTCGGAGATAGGGAAGTCGGGTCCGGCGGAGCCAGTCATGTACACGCTTCCGTCCCGCCCGAGCGCGATTCGCGGCTCCCATTCGAGCAGGCGGCCGCCAAGGAAGGTGGAGTAGAGCACCCGCTTCCCCGACTTATGGAGGCGGACGAGGAAGATGTCCGCTGTGTTCTGGAACTTCAGGTAGGCGTTCGTCCGGTCGAGCGCGTCCTTCGTGGTCGGGAACTTGGGGTCGTCGGTCGCGCCAGCGACCCAGGCATGCCCCGCGGTATCGACCGCCATGCTCATCGCGTGGTCGCCCGGGGCGAGCCCGGCAGCGTAGACCAGACGCGTACCGTCGCGGCTGAGCTTCACCACGAAGGCGCCGTAGGGGATGAAGTGCTTGCGGCGCAGCGCGAACGCGTTGTGCGTGGTCGGGAAGTCCACGCTGTTGGCCGTTCCGGTGAGGTAGGCGCTTCCTTGGCGGTCGACCGCAATGTCGGCGACGTCATCGCGCGAACCGCCGCCGAGGAACGTGGAGTAGACGAGCTTGGAGCCCGACGCGTGGAGCTTCGCGACGAAGATGGTCGGCAGATAGCCTCGCTGCCGGCGACCCTTCGGAAGGCATGGATGCACCGCCGTTGTACGGCGCCCTTCGAGATCGGGAAGTCGTTCGAGATCGTCTCCCCCGCGACGTACGCCGCGCCGAGAGCGTCCACGGCGATCGTATGTCCTCGGTCGTAGGTCCGGCCGCCGAGGAACGTGGAGTACACGAGCCGGCTTCCGGATGGATCGAGCTTCGCGACGAAGGCGTCGCCGTCACCGCGGAACCTTGTGGCGAAAGCCTGCTGAGTCACTGGGAAGTCGCGCGAGCCGGTTCCCCCGACGAGGTAGGCGCTTCCGGCCTTATCGACCGCGATGTCGAACGCCGTCTCGGTGTCGGCGCCGCCGAGGAGTGTCGAGTAGACGAGGCCCGACCCGTCTCTCTCGAGCTTCGTCACGAAAAAGTCGGCCTCTCCTTCCAGGGTTCGGTCGACCACGCGGTCGGTGGTCGGGAACTTCCGCGACTCCGTCCTGCCTGTGACATAGGCGTGTCCGGCAGCGTCGACGGCGATCGCGCGTGCGCCGTCGTAGGCCGAGCCCCCGAGGTACGTGCCCCAGACCAGCTGTCCCCTCGGATCGAACTTCGCCACGAGCACGTCGGGCGGTGGACCGGCGATGCCGTAGTCGCCGGGGACGCATGTCCTATAGCTGCCCTCGGTCACGAACGAGTCGCGGGGCTGGTCGCACTCGTGCGGGATCGCCGTCGCGGCGAGGTAGGCATTGCCGGCGTGATCGACGGCGAGCATTTCCGGACGGCCTCGTCCCGGCCGGTGAAGACGAAGGTCGAGTACGCGATCCTCAGAGCTGCCGTCCGGTCGGCGTCGGCGTGCGACTCGGCGCCCGCCGAGAGCGCCGCGGCGAGGAGGGTGGTGAGCACGAGGCAGGCGCGGCGCGAGAAGGCCGTCACGCGCAGCGCCCCTGGCGGCATTTGCCGGGCGGGCAGCATGCAATTCGCAGGGCCCGCCCCTGGCGCAGGTCGAAACGCCTTCCCACTTGAAGCAGAGCGGAAGCAAGCTCGTCGGGAAGCTCGCTCACGGCTCAGGCCCGATTTCGAGGTCGCACTTGAGCACGTCCGGGCGGCTGCGCACGAGGCACCACCCGTCCTTCCGGACCCCGTCTCCCTCATATGTCCCTTGGAGGATCTTCGCCGTTAGGCGCATCCGGCGTTGCGGGCCGGAATTGATCCATCTGATGGGGCCTTGTTCGTCGAACGTCAAGCCGTCGCAGACCTCGACGTCGGGGAACTCTAGGCACGTCCCGGCCGTCCCGCGGCGCTGCTAGAAAGTACTCGGCCCGCACCGGCTTGCCGGCGCGCCGGTAACGACGATCTGGAGCCCACCGCCTCTACCCGCAGGGCTTGAGCTGCTGTGTCGCCTGCTTACTGCCTACGGATCCTGCCCAATGGGTGCAACCGGACGTCCCGTGGTGCTCCACAGTCGAGCTTGCCCGACGGCCCATACTCGTACACCGTCAGTCGAGCGAGGACCCATCCTTCCCAACAGCGTGTACGTAAGCGTTCCGCGGGCCCCGACGGTGACTCCGTCGTTCGCGACTAGGTACTCGGTGACGCCGAACCACTTGCGAGGCAGACCGTCGTTCGGCTTGCGTGGAGACGTCGCCGCGGTGGACGCGGCACCGAGCAAGATCACGAGTCCGCCTAGGCAAGCAGAGCACGAGCGGACCTCGACTCTTCCCGGTCCGCTTGGACGCGTTGCCCCTTGGTCGTAAGGATTGCTCTTCTCGTCCTCCTTTCATCGTGTGTCGTCCTCTCGAGCCCGTCTACGTCGGCACGAGGCTAGCTCTCGGCGGGTCGAAGCTGTAGGTCCCGTCCCAGGCGAAGTTGGGCCCGCCGAGAGGCGAGACGTCGACGCGAGCTCGGAACCCGCGGAACACACCGGTCCCGCCCGAGATCGTGACGACGCCGGTCCCCGTCGAGAGATCGAGCACGACGTGCCCGTACGCGTTGTTGTTGCCGGTCCGTCGATGACGAGGTCACTGTTCAGCTGCCAGGAGTCGGATCACCGGCCGCCGAGGCGTAGACGACGTGCGAGCCGGGCTTGATCGTGTTGATGTTCGAGGACGTGATCGTGCAGAAGTCGCCGGCGTCGCCGTCGTTCTGCGAGCACTCCTTCGTTACGTGCAAGGCTCCACTCCGCGGTGTCGCGGAGCCGGCGGTCGCCACGATTCCGGCTGCGACGGCGACCAGGAGCAGTCCGAGGATTGTCTTGATGTTGGTCATGACTTCCTCCCTTCGTTGTCGACCGCGGCGGATGCCTGCAGGCCTACAACGGCCTCCACGATCCGATCCGCTTCCAGACCGGCCTGCTCGAACGCGTCCGCGACGTGCTCGATGGAGTCGGCTTCGACCAGGTGCAGACAGGTCTCGTCGCCCGGGATCAGGATCGAGCGCAGGTATCGGACGGTCTTCTGGTCGCCGAGACGGGCGAGGGCGGCTGAATCCGGCGTTGCGACGCTGTAGAGCTCGACCAGATATTCGGGCATCGCTCCAGGCTAGGACCAGCCGCGAGCGTGCGAAAGCCCGGAAATCGGGGGTCTTTGCTCTACGGGTAAGTGTTCAGTCGGCGCGAGAGCTCGGTCCGGGAGTGCACTTCGAGCTTGCGGTAGACGCGTTTCAGGGCGCCCTCGACCGTATGCACGCTCAGGAACAGCGCCGCCGCGACCTCTTTGTTGCTCTTGCCCGTCGCGACCAGCTCCGCGATCTGCCGCTCGCTCGGCGTCAGCTCGTCGCCGGCGGGGGTGCGGCCGCCGATGCGCGCGAGCTCGGCCCGCGCCTTCTCGGCCCAGAGCGGTGTTCCCAGCTCCTCGAAGACGGCAAGGGCCTGCCCGAGCGTTTCGCGTGCATCCCGCCTGCGCCTAGCGCGGCGCTGGACTTGGCCCAAGGCGAGCAGCGTTCGCCCGCGCTCGAGCGGGGCCGGGCGCGCGTCCTGTAGTCGAAGCGCCTCTTCGAGCAAATCGATCCCTTCGTCGAGCGATCCTGAAGCGGCCAGGACGAGACCGCGGCAGCGGGCGACCACCGACGCCGTGCCCGGTCGCTCGACGGCGAGCTCATGCTGGTCGAGGTCCTCGAGCAGCGAATGCGCGTGCTCGAGGTTCCCCACGGAGACGAGCGACTCGAACAGATCGCCCCAGAACGGGTACGTCACCCAGTACGGCCCCGTCAGCCCCACCTCGGACAACCCTGCGAGGTGATGCAATGCGTCTTCGTACTCTCCCTCGGAGACGGCGAGAAACGCCAGGGCGATCCGCGCCCGGATAGCGAAGAGCTCGCTGTGAACGGCGTCTGCTTTCGCCAGGCTCTCCTCCGCGCAGGCGCGAGCGGTCGCGCCATCGCCGACGTGCGCGGCCACGAGGGCGCGGGAAAACAGAAGCACGCTTTGTACGTAGATGTGGTCGCTCTGCTCCGCGAGCTCGAGCCCGGTCTCTGCGTAAGCGCACGCGTCCTCGTACCTCCCGGCCCTGCATTCGACCTCCGTAAGTGGCCAGTGGAGCCATGTTCGACTCCAGTCGTCGCCACGGTCGACCGCCCTAGCATGCTGCTCGACGAGCAACCGCCGAGCGACGTCGAGCTCGTCGTTTGCCAGCAACCACCAGCCAAGCCAGGTCGTCGGACTGTCGTAGGGATCGAAGGCCGCGATGTCGCGCTCCAGCTCACGCGCTCGGTGCAGCACCTGGAGGCCGCCGACACCGACGTCCAGCGCACCGGCCATGCCGAGTGCAAGGACGACCACGGACGGATCGCCGGATTGCTCCGCGAGTTCGACGGCGATCGGTGCCCGCTCGCGCGCCGCGTCGAACTCGAGCGCATGTATGAGCTCCGAGCACAGCCCGAAGAGAAACACGGCTTGCTGGTCCGGGTAACCGTCCGCTTCGGCAAGCGCGTCCTCGAGGATCGAGCGACAGACCCGGCGATCCTCGACGGCCCGCGCCTGCGCATGAAGCGCCTCCAATCGACGTCTCCCTCGCGGGAGCCGGCGGACGAGCGGCTCGATGAGCGAGAGCGAGCGCCGCGTGTCCCCGGCGTCCAGCCACCAGTGTGCCGCGATAGTGGTCCGGCGACCGAACGCCTCGAGGTCGTCCTGCGGCGTCAGGCGGGCGGCGTGCTCTGCGAGCGCGGCGGCGGACGAGCGGGCGCCACGCCCGCGGGCGACTTCGGCCGCGCGATCGAGGATCACAGCCACTTCGGCATCCGGCTCGGACGTTCCCAGAGCCAAGTGCTGCGCCCGGGCTTCCGGATCAGGGAGGAGCGCCGCCAGGCGGAGGTGCATCTCGCTACGCCGGCTCTCGTGGGTCACCGAGGTAGCCGCTTCGGCGAACAGGGGGTGAGCGAAATGCAGCCCGTCACCGTCGCTGACGAGGACGCCGGCTGTCACGCCTTCCTCCAACCCCGCTCGACTCGCGGCCTGCTCGACGAGCGAAGCGGTCAGGTCGCCGAGGAGCGCTGCGGCGAGCACCGCCTCGCGGCCCGGCTCGCTCAAGTGCTCGATCCGCTGCCGGACCAGTTGCTCGACGTCGTGAGGCACGGGCAAGGGCTCATGGGACGAGAGCTCGTCCGGCCTCTCTTTCAAGACCCGACCGATCTCGAGGGCGAAGAAGGGGTTACCCCCGCATGCGGTGTGCACTCGGTGGATCGCCGGCCGGGGAAGAGTCAGCCCGAGGCGCGAGCGGAGCAGGCGATGCGTTGCGCCGAGGCTGAGCGGCCGTAGCCTGAGTCGCAAGAGTTCTTCCCGGAAGGCACGGTCGAGCCCGAGTGGCGGGCCGCTTTCCTCTTGGGTTCGCTGCGCCACGAGCAGTGCCACCGGATCGTCGCCGAGCCGGCGGGCCACGAACGAGAGCACGTCCGCCGAAGGACGATCGAGCCATTGAACGTCGTCGACCGCGACGAGAAGCGAGCGCCCGCGAGCAAGCGCTCGCAAGGCCCCGAGCACTGCGACTGCGACCGTGCGCTCGTCGGGCGGACGCCCGCGTGCGTCCTCCAGGAGCAGCGCCACTTCGAGCGCCTGCCGCTGAGGCGCCGGGAGCAACGACATGATCTCGTCGACGACTCCGGTGAGGAGATCGCCGATCACCGCGAACCCAAGTCGTGCCTCGGCAGCGGCCGGCCCGGCGGTGAGCACGTCCCAGCCGCGCTCGCGTGCTTGCGAGACTCCAGCGCGCCAGAGCGTCGTCTTGCCGATTCCCGCCTCGCCCTCGATGAGCAGCGCCCGCCCGCCGGCGGCGTCGAGATCGAGAAACGCCGCTATGCGCTCGAGCTCAGGGTCCCGACCGACGACCGACCCCATGCCGCGTCATAGCACGGTGCGTCGCATGTGGCAAGAGTGACTAGTCGGGGCGACGCTATGCCTGGTCTGCGATCTCGCGCAGCTGGCGGCGGACGAAGAGGATGCGCTGGACGACGGTCAGCCACGCGATCGCCGCGAGTGCGTAGATCGGCCACTGGAGCAACCCCCACGGGGCGAGCCCGAGGCCGATCGAGATCAGGACGACGCGTTCCACACGTGAGCCGAAGCCGACGTCGGCCCGCAGCCCGAGCGACTCGGCCTTCGCGCGCGTGTAGCTGACGAGGAACGAGCCGATGACGGCGGCGAACGCCGCCACGAGCGCGATCTCGTTGCCGTCACGCATGAAGGCAAGGCCGATCGCGGCGAGCATCGCAGCCTCTCCGACCCGGTCGAAGCTCGAGTCGAGGAAGGCGCCGAAGACCGTCCCCTTGCTCGCCGCGCGCGCGAGCGCACCGTCGAGGATGTCCGCGATCGAGCCCACCACGAAGAGCACGCCTCCGAGCCAGAAGAAGAGGTACTCGTTGCGTTGCTCGAAGCCGACGAGCACGGCGCCGGCCAGACAGAGCGTCACGCCGGCGAGCGTGAGCATGTCGGGCGTCAGCTTCGTCTTCGCGACGCCGCGCATCGAGCGCTGGAGGATCTCCCGTGCGGCTCGCGTGTACTCCTGCTTGACGCGATCGAGCTCGCCGACGGGCGCGTCCGGCCGTCCGTCGCCGGGCGAGGGGTCACTCATGCGACGACTCTAAGCGACGTGCGGCTCGGTGCGGCCGAAAGCGCGGCGCAGCTCGCGGCGATAGACGATCGCACCGGCGATGATCGCCACGAGCACGCCCGCAGCGATGTCGAGCCAGAAGTGGTTCGCCGTGGCCATCACCGCGAACGAGACCCACGCCGGCCACGCGAGCCAGAGAGCCTTTGCCCACCGGCTCTTGACGATGAGGGCCATGCTGATGCCGACGATGAGCGCGTCAGCCGCGTGGAGGCTGGGCATGGCGGCGTACGGGTTCGACGCGAGCTCGATCAGCCCGCTCCCGTGGTTCAGGGAGCCGAAGGAGAGCAGCGTGTCGTCGAAGCCGAAGGCCTGGAACATGCGCGGCGGGGCGGTCGGTGCCACCACGTAGCCGATCAGGCCGATCGTGTTCGCGAGCAGGATCCAGTTGCGGAAGCGATAGAAGTAGTCGTTGCGACGGAGATAGACCCAGAGCAGCGTCAGGCAGACGACCGTGAACTCGGAGTTCCAGTACGTCCACGAGACGGCGGTCGTGAGGAGCTCCGAGGAGTGGGTCGTCTGCTGCAACGAGAGCTCGATGAGCCCGGTCACGCGCTGCTCGATCTCGATCACCCAGAGCCCGTTCTCGAACGCGCGGGCGGGGTTCCGGTCGGCTACGCCGCGGACAACCTGATACGCGAGCAGGAAGCCGAACCAGATCCCGAGCTGCACGCCGAAGTCGCGCCAGCCGCGTGGGAGGTAGCGGTTCCCGATCGTGACAACTGCTCCGGTCACACCGGCAACCCTGCGAAACTCATTCGCGCCACGGCACGGCCGATTCTAACGTGCCCGTCGGCGCTGAGGCAGTCAGCCTCCTATGAAGGACATCTCGACCTTTGGCAGATCGGCGGTTTCGGCGGTTCGGAGCTCGGAATACCTGTCTTGACGGACCGTCCAGATGCCGGCGATCGTGGCGGCCAGCTGCTCGTCGGATGCGCCGGAACGGACGAGGCTGCGGAGATCGTGCCCGCGAACGGCGAAGAGGCACGTGTAGAGATGGCCGTCCGCCGACAGCCTCGCGCGCGTGCAATCGCCGCAGAACGGCTGCGTGACCGACGCGATAACGCCGAGCTCGCCGCCCCCGTCGCGGTAGCGGTAGCGCTGCGCAACCTCGCCGCGGTAAGCGGGATCGACCGGCTCGAGGGGCAGCTCGGCATCGATGGCCGCCACGATCTCCGCCGCAGGGACGACGTCGTCGAGGCGCCAGCCGTTCGTGTGCCCGACGTCCATGTACTCGATGAAGCGCAGCGTGTGTCCCGTGCCGTGGAAGTGGCGCGCCAGCTCGAGGATCGAGCCCTCGTTCAGGCCTCGCTTGACGACGACGTTGACCTTGACAGGGAGCCCGGCCGCCGCGGCGGCGTCGATTCCGTCCAGCACGCGGGCGACGGGGAAGTCGACGTCGTTCATCGCGCGGAACACCTCGTCGTCGAGCGAGTCGAGGCTGACCGTCACGCGGGTGAGGCCCGCCCGGGCGAGATCGTCCGCCACTCGGGCGAGCAGCGCGCCGTTCGTCGTCAGTGTCAGGTCGACGTCGCCGAGCGCTGACAGCTTCTCGACGAGCACCGGCAGGTCGCGCCGGACGAGCGGCTCGCCGCCCGTGATGCGGATCTTCTCCACGCCGCCTGTGACGAAGACACGCGCGATGCGCTCGATCTCTTCGAACGTCAGGAGCTTTTCCCGGCCGAGGAACTCGTAGTCGCGGCCGAAGACCTCTTTCGGCATGCAGTAGACGCAGCGGAAGTTGCAGCGATCGGTGACGGAGATGCGGAGATCGCGCAGCGGGCGCCCGAACGTATCGGTCAGAGACACGCGATCAGCGTAGCGACGTGAGCCGCGCAGAGATCGCGCGGGCGAGGCGATCGGCGCTGCCCTCGCCGTATTCGAGGTACAGCGACGGCTCGGTCAGCTCCAGCTCTAGCACCGCGCCGCCGAGCAGGTCGACGCGGGCGTACAGCGGCTCGCCGGGCGCGCAGGCGAGTGCCGCCTCGGCGATCTCGCGCTCCTTCGCCGACGCGTCGCCCGGCTCGAGCTCTTCGTCGAGGTAGAGGACCTGGCGCTCGCCACCTGCCGGCAGGGGCGCGCGGCGATGCAGGGCGTGCGAGTACGCGCCATCGATGTAGACGAGCGCCTTCTCATCGGCGTCGCCGAGGAACGGCTGGACCATCGCCGTCTCACCTTCAGCCTGGATGCGCTCGACGAGCGCCTGTCCAGCGTCGGCTTCCTCGGGCGCGAACCACGCCGACCTGCGTCCACCGGCCGAAATCGAGGGCTTGATGACGAAGGGCTCGGCGGGAGGCTCGAAAGCAATTCCGGGCTCGACGAACCGGGTGGGAACGATCGGCACGCCGGCGGCTTCGAGTTGCTCGAGGTAGCGCTTGTCGGTGTTCCACTCGAGCAGCGGCACGTCGTTGACCACGCGCGGCAGCGACCGCGCCCACGCGAGGAACTCTTCGCGGCGCTCGGCGTAGTCCCACGTCGAACGCAGGACGACGAGGTCGAACGCGTCCCAGTCGACCCCGGGTCGTCCCACACGGCCGGAACGCCCTCGATGCCGTGAGCGGCGAGAGCGGGGAGGAGGAGCCGGTCGTCGGGCTCCAGGTCGGGAATCTCGGCACACGTCGCGAGCGCGACGCGCGTCAAATGCTCCAGGCCCCGTCCTGCTGCACGATCTGCCCGTCGAGCTCGATGCGGCCGCCGGAGCGCAGGTCCTTGACGATGTCCCAGTGGATGTTGCTCGTGTTCTGGCCGCCGAGGAACGTGTAGCTCTGGCCGAGCGCGAGGTGGATCGAGCCGTCGATCTTCTCGTCGAAGAGTGTGTTCTTCATGTAGCGCGTGATGCCGGGGTTGCAGCCGATGCCGAGCTCGCCGATCCGCCGTGCGCCCTCGTCGCGATCGAGGATGCTCTGGAGGAGCTCCTCGCCGCGCGTGGCCGATGCCCCGACGACCTTGCCGCCGTCGAACTCGAGTCTGATGCCCTCGAGCTCCTTGCCCTCGTGCACCGCCGGGTACTCGGAGAACGTGATCACGCCGCTGGCCGAGCTTTCCACCGGCGCGAAGAAGAACTCCCCGCCCGGCATGTTCTTGTGGCCGTCGTCGACCTCGCCGTGGCGGCCGTCGAGCGAGATCGTGAGATCGGTCCCTTCGCCGACGATCCGGATTTCGGCGGCGGCGTCGAAGCGTTCGGCGTAGCGGCGCATGCGCTCGCCCTCGGCGTCCCAGTCGAGCAGGCATGCGCCGAAGACGATGTCCGTCAGCTGGCCTAGCGTGAGCCCGGCCTCCTGGGCGAGTGCGTTCGTCGGGTATTGACAGCTGACCCACGGCATCTCCGAGGACATCGTGCGCTTGTAGAAGATCCGCGAGGCCGCGTTGACGAGCGAGAGTCGCTCGGGCGCGAGGTCGGCCGCAGCACGGGTGTTCTCGGGGGCGTCGAGCGTGATCCGGGCGTCCATCCGTTCGCAGGCGAAGCGATCGATGTCCGCCAGTTCGCCGAGCAGCTGCTCGGGAGCGTCCGCCGTCCACACGTGGTCGATGGGCCAGAGCGACCAGTTGATGCGCATGATCGCGTAGGCGCCGCGCCGCGCGATCTGCCGCTCGAGCTCCTCGAGCAGCGGGCGGGCGAGCGGCGTCGAGCGGATCAGCACCTCCCAGCCGGGCTGGACATCGAGGCAGCGCTCGACGAGCAGCTTCGCGTACGCCTCGATCCTGGGGTCGCGCATCAGTGATCAGCCAGCTCCCGTCGCGCTGCACGACCTCGCCGTCGAGCTCGATCGTGCCACCGCTGCGCAGGTTCTTGACCATGTCCCAGTGGACTGCGCTGACGTTCGTGCCGCCGATGAACGGGAAGCCGTTGCCGAGGGCCAGATGGATGGTGCCCTCGATCTTCTCGTCGAAGAGGACGTTCTGCGTGTGCCGCTGGATGCCCGGATTGCAGCCGATGCCGAACTCGCCGAGCACCCGGGCGCCGTCGTCGGTGTCGAGCGTCTTCAGCAGGATGTCCTCGTGCGTCGAGGCCGACGCTTCCACGACGCGGCCATCCTCGAAGCGGAGACGAACGTTCTCGAAGGCGCGGCCGCTGTAGGAAGCCGGGTACTCCGAGAACGCGACCGTGCCGCGCGTCGAGTCCTCGACCGGGCTGTAGAAGACCTCGCCGCCCGGCATGTTCGCGCCGATCGCATCCACGTGGCCGGAACGGCCCTCGAGGCTGAAGGTGAGATCGGTCCCGTCACCCCTGATCCGGACGTCGCCGGCGGCGTCGAAGTGGGCGCCGATCTCCCGCATGCGCTCGGCCAGCGCTTCCCAGTCGACGAGCACCGCGCCGTAGAGGAAGTCCTCGTATGCCTGGAGCCCCATGCCCGCGTCCTGCGCGAGCGCCGGCGTCGGGAACTGGCAGCCGACCCAGGGCTTCTGTCCCGCGAAGAACGGCTCCATGTGCGGTCGAGTTGCCTCCAACCGCAGCACGAGGCGCTCGGGAGAGAGGTCGGACCCCTCGCGCGTGTTCTCGGGTGCGTCGATGACGACGAAGCTGTCCGCGTGGTCGAGCTCGTACGCGGCGATCTCCGGGAGCTTCCCCACGAGCTCTTCCGGCGCTTCCGCGAGCCAGGGCGCCGAGCGCGAGAACGCGATCCTCGGCAGGGCATACGCGCCGCGGCGTGCGATCGCGGCGACGACCTCATCGGCGAGCGGCCTTGCCTGTGGGGACGTGCGCACGAGCACCTGCCATCCCGGCTGCACGTCGATGCACCGCTCCACGAGCAGCGACGCGTAGCTGGCGAGCCGTGGATCCGCCATGGATGCTGGACACTAACGACTGCAACTTGCTACGCTAAGACTTAGATTTTCTTCCACATTCAAGGACATAGAGAAGGAGAGAGCGAATGGGCAAGGTGATCGGCATCGACCTGGGCACGACCAACTCGTGCATGGCGGCGATCGAAGGCGGCGAGCCGGCCGTCATCCCGAACGCCGAGGGCGGGCGGACGACGCCGTCCGTCGTCGCGTTCACGAAGGACGGTCAGCGGCTCGTCGGCGCGCCGGCGAAGCGCCAGCAGGTGACGAACCCCGAGAACACCGTGTTCTCGATCAAGCGCTTCATGGGCCGGAAGTTCGACGAGGTCTCGGAGGAGATGACGATCGTCCCCTACGAGGTCACGAAGGGCCCGAACGAGGACGTGCGCGTGAAGGCGGACGGCAAGGAGTACGCGCCGCCGGAGATCTCGGCCATGATCCTCCAGAAGCTGAAGACGGACGCGGAGGCGTACCTCGGCGAGGAGGTCACGGACGCCGTCATCACCGTCCCCGCGTACTTCAACAACGCGCAGCGCGAGGCGACGAAGGACGCCGGCAAGATCGCCGGCCTCAACGTGCTCCGCATCATCAACGAGCCCACGGCCGCGTCGCTCGCCTACGGGCTCGACAAGGAGGCGGACCAGACGATCCTCGTCTTCGACCTCGGCGGCGGCACGTTCGACGTGTCCGTGCTCGAGCTCGGCGACGGGACCTTCCACGTCAAGGCGACGTCGGGTGACAACCACCTCGGCGGCGACAACTTCGACAAGGCCGTCGTCGACTGGCTCGTCGCGGAGTTCAAGAAGGACCACGGTGCCGACCTCTCGCAGGACCCGGTCGCGCTGCAGCGGCTCTACGACGCGGCGGAGAAGGCGAAGATCGAGCTCTCCTCGACGATGACGACGCAGATCAACCTGCCGTTCATCGCCGAGGGGCCCAAGCACCTCGACATGCAGCTCACCCGCGCGAAGCTGCTCGAGCTGACCGCCGATCTGCTGGAGCGGACGGTTGGGCCGACGAAGCAGGTCATCGCCGACGCCGGCCTTGACGCGTCCGCCATCGAGCACGTCGTGCTCGTCGGCGGCATGACCCGCATGCCTGCCGTGCAGGAGAAGGTCACGGAGCTGCTCGGCAAGGAGCCGCACAAGGGCGTCAACCCGGACGAGGTGGTCGCCGTCGGCGCGGCCATCCAGGCGGGCGTCATGCGCGGCGAGGTGAAGGACGTCCTCCTGCTCGACGTGACGCCGCTGTCGCTCGGCATCGAGACGAAGGGCGGCGTCTTCACGAAGCTCATCGAGCGCAACACGACGATCCCGAACCGCAAGTCGGAGACGTTCTCGACGGCGGAGGACAACCAGCCGTCAGTGGAGATCCACGTGCTCCAGGGCGAGTCGGAGATGGCGCTGTACAACAAGACGCTCGGCAAGTTCCAGCTGGTGGGCATCCCGCCCGCGCCGCGCGGCATGCCGCAGATCGACGTCGTCTTCGACATCGACGCGAACGGCATCATCAACGTCTCCGCGAAGGACCTGGGCACGAGCAACGAGCAGCAGATCCGCATCGAGGGCGGCTCCGGCCTCAAGCCCGAAGAGGTCGAGCGGATGATGAAGGAGGCCGAGGAGCACGCGGGTGAGGCGCACGCGATGCGCGAGCTCGCCGACGCGAAGAACATGGCCGAGAGCCTCGTCTACCAGACCGAGAAGGCGCTCAAGGAGAACCGCGAGGCGCTCGACGAGTCGGCCGCGTCAACGATCGAGGGCCGGATCATGGAGCTGAACGAGGCGCTCAAGGGCTCCGATCTCGCCGAGGTGAAGGCGAAGACCGACGCGCTCGTCGAGGCCTCGCACGCGCTGGCCGAGGCCGTCTACGCGAAGGCGGGCGCCGACGGCGGCGCGGCTGACGGTTCCACTTCCGGCGACGGCGCCACCGGCGACGAGGAGGTCGTCGAGGACGCCGACTACGAGGTCGTCGACGAGGAGGCGAAGTCTTGACGCGCGGCGAGCAGACTCCTCGGAATCCAGGGACAGTCCCCGAGGGGACTGTCCCTGCCGATCTCGAGCAGCAGGTGAAGGAGCTGGAGGCGGCGAGGGACAGCGCCATCGCCGACCTCCAGCGCGTCGCCGCCGACTTCGACAACTTCCGCAAGCGGACGGCGCGCGATCAGGAGTCGCTCATCGCACGCGCGCACGAGCGGCTCGTGAAGGAGCTGCTGCCCGTGCTGGACGACCTCGAGACGGGCGCTCGACGCAGCCGCCGAGCACGAGGAGGCCAAGCTCGAGGAGGGCGTGCAGGCTCGTCCATCGCGAGCTGTCGCACGTGCTCGCAGAAGGAAGGTCTCGTCGCCGTCGAGACGGAGGGGAAGTTCGATCCCCACGAGCACGAGGCGCTGCTGACGCAGCCGTCGGAGGCCGAGGAGGGCGCGATCCTCGAGGTGATCCAGAAGGGCTACCGCCTGGGAGATCGCGTCCTTCGTCCCGCCCGAGTCGTGGTGAGCGCCGGTGGCGACGCGAACGACTAGGAACCTCTACGAGGTGCTCGGGCTCGAGAAGGGCGCTTCGCAGGAGGAGATCAAGAAGGCTTACCGCAAGCTCGCGCGCCAGTACCACCCGGACAAGAACCCCGGCGACACCGAGGCCGAGGAGATGTTCAAGGAGGTGCAGGCCGCCTACGACGTCCTCTCCAACCCGGAGAAGCGGGAGCAGTATGACTCCTGGGGCTCCCCGAGCGGCCGTCCCGAGTTCGGGCCGGGCGGCTCGTTCACCTTCGACTTCGGCGACTTCGGCGATCTCAGCGACCTGCTCGGCGGGATCTTCGGCGGCCGGCGCGGAGGCATGCGGGCGCAGCCTCAGCGCGGACGGCGGGGTAGCGACGCCGAGGTCGAGCTCAACCTCTCGTTCGAGGACGCGCTGCGCGGACTCGAGACGACGATTCCGGTCAGCCTCGAGTCGGCCTGCTCGACCTGCAAGGGATCGGGAGCGAAGCCCGGGACGGCGCCGAAGACGTGCCCGCAGTGCGGCGGCCGAGGCGTGGTTGCGGAGGCGCAGGGGCTGTTCGCGCTCTCCCAGCCGTGCCCGCGATGCCGGGGGAACGGCACGGTGATCGAGGATCCCTGCCCGACGTGCCGCGGCACGGGCCGCGAACGGCGCACGCGCCGCTTCAAGGTGAAGATCCCGGCCGGCGTCAAGGACGGAACGCGCATCCGCCTGCGCGGCAAGGGCGAGGCGGGCTACGGCGGTGCGCCGGCCGGCGACCTCTACGTCATCACGCGCGTGGCGCCGTCGAAGCTGTTCCGCCGCCGCGGCGACGCCGATCTCGAGATCGAGGTTCCGGTCACGTACCCGGAGGCCGCGCTGGGCGCGACCGTGAACGTGCCGACGCCCGACGGCCGCGTCTCGCTCAAGGTGCCGCCGGGGACGCAGGACGGAAAGCTCCTGCGCATCAAGGGCCGCGGCATGCCGAAGCTCAAGGGCTCGGGCCGCGGCGACCTGATCGCGAGGGTGCGCGTGACGGTGCCGTCCAAGCTCTCCAAGGCCGAGCGCGAGGCGGTCGAGCAGCTGCGCGAGGTCTCGCGCGAGGATCCGAGAGAGAAGGCGTTCTCATGACCGATCAGAGACCGCGCTACATGATCAGCGTCGCCGCCGACATCGTCGGCATGCACCCGCAGACGCTGCGTATCTACGAATCGAAGGGGCTCGTTCGCCCGGGACGGACGCCGGGCGGCACGCGCCTGTACTCCGAGCATGACCTCGAGCGGCTCCGCGAGATCCAGCGGCTGACGACCGAGCTCGGGCTCAACCTCGCGGGCGTGCGGCGCGTGCTCGCGCTCGAGGACGAGCTCGCGGCACTGCGCCAGCGCCTCGACCGGCTCGAGCGGGAGATGAACGAGGCGGTCCAGTCGGCGCACAGGCAGTACCGGCGCGAGATCGTCCTCTACTCCGACGCGCAGCGCGAGCTGCGACTGCCCAGGAAGCGAAGCTGAGATGGACTTCAACCGGCTGACGATCAAATCGCAAGAAGCCGTCGCGGCCGCGGTCGAGGACGCGCGGCGCCGCGGCAATCCCGAGGTGTACCCCGAGCATCTGCTGCTGGCGCTGCTCGACCAGGAGCTGCCGCGCTCGCTCGTCCCGTCGGCGCAGTCGCTGCGGGCTGAGGCTGAGGCGCGGCTGGCGCAGAAGCCGGCCGTGGAGGGCGCGGCGCAGCAGCCGCGCATCTCGACCGAGCTGTCGAGCGCGCTCGACAAGGCGGGCTCAGAAGCGCAGCAGCTCGACGACGAGTACGTCTCCGTCGAGCACCTGCTGCTTGCGCTGGAGCCCGTCCCGCGCGACGAGCTCCTGGCGCGCATCAAGGAGGTCCGGGGCGCGCAGCGCGTCACGTCCCAGGACCCCGAGGGCTCGTACCAGGCGCTGGAGAAGTTCGGCCGTGACCTGACTGCGCTCGCGGAGAGCGGCAAGCTCGATCCCGTCATCGGCCGCGACGAGGAGATCCGCCGCGTGATCCAGGTGCTTTCGCGGCGCACGAAGAACAACCCGGTGCTGATCGGCGACCCCGGCGTCGGCAAGACCGCGATCGTCGAGGGCCTCGCGCAGCGCATCGTCGCCGGCGACGTCCCCGAGGGGCTCAAGGGCAAGCGCGTGTGGGCGCTCGACATCGGCGCGCTGCTGGCGGGCGCGAAGTACCGCGGCGAGTTCGAGGAGCGGCTCAAGGCCGTGCTGCAGGAGATCGCCGCCGCCGAGGGCGAGCTGATCGTCTTCATCGACGAGCTGCACACGATCGTCGGCGCGGGCGCGGCCGAGGGCGCCGTCGACGCCGCCAACATGCTGAAGCCGATGCTCGCGCGCGGCGAGCTGCGTGCGATCGGCGCGACGACGCTCGACGAGTACCGCGAGCACATCGAGAAGGACGCGGCGCTCGAGCGCCGCTTCCAGCCGGTGTTCGTCGGCGAGCCGTCGACCGCCGACACGATCGCCATCCTCCGCGGCCTCAAGGAGCGCTACGAGGCGCATCACGGCGTGCGCATCCGCGACGCGGCTCTCGTGGCCGCGGCAGTGCTCTCCGACCGCTACATCTCGGGGCGCTTCCTCCCCGACAAGGCGATCGACCTCGTCGACGAGGCGGCCTCGCGCGTGCGCATGGAGATCGACTCCTCGCCGCTGGAGCTCGACGAGGCCGAGCGGCGCGTGCGCCAGCTGGAGATCGAGCTGGCCGCGATGGCGAAGGAGTCGAAGGAGGTGCGCGAGCCGCTGGAGCGCGAGCTCGCCGACGCGAAGGCGACCCGCGACGAGCTCGCCGCCCGCTGGGCGAAGGAGAAGGAGGCGCTCGAGCGCGTGAAGGAGATCACGCGCGCCATCGACGAGCTGCGCATGGAGGCCGAGCGCGCCGAGCGCGAGGGGAACCTCCAGCGCGTCGCCGAGATCCGCTACGGCGAGCTGCCGGCGCTCGAGGCCGAGCTCGAGCAGCGCGAGGCCGCGGAGGACGAGCCGATGGTCAAGGAAGAGGTCGACGAGGACGACATCGCGCTCGTCGTCAGCCGCTGGACGGGCATTCCCGTCACGCGGCTGATGGAGGGCGAGACGGAGAAGCTCATCCACATGGAAGAGCGTCTCCACGAGCGCGTCGTCGGCCAGGACGAGGCGGTCGAGGCCGTGTCGAACGCGCTCCGGCGAGCACGCTCAGGACTGCAAGATCCGAACCGGCCGATCGGCTCGTTCATCTTCCTCGGGCCCACCGGCGTCGGCAAGACCGAGCTGGCGCGCGCCCTCGCGGAGTTCATGTTCGACGACGAGCGGGCGATGGTGCGCCTCGACATGTCCGAGTACCAGGAGCGGCACACGGTGTCGCGGCTCGTCGGCGCGCCGCCCGGCTACATCGGCTACGAAGAGGGCGGCCAGCTGACCGAGGCCGTGCGGCGCCGCCCGTACTCCGTCGTCCTGCTCGACGAGATCGAGAAGGCGCACTCCGAGGTCTTCGACGTGCTGCTGCAGATCCTCGACGACGGACGGCTGACCGACGGCCACGGCCGCGTGGTCGACTTCCGGCACACGGTGATCATCATGACCTCGAACGTCCGCTCGTCCGACGCGCTGCGCGACCACTTCCGGCCGGAGTTCCTGAACCGCATCGACGAGATCGTCGAGTTCAGGCCGCTGGAGCGCGAGGAGCTGGCGGACATCGTCGAGCTCCAGCTGGAGCGGCTGCGCGAGCGGCTGGCGGAGCGCGGGCTCTCGCTCGACCTGACGGACGCCGCGAAGGAGGTCGTGCTCGAGGCCGGCTGGGATCCGACCTACGGCGCACGGCCGCTCAAGCGCGCGCTGCAGCGGCTCGTGGAGAACCCGCTGGCGAAGGCGCTGCTGGAGGCGCAGTTCTCCGAGGGCGACACCGTCCGCGTGGACGCCCAGAACGGCGCGCTCGTGTTCGAGAAGGCCGGCGCGGCCGTCGCAGCGTGAGCCTCACCCAGTACTACACGGCGACCTCCCTGGACGGCTTCATCGCCGGCCCTGACAACTCGCTCGACTGGCTCTTCACGCGCCAGCGCGATCCCGACGGGCCCCTGAACTACGACGAGTTCATCGCGGGCGTCGGCGCGCTGGCGATGGGGTCGACGACCTACGAGTGGATCCTCGACCACGAGTTCGCCGGCAAGGACCCGGCGGACTGGAAGTGGCCGTACGAGATTCCGGGCTGGGTCTTCACGCACCGGGAGCTGCCGGTCGTCCCCGGCGCACCGATCGAGTTCACGAGCGCGGACATCGCAGCCGTCCACCAGGAGATGCTCAGAGCCGCGGGTGACAAGAACGTCTGGATCGTCGGCGGAGGCGACCTCGCCGGTCAGTTCGCCGACGTTGGCTTGCTCGACGAGGTGATCGTGATGATCGCGCCGGTCACGCTCGGCGCCGGTGCGCCGCTGCTGCCGCGTCGGATCGAGCTGCGCCTGGAGGAGCTGGGTCAGAACGGCGACTTCGCCTGCGCGCGGTTCTCTGTTCAGGCACTGAACGGCGAGCTCGGCGAGCCTCGAGCGCGTGCGATCCAGGCGGCCCGCCGGCCATAGCGTGTAGCGCTATCGTCTTATCGATGCCGAAGATCGACGAGTATGACTTCGGGCGGATCGTCGTCGACGGCGTCGAGCAGACGCAGGACGTGATCCTCCTCCCGGGCCGCGTCGTCCCGAACTGGTGGCGACAGGACGGCCACAGCCTGGTGCTCGACGACCTCGCAGCAGTCCTCGACGAGCTTCCCGAGCGGCTCATCGTCGGCACCGGCGCCCACGGCCGGCTGACGCCCGATCCCGACGCGCTCGAGCGGCTCCGCGAGCGCGGCATCGAGGTCGAGGCGCTGCCGACGGGCGAGGCGGTCCGCCGCTACGACGCGCTCAACCCCGACCGAACGGCGGCCGCGCTCCACCTCACGTGCTAGGAGGTTCCGATGGCTGACACTGTGCGAAGCGTCGAGTACTACTACGTGACTACTCCCGACACGCCGGGGGAGGGCCGGCGGATCCTCTCGGCGTTCAAGGAGAGCGGCGTGAACCTGCTTGCGTACCTCGGGTTCCCGCTCGGCGGTGGGCAGTCGCAGATCGATCTCGTCCCGGAAGACCCCGCGTCACTCAGACAGGCCGCCGAGCAGGCCGATATCACGCTCAGTGAGCCGAAACGGGCGTTTCTGATCCAGGGTGACGACCGCGTCGGCGCGGTTGCCGACGCCATGGCGAAGCTCGCCGAGGCGGACATCAACCTCACGGCCGCTGCGGCGACCGGCGCCGGAGCCGGTCGGTACGGGATGATCCTCTGGGTCGCGCCCGCGGATTACGAGCGGGCAGCCGCGGCACTCGGTGCGTAGCGCCGTCCGCGCCCCGCGGATCAGGCAGGCGCGGCGAGATCGGCGAGCTTCGAGCGAGTGCGCTCCGCCATGACGAGGTTGCCCTTCCGCTCGTAGAGGGCGAGCGCCTGCTCGAGCTCTGCGCGCCCGTCCTTGCCGGCGAGCGCCGAGCACCTCCGCGAGATCGACTAGCGCGTCCGCATGCGCATTCAGCATGTCCGTCTCCGCCGGCGATGGCGACCGCCTCGCGGGCGAGCCGCTCGCCCTCCTCCAGCTCGCCGCGCCGCGCAAGCACCTTGCCGCGCAGCCTGGCGCCACACGATCTGCGGACTGCTCCTCGCTCGGATCGCGTCTCGCGCCCACGTTCGAGCCACTGCTCGGCCTCGTCGTCTCGGCCGAGCCCGAGGAGCGCCTGGGCGAGGTTGCCGCAGAACAACATGAAGTTGCCGAGCTCGGCTGAGGCCGTTCGTCCGTCTCGCACGCCTCCCGCGCCGCCGCCTCCGCGGCGACAGCGTCGCCCTCCAGCATCGCGACGTCGAAGCGACGCAGTCGCCAGGCAGATCTCGAATCTGACGACGCCGAGCTCCGCCACGCGGTCGGCCGCCTCAGCGAGCAACCGGTGCGCCTCGTCGAAACGGCCGAGCATGGCCAGCAGTCGATCCCGGTAGGGGAGAACGCTACGACGCTCGACGTCCGGGTGCTCGTCGAGCCAGCGCAGGCACTCCTCGACCGGCGTCGCGCCGGTGTACTGGGCAGCGATCAGCATAGCCCTCGGCCCAGTCGATCGCACCGAGCGCATCAGTCCGCCCGCCGCCATGCTCGACCACGTGCTCGGCCGCTGCGGCGACCGCTGCGTCGCGAACCACCATCCATGTCCTCGGCGAGCAGCAGCGAGCCCCAGGCGACGGCGAGTGCCCACTCGTCGCCGGCCGCTTCGAACACCGGCAGAGCCTCCTCGGCGAGCTCCCGGAGTCGCTTCGCACCCTGTTTCGTCGGCGCGAGCTCAACAGGCGTGCGACGCAGGCGAAGGGCGAGCTCGCAGTGATACGGTCGCCGGCGGCCTCGAACCGCGCCGCTGCCTCTGCCAGGCTCGCCACCGCCTCCTCGCCCTGTCCCGCGCGAACGCGGGCGTAGCCGAGGGCGATCTCGAATCGTCCATCGCGCCGTTCGTCTGGCAGCAGGTCGGCCGCGCGCTCGAGGAGGTTGATCGCGGCTCGGTAGTCCTGGCGCAGATTCGCCCGGCTCCCGGCAACCGTGAGCCGTTCTCCGGCCCGTGCGGCCAGGTCGTCCGTTCCCGAGCCGGTCTGGCCCAGCTCTTGTCGGTACCGGTAGGCCTGCTCGAGGTGGTACCCGAGCAGCTCGTCGAGCTCGACGAGCTCGGCGCCGTGCTCCGCGAGCCAGTCGGCGAACTGCTCGTGGAGATCTGCCCGGTCTCCCTTCGGGAGGCTCTCGTACGCAGCGTCGCGAATGAGGATATGGCGGAAACGGAACGCGTCTTCGCCGGCCAACTGGGCCTTGTCGGGGCGCACGAGCTCCTTGCGCACGAGCGCGGTGAGGCGGGTCGTGAGCTGTCGCTTCCTCTGGTGTGAGTGCACGGACGGCGCCCTGATGGAAGAGCTCGCCTTCCACCGAGCCGCGCTCGAGCACCGTGCGCTCCGGCGGCTCGAGCTGGTCGAGGCGCGCGGCGAGCAGCGCCTGGATCGTGGGCGGCACCTCGACGTCGCCGTCACCCGATGCCTGCACCATCGCCGCCATCTCCTCGACGAAGAGCGGGTTCCCGCCTGCGGCACGCAGCACCTGCGCTCACGCACGTCTGCGCTCGAGCTCTCGTCGCCGAGCAGCCGATCCTCCATCAGCGCCTCTGCCTCCTCAGCCGAGAGCGGCTCGCAGCCGCAGTCACGCCCGCCCCAGCCGCTCCGGCGGTCGAGCAGCTCCGGCCGCGCCATGCACAGCAGCAGGATCGGCACACCGGTCGACAGGTAGGCGACGTGCTCGACGAGATCGAGGAAGACGTCCTCGCCCCACTGGATGTCGTCGAAGACGACGACCATCGGCTCCTTCGGCCGCAACTGCCTCGAGCAGCTTGCGGAACGCCCACGCGATCTCGTCGGTGGATGACGTTCCGTCGCTCTCCGAGGACGACGCCGAGCGCCTCGGCTCGGCGATCGGGTCGAGCTCGAGTCCGCGACCGCGTGGCTCGAGCTGCTTCAGCACCTCCACCACCGGCCAGTACGTGATGCCCTCGCCGTACGAGAGGCAGCGGCCGCGAACGAACGTCGCATCGGCGCCGGCCAGGAACTCCGCCACGAGGCGCGACTTTCCGACGCCCGCTGATCCGACGATCGTCACCAGCTCGCAGCTCGGGCCCGCTACGCACGCGCTCCCAGGCCGCCGTGAGCGCGTCGAGCTCCTGCTCGCCGACCCACGAGCGGCGAGTCGAAGCGCCGCTCGGCCAGCGGTCTCCGAGACGGCGACGAGCCGCCATGCCGGAACTGGCTCGGCCTTGCCCTTAGCGACAGAGGCTCGACAGGCTCGGCCTCGACCGCGTCCCGCACCAAGCGCAGTGTCGGCTCGCCGAGCAGGATCTCGCCCGCGCTCCGCAGCCTGCTCGCAGACGCGCGGCGACGTTGACGGCATCCCCTGTCGCGAGCCGCTCCTCCGTGCCCGTCACCACCTCGCCCGGTGCTGACTGCCGATCCGGCCCTTCGATGCCGAGGTCGGGCAGCGCCGCGCTGCATGCTCGGCGGCAGCGTGGCAGCGCCCGCAAGCGCATCGTCCTCGCGCACCGCGGGCACGCCGAACACGGCCATCACGGCGTCGCCGATGAACTTCTCGACCGTGCCGCCGTGGCGCTCGACGATCGCCTTCGTCCGCTCGAAGTACCGCGCCAGCAGCGCGCGAAGAGCTTCCGGGATCGACGTTCTCGCCGAGCGACGTCGAGCCCACGACGTCGCAAAACAGCACCGTCACGACCTTGCGCTGCACGGGTGCAGTCTAGGACTGTGCTTTACTGCGCCTGTAAGCGCCGACCAGGAAAGGAGCGTACGTGGGGCAGTTCATATCCATCGCGAAGGGCTTTGCGACCTATTCGGAGGGTATGAACCTTGCTTGCACGAACGCTCAACCTGGGAATCCTGGCGCATGTAGACGCCGGTAAGACAACGCTCACAGAACGGCTGCTGTACGCGGCCGGCGTCATCGACGAGATCGGCAGCGTCGACGACGGCACGACGCAGACCGACACGCTCGCGCTCGAGCGGCAGCGCGGCATCACGATCAAGTCGGCCGTCGTGTCGTTCGCGATCGACGACGTCACCGTCAACCTCATAGACACGCCCGGCCACCCGGACTTCATCGCCGAGGTGGAGCGCGTGCTCAGTGTGCTCGACGGCGCCGTGCTCGTGATCTCCGCCGTCGAAGGCGTGCAGTCGCAGACGCCGTTGCTCATGCGGGCGCTGCAGCGGCTGCGCGTCCCGACGCTGCTGTTCGTGAACAAGACCGACCGTCGCGGAGCGGACTGCGAGCGCGTCGTGCAGGAGATCTCCCGAAGACTCACGAGCGCGATGGTGCCGATGGCATCCGGGGGCAGCCCCGCGTTTCGTGAGCGGCTGGCCGAGGTGCTCGCCGAGCAAGACGAGGCGATCCTCGATGCCTACGTCGACGACGAGACCATCCCGTACGCGCGGCTTCGCGAGGAGCTCGCGTTGCAGACGAAGCGGGCGGTCGTGCACCCGGTGTTCTTCGGCTCGGCGATCACCGGCGCCGGCGTGGACGCGCTCATGAGCGGCATCGCGGAGCTGCTGCCCGCCGACGAGGGTGACGCCGACGCCCCGGCTTCGGGCACCGTCTTCAAGATCGAGCGCGGCCCGGCCGGCGAGCGGATCGCGTATGTCCGGATGTTCTCGGGCGTGCTACGCGTGCGCGATCGTCTGCCGGTCCGCGAGGACGAGCGCAAGGTGACCGCCCTCGGCGTGTTCGAAAACGGTTCCACCGTTCAGAGCGATTCGATGGTGGCACGGCAGATCGGCAAGGTCTGGGGCCTCGGCGAGATCAGGGTCGGTGACGCGGTCGGAGAGCCCCACGCACACGCGGAGCACCACTTCGCTCCGCCGACGCTGGAGACGGCGATCGTTCCGCAGAATCCCGAGCGAGAAGGGCGCGCTCCATGTCGCTCTCACTCAGCTGGCCGAGCAGGACCCGCTGATCGACCTGCGGCAGGACGACATCCGGCAGGAGCAGTTCCTCTCGCTCTACGGCGAGGTGCAGAAGGAGGTCATCCAGGAGACGCTGGCGACCGACTACGGCATCGGGGTCGAGTTCCGCGAGACGACGACGATCTGCGTCGAGCGACTTGTCGGCACGGGCGAGGCAGTCGAGCTCATCGGCAAGAGGCCGAACCCCTTCCGCGCCACGGTCGGGCTGCGCGTGGAGCCGGGAGACGCCGGGGCGGGCGTGACGTTCGGGCTCGAGGTGGAGCTGGGGTCATTGCCGCTCTCGTTCTTCCGCGCCGTCGAGGACACGGTGCGCGAGACCCTGCGCCAGGGGCTCTACGGCTGGCAGGTCCTGGACTGCGCGATCACGATGACGCACTCCGGCTACTGGTCGGCGACCTCGACCGCGGGAGACTTCCGGCTGCTGACGCCGCTCGTGCTGATGAGCGCGCTGAAGGAAGCCGGCACAGTCGTCTGCGAGCCGATCCACCGCTTCCGCATCGACGCGCCGATGGACACGGTCGGGCACGTGCTGTCCGCCCTGGCTCGGCTGGACGCCGCTCCGCAGGCTCCGGCCGTCAACGGCTCGTCGAGCACGATCGACGGGGACATCGCAGCGGCTCGCGTGCACCAGCTGCGGCTCGAGCTGCCGGGGCTGACCCGTGGCGAAGGCGTGCTGGAGTCCGATTTCGGCCGCTACGAGCCCGTTGACGGCACGGCCCCGACCCGGTCGCGGTCGGACTGGAATCCCCTCAACCGCGAGGAGTACATGCTGCGCGTCGCACGCGGCGGGCCGAATTGGCTGACTGTCGCGGCCTTGGCCTCACACTGACGACTTGCGCTGCCGAACGCCTGTCCCCACGATCTCTGCGTGTCGGCGTCGGCGTCGAGGAGCCGCTTGATCCCAACGAGCTACTGAACGGAATCGCTCAGGCGGTGATGCGTGCGAACGCTAAGCTGGACGACGTGATCGGCTCTCGTGGAGGATGACGATGGCGAGGCGGAAGACCTGGACGCCTGACGGAACGAGCAGCACTCGAGGCCCAGCGGCGCCAAGTGGGCCGAGGAAGGTCGCCAGTTCGCTGAGCTTGTGGAGCGTTTCGGCGCGCAGCTTCAGCAGCAGAGAGAGCGGCGTGAACGCCGAAGGCGGCTACTGCGCCGCCTTGTCCCGTTTGCGTAACGGTTGAGGATCCTCGTCGTCGGGGCGGGCGGCGTTGGGTCGGCGGTAGGGCCGATCGCGCAGCGGCGCTCGTTCTTCGAGCACATGGTCTTCGCCGACTACGACCGGGCACGCGCCGAGGCAGTCGTCGAGAAGCTCGGTGAGCCGGATCGCTTCGGCGCCGCGCAGATCGACGCCTCGGACACCGCCGCCATCGTGGCGCTCGCCCGCGAGACGAACGCCGACGCGATCCTCAACGCCGTCGACCCGCGCTTCAACCCGCCGATCTTCGCCGCCGCGCTCGAGGCCCGCTGTACGTACCTCGACATGGCGATGACGCTGTCCGAGCCGCACCCGGAGCGGCCGTACGAGCTCACCGGCGTGAAGCTCGGCGACGCGCAGTTCGCGGCCGAGGAGGCGTGGCGAGAGGCAGGGCTACTCGCCCTCGTCGGCGTCGGCGTGGAGCCGGGCCTCTCGGACGTCTTCGCCCGTTACGCGGCCGACCACCTGTTCTCGGAGATCGACGAGGCAGGCGTGCGCGACGGGTCGAACATCGTCGTCGAGGGCTACGAGTTCGCGCCGTCCTTCTCCATCTGGTCGACGATCGAGGAGTGCCTCAACCCGCCGGTGATCTGGGAGCGAGAGCGCGGCTGGTACACGACGGAGCCGTTCTCGGAGCCCGAGGTGTTCGACTTTCCCGAAGGCATCGGGCCCGTCGAGTGCGTGAACGTCGAGCACGAGGAGGTGCTGCTCATCCCGCGCTGGGTCGACTGCAAGCGCGTGACGTTCAAGTACGGGTTGGGAGAGGAGTTCATCGACGTCCTGCGCACGCTTCACAAGCTCGGCCTCGACTCGAAGGAGCCCGTGTCGGTGCGCGGCGTGGAGGTCGCTCCTCGGGACGTCGTCGCCGCCTGCCTGCCGGACCCGGCTACCCTCGGCGACAGGATGAGCGGCAAGACCTGCGCCGGCACGTTCGTCACAGGCACCGGCAAGGACGGCGAGCCGCGCGCGACCTACCTCTACCACGTGGCCGACAACGAGCACACGATGCGCGAGTACGGCTCACAGGCCGTCGTCTGGCAGACCGCGCTCAATCCGGTGATCGCCCTCGAGCTGGTCGCGACAGGCGCCTGGAAGGGGACTGGCGTGCTCGGTCCCGAAGCGTTCGACGCGGTGCCCTTCCTCGACCTGCTGGCGGAGTACGACCGGCCCTTCGGCTTGTCGGATCGGCCGGTATCCACTTCTTGACTTCCGCGGTCGCGTTCCGTTGACTTTGGGCGTGAGCTCGCTACCCGCGGCAGCGACGAATGGAGCGACTCCGGTCGTTCAGCTCGAGGGCGTGCGGAAGAGCTTCGGCGACCACGTCGTTCTCGACGGCATCGACCTCCAGGTGAAGGCCGGTGAGGTGCTCGTCATCATCGGGCCCTCGGGGAGCGGCAAGAGCACGCTGCTGCGCTGCGTCAACCTGCTCGAGCCCGTCTCGGGCGGGCGCATCTTCTTCGAGGGCGATGAGATCACGCGCAAGGGCGCGGACCTGTCGGAGGTACGGCGTCACATCGGCATCGTCTTCCAGCAGTTCAACCTCTTCCCGCACCTGAAGGTGATCGACAACCTCACGCTCGCCCCGCGGCGGATCCTCAAGCTCTCGCGGACGAAGGCCGAGGAGCGCGCGCACGAGCTGCTCGCGCGCGTCGGGCTGGAGGAGAAGGCCCAGCAGTATCCGCACCAGCTCTCGGGCGGTCAGCAGCAGCGTGTCGCGATCGCCCGCGCGCTGATGATGGAGCCGCACGTGATGCTGTTCGACGAGGTGACCTCGGCCCTCGACCCGGAGCTCGTGGGCGAGGTGCTGCTCGTGATGAAGGATCTCGCGGAGTCAGGCATGACGATGCTGGTGGTCACACACGAGATGCAATTCGCACGTGAGGTGGGAGACGATCTGATCTTCATCGACGAAGGTCGGATCGTGGAGGAAGGGAAGCCCACGGACGTGCTCGACCAGCCACAGGAGGAGCGCACTCGCCGCTTCCTCCGCCGCACGCTCCAGCTCGTCGACTCCCTCGACGAGCTGCACATCGACGAGGAAGGAGAAGTCGTATGAGACGCATCATGCTCGTGACGGTGGCACTCGCTCTCACCGCGGCCGCGCTGGCCGCCTGGGGAGGTGCTTCGCCGTCGACGCCAAGCGGTTCGGCCGCGCAGGCCCAGGCGAAGAAGCCGAAGCTGCCGCCGCTGCCGGCGAACATCAAGCAGCGGGGACGGTGGATCATCGGCGTCAAGTGCGACGTGCCGCCGTTCGGCTACATCAACGTCAAGGGCCAGAACGCCGGCGTCGACGTCGAGATCGCCCGCTGGCTCGCCCGCTACGCGTTCGGCAGCGCGACCCGCGTGAGCTTCACGTGTGCTCCGACCCCCGCCAGGGAGCCGCTGCTGCTCACCGACCGGGTCGACCTCGTAATCTCGACCTACACGTACACGCCTGCCCGGGACCAGCTCATCGACTTCTCGAGGGCGTACTACAAGGCGGGCGGGCGCCTGCTCGTGAAGAACGACTCGACGATCAACTCGCTCGCTGATCTCGCCGGCAAGACGGTCTCGACCACGACCGGGTCCATCTACGACAAGTGGGTGGGGAACTGCTTCAAGCAGACGAAGGTGAACGCGTTCGACAGCTTCGCCAACGCGGTGATCGCGTTCCGCGACGGCCGGGCGGACGCAGTCATGTGGGACGACACCGCATTGCTCGGCATCGCGGTCACCGACGGGACGGTCAAGCTTGCGAACCCGTCGTTCCTGCCCGGCCCCTACGGCATCGGCATCAGGCAGGGAAGGGTGTCGCTGAAGAGGTGGGTCGACTCGCGCCTGAACCTCATGAAGCAGAGGGACACCTTCGCCACCATCCTCAAGAACAACGTGCCGCCACGGGTCTACACCGCCTTCCAGGACAACGTCCTGAGGCCCAAGAACAACTTCGGCTACAACGCTGTCGATCCGACGACGGTGTGCCCGTAAGGGTGCCAAGACCGTCACGCATAGGAGCGGCCGCCCAGGCGGCCGCTCCTAGACCTTTCGCAATGGTCGCCGCGTTCTTCGAGTCGCTGTGGTCGTACCTCGAGGAGAACGGCCAGGAGCTGCTCGACGGGCTGCTCCGCACCCTCGAGGTGTCGGCGATCGCGGTCGCCGGAGCGTTCGTCATCGGTCTCGTCCTCGGCGCCGCCCGCGCGTATCGCATCCCGGTCGTCAGCCAGGCGGCCGCGATCTACGTCGAGGTGATCCGCAACACGCCGATCCTCGTCCAGATCTTCTTCCTGTTCTTCGCCCTGCCCCAGCTTGGAATCGTCCTCGAGCCGTTCACGGTCGCCTGGCTATCCGTGACGATCTGGGGCGGCGCGTTCAACACCGAGAACTTCCGCGCCGGCTTCGAGGCGGTGCCCAAGCGCTATCACGAGGCGGGGCTCGCGCTCGGCTTCAGCCGGGTGGCGACCTTCCTCAACGTCATGCTCCCCATCGGCGGACGCATCGCGCTGCCGTCCTCGATCAACACGTACATCAGCGTCGTCAAGAACACGTCCCTGATGTACGTGATCGCGTACCCGGAGCTGACGACGACGGCGCTGCAGATCAATGCTCTGACGCCCGAGCCCATCGAGACGTTCACCGTCCTCGGCGTGACGTACCTCGTCATCGTGTGGACGCTGTCGGCGTCGATCCGCCTGCTCGAGTCGCACTTGCGCCTACCGGAGGACAGATAGATGTCGCTGCCGGACTGGGTCGAGCCCGTCGCCGACTACATGTTCACCGTGGGGCTGAAGGGCACGCTCCAGATGGCCGCGTTGGCATTGCTTGGGAGCACGGTCATCGGGCTCACCCTGGGGACGCTCCTGACGATCGACTTTCGGCCGACACGCTGGCTGATCCGGTTCTACATCGAGGTCTGGCGCGGGCTGCCCATCCTCGTCACGGTCTTCATCATCTTCTTCGCGCTGCCGTCGATCGCCGCGCAACTCACGTTCAGCCCCGAGGCGGCGGCCGCAATCGGCCTCACGCTCTGGGGCAGCGCTCAGGTGGCGGAGGCGACGCGCGGCGCGGTGCAGTCGATCCCGCGCGAGCAGCACGAGGCGGCGGCCGCGCTCGGCTTCGGCTGGGTGGGCCGGCATGCGTTCGTGATCCTCCCGCAGGCGCTCCGCCGCCTGCTGCCGCCGATGGTCAGCCTGTTCGTGAACATCATCCAGACGACGACCATCGCGCAGGTGATCGGCGCCACGGAGCTGCTCGAGACAGGTGAGCGCTCGGTCGAGCGGCTGGCCGCTCCGCCGCCCGCGGGCATCGCCGAGATCAAGGCGATCGAGATCTACGGCGCCGTGATGGTGGTCTTCTTCCTGCATCTCGTTCCCGCTGACGCGGCTGGCCGCGTACCTCGAGCGCCGGCTCGTCTAGCGGCTACCGGCTAGCGGGAGGACTTGCGGGCGGTGCCGGCGTCGGTGGCCTTCTTCGCCACGCGGGCCTTCTTCTTCCGCTGACGGTCGGCCTTCCAGCGCACGCTCGGTCTCGATCCGCGTCCCACGGCGGCGGAGTCTAGCCGTCTGTAGCGTTCGCCGGGATGGAGAGCAAGTCCGTGACGCCGCCGGCAGAGCGAATGATCGGCCAGCTCGTTGCCGACACCCTTCGTTTCTACGGCAGCCACTTCTGGGGCTCTCTGGCCCTCGGTCTTGGGCCGTTGCTCCTCGCCGTGGTGGCGTCGCAGCTCGGCCGCGTTCCTGCCGTCGCCGTCAGCGCCGGCGGTGCCGTGATCGTGTTCACGGCCTCCTACGTCGCTGCCTGCGCGATGGTGGCCGGCGTCCGCCCTTCGGGCCGGACGATCCTCTCGGCGATGACCGTCGGGATCCTCGTCTACCTGCCGGCGCCGATCCTCTTCCTGGGCTTCGTCCTGCCGGGGATCGCGTGGTTCGCGCTGTTCGGCCTGGCCGTGCCCGCCGCAGTAGTCGAGCGTCTTGGCGTCTTCGACGCGCTGCGCCGAGGCCTCGAGCTGGGGCGGGCCGACTTCCTCCACGCCATGGCCACGCTGGGCACGCTGGGGCTGCTCGTGTTCCTCACGGGCCAGGTGATGGCGTTCGTCATCCACGGCGCCAGCGGGCAGGCGATCAACATCGCCCTCTACCTCGCCACGCTCGTGCTGACACCGATTCTCTTCCTCGGCGCCGCTCATCTCTACGACGACCAGGTCGCGCGAGCGGCAGTAGAGTCGAAGCGCAAACGAGCCAAGGAGGCCTGATGCCGACGTATCTCATGCTGTCCCGCTTGACCGCCAAGGGCGTGCAGACCCTGAACGCGAACCCCGAGCGCCTGAAGGAGGTCAACAAGGACGTCGAGGAGCTCGGTGCCAAGGTGCTCCACCAGTGGGCCTGCCTCGGGCCGTTCGACTTCGTCAATGTGGTCGAAGCGCCGGATGCGACGACGATCGCGCGGGTCTCGGTACGGCTCGGCGCACGCGGCAGCTCGAAGCTCGAGACGCACGAGCTGATCGAGATCGACGACTACCTGGCTGGGATAGAGAGCTAGCGGCCCTACTTCTTCGTGTAGACCCAGTCGTTCTTCTTCGCAAGGGCGTGGCAGCTCCAGCACGTCGCGTCCTTCGCGATGAGGGCGAAGCGGGCCGTGGGGCTCGAGCGCGTCCACTCCCTGAACTGCCAGTCGCCGTGCTTTGGGTCGATGCCGCGCACCTTGCGCATAGCGGCGATGAGGCTGACGAAGCGCTTGCCGCCCGAGGTGGTCAGCCCCTCCTTGACGATGAGCGTGCCGTACGGGTAGCGCGCTCCCGCCTTGCGCTTGCTCGCGAAGACGTTCTTGACGCCGGCCGGATGCGCCGTCGTCGGCGTGTCCGGGATCGGCTTCGCGTTGATCTTGTGCCAGCTGCGGTACGGCTGGTAGATCTTGGGGATGCCCGGCAGGCCGGCGGCCAGCGCGTAGCCGGCGAAGGCAAGGGCGACCAGTGCGACGGGGAGGAGCGCTCGGCGCATCAGGCGTTTTCAGCGTACGCGACGGCGATCTCTGCGGCGAGTGCGGCGTTGTCCTCAGCCAGGCGACGGTTGACCTCCAGCGTCTCGCCGCCGCTCCGCTCGTGGAGATACGAGAGGACGTAGGGGGTGACGGCCTGGCCCTCGACTCCTTCCGCCGCTGCCTTGCGCAGCGCCTCCTCGATCAGCTCGGACACGTCGACCTGCGGCTCCGGCGGCCTCGTGACGACCAGGCCTGTCGTGCGTTGGAGAGCCCAATGCGTATGCGCGATTCGGGCGACCTCTTCGGCCGTGTCCGCGCGGATCGGCGCCGGCGGGCCGCCTTCGGCGACATAGAAGAGCGGCACGGTGTCGGTGCCGAAGCCGACGACCGGCACGCCGAGGGTCTCGAGCGCCTCGACCGTCGCGGGGACGTCGAGCAGCGACTTCACGCCCGAGCAGACGACGACGGCGGGCGTGCGGCTGAGCTCTGCCAGATCGGCGGAGACGTCGGGCCGTGTCTGGTAGCCACGATGGACGCCGCCGATGCCCCCGGTGGCGAGGACGGAGATGGCGGCGAGGCGACAGGCGGCAAGTGTTGCGCCGACCGTCGTCGCGCCAACCGTGCCGTCGACGATGCAGGCGGCGAGATCTCGCGGGCTCACCTTGCGTGCGTCCGAGCCCGCAGCGGCGACGCGCTCCAGCTGCTCGTCGTCGAGACCCACGTGCAGCGCGCCGTCCATTACGGCGACGGTCGCCGGCACCGCGCCACCTTCGCGCACGCGCCGCTCGCACTCCCGGCCGACGGCAAGTCCCTCGCCCGGCGGAAAGCCATGGGCGACGATCGTCGTCTCCAGGGCGACGATCGGCCGCATCCCGGTGAGGGCCTCCTGGACCTCGGGTGAGTACGTGACGACGTGAGACGTCACGGCATTGCTCCCGCCTTCGAGACGCAGCGTCCTGCCGCCTCCAGGCCGAGCTCGATCCCGCCCACGAGAAAGCCGGCCGCCAGCGCGTCCCCGGCACCCGTCGGGTCGACGACCTCAGCGGGCCGCGCGTCATGCTCCTCCCGGCGCCCGTCTCGCACGACGGTAACGCCGCTCGCGCCGTGCTTGACGACGAGCGTCGTGGCCGGAGGCTCGCGCCCGAGCGCCGCCACCTCGCGTTCCCCGCCGAACGCCACGTCCGGCCGGAGTTGCTCGAGCCGTGCGAGCACGCGCTCGGCCCCGAAGTCGGCGATCCCGCGAGCCGTCGCGAGGTCGACGCTGATCAGTGCTCCCTGAGCTCGTGCGGCGCCCGCCGCCCGGGCGCCCGCTTCGGCGATCGAGCCGGCCAGCAGCGCGTAGCCGGAGATGTGGAGCACGTCGCAGCCGCGCAGCCAGCCGACGTCGATCTCCTCGGCTCGCAGCTGCGGACACGGGCCGCGGTCGGTCAGCATCGAGCGCTCGCCGGAGTCGTCGACCAGGGAGACGACCACGCCGCCGGCGGCTCGCACGATCGGTCCGACGACCTCGACGCGGCGCCCGCGTGACCTCGGCTTCGGCGAGGCCCGACGCGCCGTCGTCGCCGCGCTTCGCGATCAGCCTCGCGTCGGCTCCGAGAGAGGCAGCCCAGGCGGCGACGTTCGCCGCCTGCCCGCCTGCCGTCACGTGGCTGCCGGCCGGCGTGTCGTCGCCTGAAGCCACAGGCCCTTCGAGACGGACGACGACGTCGAGCAAGAGGTCGCCGAGGGCGCAGACGAGCATTCGCACAATCGTCGCATGCCGCGGGCGGTGCAGGAGAGAGCGGGAATTGGCATGTTCAGCGGGTTGCCGTTCTCTCGGATCGTCTGAGATCAGCTCGGGTGGGTAGAACGTTCTACCCCGTCCGACGGGCCGGTCACGTTCGTCCTCGACGTGTAGCGCGATAGGCTCGCTTCGATGCAGTACAACGTGCGCCACGATGAACTCGAGGTCGAGCGCGAGGATCAGCATCCTGGCTATGCCGTGGGCGGCACGCTCGTCGGGAAGCGCGTCGGGTTGGAGGAGCTGGGCGTGACGCTGTACGTCCTACCGCCCGACAACGCGAATGCTCCGTACCACTGGCACCACAACACCGAAGAGGCGTTGCTCGTCCTCTCAGGAGAGCCGACGCTCCGTACGCCGGAAGGTGAGCGGCGGCTTCAGAACGGTGACCTCGTCTCCTTCCCACGCGGCGCGAGCGGGGCGCACAAAGTCACGAATGAGTCCGAGGAGGTCGCTCGCTACCTCGTGTTCTCGACGAAGCCAACGATCGACATCGTGGAGTACCCGGACAGTCGTAAGGTGAGCTTCGGGTCCCGTGGCCTCGAGTCGCGGATATTGCGTGACAGTGACGGCCTCGACTACTGGGACGGGGAGTAGCCGCGCACGGATGCAGGTCGATCTCGCCAGCGACGGGCCGGTGACGATCCGTCGTCGGCGCCTGTCAACCAGGCTCATACTGACTCCGGGGCGCGAAGGCGTTTCCCCCGGTAATTCCTTCGCGCCCCACCTATCTCTCCCCACAGCGCCGTTCCGCTAAAGCGGATGGCGAAAGGCTTTTCAGAATCTTGACGCTCCCATTACGCCGCCTTCGACACGGGCAGTCCCGCGGCGCGGGCTCGTTCGGAGCAAGCGTGCGTTTCGTGCCGAAGTGGAGAAGTGGGCGGGTGCCTCCTCACCCGGCACGTGGCCGAGATGTTGAACGTGCCCGAGAGCTGGGTGCGCGACTCAGCCCGATCCGGCGCGATGCCGTGCGTTCGGCTCGGCCGCTACGTCCGCTGCCAGTGGCCGGACATCGAACACTGGCTGGAGGAATGCAAGCAACCGGGGCGAGCCATCCGGGTCCGCGCCCACGACGCCGCGAAGGCGGCAAAACGACGACCACGGTGACCACACTGCTCGCACATGACTGCTACGAGGAGCGGCTGGCCACATGGACTGTCGTCTTCCCAAATGGCGGCTTCCCAAACGTGCACGCCGAGTGGCTGACGGCACTCTGAGGGCCTCGTGACGGTCACGGCTACGGACGCGACCGGCCAGCATGTGCCCACGGCTTGCTCGGGGTTGAAGATTCGGGTAGAAACAGCGCGCTAGTGGCTCCGTTGAGCCAAAATCCATAGAATCGTCGCATGGACCAAGAAGCGGGGCGCAATCGCCTGCGTGATCTCCTGATCGGCGGCGTGCTCGGCGCGTTCGCCGCGTTGGCCGCCGTCCGGCGCAGACGGCCTCCCGACCGTACGGTGACGACGGGGCTCGCCGCCTTCGAGGACGCGCCGTGCTACCGCGAGGCTGTGGAGCGCGAGGCCGCCTCAGCTCGTTCGCGCCAGTAGCGCTCCGGCCTCGAGCACCGTCAGGAGGTTCGTGTCGGCATCGGCGATCGACAGCGCCTTGCCGGCGAGCTGTGCCCGGCGCGCGAGCTTCAGGTACGAGCGGACATCGCCGGTCGGCTCGACCGTGCGCACGACGAGAAACGGCCCGAACGTGCGTGTCTCGAAGGCGGCCCGGGGCTCCGGCGGGCGGTTGGGCACTTCGAGCCGCCGGATGGGATTGCCGGTGTCGCTCGCGTCGAAGACCCAGAGCCCGCGGCCGAGCGGCTCCGCCCGTTGCAGCGCGCGCAGCGCCAAGCGGGGATCGGCGCGGGGCACCACCGAGCGCGAGACGTCTCCGCCGTCTCGCCAGGCCTCCAGGAACAGCGGGTCGTAGCCGAACAACACGTCGTCGGAGCGCGACGTTTCCGCTAGCCAGTCGGCTGCGGCGCTGCGGGCTGCCACACGCGCAGAGGACTCGCCGCGATACAGCTCACGGGTCTGCGACCAGCCCCAGGCGAGCTGGAGCCCCACGAGGGTGGCGATGGAGACGACGAGCGCCGGCGTCTCCACGCGGCCCAGCGATCGCGCAGCGCCGACGAGACCTGTGGCGACGGCGACCAGGAAGAACGGCAGGACGAAGATGAGATGGCGCGACTCCGGCGCGGCCGCCGAGCCGAAGCGCGCGAGCATCAGCAACGCCGCGGGGGTGAGGACAACGGCGCCGACGAGGATCGCGCTCCGCCGTCTCGTGCGCGCCAGTCGGTAGGCGCCGAAGGCGGCGAGCGCGATCGCGCCGGCGATGGCAAGCCGGTAGCCGGCGACGAAGTCCCCGGCGGTCTCCGCGAGATAGCGCAACACGTCGAGCGGGGAGCCGAGGCGACCACCGCCTCCGCCGACGCCGACCTCGAAGCGGCCGGCTAGGACGAGATCGGTGCGCCAGAACGGGATGCCGAGCACGAGCACGACTGCGAACGACCACGCCGCCTCGCGGACTCGCAGCCTCGTCGCCGCGAGATACACGCCCTGGGCGGCCAGCACGAGGGCTCCGTACGGATGCGCCGCGACGCAGAGCAGCGTGGCGGCGATCCACGCGGCCCAGCGGCCCCGTCCGCCGGCCTCCGTCGCCGTCTCGAGGGCCAGGAACGAGAGCAGGCTCGTGAAGAGGAAGAGGCTGTACATCCGTCCGTAGACGCCGTGGAAGAGCAGCATCCAGCTGGCGGAACCGAGGATCGTGGCGACGATCGCCGGGCCTTTCCCGGCCAGGCGCGCGGCGAGCACGGCGAGGAGCGGCAGGCTGGCCACGGCGAAGAAGGCCGACACCGCGCGCAGCGCCTCCAATCCGCCGCCGAGATGCGCGACGGCCCAGGCGAAGAGGAAGTGGAGCGGTGCGCCTCCTCGCTGGTTGAGGACCGTGCCCAGCATTCCGTCGAGCGAGTCGCGGCCGACGAACAGCGCCAGGGTCTCGTCTTCGTGTGGCGGCCAGGCGGTCAGGCGCAGCGCGAGAAAGACGGCGACGGCCGCCGTGCACGTCGCGACGACGGGCACGAACGCCCGCTCGGCAAACGTCTCGCTCGGGGCTGCCGCGGCCCTGTCGTGCGCGACTGCCTCGGCCACAACAGCAGCCTATCCCGGTAGCCTGCGCGCCAATGCCGATCTACGAGTACCGCTGTCCGAACGGGCACCTGTTCGAGCTCTTTCAGCGCATGGACGACCCGCCGCCCAAGACATGTGAGGTGTGCGGCGCGAGCCCGCTCGAGAAGGTGCTCCATCCCGTGCCGATCTTCTTCAAGGGCAAGGGCTTCTACTCGACCGACTACGGCAAGAAGGGACGAAAGCGAGACTCGACGGACAGCGAGAAGACGAAGTCCACGGACGGCGACAAGAAGCCCGAGAAGAAGGAAGCGAAGAAGGCCGAGCCCGCCTAGCAGGGGAACCGAGCGAACGACCGCCTGCGACACAGCCCGGCCCGAAGGTCCCTGTGCCCGGCCGCGGCGGCTGCGGCGCAGACTCGTCGAGGAACATCGAGATCACGTTTCGGTTCTCTTCGTTGGGGACGATCACCGAGGCGCCGCCGATCGTCGCGAGATCGCCGCCCAGGCGGCAGCGGATCGTGTTTCCCGCGCGGAACTTCACCCAACCGAGCTGAAGCAGCTCGTTCGCCGAGAGGTCGGTCGCCAGCGGCCGCAACAGCTCGTCGCCCGAGAACGGCATACGAAGGAAGGTTCCGACGCTGACGAGCTTGTCGGCGATCGCCTCCGTCACCTGCTGCTGCCGCTCGGCGCGCGTGATGTCGTTGTCCGACGGGTCGAGCCGGTTCTCGCGAATGCGCGAGTACACGAGCGCACGACGCCCGTCCATGTGCTGGCGGCCCTTGGCGAAGCGCCACCCGTCCCAGCTCGCGCAGCCCGTCGCGTCGTACGGGCACTCGAAGCGATTGGACTGGATGGGTCGTGGGACGGTGATGTCGATGCCGCCGATCGAGTCGATCAGCTCCTTGAATCGCTGGAAGTCGACGACCGCCACGTGGTCGACCGGAATGCCGGTGTAGCTCTTGACCGTTCGTATCGCGAGAGGAGCGCCACCAACCTGGTACGCCGTGTTGATCCGGTCGGTTCCGTATCCCGGAATCTCCACCCTCAGGTCGCGCGGGATCGAGAGGTAGTACATGCGATGCAGGTCGGGGTCCGTGCGCACGAGCATCATCGAGTCCGAGTGGCGCAGCCCCCGCCGGGCCTCGCCCGGCGCCGAGTCGGTGCCGAGCAGGAGGATCGTGGTCGGCTTCGTGAGCACGAGGCCGTCCTGGCCCGAGAGCTGCCTCTCCGCCGCCGGGGACAGGCGCTTGTTCGCCTCCTTCACGCCGTCGCGGAACGAGAAGTAGCCGGCGAGGCTCCACGCGGCCGCCCAGAGCAGGAAGACGCAGGCGCCGATGCCGACCCAGCGCAGCGCCCGCCGCCAGGGAGGGCGTCTCGGAGCCCTGCGCTTGGGCCGCGCCCCCGGCGGCCGGCGGCCGTTCTCGCGCTTCGGGCGAGGGAGGGTGGGCAGCTTCGGCGCCCGGCGCCCACCGCGGTAGACGCGGTACGGCTTGTCTTCGGGGGCCATGCGGCGCGTTATGGTAGCCGCCGGCTATGGACGCCCAGCGCACCATCGGCATCGACGTAGGCGGGACGAAGATCCTGGCAGGTGTCGTCGAGCGCGACGGAACGGTGGTGCGCACGGAGCGCCGCGACACCCCCGTGGAGTCCACGGAAGCGTTCCTGACCGGCCTGGCGGAGGTCGTCGACGGCCTGCGGGACGACAGCGTGGCCGCCGTCGGCATCGGCATCCCTTCGACGATCGACCAGCGCGAAGGCACGTCGGTCTTCTCGGTTCACGTCCCGCTCGAGGGCGTCCCGCTGAGAGAGCGAGCCGAGCAGTACCTGGGGCTGCCGGTCGCGATCGACAACGACGCGAACGCTGCTGCGGTGGCCGAGTGGACGATCGGCGCCGGACGCGGCACGCAGCACATGATCATGCTGACCCTCGGCACGGGCATCGGCGGCGGGCTGATCCTCGGCGGGCGGCTCTACCGCGGAGTCGAGCGGCGCCGCGGCCGAGCTCGGCCACATGGTGCTCGAGTTCGACGGGCCGGAGTGCCGCGGCTTCTGCACGGGACGTGGCCACTTCGAGTACTTCGCGTCCGGGAGCACGGCTACGGAGCTCGCGCGCGAGCTGTTCGGCCCGGAGGCGGACTCCAGGCAGCTCGTCGCGGCAGCACGGGACGGCGACGAGCGCGCGGCCGGCGCGCTCGCGGAGATGGGGAGAAAGCTCGGCGCCGGCGTCGCCAGCCTCGTGAACGTGTTCGACCCCGAGGTGATCGTCATCGGCGGCGGCTTCGGCGACGCGCTCGACCTGCTGCTCGAGCCTGCGCTGGAGACGATGCGCCGTGACGCGCTGCCTCCCGGGCGCGATCGGGTGCGCGTCGTCGCGGCCGAGCTCGGCGAGGAGGCGGGCATGGTCGGCGCAGGGCTGATCGCCTTCGAGAAGCTCGAAGCGAACTAGTGCCGCTCGCCGTCTGCGCGACGCCGATCGGCAATCTCGAGGACGTCACGCTCCGCGTCCTTCGTGAGCTCGCCGAAGCCGACCTCGTCCTCTGCGAGGACACGAGGCGGACGCGGACGCTTCTCTCGCGCCACGGCATCTCTGCGAAGCTCCTCAGCTACCACGAGCACAACGAGGCGAAGCGCACGGCCGAGCTGCTGCCTCGACTCGTCGCCGGCGAGCGGATGGCGCTCGTGAGCGACGCCGGCTTGCCCGGCATCTCCGATCCCGGCAACCGGCTCGTCGCCGCCGCGATCGAGGCGGGCGTTCCCGTTACCGTGCTGCCCGGCGCCTCGGCCGTGGAGGCGGCGCTCGTCGCCAGCGGCTTTGCCTGGGAGCGGTACCAGTTCGTCGGCTATCTCCCACGCGGCTCCAAGGCGCTGGCGGCGCTGTGGGAGGAGGTGGCGGCCTGGCCGCACGCCGTCGTGGCCTTCGAGTCGCCGCAACGCCTGCCGAAGACGCTCGAGTCGCTCGCCGGCTCGTTGCCGCAGCGGCCGGTCGCCGTGTGCAGGGAGCTGACGAAGGCGTTCGAAGAGGTCGTCCGCGGCGTGCCCGCCGACGTCCTCGCGCGGTTCCGCGAGCCGCCGAAGGGAGAGATCACCCTCGTCCTCGCGCCGGCCGCCGCGTCGTCTGACGCGCAGGCCGATGAGGCGGCGGCGGCCGTCGCCGAGCTCGTCGCTGCCGGCCTCACGCGGCGGGACGCAGCCGAGCTCGTGTCGCGGCTGACGGCGATCCCGCGGGGCCGGCTCTACCGGCGCTCTCTCTGACGAGCAAACGCCGCCTACTCCTGTATACGGAATTGACAACGTCCGCTGCTCCCGCTACGGTAGCGCTGTTGTCAACATCGCTAACAAGGAGACATTGATGCGCCGCCTCGCAGTAGTCGCAGCCGCGTTCACCACGCTCGTGTTACCGGCCACCGCCTACGGGTGGACGTGGCCGGCCTCGGGAGAAGTGCTCGAGCCGTTCGTCTTCGGCGGCGATCCGTACGCGGGCGGCCAGCATCGCGGGATCGACGTTGCCGGCGAGAAGGAGTCCTCCGTCCTCGCGCCGGCTTCGGGCGATGTCGCGTTCGCCGGTTCGGTCGGGGCGAACGGAAAGGTAGTCACGATCGAGACCGACGACGGCTACTCCGTGACGCTCGTGCAGCTGGGCTCGTTCTCCGTGAGGAAGGGAGACGCGGTTCGCGAGGGATCAGAAGTCGGGACGATCGGGCCGAGCGGGACGCCAGAGCACGAGGTCCCGTATGTCCACCTCGGCATCCGGGTCACAAGCGATCCGCAGGGCTACGTGGATCCGCTCACGCTGCTGCCGCCTCGTACTGTGCCGGCCCCACCACCGCCGCCTCCGAGCCCTGCGCCGCCACCGGCAATCGAACCGGCACCACCACCGCCGGTGCATACCGCGCCTCCGCCGGCGCCCGAGCCCACGCCGGCGCCACAAGCCGAACCTCAGCCGGCCGAGCCTCCGGCGGAGCCGGTCTCCGATGCACCACAGGCGCCGGTTGAACTCGCGTCCGCGCTCGAGCCCGCTGCGAAGGAACCGACGCGCGAGGCGGCTGTCACGATGCCTGTCCGCGCGGCAGTCGTGCGAACGGTAGTCCCCTCCTCGCGCGGCGAAAGTCGCCACGTCCTTCCGCAGGCACGTGTCTCACCGCGACCACGAGAGCGTGGCAGTGCGCAACGCGCTCCAGTCGGGCATCCGCAGGCGTTCGAACCCTCGCAGCTGGCGGGCGTGAGCTCGCACGATGCGCCTCCACCCGTGCCCGCGGCACGCCTGGGCGCCACGGCACCCGGCGACGTGGTCGGGCGGGGTGAGCCTCTCACGGTGTCTCCAACAGCGCCGCCGGCGCGCGATGTCGACGAACGTGCGATCTGGCCGTTCGTGGTGGTGTTGATCGCCGGCCTCGCGGGCGCGGCTGGAGTTGGAGTCCGCTGTGCTCGTGTGCGAGGAAAGGGCCGGCCGGGCGAGCCCTACACTCTCCGGACATGCCGTTCTACCTGACAACGCCGATCTACTACGTGAACGACGCCCCGCACCTCGGGCACGCGTACACGACGATCGCGGCCGACATCCTCGTCCGGCATCACCGCCAGCGAGGCGACGACGCGTTCTTCCTGACGGGCGTCGACGAGCACGGCGACGAAGGTCTCCCGGGCCGCGCAGGAAGCAGGGCTCGAGCCCCAGGTCTTCGTCGACCGCATCGGCGAGGTATGGCGCGACGCTGCCGGGCGCGGTCGGGGCCGAGCCGGACTTCTACATCCGCACGTCGGATGACGGCCACAAGGCGTTCGTCCGTGACTTCCTCCAGCGCATCTACGACAACGGCGACGTCTACGAGGATGTCTACGCCGGCCTCTACTGCGTCGGCTGCGAGGAGTTCAAGTCCGAGGACGAGCTCGTCGACGGCAAGTGCCCCGAGCACGGAGATCGGCGTCGAGTACATCGAGGAGAAGAACTACTTCTTCCGGCTGTCCGCGTACCAGGAGCGGCTGCTGGCGCTCTACGACGAGCGGCCCGACTTCGTGCTGCCCGTCGTTCCGCTACAACGAGGCGCGGAGCTTCATCGCCGGCGGGCTGCAGGACTTCTCCATCAGCCGCGCGGGCCAGCCCTGGGGCATCCCGCTGCCGTGGGACGAGAGCCAGGTCGCTTACGTCTGGGCCGACGCGCTCGTCAACTACCTGAGCGCGCTCAGCTACGCGCGCCCGGGCGAGGACCTCGTGCCGGTGTACTGGCCTGTCGCCCGGCACATGCTCGGCAAGGGCATCCTCCGCTTCCATTGCGTGTTCTGGCCGGCGATGCTCCTGTCAGCCGGCTACGAGGTGCCCCAACAGCTCTTCGCCCACGGCCATCTGCTCATGGGAGAGCAGAAGATGTCGAAGTCGCTGGGCAACGTCATCGATCCCGTCCCGCTCGTCGAGCGTCTACGGAATCGATCCCGTCCGGTACTGGGCAATTCGCTCTGCGACCTTCGGGCGTGACGGTGCTGCCTCGGAAGACAGCCTGCAAGAACGCTACGAGCGGGAGCTCGCGAACGAGCTCGGGAATCTCGTGTCGCGGACGACGGCGATGATCGCCCGCTACCGCGACGGCGAGTTGCCGGCCGGGCCTGGCAGCCCCGAGGTTGCCGCGAAGCTCGACGCCCTCCACGGCGAGATCCCGGCGCGACTCGACGCCTGGGAGCTGACCGGCGCGCTGGACGCGATCTGGGACGTCGTGCGGGAGCTCAACCGCGTCGTCGAGCGGTCGAAGCCGTGGGAGCTCGCGAAGGACGAGGCCAAGTCAGCTGAGTTGGATCGGGTGCTGTACGACCTCGCGGACGGAGTCCGCTCCGTCGCCGTCGCGCTGTACGCGTACTTGCCGGCGACCAGCACGGCCATCTTGCGTGCGCTCGGCCAGGGCGCGGACGTGCTTGGGACGGCGTGCGACTCCGGTGGGCTCGCGTCCGCGCGGATCGAGCCGGCGCCGCCGCTCTTTCCGCGCGTCGAGCGCGCCGCCGTTTGATCGACACCCACGCGCACCTCGACGCCTGCGCAGAGCCTGCCGGCGTCGTGCTCGAGCGCGCGCGTGCGGTTGGGGTCAGGCGGGTCGTCACCGTCGGCACGGGGATCGATTCGAGCCGCGCGGCGCTGCGCGTGGCGGACGAGGAAGCAGGCGTCTACGCGGCGCTCGGCATCCATCCTCACGATGCGGACACTGATGACGCTGGGCGCCTGGGCGAGCTCCGGGAGCTCCTCGGACACGATCGTGCGGTGGCGGTGGGGGAGACCGGGCTCGACCACTTTCGCGACTACGCGCCGCGATCGGCGCAGCGACGCCTCTTCGAGGAACAGCTCGCGCTCGCTGCGGACCTCGAGCTGCCAGTCGTGATCCATTCGCGGTCCGCAGCGCAGGACACGGCGGCGGTGCTCGGCGGCTTCGGCGGCGACGTCGTGCTGCACTGCTTCTCGGAGCCGGAGCTGCTCGACGTCGCCCTCGAGCGTGGCTACTACGTCTCGTTCGCGGGCAACGTCACGTATCCGAAGGCGGAGGCGCTTCGGGAGGCGGCGCGCCAGGTATCGGCCGACCGGATTCTCACGGAGACGGATTGCCCGTTCCTCGCGCCGCAGCCTGTGCGCGGACGTCCGAACGAGCCGGCCCATGTAGTTCACACCGTCGACGTTCTTGCCGACGTTCGCGGCACGACCCGCGACGAGCTCGCGCAGGCCGTCGATGCCAACGCCGATCGAGTGTTCGCGCTGCTGCCATGACGGAGAGCGACGTCACGCCGAAGCGCTCGCTCGGCCAGCACTTCCTCGTCGATCCGAACATCCTTCGCGTCATCGGCCGCCTCGCCGAGCTCGACGAATCGGACATCGCGCTCGAGGTCGGGCCCGGGCCTGGGTGTCCTGACGGCGTTTCTCGCCGATCGCGTCGATCACGTCCACGCAGTCGAGATCGACCGTGCGCTCGAGCCCGCGCTTCGGGCCGCGCTCGGCTCGCGGTCGAACGTCGAGCTGACGTTCGGCGACGCGATGAAGCTCGATCTTGCCGAGTTGCGTCCGAGGCCGACGAAGCTCGTGTCCAACCTTCCGTACAACGTCGCTGCCGCCGTCGTCGTGGACACCCTCGAGCGCATGCCTTCGATCGAGCTGTGGTGCGTCATGGTGCAGAAAGAGGTTGGAGAGCGCTTCTTCGCTGCGCCGGGCTCGAAGGCGTACGGCGCGGTCTCGGTGCTCGTTCAACTGTCGGCGAGGCGAACGGGCTCGCATGCCGTGTCGCGCACGGTGTTCCGGCCACGACCGCGAGTCGACTCCATGCTCGTCGCCTTCGTACGGCTGCCGCTGCCGCCTGACTACGGCGGCGATCAAGGACGTCGTCCAGGCCGCGTTTGCTCACCGTAGGAAGACGCTTCCCAACTCGCTGGAGCTTGTAGGCATTGCCGGGCGCGAGCGCGCCGCCGCCGCGCTCGTCGAGCTCGGTCACAGCCCGGCGGCTCGCGCCGAGGAGCTCGCACCCGGAGAGTTCGTCCGGCTTGCGAAGCTGCTCCGGTGACGAGTCTCACCGCTCCGGCAAAGATCAACCTCGCGCTCGTCGTCGGGCCTCGACGCGAGGACGGCAAGCACGAGCTCCTGACCGTTTACGAGCGCATCGGCCTCGCGGACACGCTGCGCCTCGAGCCCGCCGACGGGCTGGAGGTCGATGGCTTTCCCGCCGACACGCTGGTCGCGCGGGCTCTGACGTCACTGGCTGCCGCCGCGGGTGTCGAGCCCGCGTGGCGAGTCACGATCGAGAAGCGGATCCCGGTCGGCGCAGGTCTGGGCGGCGGCAGCTCTGACGCGGCCGCCGCCCTCACGCTGGCGAACGAGAGCCTCGGACGGCCGCTCGCAGCGGACAGGCTCCACGAACTGGCCGCGGCGCTCGGCGCGGACGTGCCTCTCTTCCTTACGACCGGCCCGCAGCTCGGTGAGGGTGACGGCACGCGGCTGAGCCCGCTCTCGCTGCCCCGCGACTACTGCGTGCTCGTGCTGTTGCCGGACGGCGTGGAGAAGCCCTCGACCAAGGCCGTGTACGACGCGTTCGACGACCGCAATGGCGAGCTCGGCTACTCCGACCGGCGCGCCGAGCTCTCGGCGTTGCTGAGCGAGGCGAGGTCGGTCAGCGATTTCGCGCGCTGGCCGAAGAACGACCTCGTGCACTCGTCCTTCGCCGCCGAGCTCGAGCGCCTGGGGGCCATACGGGCCGACGTCAGCGGTGCCGGCCCGGCCGTTTACGGCCTTTTCGAGGACGAGGACGCCGCCCGCCGCGCGGAAGCCGCCCTCGAGGGCGAAGGCCGGGTCTGGGTGACATTTCCAGCGTGGTACGGTTGATCGATGTCCGAGGGCCAGCCACCCCCTCCGACGCCCCCGCCGGCAGTACCGGCAGCATCGGAAGCCCCGGCAGCCCCTGCCCCGCGCCAGAGCTGGCTACGCGAGAACCGGCTCAAGGTCGCTCTCGGCATCGCAGTCGCGGAGGGAATCTTCGTGGCGCTCGAGGAAGACTTCTCGCGCGTCACGATCATCGTCATCGCCATTCCCGTCATCCTCTTCTGGCTGCTGGCGGGGCGGACGCTCGATTCCGAGCTGGGCCGTGAGGTCTCGTGGATCCTTGCCATGTCCCAGGCACTCGCGGTCTGCGCGGCGGTCATCGCGATTTTCATCCCCGTCGTCGCGCTCGTGATCGCGGGGATCTTCGGCGCGGTCGCGGCGTACTTGCTCTACCACGACCGGCCCGACCAGTCCACGCGCTCGGCGCGATAGTTTCCTACCTGTGTTGGGGCGTAGCCAAGTGGTAAGGCAGCGGGTTTTGGTCCCGCGACCCCAGGTTCGAATCCTGGCGCCCCAGCCTTCTTGATGAACGATCTACGCACACTCTCTGCGGTTGTCATGGCAGCCGGACTGGGCACCCGCATGCGGTCGGCAACCCCCAAGCACCTTCATCCGCTGCTCGGCCGCCGGATGGTGGACTGGGTGCTGGCAGCCGTGGAGCCGCTGGGCCCCGAGCCGCTCGTCGTCGTCGCGTCGCCCGAGACGGCGGACGGTTTCGGAGGAGCGGAGGGCCCACTCGTGGCCGTCCAGGAACAGCCGCGCGGCACCGGCGACGCAGTGGCATCGGCGCGCGGCTCGCTCGACGGTGTCGCGGGCGACGTGCTCGTGCTCTCGGGAGACACTCCGCTCGTCACCGGCGAGCTCCTGCAGGCGCTCGTCGACGGCCATCGTGCCGCCGATGCCGACGTGACCGTCCTCTCCCTCGTGCTCGACGAGCCCGGGCGACTACGGACGCGTTGTCCGCGACGGCTCCGGCAACCTGGCGGCGATCGTGGAGGCGAAGGACGCAGCGCCGGCCGAGCTCGCCGTCTCCGAGGTGAACAGCTCGATCTACGTCTTCAAGGCACCGGCCCTGTGGGAGGCGATCGATCGGCTCGAGCCGCAGAACGCGCAGGGGGAGCTCTATCTCACCGACTGCGTTCGCCACATCGTGGACAGCAACGGCGTCGGCCACGTCGTCGAGGCGCCGGACCCGGAGCTCGCGCTCGGCGTGAACACCCGCATCGAGCTCGCCCAGGCTGCCGACTTGCTAAGGCAGCGCATCAACGAGGCGCACATGCTCGCGGGCGTGACGATCGTCGACCCGGCATCGACCTGGATCGAGGCCGGCGTAGAGCTCGACGAGGACGTGACGATCCACCCGTTCACGGTGATCCGCGGCGACGTGAGGGTCGCCCGGGCGTGAGATCGGACCCTTCTGCTACCTGCGCCCCGGCACCGTGCTCGACGAGGAGGCCAAGGCAGGGACGTTCGTGGAGGTGAAGAACTCGCACATTGGCGCACGAACGAAAGTCCCGCACCTGTCATACGTCGGCGACGCCGACATCGGAGAGGACGCGAATATCGCCGCCGGGAACATCACCGCCAACTTCCCGCACGAGGAGGGCCGGGGCAAGCAGCGAACGACGATCGGCCGCAACGTCAGGACCGGGGTCGACAATGCGTTTCTTGCACCCGTCACGATCGGAGATAATGCGTGGGTCGCGGCCGGATCGGTAATCACCGAGGATGTCCCGCCCGGCGCCTTGGCCATCGCTCGCGCACGGCAAGAGAACAAGGAAGGGTATGCCGGTGGAAACCGCCACGACTGAGTTCGTCCGACTCCCCGGCCTCGACGTGGCCGTGAACACCGAGCGCCCGGAGGCGAAGCCGGGGCACTGGATCGAGCGAGGGCCGCTGAAGCGCCTGATGGTGTTCTCGGGCCGCTCCCATCCGGAGCTCGCGCTGCGGATCGCCGAGCAGCTCGGGGTGGAGCTGGGAGAGGTCGAGCTCAAGACGTTCTCCAACGGCGAGACGTATTGCCGGTACAACGAGTCGATCCGCGGCGCCGACGTCTTCATCGTCCAGACGGGCTGCGCACCGGTCGACCGCAACCTCATGGAGCTCCTGTTCATGATCCAGGCGGCGAAGCTCGCGTCGGCCAAGCGGATCACGGCCGTCGTGCCGTGGTTCCCCTACTCGCGCCAGGACCGCAAGGCGCTGCCGCGCGAGCCGATCTCCGGCCGACTCGTCGCGGACATGATCCAGCTGGCCGGGGCAGACCGGGTCCTCACCATGGATCTCCACGCGGGCCAGATCCAGGGGTTCTTCACGATCCCGGTCGACCACATGACGTCGCTGCCGCTCTTCGCGCGCCACTTCCGCGACCTCGGGCTCTCCGGCGACGCAGTCGTGTCAGTCGCACCCGACGCGGGGCGCGCCAAGCACGCGATCAGGTTCGCGGAGATGATCGAGGGCGACTTCGCGGTCATGCACAAGACCCGCCCTGAGCACGACAAGGCGTCGGTCACGGAGATCACGGGCCGCGTCAAGGGAAAGGTCGCGATCGTCGGCGACGACGTGATCATGACCGGCGGCACGCTGCTCGCAGGCGCGCAGGCGCTGCGGGAGCACGGGGCCACCGCGGTGTGGGTGTTCACGACGCACGGGCTGTTCTCCGACGGTGCGCTCGAGCGGTTCGCGGAGGCCGATCTCGCCGGAATCGTCGTCACCGACACCGTGCCCGTCGATCCCGTGAGCCGCCCGGCGAACTTGACGGTGCTCCCCATCTCAGGGCTGCTCGCGGAGACGATCATGAACGTCTTCTCCGACGAGTCCGTGTCCGCGATCTTCGGCGGCGAGTACCAGCTCTTCTAGAACGGATCGGATAGCTACAATCCGCCGCCGTGGCTGGTGAGCGAGTACGTCTCGAGGTGCAACAGCGGCACGCGCTGGGATCGCGCGAGTCTCGACGCCTGCGCCGAGACGGGCTGATCCCCGGCGTGCTCTACGGTCGCGGCAAGAAGCCGCACCCGTTCGTCGTCTCCGAGCGGACACTGCGTAGCGCGCTCGGCGGCGCGCACGGCCTGCACGCCATCCTCGACGTCGTGCTCGACGATCAGAAGACGTCGCACGCGTCGGTGGTCAAGGACTACCAGCAGGATCCGATTCGCGGCTACCTCACGCACATCGACCTCCACGAGGTGCGGCTCGACCAGCCGATCAGCGCGCAGGTCGCCGTCGAGCTCGTGGGCGAGTCGCCCGGCGTCAAGGAGCGGCGGCGTGCTCACCCAGCTCGTGCGCGAGGTGACGGTCGAGGCACTGCCTCTCGAGATGCCCGACCGGCTCACGCTCGACATCAGCCGGTCCGAGATCGGCGATGCGCTCCGTGTTTCCGACCTCGCGCTACCCGCCGAGGTCACCGTGCTCGACGATCCGGAGAACGTGCTCGTCACGGTCTCCGCACCTCGTCTCCAGGCCGAGCTGGAAGCCGCAGAGGCCGAGGCGGCCGCTGCGCTCGAGGCCGAGGAGGGCGAGGAGGTCGAGGAGGCCGTCGAGGGCGAGGAGGAGGGCGAGCCGGGCGCCGAGCCCACTGCCGAGGGCGAGCCGCCTGCGGCCGAAGAATCCGGCGAGCCGGAAGAGGGCTAAGAGCACCTCTGATGCGCCTCCGCCGGCGGCGGGCGCCCGTGTCTTCGTTCGACCTGCTCGTCGCCGGGCTCGGCAACCCTGGCGGGCAATACGCACGAACGCGCCACAACGTGGGCTGGCTGGTCGTGGACGAGGTCGCGGAGCGACACGGTGGCACGTTTCGCGGAAAGTTCTCCGGCCGGCTTTCGGAGGTCCGCGTCGGTGAGTCACGCGTCGCATTGCTGAAGCCCGAGACGTACATGAACGAGTCGGGGCGCTCGATCGCTGCGGCCACGTCGTTCTTCAAGGTGGAGCCCGAGGCGGTCATGGTCGTTCACGACGACGTCGATCTCGAGGAGGGCCGGCTGCAGGCGCGGAGCGGCGGCGGTTTGGCCGGCCACAACGGGCTGCGCTCGATTGCGGACGCGATGGGGACGCAGGACTTCCTGCGGCTCCGGATCGGCGTCGGCCGGCCGGAGCGGGGCGATCCGCGGCCTGTGGCCGACTGGGTGCTCTCGGCGTTCCCTCCGGAGACGGATGTGGACGCGCTCGTCGGGCGGGCGGCAGATGCGGTCGAGACAGTGGTGCTCGAGGGGCTCGAAGCGGCCCAGCGCCGGTTCAACTGACACAGAGTCGGCACACAATCGTCACCCCTGAGCTCGACTTCCCCGACTAGCATCAGCAGCGGGGAGGAGGCTGGTGGCCCCGGCGCGATGTCCGAAACGGACAGGACGGGCCGGCGGGCTCGAGCGGCTCGGGATCCGGCCCCCGGCGCATTACACTGACCCCACGCGGGACGCGTTTCCCGCCTTTCGTCATGGACCGGCCATCCCTGCAACCGCTTGCCGACGTCCTCGCCGACAGCGAGCAGCTCGACGCGCTCGCGTCCGCGTTGCCCGCCACCAGCGCGCGCGTCTCCGAGCCCGCGCTCCCGCTGCTGCTCGCCGCCCTGCACGCGCGTCTCGGCCGCAGGCTGCTCTGCCTCCTGCCCGACGACGAGGACGCGCGCGACGTGGCAGAAGCTGCGGCGTGGTTCGCCGGCGCCGACCTGGTGGCGTTCATGCCGGGACGCGGCGTCACCGCGGAGTCCGGTCTGCAAGTGCCTCCCCACCTCGTCGGCGAGCGCCTGCGCGCACTCGCGGTGCTGGCGAACGGCGGGTTGGTCTGCATGTCGGCGACTGCGGCTGTGGAAGGCCTGGCTCCGCCGGACGAGCGGCCGGCGTCGATCGAGATCGCCGTGGGAGCGGCGACGGGGCTCGAGGCGTTGACCGAGGAGCTCGTCCTCGCCGGCTACGAGCGGGTCGAACGCGTCGACGAACGTGGCCAGATCGCGGTTCGCGGAGGGATTCTCGACATCTACGGCACGACGGGCCGCGAGCCGATCCGCGTCGAGTTCTTCGGAGACGTCGTCGAAGGCATCCGCGCCTTCTCGCCGTTCACGCAGCGCGCCCTCTTCGACCTCGAGCAGGCGACGGTCTTCCCGGCCATCGAGCGCCGGGCGGATCTAACCGATTCCGCCGGCGAGGAGCCGAAAAACGAGACGCTGGCGGCGTCGGCCGACGTCGTCTGGCGACCGGCGGAGGTCCGCGAGCTCTGGCGAGACGAGCTGGGTCTCGACCTGGAGGTCAGCGGAGCAGCGCTCGATCCGCTGCCGAGCGGCCAGCAGTTCGCCTTCGAAGCGCAGCGGCCGGCCCTTGCCGCACGAGGGCTCGCCGAAGCGGAGCGCGAGCTGAACGCGCTTGCCCGCTCGGGTCTGCGAGTCGTCGTCTCCTTTCCGCACCGCGGCGACGCGCTCCGCACGCAGCGCCTGCTGCGGCGAGCCGACGCGCAGCTGCTGGAGCCTGGCGGATCCCTCCCCACCGACGGGGCGCTGCTGTTTGCCGTGTCGCCCGCCCGCCGGGGCTTCGTCTGGCGCGAGCTCGGCATCGCGCTCGTACCGGAGTCGCAGGTCTTCCGCAGGCGAGCCCCGCGCCAGGCACGCGTCGCGCGGGCGCTGCGGTCGTTCGCAGACCTGCGGACGGGCGACTACGTCGTCCACGAGGATCACGGCGTCGGCCAGCTGCTCGGCTTCGAGACGCAGACGGTCGGCGGGATCACCCGCGACTACCTGCTGCTTGCGTTTCGCGGGGAGGACCGCCTGTACGTCCCTCACGATCAGGTGGGCAAGGTGTCTCGGTACGTCGGCGCCGACGGCCGGCCGCCCACCCTCTCGAAGCTCGGCGGCCGCGCCTGGCAGCTGGTCAAGACCCGTGCCGGCCATGCCGTCCGCGAGCTGGCCGGGGAGCTGCTGGCGCTCTACGCGCAGCGCGAGCACGCCGCCGGCGTCAGCTTCGACGTCTCGAGCGACTGGCTCGAGCGGCTGGAAGCGTCGTTCCCGTACCGCGAGACGCCCGACCAGCTGGAAGCGATCGAAGCGGTGAAGGAGGACCTCGAGTCAGGACGCCCCATGGACCGCCTCGTCTGCGGCGACGTCGGCTTCGGCAAGACGGAGATCGCGGTGCGCGCCGCCTTCGCGGTCGCTCTCAACGGCAGGCAGACGCTCGTGCTGGCACCGACCACGGTACTCGCGCAGCAGCACTGGAACACGTTCCGCGAGCGCTACGGAGACTTCCCGGTCACGACGGAGATGGTCTCCCGGTTCCGCAGGCCGGCGGAAGTGAAGCAGGCTCTCGCCGATTTCGCGTCCGGGAAAGTCGACGTGCTCATCGGGACGCACCGAGTTCTCTCGAGGGACGTGGTGCCGTCGAATCTCGGGCTCGTGGTCGTGGACGAAGAGCAGCGCTTCGGCGTCGCGCAGAAGGAGCTCCTGCGCCAACTGCGGCTCGAGGTCGACGTGCTGTCGCTGACCGCCACTCCGATCCCGCGGACGCTGCACATGTCCCTCGCCGGGCTGCGCGACATCTCGATGATCGAGACGCCGCCGGAGGGGCGGCGGCCAATCCGAACGCATGTCGGCGAGTACGAGGAAGAGCTCGTCAAGCACGCCCTGGAGCGCGAGACGGAGCGCGGAGGCCAGTCCTTCTACCTCCACAACCGCGTGGAGACGATCGACGAGGCGGCGGAGAAGCTTGCCGAGCTGTGCCCGGACCTGCGGCTGCTCGTCGCCCACGGCCAGATGCCCGAGCGCGAGCTCGAGGAGCAGATGATGAAGTTCCTGCGCGGGGACGCCGACGTGCTCGTCTCGACGACGATCATCGAGTCGGGCCTCGACATCCCGCAGGCCAACACGCTGATCGTGGAGCGGGCGGACCTGCTCGGGCTCGCGCAGCTGTACCAGATCCGCGGACGCGTGGGCCGTTCCGACGTGCCGGCGCACGCCTACCTCTTCTATCCCGACGCGATGGAGCTGACGCCGGAGGCCCGCGCGAGGCTGTCGACGCTCGCGGATCACACGGAGCTCGGTTCCGGGTTCGCGATCGCGATGCGCGACCTCGAGATCCGTGGCGCCGGCGAGTTGCTCGGACGCGAGCAGTCGGGCCACGTCGCGGCGGTCGGGTTCGAGCTGTACGTCGACCTGCTCAACGAGGCCGTCGCCGAGCTGGCCGGCGGCCGGCGCGTCATGCCCCGGCCGATCCGCATCGACGCCCGCATCGACGCGTACGTCCCGGCCGACTACGTCGAGTCGGAAGCCTTGAAGATCGACCTCCACCGGCGTCTGGCGCTCGCCGCGACCGAGGACGAGTTGCGCGAGCTCCACGCCGCGGTCGAGGATCGCTACGGGGCCCCTCCGGAGCCGGTCGAGAACCTCTTCGCGCTGCAGGAGGCGCGGCTGAAGCTCGCGGAGATCGGAGCCGACTACGCGGTGTTCCGCAACGGCCGCCTGACCGTCGGCCCCCTGCTGCTCGGGCACGACGACGTCCGCGAGATCCGCGAGAGCGTCGCCTCCGCCGTCTACACGAACGAGAAGCGGGAGCTCGCGATGCGCAGCGACGGGTTCCGCGGTGGGCTACCCGCGCTCGCTGCTATTCTCGACGTGCGCCGGGCAGCTTGAAGGCGCTTTTTCCATGATCGCCCAGAGAACACGAGCACTTGCATCCGCCGCCGGCGTCCTCGTGACGCTGTCGCTCGTTGCCGCCGGTTGCGGCGGCGGCGGCGGTGGCGCAGGCGGGTCGCTCTCTTCCGGCGTGGCCGCCACCGTCGCCGGCGTGAGATCACGCAGACCGCAGCTCGACGAGGTCATCGCGCAGGCGGAGTCGAACCTGAAGGCGCAGGGCCAGAAGATTCCCGCCGCCGGCTCGCAGGAGTACCAGGCGTTCCAGCAAAACGCCCTCCAGCTCCTCGTCCAGCGCGTGCAGTTCGAGCAGAAGGCCGAGGAGCTCGGTGTTTCCGTCTCGGACAAGGAGGTCGACGAGCGCCTGCAGCGAGTATTGACGCAGTACTTCGGCGGCAGCCAGAAGAAGTACGAGGACTCGCTCAAGCAGCAGGGCGTCACCGACGAGCAGGTGCGCGAGGAGCTCCGCGCGCCGCTGCTCTCCGAGAAGATCTTCGCGAAAGTCGGTAACTCCGCGAAGGTCACGGACGCCGAGATCGAGGCGTACTACAACTCGAACCCTCAGCTCTACGGACAGAAGGCCTCGCGCGACGTGCGCCACATCCTCGTCACGACGAAGGCGCTCGCGAACGACCTGCATGGCAGCTGACGAACGGCGCCGACTTTGCCGCACTCGCCAAGAAGTACTCGACGGATCCGGGCTCGAACAAGACCGGCGGCAAGCTGACCATCCAGCGTGGCCAGACCGTGCCTGAGTTCGACAAGGTCGCTTTCGCGCTGGGCGTCGGCGAGCTCTCGGAGCCGGTGAAGACGCAGTTCGGCTGGCACATCATCGAGGCAATGTCCGCGGAGAAGGAGGGCGCGAAGACGCCCCTGAAGTCGGTGCGCAAAACCATCTCCGACACGCTGCTCGGCCAGAAGAAGTCGGACGCGGTCACGAAGTGGCTCGAGAACCTGAAGAAGGAGTACGAGGACAAGATCACGTACGCCACAGGCCTCGCGCCACCGGCCACCGAGCCGGCGCCGGCGACGACCAGCACGGTTGAGTCTCGAGCAGGCGCTCGGCGACCTGCAGGAGCTGACTGCACAGCTCCGCCGCGAGTGCCCGTGGGACGCGGAGCAGACCGCCCGCACCATCGTTCCGCACACGGTCGAGGAGGCCTACGAGGTGGCGGACGCCGCCATGGCCGACGACGACGCAAAGCTCGTCGACGAGCTCGGCGACCTGCTCTACCAGACGTTCTTCCTGTCACTGCTGCTCGCAGAGCGCGGGGCAGGCGACCTGGAGACGGTCGCGCGGAACGCTCACGACAAGCTCGTCCGCCGTCATCCGCACGTGTTCGGCGACGCTGCGTCGCCCGGGTCGCCTGGGGCGGTGAAGCATCGCTGGGAAGAGCTGAAGACCACCCAGGAAGGGCGTAGCGGCGTCTTCCACGACGTCCCCGAGACGCTTCCGGCGTTGCTCTATGCTCGCAAGGTGCAGCGGCGGGCGGCGTCGACCGGGTTCGCGTTCCCCGATCTCGACGCCCGCGTCGCGCGCCTGGAGCAGGAGCTCGACGAGCTGCGAGATGAGGTGCGCCGTACCGGCGTGCCGGAGCCGGAGACCGAGCCCGATCCCAGAGTCGTGGACGAGTTGGGCGACGTGCTCTTCCTCGCCGTGGGCGTCGCGCAGCAGCTGAACGTCGATCCCGAGCTGGCGTTGCGCGGTACGTCCCGCAAGTTCGTGGTGCGGGTAGAGCGTGCCGCCGAGCTGGCGGCGGAGGGCGGCGACGAGTGGTCGCAGCTCTCGCTCGACGATCAATTGCGCTACTACGAGGCTGCGAAGGAGGAGCTGGCGTGAGCGCGATCGAGCGCATCTGGGCAAGGCAGATCCTCGATTCCCGCGGCAACCCCACGGTCGAGGTCGACGTCACGCTGTCGTCCGGCGCGTTCGGCCGGGCGGCCGTACCCTCCGGGGCCTCGACCGGTGTGCACGAGGCCGTCGAGCTGCGGGACGGGGACGCAGACGTCTTCGGAGGCAAGGGTGTTCTGCGTGCCGTCAAGAACGTCGTCGAGGTGATCGCGCCCGCCGTCAACGGGCTCGATGCCGCCGACCAGGCGGCGCTGGACCGGCGGCTCCTGGAGCTGGACGGCTCGCCCAACAAGAGCAACCTGGGAGCCAACGCGCTGCTGGGCGTGTCGCTCGCCGTCGCCAAGGCCGCGGCGGCCGACGCCGGCGTCTCTCTCTTCCGCTGGCTCGGTGGAGAGGACGCTGTCGTGCTGCCGGTGCCGATGCTGAACGTCGTCAACGGCGGCGCGCACGCGCAGAACTCGCTCGACTTCCAGGAGTTCATGGTCGTGCCCGCGGGCGCCCCGACGTTCGCCGAGGCGCTGCAGGTGGGCGCCGAGGTGTACCACGCGCTGAAGGCGCTGCTCCACGAGCGTGGGCTCGCCACGGGAGTCGGGGACGAGGGCGGCTTCGCTCCCGACCTCGGCTCGAGCGAAGAGGCGATCGAGGCCGTGCTCACGGCTGCGGAACGAGCGGGCCATGCGGATCGTGTCGCGATCGCGCTCGACCCTGCTGCAACCGAGTTCTTCAGCGACGGCGGCTACCGATTCGAGGGCCGCGAGAAGAGCCCGGATGAGATGGTCGCCTACTGGTCGGAGCTCGCCGAGCGCTATCCCATCGTGTCGATCGAGGATGCGCTGGCCGAGGACGAGTGGGCCACCTGGCGGGAGTTGACGGAGCGCAGGGGCGACCGCCTCCAGCTCGTGGGCGACGATCTCTTCGTCACGAACGTCGACCGGCTGCGGCGGGGCATCGAAGAGGGGGTCGCCAACGCGATCCTCGTCAAGCTCAACCAGATCGGCACGCTGACGGAGACGCTCGAGACGATCGAGCTGGCCCGGCACGCCGGGTACGCGATCGTCATCTCGCATCGGTCAGGAGAGACGGAGGACACGACGATCGCGGACGTCGCGGTCGCGACGAACGCCGGCCAGATCAAGACCGGCGCACCGGCGCGGTCGGATCGAGTGGCGAAGTACAACCAGCTGCTGCGCATCGAGGAAGAGCTCGGCGACCGCGCCGGGCGCCTCTATCCCGGCTGGGACGCCTTTCCCCGCTTTCGCCGGTAGCGGTCGCAAGCCGCGGTACGCTGGACGGGATGCCCGTCCAGGTCGCACGCCGGACGAAGATCGTCGCCACGCTCGGGCCTGCCTCGGCTAACCGCATCGACGAGCTCGTCGCCGCCGGCACCGACGTCATCCGCCTCAACTTCTCGCACGGCACGCAGGCTCAGCACGCGGAGTTGGCGGGAGCCGTGCGGAGCGTGGAACGGGAAAGAGGCCGTCCGCTGGCGCTGATCGCCGACCTCCAGGGGCCGAAGCTGCGCATCGGAGATCTCGCGGCGCCCGTGACCGTGGCCAAGGGCCAGGAGGTGCTCGTCGGCCCGGAGGGCTCGCAGGTCGACCTCCCCGTCGCGCCGGCGGTCGTCGGCCAGGTGCTCCAGGCAGGGCATGACGTCCTCATCGACGACGGCCACGTGCGACTGCGCGTCGAGCGTGTCGACAACGGACGCGCCGTCTCGTCCGTCATCGTCGGCGGCACGGTCGAGAGCCACAAGGGCGTCAACCTCCCGGGCGTCGCCTTGCCGATCCCGTCGCTGACGGAGAAGGACATCAGCGATCTCGCCTTCGCGCTCGATCTGGGCGTGGACTACGTCGCGCTGTCGTTCGTGCGCTCTCCCGACGACGTCCGCGAGCTCCGCGCTCGCATCGACCGTGCCGGCTCGCAGGCACGCGTGATCGCGAAGATCGAGAAAGCGGAAGCAGTGCACGCGCTCGGGCCGATCGTGGACGCCTCCGACGCGGTGATGGTCGCGCGCGGAGATCTGGGAGTCGAGATCGGACCATCGGCCGTGCCGTTGCTCCAGAAGAGGATGATCCTCGTGGCGCTCGAGCGCGGCCGGCCGGTGATCACGGCCACGCAGATGCTCGAGTCGATGTTGCACGCGCCGGAGCCGACACGCGCCGAAGCGAGTGACGTCGCCAACGCGGTTCTCGACGGCACGTCGGCGCTCATGTTGTCGGAGGAAACAGCCATCGGGGAATACCCGGTGGAGGCGGTGGCGACGATGGACACGATTGCGCGCGCGGTAGAACCCAGCCTCGGGCACCGCCACGAGCTGCCGAGCGCGGGCGATGAGCCGACAGTCGGCGAGGCCATCTCCAACGCAGCGTGCGACATCGCCGAGGCGCTGCACGCGACAGCTCTCGTCGTGCCCACGTACACGGGCGGCAGCGCGTCCGCGATGGCGCGCCTTCGCCCGCGGCGCCCCGTCGTCGCGATCGTGCACCAGGACGGTGTCGCGCGGCGGCTGGCGCTCGAGTGGGGCGTGATCCCACTCGTCACCTCGGAGTGCGAGGACGTCGAGCAGCTGTGGAGCGAGTCGCTCGCCGCGGCACGCGATGGCGGGCTGATCGAGCCCGGCGACCGGGTGGTGATCACAGCGGGAACTCACGTGAACGTCCCAGGGTCGACCAACGTGATCAAGGTCGAGGTCGCTTCCTGAGTCTGGCGAAACAGTGACTGTGCCGCCGGAATCACGCTGGAGGCCGCGCTGCGGCGTCCTCGGTCGCCCACGTACTTACCAGTACGCGGACTCCCTGCGTCCTTGCATCACAACCTCCAGCGCGCCCCGGCGACAGCACCGTTCCGCCAGACCCTCCAGCAGGAAGCGCGGCGCGGCGGGCGAACCGGACCGCATGGGAGGAGGTCGCGTCCAGCGACGGACCGTGCGGCGACGCAGGCGAGCCTGGATCATCGCCGTGGTTGCGCTCGCGCTCGTCGGCTTCCTCTATTACCGGCCGGTGAAGGCATACGTGCGGGCGCAGGATGCGCTGCAGGAGCGGGCGGCGGAGGTACGCCGGCTGTCGGCGGAGCGGACAGACCTTCGGCGGCGGCTCAGGCTCGACGGGAGCGGGGCCACGCTCGTGCGGGAAGCGCGGCGACTCGGCCTCGTCCGTCCGGATGAACGGCTCTTCATCGTCAAGGGCATCGCCGCGTGGCGCAGGGCACAGGCCGCCGCGCGCGCAGCCGACGAGTGACGCCGATCGTGAGGCCGTCGAGCGCCAGCTAGGTAGGCCGGCGCGGGCCTTCAGGCGCGTCGTGCGCCGCTGTCCCTACGGGCAGCCCGCCGTCACCGAGCAGGAGCCGTACGCCTCCGCGGACGGCGAGCCGTTCCCGACGACGTACTACCTCACCTGTCCTCATGCCGTCGCCGCCGTATCGCGGCTGGAAGCGGCGGGCGGCGTCGAGCGGTGGAGCGCCGCGGCGGCGGCCGATCCGACGCTGCGTGCGAGCGTGGAAGCGGCAACGCAGGAACAACGTGAGCTGCGGCGGGAGCTCGCCGCCGGGCGCGCCGGGCGCGACGGCGGCGCCTCGCTGGAGCTCGGCATAGGAGGCTCGGCGAGCCCGCTTCGGCTCAAGTGCCTGCATGCTCACGTCGCGTTCGCGCTGGCAAGGCCCGGCTACGTACTCGGCGAGAGAATCGTCGCAGAGCTGGAGCAGATGTTCCCCGAAGACGGCTGCTGTTCCCTCTAGATGCAGAGTGGGGTGGAGCTCGCACGGCAGCAGTGGGCCGAGTCATACGAACGCCTCGTCCGGGCTCCCTCGGGCATCGATTCCCGCGTGCGCGAGCAGATGGAGACGGTCACCGCCGAGCTGCGCCGCCGTGTCGGCTCCGTGTTCACGCTCACGGAGCTGGCGGCCGCCTACGACGGCTCGGAGCGGTGGACGCTGACCGCGATCTCCGAGCGCAATCACCGGCCCGGCTGGGCGCGGACGGCCTCGTCAGCCGCCGACGCGGCATTCCATCTCTACGCGCGCGGAGCTCGCGACTACACGCCATGACGGTCACTACCCAGCGTCCGCGTCGACAGCGCCGCCGGCGTCCCTGGCTGAGAGCCTTGCTCGTCGCGGCCCTGCTCGCCGCTGTCTTCGCGCTCGGCGTAGCGCTCGGCCAGGCGATCGCGACCGACCCGGCTCCGACAGGCGCGACGACGCAGACGCGGACGATCGTCCCCGTCGCAGCAACGAAGGAGACGGTGACGGTGACCACGACGACGACATCACCCTGATCTCTATCGACCAACGCCTCGAGGGCTGGATCGTCGACCACCGCGTCGACTGGCTCGACCCGCTCTTTGTTGGAATCACGTACGCGGGAACGCACGGGTTGGCTGTGGATCGGGCTCGGCATCGTGTTGGCGGTGGCGCTCCGGCGCCCGAGCATCGCGTTCGCCGTGCCCGCTGTCGTGCTGCTCGCGGATCTGGCCGCCTCGGGCCTGAAGCTCGCCACCGACCGCCGCCGGCCGGATGAGGCCCTGGACGGGATCGACGTGCTCGTGACGACTCCGTCGACCGCGTCCTTTCCATCGGGGCATGCCGCCACGAGCTTTGCGGCGGCAGTCGTGCTGGCCGTCGCGCTCCCCGCGCTCGCCCCCGCGTTCTTCGTGCTCGCAGCGCTCGTGGGCCTATCGCGCCTCTACGTCGGCGTCCACTACCCGCTGGACGTCCTGGCCGGAGCCGCGCTGGGCGTCGCCGTCGCTACAGCTCTTCTCCTGCTCGCACGAACCCTGAGACGATCACGACAACCGCAGACGCCAGCCCAACCCACAGCCCGATAGCGCGATCGGCCGTCCCGGCGAACTCGTCGGGGATGGACACGATCCGGATCAGCAAGAGGATCGTTGCAGCAGTGCCCAGCACGATGAGGATCAGGCTCTCCGGCAGGCTGCGCGGCAGCTCGATGCCCGCGCCCCTGCGCACGGCGAGCAGGACGATCGCGAGCCCGAGCACGAAGACGAACTTGCCCAGCGTGCCCGTGTTCCAGCCGAGCACGGACACGGTTGGCCCTTCCACGGCCGTCCCGGAATACCAGCCCATGAACGAGGACAGGGCCAGCGTGAGCCCGGCCACCCACGACGCCTGGCCTGCCGCGATCACGAGGGCCGGGGTCACCCCGCTGCGACGCGCTTCCTGAGCCATCTACTAGAGGCCGAACAGCGTCTGTACCTGGTCCCAGATGGTGACGGCGATCACGAGGCTCGCCAGCAGCAGGCAGCCCGACACGAGCCAGAAGCGCCAGCGCGCTCGGCGGTGCTCCCGATCGCGCTCGACCCGTGCGTTACGGCGCCGGCGGTGGTAGCGGTAGGCGTGCGCCACGGACGCCGGATCATGAGCCGGAGGGTCGTCGAGCTCGTCCGGTTGCCGTGCTGGACGGGCCATGAACGAAGTGTAAACCGTTGAACGGCGTCGCACCTTTCGAGCGTTCCGCATCCAGGGCTACACTGCGCACCGTGCGCAGGGTCGCCGCTGCCGTCGTCCTCCTGAGCCTGGGTGCCGCCGGGTTCCTGGCCGCGTCCGTATTCGCCGGCCCCGGGCCGTCGGCGGCCCTCACCGACTCGACGATCACTACGACGACGGAAACGACATCCACGACAGAAACGACGTCGACGACTCCCACGCCGCCACCGCCGCCTCCGCCGCCCAAGGCCAAGCCGAAGCCGAAGCCGAAGCTGCCGGCACGCCTGCCTCGCCGGATCTCGATCGGTGGCGTGCAGGTGGGCGGCCTGACGCCGGCTGCGGCGCTCGCAGCCGTGCGGCTCGCCGCACGGTCGCCGCTCGTCGTCACCGTGGAGGACGAGCGCGTTGCCGTCTCGATGAAGAAGCTCGGCGTAAAGGCGTACGTCCAGTCCGCGGTTTCGCGGGCGATAAGGGCGAAGCCCGGGACGAACGTGCCGCTCGGCGTCACCATTCGCGGCGACGCCGTACGCGCCTGGGTGGCCCGCCTGGCGCGGAACTACGACCGCGAAATGCGCGATGCGCGGCTCGTGCTCAACGATCTGCGGCCGCACCTCGTGCCCGAGCGCGACGGCTACGTGATCCGCCGCGAAGCCACGGTCGCCGCGATCGTCGAGGCCGTGCGCGCGAACCGGCGGGGGCCGGTGGCCGCCGCAGCACGCGTCGAGCACCCAACGCGCCTGAGCAAGTTCTTCACGTCCGCCGTCGTCATCCGCCGCGACTCGAAGCGGCTCCAGTACTTCAAGATCCAGAGCGCGCCAAAGCTCGCACGGACGTTCACCGTCGCCACCGGGCAGTCGTCCTTCCCAACCCCGCTCGGGAACTTCGAGATCGTCACGATGCAGCGCCATCCGTGGTGGTACCCGCCGCCGTCCGACTGGGCCGAGGGTCTCGAGCCCGTGCCTCCGGGGCCCGGCAACCCGCTGGGCACTCGCTGGATGGGCCTCAACGTGTCGGCCGTGGGCATCCACGGCACGCCCGACCCGTCGTCGCTCGGCTACTCGGCCTCTCACGGCTGCATTCGCATGGCCATCCCCTCCGCTGAGTGGCTCTTCAGCCACGTGAAGGTGGGGACGCCGGTGTTCATCGTCTCCGCCTGATGCCCGTCGCCCTGCGGCGGGCCGGTCAAGTGCTGGCGATCGGGGTCGTGCTCGCGCTGCTCGCCGTGCTGGTGTGGCGCGTGATCCGCGACTCGGAGGGTGGTGCCTCGGCTGCGCTCCGCCGGGGCGAGCATCCCGTCGCGCCCGCCTTCGACCTGGAGCGGCTCGACCGGCCCGGACGGCTCACGCTCGAGTCACTGCGAGGAAAGGCAGTCGTGATCAACTTCTGGGCCTCGTGGTGCCTCCCCTGCAAGCAGGAGGCGCCGCTGCTGGAGGCGGCCTGGAAGAAGTGGCGGTCGAAGGGCGTGGTCGTGGTGGGGCTGGACGCGAACGACTTCAAGTCAGACGCCCGGCGCTTCGCGCGCCGCTACGACCTCACGTATCCCATCGTTCACGACGGCCCCGGGCGGCTGCTCGACGACTACGGGCTGGCCGGCTTCCCGGAGACCTTCTTCGTCCGGCCCGACGGGAGGCTGGCGTCCTGGTCGCAGGGCGAGCTGAGCGCGGAGGAGATCGAATCGGGAATCGAGGGAGCGCTCTCGGAATGAGACGCGTCTTCCTCGCCGCCCTGCTGGTCGCGCTCGCCTTTGCCGCGCCGGCGACCGCGAGCGAGTCCCATCCGACGCTGGCGGAGATCGAGAGCGAGGTCGTCTGCCCGACGTGCCACACGACGCTCGACCAGTCGTCCTCGCCCGTGGCGCTTCGCATGCGGAGCTTCATCCGTGCGCGGATCGCGGCCGGCGACACCAAGTCGGAGATCAAGCGGCGCCTCGTGGCGGACTTCGGCGAGCAGGTGCTGGCCTCGCCGCCGAAGCGCGGCTTCAACCTGCTGGCGTGGGTGATTCCACCGGTTGCCGTTCTCGCAGGCGCGATCGTCCTCGGCGTGCTGGCGGTGCGCTGGAGCCGCGGGCGTGCGGCTGCGCCCGACGCGGCAGCTCCGGACGCCGCGCTCGAGCGCCGCATCGACGACGAGCTCGCCCGACTCGACCAGTAGTAGTGGTCGAGCGCATCCCGATCGCGTTTCTCGCCGGCGTGATCTCAGTGATCACGCCGTGCGTGCTACCGCTCGTCCCCGGCTACCTGTCAGCCGTGTCGGCGGTGGAGGCAAACCGGCTCGGGGAGAAGGGGGCAGCGAGGCGGATCGTCGTCGCGAGCATCCCGTTCTTCATCGGCTTCACCGTCGTGTTCGTCGCGCTCGGCGCCGGAGCAGCCGCGCTCGGCGGCTATGTCGACGCTGGGCGGCGGAACGAGATCGCCGGCTTCGTGCTCGTCGTCCTCGGCCTCGCCTTCATGGGCCTGCTGCCGTGGCCGGACCGAGTCGTCGCACCGGGCATGCTCGAAGGAGCCAGGCGATCTGGCTCGAGCGCCCTCCTTGGCGCGGCGTTCGCGGTCTGCGCTGCTCCCTGCATCGGGACGGTGCTCGCCTCGGTGCTCGTGCTCGCAGGCGACTCCGACACCGTCGTGCGTGGCTCGGTGCTGCTCTTCGCCTACTCGGCGGGCATCGCCGCCGCGTTCGTGCTCGCGGGAATCGCCTTCGCGCGTGCCATGGGCGCGTTCCGCTGGCTCCGCGACCACTACACGGTGATCCGCGTGGTCAGCGGGGCGATCCTTGTCGCGCTGGGCTTGCTGCTCTTCTTCCACCGCGACTGGTGGTTGCGCGTCATGGTCAACCGCCTGCTCGACGGCGTCGGCCTGGGCGAGATCTAGATCTCGACGGGGACGAGCTCGAGCGAGCCTGCGGCGACGCGCTGCGCTGCAGCGTCCACCTGGGCGAGAACGGCCGCCACATCCACGCCGCGGTGGGCGGGCGCATAGGCAGTGAGCCGCCGGCGCGCCTTCTCCAGCTGCCTGCCGCAGCCGATCGGTCGCCCTCGTCCGGCCTGGTACCAGGCCACGGCGACGTGGACGAGCCCCTGGCAGAAGTCGCGCTCGGCCGCCTCGGCCGACCGCCACGCCGTCTCCAGCTCCTCGTGCGCCGCAAAGTACTCGCCCCTGCGCAGCAGCTCGATGCCTTCCGCGAGCGCCGTCTCGTTCACGGCGTTGCTAGGCTCCGCCCGTGGCGACGATCCTGCTGGCTGGGGTCGACCTCTTCTTCCGGGGCAAGCTCGACGGGCTGCTGGCGGGACACCAGTTGGTGACGACCGACACCGTCGAGACGCCGGATCTCGTGATCGCCGACATCTCGCGCGTGGAGCCGGACGAGGTCGCGGACGCCTATCCGGACATCCCCATCATCGGCTTCACGAGCCACACCGATACCGCCGGGTTGCGTCGCGCCCACGAGGCGGGATTCGACCAGGTACTGGCGAAATCGGCCGTCACGGAGCGCGTGCCTCACCTGATTGACGAGCTGCTCTCGCCGGTAGAGTAATTCGGCCGGAGGGAGTCGAGGAGCTGACGTGACGTACATCATTGCCGAGCCCTGCATCGACATCAAAGACCTGTCGTGCGTCGACGTCTGCCCCGTGGACTGCATCCACGTGTACGAGCGGATCCTCGTCATCGATCCCGAGGAGTGCATCGACTGCGGCGCGTGCGAACCGGAGTGCCCGGTGGAGGCGATCTTCCCGGAGGACGCGCTGCCCGAGAAGTGGGAGCCGTTCGTGAAGATCAACTACGCCTTCCCCGACGCTGACGTGATCAACAAGCTCACGGACGAGTACGCGCAAGAGCACAACGTCCAGAACGAGCCCATCGCGTAGAGGCGGAATGGAGCTCGAGCGGCTCGACCACATAGCGCTCTGGGTCGCAGACCGTGACGCGATCGCCGAGTTCGCAGTAGCGCATCTCGGCATGCACGAGATCGAGAAGACCGATCGCTTCACGCTCATCGGCTCGCACGCCCGCCACGGGAAGCTGACGCTGTTCGCGGAGGAGCCGACCCGGGAGCCCGGCGCGCTGGCGGAGATCGGCCTGCGCGTGACGAGCCTCGAGCGAGCGCTGGCGGCTCTGCCCGACGGCTACGACGAGCGCTTCGAGATCTGCGACGGCCTCTGGATACGCCTCGTCGAGACGGAGACGGAGGTCGACTACGACCTTCACCACGTGGCGCTGACGACTGCGAACCCGGAGAGTGCCACCGACATGTGGGAGGCGCTCGGCATGAAGCGCGCGGGGGACGGGCGGATGGAAGTGGCAGGCTCGTACGTCGAGCTCTGGCCGGGCGAACCGGCCGACCCGGAGCGTCCGCTGCTCAACCACCTCGGAGTGCTCGTGCAGTCCGCCGACGAATGGCAGGCCCGTGCCGAGGCGGCGGGCGTCGAGATCGCCGACGTCGTCGACGCGCCGAACACGTACGCCGTGTTCGTGTGGGGCCCCGAGCGCGTGAAGCTCGAGTACGTCGAGCACAAGCCCGGCTTCTCGCTGGAGTGACAGTCACCGTCGCCGGGGCCGGCATGGCCGGCCTGGTCGCCGCCACCCGCTTGCGGCAGCTCGGCCAGGAGGTGACCGTGCGCGAGAAGGGTACGCGGCCGGGAGGGTCGATGCTCCTGTCCAGCGGCGTGATCTGGCGCCACCGCACGCTGGAGGACTTTCGTGCCGAGTGCCCCGGCGGCGATGCCGATCTGCAGCAACTGATCGTCGACCAGTTGGACGACCGGCTCGATTGGCTCGAGTCGCTGGGGGCGCCTCTCGTCACCCGGGAGACGGGGAATCCGCTCACGGTCGGACGCAGGCTGGCTCCTCGGCGACCTCGTCGCCACGCTGCTGCGGCAGGCCGGCGATGTCTTGCTCGGTGAGCCGCTGGAGGAGGATGCGGTGGCTGAGCCGCTGGTGCTGGCGACGGGCGGCTTCGGCGCGGCTCTCGCGCGGCGCCTCTCGCTCCCGCTGCGGGCCAGCCCGTGGAGCGAGGGTGACGCCCTCGTGCTCGCGCGCGACCGGGGCGCCACGACGTCGGCGGGCATGGACGAGTTCTACGGACGGGCTCTACCTGTCACGCCGGCCGAGCTTCCCGAAGAGGCGTGGGTGCGACTGGGACAGGTGTATGGCCGTCACGCACTCGTGCTCGACGAGACGGGCGCGGCAATTGACATCGGCCACCCGGCGTGGCACGAGACCGACCTCGTCCAGGAGATCGCGCGGCGACCCGGTGGGCGCGCGTGGTTCCTCGTTGCCGATGAGGCGCTGGATCGGCCTGTGCGAGACACGACCGTTGCAGAGCGGATCGAAGCGGCGCGGGCGGCAGGCGGAACGGTAGTCGACCCAGGCGAGCTTTCCTTCCCCGTGCCGCCCGGCTACCGCTACGCGGTGCACGTCACGGCCTCCGTCACGCACACGATCGGCGGTCTCGTCGTCGACCGTGACGCTCGCGTGCTCCGCGACGACGCCACGCCGATCGAGGGTCTCTACGCGGCCGGCGTGGACGCCGGCGGGATCGCCACGGGCGGCTATTCGAGCGGACTCGCGGCGGCGCTCGTCCTCGGCTGTGTCGCAGCCGAGTCGGTGGCTGTGGTCGGCTAGGCCGGCTGGAGGTACGCGCAGCGGCGCGAGTCGCCCGGCAACGGCGAGCCGGCAACCCTCGTCACGACGAAGCGGCCCACATCGTGCTCGACGGTGCTACCAACCTCGGGCGGCTCTCCCTCGCGCTCCTGCAGGCCGTAGCCGGAAGCAGACCAGAGGAAGACGAGATATGTCATGCCTCGATCTTGTCAGATGAGGGTGAGCTGGACGGCCGGCGGCTTCGGCCGCAGTGTGCGGCCCCGCCTGAAGCGCTGTTCCTTGCTGGCGGCTGGCGACAGCCTCCCGCACACGCTGCTCGACCTTGCGCGGGGGGTAGGCGCGCTCCCCGTAGAGGCGCTCGTAGAACGGCGTCAGCTCGGGCCAGTCGTCGGCGAGATGCTCGAGGAAGTGCTCGCGCGTTCCCGGTCGCAGGTTGACGACACTTGCCCAGACGTGGTTGGCGCCGGCGGCGCGCGCCTCTCGGACGACCTCCTCGAGCTGCTCGGGCCGGTCGGAGATGCCCGGGAGGACCGGCGCGACGGCGACGCCGGCGTCGACTCCAGCCTCCCGCAGCACCGAGAGCGCGCGCAGTCGCTGACGGGGTGGAGCGGTTCCGGGCTCGGTACGCCGCCACACGTCCTCGTCGAGGGTCGGCACGGAGAAGCTGACACTCACCTGCGCACGGCCGGCTGCCTCCGCGAGCACGTCGACGTCACGCACGATCAGCGGGCCGCGCGTGACGATGTGGAACGGGTTCGAGGCTGCTGCCAGCGCCTCGAGACAGCCACGGGTGAGCCGGTAGCGCCCTTCGGCGGGCTGGTACGGGTCGGTCGCCGCGCCGATCGCGATCGAGCCGCCGCGCCAGGACTTCCGCGCCAGCTCCATGCGCAGCACCTCGGCGACGTTCACCTTGACGCGGATCGAGACGCCGTACGCGTCGCCGGACGGCCGGTCTGCCCGGCGTTCGAACGCCCTGACGTAACAGAACGTGCAGCGATGCACGCAGCCCATGTACGGGTTTAGCGACCAGGCGAACGGCATGCCCTTGACGGGGTTGAGCGCGGTCTTGCACGGCTCTTCCCGGTACTGCACCTGCATCTCCTCAGAGTAGAACGTATGTTCGTATACGTCAACTCCGGCTTCGCTGCCGCGCCGCGCTGGGACAGCCGCCTCGCTCTCCTATACTGCGCTGGAAGCATCTTGGACGACGAGCTGCCGCCCAGTACGCGCGCCCCGGAGAACGGGGCGTGACGATTCCTCTCCAAGTAATCGCCGTTCTGCTGATCGTGCTCGCGAACGGCTTCTTCGTCGCGGCCGAGTACGCGCTCGTCACCGCTCGCCGCTCGCGGCTGCAGGAGCTCGCCGACAGCGGGATGCGGCGGGCGAAGATCGCCATCCGCATCATGGACAGCCCGGTGCGCTTCATCGGCACCGTTCAGCTCGGCATCACCGCGTTCTCGATCCTCCTCGGTATCGTCGCCGAGCCGCTCGTCGCCAACTGGATCGACGGGCCGCTCTCGCACGGCGTCGCGTTCGTCCTCGCGTACGCCTTCGTCACCTACCTGCACGTGACGCTGGGCGAGCTCGTGCCGAAGGCCATCGCGCTGACGAAGAACGAGGAGACGGCGCTCTGGGTCGCGTTTCCGATCGAGGCCGTCTACGTCGTCACCTACCCCATCGTGTGGTTCTTCCAGGCGTCTGCGAACGCCATGACGAGGCTCGTGGGCATCGAGCCGGCGCCGGCCGGCGTCATCGCCCACTCCGAGGAGGACATCCGCCACATCGTGGCGCACGCCGAGGAGACAGGCGAGATCGAGGAAGAGGAGCGCGAGATGCTCTACAAGGTCTTCGACTTCGCCGACAAGGAGGTCGCCGACGTGATGGTGCCTCGGCCGAACGTCGTGGCGCTGTCCATCGAGCTGCCGCCGGAGGAGTGCCTCGCCGCCGCGATGGAGGCGCCCTACACGCGGTATCCCGTGTATCGAGACTCGCTGGACAACGTGATCGGCATCCTCCACATCCGGGACCTCATGCGTGAGGGAAACGCCCGTGGCGGCTACGAGAACGTCGATGTGGAAGCGCTGCTGCGGCCGGCCCACATGGTGCCGGAGACGAAGGACCTGGCGGCGCTGCTGTACGACTTCCGCCGCACGAAGGAGCACCTCGCCGTGGTCGTGGACGAGTACGGTGCGACGGAAGGGATCGTCACGCTCGAGGACCTGCTGGAGGAGATCGTCGGCGAGATCGAGGACGAGTTCGACCTGCCCGACGAGTCGGTCGAGCAGCTGGCCGACGGGCGGATACGCATCTCCGGCACGTTCTCCGTCGACGACTTCAACGAGCAGTTCCAGCGGCAGCTCCCGGTCGACGACTACCACACGATGGCGGGATTCGTGTTCGGGCTGCTCGGCCGAGCACCCGAGCCGGGCGACGAGGTGTCCCACGACGGCACGCGCTTCAAGGTGATCGAGGTCGAGGGCACGCGAATCGACCGTCTCGAGGTGGAGTTCACGGCGGTCGAGGCGAGCGCCGAAGAGGCCGAGGACTGACGCTTTAGTCGAGCGCGGCGGCCAGGGCCGCGTGGCCGGCGCGCAGCACAGGATCCCCGTGCGACGTGAGCACGCGGTCCAGCGGCAGCTCGAGCAGCGGCCGCAGAGCCTCGCGGACTGCCTTCTGGCCGCCCTTGCCCACCCAGCCGGGCGGGCAGATCCGCAACGGGTCTCCGAGCAAGACGTCGCCGACGACGATCGCGCGATGCTGCGGCACGCCGTAGACGAGCTCCGAGGAGCGGCCTGACGCGTGTGCCTCGAGGCCGCCCGGCAGCGGGTCGCCGGGCCGGACGGCGTTGGGCGAGAGCTTGGTTCTCCGTTCGACGGGCAGAGCGCTCCTGGCGGGCGCCCAGACCTGTGCGTTGTAGCGCTTGACCAGCTCGCGGCACTGCGCACGTGCCAGTAGACGGTGAGCAGGATGTGCACGTCGGCGCCGGCACGCTCGACGTCGGCATCGAGGTATTCGAGGAAGCGCTCGGAGTCCTCGGGCGGGACGAGTGGGTCGATCGAGGATCGTGGCGTCGTCGGCCTCGAGGTACACGCAGCCGACAACCTTCCGCCACTCCTCGTGGTACGCGGTCCAGCGCCAGAGCCCGGTTGTGATCCTGTGGACATCCATTCGGCGGTCGCTTGCGTATCCTCGCATGAGGAATTCGCCCACGACCCTGGGAGGCCCGTATGCGACTGCCCATCGCCATGACTGCCGTCCTTGCGATCGCCGCGATCGCGTTCGCCGGCATCGCGACGCCGAAGAACAAGGTGCTCAAGGGCACGACCGGCCCGGGCTTCGTGATCACGACGAAGACGCCCGCCGGCAAAGCCGTGAAGACGACGAAGGCCGGCAAGTACAACCTCGTCGTCGCCGACAAGTCGGCGATTCACAACTATCGCCTGCGAGGGCCCGGCGTCAACAAGGCGGTCACGACCGTCGGCTTCCAGGGCACGAAGACCGTGACCGTCACGCTGAAGGCCGGCAAGTACCGCTTCCAGTGCGACCCCCACGCGCTCAACATGAAGGGGTCGTTCACGGTTACGAGTTAACCGGGCTCGATCGACAGTCGGCTCGGCGCTTCCGTCGCGAATCCGCCACGCGGCGAGCTCTCCCGTGGCACGGGAGAGGATGAAGTACGGACGGCCCTGCCAGAGGCCGATGTTGGCGAGGTCCGTGCGCGAGGGCCGAGCCGAGTCGGTCGGGTGGGAGTGAAAGACGGCGAGCTCGTAGCCCTCGTCCTCGAGGAACCACACTTCGGGGTCGGCGTCGAGCTCGAAACGGTACGGCGACGCGGCGAGGTTCCGTCCCGGCTCGTAGCGGACTGCCTCGCCGTCGCGGAAGACGAGGAGGCCGCAGGCCTCGTTGGGCGCCTCGTCGTCTGCGTGCTGCTCCAGCTGGCGCCTGATCGCTTCGGGTACTACCACCAGTGGCCGCGTTCCATGGCCGCCTCCGGATCCACCGCCTCCCAGAAGTCGGCCGACAGGTACTTCCAGCCGCCGTCGGCGAGGATGCACACGACGACGCTGCCCTCGCCGAGCTCGCGTGCAAGCCGCTGCGCCACGTGGAGCACGGCGCCGGAAGAGACGCCGGCGAAGAGGCCTTCTCGCTCCAGCAGCAGCCGGACGCTCTCGGCCGCCTCGGCGTTCGAGACCAGAAGCTTGCGATCGAGCTTGGAGACGTCGAGGATCGGCGGCACGTAGCCGTCCTCGAGCGAGCGAAGCCCCATGACCGGATCGCCCGGGAGTGGCTCCGCTGCGGCGACGATCACGTCGGGGAACGATTCGCGCAAACGCTCGCCGGCGCCCATCAGCGTTCCGCCCGTGCCCAGTCCCGCGACGAGGCAGTCCACGCGATCGAGGGCCTCCGCGATCTCCGCGCCCGTGCCCTCGTAGTGAGCGCGCGGATTGGCCTCGTTGGCGTACTGGAACGGCATGTAGTAGCGCGGCTCGCGCTCCGCCAGCTCGAGTGCCACGCGGACGGCGCCGTTCGAGCCCTCGGCAGCCGGTGAGTCGACGATCTCGGCGCCGAAGAGGCGCAGTAGCCGTCTGCGCTCCTCGGTCGCGTTCTCCGGCATGACGCAGGTCAGCCGGTAGCCCTTGAGGCGGGCGACGAGCGCCAGCGAGATTCCGGTGTTACCGCTCGTCGGCTCCAGCAGCTCCCGCCCGGGCTCGAGCTCGTCCGACGCCTCCGCCGCCTCGATCATCGCTTTCGCCACGCGATCCTTGATCGACCCGGTCGGGTTCTGGCCTTCGAGCTTCGCGTAGAGATGCGTGCCCGGCGGCGCAAGCCGTGACAGCTCGACCAGGGGCGTCGAGCCGACGAGGTCGAGCAGCGACGTAGCGACCAGGCTAGGGCGCGCCACCGGCCATGGCCGGGAGCAAGATCACCGTCGACGTCGCGTCCACCGGCGTTTCGAGCTCGTCGAGGACGCGGATGTCCTCGCCGTCCACGTACACGTTCGCGTGCTGGAGCTGTCCGTCGAGAGCGGGGTAGCGGGAAACGAGGTCGTCGAGCAGGTCGCCGATCGTCGCTGCCGTCTGCTGCGACCACGGATGCGCCCTCGGTCGCGTCACGGAGGGGCGGAGGGATGCGAACGGTGCTCACGCGTGCGTTCCCGCCCGCTGGCAGAACTCGACGTAGTCGATGTACTCCGTGATCGTCGGCGACTCGCCGCAGACCGGGCATTCCGGATCCTTGCGCAGCGCGACCTCCGTGAACGACGGTGCCAGTGCGTCGAACAGGAGCAGCCGGCCGGTGAGCCGGTCGCCGATGCCGAGCGCGAGCTTGAGCGCCTCGTTCGCCTGGAGCGACCCGATGATCCCCGGCAGCACGCCCAGGACGCCGCCCTCGGCGCAGCTCGGTGCGAGCTCCGGCGGCGGCGGCTGCGGGAACAGGCAGCGATAACAGGGCCCCTCTCCCGGCTCGAAGACCGTCACCTGGCCTTCGAACCGGAAGATGGAGCCATGAACGACGGGAATGCCGTGCCAGACAGACGCGTCGTTCACGAGGTAGCGCGTGGGAAAGTTGTCCGCCCCGTCGACGATGACGTCCCAACCCTCGTCGAGGATACGGTCGACGTTCTCGGACGTGAGCCGCTCACGGAATGCGCGCACGGTCACGTCGGGGTTCAGCGCCTCGATCGTCCGCTTGGCCGACTCGACCTTCGGTTCTCCCAGCCGGTCCGTCGAGTGGACGATCTGGCGCTGGAGATTCGTCGCGTCGACAGCGTCGTCGTCGACGATGCCGAGCGTCCCTACGCCGGCGGCCGCGAGGTAGAGGGCCGCGGGCGAGCCGAGCCCGCCGGCGCCGATGAGGAGGATGCGCGCGTCGAGCAGGCGCAGCTGCCCTTCCTCGCCGACCTCGGGGATCAGGAGGTGGCGGCTGTAGCGCGTGCGCTGTGCCGGCGCGAGCGACTCCGAGACGACGACCGGCAAGCCGCTTCGCTTCCACTCGGTGATGCCGCCGTCGAGGTTCGTCACGTGCTCGTAGCCGAGGTCTTCGAGGGTCTTGGCTGCGAACGCCGAGCGCGTGCCCGAGCCGCAGTAGACGAGGATCGGCGTCGAGCGGTCGGGTGCGGCCCGTTCGATCCGGGACTCGAGCGAGCCGCGGGGAATGTGCACGGCGTCGGGTAGCCGGCCTTCGTCCCACTCGTGCCGCTCGCGGACGTCGACCACGAGCGGGCGATCGTCGCCTTCGAGCAGCTGCGCCGCATCGGAGATGCCGATCTCCTCGATCTGCTCGCGAACCTGCTGCAGAAGCTCCCGGTAGGTCGCCATGGGTATCCAAAATATAGCGACCGCCTCGTGTGTCGTCGCCGGCGCCACTTTCGTCACAGAGCCGGCACGAAGACGCGGCACACGCCCGGCTACCCTGAACATAGGGGGCCCTGGTTCATCGGAGGAGCGCCTTAGCGTGCCGGGTATCGTCGCCCGCGATGAGCCCCCGAGCCCGCGTCAGCCTCATCGTCGCCGCCGCGGCCGCGGCCGCCGCCGGCGTGACCATCGCCGCCACGGCGCTGACGGCTACCGACCTGCCGGAGGACACCGTCGCCCGGCCCCGGCCCGGCGTGCCGCCGCTCGTGCTCGACGTCGGCGTGCGCACCGATCCGGAGGCGAAGTCGTTGCGCCGGGCGGCGGCGCACTACGATCGCGGCCGCCGCCGCCAGGCCGCGCAGATCTTCGACCGGTACTCCTCCGTCGAGGCCCAGGTGGGCGCGGCGCTGTCCGCCTGGCCCGAGGGCTTCGAGCGTCTCCAGCAGCTCGGCCGCGACAACCGGGACAGCGGCGCGGCACAGCTCGCGCTCGGCCTGGGCCAGTTCTGGCGGGGTCAAGCCTCCGAGGCAGAGGGCTCCTGGCGGCGGGCCAAGCTGGCAGAGCCCGACTCGCTGTACGCGGTGCGCGCCGGCGACTTCCTCAATCCGGAGCTGCCGGTGCCCGGCCTGCCGACGTTCGTGCCGTCGTTCCCCTCGCCCCCGGCGCTGAAGCGCCTGGGCCCGCCGGAGCAGTACGACTTCCTGCGCCGCCGCGCGCAGGGCGGAGATACGCGCGACCATCTGCTGTTCGGCGCCGCGCTGCAGCGTCTGGGACGACCTGTCTCGGCGCGGCGGGAGTTCGCGCGGGCGGCGGCTCTCAGCGCGAACGACCCTGACGCACTGACCGCGGTCGCCGTCGGTCTCTTCGACAAGGATCGCCCGTCCCGCGCCTTCTCGCGCCTCGGGCCGCTGACGCGCCGCTTCCCGCGCGCGGCAACGGTGCGCTTCCATCTCGGTCTGCTGCTCATCTGGATGGGAAGCGTCGAGGACGCGAAGCGGCAGTTCCGGCTCGCGCAAAGAGCAGAGCCGGGATCGACACCTGCGAAGCAGGCAGCCGAGTTCCTGCGGAGGCTGCCGGAGTCGTAGGGTGACCGGCATGCGCGTCGGGTTCGTCTACAACGTGCGCAGCGCCGACGCTGCGGAAGGCGACGAGGACGCGGAGTTCGACGAGCCGGAGACGATCGAGGCAATCTCGAACGCCATCGCCGCCCACGGCCACGACGTCATCGGGCTCGAAGCCGACCGCACGCTGCCCGCGGCGCTCGCTGCCGCCGACGTCGAGGTCGTGTTCAACATCGCCGAAGGCAAAGGGCAGCGTGGCCGAGAGGCACACGTGCCGGCGCTGCTCGAGCTGCTCGGCATTCCCTACACCGGCAGCGACGCTGTGACACTCGGCATCACGCTCGACAAGCCGCTCGCCAGCACGCTCGTCCGCGCGGCGGGAGTCGCCACTCCTCGCGGCATCGTGCTGACGGCCGCTGACGACCAGCTGCCCGTGGACCTTCGCTTCCCCGTCATCGTCAAGCCGGTACATGAAGGATCGTCGAAAGGCATCTCGAGCGACTCGATCGTGTTCGACGAGGCCGCCCTCCGCCGCCAGGTGGGCAAGGTGGCGACCCGCTACCGCCAGCCCGTGCTCTGCGAGGAGTACGTGGAGGGTCGCGAGATCACGGTCGGGCTGCTGGGACTGCCCGTGCGAGTGCTGCCGCCGATGGAGATCGTCTTTCTCGACGACTCGGAGCTCCCGCTGTACTCCTTCGAGGTCAAGCGGCGGTTCGAAGAGCTTGTTCGCTACGAGATCCCCGCGCCGCTCGCCCCGGACGAGTTGGCTGCGACCGAGAGGGCGAGCCTCGCGGCGTTCGAGGCCTTAGGGTGCCGCGACGTGGCCCGGCTCGACTTCCGGCTCGACGAAGCGGGCGTGCCGCACTTCCTCGAGTGCAACCCGTTGCCGGGCCTCGCACCCGGCGTCGGCGACCTAATTTTTATCGCGGAGGCCGACGGCCTTTCGTTCGAGGATCTCATCGGTGAGATCCTTGCGGGAGCGCTCCGACGCTGCCCGTGAGCGACACCGCCAGCGGGCTCAGCGCGGTCGTGACGGTCTTCCGCAACCGCGAGCTGCGGTTGCTCGAGATCGCGTGGGCCGGCTCTGTCATCGGCCACTACGGGTTCCAGATCGCGCTTGGCGTATGGGCGTACCAGGAAGGCGGCGCTGCTGCGGTCGGCGCGATCTTCGTCCTGCGGACGCTCGGCGCGCTGGCCACGCCCCCGGCGGCCGCGCTGGGTGATCGCTATCGCCGCGTCTGGGTGATATTCGGCAGCGACTTCGTGCGCGCGGTCCTCGTGCTCGGGACGCTCGTCGTCATCGTCGTCGATGCGCCCGCGCTGTTCGTGTACGTCTTCGCCGGCCTGGCGGCGGCCGTCGGGACGGCGTTCCGGCCTGCGCAGGTCGCGTTGCTTCCGCAGCTCGCACGAACGCCCCAGGAGCTGACGATGGCAAACGTCGTTGCCACGACGATCGAGGGCCTCGGGATGTTCGCCGGCCCGGCGCTTGCCGGTCTCGTGCTAGCAGTGTCGGGGCTCGAGGCCACTCTCGTCGTGATGGCCGTCGCCTTCCTGTGGTCGGCGCTGCTCGTGCTGCCGATCAAGGAGACACCGCCGATCGCGGGCGCCGCGGGACACCTCTCACGTCGAGAGTTCCTCTTCGCCGGCTTCGGGGTGACGTGGCGCACGCCCGAGCTGCGACTGCTCACCGGAGTTCTGTCCGGCCAGGCGCTGACTGCCGGCTGCATCAACGTGCTGGTCGTCGTCACCGCACTCGGCCTGCTCGAGCTGGGGGAAGGTGGAGTCGGCCTGCTCGACGCCGCCGTCGGCCTGGGGGCGCTGCTGGGCGCGCTCGTCATCGTGCCGCTCGTGGGGCGCGCGCGGCTCACGGCTCCGCTGCTCGTCGGGGCGCTGCTCTGGGGGCTGCCGCTCGTCGCCATCGCCGCCTGGCCGAACGTTGGGGTCGCCATCGCTGCGCTCGTGCTCGTCGGCATCGGCAACACGCTCGTGGACGTGGCGGGATTCACGCTGTTGCAGCGGATCGCTCCCGAGGACGTGCTGGCGCGCGTGTTCGGCGTCGTCGAGACGATCTTCTATCTCGCGATCGGCGTCGGCTCGGTGCTGACGCCGCTGCTCGTGGAGACGGCCGGTACGCGGTGGACTCTGGCGATCGTGGGCCTGTTCCTGCCTGTGGTCGTCGTTCTCCTTGCGCGGCGGATCACGGACCTTGACGACGAGGCCGTCGTCCCGTTGCACGAGCTCGAGCTGCTCGGGATGCTGCCGATGTTCGCGCCTTTGCCGGAGCTCGCCCTCGAGCGGGTGGCCCGCCAGCTCGTGCCGGTCGCGGCCGACGCGGGGTCGGAGGTCATCAGGCAGGGGGACGAAGGCGATCGGTTCTACGTGATCGACGACGGTCGCTGCGACGTGCTCGTCGACGGGCGGCAGGTGGCCACGCTCGGACGCGGCGCAGGGTTCGGCGAGATCGCGCTGCTCCGCGACCAGCCGCGCATGGCGACCGTCGTCTCACAGACACCGGTGAAGCTCTATGCGCTCGAGCGTGAAGCCTTTCTGGCAGCGGTCACCGGGCACACCGAGAGCGAGGAGGCGGCCAACGCGCTCATCGTCTCGCGGCTCAGCTCCGTGCGCGGCTAGAGTCCCGCCCGTGCCCGAGCCTTGGTTCGACGAGCTGTCGCAGCTGATCGCCATCCCCAGCGTCAGCGCCGACTCGGCTCACGACGGGGACGTACACCGTGCGGCGGAGTGGGTGGCCGGGCTCGTACGCGACGCCGGTGGCACCGCGGAGGTCGTGGAGACGGCCAGCAAGCCGCTCGTCGTCGGGGAAGTGCGAGCCTCGTCAGATGCCGACGAGGCGCCCACGGTGCTCTGCTACTGCCACTTCGACGTCCAGCCGCCGGCGCCGCTCGAACCGTGGGAGTCGGACCCGTTCACGCTCACCGAACGGGACGGCTGGCTGTTCGGGCGCGGCATCGCAGACGACAAGGGCCAGCTCTACATCGTCCTCTCGGCCGTGCGGTCGTTGGCGGCGGAAGGCAAGCTGCCCGTGAACGTCCGCGTGGCGTTCGACGGCGAGGAGGAGTCGGGCGGCACGGCAATCAGCGACTGGGTGGCCGCGGACGACGGGCCGGCGGATGTCTGCCTCATCCTCGACGGCGGCATGACGGAGCGCGACAAGCCCGAGTTCACCATCGCCACGCGAGGGCTGATCGCCTTCAAAATCACCGTCCGAACGGGACCCAGCGATCAGCATTCGGGCATGTACGGAAACGCCGGCCTGAACGCGATTCACGCGTTGATGGAGTGCCTGTCGGCGATCTTGCCGCGCGACGGGCGGCTGCCCGAGCCGCTCAGGGCAGGAGTCGCCGAGCCGACGGCGGAGGAACTCGCCGGCTGGGCGCAGCTCAAGCCCGGCTCCGAGATCTTGGCGGACGCAGGGCTCGCGCCCTACGACGAGCGCGCGGGCGAGGAGTTCTACCGGCGCACCTGGGCGGAGCCGTCCGCCGAGATCAACGGGATCCACGCCGGCAAGCCGATCCTCAACACGACGCTGATCTCCAGCGCGCATGCGAACTTCACCCTCCGGCTGGCGCCGGGCCAGGATCCTGACGAGATCGCGGGCGCGGTGAGGGAGTTGATCGAGGCTGCCGCACGGCCGGGCGCGACCGTGGAGCTCGAGTACCTCAGAGGCAGCCGGCCGGGCATGGTCGACCCGGAGGCCCCCGCGCTCCAGCTTGGCCTCGCGGCGTTCGAGCGCGCAATGGGGGTACGGCCGTTGCTCGTCCGGGCTGGGGGCACCATGCCGGTGCTCGGCGCGATCGTCGATCGTGGCGTGCCGACGATCATGACCGGTTTCGGGCTGCTCGAGTCGAACGTCCATGCGCCCAACGAGCGGCTGCCCGCGGAGTACATCCCGCTCGGGATCCGCACCGTGCGCGAGCTCTTTACGGCACTCGGCGACTTGCGCTAGGCGCTAGTGGTGCACGTGCTGGTGCTCGGGCACCAGCCAGGCGTGTCCGAACTCGCGCATGGCGTCGATGATCGGCAGCAGCGCCTCGCCCTTCTCGGTCAGCTGGTACTCGACGCGCGGCGGCACCTCCGCATAGCTGTGCCGCTCGACGATCCCCTCCTGCTCCAGCTGGCGCAGGCGCTCGGACAGCGTGCGCGGGCTGATGCCCGGGCACGCGCGCTCGAGCTCCGAGAAGCGTCGCGGGCCTTCGGAGAGGTCGTGGAGCAAGAGGGCGGTCCACTTTGCGCCGATGATGTCGGCGCAGCACGCCACAGCGCACGTCTCGTCGTGGATCTCTTTCATCGTGCGCATCGCCACGACGATCATTGTAGACGCGCCCGCTGCGGTCGCCCCTCTGTGGATCGATTGGCACAGAATTGGCACAACTCAGTGCCAGGCACTGGGACATGTCTGAAAGGGGCGCGCTCAGGCCCAGGGAGGCGGGTTGTGCGTCCAGCGGCCGCCGACCATGGTCGCCACCACGGCCACGTCGGGAAGGTCCGACGGGTCGCAGTCGAGCGGGTCCCGATCGAGCACGACGAGATCGGCGAAGTAGCCGGGGAGGAGCTTCCCGCGCCGCCGCTCGTCGCCGGACAGCCAGGCGGGCGTGACGATCGTGGCCGCCAGTGCCTGATCGACCGTGACTGCCTGCTCGGGACGCCACGCGGGTCGCTCGTCGAGCGTGCGGAGGACGCCGGCGCACACGCCGGCCCACGGATCGAGCTCCTCGATCGGCGCATCCGAGCCGTTCGCGACCACCGCGCCCGACTCGACGAGCGTGCGGAACGCATACGTGCCGTCGAGGCGATCGGCCCAGAACCGCTCCGCGAGGTCGCGGTCCGACGGTGCATGGCTGAACTGGACAGAAGCGGCCACGCCCAGAGCGGCGTAGCGCGGAAGATCTTCCTCGGCGACGCACTGTGCGTGCTCGATGCGGGGACGCAGCCCGCGCGGGCGCCAGTGCTCCTGCGTCCGCTCGAAAGCGTCGAGCGCCTCGCGGTTCGCGAGGTCGCCGATCGCGTGCACTGCCACGGGCCAGCCCGCTGCCGCCGCTCGCGTGACGATGTCCGCCAGCTGCTCGCCGCTCGTGATCTCCACGCCCGACCCGTCGAGCATGCGCGCGGTCTGCGAGCCGAGCGTCCCGTCCATGAACGCCTTGAGATAGCCGACCCTGAGGAAGGAGTCGCCGAGCCCCTGCGGTAACCCCGCCTCGACGACCCGGTCGAGATGCTCGTGGGGCAGGGACTGCCACACCCGCAAGGTCAGCGCCTCCTGCTCGTGAAGCCGCCGCCAGAAGCGAGCCGCGCCGAGCCAGCCGTCCTTGTCGTGCACCGCCGTGACGCCTCGACTCGCAGCCACGCGCAACCCCTCGCGCATCGCGTCCACGTACTCCTCGTCAGGGGCGGCGAGATGCTCCTCGCGGAACTGCCACGCCGCCTCCTCGCGCAGAACGCCGGTCGGCTCCCCGCTCTCGTCGCGCTCGACGACCCCACCGGGCACCTCGAGCTCGCCGTCCGCGAGCGCGAGCGTTGCGGAGTTGACCCAGAGCGAGTGGTAGTCGTGCGCGAAGAGCGCCGCCGGGACGTTGCCCGTCACCGTGTTGAGCGCCTCCTTCGTCGGCGGCGCCGCCCACTCCGCGTCGCGCCAGCCGAAGCCGCGCAGGACGCTGCCCGCCGAAACGCCGGGAACGGCCGCCCGCACGCGCTCGAGCGCCTCGTCCAGCGAGCCGACGCCCTCCAGCCGAACCTGGTGCAGCGCGAGCGCCCAGGTCGGGAAGTGGACGTGCGAATCCGTGAAACCCGGGAGGACGCAGCGCCCGCCGAGATCGACGACGTCAGGGCTGGCCAGAGCAGTCTCGTGCGTGCCGATCCCGCCCGCAACGCGGTCGCCTGCAATCGCCAGCGCGCGCTGCACGGGCAGGCTCGCGTCCATCGTGCGGATGACGCCGTTCTCGAGGATCATGTCGGCGACACTACCGCGGAAAGGATTTCGAGATGATCGACCACGTCGCGCTCAACGTCTCCGACCACGCCGCCAGCAAGGCCTTCTACGAACAGTCGCTGGCCCCGCTCGGGTACGGGGTCGTGATGGACTACTACGGCGCCTTCGTGCTCGATCCGGACGGCAACAACGTCGAAGCCGTCTGTCACAAGCCGCAGTAGATGCAGGAGCTCCGGCCCGGCCTCTCGACGTGGACGGCGCTGCATCCGTCCTGGACGCCCGAAGAGGGCGGCCCGGATGGCTGGGAGCAGGAGGTGCGCTCGTACGCGTACGACTCGGGCGACGAGCTCGTGCTCTTCGACCCGCTCGCCCCGCCGCCGGAGATCTACGGCCTGGCGGACGCGCGCCCCGTGGTGGCCCTCCTCACGTGCCACTGGCACCAGCGGAGCTCCCAGGACCTCGTGGATCGGCTCGGTGCGACTGTCTACACGCTCGAGGCGAAGATCGACGACGTCCGCGCGACCGCCCAGCCGTACCGCCACGGCGACACGCTCCCCGGCGGCGTGGAGGCGCTCGTCGGCGGCTACTCCGACGAGGCGACGCTCTGGATTCCGGCATGCGGCGGGCTCGTGATCGGCGACGTATTCCTCGGTGGCGAGCAGGGATTCCGCGTCCAGCCCGACTCGTGGCTCGCCGAGGGCCTGACGCACGAGGGGCTCCGCGAGCGCCTCCGGCCGCTGCTCGAGCTCCCGATCGAGCTGCTGCTGCCGACGCACGGTGAGCCGGTGGTGGAGGACGCGACGGCCGTCCTCGAGCGCGCGCTTGCGACGTAGACTCCGGCCGTGCCCTGGGAGACGCTGACCGAGGAGCAGCGCGAGCTCCGTGAGCTCGTGCGAACGCTCGCCCGCGAGCGGATCGCGCCGCGGGCGGCAGAGATAGACGAGTCGCACGAGTTCCCCTGGGATGTGGTCGAGCTGTTCCGCGAGCAGGGCATTTTCGGGCTCCTGTTCGAGGAGGAGTGGGGCGGCACCGGCACCGGTGTGCTGCTCGCGCTCGTGGCCATCGAGGAGCTCTCGAAGGTCTGCGCCACGAGCGGGCTCATCGTCGCCGTCCAGGAGCTGGGCTCGCTCGGGCTCAAGCTCGACGGCACGCGGGAGCAGCAAGAACGCTGGCTGCCGCAGCTCGCCTCCGGGGAGATCCTGTGCGCGTACGCGTTGACCGAAGCCGGCTCCGGCTCCGACTCGGCCGCAATGCGAACGACCGCGCGGCTGGACGACGGCGAGTACGTGCTCGACGGGTCGAAGCGCTTCATCACGAATGCCGGCGTGGCCGGCCTGTACACGGTCTTCGCGAAGACGGATCCGGAAGCGGGCCATAGCGGCATCTCCGCCTTCGTCGTCGAGGCGGATACGCCCGGTTTCGAGGTGACGCGGCTGGAGCCGAAGATGGGCATCTCGGGCTCCACGACCGGCGAGTTGTCGTTCGACGGTTGTCGCATCCCCGCGGGCAACCGCCTGGGGGCCGAAGGCGAAGGCTTCAGGCTGGCGATGCGCATCCTCGACCGCTCGCGGCCCGGCGTCGCAGCTCAGGCCCTCGGGATCGCGCAGGGCGCGACGGACTACGCGCTCGAGTACGCAAAGACTCGCGAGACGATGGGCAAGCCGATCGCGGAGCACCAGCTGATCCAGGCGAAGCTCGCCGACATGGAGACGGAGTGCGAGGCGGCGCGGGGCCTCCTCTACCGCTTCGGCCAGATGGTCGACGCGGGCGTGGACGGATCGGAGCTGACGAAGGCGTCGGCGATGGCGAAGCTCAAGTGCGGCGACGTGGCCATGGCCGTGACGACCGAGGCCGTCCAGATCCTCGGCGGCTACGGCTACATCAGGGAGTACCCGGTCGAGCGCTTCATGCGAGACGCGAAGATCACCCAGATCTACGAGGGCACGCAGGAGATCCAGCGCCTGGTGATCGCGCGCGAGATGCTGCGCGAGTCGCGCGCCTTCCTGCTCTCTGGCGTCGGCTAGACAGTCGCCGCTGGAAGCGTTGACGGGCTTTGCTCGGCAACGCCAACCGACGTCCGAACGAGAGCTTGAAGGAGGGGGCTCACGGGGGAACCATGGGTTCCCCCGTGCTGTCCACAGGCCTCGGTGTTGCGCATGGCGCCCGCTGTGCCATATAAACGGCATGTCTGCCTGCCCCCGGTGCGGAACGGACAACGTCGACGGCGCCCGGTTCTGCAATTCGTGCGGCTACGGCCTGCAGCCGGCAGCCTGGAGCACTCGCCGCTCGAGGCGCGGAAGACGGTCACCGTGCTCTTCAGCGACGTGAAGGGCTCGACCGCGCTCAGCGAGCGCATGGATCCCGAGCGCCTGCGCCGCGTGATGACGCTGTACTTCGACCAAGCACGGGCGACGCTCGAGTGGCACGGAGGCAAGGTGGAGAAGTTCATCGGCGACGCCGTGATGGCGGTGTTCGGCGTGCCGACGGTGCACGAAGACGATGCGCTGCGGGCGCTGCGCGCTGCCGCGGACCTGCGGCAGGCGATCGAGGAGCTCGGCGACCGGCTGGAGCATGCTCACGGCACACGCATCGAGATCCGCATCGGCGTCAACAGCGGCGAGGTCATCGCCGGCGGTCCCACGCGCGACAGCTCGTTCGTCAGCGGCGAGGTCGTCGTCGTCGCCGAACGTCTGCAGGGCTCCGCCGCGCCGGGCGAGATTCTCATCGGCGCGGAGACGTACCGGCTGGCACGCGACGCGATCCTCGCCGAGAGGCTCGAGCCACTCGTCGTCAAGGGCAAGCAAGAGCCGGTCCTGGCGTATCGGCTCCTGAAGGTGGTTCCGGGCGCGCCGGCGCTCGCGCGCCGTTTCGACTCGCCGATGGTCGGTCGCACGGAGGAGCTGGCGCTGCTGGAGAGCACGTTCTCGTGCGCAGTGCGCGAGCGGTCGTGCCACCTCTGCACGGTGCTCGGCCCGGCCGGAGTGGGGAAGTCGCGATTGGTGACGGAGGCACTTGCCGGCATCGGCGACCGGGCGCGCGTGCTATCCGGAAGCTGTTTGCCCTACGGCGAGGGAATCACGTTCTGGCCGGTGCTCCAGATCGTGAAGCAGCTGACCGGGATCGCCGACAGCGACTCCCCGGCCGAGGCGCAGGAGAAGATCGAGCAGGTGCTCGACGGCGAGCCAAGTCGCCGAGATCGTCGCGGCGCGGGTTGCAGAGCTGATCGGGCTCACGGAGAAAGGCGCCGCCGCCGAAGAGGGGTTCTGGGGCGTACGACGCCTACTCGAGGCGCTGGCGCGACAGCAGCCTCTCATCGTCGTCTTCGACGATCTCAACTGGGCTGAGCCGACCCTGCTCGATTTCGTCGAGCACATTGCGGACTGGTCACGCGATTCGTCGATCCTGGTCGTGGCCGTGGGTCGGCCGGATCTGCTCGACACCCGGCCTGCCTGGGGCGGCGAAAAGCACAACGCGACGGTGATCTTCCTCGAGCCGCTGTCCGAGAGCGAGTCGGAGCGCCTCGTCGAGGGACTGCTCGACGGAGGCACGGTTGACGCCCGGGCCTTCGCCCGCATCCAGGCAGCCGCAGAGGGGAACCCGTTGTTCGTCGAGGAGATGATCTCGATGCTCATCGACGACGGCTTCCTGCGCCGGGACGACGGCGCCTGGGTGGCGACCGGCGACCTGTCGGAGGTACGCGTTCCTTCTTCGATCCAGGCCCTCGTCGCCGCGCGTCTCGACCGCCTGGAAGGGGAGGAGCGGCACGTGATCGAGCGGGCAGCTGTGGAAGGCAAGACCTTCCACGACGGCTCCGTTCGGGCGCTTGCCGAGGGGCCGGTGCGCGAGCGGGTCGGCGCCCGCCTGCTCTCGCTCGTTCGAAAGGGGCTCATCCGTCCGGACACCGCATCATTCACCGGCGAGGATGGCTTCGCTTTCCGGCACGTCCTCTTCCGAGAGGTCGCGTACGACTCCATTCCCAAGCAGCTGCGGGCGGAGCTGCACGAGCGGTTTGCGGAGTGGCTCGAAGGCCGGGAGGCCGCGACGGAGTACGACGAGCTCATGGGCTACCACCTCGAGCAAGCCGTCCTCTACCGCGAGCAGGTGGGGCCGCTCGACGAGTCGAGGGAAGGGCTTGCCCGCAAGGCCGAAGAGCTCCTCGTGTCGGCGGGGAGGCGCGCGCTCGGCCGCGGCGACGGTCCGGCAGCCGCGAGCCTGCTCGACCGCGCTCTCAGGCTGGCGAAACCGGAGAGCCCTGACGTTCCCGAGCTCCGTTACGACGTCGGTGTCGCCAGGCGGGCGTCGGGCGATTTGAGGGGCGCCGACGCAGCCCTTTCCCAGGCGCTCGACGAGGCGCACCTCGCCGGGAATCGCCGCCTCGAGGCCAGGGCGCTCCTCGAGCGTGCCGCTCTGCGCTCGTACACGAGAGGCGACGACGAAGAGCTGCTGCCGATCGCGGAGCAGGCGATTCCCGTCTTCTCCGAGCTCGGTGACGAGCTCGGCCTCGCCCAGGCCTGGAACCTCGTCGCGTTCGCCCACTTCGTTCGCTGCTCGTACCGGGAGATGGAGGAAGTGCTCGAGCGGGCAGCTGTCCATGCCCGAAACGGCGGCGGGGCGGACGAGGAGGCCGAGAGCCTCCGCTGGCTCGCGGTGGCCCTCGCCCTGGGGCCGACGCCCGCCGAGGAAGCGATCACGAGGTGCGAGGAGATCCTCGTCCGCGTGGAGCGGCATCACGCGCTCGCTGCCGTCATCACGGCCACGCTCGCGCGCCTCTACGCCATGTGCGGCCGCTTCGAGCAGGCCCATGAGCTCTACGCGCGAAGCAAGGAGCTGGCGACAGAGTTCGGCGCGCAGTTCACGATCGCCCGCCTGCCCCTGTATTCGGGGCCGGTCGAGCTGTTCGAGAGCGACATCGCAGGAGCCGAGAAGGAGTTGCGGACGTCGTACGAGCTGCTGGAGACGATCGGCGAGCAGGGGGCGCTCTCCACCGTTGCGGCGCTCCTGGCGCGCTGCCTCGTCCTCCAGGGTCGCGCCGAGGAGGCCGCGTCGCTGACTGCCGTGAGCGAACGGACCGCGACACCCGAGGACGCATATTCGGAAGTCGTCTGGCGGGGCACGCGGGCGCGGGTCGTCGCGAGGGACGGTCGCCTGGAGCTCGCCGAGAGTCTGGCTCGCGAAGCCGTAGAGCTCGCCGAACGGACGGATGGGCCGAACCTCCAGGCCGATGCTCTCGTCGACCTGGCCGACGTTCTCGGCCGGGCGCGCGGGCCAGCAGCCGCGGTCTCGCCGCTCCGCCGGGCTGAGTCGCTGTACGCGGCAAAGGGCAACGTCGTCGGCGCCACGGAGGCGCGGCGCCTGCTCGACGGTCTTGACCTCCCGCTGGAAACCCGTTAGACCACGCAGTGCACCGCAGTCTCGAGAGGAGTGAACATGGCTGCTACTTCAGGAGGAGCCCCGACGCCCTGGACCAAAGTGAGGGTGACCGGAGCACAGGCGGACGAGTTCGCCCGGAAGCTCGCGAGTGACGACGCCTTCAGGGCGAAGCTCCAATCCGATCCAGTCGGCGCCCTGCGCGACCTGGGAATCGAGCTCCCACGAGGCACCACCATCGACCCCGAGAAGGTCACCCTTCCTTCCAAGGAGGACGCCGAGGCCCAAATACCGCCGATCCTGAAGTTCTTCCCTGTGTTCGGTCCTCTATGCCCGCTTGAAGTCACGTAGATCGGCCGGAACGACCAACGAAAATCCGGCGCACGACCCACCTGCTCGTCGCCGAACGGACATCACATCCGTCGATGGGCGGCGCGCGGGGGTCGGCGCCCGAGGCGCGGCGTCTGCTCGCCGCTCTTGACCTCCCGCTGGAAACGCGTTAGACCTCGCAGTGCACTGCTATTTCAAGAGGAGGTCACATGGCTCTGCCGGCGGAGGACGTCAAGAACGCGCTCACGTTCATCCAAAAGCTCGGAAGCGACGATGAATTCAGGGCGAAGCTCAGTGACGATCCGGTCGCCGCCTTGCGGGAGCTGGGGATCGAGGTACCACCAGGCACCGAGATCCCCAAGGTGGTCACCCTTCCTTCCAAGGAGGAGGTCGCCGAGATCGCATCGTGGCCGCTATGGCTGAAGTTCTGTCCTTGGTTCGGTCCAGATTGCCCGTTTTGTCTCTGGGAGTAGATCGGCCGGAACGACAAACGAACATCCGGCGCACGACCCACCTGCTCGTCGCGGAGCGGGACGTAGTCTCCATCGACATCGCGGCGGTCCTGCGCGGGGTGGTGGCGGTCGACTCGGCGCCGGAGCTCGTCACCGTGTCGATACTCCGTGGCGAGGAGTACTCGATCACGCAGGACGAGCTGGCGGTGTTGCTCGCCATTCCCACGGATCGCTGGATCGACATCGGGGAAGCCGGGAGTCCAACGCTGATCGAGACCTTTGCCGATCGAGGACTGGTGGTCAGCGACGCCGATGAGCCCGGGCTGGCCGAGCTGAGACGACTGGACGAGGGACTGAGCGACGCCGGCTGGGACCTGTACGGCGCGCTGTACCACTCGCTCGGGCGATGGAAGGGTGTCCTCGCCCTCGACGGCGCGGAGTCACTCGGAACGGAAGACGGGAGACGAGGAGGGATGGCGCTGGATGGAGGAGCGGTACGGGCCCCCTCCTCCGGGGTTCCACACCGTCGGTAGCCCTGCGCGCGGCCGTGTCTCTTCCGAAGGTGCGACGCGACCGGGGACCTGTACGAGGTACTCGAAGCGCGAAGGACGGCGCGGCTCTTCGATCCTGCGCAGAGCGTGAGCCGGGGAGGACCTTGCCGCGCTGCTCTTCTACACGTTCGGCTTCCGGGGCTCCGTCTCGGTTGGCGACCACGTCCTGATGCTCGCGAGGACCAGTCCGTCCGGCGGCGGTCTCCATCCGATCGAGGCCTATCCGCTGGTGCTGCGTGCGGACGGAGTAGACACGGGCCTCTACCACTACAACGGGCGCGACCACTCGCTGGAGCTCGATCCGTACGCTCGAACGTCGACGACGCCTCGGCTCTCGCCGAGCGCTTCACGGCCGGCCAATCGTACTTTCGGGACGCGGGCGCTGCTCGTGATCCTGACGGCCCGTTTTCCGCGCACGTTCTGGAAGTACCGGCAGCATCCGCGTGCGTACGCCGTCGTGCTCATGGACGCTGCGCACCTGAGCCAGACCTTCTACCTCGTCTCCACCGAGCTCGGCCTTGGTGCGTTCGTCACCAGCCCGCGATCAACGCGCGTGACGATCGACGAGGAGCTCGGGCTCGACGGGTTCTCGGAAGGCGCCGTGGCGATCTCCGGCTGTGGCCATCGTTGCGACGGAACAGTCCTCGCTCCAGCCCGACTTCGGGCCCGTGGCCGAGCTCTAGCTGGGCGGATCGCCGATCCGGTGCCGACGGGCGCCCGCGGAGCGTGCCGGGCGGGCAACGGAGTGTTGCGTACCGGGTGCTGCTGCCATATAGCTTCGCACCATGCCCACGTGTCCTCGCTGCGGCGCCGACAATCCGCATGACGCGCGGTTCTGCAACGCGTGCGGTTCCACTCTCGAAGCTCGCTGCAGCCGAAGGTCGACGGCCCGAGGTTCGTAAGACAGTCACCGTCCTCTTCTGCGACGTCGTCGACTCGACGCGCATCGCTGAGCGGCACGACCCGGAGCAGCTGCGGCACCTGATGTCCCGGTACTACGAGGCGGCGACGGCTGTTCTGAAGCGCCACGGGGGGACCGTCGAGAAGTTCATCGGCGACGCGGTCATGGCCGTCTTCGGAATCCCCGTCCTGCACGAGGACGACGCTGTGAGAGCGCTTCGCGCCGCCGTCGAGCTGCGCGAGGCCATCGCAGACCTGAGCCTCGAGATCGAGCGCTCCCTCGGCACCGGTCTGGCGGTGCGAATCGGTGTCAACACCGGCGAGGTGATCGCCGGAGACCCGGACCATGGCCACGGATACGTCGCGGGAGACGTCGTCAACGTCGCGCAGCGGCTGCAGGCATCGGCTGCGCCGGGAGAGGTCCGGATTGGAGAGCAGACGTACCGCCTCGCACGCGATGCGGTGGCCGCCGATGCTGTCGAGCAACTCGAGCTCAAAGGCAAACGCGCGCCGGTCGTTGCATACCGGCTGCTCGAGGTGATCCCTCATGCTGCCGGTCACGCGCGCCGCCTGGATTCGCCGATGGTCGGGCGGGAACGCGAGCTGGAGGCGGTGAGGCTGGCGTTCGAGCGCACGGTCGAGCGAGCGGAGTCCGGACTCGTGACGATTCTCGGCGCCGCGGGGGTCGGCAAGTCGCGGTTGGCTGCGGAGGCCCTTCAGCAGATCGCCCCCCGCGCGACGGTGCTGTCGGGAAGCTGTCTCGCATACGGCGAGGGCATCACCTTCTGGCCCATCCTCGAAGTCGTGCGCCAGGCAGTGGGCATCGCCGACGACGACGACCCGGATGTCGCGACCAAGAAGATCGCCGCTGCACTCGCGAGCGCGGAGTCCGGGGCCCTCGCCGCTGAGCGTGTCGCGGAGCTGATCGGGTTCGTGGAGGCAGGAGCGGCCGCCGAAGAAGGCTTCTGGGGCGTGCGCATGCTGTTCGAGACGCTCGCTGGAACGCGGCCGCTCGTGGTCGTGCTCGACGATCTCCACTGGGCCGAGCCGACGCTGCTCGACCTGGTCGAGTATGTCGCCGATCGCTCGCACCGGACGCCGCTCGTGCTCCTGGCGATGGCTCGCCACGAGCTGCTCGAGCTGCGCCCGGGCTGGACTGCGCGCAACGGGAACTCGGTCACGCTGACCCTCGAGCCCCTGTCTCCGGGCCAGTCGGAGCGGCTGATCGAGAACCTGCTGGGCGAGGCAACGCTCGACCCGACCGTGGCATCGCGCATCCAGGAGGCCGCCGAAGGCAACCCGCTCTTCGTCGAGGAGACGGTGTCGATGCTGATGGACGACGGGCTGCTGCGTCGCGACGACGGCCGATGGGTTGCCGCGGGCGACCTGTCCGGCGTGCGGATGGCGCCGTCCATCCAGGCTCTCATCGCCGCCCGCCTCGACAGGCTCGAGGGCGATGAGCGACACGTCATCGAGCGTGCTGCGGTGGAGGGCACGGTCTTCCACCAGGGCTCCGTCCGGGCGCTCGCGGAGGGTCCGGCGCGCGAGCGGGTGGGGACATGTCTGCACTCGCTCGTTCGGAAGGAGCTCATCCGTCCCGACAAGGCGGCCTTCGCGGCAGAGGACGGCTTTCGCTTCCGGCACGCTCTGATCCGCGAGGCGGCGTACGACTCGATCCCGAAGGAGCTGCGATCGCAGCTGCACGAGCGCTTCGCGGACTGGCTCGTGGACGTGGCCGGCGCCCGCGCGGGCGAGTACGAAGAGCTGCTCGGCTACCACCTGGAGCGGGCGTTCGAGTACCGGGTGCAACTCGGTCGCGTCGACGAGCCGGCGCAATCGATTGCGTTCCGCGGCGGCAGCCGTCTGGCGGCGGCGGGCAGGCGCGCGCTCGCGCGCGGCGACATGCCCGCAGCGGTCAACTTGCTCGAGCGGGCCGCGTCGCTTCTCGACGACGGTGGAGTGCCACAGGTCTCCGTCGTCGTCGATCTCGGGATCGCGCTCCGCGAGCGCGGCGACCTGCGGGAGGCGGAGAGTGTGCTCGGCAAGGCCGTCGAGGCAGCCGAAGAGGCCGACGACGCGGTGCTCGCGGAGCGGGCGCGGATCGAGCGCATGTCGGTGCGCACGATCATCGACCCCGACCTCGATCTCGACGATGTCCTCGCTCAGGCGCACGAAGCCGCCGAAATCTTCGGGCAGGCGGGCGACGAGCCGGGACTCGCCAGAGCCTGGCTGCTCGTCGTAGAGGTCTACTGGTTCCGTCTGCGCCTCGCCGATATGCAGGACGCCCTCGAGCGCGCGCTCGTCCACGCACGCAACGCACGAGACCAGCGCAAGGTCACCGAGATCCTCGGCAGCCTCTGTCGGGTTGCCCAGATCGGGCCCACTCCGGCTGATGAGGGAATCCGCCGCTGCCGGGCAATCCTGGAGGAGGAACCGGAGAACCTCTTGCTCCGAGCCGAGGTCCAGGAGGTGCTCTGCGTGCTCTTGGCCGAGCGTGGGGAGTTCGAGGAGGCGCACGAGTCGAGGGAGGGCGCGAGGCGCATCATCGACGAGCTCGGGCTCGGGCTCCTGGGCGGGGGATCCATGTTCGGCGCCTATATGGAAGTGCTGGCCGGCGATCTCGCGGCGGCCGAGCGAGAGCTGCGTGGAAGCTATTCGCAGCTCGAGCAGCTCGGAGAGCGGGCGTTCCTCTCGAGCGTGGCGGCGATGCTGGCCCGGGTCCTTTGCGAGCAGGAGCGGTTCGACGAGGCCGAGCACTACGCCAAGATCAGTGCAGAGTCGGCCATGCGTGAGGACCTGGCTTCACAGGTCATCTGGCGCTCAGCCCGGGCCAGGGTCCTGGCGGCACGGGGAGAGGCCGCTGAGGCCGAGCAGCTTGCGCGCGAGGCGGTCGAGCTCGCAAACCGGACAGAGTGGCTCGACCTTCATGCCGACGCATGGACCGACCTTGCCGACGTTTTTCGCCTCCTCGGGCGGCCGCAGGACGCCACGGAGCCGCATGCGCGCGTGCGATCGATCTCTACGAGCAAAAGGGCAACATCGTTGCCGCCCAGAGGACGCGCGCCGCGCTCGATCGGCTTGACGAGCGACCCGAGAAGCGTTAGACCCCCGATCACAAACGAACGAAGGAGCCGGAATGGCCAACGAAGGAGCCGGAGGGGCCGGGAACCAACCGAACATCCTGCTGCGAAAGTTCCTCCTCAAAGCCGCATTCGACCCGAATGACCAGCGCACGTACTTCGGTCGGTCAGACACGGAGTTCGAGGAACTTGACGCGCTGTTTGCAGAGCCGTGCGGGAGCGAGCCGGAGTCGACCTGGACCAGGGCCAGCAGTGGACGCCGCCCCGCGAGCCTGTGCAGGGACCTCGCGGCCTGGACAGCCTGGCTGGACGAGTACGGGGGCTCGCCGAATTCGCCGCCGTTCGACCAGATCTACCTGCTCGTTCGCTTCGCGATGCCGCTGGTGCCCACCGCCGAGAGCGAGGACGGTGCCGCAGGCTAGGCGCACCGTCTACGTCTTCTTCCACTGCCTAGACGGGCCGTTCCCGGACCTCGAAGCCTTCGTCCGCGGCGAGGCCCGCCTCGTCCCGGCACAGCAGATCTACGCGATCTCCCTGCTCCGGGCAAGGAATGCCCGATCGAGGAGGACGATCTGCGACTGGCGCTTTCGATCCCGTCTCACGACTGGGTCGACGTCCTGCCTGAGGACCGGGAACGCGTGCTCGAGCTTGCGCGCAAGGGCGTGCTGCTCGCTGACGACGATGACGACGAGGAGCTGGTGCGCCTACGGGCGTACGACGAGACGCTTTCGAACGCGCGCTGGAACGTCTACGGCGCGCTTCACTACCTGATGACCAAGTGGAGCGGCGTGGATCTGCGACGCTCGCCCCACGAGGGGGAGTTCCCCGTCGTCACGGAAGAGCTGCTCGAGGAGTTCGTGGCCGAGCACGGCGCGCCGCCGGATCCGTTCCACTCGCTGTCCGATCCCCTGGCCGTGCGTGAGCTGCCCGTCGTCCGGCGCGATGGAGGCCTCTACGACGCGCTGGCCGCGCGCAAGACAACCAGGGGCTTCGACCGCGCCGCGCGGATGACAGTCGAGGAGCTCTCGCTCGTCCTCCACCAGGTCTGGGGCTGCCAGGGCACCGCGCCGATCATCGGCGACCTCTACTGCATCAAGCGCACGAGCCCCTCCGGCGGCGGCTTGCACCCGATCGAGGCCTACCCGATCGTGAGCGGCGTGGACGGGGTCGAGACCGGCATCTACCACTATGACGTGCGAAGCCACTCCCTCGAGCTGATGGAGCGGCTCGAGGAGGAGGAGGCGATCGGGCTGGCCGCCTACTTCACATGCGGACAGAACTACTTCGGAACCGCGCACGTCAGCACCGTCATGACCGCCCGGTTTCCCCGTACGCACTGGAAGTACCCGAAGCAGCAGAAGGCGTATCCGGTCGTCCTCATGGACGCCGCGCACCTGAGCCAGACCCACTACCTCGTGGCTGCGGAGCTCGGGCTCGGAGCGTACGTCACCGTCGCCATCAACGCGACGCGAGATCGAGGAGCGGCTAGGCGTCGACGGCGTCACGGAGGGGGTCGTCGCCATGGTGGGCTGCGGCAAGCAACGTCCCCAGGGCTCGCCGTTCGAGCCCCGGTTCGTGCCCTACGTGCCGCGCAGGGAAGCCTTGTAGGCGCGCTTCGCCGCCTGGAAGCGCTCGAGCGCCTCCGGCGAGTCGACGTCGCCGAGCGTAGGAAAGTCCGGCACGAGCTCCTGCGCCTGCGGCAGCCCGTAGCGCTTGGCCAGCACGGAGCCGAGCGCGGTGATCTTCATCCGCCCGAAGCCGGGCAGGTCTCCGATTCGCCGACGGAGGTCGTCTGCGTCCTTCGCCTCCGTCCAGACGCGCTCCGCGTCGCCGTCGTATTCGGAGACGACCGTGCGACTGAGCTCTTGCACTCGTCCGGCCATCGAGCCCGGGAAGCGGTGGATCGCGGGCTTCTCGCGGAACGCCTGCTCGAGCTGTTCCGGGTCGAGCCCGGCGATGGCCTCGGCGTCCAGCGTGCCGAGCCTCTGCTTCATCTTCAGCGGGCCGGAGAAGGCGACGGGCACCGACACCTGCTGGTCGAGCGCGAAGCCGATCAGCAGCGCCAGCGGCTCCTCTGCCAGCAGGCGGTCGGCCTCGTCGTTCCCGGTGAAGTAGAGGCGGTCAGGCTGCATGCCCGGAAGACTAGCGGCAGAACACTTGTTCGCATAGCGGCCGGTCGCTAGTCTGGAATCGTGAGCGCGCTCGAGCTGTTCGGAGACAAGACTCGGGCCTGGTTCGAGGGGGCGTTCGCCGAGCCGACGCCGGCGCAGATGCTCGGCTGGCCGGCCATCGCGAAGGGCGGCAACGTCCTCATCCAGGCGCCGACCGGCTCCGGGAAGACGCTCGCCGCCTTCCTCTACGGCATCGATCGTCTGGATGCGCAGCCCGGGCGAAGGCCTGCGCCTGCTCTACGTATCGCCGCTCAAGGCGCTGAACTACGACGTCGAGCGCAACCTCCGCGGGCCTCTGGCCGGGATCCGCTCGGAGCTGCGCGTGGCGGTGCGCACGGGCGACACGCCGCAGAAGGAGCGCCAGCAGATGGCGCGCAAGCCGCCGGACATCCTGATCACGACCCCGGAGTCGCTCTTCCTCATCCTCACGTCACAGGCGCGCGAGATGCTGCGGACGGTCGAGACGCTGATCCTCGACGAGGTGCACGCGGTCGCGGGGACGAAGCGCGGCGCCCATCTCGCGCTCACGGTGGAGCGGCTCGACCGGCTCATCCAGTCACCGGTGCAGCGCATCGGCCTCTCCGCCACGCAGCGGCCGCTGGAGGAGATCGGCCGCTTCGTCTCGGGCGGCCGGGCGATCGAGCTCGTGGACGCGGGGCGCGCGAAGGAGCTCGACCTCGAGGTCGTCGTGCCGGTGGACGACATGCGCGAGCTGCCGTCCAACATCACGCTCTCGTATCCGGCGCCCGCCGACGGCCAGGAGATGGACGCCGGCACGGAGCTCGGCGCCCGCTCGATCTGGCCCTCGATCTACCCGGAGATCCTCAGCTCGTCGAGCAGCACCGCTCCACGATCGTCTTCGTCAACAACCGCCGGCTCGCCGAGCGCTGGCGCTGCGCCTTAACGAGCTGGCGGAGCGCGAGCTGGCCAGGGCGCACCACGGCTCCCTCGCCCGGGAGCAACGGGTCGAGGTGGAGGAGCTCTTGAAGAAGGGCGAGATCCCGTGCCTCGTCGCCACGTCATCGCTCGAGCTGGGCATCGACATGGGCGCCGTCGACCTCGTCATCCAGGTGGAGTCGCCGAAGTCCGTCGCACGCGGACTGCAGCGCGTCGGCCGGGCGGGCCACGAGCTGGGCGCGGTCTCGAAGGGCAGGATCTTCCCGAAGTTCCGCGCCGACCTGCTCGAGTCGGCGGTCGTCGCGCGCCGCATGCGCGACGGCGCGATCGAGGAGACCGTCATCCCGCGGAACCCGCTCGACGTGCTCGCGCAGCAGATCGTGGCGATCTGTGCCGAAGAGGAGGTGGCGGTGGACGACCTGCACGAGCTCGTCCGCGGCGCCTATCCCTTCTCCGACCTGTCTCGCGTCCAGCTGGAGAACGTGCTCGACATGCTCGCCGGCCGCTATCCCTCCGACGAGTTCGCCGAGTTGCGGCCCCGCATCACGTGGGACCGCACGGGCGGCACGATCCGCGGCCTGGCCGGTGCCCGCCGCTTGGCGGTGACGAACGCGGGCACGATCCCCGACCGCGGCCTGTTCACGGTGCAGCTCGTCGACTCGGGCAGCAAGGTGGGCGAGCTCGACGAGGAGATGGTGTACGAGGCACGGGCCGGGCAGACGTTCCTGCTGGGAGCGTCGAGCTGGCGGATCGAGGAGATCACGCGCGACCGCGTGCTCGTGTCGCCGGCGCCGGGCGTACCGGGAGCCGTGCCGTTCTGGAAGGGCGAGGGCGTGGGACGCCCCTACGAGCTCGGCCAGGCGATCGGCCGGGCGACGCGCGAGCTCGTGGCGCTGTCCGATGACGAAGCGCTGGAGCGGTTGGGCAGCGACTTTCACCTCGATCATCTGGCGGCGCGCAACCTGCTCACGTTCCTGCGCGAGCAGGAGGCTGCAACGGGCGCCGTGCCGTCCGACCGGACGATCGTCATCGAGCGGTTCCGCGACGAGATCGGCGACTGGCGGGTCTGCGTGCTCACGCCGTTCGGCGGCCGCGTGCACGCGCCGTGGGCGCTCGCCCTCTCCGCGCGCCTGCACGAGTCGCTCGGCCTGGAGGCGCAGTCGATCTGGTCGGACGACGGCATCGCGCTCCACCTGCCGGATGCCGACGCTGCGCCTGCCGTCGACGAGCTGCTGCTCGATCCGGCGGGCGTGGAGGAGCTCGTGCTGGCGGCTGTGGGGGAGAGCGCGCTCTTCGGCTCGCGCTTCCGGGAGAACGCCGCCCGCGCGCTGCTCATCCCGCGGCGACGTCCGGGCGAGCGGACACCGCTCTGGCAGCAGCGGCTGAAGGCGCAGTCCCTGCTCCAGGTGGCGCGGCGCTTCCCCGCGTTCCCGATCGTGCTGGAGACGTATCGCGAGTGCCTCCAGGACGTCTTCGACCTCGACGCACTGCGAAAGCTGCTGTCGGGGGTCGCGTCACGCGAGCTGGACGTTGTCGACGTGGAGACGCCGTCGGCCTCGCCGTTCGCGTCTTCGCTGCTCTTCGACTACGTGGCCACGTACATGTTCGAGGACGACACGCCGCCGGCGGAGCGGCGGGCACAGGCGCTGTCGCTCGACCGCGATCTGCTGCGAGAGCTACTGGGCCAGGAGGAGCTGCGCGACCTGCTGGACGCCGACGCGGTCGATGACGTCGAGCGCCAGTTGCGCGGAGACCCGCGTAATGCAGATGATTTGCACTTCGTGCTATTGCGTAGGGGAGATTTGCGATCTGATGAATATGATTCAATGTTGGCGGAGCCGCTCGTGGAGGCGCGGCGCGCCGTTCGCGTCCAGGTCGCAGGTGAGGAGCGCCTGATCGCTGCCGAGGATGCGGGGCGCTATCGCGACGCGCTCGGCGTCATGCCGCCTTCCGGCCTCCCCGACGCCTTCCTCGAGACAAGGGAGCCCGAGACGGCCTTGCGCCAGCTCGTGCACCGCTGGGCTCGGGGGCGCGGGCCGTTCACGACGGCAGAGGCGGCTGCGCGTTTCGGGAGGGACGTCGAGCACGTCTTGCGCGCGCTCGAGGCGGAAGAGCTGCTGGTGCGCGGCGAGCTGCGCCCGGGCGGCACCGAGCGCGAGTGGTGCGACCCGGAGGTGCTCCGCCGGCTGCGGCGAGCATCGCTGGCGGCGCTGCGGAAGGAAGTGGAGCCTGCCGAGCAGGCGGCGTTCGCCCGCTTCCTCGCCTCCTGGCATGGAGTCGATCGGCGCTCCAGCTTGCGTGAGGCGTTGGTACCGCTGCAGGCGCTCGCGCTGCCCGTTTCGCTCTGGGAGTCGGAGCTGCTGCCCCGGCGTGTGCCCGATTACCGCCCCGAGCAACTCGACCAGCTGTGCGCCACCGGCGAGCTCGTCTGGATCGGCGCCGGCCTCGACCGTGTCGCCGTGTACTTCCGGGAGGACGCCGGAGTGCTGGGGGCGGTCGGCGGCGCGCCGCGCCCGGAGGGGGACGTCCACGATGCGATTCGTGCGGCGCTGTCGCGGTCGGCGGAGTTCTGGTCCGACCTCCTCGCCGTCACGGGCGTGGACGCGGAGCAGGCGCTGCCTGCGCTCTGGGATCTCGTGTGGGCCGGCGAGGTGACGAACGACGCCTGGCAGCCGCTGCGCGCGCCGCGCCGCTATGGCACGCCGAAGACCGAGCGGCGGCCGCGCCGTTTCGCGCGACGCCGAGCAACGGTGCCAACGGCGACCCAGGGACGCTGGTCCACGACGGACCGTCTCTTCGAGACACGTCCGGGGTCTGACCCCGGACATGGCCCTTCTAGACGAGCGCTGGCCGAGCTCCTGCTCGAGCGCCAGGGGATCGTGACCCGCGACGGCGTTCGGGCCGAGGGCATCCCCGGCGGCTACGGCGCCGTCTACACGGAGCTGCGAGCGCTCGAGACGCTCGGGCTCTGCCGCCGCGGGTACTTCGTGGAAGGTCTCGGCGGCGCCCAGTTCGCGCTCGGCGGCGCGGTCGAGCGGCTGCGCGAGCTGCGGCCGCGCGAGGGCGAAGAGCCGCAGCCGCTCGTGCTCGCGGCCGCCGACCCGGCTCAGCCGTACGGCGCCGCTCTTCCCTGGCCGAAGCGGGCGACGGGCCGCGCCGCCCGCGTGGCCGGCGCCACGGTCGTGCTGCTCGGTGGAGAGGCGGCGCTCTTCGTAGAACGCGGAGGCAAGACGCTGCTGCCGCTCCGCGATCCCGAGGAGCAGTGGCTTCGCGTGGCTCTGACCGCGCTCGTGGAGCACACGCGACGCGCGGGCGGCCGGCGGCGACGCCTCGCGGTGGAGCGCTTCGACGGCGAGCCGGTGGCCGAGTCGGCCGTCATGCCGATCCTGCTCGAGGCGGGGTTCGTGGCCGGGCCGCGGCGGGCCGTGCTCCGGCCCTGACCGGTGCCTGAAGGCGACACCGTTCACCGCATGGCCGGGCGGCTGAGAGCCCTTGTCGGGCAGCGGCTGTCCGTCGAGGCCGTGCATCCGCGGGCTCGTGCGACCGGTGTCGCCGAGCGGCTGGACGGACGCTGCCTCGAAGCGGTGGAGGCTCACGGCAAGAACCTGCTCCTGCGCTTCGAGGGAGGACGCGTGCTGCGCAGCCACCTGGGCATGTCCGGCAGCTGGCGAACGATGGCGACCGGCGCACCAGTGCACGGCATGCCGTGGCTCGTGCTGACGGGTGAGAGTGCGAAGGCCGTCCTGCGCGGCGGAGCGGTGCTCGAGACCTCGGCTCGGCGCGTCTCGACGCTCGGGCCGGACATCCTCGCGCCCGAGCTCGACGAGGACGCGATCATCGCCAACCTGCGCGACGTCGACCAGCGGCGTGCGATCGGCGAGGCGCTGCTGGACCAGCGCGTGGTGGCGGGCATCGGGAACATCTGGCGCAGCGAGGCGCTGTGGCACACGCGCGTCTCGCCGTGGCACCGGCTTGCCGATCTCGGCGACGCCGAGCTCCACGGGGTCGTCCGCAAGGCGGCCAGGCTGATGGCCGACTCCCGTGACGGAGGCAATCCGCGGCGAGAGGCCTACCGGCGCGCGGGCCGCCCCTGCCGCCGCTGCGGCGAGCCTCTGCTCTCCGCCAAACAGGGCGACGCCGCCCGCACGGTCTACTGGTGTCCGGCCTGCCAGAGAGGAAAGGAGCCCGCCGAGGCGTAAGCAACTTCGTGGGAGTGCGCTCGCCGAACCTCTACTCCGCCGTGCGCCGGTTTTGTCTCGGCGCGTTCGCGCATCTCCATCGTGAGTCCGAGAAAGACGTCCCGCTGTCGTTCTCGTTCGAGGAGCATGCGACGCCCGGCGATCCCGCGTTCTACGAGCTCCGGCCGCTGACTCGCACCTACGTCGACGCCCGCGCCGACCGGCTCTTCCGGCTCGACGACACCGCAGCCGCGATCGAGGAGCTCGAGCGGGAGCCTGCCGCCGCGATCTTCGCCCGCGCGCACGCAGGCGCGAAGCCCGACGAGGAGCGAGCGCTGTATCACTCGATCCTCCTTCCGCTGCTCGGCGCCGTCGCCGATGCCTGTGGCGGCTTCGACTGGGACGACGGCGTGTTCAACCGCGTATACGGGGAAATCGAGAGCTCCCTGCTCGGCGAGCGGCACGAGTACGGGGCGGCGGCGCCGCTCGTCGGCCTGTCGGCGCCCGTTGCTGTCGACCTCGGGCGCGACATCGTCGTGCGCATGTCGGCCGTCGGCGAGCTCGCGGCCTACTGGCCCGAGGCTCGTGGCCTGCTGCCGAGCGGCTTCGGCGACGAGCCTGAGCGGATGTGCGTGCTCGAGCTCACGTCAGTGTTCCCCGCCTCCCAGGAGGAGGCGCCCGACGCACCCGGCGAGTTCGCCGATGCCGTCACCGCCCTGCGGCTGGCAACGGCTGCTCCCGTCGCGGCGGGGCCGATCCTCTTCGAGCGCCTCGACTGGCGGCCGTACGGCATCCGGCCCGTGCTGCCCATTGCCGCCACCGAGCCCGGGGGAGAGCCGAGCCGTCTGGACGAGTTTCGCGGGCGGCTCGCGTGCGACTTGCTCGAGCGCCTGCCCGCGTGCGACGCGGACCCCGAGCTGGGGGAGGCCGTCGACCGGTGGGAGCTCTCGCTGTTCGCCGACGACCCGTTCCGCTCCGAGCTGCTCCGCGAGTCGCTGGCGGCGCTGCTCGGCGGGGACGACGGGCTGTGGGCGGCCGCCGCTCGCGCGGCCGTGCTGGTCGGGGACCGCGGGCAAGACCGTGGCGAGCTCTTCGCCGCGCTGCGCGGCGTCACCGGCGGCGGACGCGCCGACGACGGTGTCTCGGACGTCGTCCGGCGCGCCCTCGTCGAGGTGTTGATGCACGGCGACCGTCCCGGCCTGCTGGAACGGCTCGACGAGTCGCTGCTCGGGCTCTCGCCGCGGCCGGTGAGCTACTTCGCCGTCCGCGCCGCCGTCTGAGCGGGCGGCAGCGGCACTCCGAGCTGCTTCGAGAATCGCGTTCGCGGCGTCGTCCTCGCCGGCGCCGCGAAGGGCGAGCGCGTGCTCGAAGACGCAGCCGAGCGCCTTCCAGCCAACGGCAGCCTCCGCGAATGCGTCTTGGGCCCCGGTGATCGTCGCCCGGACGGTGAGCGCAGACAGCCGGTCGCGCTCGGCGGCGGTGACGACGTTGTCCAGCAGGCCCTCGGCGAGGGCGAGGTCACCGGCGGCGCAGGCGATCCGAGCTGCGTCCGTGAGGTTCTGGGCGCGGAAGTACGGACGGTTGCGCGTCACGTGTCGGTACTCCTCGACGCTGTGGAGGGCTGATGCCGCGTCCCCGTGCGCTTCGGCGACGAGCGCCGAGGCGACGAGCGCCGGGCCGAGCACCTGCGGGTCCTCGATCTTCCTTGCGTGTGCGAGCACGTTTGCGGCCACCGCTCGCGCTCTCCTCCAGCGCGCCGCGCCGAATCAGAACGAGTGCGGCGTACCCTGCGCCATTGCGCCGGGCTGCGCGGCGCCGTGCGCCTCCTCGAAGCTCCGAACGCTCTCGGCGACCTGAAGCAGCTCGTCCCAGCGGCCGAGGTCGTACAGCATCCAGCACGACTCCGCCTTCGGCCACGTCGGCGTGCCGCCGCGCCGCTCCGCGAGCTCGATCGCGGTCGTCTGGATCTCCAACGCCGCTGCCGGTCCACGCTGCCGCCACACGTGGTCGGCGAGATTCACGTAGGCCGGGATGGCGAGCGGCATCGCGGAGCTCGATCGTTTCCGCGAGCCCGTGCTCGAGATCCTCGATCCCCCCGAGGTCTCCGAGCTCGCATCGCATGAGCCCGCGCCACTGGTAGGCGCGAACTAGCTCACGGCGGAGCCCGAGCTCCTCACCGAGCGACACCGCCTTCTCCGCCCACTCGAGCCCAAGCTCTGGCGACCGGCCGCTGAGAGCCTCGAGTGACGACCATCCTCCCGTACGTCTCGACGTGCTCGGGCCCCGGCGGGAGCGGCTCGAGGAGCTCGAGAGCAGCGCTCGAGCGCTGCTCGCATGCGATCTGCTCCTCCGAGCTGGAAGTACACGTTGCCGAGCAAGCCTGTAGGCGCGAGCGGCGCTACGCGACGCGCCGGCTGCGTCGAGCTCGGTCGCGGCGGCTTCAGCATGGTCCCGCGCCTCCTCGAATCTCCCGCCGGCCTGCGCCGTCTCGGCCAGCTTCAAGAGCGTGAGGCCGTGCTCCTCCGAGCCCGCATGGAGAAGCTCGAGAGCTCGGCGGTAGCGCGCGGCCGCCGCGACGATGTCGAGCTCGATAGCGCGATCCCCCGCGAGCACGAGGTACCGCGCCGCTCGGAGCTCGAGCTCCGGGTCGCGCGACGCCCCCGATGCCTGGCCGAGAGCGATCGCCTCGGTCGTGTGATGGGCGAGCAGCTCGGAGTGGTCGACGAGCCTCGCTCCCGCCATCACCTCGATCCAGTCGGCGACGGCCAGATGCTTCACGGCACGGGCCGAACGGGGAATCTGGCCGTATGCCACGTCGCGGATGAGCGCGTGCCAGAACGCGTATTCGGCCTGGCCCTCGACGGACGAGAGCCGCGCGGGCCGCAAGAGCTCCTTCCTCGCGAGCTGGTGAAGACCGTCGCGGACGCCCTCTTCGTCGCGCTCGCCCATCGCCTCGAGTGCACCTGCCCAGAAGACCTTGCCGATGACGGCCGCATCCTGGAGCAGCGACTTCCGCGTCGGGCGGCAGCGTGTCGAGCCGCGCAGCGATGAGCCCCTGGACCGTGTCCGGCAGCGGCAGATTCTCTGCGGAGCCGAGCTCGAGGAAGAGCCGCGCGTACTCCTCCGCGTACAGCGGGTTGCCACCCGCCCTGTCGAGGAGCTCCGTCTGTGTCTCCGCCGGCAGCACGGCAGCATCGAGAAGGGCGGACACGAGCCGTGCGGTCTCCTCTTGCGACAGGGGCGACAGCGCGACGGTCGTCGAGTTGCGCATGCCGCCGCCCCACGCAGGATGGCTCTCGTAGAGCTCGGGCCGTCCCGTGCAGAGCACGAGGATCGGCAGGCCTGACGACCAGTCGACGAGCCGCTCCACGAACTCGAGGAGCGCAGCGTCGGCCCAGTGGAGGTCTTCGAAGAGGAGGACGAGCGGCCCCCGTGCGGCGGTCGACTCGATGTAGCGCTGCCAGGCGCGAAACGACTCCTCGCGATCGGTGTCGCCGCCCCCCGCGAGCCCCACGAGTGGTGCCAGGCGTGCTTGCAGCCACTCGGCGTCGTCGACTCCCAAGAGGGTCTGGCCGAGCTTGTCCTCTGCTTGCGTCGGGTCGTCGGACTCGAGGATGCCCGCGTGTGCCTTGACGATCTCGCCGAGCGCCCAGAACGTGATGCCGTCGCCGTAAGGTGGGCACCGGCCCTGTCGCCAGTAGACGAGCTCAGGCCGGTCGTCGACCCACGTGCGGAACTCGGCGAGCAGTCGCGTCTTGCCGACGCCTGGCTCGCCTGTGATCGTGATGAGCTGGATCTCCGACTCACCGACCATGCGCTCGAACGTGTCCTGGAGCAGACGGAGCTCGCGGTCGCGGCCGACGAACGGCGTCGAAGGCGCCGCTTCCGCGTCGACTCCGAAACGGCTCGTCGCCGACAGCGCTCGCCAGGCAGGAACGGGATCGCCTTTGCCCTTGAGCTCGAGCGCCGGCAGCTCCTCGTAGCGTGATCACATTGCGTCGTCGCGCGGTACGCCTGCTCGTTGACGATGAGTGCCTCCCACCGGCGCTTGACCCTGTAGACGGGCGGCGGTGTTGACGACGTCGCCCGTGGCGATGCCCTCGCCGGTGCCCGGCTGGGCGCCGAGCTGCACCACTGCCTCGCCCGTCGCGACGGCCGCGCGCACGGCGAGCTCCAGCCCCTCGTCCTCGGAGAGCTCGGCGATCGCGTCGAGGATCCGCAGGCCCGCACGCACGGCGCGCTCGGCGTCGTCCTCGTGCGCCACCGGCGCGCCGAAGACGGCCATGACGGCATCGCCGACGAACTTCTCGACCGTGCCGCCGAAACGCTCGATCTCGCGCGAGACGCGTTCGTGGTACGGGCGGAGCGTGGCGCGCACGTCCTCGGGGTCGGCGCGGTCGGCGCCCGCCGTGAAGCCGACGAGGTCGACGAAGAGCACGGAGACGACCTTGCGCTCCTCGCCGGCTCTGCGCCGCCTCTAGCGCGGTACCGCAGTTGAGGCAGAAGCGCGCGCGCTCCGGATTCTCCTCGCCGCAGTTCGGGACAGACGATCATCGCGCGAGTGTACGAACTTGGCACAGAGATCTGGCACGTCTGCGAAAGACCTCCGCGGCTACGTTCGGAAGATGGACGAGGCGCGATCGGTGCTGCGGCGGCTGGAGCGGATCGAGGCGCTCGAGCGCCGAGGCTCTCCGGCCGAGCTGATGCTCGCCGAGCTGCGCGAGCTCGTCGCCGAGGCGGAGGCGTGGGTGCGCGTCGAGCCCGGTCCGACCGAGGGCGCCGAGGACGCCATCGAGCGGCTTCGGCAGGCGGTCGGGGACCCTGAGTGCGCGGGGAGGACTCTGCTAGCCTGACCCGAAAGCACGCTCGGAATGGGCTTCCTGCAAGCGCTACGTCGTCCAGCGGCCGCGGACACGGACACCTCGGAAGGAGCAGGTGTGACAAGGGTCATCGCGTTCGCCAACCAGAAGGGCGGCGTGGCGAAGACCACGTCCACGCTCAACCTTGCTGTGGCGTTCGCAGAGCAGGGGCTGCGCGTGCTGGCGGTCGACCTCGATCCGCAGGGGAACCTCACGATGAGCCAGGGGCTCAACCCCGACACGATCGAGCGCTCGATGTACGACGTGCTCGTCCACCGGCTGCCGATCGAGCAGGTGCTGCACAAGGGCGAGGTCGACCTCGCCGTCTCGTCGATCGATCTCGCAGGCGCCGAGCTCGCGCTGTCCAGCCTGATCGGTCGCGAGCGCGCCCTCGAGAAGGGCCTGGCGCCGGTGAAGGACGACTACGACTGGATCCTCATCGACACGCCGCCCTCGCTCGGGCTGCTCACGATCAACGCCCTCGTCGCCTCCGACGGGGTGATCGTGCCCGTGCAGTGCGAGTACCTCTCACTCCGCGGCCTCGTGCAGCTCGAGAACACGCTGAGCATGATCCGCGAGAACATCAATCCCGACGTCGAGATCCAGGGCATCCTGCCGACGATGTTCGACGGCCGGACGCTGCACGCCCGCGAGGCCGTCGAGATCCTCGAGGAGAACTTCGGCGACCTCGTGTTCAAGACGCGCATCCGGAAGACGATCCGCTATGCGGAGGCGCCCGTGAAGGGCCAGAGCGCCCTGAAGTACGACCCCACAGGTACCGCTGCCGAGGCGTACCGCGACCTGGCGAAGGAGGTCCTCAATGGCACGCAAGCGCGCCAGCATGCGTGAGGGCCCACTCGCGGAGCTGTTCCGGGCCACGGAGGCCGCCCAGAAGCAGGCCGAGCAGCAGGACGTCGAGCCGCCGCCGACGTCGTCCGACCAGGAGCGGCTGGTGCTCGACGAGACCGTCGAGTACACGCCCGACTTCGCCCAACCCAAGGCCGAGGAGCCGAAGACCGAAGAGCCCAAGGCCGAGCCCGAGCCGAAGGCCGAGGTAGCTGTCGCGCCGAAGCCGAAGGCGAAGCCTGTGGAGCCGGCGCCGGCCGAAGAGGAGCGTGTGCGCGCCGACGTGTGGCTGGAGACGATGCCCGAGCCACCTCCGCTCATGGCCCAGCCTCGCGCCGACTCCGGCGCCTACATCGCCGTCATCAGGGTGGTCGGCGTCGGCGGCGCCGGCTTGAACGCGCTCAACCGCATGATCGACGCAGGCATCCACCAGGTCGAGTTCATCGCGGTGAACACCGACATCCAGGCGCTCCAGGTCGCCGACGCGCCGACGAAGATCCACATCGGCCGCGATCTCACCGAGGGCCTCGGCTCCGGCGCCGACGCAGAGGTGGGTCGCCTGGCGGCGGAGGAGGGGCGCGACGCGATCAGGCGCGCGCTGCGCGGCTCGGACATGGTCTTCGTCACGGCGGGCGAGGGCGGCGGGACGGGCTCCGGCGCGGCGCCGATCGTCGCCGAGATCGCCCGCGAGCTCGGCGCGCTCACGGTCGCCATCGTCACCATGCCCTTCGGCTTCGAGGGCACTCAGCGCAGGCGCACCGCCGACGACGGTGTGACGGCGCTGCGCGCAGCCTGCGACACGGTGATCGTCGTCCCCAACGAGCGGCTGCTCGAGGTGCTCGACCAGTCCACCTCGATGCTCGACGCGTTCCGGATTGCCGACGACGTGCTCAGGCAGGGCGTCCAGGGCATCTGCGACCTCATCACGCTGCCCGGCCTGATCAACCTCGACTTCGCCGACGTGCGGACGATCATGCAGGACGCGGGCAACGCGCTCATGGGCATCGGCTACTCGTCTGGCGACGACCGCGCCGTCGAGGCTGTCGAGCGGGCGCTGCGCTCGCCGCTCATCGAGTCGGACATCATCGGCGCGAAGGGCATCCTGCTCTCGATCGCCGGGGGCGACGACCTCTCGCTCTACGAGGTGAACGAGGCGGCGGAGATCGTGCGCCAGCGGTCGGGTGACGACACGAACATCATCTTCGGCGCGACCATCGACGAGCGTCTCACCGGGCAGGTGTGGGTGACCATCGTCGCGACGGGCTTCGGCGAGCGGCCGCGAAGACGGAATGGCGACGAGATGTCGCCGCCGAGCTTCCTCTCCGATCTCTAGGAGGGCTTGACGAAACAGTGACTGTGCCGCCGGAATCACGCTGGAGGCCGCGCTGCGGCGTCCTCGGTCGCCCACGTACTTGCTAGTACGCGGGCTCCCTGCGTCCTTGCATCACAACCTCCAGCGCGCCCCGGCGACGAGCACCGTTCCGTCAAACCCTCCTAGGAACCTGGACGCATGAGGGGCGCGGTCGCTGCCGGGCACGAGATCACGGCGCAGGCAGGCGCTCGTGTGCTCGCGGAGGGCGGCAACGCGGTGGACGCGTGTGTCGCAGCCGCGTTCGCCTCGTGGGTCGCCGAGAGCCCGCTGACGGGGCCGGGCGCGGGCGGATTCATGCTCGTTCACCGTGCGCACGACCGCTCGAGCCGGCTGCTCGACTTCTTCGTCGCCGCCCCTGGCAAAGGGCTGAGCCGCGGTACCACAGGGGAGATGGACGCCGTCGAAATTCCTTTCGAGAGCGGAACCGCAACGACGCAGCGCTTCCTCATCGGCCACGCATCCTGCGCGGTGCCCGGCACGGTCGCAGGCCTGGCCGAAGCCCATCGCGCCTACGGGACGCTGCCGTGGGACGAGTTGCTCGCTCCGGCGGTCGAGCTTGCGCGCTCGGGCGTCGTAATGACGAAGGCGCAAGCTCTGCTCCACGCGCTGCTCGACTCGATCCTTCGCCACACGCCCGAGAGCAGGCTCGTGTACGGCCGGCAAAGACGGCTGATGGCGGGTGACCGCCTCGTCGCGACCGATCTCGCGGGCACCCTCGAGGCCGTGGCGGCCGACGGCCCGGACGCGGTCTATCGCGGAGACATCGCTGCCGCAATCGCCCGCCATGTCTCCGAGCACGGCGGCTCCATTACGCGGCAAGACCTCGAGTCGTACCGCGTGATCCGCCGCCGGCCGGTGGCGTCCGGCTACCGGAGCCACGTGTTCGAGTCGAACCCCCCACCTTCTTCGGGAGGGGTGCTGATCAGCTACGGGTTGGCGCTTCTCGATCAGCTCGACGAGCCGGGCGACCCAGGCTCAGCAGCGGAGCTCGCGCGCGTGGTCGAGGTGTTGCGCGAGCAGACGCGCGCACGAGATGCGAGCTTCACCCGCGAGCTTTACCGGGGCGGGTTGGCCCAGCGATTGCTGTCGAACGACTCGGTCGCCGCGGGTGTGCTTCGCATGCGCGAGGCTCTGCAAGCGCCTGCCGAACGCGCGTCTCCCGGCGGGACCACGCACATCTCGGCCATGGACGCCGACGGCAACGCCGCGGCGCTGTCCTCGTCCACCGGCGCCGGCTCGGGCGTCGTCGTCCCAGGCACGGGCATCCACATGAACAACATGCTCGGCGAGTACGACCTCCAACCCGGAGGCCATGCACCGGCGCCGGGAACTCGACTGACGAGCATGATGGCGCCTTCCATCGTGTCGAACGCAGGCGAGCCGCGGCTCGTCTTGGGCAGTGCCGGCTCGGTGCGAATTCGGGCAGCGGTCATGCAGGTCGTGGCAAACGTCGTCGAGCACGGTCTGGGCGTGGAGGAGGCGATCGCGATGTCCCGCGTGCACGTCGGGGATCGCCTCATCCATGCCGAGGGAGGACACGATCCCGCTGCGCTCGACGAGCTGGAGAGCGCCGGCTACGACGTCGTCCGCTGGCGGCGGAGGAATCTCTTCTTCGGCGGCGTGGCGGCCGTCGAGCGTCTGCCGGACGGCATGCTGGCGGCGGCCGGCGATCCTCGGCGCGGCGGCCACGGCATCGTCGTCGAGCGTTAGGAGGGTCTGGCGAAACAGTGGCTGTGCCGCCGGAATCACGCTGGAGGCCGCGCTGCGGCGTCCTCGGTCGCCCACGTACTGATTAGTACGCGGGCTCCCTGCGTCCTTGCATCACAACCTCCAGCGCGCCCCGGCGACGAGCACCGTTCCGCCAGACCCTCCTAGCTGAGAGAGACGCGGCCGTTCGTGGCGGCGCGCTCGCGGATCTCCCGCTCGCGCGTCATCGCCGCCAGGGCCTGCTCGAGCAGATCGATCAGCCGCCGAAGGCGGTCACGCTCCGACCTCAGCTCGAGCAGGTCCTGCTTCGGCTGCGTGCCGAAGTCGACGTGCGCCGCGATCTCGAAGGCAAGCGAGCCGGAAGCGCCGTCCGGCTCCTCGATCTCGGCGTCGGCGACGGCTGCAAGCTGTCGGAACAGCGCGAGCGCCTCCTCCGACGCGCTCGGGTCCGGCGACTCGGTGTCCTCGTCCTCGAGTGGCTCGACCTCCGCGGTGGGGAACGGCCGGCCGTCGGTCCACTCGAGCACCCGGAAACGGTCACGGCCCTCGATGAGGATGTTCATGCGTCCGTCGTCGAACACGTGCACGACTTCCCTGACCTCGGCCAGCGTGCCGATGTCGCGGCGGCCGGCATCGTCCTCCAGCAGGAGCCCGAACGCCTCGGCGTCGGCGATGCACTCACCGATCAGCTCCTTGTAGCGGGGCTCGAAGATGTGGAGTGGCACGCGCTCGGTCGGCGCGAGAACGAGGGCGAGCGGGAAGAGACCGATCTCCGCCACGCGAGAAGGGTAGTGGGCATGGCGATCCGGCGGATAGAGTCTCGCCGTGCCGGGCGACGAGGGCTCATTTCGACCTGCGATTCGCAAGCTCGTGCCGTACGAGCCAGGGAAGCCGGTCGAGGAGCTCGAGCGGGAGCTCGGCCTGGAGAACATCGTCAAGCTCGCGTCGAACGAAGGGTCGTGGGGGCCGCTGCCCGCCGCCCTCGAGGCGATCGAGCGCTCTGCGCGGGAGCTCAATCGTTACCCGGACGGTGGCGCCTTTCGCCTCAGAGGCGCACTCGCCGAGCGGCACGGCGTGCGCTTCGAGGAGGTCGCGCCCGGCGCCGGCGCGGACGGCGTCATGGATTGCCTCGCGCAGACGCTGCTCGACCCGGGCGACGAGATCGTCTGCGGCTGGCCCTCCTTCTCGAGCTACGTGATCGATGCGCAGAAGATGGGAGCCGAGCAGCGGCTCGTCCCGTTGCGGGATCACCGTTACGACCTCGAGGCGATGCTCGATGCGATCGGCCCGCGCACGAAGGTCGTCTACATCTGTTACCCCAACAACCCGACGGGCACGGCGAGCAGCCGTGCCGAGCTCGACACGTACTTCGCTTCCGTGCCCGACCACGTGCTGACCGTGATCGACCAGGCCTACTTCGAGTACGTGGAAGACCCCGACTACACGGATGCAGTCGAGACGTACTTCAAGTCCGGCTGCAACGTGCTCGTCGTGCGGACGTTCTCGAAGATCTACGGCCTGGCCGGCATCCGCATCGGCTACGGCGTGGGGCCGGAAGCCCTCGTGCATGCCCTCGGCAAGGTGCGGCGCGCCTTCGACATGTCGACGACGAGCCAGGAGGCGGCGCTGGCCAGCCTGGACAACGCGCCCGAGATCGAGCGCCGTCGGCGGGAGACGATCGCGGCGCGTGCGGAGCTGGCGGCGATTCTCGGCAGGCACGGCTTGGAGCCGGTCGGGCCTGCGCTGGGGAACTTCCTCTACGCGGATCTCGGTGAAGACGCGTCTGCGCTGTTCGAGAGCCTGCTGCGCGAGGGCGTGATCGTCCGCCCGCTCGCGGGCTTCGGAGCACCGGAGGCGGTGCGCGTCACCGTGGGGACGGCCGAGGACCACGCCGTTCTCGACGGGGCTCTTTCGGCCGTCGTCGGCGGCAGCAGACGGCGCTAAGGTCCAAGTCGCACGTGTCGAATCCCCCGGCAGATCGCCAGCCCGGCCTGCTACGACGCAACCCGGGATTCCGGGCCCTCTTCGCCGCGACGTTCGCGTCGGGCCTCGGAACCTGGATCGCCGTCGTCGCGCTGTCCATCGACGTGTACGACCGCACCGGCTCGGCGACGTGGGTGAGCGCGCTGCTCGTCGCAGACTTCCTGCCGTCGGTGGCCATCGGCCTGCTGCTCGGCCCGCTGATCGACCGGCTGTCGCGGCGTCGGATCATGGTCGCCGCCGACCTGGCGCGGCTCGGCATCTTCGTGGCCCTCCCCTTCACGAACAGCGCGGGGGCGATCGTCGTCCTCGCGGCGGCCGCCGGGTTCGCGACGGGCTTCTTCCGGCCCGCTTCGTACGCCGGGCTACCCAACCTCGTGACGGCCGCGGATCTCGCCGACGCCAACTCGAGGCTCCGCGCGGGCGAGTACCTGTCCTGGACGCTCGGCACGGCGCTCGGCGGCGTGATCGTGGCCGTCTCGAGCCCGGACATCGCCTACTGGATCAACGCCGCGACGTTCCTCGTGTCAGCCGCGTTCATCCTTCGCATCGCACCGTCGCTGCTGCAGGCGACCATCGCCGTCTCACGAGGCCACTGGCGTGACGTGGGCGACGGCTTCTCGGTGGTCTTCCGCACGCGCGTCCTGCTCGCCGTCTTCTGCGCGTGGAACCTCGTCATGCTCGGCAACGCCGGCATCAACGTCGCCGAGATCGTGCTCGCGAAGGTGGACTTCGAGAGCGGTGACGTCGGCTTCGGCCTGCTCTGGGCCGCCTCTGGATTCGGCCTGCTCTTGGGCAGCCTCTACGCGCCCAGGTGGCTCGAGGTGCGCGGCATTCTCCTCGTGTACACGGGCTCGCTCGCGCTCATGGGCTTTGGTGCCCTCACGGCCGCCATCTCGCCGACGGTGTGGGTGGCGCTGCCGTGCATGGTGCTGGGTGGGGCGGGCAACGGCGCGGCCGTCGTCTACAACTCGCTGCTCGTCCAGCGCGGCGCTCCCGACGAGCTTCGCGGCCGCGTGTTCACCGTGATCATGAGCACGAACTTCGCGCTGCTGGGACTGGGGATGATCGTCGCGGGACCGCTGACCGACGCGATCGGCGCGCGGTGGGTGTTCGTCGTCTCGGCAGGGTGCGCGAGCCTCGGCGCGCTCGTCGGCTTCCTGCTCCTGCGCTCGGCGCGCTCGGTCGTGGCGGAGCCGGAGGCGGAGCCCGATCTCCGTGCCCAGCTAGCTCATGGCCGGCCGTCGCGACTGGACACGCGAGAGCCTCGTGGCGGCGATCCGCGAAGGAGACCGCCGCGCTCTGGCGCGCGCGATCTCGCTCGTGGAGAACGGCGATCCGCTGGCCGGCGGCATCGTCCACGACCTCTACCCGGACACGGGACGAGCGCGCACGATCGGCGTCACCGGGCCACCCGGCGTCGGCAAGTCGAGCCTCATCGCGGCGCTCGTCCGTCACGCGAGAGGGCTCGGCCAGACGGCCGGCGTGGTCTCGGTCGATCCGTCCAGCCCCTTCTCGCAGGGGGCGCTCCTGGGCGACCGCATCCGGCTCTCGGATCACTTCCTCGACCCGGGAGTGTTCATCCGCTCGATGGGCACGCGCGGTCACCTGGGCGGCCTGGCCGAGGCGACGCTACAGGCGCTGCTGCTGCTCGACGCCGCGGGCAAGGACGTCGTGTTCGTGGAGACGGTCGGCACCGGCCAGAGCGAGGTGGAGGTGGCTCGGGTGGCAGACACGGTGCTGCTCGTGCTGATGCCGGGCTCGGGCGACTCGATCCAGGCGCTGAAGGCCGGGATCATGGAGATACCCGACGTGATCGCGGTCAACAAGATGGATCACCCGGCAGCGAAGACGATGGTGGCCGATGTCCGGTCGATCCTCGCTCTCGACCACGAGCGCGACTGGAAGCCGCCGATCGTGCTCACGGAAGCGCTGCGCGAGGAGGGCGTGGAAGCGCTATGGGACCGGCTCGCCGAGCATCGCTCGCACCTCGAGACAGACGGACTGCTCGACGAGCGGCGGAGGGAGCACCTCGCGGCCGAGGTGTTCGCCGTCTCTTCGGCCCGGGCCAAGGCGCACCTCGAGCGCGCCGTGCACGACGATCCCGAGCTCGCGCGCGTGCTCGAGGCCGTGCAGCGCCGTGAGCTCGATCCGCTGAGCGCCGTCGACGAGATCCTCGAGAAGGTCTTCCGGATTGACACTGCCGACGGCAGCTGACGTCGAGCGGGCGCGGGAGCGCCTCGCAGGCGTGGCTCGCGTCACGCCGATCGTGCGCTCGGCGACGTTCTCGTGACCTCGCCGGCCGTGACGTCTGGCTGAAGGCCGAGAACCTCCAGCGCACGGGATCCTTCAAGGTGCGCGGGGCGGTCAATCGCATCGCAGCGCTGACCGACGAGGAGCGCACGCGAGGCGTCGTCGCCGCAAGCGCGGGTAACCACGGGCAGGCGGTGGCGTGGGCCGCGAGCGAGGCAGGCGTGCCGGCGACGATCGTCGTCCCCCAGGACGCGCCGATGGCGAAGGTGGAGGCGACGCGCAGCTACGGCGCGACGGTGGAGATGACCGGTGCGAGCTTCGAGGAGGCCGTGGCCAGGGGGCGTCGCCATGCAGAGGAGGCAGGAGCGGTCTACGTGCACGCGTTCGAGGACGCCGACGTGGTTGCAGGTCAGGGCACCGTTGGCCTCGAGCTCGCCGAGCAGCTGGAGGACGTGGAGACGGTGGTCGTCCCCGTCGGGGGCGGCGGGCTCGTGGCAGGTATCGCCCTGGGCGTCGAAGCCGTGCGGCCCGAGATTCGCGTCGTGGGCGTGCGGACGCCTCCCGAAGGGTTCGCAGTCGCCGACGGCATCGCCGTCAAGCAGCTGGGCGAGCTCCCGCGGGCGATCCTGGACGACAGGCTCGACTCGATGGTGGAGGTGTCGGGCGCGGAGATCGCCCAGGCGATCGTGCTCGTCCTCGAGCGGACGAAGCTCGTCGTCGAAGGGGCCGGCGCCGCCGGCGTGGCCGCGCTACTGGCAGGGCGTGTCGAGGGCTCAGGGCCGGTTGCCGTGGTGCTCTCCGGAGGGAACGTCGACGCGACGACGCTGATCTCGGTCATGCGTCACGGGTTGACGCTCTCGGGCCGTTACCTCGCTCGTACGCACCCGCGTTCCGGACCGGCCCGGGCGAGCTGCAGAAGCTGCTCGATCTCGTGGCAGCAGAGCGCATCAACGTCCTCGACGTCGAGCACCGCCGCGAGGGCGCCCCGATTGCCGTCGACGAGACCGAGATCTGGCTGACGCTCGAAACCCGCGACGAAGCTCACGCCGCGTCGTTCCTCGAGACGATGGACAGCTGGGGCTACGACGTGGAGCGCATCGGCTAGGTGCCGCAGCGCCTGAATTCCACGGTCTGGTTGCCGCGGCGCTCCCACTCGTAGACGCCGCTGTGGAGCACGGGCCGCGCCTTGAGCCCGCCGCGGCGAGCACGCTGGCGGCGATCGCCGGCGCGGGGGCCCGTCTCGCAGACGGTGACGATGGGCCGGCCCCCGGCAAGGTCGTCGGCGAAGTCGCCGATGACGCGGAACGGGATGTTGCGGCTGCCGGGGATATAGCCGGCATCGCGTTCGTACTGCTCTCGCACGTCGATCACCTCCACCGCGTTTCCGCGACCAGCAGTTCCAGCTCGTCGAGGTCGATGGGCTCGAGCGTCTCGCGTGCCTCCGGGCCCGCGAGATAACCAGCGAGCTCCAGGAAGCCGACGGCGTGGAGCTTCGCGGCGGCACGCTCGGCCTGCTCCGGCGAGCCGGCGTGGATCGCGACCGTCCCACTCTGCGGAATGAGAAAGCCCGCCCGCGTCCCGAAGGAGGATCCCGGACAGGGCACGTTGACGGCTCCCGGGACGTGGCCGGCTGCGTACGCGTCGGCGTCGCGCACGTCGAGGACGAAGTGCCCGTCGCGTTCGGTTGGCCCCAGTGCCGGCGACCGACCCGACGAAAGGGCCGCGGTTGAGGTCGACGATGTGCTCCATGTTCGGTGGCCGCGGCGTCGCGACCGCCGCCGAGTCGGCGACGAACTCCTCGACCGTGGCGAGCGCGAGGGCCGCGTTGAAGCGCCGCTCGTGGCCGATCGTGGACGAGGTTTCTTCGCTCATGCCCGCCCCGCAGAGCGAGCCCGCGACGTGTCCGGGCAGCACACGGACGTCGTCCGGCAGCTCGAGCAGGCGATGGAGGCTGTGGAAGAGCCCTTCGGCGCCGTCACGTGCGTCGACGGCGAGGTCCGGCCGGGCGGTGGCGCCGACGAACAGCGAGTCGCCGGTGAGCAGCGCGTCGCCCGCGTGGAAGCAGCAGTGCTCGGGCCTGTGGCCCGGCGTGTGCAACGTCCGCACGGTGACCGAGCCGACGGCGATCTCGTCCCCGTCCGCCAATACGTCGTGCGGATACTCGGCGCCGGCGGCCGGCGTGCACCGACACCGGTAGCCCGTGCTCCAGCGCCAGCCGGCCGTGCCCGGAGACGTGATCGGCGTGCGTGTGCGTCTCGAGCACGCGCGTGACCCCGAGGCCGCGCGAGGCGGCCTCCTCGAGGAACGGCTCGATCGCGTATGCGGGGTCGACGAGCACCGCCTCGCCCGCCTCCTCGTCACCGATCAGGTACGACGCGCAGCCGAGGTCGTCGTCGACGAACTGGCGCAGGTACATCGAAGCGGCAACGTATCACCGGCTCCCGCTGTATTTCTTGAAGTCCCGGCCACGTCCAGTACGGACACGTCCCAGTGCCTGGCACTGAGTTGTGACAATTCTGTGCCAATCCATCCACAGGGTGGATGGACGTGGCCGGCTGGGTCAGGCTAGGTCAGGCCGAGGTGCTTGGCGATGACCATGCGCTGCACCTCGTTCGTGCCCTCGCCGATCTCGAGGATCTTCTGGTCGCGGTAGAGCCGGGAGATGGCGAACTCGTCCATGAAGCCGTAGCCGCCGTGGATCTGGAGGGACGCGTTGACGACGCGGTTCGAGACCTCGCCGGTGTACAGCTTCGCGATCGCCGCCTCCTGCGCGAACGGCCGGCCCTGATCCTTGAGCCAGGCCGCCTTGTACGTGAGCAGCCTGCCCGCTTCGATCTCCACGGCCATGTCGGCGAGCTTGAACTGCACCGCCTGAAAGTCGGCGATCGGCCGCCCAAACTGCTCCCGCTCCTTCGCATATGCGACAGCGAGATCGAAGGCGCCCTGCGCGAGCCCCACGGCCATCGCGGCGATGGAGATGCGGCCACCGTCGAGGATCTCGAGGAACTGATGGAAGCCCTGGCCACGCGCGCCGAGAAGGTTCGACTCGGGCACGGCGCAGCCCTGGAAGGAGAGCTCGCGCGTGTCGGATGCCCGCCAGCCCATCTTCTCCATCGGCTCCGAGATCACGTAGCCTGGTGTGCCGTTGGGGACGACGAGGTTCGACACTTCGCCGTCACCGGTCAGCGCGGTGATCGTGACGCAGGCGGTGATGTCCGTGCCGGCGTTGGTGATGAAGATCTTCGAGCCGTCGATCACCCACCCGCCGTCGCGCAGCTCGGCTCTCGTCTGCGACGCGCCGGCGTCGGAACCGGCGCCGGGCTCGGTCAGCCCGAACGCGGCGAGCTTCCGCCCGGAAGCGAGATCCGGCAGCCACGCCTGCTTCTGCTCCTCCGAGCCGAAGAGGAGGATCGGCATGGTGCCGAGCGACGTGTGCGCGGCGACCGTGATGCAGACGGACGAGTCGATACGCGCGAGCTCCTCGATCGCGATCGCGTACGAGATCGTGTCGCCACCCGCGCCGCCCCACTGCTCGGGGATGGGGAGGCCCATGAGGCCGAGGCCGGCCAGCTCCTCGACGAGCTCGTAGGGAAAGCGATGCTCGCGGTCGAGCTCCTCCGCGACCGGCGCCACGCGCTGCTCCGCGAAGTCGCGGACGGTGCGCCGGATGAGCTCGTGCTCTTCTGCGAGCTCGAAATTCACTTCGCTGCGGCGAGTCGCTCGGCGAGTGCCACGATCAGGCGCACGCCCCAGCCCGTGCCGCCGACCTGGGACAGGTAGTCGCCGCGCGACCACGTGAGCAGGCCGGTTCCCGCCATGTCGATGTGCGCCCAGGGACCCTCCCCGGCGAACTCCTCGAGGAAGGACGTGGCGTAGATCGGGCCGCCGACCGGGCGCAGGCTCGAGTTCTTCATGTCGGCGAACGCCGAGTCGATGATGCGCCGGTAGCGGGGGTGCAGCGGGAACGGCCAGACGTAGTCTCCGCTGGCGTTGCCCGCGGCGACGATCTCGTCGCGCCAGGACTGATCGTTCGCGAACACGCCGGCGTACATGTCGCCGAGCGCGCGCGCCATGATCCCGGTGAGGGTTGCAAAGTCGACGACGTGCGTCGCGCCCTGCTCACGCGCGTACCAGAGCGCGTCCGCGAGCACGAGGCGCCCCTCGGCGTCGGTGTTCGTCACCTCGATCGTCTTGCCGTTGGCGGCGGTGAGGATGTCGCCGGGCCGCATGCTGCGACCGCTCGGCATGTTCTCGGCAGCTGCCACGACGGCCATCGCACGCACCGGCACCGCGAGCTCGGCCAGTGCGCCGATCCCCGCCACGACGGCAGCGGCGCCGGCCATGTCGCCCTTCATGTCCTCCATGTGCGTCGCGGGCTTGAGCGAGATGCCGCCGGAGTCGAACGTCAAGCCCTTGCCCACGAGCCCGAGCACGAGATCGCTGCCCGCCGCCTCAGGAGGCTCCCAGCGCAGAACGATGAGGCGAGGCTCGTTGTAGCTCCCCGCTCCGACGCCGAGTAGGGCGCCCATGCCGAGCTCGCGCATCGCGTCAGGCTCGAGGGCCTCGGCGCTGAGGCCCGGCTTGTCGGCGGCGAGCTCCGCGGCGTACTCCGCGAAGCTGGCGGGCGTGAGGTCGTTGGCGGGACGGTTCACGAGATCCCGCGCACGATTCGCCCACCGCGCTGTCGTCTCCGCACGGCCGGCCAGCGCCTCGACGTCGCTTTCCGTGACGAGCACGAACTGCGAAACGTCCGCCTCCTCGCGAGTCTCGGTCTTCCATGCGCCGGGGTCGTAGTCACTGAGAACTGCTCCTTCGACGACCGCGCGCGCCTGCTCCTCCAGGGACAGCGGCAGCGAGCCGTCGAGCGGCCAGGCGATCGATCCTCCGGTGGACGCCTGCAGTTCGTTCACCACCGCCGCGGCTGCGTCCCGTAGGGCGTCGGCGTCGACCTCGTCGGCCGGGCCACCGCCGACGACGATCGCCCGCTCGCCGTCCAGTTGGACCGTGCGTGCGGCGCCGCGCTTCGTCGTCACCTCGCCCGTCTCGACGAGCTCGCGCAACCTGGGCGGACGGCGGGTCGGTCGCCAGGACCGCCAGCGTGGCGTCCGGGGGTCTCGAGGAGGCGGTGACGATCTCCACGTCGCGCGCGATGCTATCCGAGCGCCCGCCGCAGTCCCGTCGATACGCTCACGACATGGCGCGCGCGGACATCGATCGACGCGCGATGGGCGCGCTGTCAGCCGGCCACATGGCGGTCGACTTCGCGGGCGGCGTACTGCCGGCGCTGCTGCCGTTTCTCGTGACGGAGTGGGATCTCTCGTACACGTACGCCGGCGGGTTGATCCTCGCCTCCGCGCTTGCCGGCTCCGTGGTGCAGCCGCTGTTCGGGCTGTGGTCCGACCGTCGGGGCGCCGTCTGGCTGCTTCCCGCCGGTGTCGCGATCGGCGCCATCGGCATGGGGCTCGCGGCGCTTTCGCCGAGCTACTGGTGGGTCGTGCTCTTCGTCGTCGTCTCCGGCCTCGGCACCGCCGCGTACCATCCGGAGGGCTCGAAGTTCGCCGCCTACGCGAGCGGTGCCAGGCGCGCGAGCGGCATGTCGCTGTTCTCGATCGGCGGCAACCTCGGCTACTCGCTAGGCGTCATCGTCACGACGCCGATCGTGGTCGCACTCGGGATAGAGGGCGGCGCGCTCGTCGTTCTCCCGTGCCTCGTGGTGGCGGCGATGCTGCTGTGGCTCGTGCCGTTCCTCCTGTCGTTCGTGCCGGACAGGGGTGCCGCGGGGCGAGCGCCTGGGGGAGACGACCGCCTGGGCGCGATGGCGCTGCTGCTGGGAGTCGTCACCGTCCGCAGCGTCGCCTGGTTCGGGCTGATCACGTTCGTGCCGCTCTGGGAAGTGTCTATCGGGAACTCCGAGGGGTACGGGAACCTCCTGCTCTCGGTCATGCTGCTCTCCGGCGCTGCCGGCACGCTGCTGCGCCGGCCCGGCCGCAGACCGGTTCGGCCGCAGGCCGGTGCTGCTCGTGTCGAATCATCGTCCTGCCTCCCGCGATCGCCGTCTTCATCCTCGTGGGCGGTGTTGCCGGCGCAGTGGCGCTGGTCGTGATCGGCGCCTGCGTCGTGGGCACGTTCGGCGTGACGATGGTCATGGGCCAGGAGTACATGCCGCAGCACATCGGCATGGCCTCCGGGCTCGTGATCGGGCTCTCGATCGGCCTGGGCGGGATCGCCGCGGTGCTCCTCGGGGCGGTGGCCGACGCGGTCGATCTCGAGACCGCTCTCTGGCTGTGCGCCGCCGCTCCGATCACGGGCGTCGTGCTGACGCTGCTGCTGCCTCCGACCGGCTCGCGCCCCGCGCTGGCGCCGGAAGTCGCGTCCCCATAAGACGAAGACAGAGTGAGATAGTCTCGCGTGATCCCGACTGGAGGTAGCAAGTGACCCAGGACATCACCGATTTCTTCACCGCTCTACCGGGCCGCGCGGAGGGCAAGACGGCCGGCGTCAACAACACGTACGTCTTCGATATCGAGGGCGCGGGCACGTGGACCGTCGCCGTCAACGATGAGGGCGCGACGGTCACGGAGGGCGACCAGGGCGGCGACTGCACGATCGAGGCCTCCTCCGAGACGTTCTCGAAGATCGTGGCCGGCGAGCAGAACGCCACCACGGCGTACATGACGGGCAAGCTGAAGATCAAGGGCGACATGGGAGCTGCAATGAAGCTCCAGAAGTTGTTCTAGGGCCCGAGCCCATGTGGCTCTTTCTCCTAGTCCGGCTGCTCATCGCGTGGGGCGTGAACGTCCTCGCGCTGATCGTCGTCGACTGGCTGTTCGACAGCGTCTACATCGAGAGGTGGGGATCGCTGCTGCTGGGGGCGGCGGTGCTGGCGATCGGCAACGCGTTCCTGAAGCCGATCCTCGCCATCCTCACGTTCCCGCTGATCATCTTCACGCTCGGCCTCGCGTACTTCGCGATCAACGTGGCGATGCTCGCGCTTGCGGAATGGATCGCGCCGGACTTCTCGATCGACGGCTTCTGGACGTACGTCGGCGCCACGATCGTCGTCTGGTTCGTGAACTTCGTCGTCGGACGCGGCCTCGACTACCTCGAAGGCGGCGGCCGGCGGAGCACTCAAGTCCGCGTCAGCTAGGGCTAGTCCTCGAGCTCGACGAGCTTTTCACCCGCTGCCACCTGGTCGCCTTCCGCGACCAGGAGGCGGCGGACCGTCGCCTCGTGCGGTGACGTGACGGGCGTTTCCATCTTCATCGCCTCCAGCACGAGCAGAGGCTGGTGGGCGGTGACGGTGTCTCCTTCGGAGACGAGCACGCGGAGGACCGTGCCCGGCATCTGCGCGGAGAGGGTGCTCTCCGTCGCCACCGTCCCGTGCTCGTGCGCGGCCGCGTCGACGTCGGGCGGCGCCGCCGGCGGCGGCGCGGCGCTGTTCAGCCTCCAGGCTCCGTGCCAGGGTGCGGGAGCGGAAGCGGGGTGGGGCGAGAGCGGCGTGTTCTCGACGAGGAAGGACGTCGTCGTCCGCCCGGCCCTCACGTGCGGATGGGCGACGAGCCAGCGCAGGAATGGCAGGTTCGTCGTGACGCCCTCGACCTCCGTCTCCCGTAGCGCGGCGACGAGCCGGTCGAGGGCCTCGGGCCGCGTCGCCGCGTGGGCCACGAGCTTGGCGATCATGGGGTCGTAGCTCAGGCCGACTTCGTCACCTTCCTCGACGCCCGCGTCCACGCGGACGCCCTGAGGGAGCCGGAGCCGCGTGATGCGCCCGGTCTGCGGCAGGAACGTGCGCGGGTCCTCGGCGTACAGCCGCACCTCCACGGCGTGTCCCGAACCGTTGTCAGAACTTGCAACAAGGGGTTCGCCGTCGGCGATGCGGATCTGCTGCTCGACGATATCGACTCCCGTGACGAGCTCGGTCACCGGATGCTCGACCTGGATGCGGCCGTTCAGCTCGAGGAAGTAGAAGTCACGGCCGTCGAGCATGAACTCGGCCGTCCCGGCGCTGCGGTAACCGATGGCGCGGGCGAACGCGACCGCGGCGTCGCTCATCGCCTGCCGGAGCTCCTCGTCGATCGCGACCGACGGCGACTCCTCGAGCACCTTCTGGTGGCGGCGCTGAATGGAGCACTCCCGCTCGCCCAGGGAGACCACGGTGCCGGCGCCGTCTCCGAGCAGCTGGATCTCGACGTGACGCGGGCGCTCGACGTAGCGCTCGTAGAAGACGCGGTCGTCGCCGAACGCGGCGCCGGCCTCCCGGCGCGCCGCGGCCAGCGCTTCCTCCAGCTCACCGGGCGCGCGCACGACACGCATGCCGCGTCCGCCACCGCCGGCGGCCGCCTTGACCACCAGCGGGAAGCCGACATCCTCCGGCTCCCCGTGTGGAACGACGGGCACGCCGGCCCCGCGCGCGATCTCCTTGGCGGCGAGCTTGTCGCCTCCCTGCCGCAACGCCTCCGGCGTGGGACCGACGAAGGTCAGCCCGGCGTCTTCCACGGCCTCCGCCAGCTCGGGGCTCTCGGCGAGGAAGCCGTAGCCGGGGTGGACGGCGTCCGCGCCCGCCTCTTGGGCCGCCCGAACGTGCTCGCCCGCATCGAGGTAGCTCGAGATCTCGACTACCGCCTCGGCGACGCGCGCGTGGAGTGCCCCGTGATCGTCGGGCGGGGCGACGGCGACGGTCTCGACGCCCAGCCGCTTGCACGTCCGGAAGATGCGGACGGCGATCTCGCCGCGATTTGCCACGAGCAGCCTCTTCACGCGCTTCTCACCGCGGCAAGTGTCGCCAGGCAGCAGCCGGAGAGCAGCAGATAGGGGAGAGCGTCCGTTGTCGCCCGGGCCAGCGTGCCGCCCACTGCGGCGCCCGTCGCCTGGCCCGGTGCCCAGGCGAGGTTCGCGAGCGCGAAGCCCCAGGCGACGTCCAGGCCGATCCGCTCCGATGTGTCGCTGAGCAGCGACATCGCCGGCGCCCAGAAGATCCCGAACGCGCATGCCGCGAGCACGGTGACGACCGCGAGCACCGGCCCGTGCTGCGGCCACGGCAGCACGGCGAGCGCGACCGCCGAAGCGATCAGCCCGATCGTGATCGGATAGCGCTTGCCGCGCCGGTCGGAGAGGCGTCCCATTACGGGCGAGAGCGAGGCTTCGGAGGCGGCCGAGACGATGAAGACGGCGCTGATCGCCGCCGCCGCGAAGCCGAGCTCCGAGAAGCGCAGCGGGACGAGCACCGTCAGCGTCCCGAACATCAGCGCCGGCAGCGCGACGAGCCACAGCCCGCCGAGGATCCGCCGGTTGTGGAGGGCCCCCAGAGATACGAGACCGGCTGGCGGTCGCCCCTCGGCGGCGTCGGCCGTCAGCGACCGCGGCGATCGCGACTCCGATGGCGACTACGCCGACCCCCGTGAAGACCGGGCCGGTACCGAGCACCGAGGCGATGCCGCCGAGCACCGGACCGAAGCAGCGCGCCGGCAATGGCGACTGCGAGCACCGTCCCGATCAGCTGGCCGCGCCTGTTCGGCGGCGCTACTGCGATCAGCCAGGCGAGCGCGGCGGTCCACGCGAACGCACCGCCGATGCCCTGGAGGAAGCGTGCGAGGTCGAGCGCGACGATCGTGTCCGCGTAGCCGAAGATCGACCGAGGTGCCGGCGATGACGAGCAGAGCCACGATCGCCGTCGGCTTGACACCGAACCTGGCGGCGACGTAGCCGCTGGGGATGCTGCCGACGAGCACGCCCAGCGGGTAGGCCGCCTGGAGCGCGCCGGCTCCCGTCTTGGAGAGGCCGAAGTCGTCCGCGTACTCGGGCAGCAGCGGCGTCAGCGCCGCGAAGAGCATCGTGTCGCAGACGACGATGGCGCCGCAGAGAACGAGCAGCCACCGCACAGCCAGCCGTTATTCGGCCAGCCAGCGCGGCGGCCGCTTGTCGAGGAACGCGCGCAGCCCGTCCTGGCCTTCCTCGCTCGTCCGCCGGCGGGCGGCGATCTGCGCGGTTGCCTCGCCGGTCGGTTGCTCCCGGACGAGCTGCTTTGCCGCGCGGACGGCCTCCGGCCCACCCTGGAGCAGCGCCTCGACCACCGTGTTCACGGCGCCGTCGAGGTCCTCGGCGACCTCGTGCACGAGGCCGATGCGGAGAGCCGTCTCTGCGTCGAAACGCTCGCCGGTGAGGAAGTAGCGTCGAGTTGCGCCGGGCCCTATGCGCGGGATGACGAAGGGCGAGATGACGGCGGGGATGATGCCGAGCCGCACCTCCGAGTAGCCGAAGACCGCGTCGGGAGCGGCCACCGCGATGTCGCAGCAGGCGATGAGTCCCGGAGCCGCCGCCGAGCGCGAAGCCCTGGACGCGAGCCACGACCGGGGCCGGACACGACTCGATGGCTTCCAGCATGCGATAGAGCCGCATCGCGTCCTCGACGTTCTCGTCGAAGGAGAGGTCGATCGACGCGCGCTGCCACTCGACGTCGGCGCCGGCGCAGAAGCTGCGGCCCTCCCCGGCGAGCACCACACAGCGGGCGTCGCCGACGTCGGCGAACGCCCCTGCGAGCGCGGCGATGAGCGCCGCGTCGAATGCGTTGTGACGATCGGGCCGGGCGAGCGTCACGCGCAGGACGCCCCCGTCACGGCGGACGTCCAGCCCGGCCTCAGTCACCTGGAGGGGGCTCGGCGGGAAGCTTCGCGAGCACCGCCTTGATCTCGCGGAGGACGTCGGCCTCCTCGTGGCCGAAGTCGTCGAGGTACGCGTGGAGGGCGGAGTGCACGAGGCGCAGCTCGTCTTCCGTCAGTTCGATCGTGTGCATGACGTAAGCGTACGACGCCGTGCGGTCCGGCGGGGGATGATCGATAGCGACCGCAAGCAAGGCCTGCGGTCGCTATCGATGAGCTGATGGCCTGCTAGCCCGTGTTCACGAGGCTGCCGACCCTGATGGCGGTGATCTTGATGGCGGCGGCCGATGCGTCGGCGTCCGCCTGCGCACCTGAAGTTGGCGGTTCCCGCCGCGGTGAACTGGTGCACCACCTGCAGCGGCAGGGTAGCCAGAGAATCCGAGAGGATCGTTACAGCGGACTGGTCGACGTCAGCACCCGCTTCGAGCGTGCACGAGACAGTGGCCTCGAACGATGCCGCTGGCGGTGTCCCGATCGCCGCCTTGGCCCAGAGGGCGTAGGCGCCCGCTTCCGGTATGGACAGACTCGTGAGCGTGGTCAGTGATGTCGGGAATGGCAATTGGGCCGTTGGCGAACCGCGCGTACGCGTTGCTCGGCCCTGCCGGCCCTGTCGGCCCTGTCGTGCCCCTGGGCGCCCGGCGCGCCCGGCGGGCCAGAGGTCTTGGCAGCCGCCGAGAGGTCGGCCGGCTGGATCGTCGCGTTTGCGATCTTCGACGATTTGACGGCGTTGCCGGCGATCTTCGCTGCCACGACGCGTTGCTCGCGATCTTCGCCGCCACGACCGCGTTGCTCGCGATCTTCGACGCGTTGACGGCGCTGTTCTTGATCTTCGGCGTCGTCACGGCGTTGTTCTTGAGTTGCGAAGTGCCCACGCTGTCCGTCGGGCACTTTACGACGGCCGCGACGCTCGTCCCGCCGAGCGCGACGAGCAGAGAAATCGAGGCGACGACCATCGCAGGCGATGGCCGTGCTTACTGAGAAGTCTCACAGACGAACATCCTTTCTGTGTGGGACTCGGCAACGCCGGGTGGGGAGCTGGTGCTCCCCACCCGAGTGCTGGCTCCGTTAGCAGAAGACGGCGAGGAAGAACGCGCGGTCGATGGACGTTCCAAGGGCGGTCGTCGTGACCACGCGTACACCGGCAGGGACGTTCGGCAGCTGGGCTGCCCCACTTTCGTCCGTGACGAAGGTGCCGGTGGTCGGTCCACCAGGCGACGACAGGTAGATGCAGCCCGTCACGTCCTGGCTGAAGATCACCTGGTACGAACCGGTCGCGTTCCTCTGTGCAGACGTAGCGCCCTTGTTGCGCACGAGATTGCCGACCGAGTCAACCGACGCCCAGAACGCTGCTGCCGCGGCGCCCGCCGGGCCTGACGGGCCCTGCGGGCCCGGCGCGCCTGCCGGGCCGGACGTCTTGGCAGCCGCCGAGAGGTCGGCCGGCTGGATCGTCCGTTTGCGATCTTCGACGAGTTGACGGCGTTGCCCGCGATCTTCGCCGTCGCGACCGCGTTGCTGGCGATCTTCGACGCGTTGACGGCGCTGTTCTTGATCTTCGGCGTCGTGACGGCGTTGTTCTTGAGTTGCGAAGTGCCGACGCTGTTCGCCGCCAACTGATTGACGGCCGCGACGCTCGTCCCGCCTAGCGCGACGAGCAGCGCGATGGAGGCGACGACCATCGCCGGGGACGGCCGATGTTCACGGAGGAATCTCCGGAGGTAGCCCACAGATGAATCACCCTCTCTGTATAGGGGTCGGGGAGACGTCGCCCATCGTATGGCAGGTACCGGCTATAGCGTTCGGCTTTTCCCGCCCTTTACATACGGAAGATCGCCGAACGACGTCTCGGGAATCGGCGCGTTCAGGGCTGCCGATATGCCCAGCGCGAGCACGTGTCTCGTGTCGAGCGGATCGATGATGCCGTCGTCCCAGAGCCGCGCCGTCGAGTAATACGGGCTGCCCTCGGCCTCGTACGTGGCGCGAATCTCATCGGGATCGGCGTCTCCGACCATCGACAGGACCAGCGCGGCCTGCTCTCCGCCCATGACGGAGATGCGGGCGTTGGGCCACATCCAGAGTTGCCGCGGACCGTATGCCCGCCCGCACATGCCGTAGTTGCCGGCGCCGAACGAGCCTCCGGTGACGACCGTGAACTTCGGGACGTCCGCGCATGCCACCGCCATCACGAGCTTCGCGCCGTCGCGGGCGATGCCGCCGGTCTCGTACTCCTTGCCGACCATGAAGCCCGTGATGTTCTGGAGGAACACGAGCGGGATGCGGCGCTTGCAGGCGAGCTCGACGAAGTGCGCACCCTTCCGCGAGGACTCGGCGAAGAGCACGCCGGCGTTGGCGAGGATTGCCACCGGATAGCCCTCGATCCGCGCGAAGCCGCAGACGAGCGTCTCGCCGTACGTGGCCTTGAACTCGTCGAAGCGGCTGCCGTCCACGATGCGCGCGATGAGCTCGCGCGGGTCGACCTGCTCGCGAAACGTCTCCGGCACGAGCCCGTAGAGATCCGCCGGATCGAGCGCGGGTGGCTCCGCGGCGGCGACCTCCCACGGCGCCTCGGGCCGCCGGCCCCCGAGATTGCGCACGATCTGGCGGCAGAGGGCGAGCGCGTGCTCGTCAGAGACCGCGTAGTGGTCGGCGACGCCCGACTGGCGCGTGTGAACGTCCGCGCCGCCCAGCTCCTCGGCGGTCACCTCCTCACCCGTCGCAGCCTTCACGAGCGGCGGGCCGCCGATGAAGATCGTGCCCGTGCCCTTGACGATGATCGTCTCGTCGCTCATCGCGGGGACATACGCGCCGCCGGCCGTGCAGGAGCCCATGACGGCCGCGATCTGCGGGATCGCTGCCGCGGAGAGCCGGGCCTGGTTGTAGAAGATGCGGCCGAAGTGGTCGCGGTCGGGGAAGACCTCGGCCTGGAGCGGCAGGAAGGCGCCGCCGGAGTCGACGAGGTAGATGCACGGCAGGCGGTTCTGCTCGGCGATCTCCTGCGCGCGGAGGTGCTTCTTGACGGTGAGCGGGAAGTACGTGCCGCCCTTGACCGTGGCGTCGTTGGCCACGATCACGCACTGACGGCCCTCGACGACGCCGATGCCGGTCACGATCCCGGCACCGGGCGCCTGGCCGTCGTACATGTCCCAGGCGGCGAGCGCCGAGAGCTCGAGGAAGGCCGTGTCGGGTCGCAGAGGCGGTCGAGTCGCTCGCGCGCCGTCAGCTTGCCACGCGAGCGATGGCGCTCGAGCGCCTGATCTCCGCCGCCCCGCGCGATGGCTGCGGTTCGCTCGCGGAGCTCGGCCACGAGCTCCTCCATCCGCCGTTGCCGCGTCGAGAAGACGTCCGAGTCGCGTTCCACGGCTGTGGCAAGCACGGCCATCGATAAGGAGCCTAACGCGCCCGTTCGAGCGCTTCCTCGATCGACTCGTCGCGCGGTGAGAGCTCCAGCGCGATGCGCAGCTCCCGCCGTGCATCGGCGTTCCGGCCGGCGTCGAGCAACCTCAGGCCGAGCAGGTAGTGGAGCTCCGCGTTGCGCGGCTGCTTCTCGACCGCCCGGCGAAGTGGAGGGAGGTCGGCCGGCCGCTCGGCCAGTGACGACTCGGCGAGCAGCGGGCTGACCGCGAGGGGGTCGAGACGGCGGGCCCACCGGAGATCGTCCGTCGCCTCGGCGAGGGTCGGCGCGTCGTAAGCGCGCTCGACGAGGCGTGACGAGAGCCACGGCGGCGAGAAGGCGAGTAGGGCAGCCAGGACGGCCGTAGCCCCGGCCGCGATCGAAGCGCCCCGCGGCAGCGTCGAGACGCGGTCCTCCGACAGTGCGATGCCTGCGAGGACGAACGCAGGCAGGCCGGCAGCAGGGATCGTCCACACCCAGTCGCCGCCGGTGTGAACCGTGAAGTATGCGGCCGTACCGAGCGCTCCCGCAGCAGCGAGCGAGCGGCGGGAGCGCTGCGCGAGGGCGAAGAGCACGAGCACGCCTGCCCCGACGACGAGCAGGAAGCCGAGGATGCCCGTCTCGCTGAGGGCGTCGAACTCGAGCGAGTGCGCCCGCTGAGGCGTCTCGAGACTTTCGCCGTGGACGAGGTAGGCGTTACCCCAACCGTACGCGCCGATCCCCACGGCCGGATGCCGCTCGAACTCGTGCCAGGCGACGCGCCAGAAGTCGTAGCGGTTCGACCCGAGCGAGCCGAAGTGGCTCGAGGCGGACGCGCCGCTTTCGATGTCCTGGAACTCGTCCCAGCGGTCCTGCGCCGCCCTGACCGGATGATCGACGGACACGAAGAAGCCGACGACGACTGCGAGCGCTGCGACGCAGATGAGGCCGAGCACGATCCTGCCGGTCAGGGCCCGTGCGCGCTCCGAGATCTGGGCTCGCCGGTCGGCGAAGGCGTACGCGAGGCCGACCACCGTGCCGATCGCCGCGAGGACGAGCGTGATCGTGCCGGCGTGCCGCACCGCGTCGTCGAACGCCCGTCCCTCTACTCGCCACGGCTCCGTGAGCGGCGCTGCCGCGAATGCGCCGAGAGCTGCGACGATCGCGGTCGGCACGAGCAGCCGCAGCCGTGATGGGGAGACGGCGAAGACGACGACCGCGGAGACGGCTAGGGCGACCGCGCCGCCCTTGCTCTGTGTGCCGAGCAGGAGGCAGATCATGGCGGTGCTGCCGCCGAGCGCGAGCGCGCGGAGCGCGAGCGGAAGCGAGCGACGGGCGGCGAGCGCGATCGCGGGCCAGAACGCGATCACCGCCATCGCCGCCTGGCCGTTCCAGTACGTGACGGGGAAGTCCAGGCGGCCGCCGAGGTACAGGACCTCTGGATCGCCGCGCTCGCGCAGCCAGACCGCAGTCCACACGGCGAGCGCGCCGATTCCCAGGACGACGACGGCGTTCGCCGCCAGGCGGTCTGCCGCCGAGCGGAGCGTGACGAGAGGCGTCAGCAATGCGACCGCGTAGAACAGCGCGAGCAGGCCGTCGTCCCGCGCAAGCGAAGGAACGGGAGACCACGCCGCGGAGATCGCCGTCCAGGCGGCGAAGCCGATCAGCAATCCGGAGGCGAGAAGGGGCAGCCGCGCCGGGCGGACGGCGGATCCCGAGAAGAGCACGACGGCCACCACGAGCGTGGCGAGGACTGCGTAGGCCAGCCAGTCCGGGGCACGGATGGAGCCACTCGTGTCCCAGGCGAGCGTCCAGGAGATACCGACGAGGCACGCCACCGGCACGGCATGAAGCAGCGGTGCGAGGGCGATCTGGCGGTGCGGTGTCGTCTCCAGGGCTTTGGCACTGTAGAGCGATTGGCGGAGCGAGCTGCTGCTCCTCCCCCACAGCGATTACTCCGAACAGGGTTAAGCGTTGTGAGCATTCTCCGTATCCTCTTGACGAGCGGCGATTGGGCAGTGACACTGTGAGGGCAGCTCCCGGGGGCGGTTCCGGGGGTCAGAGGTGAAAAGGGGGAGGAGAGCATGGGTCATTTCACACGCATTGGAGTTGCGCTAGGCATCCTGTCGGTTGCTGCCGCGATTGCGGCTACGGGAGCGTTCGCTGCCACGCCACAGGACATCTACCGCGACTACGCGGACAACGGGAGGCTCGACGGCGCCTATTCACCGGCCGATCTCGAGCGGACGCTGAAGGACGCGGCGGTTCAGCAGTACGGCCAGCCCGCCACGGGTGGGTTGAAGCCGGCCATCGAGGAGGAACAGAACGAAACGACATCCGCAGGCACCTCCGCAGGCACATCTGGAGGAACGTCTGGGGGTACGACAGGAGGCACAGCCGGCGGTCAGGCTTCGAGCGGCACTCCTCCGGTCCAGGCGAGCGGCGGCCTGCCGTTCACGGGACTGGATCTGGGCCTCATCGCTGTCGGTGCGTTCGGCCTGATCTTCCTCGGCGCCGCGCTGCGGCGGGTCGCCAGGCAGCGGGCGTAGGACAACCGAACTGCGGCTGACGGTGCACGGTGGCAACCGCGCTCGACACAGTACGGCCTGAGGCCGTCCTCGAGCACGCCGAGCGGCGCAGCTCGAGGCTGCGCCCGGCCATGGCGTGGGCGGTGGGGACCGCCGGCGTCGATGCGGCGATGCTCGTGCTGGCGGCGATCGCCGTCGTCATCGGGGGCAACGCGGCCGGCGCCGCCTCCCCGCCGTTCGCAACGACGGCGAGCTTCGCCGTCCTGTGCCTTGCCCTGTACTGGTCTCGAGGGCTCCATCGGCTTCGTTTCCAGCTCCACACGCTCGATGACCTTCGTGCGATCTTCATCGCCACGACCGTCGCGGCCATGGTCGTCCTGTCCGGTCGCGTCCTCCTGGGCTCGACCGCCGACCTCGCCACGGAGACCGCCCGGCTGTGGGCGTTCGCGCTCGCCTACGTCTCCGCGGGCCGTCTCGCCTGGTACTGGTCGCACCAGCGGGCACGCGTCGTCGGCGAGAGCGTCCGCCCGACGCTCATCGTCGGGGCCGGCCGCGTCGGCGCGCTCGTCGCCAAGCGCTTCCTCGACAACCCCGAGCTCGGATTCCGCCCCGCCGCGTTCCTCGACAAGGAGCCGCTCGTCGACACGTTCGACGAGCTCGGCGTCCCGGTGGTCGGCGCCAGCTGGGACCTCGACGAAGTGATCTCTCGCTTCGAGATCGAGCAGGTCGTCGTGACGTTCTCCACCGCCCCCGACGAGGTGCTGCTGCGCATCGTCCGCCGTTGCGAGGACCTCGGGATCCCGACGGCGATCGTGCCGCGCCTCTTCGAGCGCATGCCTGCGCTGACCCAGATAGAGCACCTGGGCGGGTTGCCGCTCGTCGCCCCCAAGGCAGCCGAGCCCACCGGCTGGCAGTTCCGCGTGAAGTACGCGTTCGACCGCGTGCTCTCGGCGCTCGCCATCCTCCTCCTGTCGCCGATCCTCATCGCGGCCGCCCTCGCCGTGCTCGTGTCGATGGGACGGCCCGTGTTCTTCCGCCAGCTGCGCATCGGTCGCGACGGACGCCCCTTCGAGATGCTCAAGTTCCGCTCGATGGCCGGCGTCCAGGAGACGAAGCCGATGGCGCCGGAAGGGGACCTCGGGCCCGGTGGGGTGGAGGGAGCCGACCGCCGGACGCGCGTCGGCGCCTTCCTGCGGGCGACGTCGATCGACGAGCTGCCGCAGCTGTTCAACGTCCTCCGCGGCGACATGAGCATCATCGGGCCGCGGCCCGAGCGGCCGGAGTTCGTCGAGGACTTCGAGCAGCGCATCCACCGCTACCGCGAACGGCACCGGGTGAAGTCGGGGATCACCGGCTGGGCTCAGGTGCACGGCCTGCGCGGGCGCACTTCCCTCGCCGACCGCGCGGAGTGGGACAACTTCTACATCGAGAACTTCTCGCTGTGGCTCGACCTGAAGATCGCGCTGATGACAGTGCGGACGATGTTCAGGTCGACGGCGAACGTCGAGTAATCCGCCGGAAGAAGCCGGCCTCGTCCGGGGGCGGCGGCTCTGTGTGCTCCGGCTCGGCTTCGGGCGGCTCCGCCTGGGTCGGCGCCTCGGCCACGGGCTCGGGACCGCGCGCCCGCCGCTGCTCGGCGCGCTGCCTGTCGCCGCGCACCGCCGCGCGCATCTCGTCGAGGAGGCTCTGCTCCCTCACGCCGCCCGCTCTTCGCCGCCCGTAGCCCGACTCCTGGCTTACGAATCTTCCTCCCACCAGCCCTGCTGCATCTGCGCGTCTCCGGGCTCCGCCTGGGGAGCGGCGAAGAGGAGAAGCTCGGCGCCGTCCGGCCCGGCCTCGACGTTCCTGACGGTCTCCTTCGCGATGCGCAGGGCGTCCCAGGGCTCTACGTCGACGATGTCGTCGTCGAGCTTCACGCGTGCGGAGCCGCCGACGAGCACGTAGATCTCTTCCTGCCGGTCGTGGCTGTGCCCGAAGGGGATGCGGAAGCCGGGCGCCACGCGCAGATAGCTGATTGCCGACTCCTCGGCCTCGAGCGGACCGCCGGCGAGCCGAAACTCGAGGCTCGGCGAGAACCCGTACTTCGGAGCCACGTCTTCGACGTCGGTCTTGAAGTTGACCTTCGTGTAGCCGCCCATGCAGCGGCCCTACCCGAGGCGGCTGCGAGAGAAACTACGCGCGGCGCTTGAAGGTGGCTCGGACGGAGCGGTTGCCGTTGAGCTTCACGATGCACGCGTTCTTTCCGCGGCAGCTCCCCGTCCAGCGAGAGAAAACGAAGCCCGGCGACGCCGTTGCCCGCAGCCGGATGTTCGACGCGGCCTTGAAGCTCGCCGAGCATCGGTTCGGGCACGTGAGGCCGGCCGGCGAGCTCGACACCTTGCCCTTGCCGCCGACGCCCACGGTGAGGCGGAACGTGCCGGCGGCGAACGAGGCGGCGACGTTGCGTGCTGCATCGAGCGTCACCGCGCAGGGTCCCGTACCGGAGCAGCCTCCGTTCCAGCCGGCGAAGCGGGAACCGGCGGCCGGACGCGCGATGAGAGTCACAGACAGTCCCAGGTCGAGCTGGAGATTGCAGTTCTGCGCGCAGTCGAAGGGAACCGGTGACTGCAAGCGAACGCTGCCTCGCGCCGGCCCTGTGCGTTGGATCGCAACCGAGAGCCGTTGCTGCGGCAGATGCGAGAGCCACGCGGAGTCCTGCACGTCGAACGAGCTTCCGGAATGGCCGTAGTAGTCGTCCCGCCCGCTGTCGAGAATCTGCGTGGACAGCGTCGTCTGGCTGTTCGCCTCCGGATAGAGGACGTCGGTCGGGCTGTCGCAGACGTGGCCGTCGTTGGGGGGCACGCACTCGTTCGGCGCGCTGCCCTGAAGGGCTGCGAGACCGTGGATCAACTCGTGGACGGCTACGGCGGCGTTCAGCCGGCCTGCGCCGACGTCTCCACCGCAGAGCGACGCCAGCCAGACGAAGGCGATGCCCGAGAAGCCTCCCTGCGTCGTCGCGCTGCGCGGGACGAACGCGGTGCCGCACACCTGGTCTCCGAACGGCACCGGCCCGTCGTAGTAGACGACGTGCTTCTGCGACGTCAGCGACTCGATGGCCGGCAGATCCGACAGCAGCGAGTCCGCGCCGCTGTCACCCGTGTACTCGATGCCGTTCTGGGGCAGCCGGACGAAGCCAATGTCGAGCGAGCCGAACTTCGACGTGCAGCCCGGGAACGCGAAGAGGTCGTAGCGCGGAGCCCTGGAGGGATCCTCGCGGCGCCACCAGGCGTCGATCGCCGCGGTATCCGTGGCGATCGCCGAGGCGAGCGTCGCAAAGCGGCTGGTCGCGTCGGCCGGCACGGCGTACGTCACGTGGACGTTGCGCAGCGACGACAGATCGCCGTCGGGCTTGCGGTCGAGCGCCGTGGGTTGGCTCACGCCGCACCAGTCGACGGCCGCACGCGCGGGAACGCGGGGCGCCTGGACACCGTTCGCGACGAACGAGTCGATGCGGACGAGCCGGCTTTCGCCCGGTGCCGCCGCCGAGACTGCGAGAGCCGCCAGCAACACGAGGACTCCGATCGACGCGGCCCTTCGCACCGTCGGAGGCTAGCGGCCGCGCCGCGTTGCGCGCCACTCGAACCGTCGCCGTCGGTTTACGAACAGAGGGCCCCGCGCTAGGCGCGGGGCCCTCGTTGTCTCAGAACCGTCTTTCACCTACTTGCGAGCGATCACGTAGATCGTGCCCGCCGTCAGCGAGACCACATAGAGGTTGCCGTTCGGGCCGGTCTCGACGTCCGTCGCGATTCCGAAGCCCGATCCGAACAGCAGGCTCTCGCTCTCCGTGATGTCGAACTTGTGGTTGTTGTCCGCGACCTTGTCCGCCAGGCGCGGATCTTCGACCGCGATGTTTCGGCCGTTACCGGTCACTTCGAGACGCCAGAGGAATCCGTCCTCCAGGAAGTCCCGCGCGGCGCCGACGAACATGTCGTTCCGGTACTGCGGGCCGAGTGCGCGGCTCGTCAGGAAGCCCACGGCTGCCGGTGACACCTCGAACTTCCAGCTGAACTCGGGGTCGCTGTAGTGCGAGCCCGGGAGGACGAAGAGCCGTGCCAGCGCCTGCGCCGGCGTATCGGCGATGTTGGTCGGAGGCCAGCGAACTTGCTGGAGACCGAAGTACGTCTGACCCGTTACGGGGTCGACCGTCGTCGTATCGGTCTCGATCGCCTTGAACTGCGCGATGCGCGAGACCGGGCCCATGATCTGGATCCAGCCTCCGTTCATGCCGGGCTCGACGCGGTTGAGCTCGGTGAACGTGTCATCGCCGTTCTCCTGGAGCCACAGATGCCCGGACCGCGGTTCGAAGTCCATGCCGATGCTGTTTCGATGGCCGTAGGAGAAGATCTTCTGGACGTTCGCTCCGACCTCGCCGCCCATGGCCGCTCCGGCGGCGAAGAACGGGTTGTCGGACGGCGCGGTGCCGTCGGCGTTCAGCCGGAGCACGACCCCGGTCAGGTGCGCGTTGTCGGGCCGGGGCCCACCGAACTGGTCATCCGGCACGACCGGTCCCGGGCAGGCCGCGGTCGGCCCGCAGGGCAAGTTCTGCAGCTGCCCGCGACGCCCGACGTCGCCGATGAAGACGTAGAGCTTTCCGTCCGGCCCGAAGTCGATCACGCCGCCGTCGTGGTTGCCGCGTTCGGGCTGATCCGCGTCCTGCTGGAGCGCCCGCAGCATGATGATGTTCCTGTCGAAGGAGAGCGTCGAGCCGTTCCAGACATAGCGGTCCACACGGTTCCCGAGCAACGGCGTCTCGGCGAGCACACCGGTGTCGGCGCCGGTCGTGCTCTGGGTCCAGTACAGGTAGACGCCCGGATTCGCCGGGAACTGCGGGTGAAGTGCGATGCCGAGCAGCCCTCGCTCGGACCCGCTGTTCACGGCCAGGTCGAGCACGGTGGACTGGACGGCGCCGTTCACGACGCGCTTGACCTGGCCGGTGGCCTTCTCGAGAACGAGCACGTCGTTCGCGCCGAGGAAGGCGATGCCCATCGGCTGCGAGAGGCCGCCGACGAGTGTCCTCACCTCGAGTTTGGGATCGACGACCGTGGGGCCTGTCTGTTGCGCCGCCGCTCCTGCTGCTGCTGTCGTACCGACGAGCGTGGTTGCTGCGATCGCAGCCGGCACGACGACTCGCTGAACGAGTCGCGTCAAGGGCTTCATCGAAGCCACCTCCTTGGCCCGGGGCTGGTAATAGAAGCTACGCCGTACGACCGAAGTCGGATTTCGAAAACCGACGGACTAGGCTGCGATCATGGGCGGCGCTGACCCGAGGAGAGCCCTCGTCGCGGCGACCGCCGCGAGCCTCGTCGTGGTCGCATCGGCGCTTTCGGGGAGCATCGTGGGGACGAACCGCTCCGAGTCGCTTCGCGGCACGAGCGGACCGGATCGGATATCGGCCCGCGATGGGGACGACAAGCTGTTCGGGCTCGCCGGCGACGATGTGCTCACCGGCGGCCCCGGGCAGGACGTGCTCAGGGGCGGCCGCGGTTCCGACAGGCTCTTGCTGCGGGACGGCTCGCGAGACGTGGCGGCCTGCGGCCCGGGCAGAGACACGGTGCTTGCGGACGGCGCCGATGTCGTGCTCGGCGATTGCGAGACGATGCGTGTCCTGCCGCCGGAGCCCCAGTCGCCTCCACCTCGTCCGGTCGTCCCCGGCGTCTACGGCGGCCGCACGACGCAGGGCGAGCTCGTGACGTTCCAGGTCGACTCGGGCGGTGCGCTGTCCAGGCTCGCGTTTCCCGGCGATTCGGCTCTCAGTGCGCTCCCGCCGGTGCAGTCCGTCCGTCGTATGGGCGCAGGACTTCGGCGCGGCGGTCTACGTCGTCGGGCGCGACGGGACGTTCACAGCCGAGGAATCGGGAGCCCGGGTCGTAGCCGGGGTTCCAGCCACGTACCGAATCGTCGTCTCCGGGCTCTTGACGGTCGGGATCGCGACGGCTCGGTGCAGCTCGACGTGGCGCTCGAGGCCGCCGGCGACGATGTACACCTGCATCGACCGCCGACCTCGCGCTGGACGGCCGCCGCCGCGGCGCCGTCCTGACCGGGCCCGTAGCGGCGGTCGCGTACCCTAGACGACCCTGTACGAAACCCGTTTGTCATTCACGCGAGCGGATGGCACATGCCTGATCGAGAAGAAGAGAGGAAGATTGGACAATGCCGACGTGGCTACTCGTACTGATCATCGTGCTCGTCGTGCTGGCGCTCTTCGGAGGCGTCGGCTACGGCCGTCCGCTAACGCGGCGGCCTGAAGGGATCGAGCTGAGCACCGGCGCAGCGACCACCGCTGCGCCAGGCGCTCGATGCCCCCCTCCTGTCGAGCAAATCCGCCGCCCGGCGGTGACCGCTTATTACGCGGTTGCTGATGCCGTCTTGTCGGAGACCACGTAAGCGACGATCAGAGCCGCCGGGAAGAAGAACAAGCTGAAGATGAAGTAGCCGAGAAAGCTGCGGCCCTTCCGAGATGCGACACGCGCCGGCCAGAATGCGATGAGGATCCAGACCACGATCGCGAGAATCGTCCAGAGCCACCACCCGCTCTGCAGCGAGAATCATCAACCATCACCTCCGGGTCGTAGTGCGACGACTGTCGTAGGCCGGTCACGGACAATACAAGGCGAGACCCGGTGTTTCATCCGGGTGAAGGCCCGCTGATGCTCCTCAGCGCGTACGCAACGGCCTCGTCGACGGTCATGGCGGCGCCCGCCGCCTTCGCCTCGGGGGCGCAGCGGGTTCCGAACGCACGCGCCACGGCTTCGATCCTTCGAGTAGCGCGTCCGCGGCGCCCCAGAGCGTCCCGGCGACGTCGCTCTGGCCGCGGTCGCTCACCACCACTGCGAGCTCCGCGAGCACGTCCCCCACGAACGCTCGGGCACCCAGCGTCACCGCCCGCGGAAGCGCCTCCGCGAGGAGCGCGGTCGCACCTTCCACGTCGCCTTCTCGCCGCGCGACCTCGGCAAGCCCTTCGAGCGTCGCGACGTAATTGGCCTCATGGCCCACGCGTTTGTAGTCCGCAGCTGCTTCCTCCATCAGACGCCGCGCCTCCGCGAAATCGCCCTCCTGGAGCGCAACCTCCCCGAGGGCATTGAGCCCGCGGGCGTACGGCAAGCCCCTGGCCGCGCTGAGCGTCAGGCTGCGCTCCCCGTACTCACGTGCACGTTCGAGATCACCCTGCCGAAGCGCCAGATCCGACAGATCCGCGAGAGCCGCAGCGATATTCAGGGGATCGACGGAGGGGTCGTCGGCCATCGAGTCGACGAGCTCCTCCGCCAACTCGATCGTTCGTGCATCGTCGCCCTGGGTCTTGGCCACGTCGATCGCCTGGATGAAGATCCGGCCCCACGTTCGCGTGGGAAGGGACGGACGAGCCTCGAGGACGGCATCGAACCATCCCCGAGCCTCGCTCAGGTGTCCGCGAGCGATCCAAGCGAAGGTCAGGACGGTGAGCTCCGCCGCGAGCTCGTAGCGGCCCTCCGCAAGCGCCCAGCTCATGACGGTGCGGGTGTTCGCGTGCTCCGGCTCGAGGCGGTCGTACGCTTCCGCCTGTCTCTCCATGAAGAATGGCGCGCCTTCGGCGACGGCGAGGGCGACGAGGTGTTTCCCCAGCCGTTCGAGGAGGATGTCGGCTCCACCCGACTCGTCAAGACGCTTCGCTGCGTACTCGCGAATCGTCTCGAGCATCCGGAAGCGCTCGCCTGTCTTCCGCACGAGACTCTTGTCCACGAGCGCGTGCAGTGTGGCGACCTCTGCCTCTGCGACCTCCTCGGCCGCTTCGAGCGTGCAGCCGCCGGCAAAGACGGAGAGGCGGGAGAAGAGCCGCCGCTCTTCCTCCGTCAGCAACTCGTAGCTCCACTCGATCGTCGCGCTGAGCGTGCGCTGGCGATCGGGTAGATCGCGGGGCCCCGGCGCGGAGAGCCCGAGACCCCGTTCGAGGATCTGCTGGGCGGAGAGCACCTTGGCCTGGGCGGCCGCCAGCTCCAATGAGAGCGGCATGTCGTCCAGACGCCGACAGAGCTCCGCTACTGCATCGTCCGGCTCGAAGGCCGGATCGAAGCTCCGAACGCGGGCAGCGAAGAAGCCGACCGCCTCCTCGTGAGCGAGAGCGGGCACGGCATACTCCTGCTCTGCGGTGATGTTCAGCCGCTCCCGGCTCGTGACGAGCAAGTCGAGATTGGGACAGCGTGCGACGAGCTCGCTGACGGCGCGCGCGGCTTCGACGACGCCCTCGAAGGAATCGAGCAGGAACAGCATGCGCTGATCCGCTATGTGTTGGGCGACCTCTTGCTTGGCTCCGAGCGCCTGGGCCATGCCCTCCAGCACGAGCGTCGGGTCGCGCAGTGTTTCGAGCGGAACCCACCAGACGCCGTCGGGGTAGCGGTCGGAGCTCGTGGCAGCCGCCTGCGCGGCAAGCCGCGTCTTGCCGGTTCCTCCGGGGCCGGTGAGCGTGAGCAGGCGGGTGTCGGCGAGGAGCGCGACCACCTCCGCCAGCTCCTGTTCGCGACCGAGAAACGGGCTCGCAGGGACGGGGAGGTTCGTGCGGTAGAGGCTCGTCAGCGAGGGGAAGGCTCTATGCCCGAGCTGGTAGATGCGCTCGGGCGCGGACATGTCCTTGAGACGGTGCTCTCCCAGGTCTTTGAGCTCGCCGGCGACGAGCTGGGCCGTGGTCGAGAGATCAACACCTGTCCGCCGTGGCCGGCTGCGGCGATGCGGGCAGCGCGATGGACGTCTTCGCCTACGTATCCCTCCTCCGTCACGAGGGCCGTACCGGTGTGCAAGCCGGCCCGAACCTGGATCGGGCCCGAAGCAAATGCCTCGGTCATCGCTTCCGCGGCAGCGAGCGCGCCCGGCGCCGTGGGGAAGGCGAAGAAGAACGCGTCGCCCTGCGTCTCACCCTCCACGCCCTGGTGTGCTGCGCAGGCTCCGCGAATCACGCGCCGGTGCTCGGCGAGTGCCTCGGCGTACGCCGAGGCACCGAGCTCGCGGAGCAGCTTCGTCGAGCCCTCGACGTCCGTGAAGAGGAAGGTGACGGTCCCGGAGGGAAGATCGGCCCGCACAGGCGCCATCATGCGCCAAAGCAAGGTCCACGTCACGGGAGACGGCACAGCAGCGCCAGCCAGCCTGTGAGGATCGAGCACGGCGCCGGTGTGTCAGGTCGCATGTCGTCTAACACGGGCCGGAGGACTCGAACCTGCAACCCCCCGGAATTGGAGAGAGCGCGCTTTTCTGCGTAGCTACGCCGTTAGCGGACGCGCGGGGCCGCGCGCGAGCCCCACAGGGCTAGCCGCTGGCTACGGTCTTGGCCGTGGGACGAGTATCCCGTGGCAGCAAGCTGCCAATGGGTAGCGCTTCGGAGCCCTGGGCGGCTGCCACACCGTTTGTGGTGACTGCTCTAGTGGCGCTCATGGTCGCAGCCGTGGTTGCGGCGGGCTGTGGTGGCAAGGAGAAGCCGGCCCCCGCTGAAGCGTGGGCGTCGAGCGTCTGCACCGCTTTCGCGGATTACCGAAGGGAGATGGAGGGGCGTCTGGTGGAGCTGACGTCGCGATTGAACGGTGCCCGGGTTCGGGTCCTCTCCACTGGTTACGAAGAGCGGTGTGCTTGCCGAGCTTCGTAGGGAGCAGGCTGTGGATGGAGCGTTGCGCCGTCAAGTGGAGGCGCTCAGGCCACCCGATACCGAGGCTGGCCAACGAGGGCGGGCACTCATCGATAGCACCATTGCAGACGTTCGTGAGGAGGTTGACTTCCTCGATGAACAGGCCTCGATTGTGCGCGGAGACGCTGCCGGAACGCGCCGCCCGTTGGAACACCGTCGGCGTGCTCGATGGCGTGAAGGAGAACATCGTATTTGGATGTTGCGGCAGCGTTGTTCGCCGACGACGTCGGAGCGTCCAGGTTGCGGCGCTGACGCAAGCGTTCAGGGATGCAGGCGCCTGGATTCGTGAGTCAACGTCCATCGAGGTCGGAAGGGAGGCCATGCTCCGCTCCATCGCTCGAGTGAAGACGTGCCTTCAGCGCCGGGGCAGAGACAAGCTTCTTCGGCAGCGCTTACGTCGGCTATCTGCAGATGAATCTCCGTATCCGAGACGCGCCAGCGGCACCCCACGGTGCCTTTCGCCCGTTCGTGGACATCAGCTTTCATCCCACGGTTGATTCGTGCGCGCGCAGACATGGGCGGCCGCGCTCGTCGGTTGCTTTGGAAGTGCGGAGGATCGACAACATCCTCTACGCTCGTCCGCCAAAGGTCTTGGGCCACGTGTTCGCGGAATCGAGGCGTGCATTCGATCCGCATGAACTGATGAGTGACGGCCCCTTTCCGCGCGGAGTGCGCGGACGGTCGATCAAGGAGTCAGATCTGGCGCGTCGCAGGTCAGTGCGTTCGGTGGCCCCAGTCGCAGTCGCCGCCGCGGCCGACATGGCGGCCCGCCTCGCTACGGCTCTCGGAGACCACCCTCCCGGCGAAAGTCGCCAGACTTTCCAGCCGGCGAGGCAGGCGGCAGGACTCGAACCTGCGACCCGCGGTTTTGAGACATCAGCGGGGTACAGCGCGGATCGTCGAGCACCTATTCATGCGGATTCGAGTGATCTCGATGGACGTGGATCAGCTGAGAAAATCGTTCGCAAAATGACGTACCGCAAAGCTGAGTCTGTTCTCGACAATCGCCTGAACGTCGCCCTCTTCTCCCAGTTGCTTGCGTAGCGATCAGGGCCAGCGAGGGCCACGCCTATCCCTCGGTGCCATGCGAGCCTGGACCTTGCGGGCCAACTCGACTTCCTGATCCGCCGAGAAGGCGAAAGGATGTCCAAGAAGGACAGAAGCGAGAACACACTCCTTCTCGAATGCCCACGAGATCAACGTGGCGCTCGGCTTCAGCCCTGGCTCTCGATCTCAAGGGCAATCTGACGAGCGTCACTCTCGTCTCCGAGGCCGTAGAATGAGAGCTGTCCCGCCTCAGCGCTTCGATCTCAGCGCCGTCCTCGCCGGCAGCTTCCCCGAATAGTTCGCATGCAGTGAGCAGTCTTCCATCCCAGAGTTCGCCAACATGTTCTCCGCCGCTGCAGCGTCCGCGTAGACCGCCGTCGCCGAACTCGTTTGTGTACTGTTACCCGTTCGAAGTCGTCGACTCCGCGCGGCCACGTTACGTGACGCCTGCGAAGTCCGGCGTAAAGCAGCTCCTCAGCGCTGACGAGTATCCTCCTCCTCCGTCGTCGCTCGCCGACCCGTCGGAGAGTCTGAGAGACGGAGAAGCGAGGACTTCTGCAGCGCCTCGTCATCGTCGTCGATCGCCGTTGCTCGAGTCGTTTCCGCTCCCGTTGCTCGATCGGCTCCCTCCTCGTCACCGCCCCCGCCGCAGGCCGGAGCCGCAGATCGTCATCACGTCGACCGCGAGCCGAGAGTTGTGAAGCGCCGAGCGCGGTCCGCAGCCCGAGCGTATCCTGTCACGCGCGAACGCCAGCTCGGCCATGTCCCGACCGGCCAACTGAGCGCAGCCGGTCGAACAGTCACGATGCCCGTCCTGTGACTCGTCCACGTTCATCTGCAAGACGTCGAGACGTTCAACGACATCGCTGACGTGACAGCGCCTACGACAGTCGAGCGAGCATCGTGGCGACGACCGAGCGACGTGTTCACTGTCTATGACATGCTCGTTGAGGACGGGCCGCGTGCCGGTGCTTGTTCGCCTCGTCGAGCTTCCGGTCGCGCGCTGAAAGCGTCAAGGCTCGGCTGCACCGCCTTCAACTCGGCGAGTCTGCCTGAGTCGTTGCAGTGCTTCAGCACTTCATCGCTGCTCGTGCGCTCTTGGATGAACCGCGAGGCGATGGTGGCCGTGAGCCGACGGAAATCCGCTGACACCGCTGACACCGACGTCCGACGCTTCATCGCCCGGAGCGACACACGGCGCGCGATGCAAAGACGCTCTCCTCGTTCGGCCTGCGATTGGCCAGGTCTCTCGAGTACGCTGACGCATAATGCCCTGCGACGTTGCCCCGGCCGACGCCGTCCATCCTGGTTTCGTCGACTACGACCGCGTTCGCTGATCCGGATCGTGTCGGCTTTCGTCGCTTTTGCCCTCGTCCTTTTCTTCGTTGTCCGCCGTTGATGACGAGTGGGCAGGCTTTCGGGAACTCCGCCGAGCGGCTCAAGGCCGAAAGCGAGTCCGCACTGCCGCTCTCCAGTTGCTGGCGGGCACCATCTTCGCATCGGCGCGGTCTCGCCGGAATAACCCATCGTCTTCAATGGTCGAGGCCAGATCACGACCGGCTGACCAGGCTGTCGATCACTTGGGGAACGATCGCGTCGACGTTCGCTCGGCGGCATCTCTGTCCTCGAGCGACTTGCCCGCGATTCGAAGCGTGACCACAGCGGTCATCAAGATCCTGACCGCGTCGTCGTCCGCCGCACGCCGCTTGGCCGACGGTGAGCGTTTACGCTCGAGTCTTCAACGGCGGGCGCAGGGCAGAGAAGAACGACTCGACTACCGGTTTCCTGCAGATCTGCAGGCGCCGTAACCTTCATCAGGCGACGAAGACGTCCATTTGAACAGACGGAACTCCGGATCAACCTTTCACAGACGTCTTTGCGTGGGCGGGAAACGGCAAGGCGCTCAGTTGAGACGCGCTCTTCTCGCAGGCGCCAACCTCAGACTCGATTCAGTCACGCCAATCTCAGATAGATGCTCATGGAGCGCTCCTGAACCACGCGTGCCTTTGGAAGGCGCAGCTTCAGCATGCCGACCTTCTCGAGGCTCCACTTGAGCTGCAAAACTTCCTGATAGCGAGATGTGAAGCGCGGTCTTCGTCGCCAGCGACCTCGGCGAGCGACCTTCGGAACACGAATCTTGGCGCTGACTTCAGAAGAGCCGACCTGACAGAAGCCGATCCTCGAACGCGAAGCTCAAGCGCCGGGACCTCGCGCACGCGATACTGGATAGCGCTGAACTCGATGGCGCCCGAGGCATGGACACGGTAGCCGCCACAACCTCCTTCGTGCCGCGCCGGACTAAGCGCCCTCTTCCTTTCTCCGCGTGGTGTGGAACGAGATCGTCGGCTTTCGAGCCCGTGTCGCGCCGTTACCCGTAACGTCATCGTCGGCCAGTAGCCTCGCCCCCTAATGGCCCGTCGACCGAAGGCATGGAGGCGGCGCCAGCTCGCCAGCGACCGGCAGCTTTGGCGACTTGGACGCCCTCAGTCGGCTCACTCTGACTAGATGCCGAGACCATCGATTTGGTCGAGGCCAGACGTTCTGATTGCCTTGGCCGCTGCGGAGCTCGAGTTCAAGCCGGCGCCGCAAGAGGGGCCCCGGCGCACTCGTTGGGAAGTCAGCGGCCTACCCTACCAGCGACGAGGCGTGTCCGCACAGCCTGCGGTATGCCCTTCGAACTTGCCGCGCGACATATCCTGACAGTCGATTCGTCCCTCAAGGGACCGCATGCCGGACCGACCGCATGGCGGCATCGGCTGGCGCGTGTCTCTTACCGCCGCCGACGAGGGCGCGGAGGATATCGAGGAGGTAAGGATGTACTGCCAGCGTTGTGCGGAGGAGTTCCACGATTCATGGATTCGGATTCTTTAATGCCGTGGGCTTGATCGATGTCTCGGAGCCACTTGCTGGCCACTGTGCAAGCACTCCAGAGCTCGCAACGCGGCTCCGGGAGCGCCGTGCCGGCATCCCGTGTCCCACCACGTTCACGAAGGAGGCGTTGGATCCGGCGCTCGCTCATGCACCCTGGTTCTACGAGAGGTCACGGGGGTTCCAGCGACGGTCCCTCGCCACGCCCGGCCGGGCGAGCGGAGGCGATGCCGGCGCCGCTGGATGGTGCCAGGGACAACCGGCGCAGCGCGCCGCCATTGGCCTCGACGATCCTCCGAAGGCGTGAGACAATCCAAAAGCCATCAGACTCAAACGTTCAGAGGTACGCCGTGGACGCGACAGTTCGTCGAGTCACCGCCATGTGCTTCGTCCCGACCGCCGAACGGTTCGGCAGCAGAAGTATGTTGACGTTGCCGTTCGCGTTAAGTTTCGAGCCCGGCGATCAGGCCGCATCTCGTTCGTTGCCGCCGTTCTTCCGTTCCGCTGCCGCACAGTCGCTATGTTCTTCAGCCCATCTCGTAGAGGACCACGCCCGATCTCTTCGGAACATCGATCATCCTTAGACATGCTAGCCACAAATATGGCGCATTCAGACGCTCCTCAACACCATAGGCGTTGAAGGTTCTTTCGGTGATTTCCTCAGAACAGCTTAAGATTCTCGGACTAAAGCGGTAAAACATGATTTTGATCTGAACCGCTTTTACTACTAGGTTTACGATGACAAATGAGCGAACAGCTTCTCGACCGATAAGACCGTCGACACAGTGTCTTCATGTGACGCTTATCCGAGACGTAACAGGTCAGCGATGGCCTGCGTGGAGTTTCTTTTAGCGTCGACACCGTGCCTGCCTCGACTTCCACTCCACTCGATCCAAGCCGGGCTGCATCGGTCGGCCCGAACGCGGTCGACGAGAGCGAAGCCGAAAATGAAAAGTTGCGCATAGCCGCGGCATCGTTCGCCCTCAATCATTGCCGGCATCAGCCACATTCCTAAACGCGGAAACAGGTGCCTCGAGCGCATCCACCGCAGAGTCACTTCCGACCCACTCGTTACCTCCTCCGGCCCGTGGCACGTCGCGCCTGTGCTCCCAGACCCATGCCAGGTCATCGCCTCGGCGCGTTCTGTCAACTCCATTGACTACGCTCAGTAGTTCGAGTCCAGGCAGGCCCATCTGCGGCCCAGTCGCCGATGCAGATCGGCATAGCTCCATGATTCATGTGCCGCCATTGTCGTGAGAGCGCGTCCGGTGCCGACCCCGGTGGAACGCGGCGTCTCGCCTCGTCAGCCGAAGCAGCTTCTACCACCTGCTTAGCATGGCGAAAGAGGCTACGGAGAGTCGAGCCACGGCCGGCCGCGTGCCGGGACGCGCACCCGCGCCTCCCTCACACGATCAAGCCTCAGCGCGACTACAGACGTGTCGGCGGAATGGCCCCGGTTCCTGACGCGGCCGGAAGCAGATGGATCGCTTGCGCACGCAGCATCGTGAATGTGGCGCTACAGATTGCGCGGCCATCATCAAAAATCTGCCTCGACTGAGGAGGTCGCGGTCGACCACTGTCGCCGACGATTCGATCGATTCTCGCTCCGGGCCACGAGCCACCTGGACGGCGAAGCCGCGAGTGGTCAAGAAGAAGGACCACTTCATCTTCATCGAAGTCGAGGCAGAGCCTGTCGACCAGCTGGGGCGGTTCGGCTCGGCGCTGCCGACTTTGGGTACCGATTTCGGTGCCGGCAGGCACCCAGCCAGCAGGGGGCTGGGCAGGACTCGAACCTGCAACCCCCCGGTTTTGGAGACATGGGGCGTTGGGGGTTCAGTCGAGTCGTTGTTTTGAGCACTTGGATTCATGCACGATTTCAGTGATCGCGGTCACATGGGAGTCAGCTGAAAGCCGCGAAGCCCCGGAGTTAGATCGCCGAACGCAGAGTATGGTTGCCCGTCGGCGTCAAATGGTTCGGCGACCCCCTGCCCTGATACCACGGCCATGGTCGACCTCCCTGACTCACGCAACACAATGCTCGGAAGTGCGTTGTGTGCTTATGGAGCCGGCGACGTTGCTCTGTGCACTCGTGGCTCAAAGGTCGTGCACAGACGCAATGGTCAACGCCTCGCGACTAGAAGCGATCGAGTATCGCACTTCGTGTCATTTATTGCAACTCACGCTGAGAACGCAACTCGTACAGCGCGCTACCACCGGTAGTCGGCTCCTCACGAGCGCCGAGGTAGCCGAGCGGACGGGGCGGCTCGTCGGTCACCACCGGGCGGGCAGCCCCCGGATGACCGTCGGAACGCGAAACGGGCGCGAAAAGCTCTCCCCCGCGCCCTCACCTATTTCTTCCCGCAGGGCCGTTCCGCCAAACGGAACGTGAAGCTTTCGAAAGGCTTTTCGCCATCGCTCGCCCTTTTTTGAGCAGGCCGGGTCGCGTTCACCCACCCTCAATCAAATCCCCCCAAGGGGTGTTCGGGTCCAGGTGGTGCCGATTTCTCAGCTTGTAGCCATGCGGATTCCGCATGGCTACGTGGGTCAGGTGTGCCAGAGAGTGCCGGACGGGGCTATGTGGTGCTGTCCGCGGTGCTGTCCTCGAAAAGCCGAACATGACAACGGCCCGCGCGGGGTCGAACACTCTCGGCCGTCAGCGCGGAGAAAGAGTCGTCGTGGTCGTTGTCGTTCCAGCATCCACCCGCTCCCGGTAGTCACATGTCGCGGAATGGTGGAACTGCGACAATCCCGCACCGCGACTGATGCGACGGGGAGGCGGTGTAGACCGCCTCCCCGTCGTCGGTGTCGTTGTCAGGAATTGACGCCCGGACTTTGGTCAAGAAACGTCATTGGGGACGTTGGCGAGAAAAACGACGCCCGGCGCGATTGAGAGCGACGCGTTGGCGCCAGTCGAGTAGACGCCGCCTCCGTCATTCGTGGCCTGGTTGTGGGCGACGATCGCGCCCGGCTGGAGCGTGAGGCTGGCGGGCGCAAAGATTCCGTCGTGTAGATGCCGCCGCCGAAGATCGCCTGGTTCGGGTTCTGGCCGTTCGGGGCCGATCCTGGATTGGCCGATCGTGGCGACCGCCGCCGCGCCGTCGAGGTTCCCGTTGGTTGTCGGTTGGCAATTACCTGTCATCGCGCTGGTCGCTGCCATGCGCGGTGAGGCGCGGCGGGCGGCACTGCTGCTCGGCAAAGCCGACAGCCTGTTGGAGGAGACCGGCGAGACACGACCCACGCCCGACCTTCCATACGAGCGCGCGACCAGGGCGGGCGGCGTCCCAAGCTCTGGGATCGGAGATCTTCCAGGCCGTGTATGCCGAAGGCCAAGCAATGGCGTTCGACAATGGCTTCAGCACGGGCAGACGCTCTTCGCAGGCTGAGCTTCCGCCCGGAACCGTCACGTTCCTCTCCACCGCTGCTCGAGCAGCGCCACACCCGCAGGCAGCTCATTCCTATGTCGCCGAGCTCAGGTCTGGCGACGCTAGCGATACCGGCGAGAAGGTGTACATGGGGGTACGTTCGTCGGCGCCTCAACGGGGGCCGGGGAGTAAACCATCCATCCGCGGCGGCGCGCGTCGCCGCAATCGCGGGGGAGTTGCATGCCTGGTTGCTGTGGCCACGCTCCTCGTCGCGCTCGGGGCGACGTATCGAGGTACGGGCACGATCACCGGCACCGCGAGGTCCGATGTGCTTCGCGGGTCGAAGCAGGCCGACGTCATCCGGGGGCTCCAGGAGGGTGACGTGGCTCTACGGCCAGCTCGGCGACGATCGCCGGGACGGCGGGCAAGGGGAGGATATGCTGTCGGCGGACGATGTCGTGGTCGCCGTCGGCAACGGTGTGGCGATGATCTGTACGGAGGCCCCGGAGATGACCGGCTCGTGGGCGGGCCGGGCCGAGACAGGCTCAAAGGCGGCGCCGGCGAGAACCGAATCGACGCCCGCGACGGTGCACGCGACCTCATCTACTGCCATCGCCAAGGGGAGGACACGATCCTCCAAGACGCGTTTGACATTCGATCGGCCCGCTGCCCGTCCCTCCAGCCGCCCCCGCCGCCGCCACCGAGCCCTGGGCCGCTCTCAGCGCACCGCGATGCACCTCAGCTGAGGCGGTAGATCTTCCTGAAACTGGTGCGCGTTCCTCGGGCGTCAGGGCGGCGAGTGTCCTCACGATGGTCTCGAGCTCCTCCGGACCGCCCGCCGAGCCGCTGTAGGTGTGGCCTCCGATCTCGACCCGCGCGGACCGGGACCGTTGCTCCTCACGAGCGCTGCGCCACGCCATCCACGCGGTAAGACGCCCGTGATGGGGCCAATGAACCAGTAGTTGCTCGATAGGAATATAAACGTCGGGCCGTCCTCGCGAGCCTGACCTTGACCCGGGTCGCGGGCGCTTCGGCGGTCGGCCACCGGCCCGCCGATCGAATCCTCCGCCACCCACGAGCTCGTCGAGCATCCTGTCGATCTCGTCGCCGTAGAAGTGACGTAAAACTCGTAGTCGGACTGCTCGAGGCTCGGATCGAGGTCGTTTTCGCGGTCCCAGCGATAGAACTGGATGACCACGGGTAGTGCTTCGCGTACCTGCACGCGCCCAGTATTTCAGTCCAACGACACGGGGACAACGTCACATACAGCGGGACGATCCACAAAGCTGGCAAGCGACCCGATCCTCGCCCGTCTCGGTGTGGTCTCGCTTCCGCGCATTCCGCTGCCATAGCCCATACAGCGGCGAACTGCAAGCGTTCTGCAAGCATCGCGCTTCCACAGCGATGCCACCGTGTTCCGCCTAAATGCACGGCCGCGGCCGAAAACTGGCTCGGAGTCTGACATCACGGCGGAATACGGCGGAACGCGTGTACGCGATCGAGGCGGGATGTAAGCCGTCTGGCAGTCGCGGACGAGCTTCATCGCGCGCTCGAGGTTGGCCTCGACGAGAGCTTGATGGTCGTCAGTGGCCGCGATCCGTTCCTCGATCAGCGCGAGTTGCTTGGCGATGCGGTCCTGTTCGCGCTTCATCAGGTCGAGGGGCAGTGCGTCGGCGTAGCGGGCCTGGAGGAGCAAGAGCCGAGCCATTGGATTTGTATAGAGCCTCACTCCGGCAGCATCCACCCACTGAGACGGCTTCGAGTTCGGCTTGCCGTGCAGCGGGATGTCGGGCACCGAGGCGAGGGGTGGTGGACGCCTCAACGAGGCGTAGGGCGACCGTACACTTGAGGAATGCCCGAGGAAGAGGAGCCCACTTCGCTCGCAGTCCTTCTGACTAACCTCGGGTGGTACGAGCAGGTGTTGGCGAGGCTTGAATCCGGGGCGCTCGTGGCGCCAGGAGAACAGGAACGCCTCAAAGAGGAGGCGTCTGCGGTGGCTCACCTTCTCGATCTCCTCAATTCCAGGGTGGACCAGCCCGCCAGCTAAACGTCCCGCGGTTCAGTCCGCCAGGGGCGTTCGCGCAGAACGTGGGTGACTACGAGAACGACAATCCGCTCGACTTTCACATCGGAAACACGAGGTTGCCCGAGATCGCTCGGGTGTTCTTACGCCGCGCAGCGGCCCGACAGGGCGAGCCTTGGAGGACGCTTCCGTTGAACCGACACGCGGTCGATTCACCTCCGGACTGGCTGGTCTCAGCGCCCGTCGAGGTTGCATGAACAAGGCTGTGGCCGTCGCACTTCCGCCTCCTGACAAGGCGCCGGGAATTCGAGACGGTATCCGTGAGCGCGCGGAGTGGCAGCTAAGCGAGATCGTCGAGGGATGGGGCCTGATTGAGCCCAAAGAGGGTTCGGGTGTTGTGCATCCCTACTTCAAGACGACGAAGCTTGGCGACGGACAGTCGCCGCTTTCGCCTACTGCGTTCGACCCGCTGACGAACAATCCGGGCTGGCCGCGTGAAGAGATACCTCTCAGGACCGATCCTTCACGCCAGCCTACGGCGGAGTGGTCAAAGACGCTGATCGAGTGGGGCGAGAAAGTCGCGGCGAGCGGTAGGCGTGGCTCCGATCTGTCTGGTCTGTAAGCAACCATCACCGCGCTCCCGCCTGCCGAGTTGCCCGCCTATCTGCAGCAGCAAGCACCGCTGCTCTTCAAAGAGAACCCAGACGGATCGCTGTGGTTCTTTGAAGTTGATGCGCTGTTTCCGCATCGAACCGCTCTTCTGCGAGTGATGCTCGCGATGGACACGATGCCCGACTTCCTCGACGCGACCGATCAGGAGCTACCGCAGATCCAGACACTCCAGGAGCACTCGCTGACTGGTGGCGTCGCGACCGAGACCCTCGTCCAGCCGCTGCTGCTTGCGATCCCGCCTGCCGCGATGGGTTTTGCGTTCAGCTGGATGCCTCATGCGATCGTCTTCCTCTTCGGCCATCCGACCCCGCTCGTCGAAGAACACCCGCCGACGTATTGCGCGCTGTACGTGCCGAGGCTCCACGGATCGGGCGACGAGTTGCACTGGCGAGAATCCGACTTCTTCGAAGGCTTCGGCCCTGCCGAGGTTGAAACCCTCTTCCAGTGGTGGGCTACGCGGCTCAACGTGATTTACAGCTACGCGCTCGACCCGACGAACTTCGACAACGGCAGCGGGCTTCTCGACATCAAGAGCCAGACCGTCTGGTTCATGACCTTCGAGCGTTTGCTCGCCGATGCTCTCTCCATCGGGTCAAGCCCGCAGTCGGCGGCGCTCGCTCGGCTTGAGACCGGCTTCGACCTTCTGGACAAGGCCGAGTCGCTCCTCGGCTACAAGCAGAAGAACTCGGGCAAGGGATTCGTTCGCCTGCTTCGCAGAGGCGAGATGATTCCGCGCCTCGACAAGATCTGGGACTCCAGGCTGCCGATGCAGATGAGGGCCCGCTTCAAGAGTCACGCCCGGCATCTCTACGACCGTATGTACGAGCACGTCCGGGAACGCGCTTACCCCTTCCGTGTCACCGCTGACGGCACCCGGATCAATGTCTGGTCAGGAGACCAGAAGCGCCTGATCGAGTGGCAATGGGACGACTATGTCCCCGCGCTCGTACGGGCCGTTCGGAACTCGGCACACGGTCTCATGGAAACGTTTGACAAGCCGTCTGAGCGGGACGTCGTCGCGGCCCACAGTGGGGAAATGCCGCAGGAGTTTCCTGGGTTGGCCGAGTTCCTGCCCCTTGCCGTCGTGGCTGATGCCGAGGGAATCTGCGACGCGACGTGGTGGAACTGACTACAGACGTCGGGACTTTATGCCGACGCCTTAAGCATTACGTGTGCTTGCTCGCCCGCCTGTCGCGCAGCCTCGATGCGGGGCCTGAGCGCTCCCAGGAGACGAAGTCGAGTCGGAGACTCTCAATGTCCTCAGACCGCGGCCGGAGCTTTCGTTCGAGCAGGCGCGCGAATCGCCGATCGTGTGAGGTCACCAGCACCTGGCGTTCCGAGCGGAGGTGCCTGCAGAGGTCGGCGAACCCGAGCACGTTGATTTCGTCCATAAACTGCAGCGGGTCGTCCATGATCATGAATGGAAGACTTCGCTCGCCGGCGCTCAGGCTAAATGCGATGAAGTACGACAGGGCGACGATGTTGAGCTGGCCCTCGCTGCAGACAATCTGAGGGTTGTCGCCGATCTCGACAAGCCGGTCGTACACGCGCGGGAGCGTCCGCCCCTTCCCGTAATAGACGTCATGTTCCAACCCGAGTTCAGTGAACGTCGGGTGAGCGGCCAGGCGGTTATAGACGGCCCCGACGAGCGGGTTCAGTTCCGTCAACCACTGGCTCGTGACCGACACGACAGCTTCCGTTGCTGCACTCGACAGACTGCGCAAGCTCAACTCGCTGGCTGCGAGCCTCTCGACTTCCTGCTGCAGAAGTCTTTCCTGCGCCTCCCCTTCGGCGAGTTTCACCCGCTCAGACGACTCCTGCAGCTCAAGCGCCTGGTCAGCCAGGGCGGACTGCCAGTGCTGCAGCGCGCCCTCTAGCCGACGTAGCACCGCAATCACCTCCGCCGTCCCTTCCACTGTAAGCACGTCGACGGTTACTCGAACCAATGCGTCATCTGCGGCAAGCGACGCAAACCATTTCTCGTGTGCCGCGCGCTCTGCACGGAGTCTCGATATTTCCTGTTGCCATTCGAGCATCGCTCGCTCGGCCCGCGCTGCCTCGCCGACTCCGAGCTCCGCACGCTGTCCAGCTTGACGCAGTTGATCCCGCTTCTCCTCCAGCGCCTGAAGCGCGGGGAGCTGGCCGGAGGAGTCAAGCAACTCCTCCAGGTGAGTCCGAACCTCGTGTGCGTCAATCTCTTGGCCGCAGAATCGGACACGTCGGGCCAAGATGTGGAATTGCCGCGGCTGCCAGGCAGCGAGGCCCTCCAAATGAAGACGAAAGTCGGCGACAGCGGTCTCGGCTTCCGCGTACCGCCGCCGCGCGTCCTCATAGGCCGCGCGAGCCGCTGTTGTAGCAACGGCTAACGCGTCGGGGTCTGCGTCCAAACGCGCCTCTGCTGTCGCTAAAGCCTCATCCGCCGCCGCGTACGCCGACTGCTGACGCGAAATATCGACCTGCAGGCGCCGGACCACGCCGTTGTCCCGGTAGTTTGTCTCGGGTTAGGTCGTCTTTTCGCAAGCCTTTGCCAGAACGCCTGCGTCAATCGCCGAGACGACGCGCAAGAACCGCCACCAGCAGGGGCGACCCTGATGTCATCTCGACGCCACCGAACACGAGGCCGGGCGCTGGGTGACCGATGTGGATTGCGGCAAGGCTGGGAAGCATCCGAACGAAGATCAGATTGAAGCCGTAGCCCGTGTCCTCTGGGGTTCCGCATGTCGGAAGAAGATCTTCATCGGCCTCCGGCTGAACTTCTCGAAGCGCGGGTGTCGGTCTCAGCGCCGGTCGGCGCAGTGCGACGGTCAGTCGTGGAGCGACGGGCGCAAGCAGGTGTCGCTCGGGTGGAAGAGGTTCCTTTGGCGGAAGCGCGTCAAGCCGACTAGCGCGTCGTCTGCCCCGAATGCGGCAAAGCCGCCCCGCCCGAGGCTACGAGGTGGTGCGCCTACCTCACTATCGACGACGAGGGTTCGCGACGATGAGCCTCGGAGTCGCGCCGACCGCGCGGGAGAAGATCGAGGGGAGGAGCGAACGAACCGGTCTCACGCGCACCGGGCCCGTCGCCAACCTCACGGTTGTCCTGCTGGCGGCGGGATCGTCGCGGTGACGTTCCTCGTCGGCGCTGCCACCGCCTACGCTCCCAGCCCACCCGCGCGTGGCTGATCAGCGGTGGAAGTTGACATCTGCGAAACCGCGTGTGACGATTGCCACTTCTTCTGTTCTTGGCTCGTTGCGGCCGGGCTGAGCGGCAGGGTGGGGGTCCCGGTGCATGCGAAGAGCACAGCGTTCGGTAATCAAGGGGTGCGGATGACCCCTCGACGGTGAGCGCGAAGCATGGCACGACCGAGAACCCGAGGGAGGATCTCCGGTGAGTCACACCTGTGGGCGCGTCGTCGGCGTCGGGACCCGCATCGGGCCCGACAGCGGGGCGCCGCCTAGCTCAGCTGGGGTCTGGGAGTTCCTACTCACACCGAGCCCAGCGGTGCTTGGCGGGACAGCGCGATTCGTCATGCTCCACTTCGACACAATGTCCTTCCCGGGATCGTCACGGCTCGAGGTCGATCTCCGGTACGGGATCGACACGTTCAACGCCGCGTCCAGCGCCGACGGCTGGACACGGCCGATCTATCCTCTGCCCAGGCCCCATCCGGATTCGTTACTTCGGCGCAGGACCGAACGACGGTGTGAGTTTCGCCGAGTACGGGATTGGCTAGCCGACGAAGACCCGGACGCCCGGGGAGAGGCCTCTACGGCGAGCCTCACGAACGTCGACCTCTTCCTGCACACGAATCCCTATACGATCCTAGCTACTAGTCGCGACTCAAGTGCGGCGGCGTCTTCGACTGGCAGAACATCGCCTGCGCCACGGCCGGCTTCATCGAGGAGGGCGCGGCCCGGGCGGTCTGCTGCTTTGTCTGCGTTCACCGTCACGGCGCCGCCAAGGTCGTGAGCACGTGCAACGGGGACACTGATCGACAACAACCTCGTCCTCACCGCCGCCCACTGCGCGACCGAGACGGACGACCTCGAAGCGCGCTCGGGCTCCGTCTGCTTCGGGTACGCGACGACGTGTCCCGGCGCACGTCCGGGCGGGTACGCGCCGAAAATCTTCAAGGTAACGCGCATCGCCAGACGCGGTGCCGCGGACTGGCTGCTGCTCGAGATCGACACGCCTCCGGGTGGAACCGGCATCCCGCCGGCGCTGCTCCGCTCGAGCGGCGTGCTCGCGGGCGAGGACGTCATCGCGATCCACCATCCGCACGGCGCGGTCAAGAAGTTCCAGCGACGCTCGCTCGTGGCGAGCACCGTTGGCCCGGTGGAAGGGGTTCGACTTTGCCGGGGGCAGCTCTGGCTCGGCTCTGTTCGACTCGGCGGGGAGGATTGTCGGCGGCGCCTTGTCGCAAGGGCCTGCTCCGGACGCGTGCCACGCCATCTACACGGCTGCGACGACGATCGTCCAGGAGCTGGCGAACCCGCCCGCGCCTCCGACGCCCTTCGACGTCGTCCTCGTCATGGATCGCTCCGGGTCGATGTCGGCGCCTGGCCTCGTCCCGGGGCGCACGAAGATGCAGGAGGCTCGCGACGCGGCCTCGCTGTTCGTCCAGCTCGTGCGAAGCGGAGGCGGTGACCGCCTAGGTCTCGTCTCGTTCAGCACGACGGCAGGTCGACCTCCTGACTCGAGCCTCGGCAGCCGTCACGGCCGCGAAGAAGAACGAGCTGGTCGGACCCATGCCGTACACGGGCGGGAGGGTCGGTGTGCCGGCGCCGGGAGGGATGACGAGCATCGGGGACGGGATCGGAGTCGCGCTCGGAGCTCTCGGTCCCGTCGGCGCGAATCAGCGGGCGCTGCTGCTCATGACCGATGAGCTTGCAGAACACGCCCCCGATGATCGTGGACGTGGAGGCCGGGTTGGGGTCGACGAAGCTCGTCGCGATTGGGTTCGGCGCTGAGAGCGACCTCGACAGCGCTCTCCTCAGTCGCGTGGCTCGTGCGCACAACGGGCTCTACACGCGCGCCAACTACGGTCTCGAGTCTGAAGAAGTTCTTCTCGCTCGCCTTCGGCAACATTTTCGCGGCCCGCGCCCTCAGCGATCCCGAGGTCGTGCTGCGCGAGGGCGACGACGCGACGAAAGCCTTCCCGTTCGAGGTCTGCGACGAGGATGTAATCACCGCCGTCGCTGGCTGGGACAAGCCCGGCCAATCGCTCGTGCTTCGAGTTGACAACGCCCGCAGGCGCCGCGGTGGCCTCTCACGAGCCCCGCTGTCGAGGCCGATCATGGTCAGACCTGGCACTTCGTTCGAGTGCCGCTGCCGCTCAACGGCGAACGCGAAGGCACCTGGCACTGGTCGTTGCACCGACTTCCCGGTAGCGGCGAGTTCCCGCCACCTCAGGAGGCGCTGCGGATGTTCGTCAGCGTGATCGCCCACGGCGGGTCGCGTCTCGAGCCGCTGTCGGAGACGAAGCTCGTGTATACCGGCGATCCGGTCAGGCCACGGGTGTCCCTCCGCTATGAGAACGGCTCGGCGCCGCACGCGGACGTCACGGTCGACATCGAGGCTCCCGAGGCGGCGGTAGGGGAGATCGTCGCGAGCGCAGGCCTCGCGCCCCCGGACCTCAGCGGCGATCCACTCTCCCGCTTCCACAACTACACTGAAGCAGCTCGGCGGTGGACAGCCGTACCTCTTGCCGACGCGGGTCGACAGCGTGACCCTCTTCGACGACGGCGAGCATGGAGACGGCGCAATGGAGCCCCACGGCATCTACGCCGACGAGTTCCATGACCTGACCCGTTTCGAAGGCACGTATCGCTTCCATGCGATTGCCACGTACAGCACGACGTGCAAGGGGCGACGCGAGGCACAGTGGGCGATCCAGGTCGGGCTCGGGATCGATCCCGACCGAAGCTCGGTCGACTTCGTCGACTTCGGCCGCGGGCCGGATGGCCGGCATGCTGGTCAGGTCGTCGTCATACCCCGCGACCGATACGGCAACGGGCTCGGGCCCGGACGCGGCGACGAGGTGAACTTCGGCGGGGGGTCAGGCACGACGGTGACGGGTGTGACTGACAACGGCGACGGGAGCTACGCGATCGGCGTGGGCTGGGACCCGAGGATGCCGCGTGGCCCTGCCGTCGTGATCGGGCAACCAGACCGTCCACCTGTCACTGTCGGGCCAGGCTTAGGGCCCTCCGGCAAGCCGTGCCCGTGGTGGCTCCGGTGGCTGCTACTGCTGCTGATCCTCCTCCTCCTGCTGGCCGTCGTCGTGATCGTTTGGCTCGCTGCCTCGTAGGGACTGGTCGGGCGACATCCGCTGCTTTCAGCAGGCTCGGCGGCGCGGCTCAGGCTCGAGCTCGAGGCGCGGGTTCCCCGACCAGTCTGCTCGAACTCGACCGTGCGGAAGATGAAGTCGACGTCCGCCTCGTCGAGCACGCGGCCCAATACCTCGGGCACAAGGCGGCGAGCATCCCGTTCCCGCATCAAGAGGTTGAGCCACACGACGCCCGAGCACGTCGTCTTTTTGACGCTACTCGGCGTGCTATCCCGCGACGACAAAAGAGCTGCCACTCCCGTGCGTGCGTTGCTCGTGAGGCCCATTGGCAGAAGATCCGTTCGGGACGTGCGGTCATCTAACACCTGTCTAACGGAAGGCGCCGCAACACGGCGGAACACATCAGTCCGTAACGGGACGCGGAGAGCGCGAGTTGACTCGTCTGAGCCGCCTTTGCGGGACGTGGTGGAACGCCCGGGAACGGCGCGGAAGCGTCGCATCCCTCTGGGGGACTAGAGGTCGCAGTTCGAATCTGCCCGCCCATGGGCGCTCTTTCTATCCCGACAACAGACTGGAAGGCAACGAATGCGCACCAGTTGTGCACCAGTCGCACACAAAATCTGCGGACATTGGCGGACGTTGGCGGACGGAACAAGACGCGCCTCAAGAGAGCGTAGAACCTCTGCTAGATGAGGGTTTCTGGCTCTGCATAGAGACAGGGGCGGCAGGACTCGAACCTGCAACCCCCGGTTTTGGAGACCGGTGCTCTGCCAATTGAGCTACGCCCCTTCGCCAGCCAACGCTGGGTTGCAAGTTCACGATAGCTAGATTGGCGACGTGGGCAAGCCTTCCCAGCGGCGCGCGCTCGGCGCGCTCTTTCTCTTGTTGACGGCGATCATGGCCGGCATCGCCTGGGCCGCCTACAAGGCCGATCAATGGGTGATTCTCGTCGCTGCTGCAGTCATCGCAGCCTGGATGGCGACCCTCGTGATCCGCGCCTGGCGAGCCGGTTAGCGGGAATTCGCCGGAGCGCCGCGTATTCTCTCGGCGTGGCGGACGACACCAAGGCTCTCTGGCGCTCGTATCGCAACTCCGGCGACGCGGCGATACGCGACCGTCTCATCCTCACCTACGCACCGCTCGTGAAGTTCGTCGCCGGCCGCATCTCGAGCGGCCTCCCCTCGCACGTGGACGAGAACGACCTCGTCTCCTACGGCCTGCTGGGGCTGATCGGCGCCATCGAGCGCTATGACCCGGACCGCGACGTGAAGTTCGAGACCTACGCCATCGCACGCATCAAGGGCTCGATCATCGACGAGCTCCGCGCGATGGACTGGGTGCCGCGGTCCGTGCGATCGCGCGCGCGGGAGATCGAGCGGGCCATCGCCAAGCTCGAGGCGGAGCTGCACCGCTCGCCAACGGACGAGGAGATCGCCGCGAAGGTCGGCATCGAGGTGTCGGAGCTCGAGGACAGCCTCCTCGACATCTCCGCTCCTCGATCGCCGCGCTCGACGAGCTGTGGACCGTCTCGTCGTCGACCGGCGACCAGGTCGCGCTGATCGACACCATCGAGGACCGCGAGGGGCCGCAGCCCGAGGTCGCGCTCGACGTGACCGAGACGAAGGAAGCAATGGCCGAGGCGATCGCCGGCCTGCCCGAGCGCGAGAAGATCGTCGTCACGCTCTACTACTACGAAGAGCTGACGTTGCGGGAGATCGGCGAGGTGCTCGGCGTCACCGAGTCTCGCGTCTCGCAGCTGCACACGAAGGCGATTCTGCGCCTGCGCGCGCGGCTCTCCGGCGTGGCCTCCAGAAGCTCTGCGGCCAGCTAGCCTCCCGGGCTACGCTTGCCCGGCACACCGCGCCTGAGGAGGGATTCGTAGCCCATGCCTGCCTTCGATCCAGGGAAGATCCGCAACGTCGCCGTCGTCGGTCACCGCGGGACGGGGAAGACGTCGCTCGTGGAGGCGATGCTCTTCCAGTCCGGGGCCGCCAACCGGCTGGGAACCGTCGAGGCGGGCAACACCGTCACCGACTGGGACGAGGACGAGCAACGCCGCCAGATGTCGCTTTCGGCCTCGCTGGCGCACGCCGAGTGGCAGGACCGGAAGATCAACCTCATCGACACTCCCGGCGACGCCGGCTTCCAGGGCGACGCGATCGCGTGCCTGACGGTCGCCGATGGAGCGCTCGTGGTGGTCAGCGCGGTGATGGGCGTGGAAGTGGGTACCGGACGAGTGTGGAAGCGCGCGGAAGCAGGCGGCCTCGCGCGCGTCGTCTTCGTGAACATGCTCGACCGCGAGCGCGCCGACTTCTACCGCGCGCTGGGGCAGCTCCAGGAGCAGTTCTCGTCTCGCTGCGTCGCGGTCTGCCTGCCGATCGGTGAAGAGCACGAGCTGACGGGCATCGTCGACCTTCTGCATATGAAGGCCTACATGAGCCCGGAGGGCGGCAAGGAAGAGACGCCGGGCGAGATCCCGGCCGAGCTCGCGGACACGGTGGCCGAGTACCGCGAGAAGCTGCTCGACGCCGTCGTGGAGACGGACGAGGGGCTGATGGAGCGCTATCTCGAGGGCGAGGAGCTCGGGGTGGACGAGGTGGCGCACGCGCTGAAGGACGCCGTGACGCGCGGCGAGATCTTTCCGGTGGCGTGCGGAGTGGCCACGAAGAACCTCGGCACGGTGGCCCTGCTCGACCTGCTCGTCGAGGGCGTGCCCTCGCCGGCCAAGCGCGGCTCGCCGATCGAGGTGGACGGCAGCGGCGCCGCGGCGTTCATCTTCAAGACCATCGCCGACCCCTTCGCCGGCCGCATCTCGCTGTTCCGCGTGCTCAAGGGGCCGGTCAAGGCCGATTCCACGCTCGCGAACGTGCGCGCGCATGCGAAGGAGCGCCTCGGCCAGCTGCTGCTGCTGCAGGGAAAGGACCACACGACGGAAGGCGAGTTCGCCGAGGGCGACATCGGCGCCGTGGCGAAGCTCAAGGAGACGCAGACCGGCGACCTCTTGCTCGAGTCCGAGCGCCCCGTCGACCTGCCGAAGATCGACTTTCCGGAGCCCGTGATGAGCTTCGCGGTCACGCCGAAGGCGAAGGGCGACGAGGACAAGGCAGCCGCGTCGTTGCGGCGGCTCTCCGAGGAGGACCCGACGCTCGTGCTGCGTCGCGACGAGCGGACGGGGGAGCAGCTGCTCGCCGGGCTCTCGCAGATGCACGTGGAGGTCGCGGTCGAACGCTTGCATCGCCGCTTCGGCGTCGACGTCGACCTCGCGCAGCCGCGAGTCCCGTACCTGGAGACGATCCGCACCGAGTCGCGCGCGCGCGCCCGCTACAAGAAGCAGACGGGCGGCCGCGGCCAGTTCGGAGACTGCGAGATCGTGCTCGAGCCGCGTCCGCGGCCACGAGGGCTACGAGTTCGTGGACAAGATCGTCGGCGGAGTCATCCCGCAAAGCTTCAGGCCGGCCGTCGACAAGGGCATCCAGGAGGCGATGCTCCACGGCGAGCTCGCCGGGGCCCCCGTGCAGGGAGTGACCGTCCGGCTCGTGGACGGGCAGTACCACAATGTCGACTCCTCGGAGATGGCGTTCAAGATCGCCGGCTCGATGGCGTTCAAGGACGCGTACCACAAGGCCAACCCGATGCTGCTCGAGCCGATCATGGAGCTCGAGGTCACCGTTCCCGACGAGGCCGTGGGCGCGGTCAACGGCGACCTCAACTCACGGCGGGGGCGACTGCACGGCATGGAGCCGCTCGGGCGGCATGACGACGATCAAGGCCGAAGTGCCGATGGCCGAGGTGCTGACGTACTCGCAGTCGCTGACGTCGCTCACAGGTGGCCGCGGCGACTACCACATGTCGTTCGTGCGCTACGAGGAAGTTCCCTCGCACATCGCGCAGAAGCTGATCGAGGACGCCAAGAAGGCAAGCGAGTCCGAAAAGGACTAGGGAGGGTCTGGCGAAACAGTGACTGTGCCGCCGGAATCACGCTGGAAGGCCGTGCTGCGGCGTCCTCGGTCGCCCACGTACTCGTTCAGTACGCGGGCTCCCTGCGTCCTTGCATCACGACCTCCAGCGCGCCCCGGCGACGAGCACCGTTCCGCCAGACCCTCCCAGCGGTGACTGGCGCCTCTCCGGCGGTCAACTGCGCCATCTGCGGACGCACGCTGCTCGTGGGCGAGGACTCGACGCGTTTCTCGCCGGACGGCATCGAGTACGTCGACGTCTGCCCGCTCTGCCGCGGGCGGGCCGTGGAGGCCGGTTGGTATCGCGAGGGCGGGTCCAGCCTGCCCGTGCTGCCGGCGACGCCGCGCCGTGGGTTCTTCGCGCGGCTGTTCGGCACGCCGCAGCCCCGGCAGCCGTCGGTCGCGCAGCCCATCCTCAACCGCCTCTCGCCGGACGAGCAGGCGATCGTCGAGGCCGTCGCGCTCTTCAACGGCAGCTCCCACAGGCGCACGATCGAGGGCCTGATGCGCAGCCTCGGCTCGCCGCGCGTCGCCGTGGGGCCGACGGACACCGACGACGTCGGCATCGTCGTCGCCTGGGAAATCTCGTGGTACCGGTATCGGGTGAGCCCGGACGAGTCAGACCCCGTGCAGATGATCGAGCGTGGCTTCGACGCGGCGGAGCTGGCTCCGGACGACATCGACTGGAACGCCGACGTCGACCTGGCCGGGCGGCTTGTGCCGAGAGTCGCACCGGAGTAATCACTCGCTACAGGGGTATACGCCGTACGGCCACCGTCTTAGACTGCGACGTGGCGTGATCTACTGCGTGATTCCCCCGGAGCTCGAAGGCGAGCTGTTCGCAAAGCTCACCGCCTACTACGAGGACAACCCCGACGTCACGGTCATCATCGACCGGCGGCGGCATAGCGGGGTGCGGGAAGCGCCCCCGAGCACGCCCGAGGCTCGTCGCATGCGCGAGCGGCGACGCGTGCGCATTCCGGGCACCTTCCCCGCGATCGACGCGCCGTAGCGCCGTTACACTCGGCCCGTGGCGACGGGCACGCAGACGCTTCGCAATCTCATCGGCGGCGAGTGGGTCGACGCCTCCGGCGAGACCTTCGAGAGCCGGAGCCCGGCCAACGGCGACCTGATCGGCACCTTCCCGCGGTCGTCGGCAGAGGACGTCGATCGCGCCGTGGAGGCCGCGAAAGTGGCCTACGCGAGCTGGCGGCTCGTGCCCGCGCCGAAGCGCGGCGAGATCCTCTTCCGTTTCGGCGCCCTCGTTGGCGAGCACAAGGACGAGCTCTCGGAGCTCATGTCGCGCGAGATGGGCAAGGTGCTCGCGGAGGCGGGCGGCGACGTCCAGGAAGCGATCGACATGAGCTACTACATGGCCGGCGAAGGTCGTCGCCTCTTCGGGCACACGACACCTTCGGAGCTGCCCGACAAGTTCCAGATGAGCGTTCGCCAGCCGATCGGCGTCGTCGGCGTGATCACGCCGTGGAACTTCCCGATCGCCATTCCCTCGTGGAAGATCGTCCCGGCGCTCGTGTGCGGCAACACCGTCGTGTTCAAGCCCGCCAACGACACGCCGATGCTCGCGCAGCGCTTCGTCGAGTTGCTCGTCGAGGCCGGCGTTCCCGACGGCGTCGTCAACCTCGTCCACGGGTTCGGCCGGGAGGTGGGGGACAGGATCGTGCGTCACCCGGACGTGCGTGTCATCACGTTGACCGGGTCGCGGGAGACCGGCGTTGCGGTGCTCGAGGCCGCCGCCGAGAACCTCAAGCACGTCCACCTGGAGCTAGGCGGCAAGAACGGGATCATCGTCATGGACGACGCCGACCTCGATCTCGCCGTGGACGGCATCGTCTGGTCGGCGTTCGGCACCTCCGGCCAGCGCTGCACCGCGGCCAGCCGCGTGATCGTCCACCGGTCGGTGTACGACGACGTCCGAACGCGCCTCGTGGCCGCCGTCGAGAAGCTGCGGCTGGGACCTGGCTGGGAGGCGGAGACGGACGTCGGCCCCGTGATCAACGCCACAGCGCTCGAGAAGATCCACTCGTACACGGAGATCGGACGGGACGAGGGCGCGACGCTGCTCACCGGCGGCGAGGTCGCGAGCGACAACGGCCTGGACGATGGCTTCTTCTACCGGCCGACGATCTTCGCCGACGTCGAAGGCGACATGCGCATCGCACAGGAAGAGATCTTCGGGCCGACGACGGCACTCATCCCTGTCGACGACTTCGACGAAGCGATTCGCGTCGCCAACGGCATCCGCTACGGCCTCTCCTCGTCGATCTTCACGGCCGATGTGAACCGCGCCTTCCGCGCCATGCGCGATCTCGAGGCCGGCATCACCTACGTCAACGCCGGCACCATCGGCGCCGAGGTGCACCTGCCGTTCGGCGGCACGAAGGACACGGGCAACGGCCACCGCGAGGCGGGGCAGGCCGCGCTCGACGTCTTCACCGAGTGGAAGTCGATCTACGTCGACTACTCGGGGAAGCTCCAGCGCGCCCAGATCGACACGGAACCGTAGTCCGTGAAGGCCAGGCTGTTCACGGACGGGGGATCCCGCGGGAACCCCGGCCCGGCGGCGTACGGCTACGTGCTGGAGGCCGACGACGGCACCGTGCTCGCCGCCCACGGCGAGGCGATCGGCGTGGCGACGAACAACGTCGCCGAGTACCGGGCGCTGGTGGCCGGGCTGGCCAGGGCGGAGGAGGCAGGAGTGGACGAGCTGGAGGTCGTCTCCGACTCCGAGCTGCTCGTGAAGCAGATGCGCGGTGAGTACAAGGTGAAGAACGCGGCGCTGCGCGAGCTGTGGGAGGAGGCGCAGCGCCTTGCGGATCGCTTCGGCCGCGTCAGCTACGCCGCCGTGCGCCGCGAGCACAACGAGCTCGCCGACCGGCTCGTCAACGAGGCTCTCGACGCGGCAGCCGAGCTATAATCGGGCTTCCAGCGGATGTAGCTCAGTTGGTAGAGCATCTGCTTGCCATGCAGAAGGTCGTGGGTTCGAGCCCCATCATCCGCTCCTCAGAACCCGCTGGAAACGGCGGGTTTTCTGTTTCCGTGCTGGCAACGGATAGCGGGTGAACTTGACCCGCGGGTCAGCACTTGGGTCAGCAGTTCTTGCGGTCGTTCGATTACGGCCTAGCGTGTCCGACTGGCGCGCTTGCGGCGCACGCAATCTCGGATGAGAACCGGGGGTCGCCGCCTATCACCTCTACCGGACCGAGCGCGACCCGCGGCGGTGGCCCGTGTCAGCTGCGTCGATGCGCGACGATCTCGCCGACGATCTCGACGATGACTGGGATCTCGTCGACCTGGTCGGGGAGCTCGAGGCCTTTGGGCTGGGCGTAAGCGAGATTGACCTTGAGGGCGTAGCCGTCGTCGGTGCGCGCGATGCCGATGCCGCGGACGGCGGGGTGATCGCCGATCTCGGTAGCAAGCCGGGCCTTGGCCGCTCGTGTGCTTGCAAGGTCGGCGTTCATCGCCCGCACTGCAGCTCGATGCCGAGCCGGTCGAGGGCGGCGCCGATCGGGTTTGCGTAGGTGAGGCCGGCGTTGCCAGGGCCACCCTGGTCGCTGCCCGCGAACAGGAGGCCGGCGGCTGCGTACTCGGGCTCGGCGACGATCAGCGAGCCGCTGTCGCCGGGCTGGCTGAAGGCGCCCTCGAGTCCCGAGACCTCGAGCTGGTTGTCGAACCGGAACAGGCCGCTGTCGTACTGCACGACCACGTTGTCGATCTCGAAGGCGGTTACGCGTCCGCGCGTGAGACCTGTCGTCCGTCCGATCTTGGTCACCTCCGTCGCCTCCTCGGGGCCCACGGTACCTACGAGCTCCCCGACGTCCCTGAGCGTGCATTCCTCCACTTCCACGCCGTCGACGATCGCCGCCACGGCGCAGTCCACCTCGTTGACCTGGTCTGGGTCGAGCGCGACGAACCGGTCGAGCGTGGCGACGGTGTCGCGTCTGCGCTGACCACCGTCGAACGCGCCCGGCTGCAGGATCTCGTCGCCGATCTGGGCTCGGTTCTCGTCGGCGAGCACGTGGTTGTTGGAGAGCAGGAGCGGTTCGCTCTGGCCCTCACGGCGAACGAACGCTCCGATCGTGCCGGCCGTGATCTCGTGATGTGCTACCGAGCTGCCGATCAGCATCGGCCGCACCCGGGTCTGCTGCCAGGGCTGCTGCTTCGCGACCGCGCCGATGTAGCGAACGTCGATCTCGCCGCGAGCCCGCGAGCGAATCGCGGCCAGGCCTACGCTGTCGAGCAACGCGCGCTGCTGGACGCGCACCGCCAGTTGGAAGCCACCCGCATCGTCGCCGGCGATCCCGAAGGCAAGAGTCGGCTGGCAGCGTTCGGCTTCCTCGCCGCGCCGTGCGGGCACGCTCAGCTCCGGAAACTCCCGGCGCGCGACCGCAGGGTCGAGACGAGCCGCGACGGCGAGCTTCAGCTCCCGGACGGAGTCGAGGTGCATGACTCGATGGTACGAAGGTCTCGTGGAAACAGGCGGCTTGAGCGAACCGGCGCGAACGGGAGCGAACGGTCGCGCGCATTTGCCATGCAGAAGGTCGTGGGTTCGAGCCCCATCATCCGCTCCTTAGAGAGCCCCGCTCAGGCGGGGTTTTTCTCTGTTCGGGCCGCGGGCAGATCGGCCTAAACAGGCCTCGTGTCAAGTCGGTCTCAAGTGGGCCGACGACGACGGCGACCCCGAGTGCTCGATAACGGGTCCGTGCCGAATCGGAGCTCGCGCCGTAGCAGGGGCGCCCGTCATGGAGTCACCGAATCGGTGGCGCGTCGTAACGGCAGCCATGACGCTGATCGAGTTCCTCAACCCGATAGCTCCTCGATTCGACGCGCGAGCGCCGTGTGCCGCTCCGCCTCGACGAGTCCCTTGACATCACGAGAAACATCGAGGACGCTCGCGTTTCCGAGCTAGGAGGTCCTGTGCCTAGTCTCCTGCTGCGTGGGTTTTTGCTCGCAAACCGGGAGCCGTGCGATGCTCGATGAGCTAGCCGGGCGACTGCTACGTCCCCCCTTCTGGTTCATCAAGCTGAATGCGGCGTTACCTTCGGTCCGCTTCGGCAATCGTTGCGCTGACGCTCGGGCCCGATCGCACCGTCACACGCACTTCCGATTAGGCACGCACAGTGAGCACCGCGCTCGGCGTCTTGGGAAGCAGCTCGCCCGTGACGACATTCTGGCGATGAAGCTCGTCCTCAGCAAGCCGATCGTCTCGTCTAACGACATCGCGGCAGATCACATATCGAGAAGTAGTCTCCCTGGATGGTCGCGGAGCGCATCCGGCACACCGTTTCGTTCACGTCATCGTGCATGACGTCGTGCACGGCGCGAAGAGAGCGACTTCATCGTGCCTGCACGAAGGGAAGCGCGACCGGCAACGAGTCGCTGGGATCCTCGACGAAGTGCTGACGGGACTCGCAGGCCGCGGCTACAGAGTCACGACCGTTTCTCACCTGATCGAATCGGGGAGTAGGTAACAAACATGGGGCAGGCTGGCTCGCGCCAGGATTCCCAGGCCGAGTAGGCCCGCGAGGCGTGCAGGCTCGTTCCCGCGCACGCGCCCCGTAACGGCGGTCTATTAACGCCACTACCGAGAAAGCGGCCGGCCCGTGGACGAATTGGTCGTGAGTGTGAACCTCCACGGTTACGATCGAGCACGAACGGGGTCGTAGGTCCGAGCCCATCATCCGCTCCTCAGAAAGCCCCGCTCAGGCGGGTTTTGCGTTGTTCTGATGCCGGCGAGACACGATTGACGGACCAAGTCGAGGCTTCGGCGTGACGGAAGCTCGTCACCCATTGACCACTCCGCGCTGGTACGTCAGAATCCCACAACTGCGGCGTAAGGGGAGGAATGACATGGGGGAGACTCGCTTCGGCGGCAGCCTTGCTGCGGCCATTGGCTTGGTTCTCGTGCTCGGGCTCGTGGTGGGCGCGCCGGTCGGAAGCGGCGCCGCCGCCGCACCTGCCACTTTGGCTGCGGCAGACGCGGCGCCCGGCGGCCCGATTCTGGTCGTCACCGCCACGGGCAACAAGTTCACGCACTACCTGGCCGAGATTCTTCAGGCCGAGGGACTGAACGCGTATGCGACGGCGGACGTCTCGGCGCTCGACGCGACGCTGCTCGCGGACTACGACGTCGTCGTGCTCGGCGAGACGGCGCTGACAGCCGGGCAGGTAACGGACCTCACCGGCTGGGTCAACGCCGGCGGGAACCTGATCGCCATGCGGCCCGACCCGCAGCTCTTCGGCCTGCTCGGCGTCACGTCTCCGGGGGGTATCCGCAAGGACCAGTACCTCAAGCTCACGACGAGCCCGGCCGGTGCCGGCATCGTCACCGACAGCATCCAGTTCCACGGCACGGCGACCCGCTACAGGCTCGCCGGCGCGACCGCGGTCGCGAACTTCTACGAGACTCCGACGAGATCGACCGTCAACCCGGCGGTCACGCTCCGCTCCGTCGGTTCCAACGGCGGTGAGGCGGCGGCGTTCGCGTTCGACCTCGCGCGGTCCGTCGTCTACACGCGCCAGGGCAACCCTGCCTGGGCCGGACAGGAGCGCGACGGCGTCGCGCCCATCCGCTCGGACGACCTCTTCTTCGGCGCAAGCGCGGCGAACCCGAAGCCGGACTGGATCGATCTCAACAAGGTCGCCATCCCGCAGGCCGACGAGCAGCAGCGGCTGCTGGCGAACCTGATCACGCGCATGGCGCGCGACGTCATGCCGATCCCACGGTTCTGGTACTTCCCGCGCGACGAGGAGGCCGTCATCGTCATGACCGGCGACGACCATGCCTCCGGCGGCACCGCGGGGCGCTTCGACTCGCAGGCCGCTCAGAGCCCGTCCGGCTGCTCCGTGGCGGACTGGGAGTGCATCCGCAGCACCTCCTACATCTACACCAACACGCCGCTCACCGACGCGCAGGCAGCCGCCTACGACGCGCAGGGCTTCGAAGTCGGCCTGCACGTCGACACGAACTGCGCCAACTGGACGCCGGCGCAGCTCGAGAGCTTCTTCTCGACGCAGTTGGCCGCCTGGCAGGCGAAGTACGCAAGCCTGCCTTCGCCGGTCTCGAACCGCACGCACTGCATCTCGTGGAGCGACTGGGCCTCGCATCCGAAGACGGAGCTGGCCCACGGCATCCGCTTCGACACGAACTACTACTACTGGCCCCCGAACTGGATCCAGAACCGGCCCGGCATGTTCACGGGCTCGGGCATGCCGATGCGGTTCGCCGACCTCGACGGCACGGTGATCGACGTGTACCAGGGCGCGACCCAGATGACGGACGAGTCGGGCCAGACGTACCCGTTCACCGTCGACGCGCTCCTCGACCGCGCAACCGGCCCCGAGGGCTACTACGGCGCGTTCGTCGCGAACATGCACACCGACAGCGCGTCGTCGGCGGGCGAGACGGCGATCATCTCCTCCGCTCTCGCGCACGGCGTCCCGGTCGTGTCCTCGCGCCAGATGCTGACATGGCTCGACGGGCGCAACACGTCGTCCTTCGGCTCGCTCGCCTACAGCGGCGGCACGATGTCGTTCACGATCGCGCCCGGCGTGGGCGCGAACGGCCTGCGAGCCCTGATTCCGGCGTCGACGCCCGACGGTCCGATCACGGGCCTCACGCGCGACGGCTCGCCGGTGCTGTTCACGGTCGAGGTCGTCAAGGGCATCGAGTACGCCCGCTTCGACGCCGCCGCCGGCAGCTACGAGGCGACGTACGTGGCCGACACGACGGGCCCGGTCATCACCGACGTGCAGGCCGCTCCGAACGGCGACACCGCCGTCGTGACCTGGACGACCGACGAGCCGTCCAGCTCGCGCGTCGACTACGGCACGAACCCCGACTCGCTCACCTCTTCGGCCACGTCGCCGGGCATGACGACGAGCCACAGCGTGACCCTGACGGGCCTCGCGCCGGCCACGACGTACCACTACCGCGTCACCTCGATCGATGCCTCGGGCAACCCCACGACGGAGCCGACGGGGACGCCGTTGTCGTTCACGACGTCGCTCGCGAAGCTGGTCGACACGACGGCGGCCGACTTCGGCGCGGGGACGCTTGGTTCGGGCACGTACCTCGCGCAGGCCGGGGACGGCGAGGTCGTGCTTGCGCCGACCGTGGGGAGCGAGTTCGGTGGCGCGTCCCTGCCGACGGGCTGGACGAGCACACCCTGGAACGCCGGAGGCGCGTCGACAGTGGCGAACGGGATCGTCACCGTCGACGGCTCGCTGCTCGCGACCGACTCGTTCTTCGGGCCCGGCCGTGCGCTCGAGTTCTCGGCCGCCATCGACGGCGAGGCGTTCCAGCACGTGGGGCTCGGAACCGACCTGAACGACCAGCCCTGGGCGTTGATCTCCTCTTTCGGAGGCAACGCCGGCCTGTTCGCGCGCACGAACAACGGGACCGCGACGAACACGCCGATCACGGCCTCGACCGGCCAGATGCACAACTACCGCATCGAGTGGACCGCCTCCGGGCTCGTCTACTACGCGGACGGTGCGCTCGTCGCGACGCATCCGACGCCGATCGCGGCGAACTTGCGCCCGGTCGTCAGCGACATCTTCGTCAACACGAGCACCGTCAGGGTCGACTGGCTGCGGCTCAGCCCGTACGCCTCGACGGGCACCTTCATGTCGCGCGTGCACGGCGACGGAACTGAGCGCGCGTGGGGCGACCTCACGGCCGACGTCGTGACTCCCGCGGGGACGTCGGTGGCGCTGAGTGTCCGGACGGGCGACACGCCGACGCCCGACGGCACGTGGACGGACTGGCAGTCGCTGCCGGGCACGGGAGGGAACGTCGGCGCCACGTCGGCGTACCTGCAGTACCGCGCCGAGCTCGCGACGACCGACGACAGCGCAACGCCGGAGCTGCGCGGCGTCGAGGTCGAGTACCAGTTCACCGGGCCGCCGCCTCCGACCGCCCTCTTCTCGGATGACTTCGAGAGCGGCAACCTTGCTGCCTGGACGACCGTCAACGGCCTGACGGTGACGGCAGAGGCGGCGTTCGAGGGGGCGTTCGGCGCCCGCGCGAACGACGCCGCCGGAGCGGACGTGTGGGCGCGCAAGGTGCTCGCATCGCCGACCCACGACGTCACCACGACCGTGCGGTTCAAGGTGGACAGTCGCACGACCGCGTTGCACATGCTGCGCCTCCGCAGCGTGGGCAACGTCCCGCTCGTTCGCGTCTCGATCAACGGCAGCGGCAGGCTGGTCTACCGCAACGAGGTCGCGGGCGTGAACCGCGTGAGCACCACGACTCCGACCAACGGGGTCTGGCACGAGCTGTCGGTCCGCACGTTCGCCGACGGGGCGACCGGCCACGTGACCGTCATGCTCGACGGTGTCCCGGTGGCCGGCCTCGACCTAGTCGAGAACATCGGTACCGACGCGATCGGCCGGGTCACGCTCGGCGACGAGACGAACGCCGACGTCCACTCGACGGCGTACGACAACCTCGATGTGAGCGGCTAGCCCGCGACGTCGGGACAGTCCTCCGAGGCGGCCGTCTGCCCAGACGCAGACGGCCGCCTCGGCGATGTCGACGAGCCGGCGGCCTGTTGCACGCCGTGTTTGCACTTGTCATGATTGTCACCTGCCGCAGATGCAGGACGCATGAGCACGTTCCTCGACGACGTCGCCCGCTCGCTCGCGCAGCCGATGCCGCGCAGGCGCGCGGTGCGCGTGCTCGGCGGGGCGCTCGCGTCCATAGCCATGTCGGGTGTCATTTCACGCAGCGCGCGCGCCGCTCCTAGCGCCTGTGACGTGCCCTGCCCGCCGAACACCACCAATTGCCGGGTTAGACGTGGCGCGGGATGCACGGACGTGTGCTGCGGCCAGGACCTCCCCAACCTTCCGAAGTGCTGTAAGTGGGACGTTAGCCACCCCTTCCCCAACAGCAGCAGCTACGGCTGCATCAACAAGCCCGAGGGCAATCCGCCGGCGGCCTTTCCGGCACACACGATCTGCTGCTGCCCGGCGAACACCCGCTGCGGCCCCATTGCGGGGAACCAACCCTGCATCCCGTGTGCCCCTGGGCGAAAGCCTTGCGGCCACACGTGCTGCGAGCCGGACAAGCGGTGCGTCAACGACCGCCTTTCGCTCTGTTGCAGCAAGGGTGAGAAGCGCTGCGGCAAGGTGTGTTGCCCGCTGGGCTCATGTGCACGCGAAAGCACTTCTCTTTGCTGCAAGCCAGGTAAGCGTTGCGGCACTAAATGCTGTCACGCGAGCCAGGTGTGCTCCGGCGGGACGTGCCGCTGCGCGAGTGGCTGGCGGTCGTGCGGGCCTGAGCTCTGCTGCGACAAGAGGATCGAGCGCTGCGCGCCGGTCGGCGGGCTGCGCACGACCGCGTACTGCTGTCCGAGGTACCAGTGGATCGCACAGACGTCGACGTGCTGCCCGCGCTTCACCTACCCCGACGGCACCGGCTGCTGCTCGCTGGGGCTGGCGAACAAGAACTGCTGTGCGGGGGTGACGTGCCTGGCTGGTACCACCTGCGTCAACGGCTCCTGCAGTCGACTGCGCTGAGCGGTCGATTCCGCAGCCCATGATCCCTGCCCTCGCCCTCGTCTCTCGCCTCATCCTCGCCACCGTCTTCGCGGTCGCCGGCGCGGCCAAGCTCGCGGATCGTCGCGGCACGCGCCAGGCCCTCACGGACTTCGGCGCTCCGGAGGGGCTCACTGGGCTGCTGGCGATCGTCATCCCGCTCGCCGAGCTGACCGTTGCATGTCTGCTCGTGTTTCCCGCGACCGCCGTGGCAGGGGCGATCGGCGCGCTCACGCTGCTCCTGGTCTTCAGCGCTGCGATCGCCTGGAATCTCGCCCACGGCCGCGCGCCCGAATGCCACTGCTTCGGCCAGCTGCACTCGGCGCCGACGGGCTGGAGGACGCTTGGCCGAAACGGCGCTCTCGCGGCGATCGCGCTCCTGGCCCTGGTCGGCAGCCTCGTGGATCCGAGCTGGAGCGCGAGCGCCGGGCTCGGCGACCTAGGCACGGCTCAGCTGGTGGCGATGGCGCTCGCGGCGGTCTCGATCGCGCTTCTGGTCGGCAGTGCCGTCGTTGTGCTTTCGCTGCTGCGGTCGTACGGGCGCGTGCTCGTGCGGCTCGAGCGTCTCGAGGCCGCCCTCGAGGGGGCCGGCATCGCGCTCGGCGACGGCGACGAGCCACCTGCCGTCGGCCTCGAGCCGGGCACCGCGGCCCCCGCATTCAGCGCGCGGTCGCCCGATGGGGAGGCCGTGACGCTCGACGGGCTCCTTTCCCCCGGCGTCCCGCTGCTCCTGGTCTTCACGAGCCACAATTGTGGGGCCTGCCACGTGCTGCTGCCGAGGATCGCCGAGTGGCAACGTGAGCATGGCGACCGGCTGACGACCGCGGTCGTGGTCGACCGAGCTTCGGACGAGCTCGTGACGGAAATCGGAGATCTCGCGCACGTTCTCGTCGACGACGATCTCCGCTTCTCCGCAGCTTTCGGGGCCAACGAGACTCCAAGCGCGGTGCTGATCGCTCCCGACGGGTCGATCGCCAGCTGGGTCGCGAGCGGTAGCGAGTGGATCGAGCGGCTCGTCGGCCAGGCGCTCGACCAGCCCGCCGAACAAGGGCTGTCCCCCGGCGCAGCCGTGCCCTCGCTCGAGCTGCTCTCGCTCGCCGGCGAGGCGATCTCGCTGGAGAGCTTCCGCGGGCGGGACACCCTGCTTCTGTTCTGGAACCCGGACTGCGGCTTCTGCCGTTCGATGCACAGCGATCTGATCGACTGGGAGCGACGCACGGCAAACGGTCGGGCAATACGGCTCGCCATCGTCTCCTCGGGCGACGAGGAACGCACGCGCGCCGAAGGCTTCAGCTCGACGGTCCTCCTGGACGAGGACTTCCGCGCCGGCTCCGCGTTCGGAATCGACGGGACGCCGATGGCCGTCTTGCTCGGCGCTGACGGGCTCATCGCCTCGCCCGTCTCCGGCGGGGCCGATGCGGTGCTCGCGCTCGCGAACCGCGCCGAATGACGGGCGCCGCGGCAACCTCAGCAGGGCGCCGTACGCGTCTTTTGACAACGGGTGACGCCTGTGTGAGAGTCCTGGCAGGCTCCGGGAGGAACCAATGCCGCTTGCCTGGGTCGCTCTCACGGTCGTCTCAGTGGTCTGTATCGACCAGGCGAGCAAGGCGGTCCTGCTCAGGCGATTGAGCCTGAATCGATCGGTCCGACTGAGCAGAGGCGTCCGGCTGCGTCATGTCGTGAACGTCGGGTGGAGCGGCATCCGGTCGCCAACGGCGTTGCTGCTCCTGTGGGGCGTCGCGGTCTCGAGCAGTCTGCTGATACTCGAGCTTGGCGGGGGAGGTGAAGGTGCGCGCGCCGGCGTCGCCGTTGCTCTCGGGGGTGCGACCGGCAATCTCGTCGATCGCCTTCGGCGAGGACACATCGTCGACTTCATCGAGGTCGGCCCCTGGCCGGTCTTCAACGTCGCGGATGTCGGCATCGTCGCCGGGCTGGGGCTCACGCTGACGGCGCTTCTCCTCTGATGCGACCGACGCTCGTGACGTGGGGCGCCTTTCGGATCCCGAGCTACGTCGCGATGCTCTACCTCGGTCTCCTCGCCGGGACGTATTCGGCGTACGCGGCGGGTCGGGCCGACGGGCATGTCGGGCGAGCGGTTCATGGGCGCGATCCTCGCGCTCCTCGTGCCGGCGGTGCTCGGGGCGCGTCTCGCGTTCGTGGCGACCCGGTGGCCCGCATATCGCTCGCAGCCGCGACGGATCTTCCTGCCAGGGAATGAAGGCGGCGCGGTCGCGTACGGCGCCCTGCTCAGCGTCCCGTGTCTCTGCCGCTCCTCTTGGCGCTCGGGCTTCCCGTTGCGTCGTTCTGGGACGCCGGAGCGCTCGGCTTCCTCGCAGCGATCATCTTCCTGCGGATCGGATGCTTCCTGAACGGTTGCTGCTGCGGCGTGGTGCAGGGCGCATTCCGACGCAGCTGTTGGAGGCGGGCTGGGCGGCGACTGCTCCTCGTCGGCGCGATACTGGCCGCAGGCAGGATGCCGTTCGCAGGCGCGCTCTTCGTGTCGACGCTCGCTGCCTATGCGGCGGGTCGGTTCCTGATCGACTTCGGGCGAGACGAGCCGCGCAAGCTGGGTCGTCTGACGGTTGCTCAGGCGTGCTCCGCGGGATTCGTGCTGCTTTCGGTGACGTTCCTCGCGGTCGCCTCGTGGGTGGTGTGATCGGGCGATGAACACCGTACTCCTCGCCGCCCCGCTGATCGTCTTCGCCCTCGTCCTGCTGCTCGGATTCACCGGCTGTTGGCTCGACACGAAAGGAAAGCCGGATGGGCCGGATCCGCCGACATGGGAACGGGAATGGCGAACGGGAATGGGAACGGGAATGGCGAAACGCCGCCGGCGCCCGACCCCTACGAGGACGAGGTCAAGAGCTTGAACCCGATCGCGTACTGGCGCCTCTCGGATCCGCTCGGCAGCACTGAGGCGAACGGACGAGATCGGCGCGCGCACTCTCGGGCAACAATCGGGCGCAGTTCTGGGCACCGTCAACTTCGGCCAGGCACCGGGCCTGAATCTCAGCGACCCGAACGCCACGTCGGCGCAGTTCGACGGGACCGGCTTCGTCGAGGTCGCCCACGCCGAGACTTCGAGACGCTGCAGTTCACCGTCGAGGCGCTCGTGCACCCGGACAGCGTCGTGGGTCGTGCGCGTCGTCGTCGGCAACATGTCCTCCTCCCTCATTGTCGGCGGAGGGTGGGCGCTGGCCATCGTCCCGCCTTCCGCCACCGACGACCCGGACATCGATGGGTACTTCGCGCCCGTGATAAGCGATGGCTCCGGCCCGGCCAGCGGTCCTCCCCCGGTGCGCGTTTGACCTCGCAAAGCTCGGCACCGCCTGGCACCTGGCGATCACGTTCGACGGCATGGTCTTCACGTTCTACTGGGATGGAGTGAAGGTCGACTGGGGCACCTGGCCGTACGCCCCGAACACGCAAGACCCCATTCAGATCGGCGTCGACTTCAAGGGGGCGATCCAGGAGGTCGCCGTGTATGGCGCGGCACTGACGGCTGAGCAGATCGGCACTCATTACCTTGCGAACACGAGCCCGGGCCCGTAGGAGTCGACGTGCCCGACGTGATTCTCCTTCTGATCCCGCTCGCCGTCCTGGCCCTGGTCGCAGTGTTCGGCTTCGTCGGCTGCACGAAGGACTTCGACTCGCTCGTCGTCGAGGACGATGAGCCGAATGGCACGCCGGCGCCCGTCCCCTACGTGGACGAGGTCAAGAGCTCGACCCCGATCGCGTACTGGCGCCTCACGGATCCGTTCCGCAGCACTGAGGCGAAGGACGAGATCGGCGCGCCAACGCCACCCTCGGGCAACAATCCGGGCGCAGTTCAGGGCACCGTCGCATTCGGCCAAGCACCCGGGCCTGAATCTCAGCGACCCGAACGCCACGTCGGCGCACTTCGACGGCACCGGCTTCGTCGAGGTCGCCCACGCCGACGAGTTCGAGATGTTGCAGTTCACCGTCGAGGCGCTCGTGCCCCCGGACAGCGTCGTGTCCGATTGCCACATCGTCAGCAACATGTCCTCGTCCGGAGGCTGGGCTCTGACCATCGTCCCGCCCTCCCCGGGCGACGACCCGGACATCGACGGGTATTTCGCGCCGGTCGTGAGCGACGGCTCCGGCCCGGTCGGTCCTCCTGCGGTGGAATTCGACCTCGCAAAGCTCGGTACCGCCTGGCACGTGGCGATGACCTTCGACGGCACGCTCTTCACCCTGTACTGGGATGGGGTGCAACGCGTCTCGAGCACGTGGCCGGCCGTGGGCGACTGGCCATACGTCCCGAACATGCAAGGGCCCTTGCAGATCGGCGTCGACTTCAAGGGGGCGATCCAGGAGGTCGCCGTCTACGACAAGGCACTGACGGCCGAGCAGATCAGCGATCACTTCCTTGCGAACACGAGCCCAGATACCTGAGCGGATCGCTCGCGACCACTTCCCTCCCGGCGAAGGGGTCGACTGGTCCCGCCCCGGCGACTTCATCCTCGTGAGGGGCACGTCCTGGAGGAGCAGGGTCGCGTCCGGCTATACGCGAGTGCGCGCTCGAGGGCTCGAGGAATGGCAGTGCGCGCGCTGGAACCATGCGGCGCTGGTCGCCGGCACCGACGGCACGATCGTCGAGGCCGGAACCGCGGGGGTGGTTCTCGGGCATCTCGAGAAGTACCGCGACGACGACTACCGCTACGTGGCCATCCGGGCGACGCCCGAGCAACGCTGGCGGGCCGTCCGGTTCGCCAGGTCACGCGTGGGCTCGCGGTACGGGAATCTCCTCCTCGCGAACCTCGTGGTCTCGCCGCTCACACGAGGAAGAGTTCGGTTCGAGAACGCAGGCTGCGAGATGTGCGGGACACTCGTCGCTCACGCGCTGGCGTGCGCCGGCGAGCGCTTCGAGAGGCTGCCGGCGGACATGCTGCCCGCGGATCTGGCTGTGCACTACGGCGTTACCCGCGAGGTTGTCTAGCGAACGATCCAGAGCTCGCGTTGAGGCGTGCTCAGCCACTCGACGCCGGCGCTCGTCACGAGCACGTCCTCTTCCAGGCCGATGTAGCCGCGTTCGGGCACCGCCGTCCCGAACTCGAGCGTGAAGACATTCCCCTCCTCGACGACGCCGTCCGGCGCCGTTCCGTAGCGGTCCCAGCGCGGCCCGAGCAGCGTGCCGCCGTCGTGCGCGGCGCGGCCGAGCTGATGGCCGAGGGCGTACTTCGGCTCGGGGAAGCCGGCCGCGACCAGCGTCTCGCGCGCTGCCGCGTCGACGTCCGCGCCGACGGCTCCCGGCTTCAGGACGGCCACGCCGGCGTCGACGGCGGCCCAGAGCGCGTCCCACGCGCGCACGACGTCGGCGGGCGGTCCCGTGTCACCGTCGTCGAGGGCGTACCAGACCCGCTGCAAATCGCTCGCGTACTCGTCTCGCGAGACGCCGAAGTCGACGTGGAGCAGGTGTCCTCGCTCGAGGCGAAGATGGCTCGGCGCCGAATGCCCGACATCCTTGTCGGGGCCGGCGTTGACGGCCGGACAGTGATCCTCGCCCCAGGCGTAGCCGAGGCCGCGCTTCGCCACCTCGTCGTGCATGACGGCGGCGATCTCGAGCTCGGACAGGCCCGGCCGGAGAGTCGCCGTGACGTGGTCGAAGATCTCCTCCGTGTCGGCGACTGCTGCGCGGATGCGGCGCACCTCCTCGGCCGACTTCCGCCCGCGCAGCGCGTTGACGATCGCCTCCGACGAGACGAGACGGTCGGCGTACGCCGTGCCGGCGAGGGTCTCCTGCAGCGTGAGCCAGAGACCGTGCGTGAGGCCGTCCGCAGCGGGGTCGGAGGCCGAGTAGTTGAGCGCGATCGAGCCAGGGTCGAGCCGCTCGATCGCCGAGCAGCAGGTGCGGGGCGATGCTCTCGTCATAGGCGACGACTTCGCTGTAGGCGTCGAGGTCGCGGACGGTGGGTGCGTCGAAGCGTCCGACGACGGCGATGCGCTCGCCGTTCGCTCCGACGAGGAACGCGCTCTGCCAGGCGCAGTACGTGCCGGCGATCAGGTCGAGGCACGGGTCCTTCGTCAGCAGCGTCTCGCGCACGAGCGTGAGCCAGAGGTCGACGTCCTGCTCGCGGAGGATCTCGCTCGCCTGGTCGAGCTTTTCGTGGATGAGCACGTGCGGCGTGGTCAGGGTCGGGAGACTAGCCGTCGCCGAGCGCCAGCGACACCGCGTCATCGAGATTGAAGTCGCGGCCCTCGGCGTAGCCGCGGTCGAACTCTGGGCCGGCTGCGTTCCTGATCCTCGTCTCGCACGCTCCGCGGTGGCGCCGCCAGCCGCCGAGCGGCGCGAGCGCGTCGTCGTCCTCGATCGCGCCCCAGAGCCGCCCGGCGCGCTTTGCTTGGCCGCGCTCGCCGGCGATTGTCGCCAGAAGGCCCACCCCGAACACGCGGCCGGCGCGGTCGCGCAGCTGTTCGGCAATGGCGAGCGACTCCCGTGCCCGGCGCTCGGCCTCGTCGATCCGGCCGGCATTCAGCGACAGGGCGGCGAACTCCGCCAGCATGCCTCCCTGCCACCAGGGCACGCCTGCCTCGAGGGCCAGCGCTGCGCTCTGCTCGACGAGCGGGATGGCGCGCTGCTCGTCACCCTCGTCACGCGTGATCGCCCCGAGGGTCCCGATCGTCTGCGCGCGCCCCCAGACATCGCCCGTGCGTCCGTGGATCTCGTCGCTCTCCTGGACGAGCTCGCGAGCGAGATCGAGGCGGCCCTGATACATCGCGCTAATGCCCAGCCTGTGTAGGAGCACGGCGCGTCCGTGCTCGTCTCCGAGCTCGTCGAAGAGCGCGAGGCTCTCCTCCCACAGCCGCGCCGCCCGCTCGGGGTCTCCGGAGATATGCGCAGAGCTGCCGAATGCGCGCAGTGCGTGGGCCCGGACATCGGCTGGGACGCCGGCAGCCTCGGGTCGCCCGAGCAGACGCTCGAACCAGCGCACGCCCTCGGCCGGGTCGTCCGTCACCCAGAGCTGCTCGAGTGCGGTTGCGATCTCCAGCCCGAGCTCGGTCTCGCCCTTGCGGACGGCCCAGGCGAGCGCGCCGCGGAGGTTGTCGTGCTCGAGCATCGCGATGTCCAGGCGCTGGCCGCCCCGGCGGAGCTTCCCGGCGCTGAGGTTCGCCTCGTCAGCGACGGTGAGGAAGTAGTCGGCATGGCGCCGGCGTACCCCGTCGTCGTCGGGCCCTTCTTCGAGCAGCTCGACGGCGTACTCGCGGATGGTGTCGAGCAGTAGCAGCCGGCCGGTGGCCAGCCTGCGGACGAGGCTCTTGACCACGAGTGACTCGAGCACGTCGAGGTCGGCGCCGCAGATCGACTCCGCGGCCTCCAGCGCGAAGCTTCCTCTGAAGACCGCCAGGCGGCCGAAGAGCTCCTGCTCGGTCGGCTCCAGCAGCTCGTAGCTCCACTCGATCGTCGCGCGCAGGGTTTGCTGCCTGGCGGGCGCGTCGCGCGAGCGCGAGGCCAGGAGCGGCAGGCGCTTGTCGAGTCGAGTGAGGAGCTCGTCCGGGCTGAGCAGCGCGACGCGTGCGGCGGCCAGCTCGATCGCCAGCGGCAGGCCGTCCAGCCGCCGGCAGATCTCGCCCACCGGCTCGGTCGCCCGGAACCCGTGCTCCACAGCCGCGGCTCGCTCGATGAACAGGGCGACGGCGTCGCCGTCTGGTAACGGCTCGACCGGGTACCGCTGCTCCGATTCGACCTGCAGCGGCTCCCGGCTCGTGACCAGCGCCTTCGTATTGGGCGTCTCCGACAGGAGGGACGAGACCGTCGGCGCAGCCTCCACGATCTGCTCGAAGTTGTCGAGGAGGAGCAGCAAGCACTTGCTCCCGATGTGGTCGCTCACGGGGCCGTCGGCGCCGATGGCTGCGCCGATCGCGCCTTCGACCAGGGCCGGCTCGCGGAGTGCCTGGAGCGGGACCCAGAAGACGCCGTCGGGGAATTGCTCGATTGCTTCGGCCGCGAGCTGCATCGCGAGCCGCGTCTTGCCGCTGCCGCCCGGCCCGGTCAGGGTCAGCAGGCGATGGGCGCGGACGAGAGCGCCCGCCTCCTCGAGCTCACGTTCTCGGCCGACGATCGGCGTCGCCTGGATCGGGAGAGTCGTCCGGTACAGCGTCTTGAGCGGCGGGAACTCGTCGTCGCCCAGCTGGAACAGCCGCTGCGGCGCGCCGAGGTCCTTGAGGCGGTGGTCTCCGAGGTCGCGCAGCTCTACCGAGGCGTCGAGCAGCTGCCTGCGTCGTCTCCGACACGAGTACCTGTCCGCCGTGGCCGGCACTCATGATCCGCGCGGCGCGGTGGACGTCGGCGCCGACGTATCCCTCTTCGGTGACAATCGGCTCTCCCGTGTGGACGCCCATCCGTACGCGGACCGGCCCGTCGGCAAGGCCTCGCTGGGCGTCCGTCGGCCGCGGCGACGGCATCCGCAGCGCGAGCGAACGCCACGAAGAACGCGTCTCCCTGCGTGTCCACCTCGACGCCGCCGTGGCGTGACGAACGCGTCGCGTACGCACGCGCCGGTGCTCCGCGAGCACGTCTGCGTAGCCGTCGCCGAGCTCATGGAGGAGGCGCGTCGAGCCCTCGATGTCCGTGAAGAGAAGCGTGACCGTGCCGGTTGGCAGCTCTTGCACGTGGACATGATGACGTCGTTTACGTGCAGGTAGAATCCTGGCAACCGAACTGGTATTCGACTGCGCCTCGGCGCCTTCCCCTATCCGTTCGAAACCGAGGGAGGCATCGAATGAGCTCGAAGTCGAAACGGCAGCAGACAGCGGCGAAGCGGACACGGGAGCAGGCTGTCCGTGAGCGCCGCGAGTTGAAACAGCAGAAGAAGCAGGCCGCGGCCGCCGAACGGCGCGCGCGGGCGGCCGGCATCCCGTACGGCCCCGAGCCGGACAACTCGGAGCACGAAGCATCGGAGCACGAAGCATCGGAGCACGAAGCAAACGATCGTGCTGACGATGGAGCGAGCAATTAGCGCGTCGACGCCAGTTCGCCGTGTGTCGCCGCGTCTGGCCTTCTGTCCCGTCTGCGGGCTGGAGCAGACAGGCAAGCCCGCGAGCAAGGTCGCAAGCCCCGAGGACGCCCTGTGCACCGGTCGTTGTACCGCGGCATGGCACGTGCTCATCGCCTTGAAGCAATGTGAATCGACGAGCCCGAGGCTCGCCGACCGTCGACGCGTCGAGTCGGAGACCCGACTCGAGCACGCGCCGACGTTGTCGCAGCTCCTCCTCGGGCGTTGGCGGGCGGGGGACTGGGCCGTCCTGCCGGAAGACCTGATCGAGCAGCTCTAGCCGACGGCTCCCCGGGGCTACGATGCCTCTGTGGCGACGTGGCCGAGTGGTTAGGCAGAGGCCTGCAAAGCCTCGTACAGCGGTTCGAGTCCGCTCGTCGCCTCTAGTCGCCCTCCTGTTCCTGCTTGCAGTGGCCGCCTGCGGAACGTCCGACGAGGGCGGGCTCGACGCGCAGCAGCTCGTGCCGCAGCTATCGGATCTGCCGGTCGGATACGACGCCGTTCCCGCCGAGTCGTTCCCGGTTACGCTCGAAGACCGTGCTCGCCGACCCATGGTCGGCGGGCATCAGGCCAGCGATCAGGCGCGAGCGGCTCTCGGGCTATCAGGCGTCGTTCGCCAGCCCCACGACCCAGCGCATCGAGTGCAGCGCGGCGTTGTACCGGTCGACAGAGGGAGCGGCCAAGGTGTATCGCGTTCCGGTTGCAGGCCGCTTCACGGACTTCGTTTCGGCATCGGGTGGCGGGCCATTTCAGGTCGAGCGGCTCGGAGCGCAAACTCGTGCCTACCGATACCGCCTCGGCGAGCAGCACGGGCTCCTCGTCACGTGGCGCTCCGGACGCCGTGCTCTCGCTCTGCGGTGCCGTCCGTGGCGATCTCCCTGACCTGTCAACCGTGCTCGTCGTCGCCCGTGCTCAGCAGCGGCGGATCGCGAATTTCGGCAGGTAGACTCGGCCGCCGGTGGCAGGAGAGGGAGGATCTGTGGGCACGGCTGTGCTCGGCGCCGGGCCCGCGGGGCTGACCGCCGCCTACGTGCTCGGGCTGCGAGGCGTACCGGCGGCCGTCTACGAAGCCGACGGCACCGTCGGCGGCATCGCGAAAACGGTCGAGTACAACGGCTACCGCTTCGACCTCGGCGGCCACCGCTTCTTCACGAAGTTCGCCCAGGTACAGCGTCTGTGGGAGGAGATGCTCGGCGATGAGCTGCTCGTGCGCCCGCGCCTCTCGCGCATCTACTACGACGGGAAGTACCTCGCGTACCCGCTCCAGGCCCGTGACGTCGTCGCGCGTCTCGGCGTTCTCGAGTCCGCGCTGTGCTCGCTGTCGTACTTCCGAAGGAAGTTGTCGCCCGTGCGCCACGAGATCGAGACGTTCGAGGACTTTGCGACGCAGAACTTCGGCAACCGGATCTACGACGTGTTCTTTCGCACGTACACGGAGAAGGTGTGGGGCGTCCCGGGCTCGGAGATCCACTCCGAGTGGGGAGCGCAGCGGATCAAGGACTTCTCGTTCTGGAAGGCGCTGCTCGCGGCCCTCCGTCTCACGCGGGCGAAGCCGACGACGCTGATCGAGGAGTTCCACTACCCGCGGCTTGGTCCCGGCCAGATGTGGGAGGCGTTCGAGGCAAGAGTCGCCGAGCGCGGCATCCCGGTCCACCGCCATCACCGCGCGCTGACGATCCACCACGATCACAAAGTCGTCGAGAGCGTGACGATGCAGCACGACGGGCGGACGATCGACGTGCCCGTCGACGCGGTGCTGTCGAGCATCGCGCTCAGCGAGCTCGTGCTGATCCTCGACCCCGCTCCCCCGCAGGAGATCGTCGAGGCGGCCGAGCGGCTGCGCTACCGCTCGTTGTGCCTCGTCGCACTGGTGATCGACAACGACGAGCCCTTTCCGGACAACTGGATCTACCTCCACGACCCCGGCGTGCGCGCCGGCCGCGTTCAGAACTTCGGCGCCTGGAGCCCGGACATGGTCGTGCCCGGCAAGACGTGCCTCGGCGTCGAGTACTTCTGCTTCGAGGGCGACGACATGTGGGAGATGCCCGACGAAGAGGCCGTGGCGTTGGCCACGGACGAGCTGGCCCGGATCGGCCTTCTCGACCCGAAGGACGTGATCGACGGCGTCAAGGTGCGCGTGCCGAAGGCCTATCCGATGTACGTCGGCCGCTACCGCGAGGACGTTGCCGAGCTGCGCGGCTATCTCGCCGCGTTCGAGAACCTCAAGACGTTCGGCCGCAACGGGCTGCACCGTTACAACAACCAGGATCACTCGATGTGGACGGCGATCCTGGCCACGCTCAATCTCGTGGACGGGACGGAGTACGACGTGTGGTCGGTGAACACCGAGGCCGAGTACCACGAGGAAGGTGAAGCCGTCGACTCCCTCCTCGATGTCAAGCTCGTCAGCTGATCCGGTAGCCGTCTCCGTCGTCATCGCGTCGAACGGGACTCCCGGCTCCGTCGAGGCCTGCCTCGCCGCGCTCGAGCCGCAGGCGGAGGGGGCGGAGCTGATCGTCAGTGAGCGGGACGGCGCCCTCGTGCCGGAGCTCTGGCGGGACGGCATCGACGCCGCCACGGGCGACGTCGTCTGCCTCACGATCTCCGTCATGCGGCCCGCGGCCGACTGGCTCGCGACTGCTCGCGCCTGGCGGGACAGGCAAGCGCGGTCGGCGGCGCCATCGAGCCGGGCGAGGATCTGCGACTGAGCGACTGGGCCGAGTACTTCTGCCGCTACGCGCGCGACATGCCGCCGTTCGCGGCGCGGGAGACCGCCGATCTGCCCGGTGACAACGCCGTCTACACGCGCGCAGCGCTCGCCGCGACGCACGACGTCTATCCGCGACGGCTTCTGGGAGCTCGGAGGTCAACCGCGCGCTGCGAGACACAGGGCCGCCGGCTGCTGGCATTCGCCGGAGCTCGTCGTGTACCAGGCTCGTTCGGCCGGGCTTCCGGCGCTTTCTTGCGCCAGCGTCTCGTCCACGGACGCAAATACGGGCGGCAGCGCGGCGTGCGCTTCTCGACAGCGCGGAACCTCGCCGGTATCCCCGCCGCCGTCGTGGTGCCGGTTGTGCTCTGGCGAGGACGTATCGCGAGGTCTTCTCGCGGCGGCGGCTGAGGCTGCGGCTCGTGGCGGCGACGCCGCTGCTGCTCGCCTACGACATCGCCTGGGCGGTGGGGGAGGCGGCAGGGCATCTGGATAGCCTGCGATCCCGATGAGCGAGCCGAAGCTCTCCGTCGTCGTCGCCTCGGTGAACGGCTTTCCGTACGTCGGGCACTGTCTCGACTCCCTGGTCGAGCGCGCACCGGGCGCCGAGGTGATCGTCGCCGATTCGACCGACGAGGAGACGCGCCGCCGTCTCCGGGAAGGCTGGCCGGCCGTGAAGCTGCTCTCGTTCGACGAGCAGCAGACGATCCCCGAGCTGCGCGCGGCGGGCATCTTCGCCGCCGGCGCGCCGCTCGTGGCCGTGATCGAGGACCACTGCCGCGTGACGCCCGAGTGGGCAGAGGCTGCGCTGGCCGCACACGAGCAGGGACACGCGGTCGTGGGCGGGCCCATCCGCAACGTCGTCACCGAGCGGGCACGCGACTGGGCGGCCTTCTTCTGCGAGTACAGCGCCTTCATGGAGCCGCTGCCCGAAGGGGAGGCGGACGCGCTGACCGGCATGAACGTCGCCTACGACCGCGAGGCGATCGCCGCCATCGAGGATCTCCTGCGCAAGGGCCGCTGGGAGGGCTGGTTGCACGCGCGGCTGCAAGAACGCGGCATCGGCCTCCACTGCGCCGCCGGGATGGTGCTCGAGCACGACAAGGACTTCGGCCTCGGCGAGTTCCTCTCGCAGCGCTGGCACTACTCGCGCTCCTACGCCGGCATGCGGAACGAGTCGCTCGGCCGGCGCCGCTGGCTCTACGCGCTCGGAGCGCCGCTGCTGCCGCCCGTGCTCTACTGGCGCATGGCGAGGAACGTCTTCTCGCGCGGACGCCGTCGGCGCGAGTTCCTGATCGCGACGCCGCTCATCCTCCTCTACCTCGTGGTGTGGGCGGCAGGCGAGGCTGTGGGGTATGCGTTTGGCGGCGGGCACAGCCTGCTCGAGGTGCGCTGACGCATGAGGGTGGGCGTGGACGCGACGAGCTGGGCGAACCGTCGCGGCTACGGCCGGTTCGCGCGAAACGTCGTCGGCAGGCTCGTGGCGGCGGGAGAGGACGAGTACGTGCTCTTCACCGACGACCGCACTGCGCGGGAGGAGGAGCTGCCGAAGGGCGCGATCGTTCGTGCGGTGACGCTCGGCCGCCCGCCGGGCGCGGACTCGCCTCGCTCGCTCCGCGACCTCGCGCGCGTGTCGCGTGCGGCCTCACGCGAGCGTCTCGACGTGTTCCTCTTCCCCTCCGTCTACACGTGGTTTCCCGTGCGCGGAGCTCCTACGGTCGTCGGCATCCACGACGTCATCGCCGAGCAGTACCCCGAGCTGACGCTGCCAGCCCGCGGCGCTCGAGCCAGGTGGCGGCTCAAGCGCCGGCTTGCCGTCAAGCAGGCGGCCAGGATCTTCACCGTGTCCAAGACCTCACGGATGCTCCTTGCCGCCGACCTCGGCGTGCCCGAGGCGTCGCTGGCGGTCGTGCCGGAGGCGCCGGATCCCGTGTTCGGGCCGAGGTCGGCGGAGGAGATCGAGCGCGAGCTGGCACCGCTGGGCCTCGGCGGCGGCGAGCGGTTTCTCGTGTACGCCGGAGGGATCAGCCCGCACAAGGGCCTGGAGACGCTGCTCGACGGCTACGCGATGCTGAGCGAGCCGGCGCCGCGCCTCGCGATCGCCGGCGCACTGGAGGACGAGGCCTTCCTGTCGGCGGCCGGCTCGGTTCGGCGGCAGATCGCCGAGCTCGGGCTTCGCGACCGCGTGCTACTGACCGGCTTCGTCTCCGACGAGACGCTTGCCTGCCTCTACGCGGGGTCGGTGGCGTTTGTATCGCCGTCGCGGTCCGAGGGCTTTGGGCTTCCCGCCGTCGAAGCAGCTGCTGCCGGAACTCCGGTCGTGCTCAGCGATATCTCCGCCCACCGCGAGACGCTCGACGGCGCCGCCTTCTACTTCCGATCGGGAGACGCGGCCGCCCTCGCCGAGCAGCTCGACGAGGTCATCGGCGACGACGCGCTGCGCGACGAGTTCGGTGCGGCAGCGCGGCAGCGCGTGGCCGGCCTCTCCTGGGACGCTTCGGCCGCGGCGCTGCGGGCCGTGCTGGAAGAGGCCGCCCGTGGCTGAGCCGCTCTCCATCTGCATGGTCACGACCTTCTATCCGCCGCTTCACTTCGGCGGTGATGCCGCCTACGCGTACCAGCTGACGAACGCGCTCGCGCGGCGCGGCCACGCCGTGACGGTCGTCCACTCGGCGGACGCCTACCGCGCGCTCGGCGGCAAGGACGCGGGCGAATTCGCCCACGCACCGGGCGTCACGGTGCGCCGGCTGGAGACACGCTCGCCCACCGGTTCGTCCCTCGCCACGTACCTCACGGGTAAGCCGGGGGTGTACGGACGGCAACTGCACGACGTGCTCGACGGCGGCCGCTTCGACGTCATCCACTTCCACAACGTCTCGCTGGCCGGCGGGCCGGGCGTGCTCGAGTACGGAGACGCGGTGAAGCTCTACACCACGAGTGAGCACTGGCTCGTGTGCCCGATGCACGTGCTGTTCCGTTACAACCGCGAGCCGTGCGTGGAGCCGCACTGCCTGCGCTGCACGCTCGCGTTCCGGCGGCCGCCGCAGCTGTGGCGGTACACGGGGCTGCTCGATCGCTCGGTGAAGCACGTCGATCTCTTCCTCTCGCCGAGCCGCTTCACGTTGGAGGCGCATCGTGCCCGTGGGTTCACGGCGCCGATGCGCCACCTCCCGTACTTCCACACCGGCGAACCCCAAATAACAGGTTCGTTACAAGGAGGGTTCGCGGCCGTACTTTCTCTACGTGGGCCGTCTGGAGCGCCTGAAGGGCGTCCAGGTGCTGATCGACGTCTTCCGCGACTACCGGCAGGCCGATCTGCTGATCGTGGGGGAGGGGACGATGGGAGCCGAGCTGCGTGGACAGGCGGAGGGCCTCGACCACGTGCGCTTCCTCGGTCGGCTCCATCCGTCGCAGCTCGGGCAGCTGTACGACGGCGCCGTGGCGCTGGTGGTCCCTTCGATCGGCTACGAGGTGTTCGGCATCGTCGCGCTCGAAGCCTTTGCGCGACGCACGCCGGCGATCGCGCACGACCTGGGCGCGCTGACCGAGGTGATCGAGGACTCCGGCGGCGGGCTGCTGTACCGGACGACGGCCGAGCTGCGCGCCGCGATGGACCGGCTATTGGGCGACGACGAGCTCCGCACGCAGCTCGGCAACAAGGGTTACGACGCCTGGCAGCGGCTGTGGAGCGAGGACGTCCACATCGCGGAGTACTACGACGCGATCGAGGAGGCCAGGGGGCTTCGCCGGTGACGGCCGTCATCCTCACGTACCACGCGATCGAGGACGGTCCGAGGCCGTTGTGCATCGAGCCGGCGCTGTTCGGCGAGCACGCCGCTGCGATCGCCGCGTCCGGCGCCAGGTGCCTGACGGTGCGCGAGCTCGGCATGGCTCTTCGCGACGGCGCGCTGCCGGAGCGGGCCGTGGCGATCACGTTCGACGACGGCTGCGAGAGCGTCGTCACGAACGCCGCGCCCGTGCTCGCCGAGCACGGGCTCCGAGCAACCGTTTTCGCGGTAGCCGGCCATCTCGGCGGAACGAACGACTGGCCCCGCCAGCGCGGATCGGCGCCTCCGCTCCGGCTCGCGTCGGGACAGCAGCTGGCGGAGCTGGCCGCGCAAGGCTTCGAGATCGGCTCGCACGGCTACGCCCACGCGCCGCTGAACGAGATCTCGGCCGACGCGGCGGCCCGCGAGATCGAGGAGTCGAAGGCAGCGCTCGAAGCAGCAGTCGGCACCGAAGTGACGTCGTTCGCCTGGCCGTACGGAGCCGAGCCCGAGCCCGAGGCCGCGCGGCTGATCAGGGCCGGCTACCTCGCCGCCTGCACGACGAACGATGGCGCGCGTGGGCCCGGACTCCGACGTGCTCGCACTGCCTCGCGTCGACGCCTACTACCTGCGCCGTCCGGAGCTGCTTCGTAGGGTGCTCGAGGGAGCGCGCGACGAGTACCTCCGCCTGCGGGCGATCGCCGCGCGCGCACGGCGCTTGTTCTGGAAGGACTACGAGTGAGCGAGGTTCAGCAGGTCGACGCGGCATACGGCTGGCGCATGGTGTTGCGGCGCTTCTCGGCGCTGCTGGCCGGCGAAGCCGGCGCCCGCATCCTCGGCTTCGTCGTCGTGCTCATCCTCGCGACCCGGCTCGGCCCGGCCGGCTTCGGCATCGTCACCTTCGGCCTGACGCTCGTCGCGTGGTGCAGCTACGTCGTCGACGCGGGAACGGAGATCCTCAACGTGCGCGAGATCGCGCGGCGGCCGGATCGGTTCCGGCACATCTCGGAGCGCGTGCTCGGCCTGAGGCTGGCGCTGTCGGTGGTCGCCGCGGCTCTGTTCGTGGTGGGAGCGTTGCTGCTGGCTCGCTCGGACCTCACCCGAGAGACGCTCGTGCTCTTTGCGCTGCTCTTGCCCGCGGGTGCGCTCAATCTCCGCTGGATGGTGCTCGGAGTGGGGGGGTCGCGTGCGATAGCGGCCGGCCTCGTGCTCTCGCGCCTGCTCGTGCTGGTGGCGGTCGTGTTCCTCGTCGTGGACGAGAGCGACATCACCCGCGTCCCGGTGATCGAGGCCGTGGGGACGCTCGTGTACGCACTCGTGATCCTCTGGCTCGTCGGCGGCGGCCTGCGGCGGCTGCGGCCTCGCGTCGACATCCCAGCGTGGCGGGACACGCTCCGGCAGAGCACGCCGCTCATGATCACCGGCTTCGCCCGTTCGGCCGTGGTCTCGTTCGACATCGTCCTCATCCAGCTCGCGCTAGGCCCGGAGGACCTGGGCATCTACTCGCTCGCGTCACGCCACGCGTTCTTCGTCACCGGCGCCGTCGGCCTCTTCTCCATGGCGTTCCTCTCCGCCTTCAGCGCCACCGCCGACGAAGGCGCGGCTGCGCTCAAGGGCCGGGCGCTGCGCTGGGCGTTCGGCATATCGGTTCTGATCGCGGCGGCGCTGACGGTGGGCTCGCTCCTGATCCCGTACGTCTACGGCGACGAGTACGACCGGTCGGTCGCCGTGCTCGCCGTCATCGCGTGGCGCATCCCGCTCGCCGTGCTGGCGAGCATCTACGGCAGCATCCTCGTCGCCCGCGACCGCCAGATCGACCTCATGCGCAACAGCATCGTTGCTGCCGCGTTCGTCGTCTGCGCCGATCTCGTGGCCGTCCTCGCCTTCGGGCTGCTCGGCGCGGCGGTGGTTTCGATCGCGGGCGGCGCACTCACATATCTCCTGAATGCGCGCAGCGTCCGGCGAGCGGCTCCCGAGCTCGGTGGCCGCTCGCTTCGTACGGCGGAGCCTTGAGCCCCACGCTGGGCATCGACGGCCATCGCCTCGCGGGCGCGCGCTCCGGTGTCGGCCGCTACGTCGCGGAGCTTCTGCGCGAGTGGGCGGGCGCCGACACGCCCTTCGGCGAGATCGTCGTCTTCGCGCCGGAAGGCCTCGAAGCCGGAGTCCTGCCTCCCGGTCATGCGTTTGCCGTGCACGAGCTCTCCGGCGACGGGGGACTGGCCTTCCACTGGGGACTGGGTCGCGCAGCCCGTGACGTCGATCTTCTCTTCTGCCCTTCGTATGCGGCGCCGCTCGCGTACCGCGGCCCGTTCGTCGTGACCGTCCACGACGCGCTGTCGGCGCTCATGCCGCCGCACCCGGGCCTCCGTCAACGCCTGCGCCATCGGTCGACGAGAAGCTCGGCCCGTAGGGCACGCCACGTCATCACCGTGTCGGAGACTTCGAGCCGTGACATCGCGACGGCCTACGGCGTCCCGCCGTCCCGGATCACGGCGGTACCGAACGGTTGCGGCGCCGAGTTCTTCGTGCCCCCGACGGCCGGGGCGGCCGACGACGTTCGCAGGCGGTACTCGCTGGACGGATCCCCGTTCTGCCTGTTCGTCGGGAAGTTCGCGCGGCGACGCAACCTCCCGACGCTCGTGGAGGCGTTCGCCCAGGCCAGGGGGCGGGCCGGCATGTCGCACGCGCTGGTGCTGGCCGGGGAGAGCGACGCCGCGGAGCCGCTCGACGATGTGCCGGACTTCGTGCGCGTGACCGGCTACGTGCCGGAGCAGGACCTCCACGTGCTCTACCACGAGGCCGAGCTGTTCGTCTATCCGTCGTCGTACGAAGGGTTCGGCCTGCCCGTGCTCGAGGCCATGGCCGCAGGCACTCCCGTGCTCACGGCACGGAACTCGGCGCTCGTCGAGGTCGCGGGCGACGCGGCCTTGCTGGTGGACGAGCCGCGGAGAGACCTGCTCGCGGATGCCCTGACGAGGCTGCTCACGGACGCGGCGCTCCGCGATCAGTTGGCGGAGCGGGGGAGACAGCGAGCACGACTCTTCCCCTGGAGCCGCACGGCGACGGAGACGATGGAAGTACTGGCGGCGGTATCCTCGGCGGCCGCGTGAGCGAGCAGGCAACTCCGCTTCGCCTCAATCTCGGCTCGGGTAACAGGCCGCTCCCGGGCTTCGTGAACGTCGACGCGCGGCAGCTGCCGACGGTCGACGTCGTCGCCGACGTTCGCTCGCTGCCTTTCGAGGACGGGACGGCGGCCGAGGTGGAAGCGTCGTCCCTGCTCGAGCACTTTCGCAATCCATACGAGGTGCTCGACGAGATCCATCGCGTGTTGGCGCCGGCCGGCGTGCTCCGCGTCCGCGTGCCCTCGCCCTGGTCTCAGGCGGGGATGCTCGATCCCGACCACGTCTTCCTGGCCGACCTCAAGCAGTGGCGGGAGATCCTAGGCGGCTACTTCGCGAAGGTGACTGCCCGAGGCGAGGGCGTCCGCTACCGCGACAGCAAGCTGCTCGTCGCGGCGAACCACGTGGCCGTGCGCGTCCTGCGCATGCACGAGCTGGCGCAGACGTGGGAGCTCACGGCGTCGAGCAAGCGCGCGGAGCCGACCCGGGCGTACGTGCCCTGGTGGCTCGAAGAGTCGTCGTGAAGGTCGAGCTCCTGGTCCGCGAGGACCTCGCCATGTCGAGCGCGCCGATCGCGGTGGAGACGCTGGCGTCGCTCGGCGTGTCCGCGCGCATGGTGGTAGAGCGGGACGTCGACCTCTCGCCCGGGCGACTCGTCTGGGTGGGCGGGAACCCGCGCTGGTACCGGCGCACGCTCGACCGCATCGCGGCTCTGCCGCGTGCCGAGCGGCCGCTCGTCCTCGTCTGGCACACGGAGCCCCTACCGATGCCGCGGGCGGCGGGGACGAGCAGGCAGCTGCTGACGACGAGAGAGCTGGGAAAGCTCGTGCTGCGCGACCGGCGCGTCAACGACCACTACTCGAACGCGCGCTATCTGCGCCGGCTGGCGGCCGAAGGAACGGCCGACGTGCTCGCCGTCGCGACGCGTGCTTACCAGGCGTATCTCGAGCAGGAAGGCGTCGCCTACCGAGCTCGTGCCGCTCGGCTACCACCCGTCCCACGGGCGGCTGCTCGACCGCGACCGCGATATCGGCGTCATCTTCCTCGGGGATTTTCGGCTGCCGAGGAGGCGGCGGATCCTGCAGCGGCTCGAGCGCGAAGGCGTGGACGTCCTCACGCTCGGCGACTACTCGAATCCCCAGCTCTGGGGCGAGGGACGGGTGGAGCTGATGAACCGCGTGAAGGTCGCGCTCAACATCCCGCGGCTGGAGGGGCATCTGCCCGACGTTCGGCTGGTCGTGGCGATGGCGAACGGCGCGCTCGTCGTCTCGGAGCCGCTCTACCTGCCGGAGCCCTATGTGCCGGGTCGGCACTACGTCGAGGCGCCCGTCGATCGGCTCGCGGAGACGATCCGCCACTACCTCGCCGACGAAGAGGCGAGGCGGCAGATCACCGGCGAGGCGAACCGCTTCGTGACGACCGAGCTGACGCTGGAGCGGTCGTTCAGTCGGCTGCTCGACCTGGTGCGCGAGGCTACGCTGCGGGCGGCGTGAAAGACGTCCGTCCCGACTACTACGCGCGCCTTCACGCCGTCGAGGAGCAGCACTGGTGGCACGTGGGCATGCGTGAGATCACGGCGGCGCTGCTGCGCGAGCCGCTGGCCCGCGGCCAGCTGAGCCTGCTCGATGCCGGCTGCGGGACCGGCGGCTTCCTCGCCTGGGCCACCGAGCAGGGCCCGTTCGACCGCGTGGCCGGCGTCGACATCAGCGCCGAAGCGGTGGAGCTGGCGCGGGACGCGGTGCCCGGCGCCGATTTGCACGTGGCGCCGGTGCACGATCTCCCGTTCGAGGACTCGAGCTTCGACGTGGCCGTGCTCAACGACGTGCTCCAGCACGTGGACGAGGATGAGGTCGGTGCGGGCCTTCGCGAGCTGCTGCGCGTGCTGCGGCCGGACGGAGTGCTGCTCGTGCGCACGAACGGCGGACGCCACGCGCGGCGGGAGCGGGTCGGACTGGCGGCTCTACGACGCCGGCTCGCTCAGGGCCGAGCTCGAGGCAGGCGGGCTTCGACGTCCTTCGCATCACGTACGTGAATGCGGTGCTGTCGATGTGGGGCGCGGTCCGCGGGCGTGGCCCGACCGCGCCGACGCCGACGACGTGCGGGATTCCGGCGCAGGCTGGAACCGCCGCGAACGCCGTGGGACGAACGCTGCTCGGGCTCGAAGCGCGAGTCCTTCGCCACTCGACGTTGAGCCTTCCCTACGGGCACACGCTCGTCGCCGTGGCGGTGCCGGCGATGAGCGTCCCCGAGTTCTTCGACACGACAGCCGAACGCTACGACCGGCGCTATGACGAGCCGAACGCGGCCGGCCGTTTGCTGCGCCGGCGGCTGGAAGTCGCCGTCGAGCTGCTGGGCGAGCCCCGCGGTGAGGTGCTCGACGTGGGCATGGGCACCGGCCGCCTCTGCGCCGAGCTCGATCGCCGCGGCTGGCAGGTGAGCGGCGTCGACCTGTCGCCGGCGATGGTCGCTGCGGCAAGACGGCGACTTCCCGAGCTGGCCGATCGGCTCGTCGAGGGGCCGGTCGAGCACCTGCCGTTCGACGACTGAGTCGTTCGACGCGGTTGCCGCGACAGGCGTCCTCGAGTATGCGACCCGTGACCTGCCGGGCGCCGTGGCCGAGCTTGCGCGTGTGCTGTGCCACTGGGGGCGTGGCTGTGATGAGCTTCCCGCGCCAGCAGTCACCTGGGCTCTTGTGGCGCTCGAAGCTGCTCTATCCGGCCGTCCGAACGGCCAAGCGGATCGCACCTGTGGGCCGGCCGGCGCCACTCGACCTTCCGCCCCGCAGCGAGCAGGAGTTTCTCGCCGCCGTGGCCGGGGCAGGCCTCGCCGTGGAGGAGACGCGTCGCATCGGCCGGTTCACCTCCCATCTCGTCTTGAGGGCGCGCAAGCGATGAGGCGCTGGCCGGTTCTGCTCGCCGTCCTCGCCTTCGGGCTCGTCCCGGGACTGTCGGCGACCGCGCAGACGGGCGCGCACGGCACGATCGCAACGGTGGCCGGCAACGGCGTCGATGGACACACCGGTGACGGAGGGCTTGCCGCAACCGCGGCGATCGACCATCCGCGAGGGATCGCCATCACTTCGGACGGAGGATTCGTCTTCGCGGCGCCGTTCCTCCCTTCGGTCCGACGCGTGGGCGCAGACGGCCGCATCACGACCGTGGCGGGCACCGCCGCGGCAGGCTTCTCTGGCGACGGCGGGCCGGCGACTGCTGCCCAGCTCAATCTCGTCCACGGCGTGGCATTGCTCCCGGACGGAAGCATGGTGTTGGCGGACACGAGCAACCACCGGATCCGGCGGGTGGCGCCGAACGGGACGATCACGACCGTCGCCGGCACGGGGACGTTCGGCTTCTCGGGAGACGGCGGCCCCGCCACGGCGGCACAGATCGCGGCGCCGCGAGGCATCGCCACGCTCCCGGATGGCTCGATCCTCTTCCCCGACTCGGGCAACCACCGCGTCCGGCTTGATCTCCCCGGCCGGAGTCATCACGACCGTTGCGGGCAGTGGGACACAGGGAGCTTCCGGAGACGGCGGCCCCGCGGTCTCGGCGCAGCTGAACCTGCCGTTCGCCGTGTCGCCGACTGGAAACAGCGGCTTCCTGATCGCCGACGCCGGCAACTCGCGAATCCGCCGCGTCGCCGCGGACGGGACGATCACCACCGTCGCGTCGCAGCTGGCGTCCCCGCACGCAGTCGCTGCGCTGACGGACGGCGGTTTCCTCGTCGCCGACACGAACGCAAACCGCGTGGTGCGCGTCTCGGCGACCGGCACGATGACGACCGTCGCAGGGACCGGGGCGGCCGGCTTTTCCGGCGACGGTGGCCCGGCGGCGGCCGCAACGCTCAACCAACCGAAGGCGCTCGCCGTGCTCCCCGACCTGTCCGGCTTCCTCGTCGGCGACTCGGCCAACAACCGCGTGCGCCTCGTCCGGATCGACCTGCGGCCGCCGTTGGCGCTGCGCGTTGTCGTCAAGCAGTTGCGCACGACGGCCGGGCGCCCAGCGACGCTCCGCTACACGCTCTCCGAGCCGGCGGCGACTCGCCTGGAGGTCGTGCGGCGCGGAACCGTCGTCCTGCGTGCGAAGCAGCCGGGCAAGGCGGGCGCGAACACGCTCAGCTTCGGCCGAACGCTAAAGGCAGGCGCCTACGGCTTGCGAGTGCGTGCCACGGCCGCCGGCAACCGCACCGCCTCTGCGACCGCTTCGCTGGTGGTCAGGAAACGGCGGAGCTGACCAGCTCCACGCGCTGACCGGTGTCCGCCGAGCGATAGGCGGCCTCGATCACGCGCAGGCCGTCGCGCGCCTGGCTGCCGCTCGACGGGCGGCTCGCGACCCTCCTGAAAGGCAGCCACGATCTCGCGGAAGAGGGTGACCGTCGCCGCCACGCCGGGGTTGCGCGGGTTGCGTGCGAGCTTCTTGCGGTGCGGGCCCTTCTCGGCCCACGCGACGCCCCCCAGCCCGTAGTGGAGCCGGATACCCGGACGCTCGGCACGCTTCATCCCCAGCTGCAACAGCACGCGGCCGCCGTGCGAGGCTCGCAGCGACGCCTCCTCGCAGTCGGCGCGCAGCTCGATGTAGCGCGTGCCCGCCCTGCAGAGCCTGTCGATCGTGATCTGTGCCAGCCTGCCGCCGGAGAACTCGAGCAGCACGAGATGCACCGCGTCTGCCTCCCGCGTCTGGTCGAGGCCGCTCGAGTGGCGGGCGTAGACCGCTTCCGGCAGCTCGCCGTACAGGTCGAGCAGCAGATCGACGAGATGGCAGCCCGCCTCGAACAGCGTCCGGTTCGGCATGGCCGCGCGCCACGGCACGGGCTCCTCCCACGGCGGCAGGTCCATGAGCTGCGAGACCTGGCAGAAGACGAGGCGGCCCACGCCGGGCTTCCCGATTTGCTCCTTGACTGCGCGGAAGACCGGCTTCGCCCGGTACTGGTGGTTGACGGCGACTCGAAGTCCCGCGGAATCAGCCGTGGCGAGGACACGATCGGCCTCCTCGACCGTGGAGACGAACGGCTTCTCGCAGATGACGTGGGCGCCGCCCTCCAGCGCCGCGATCGAGAGCTCGGCGTGAGACGACGGCGGGGTGCCGACGACCACCAGCTGAGGCTGCGCCGAGCCCAGCAGCTCTTCGATCGACGCGAACGCCGGCGATCCGGTCGTCTTCGTCCACCACGCGCGGCGCTCCTCGGAAGGGTCGGCGCCGCCGACGATCTCGACGCCGTCAACGGCGCGCAGGGCCGGGAGGTGAAACTCCCCGGCCGCCCAGCCGAGGCCGACGACTGCAGCTCGCATCGGCAGAGCCTAGCCGGGGCTCAGACCCGGATCGTGCGCCCCGAGCACGCGTAGCTCGTCACCGGGCCACGATGCGTCACCCGCGAGCAGCGCCTCGCCGTCCACGAGGAGGCCCGCGTGCCCAGGCGTGTGCCCGGGAAGCGGCACCATGAGCAAGCGGCCGTCACCGGCGACGTCGTGACGAGGCTGCGAACGGCCCAGCGGCCGGTCCTGAAAAGTCCACGAGCCGAGGAGTGAGCCCGGCCGGCCAGTGCTGGGGGAGGTAACCGCGCAGGCGGCCAGGCATGCCGGCTGCGCGCTCCCATTCGATTCGGGAGACGAGAACCTCCGCGTGCGTGAACGCGGGCAGACCGCCGACATGGTCCGTGTGCAGGTGGGACAGGACGACCCAGCGCACGGTGAGCGGGTCGAGCTGCGAAGCGACCTCGTCCTCGGGCTCGAGCTCGAAGCGCGCCAGCCATAGGTACGGGTGCCACCGCGGGTGATAGCCGCCGCGCGACGCCCTGGCCGTCTGGCCGGTGTCGAAGAGGCAGATCCCATCCGGATGGTCGACGGCGAAGGCGTGCACGGGCAGCGTCTCGTCGCTCCAGCCGCCGGGCAGATAACGGAGCGGCCCCGTGCGCCGTTTGCCGCGCACGCGCCCGGTCGTCAGACAGCGAATTTGCACGTCAACTATTGAGATGCCTGGCCAGGCCGACCGGCACCGCGAGCGCTCCGGTCACGTGGTGCACCGCGTGCAAGCCCGCCCCCGCCGCAACTCGTGCCGGCCCTTGCCGGCGCATGAAGAGCTCATAGAGCTCGACGTTGAGGGCGGCGAGCGCGACCAGTCCCGCCAGCGCTGTCCCCGGCCTGCCGCGCAGGACGGCGAGCGCCGAGATCACGGCCGCCGCCGCGCTCACGCGATGGCGCCAGCCGAGATTGAGCGCCGTCGCGCCCGAGCCGTGGCGCAGCACGAGCTCCACCCATGGCACGCCGCGCTGCCAGAAGTCCGTGCGCACCATGTCCTCGAGCGTCCAGCGCTTCAGGTGCGTGCCCTGGATCAGCGGGTCGAGAAGGATCTTGGCGCCGCTGCTGGAGAGCCTGGTGCCGAGATCGATGTCCTCGACGGAAGGAAGCGGATAGCGGTCGGCATCGAATCCGCCGGCGGCGCGAAACGCGTCGGCACGGACCGCTCCGAGGCCTGCCCAGAACGTCGTCGCCTCACCGGCGCCCTGCTGGTGCACGTGGTGATGCAAGAGATTCCGAAACTGCGAGACGACACCGGGATCGGCCGGCACGTCGTCGTAGGAGCCGAAGACCGCCACCAGCGGCGGATCCGCGTCGAACGCGGCGCGGATGCGTGCGAACGCGTCGGTGTGCGGGAGCACGTCCGCGTCGACGAAGACGACGATGTCACCTTTCGCGTCCTCGACGCCGGCGTTCCGCGCCGCCGCAGGGCCGCCGCCTTCGGTGACGACGATGACCTCCTCCGGAGGCTGGTCTGCCGCGTGGATCGCGTTGACGCACGCATCGAGGGTGGGCGGATCGTTCGTCGCCGGAACGACGGCCGTGAGCGTGACCATGTGACTAACGTACCGCCTCGATGCCGGCAGTTCTCATGAAAGGCGCGCCGCTGGCGGCTCGCATCCGCGCGGAGGTCGCCAAGGACGTCGCCGAGCTGGGCCACGTAGGGCTGGCGACCGTGCTCGTGGGCGACGATCCCGCGTCGCACATCTACGTCGGTCACAAGCACAAGGCCGCGCTCGAAGCCGGCATGGAGAGCCACGACCACCGCCTGCCCGCGGAGACGACTGCCGACGAGCTCCGCGACCTGGTCCAGCAGCTCAACGAGGACGACCAGGTCGACGGCATCCTCGTCCAGCTGCCGCTGCCGACGCAGCTCGACGGAACGGCCGCGACCCGGCTCGTCTCACCGGCGAAGGACGTCGACGGCTTCCATCCCGTCAGCGCCGGCCAGCTGTACCTGGGCCACCCGACGTTCGTTCCGGCGACTCCGGCCGGGATCATGGAGCTGCTCGACGAGCACGAGGTCGAGCTGGAGGGCCGCCGGGCCGTCGTCGTCGGTCGCAGCCAGATCGTCGGCAAGCCGATGGCGCACCTCCTCCTCGCCCGCAACGCGACCGTCACGATCTGCCATTCGCGGACGGTGGATCTCGCCGAGCACACCCGCGCGGCGGACGTGCTCGTGGCCGGCGTCGGCCATCCACACCTGATCACGGCGGACATGGTCAAGGAGGGCGCGGCAGTCGTGGACGTCGGCATCACCCGCCAGCCGGAAGGGCTTGCCGGCGACGTCCATCCGGCCGTCGAGGAGGTGGCCGGCCACATGACGCCCGTGCCCGGAGGCGTCGGGCCCATGACCATCGCAATCCTGCTTCGGAACACGGTTCTGGCCGCCCGCTACCGGCGCGAAATCCTTGCGTTTCCGTAGCGGCGTCGGGTACATTCCGCGGCCGTCGGGACCAGTTTTTCGGGTTGAAGGAGGACGCGTTGGTCGACCAAGTAGGACAGACGGCCGTCGGTACGGTCAAGTGGTTCTCGAACGAGAAGGGTTACGGCTTCATCGAGCGCGAGGGGGGCGAGGATGTCTTCGTCCACCACAGCTCCATCACCATGGAGGGGTACCGGACGCTGACCGAGGGTCAACGCGTCGAGTTCGAGATCTCCCAAGGAGACAAGGGCCTGCAGGCGGCGAACGTCCGGGCTGCTGCCTGAACACCGGTCCAGAGCGTTCGAGCTTTTCGAGGGCCCCGGAAGGGGCCCTCTGCTTTGAGAGGATGAATCGGATGGCGATCACGAGAGAGCAGGTGCTGCACGTCGCGAAGCTCGCGCAGCTCGGCCTGTCCGAGGAAGAGGTGACGCGCTTCTCCGAGCAGCTGTCCGCCATCCTCGAGTCGGTCGGCAAGATCGCCGAGCTCGACCTGACTGGGATCGAGCCCACGTCGCACCCGCTCGACATCGTCAACGTCTTCGGCGAGGACGAGCCCGAGCCGTCGCTATCGCTCGAGGAGGCGCTCGCCAACGCTCCAGACCCGGAGGACGGGTCGTTCGGGGTGCCGACGCCGTGACCGACACGCTGCGACTGACTGCCCGCGAGGCGAACGAGCTCCTCACCCGAGGGGAGGCTTCCGCCGCCGAGCTCCACGCGGCGTACCTCGAGCGGGACGACGACGTGCACGCCTACCTCAGACAGACGGAGTACGCGGGCGCGGAGGGAATCCCGATCGCGTACAAGGATCTCGTCTCGACCAAAGGCGTGGAGACGACGGCCGGCTCGAAGATCCTTGCCGGCTACGTCCCCGTGTATGACGCCACCGTCGTCGATCGCTGCCGTGCTCGCGGGCTGTCGATGCTCGGCAAGACGAACATGGACGAGTTCGCGATGGGCTCATCCACGGAGAACTCCGCGTACGGGCCGACGTTCAACCCGTGGGACCTCTCGAGAGTGCCCGGCGGCTCCTCCGGGGGCTCGGCGGCGGCCGTCGCAGCCGGGCTGGCGCCGTGGGCGCTCGGCTCCGACACGGGGGGCTCGATCAAGCAGCCCGCCGCTCTCTGCGGCGTCGTCGGGCTGCGTCCGACGTACGGGACCGTGTCGCGGTACGGGATCGTGGCGTTCGCCTCCAGCCTCGACCAGATCGGCCCGATCACGAAGACCGTCGCCGACTGCGCCTTCCTCTACTCGGTGATTGCCGGCCGCGATCCGCGGGACACGACGACGGTCGAGCTGCCTGCCCCGGTGGAAGTCCCCCAGGCCACCGATCTCTCCGGGCTCCGCGTTGGCGTGCCGAAGCAGCTCAACGAGGCGGAAGGGATCGAGCCCGGCGTCAAGGACGCGGTCGCTCGCGCCATCGCGCTCTGCGAGGAGCTCGGCGCAGAGGTGGAAGGCTGCGAGCTGCCGCTCTCCGTCGAGTACGGGCTCGCCTGCTACTACCTGATCGCGCCGTCGGAGGCTTCCTCCAACCTCGCCCGTTACGACTGCGTGCGCTTTGGCCCGCGCGCCGAGGGTGAAGGCGGCTACTTCGAGATCTCGGAACGGACGCGCGACGAAGGCTTCGGCGACGAGCCCAAGCGCCGCATCATGCTCGGCACGTACGCGCTATCCGCGGGCTACTACGACGCGTTCTACGGGCAGGCGCAGAAGGTGCGGACGGTGATCGGCCGCGAGCATGCCGAGCTGTTCGAGCGCTTCGACGTCCTTGTCAGCCCGACGTCACCGACGGTTGCCTTCCCTCTGGGCGCGAAGACGCAGGACCCGCTGGCCATGTACGTCTCCGACATCCTCACGATCCCCTCCAACATGGCCGGCTTGCCCGGCCTCTCCATCCCGTGCGGCCTCTCCGAGGGCCTCCCGGTCGGCCTGCAGCTCGTCGGGCCCCAGTTCTCGGAGAACGCGCTCTTCCGCGCCGGCCATGCGCTCGAGCAGGCGCTGGAGTTCGACTTCGTGCCGGAGCGCTCGAGATGAGCTGGGAGACGGTCATCGGGCTGGAAATCCACGTCCAGCTGAAGACGCGGACGAAGATGTTCTGCCGCTGTGCCAACGGTTTCGGCGCGGGGCCGAACACGACCACGTGCCCGATCTGCCTGGGCCACCCGGGCTCGCTGCCCGTGCCCAACCGCGCGGCTGTCGAATGGACGATCGACCTCGGGCGGGCGCTCGGCTGCACGATCGCCGAGCGGGCGCTCTTCCACCGCAAGAGCTACTTCTATCCCGACCTCGCCAAGGGCTACCAGATCTCCCAGTACGACGAGCCGCTGTGCGTGGGCGGAACCTTCGTCGTGCCGGGCGACGGGGACGACCTCGAGGTCGGGATCGTGCGCGCGCATCTCGAGGAGGACGCGGCGAAGACGGTGCACGTCGGCGGCGCGGGCGGGAGGATCGTCGGAGCCGGTCGCTCCCTCGTCGACTACAACCGCGGCGGCGTGCCGCTCGTCGAGATCGTGACGCAGCCCGACCTGCACTCCTCCGAAGACGCGAAGCGCTTCCTCCAGCTGTTGCGCCAGACGGTTGTCGAGCTCGGAGTGTCCGACGCGGAGATGGAGAAGGGAACGATGCGCGTCGACGCCAACGTGTCGGTGCGCGCTGACGGTGAGACGGAGTACCGCACGCGCTGGGAGCTCAAGAACATGAACTCCTTCAATTTCCTGGGGCGGGGCATCGACGCTGCCGTGCGCGAGCAGATCGCGCTGTACGAGGCCGGGCAGGACGTCGTCCAGGAGACGTACGACTACGACGCCGGCTCGGACACGTTGACGCCGCACCGGTCGAAGGAGGAGGCGGACGACTACCGCTACTTCCCGGAGCCCGATCTCGTCCCGGTCCGGCCGGGAGAGCTGCTGGCAGAAGGTCGAGAGCTGCCGGACGCGCCCGCGGCGCGCATCCGCCGTCTGGCGCCCGCCGTCGGCTTCGGAACGTCGTGGGAGCTCGTGACGACGGGGCGGGACGCCGAGCACGACAAGCTCGTGGCCGCGGGCGTCGATGCGAAAGCGGCCGCGAACGTCGTCCGCAACGAGGCGTCAGGCATTGCGATCGCCGAGCCGGCGGAGCTGGCGAAGGTGATCGAGGCCAGGGAGCGGCTGCCGCGCGAGGCCTATCTCGCCGCGGTGGAGGCGAGCGCAAAGGCAGGCTTCAAGGCGGACACGTACCTCGAGCAGGAGCTGATGTCCGACGAGGGCTCGCTCGGGCCGGTGATCGACGCCGTGCTCGCCGCGCACGCCGACCAGGTGGCGGCCTACCGTGCGGGGAAGGAGGGCCTCCTCGGCTTCTTCGTCGGCCAGGTGATGAAGGAGACGGGCGGCGCCGCGAACCCGAAGCTCGTCGGCGACATGCTGCGCGAGCGGTTGCAGGCATGACCGGCGACTCGGTAGCCGAGGCGAACGCGCTCCTGCTGGAGCGGGGCTATCGCGAGCCGCAGCTCGCAGTCCACGTCTCGCCGATGCCGGGGCGGGTGCTGCTCAAGGGCTCGAAGATCGTCAGCCCGTTCGCCGACGCGCCCGACGTCGTGCTGCGGGTCGTGCGCGACCGCGTGCCGGCCGCTGCGGAGCTCGGCGACCGGACGCTGACGCCGAACGAGCTGCGCGCCTGGCTCGCCGAAAGGGCGGACCTACCCAAGTAACAAGTTGTTACTTGGTACTTCTCGTCAGTTGCTTCGGGGGTCGTCGGGCATGAGGGCGAGGATCCGGTAGCTGCCGCCCTTCGTACGCAGCGCCTCGCCGAAGAGATCGTCCTCGGCATCGGCGAGCAGGTCGATGTCTCCCACCGGCTCGACAAGCCACGACTCCTCCTCGAGCTCTGACTCGAGCTGCCCCGGCGACCAGCCGGAATAGCCCGCGAACACGCGCGCGCGCCGGGTCGTCTCCGCCAGCTCGTCGAGATCGCCATCGGCACGCGCGAAGCCGAGGTCGCCGACGACGACCGCCGCCGCCTGCGACGACTCTTCGAACTCGGCGAGGACGAGCACTGCCCGCGGCTGCACCGGCCCGCCCACGAACACGAGCGAGTCGGCGCCGGCCACGTCGGCGAGATCGGGCACCGCCTCGCCCACCGTCGTGTCGGACGGCCGGTTGAGTACGAGGCCCATGGCGCCGTCCTCTCCGTGCTCCGCGACGAGCACGACCGTCCGGCGGAAGTTCGGGTCGAAGAGCGCCGGCGTCGAGAAGAGCAGCATCCCCTTCAGCGACTCGACGCTGCCCACGGCCCTACTCGTACTGGAGTGCCTCGAGGACGTTGAGCCTCGCCGCCCGGCGCGCGGGCAGCACGGCCGCGATGACGCCGACGAGAATTGCCGCGATCGCGAAGACGATGAGCGAGCCGATCGGCCACGCCAGGATGAGGAAGTCGACGCGGGCGATCAGCAGCGCCGCGAGCACGATGCCGAGCGTGATGCCGATCGCGGCGCCCATCAGGGCCGTCACGATGCTCTCCAGCGTGATCATCGTCCGTACCTGCCAGCGGGTCGTGCCGACGGCGCGCAGCATCCCGATCTCCCGGGTGCGCTCGAAGACGCTGAGCACGAGCGTGTTGACGATGCCGAAGACGGCGACGATCACGGACAGCGCGAGCAGGACATAGAGGACGTTGAGGACCTGGCTGACGCCGCTGAACTGGTTGTCCTTGAACTCGTCGCGATCCTGAAGCTTCGCGTTGGGGAAGTCGACGAGCGACTCGTCGAGCGCCGCGGTGTTCTCCGGCGTCACGCCGCCCTCCATGGTCACGAACACGAACAGGTCCTGCGGCTGCTGGAACGACGCATCGAACGTCGTGTTCGAGATCGTCAGCGTGCCGAACGGCGAGCCGCCGGTCGGTGGATCGAAGATCCCCCTGATCCGGAACGTCTTCGCGCCGCCGTCGGGGAACAACACCTCGACAGGAGATCCGACACCGAGGTTGTGATCCTCGGCATAGCTGTCGTCAGTGAACGCGCCGTCCGCGCCGAGCGAGTCCATGACCTCGTCCGAGCCCTGCACCCAGTCCAGCTGGAAGACCTTGCTGGCGCCGGGCTCCACACCGGTCATGAAGTGCGTCCCGTTGAGGAAGCGCGCCTCGCCCGCGCGCACGCCGACGACGGCGGTGGTGCCCTGCACGTTGCGCAGGGGCTCCTCCACGCTGATCGGGATCGGCGAGTAGTTGTTCTGCGCCGTCACGGCGTAGTCGGTGACCCAGATCTTGTCGACCGCGTCGAAGAACGAGGCGCGAATGGACGCCGCCAGCATGCCGACGAGCGTGACGAGCGCGAGCCCGATCATGAGCGCAGATGCTGTCGAGGCGGTGCGCTGGGGGTTCCGCATCGCGTTCTCGCGCGCGAGGATCCCCGGAGCGCCCGCGAACCTCGCCGCGGGGCCGCCGAGCACGTGTGCGAGCGGCGTCACGAGCTGGGCGGAGAAGAACGCGACTCCGAAGAAGATCAGCACGGCGCCCACGCCCATGGCCAGGAGCAGCTGCGAAGTGGAGAGGCCGGGGCCGAACAGCCCGTAGGCGAGCAGCGCGAAGCCGGCGAGGCCGAGCAGGGCCGAGCCGACCGGCCGGTAGCGGGCGAAGCGTCCCGGCGGCAGCGCCGCGCCTTCGCGAACGGCGGCGATCGGCGGCACGCGCGTCGCTCGTCGCGCCGGCCGCAGGCTGGCGATGACGGTCACGAGAACGCCGACGATCAGCGCGACGATCACCGTTCGGGTCTGCAGGAGGAGGCCGCTGTTGGGCAGCGTGAAGCCGACCTGCTCGAAGAGCCAGAACAGGCCCTTGGCGAGGGCGAGACCAAGCACGATTCCAACGACTGAGGCGACGAGGCCGATGACGAGCGCCTCGAGGAGCACGGCCCTCATGATCTGCCGCCGCGAGGCGCCGATCGTGCGCAGGGTGGCGAACTCCCGCGTGCGCTGCGCGATCGTGATGGAGAGCGAGTTCGCGATCACGAAGGCGCCTACGAAGAGCGCGATGCCGCCGAACGCGAGCAGGAAGCCCTGGAGGAAGCTGAGGAAGCTCTGCGTCTCGCTGGCGTCCTCGTCGGCCTGCCCTTCTCCTGTGCGGACCTGAGTGCCGGGTGGCAGCACGGACTTGATCGACGAGAGCAGCTCCGCCTCTGTCGTACCCTCGGCCGCCGCCGCGCGGATCTGGTCGAGCTTCCCTTCCTTGTTGAAGAGCTGCTGCGCGGTGCGCAGGTCGAAGGCCGCCAGCGTCGCCCCGCCGATGTTGCCTTCGGAGGAGAAGTCGAACAGCCCGGACACCCGCAGGCGCCGTACAGGCCCTTCGGCCTGCACGCCGATCTGCTCGCCGACCTCGATGTCCTCCTTCGATGCGGTCGAGGTGTCCACGGCGACATCGCCGTCGGCCGGCCAGTCGCCCTCCTTGAGCACGATGGAGTTGAAGCGGGCCTGGGTGGGATCGATCGAGAAGCCGATGTTCGGCGCACCGCCGAACTGGATCACGTCCCCGTCGTCGTCGATCAGCTGCGCCTCTCCACCGACACCGCCCACGGCGGCGTCGACGGCAGGCAGCGCCTTGACCTCGGCGAGCAGAGACTCGTCGAACGACGGGATCTCGACACCCGACTCCTCGCTGACGTCGAACGCGGTGTCGCCCGTGATGACGGCGTCGGTGCCCTGGTAGATCGTCGTGAAGATCGAGTCGAAGGCTTTCGAGATCGAGTCCGTCAGGACATACGTGCCCGTGATCGTCGCCACGCCGAGCACGATCGCGAAGCCCGTGAGGAACGTCCGGAGCTTCCTGCCCCAGAGATTGCGGAGGGCGACCTTCGTCACTCGACGCTGAGCTCGTCCATGGCAGCGATGACCTCGCTCGCCGTGGATCCTGTCATGTCCTTGACGACGAGCCCGTCGGCGAGGAAGAGGATGCGATCGGCGATCGCCGCCGCGCGCGGGTCGTGCGTGACCATGACCGTCGTCTGACCGAGCTCGTCGACCGAGTTGCGCATCAGGTCGAGAATCTCGCCCGAGGTGGCGGAGTCGAGGTTGCCCGTGGGCTCGTCGGCGAAGACGACGGTGGGCTGGGAGACGAGAGCGCGCGCGATGGCGACGCGCTGCTGCTGGCCGCCCGACAGCTCGCTCGGGCGGTGCGAGCGGCGGTCCGTGAGCCCCACCTTCTGGAGCAGGCTCTCGAACCAGGTCTTGTCCGGCTTCGTACCTGCGATCGTCAGCGGCAGCTTGACGTTCTCCTCGGCGCTGAGCATCGGGAGGAGGTTGAAGAACTGGAACACGAACCCGATGTGCTTGCGCCGCAGCTTCGTCAGGTCGGTGTCGCCGAGCGTCGTCAACTCGGTGCCGTCGATGGCGACGGTGCCGGACGTCGGCTTGTCGAGCCCGGCGAGGATGTGCATCAGCGTGGATTTGCCCGAGCCCGAGGGGCCCATGACGGCGGTGAGCTTGCCGCGCTCGACATCGAGGCTCACCCCGCGTAGCGCGTCAACGGCCGTGTCGCCCTGTCCGTAACGCCGCGTCACGTCCTTGGCGGCGACGACGGGCTTTCCGTTGCTGTGGAGGACGCTTTCGTCAGACAGAGCTTCGGATGGATTCATCTCGACCTCGGTTTCGCTGTGGCTGATGTTCGCCCGAGGCTATCGAAGCGAAACCCATTCGGCGTCCGCCGCGAGGACGATCTTGTCCTCCTCCTCGAGGATGATCCGAAAGTCGTCATTGCGGCCGATGCGATCGTCGGCATGGTCGGCTACCTTCGCTCCATGCAGCAGTTCGTGCAGAAGCTCACGCCGCTGGCGCAGCGCTACTGGTTCGATGCGCTGATCATCGTCGGTCTCGGCGTCAGCATCGCCGTGGCGGTCTTCGACGACCGCGACGAGCCGGACGCACCGAACGGGCCGCTCTGGTTCGACGTCGCGCTGACGTTCGCGTTCTTCGTGCCGCTGCTCTTCCGACGCCGCTTCCCGTTCGGCGCGCCTGTCGTCGCGGCGGTTGCCGTCACCGCGAGCACGTTCGTTGACGAACAGCGCGTGCCCTGGGACTTCACGATCTTCCTGCTCGGGATGACCATCGCCTTCATGTTCGGCGCGCTGCGGGACCTCGCGGCAGGCAATTGCCGGGTTCGCCATTCTCCTCGGCGTCAACGCGATCGTCGACGCGGAACGACCCGGACGGCAGCGTCGGTGACTTCGTGTGCACTTGCATCGTCTTCGGCATCGCCTGGACGATCGGGTTCGGCCTCGGGCACAAGCTGAGGGAAGCCGACGAGGCGAAGGAGCGGGCGGAGCGGCTCGAGCGGGAACGCGAGGAGGAAGCGCGTGCAGCCGTGGCCGAGGAGCGTGCGCGGATCGCGCGGGAGCTCCACGACGTCGTCGGCCACAGCGTTAGCGTGATGACCGTCCAGGCGGCCGGTGTGCGCAGGCTGCTCAAGCCGGAGCAGGAGCGCGAGCGCGAGGCGCTCCAGATCGTCGAGCAGACGGGGCGCGAGGCGCTGGCCGAGATGCGGCGGCTCGTCGGCGTCCTCCGCCGTCCCGAGGAGGCGCCTGCCCTGGCGCCCCAGCCGAGCCTGGAGCACCTCGACAAGCTCGTCCAGCAGGCGCGGGAGGCGGGTCTGCCGGTGGCTCTGCGCATCGAGGGCGATCCGGTGCCGCTGGCCGCGGGTCTGGACTTGACCGCCTATCGGCTCGTCCAGGAAGGGTTGACGAATGCGCTGAAGCACGCGCGCGCCGAGCACGCGGAAGTCCTCGTCCGCTACCAGGACGGCCACGTCGAGCTGACCGTCAGCGACGATGGCTCCGGCGATGGAGGCGGCGACAGCGGCGGGCACGGCCTCGTTGGCATGCGCGAGCGCGTCTCGGTCTACGGCGGTGAGCTGGAGGCCGGGGCACTTCCAGAGGGCGGCTATCGGCTGCGTGCGAGACTCCCGGTCGCATGACCGGCACCTACACGTTCTTGCTCACAGACATCGAAGGCTCGACGTCGCTCGTCCGCCAGCTCCGCGAGCAGTACGGCGACGTGCTCGCCGAGCATCACCGGGTCCTGCGCGGCATCTTCGAGGAGGCGGGCGGGGAAGGCATCGGCACCCAGGGAGACGCGTTCTTCGTTGCCTTCCGGAGGCCGAAGGACGCCATCGCCGCGGCCCTCGCAGGGCAGCAGGCGCTCGACGGCCACGAGTGGCCGCACGGCGTCCAGCCGCGCGTCCGAATGGGCATCCACACGGGTGAGGCATCGATCTCCGCCGACGAGTACCACGGCCTTGCCGTCCATCGCGCGGCACGCATCTGCGCCGCCGGGCAGGGTGGCCAGATTCTCGTGTCCCAGGCGACCCACTCCCTGCTCGAGGACGAGGAGCTCGCGTTCCTCGACCTCGGTGAGCAGCAGCTCAAGGACTTCGAGCGGCCTGTGCGGATCTACGAGCTCGTGCTGACGAGTGAGAGCGGCGCGGCAGACGCCGAGCTGCGTCCGGGTCCTCATCGTGGACGACCAGGCTCTCGTCCGCGCAGGCTTCCGGATGATCCTCGAGGCCGAGGACGACATGGAGGTCGCCGGCGAGGCAGCCGACGGACGGGCGGCGGTGGAAGAGGCTCGTCGGCTGCGCCCCGACGTCGTGCTCATGGACGTCCGCATGCCGGAGCTCGACGGCATCGAGGCGACACGGATGCTGCTGGGCCAGGATGGTCAGAACACCCGCGTCGTGATGCTGACGACGTTCGACATGGACGAGTACGTCTACGAGGCCCTCCGCGCCGGCGCGAGCGGCTTCCTGCTCAAGGACACTCCTCCTGAGCAGCTGGTGGAAGGAATTCGCGCCGTCGCCAGTGGTGATGCGCTGCTTGCCCCTTCGATCACGCGTCGGGTGATCGAGGAGTTCGTCTCCCGTCCGCCTGGCACGGCGCGCGTGGTGCCGCCCGAGCTCGAAGAGCTGACGCCTCGCGAGGCGGAGGTGCTCACGCTCATGGCTCGCGGCCAGTCGAACGCAGAGATCGCGGACCAGCTCGTCGTCAGCGAGACGACGGTGAAGACCCACGTCGCGCACGTCCTGTCGAAGCTCGGGCTGCGCGACCGCGTGCAGGCGGTGGTGTTCGCCTACGAGTCAGGCCTCGTCGAGCCCGGCGACTCTTAGGCTGCGCGACAAGTACGCGGTAGCCTGCTGGTTCTCATGCACCGGTTGCCGTGGCTGGTGATGTTCGCTGTCGCCCTTTCGGCCGCGATGCCAGCTGCCGGTCAGGCTCCGGAGCGTCGGGACTACGCGGCCATCGCGTTCAACGTCCTGCCGCCGGGGGAGAACGGCAGCCTCGTCTTCAACCGCAACACACGAGACCAGGCGCGGCTCTACGACTGCCTGACACCGCTGTTCGACAAGGTGCGTGCAGCAGACCTCGAGAAATGCTTCAAACGGGCGACGCTCGGGCTCGTCGGCAAGGCGGCGCGCGTGCAGCGTCCGCGGGCCGGGCGTCGTCATCGAGCGCGATCGCTGGGGCGTCCCGCACGTCACGGGAAGACCGCGGCCGACGTCGCCTTCGGCGCCGGCTGGGTGACCGTGGAGGATCGTGGGCTGCTGCTCGAGCTGATTCGCGGCCCCGCCCGCGCGGCCGCTCTCGACATCCCCGGCATCAGCCCGGTAGAGCTCGCGCTCAGCGGGAAGGCGCTCGTTCCGAGCGCGCAGGGCGAGGCGCTGCTGGCCCAGCAAGTCGATCTGCTGAGGAAGGGCGGGCCGCGCGGCCGAGGCTGCTGGCGGTCGATGCAGGGCTACGTGGCGGGGCTCAACGCCGCCTACAGGAAGCAGGGCACGCTCGTCACGCCGTACACCGCGCGCGACGTGGTGGCCGTCGGCGCGCTGCTCGCTGCCCGCTTCGGCGCCAACGGCGGCTCCGAGACGCAGCGCTCGATGTTCCTCGACGCGTTGCAGAACGAGCTGGGCGCCATCAAGGGGCGGCGACGTCTTCGATGACCTGCGCGCGCCGAACGACGTCGAGTCCCCGGTCATCGCTCCCGGCCGCTTTCCGTATCACCTGCCGCCGCGACGGCGCCCGGCAGCGTCGTCATCGACGACGGCAGCTTTACGCGCCGTCTCGGGCTCCCCGGCAACGCGGTCCTTCGAGAGCCGGCCGGCGTCGAACGCGCTGCTCGTGGGCGCCAGGCGATCGAAGAGCGGCCACCCGGTGCTCGTCGGCGGCCCGCAGGTGGGCTACTTCTTCCCGCAGTTCTTCATGGAGGTCGATCTCTACGGCGGCGGCTATGACGTCCGCGGCGCGCTTCTGCCGGGCCTGCCGCTCGTCCTCGTCGGGCGAGGGCCGGACTACGCGTGGACGGTCACGTCCTCACAGGCAGACAACATCGACGTCTTTGCCGAGACCCTGTGCGGGGCGACGACCGCCACTACCTCCACCGAGGCGCCTGCCGCGAGATGACGACGCTGGATGCGGGAACGCTGCGCTCGCCGGGCACGCCGGACCAGCGGCTGACGCTGTTCCAGACGGTTCACGGCGTCGTCCAGGGCTACGCGACCGTCGACGGTCGCCGGGTTGCGCTCGCCCAGCAGCGGTCGACGCGCGGACGCGAGGTGCTGAGTGCCCGTGCGCTCTACGAGCTCGACACGGGCCGAGTCACGTCGGCCAAGAGCTTCGTGAAGACCGTGTCCACGGTCGACGCGATGTTCAACTTCTTCTACGCCGACGATCGCGACATCGCCCATGTCACGACCGGACGGCTGCCGATCAGGGCACAGGGCACCGACCCGGCGCTTCCGACCGTCGGCACGGGCGAGTACGACTGGCGCGGCTTCCTCGGCGCCGGAGGCCCATCCCCAGACGATCAACCCGGGCTCGGGCGCTGATCCTCGACTGGAACTCGAAGCCCGCCCGTGGGCTGGGGCGCCGCAGACGACAACTGGTCGTACGGCTCGGTCCAGCGGAAGGAGCTGCTCGCGGGCGCGCTCGGCGCCGGCAAACGGGATGTCGGCGGAGATCGTGGCGGCCGCGAACAAGGCGGCGACCCAGGACCTCCGCGTGATGGAGGTCTGGCCGATCATCGCCGACGTCCTCAGGACCGCGCCGACCCCCAATGTTCGCGTAGGCACGGCCGCCGACCTCCTCGTCGCCTGGAGGGCGTTCGGCGGCAGCCGTCTCGATCGCGACGGCGACGGGAAGATCGATCACGCCGGGGCCGCGATCATGGATGCCGCCTGGCCGCTGTTCGCCGAGGCGGTCATGCGGCCGGTGCTCGGAGACCTCGTGGAGCGGCTCGCACAGCTGCACCGGGTCTCCGACGACGCGAATGCCCAGGGCTCGGCGTATCATCGACGGCTGGTACGGCTACGTGGACAAGGATCTCCGGCGGCTGCTCGGCCACACGGTGCGCGGCCCGTACGAGACGCAATTCTGCGGCGGCGGCAACCTCGACTCCTGCCGCGAGTCGCTCTGGTCGGCGCTCGAGCAGGCCTGCGACCTGCTCCAGGCGAAGCAGGGCGTCGAGCCGACGGCCTGGCGGGCCGACGCGCGGCCCGAGCGGATCGGCTTCACGACCGGCCTCATAAGCGACACGATGGCGTGGACGAACCGGCCGACGTTTCAGCAAGTCATGTCGTTCTCGGGACACCGCTGAGGCTCGGTCGGCTCGGCTCTCGCCGGGCGAAGCCCGGCTTCGCCGAGCCTGACGCCGCTCGCGGCAGCCGCCTGCGCGCGCGACGCTCGAACGTATGTCCTATACGCCCTTCGCGTCTCGCGCTTGCCGTCTTTGCGAGCGACGTCCCGAGCGTCAGCGGATACCGCGGGCGGTAACAGGCCCATCGTCCCCTCTCGGTAGGCTGGCCCGAGTGCCCGCGAAGCGTTATCTCTTCACGCCGGGGCCGACGCCGGTGCCTCCGCAGGTGCTCGCGGCGCTCGCCGAGCCGGTCGTGCATCACCGGGGCTCCGACTTCCGTCCGGTCTACCAGGCATGCCTCGAGCGGCTGAAGGAGCTCTGCCGGACGTCTTCGGACGTCCTCCTCTTCACGTCGTCGGGGACCGGCGCCATGGAGTCTGCGGTGGCAAACCTGTGCGCGCCGGGCAGCCGTGTCCTCGTCGTCTCCGCAGGCGCGTTCGGCGAGCGCTGGATCGAGATCGCGGAGCGTTACGGCTGCGAGGTCGCGCCGCTTCGCTACGAGTGGGGGGAGATTCCGCAGGCTGGGGACATCGCCGCGCAGCTCGCCGAGTTGAGCGAGGTGCGGGCCGTGTTCCTCACTCACTCGGAGACGTCGACCGGCGTCGTCAGCGACCTCCAGGCTCACGCCGAGGCGATCCGGCCCTCGGGCGCGCATGTTGTCGTCGACGCCGTTTCCAGCCTGGGGGCAGTGCCACTGGAGATGGACGCCTGGGGCGTCGACGTCGTCTGCTCCGGCTCCCAGAAGGCGCTGATGACCCCGCCCGGGCTCGCCGTCGCCGCCGTCTCCGACGCCGTCTGGAAGCCTGAAGGACGGCTGTCCTCGCCGCGGTACTACTTCGACTGGGAGCGGACGAGAAAGGCGCAGGACGTGCTCGACGCGCCGTTCACGCCCGCCGTGTCGCTCGTCGCCGGCCTCAACGTGGCGCTCGGCCTCATGCTCGAGGAAGGGCTGGAAGCCGTCTTCGACAGACACGTCCGGCTGGGCCGTGCCTGCAGGGCCGGGGCGAAGGCACTGGGTCTCGAGCTCTTCTCGCCCGACGACGACACGTCGGCCGTCGTCACGGCGATCAAGACGCCGCAGGGCGTCGATGCCGCCGAGCTCGTCTCCTTGTTGCGGGAGCGGTACGGCGTGCAGCTCGCGAAGGGGCACGGCCAGCTCGGAAGCACCGTCTTTCGCATCGGCCACATCGGCTACTACGACGTCTTCGACGTGGCCACGGCGCTCGCGGCCGTCGAGCTCGGCCTGGCCGAGCTCGGCGCGGAGGTCGAGCCGGGCGCCGGTGTCGCGCACGCCCTGGCTGCCTTCCAGGGCGCCAAAATCGCCAGTTCCGCCAACTAACTTCGCGTGACGAAGGTCCTCGTCAGGGAGCCGATCGCGGAGGCGGGCGTCGAGTTCCTCCGCTCCCGCTTCGAGGTGGACGTCGATCTCGACTCGGGGCTCGAGGACATCATCGGGGACTACGAGGCGATCGTCATCCGCTCGGGGACGAAGCTCGACGCACCGCTTCTGGAGCGGGCCGAGCGGCTCCGAGTGATCGGCCGCGCCGGCGTGGGCGTCGACAACGTCGACGTCGAGGCCGCGACACGGCAGGGCGTCCTCGTCGTCAACGCGCCGGAATCGACCGTCGTCTCGGCCTCCGAGCACACGATCGGGCTCCTGCTCGCTCTCTGGCGGAACATTCCTCAGGCCCATGCGGCGGTGAAGGCGGGCCGCTGGGAGCGCTCGCGCTACGGCGGGCAGGAGCTTGCGGGCAAGACCCTGGGGCTGCTCGGCTTCGGACGGATCGGTCAGCAGGTCGCGCGGCGCGCGCTAGCGCTCGGCATGCGGGTCATCGCCTTCGACCCGTTCGTCTCCCGAGAGCGATTTCGGGAGCTGGGCGTGGAGGGAGCAGCTTCGCAGGAGGCCGTCTTCGCGTCGTCCGACGTCGTCTCGTTGCACCTGCCGCTGAACGACGAGACGCGCGCGGCCGTCGACCGCAGCGCGCTCGAGGGAGCCAGGGACGGCATCCGCATCGTCAACACCGCGCGCGGCGAGCTCGTCGACGAGGATGCGTTGCTGGAGGCGCTCGAGTCCGGGAAGGTCGCCGGCGCCGCGCTCGACGTCTTCTCCACCGAGCCCTATACGGGACCGCTGCTCGAGCTGGACAACGTCGTCCTCACGCCGCACCTCGCCGCATCGACCGAGGAGGCCCAGGACCGCGCGGGGGTGATCGTCGCCGAGCAGGTCGCCGCAGCGCTGGAGGGCGGTCTCGTCGCGAACGCCGTGAACATGCCGGCCGTCTCGAGCGAGGACATCGAGACCCTCGGCCCGTTCGTCCCGCTGGCACGGCGGCTCGGGGCGCTCGCCATGGACCTGGCCGGCGGGCGCGCCGAGCGCATCGTGCTCTCGTACCGAGGCCGCCTGGCCGAACACGACACGAGGCTGCTCACCGTCGCTGCGCTCAACGGTGCCTTCGAGGGGCGCACCGACCAACCCGTGAATGCCGTCAACGCCGCGCTCGTCGCCGCCGAGCGAGGAATTGCCGTCGAAGAGCAGAGCGAGCGACTGTCGCCCGACTACACGAGCCTGGTGCAGGTGGCGGTTGCGGTAAACGGGGACGAGACGGCCGTGGCGGGGACGACGATCGGCGGCGAGGACCGGCACTGGCTGGTCGGCGCGCTCGGCTTCAAGATCGAGATCGAGCTCGCGCCCTACATGGTGTTCTTCCAGTACGACGACCGGCCGGGCGTGATCGGCCGCGTGGGCACGCTGTTCGGAGAGGCAGGCATCAACATCGCCAACATGGCCGTGTCGCGAACGAACGAAGGCGGCACGGCGCTGATGGCGCTCTCCATCGACACGCCGGCCCCCGCGACGCTCGTGGCCGAGCTGATGGAGGCAGGGTTCGGCGACGCCCGCTTCATTCGCCTGGACTGAGCGCGAAGCCGGCTACCGCGTGGTGACGACCGTCTCGTCCTCGTCGTACGTGAGCTCTGGCTCGTGGTCGAGGACGGGGTGGTGCGCGATCAGCGGCTGCTCCGTGCGTCCGCTTGCGTTCGGGCAGCAGCGCGAGCAGCCCGAGCGCGAACGCGGAGAGCGCCACGATCGTGACCCCGAGTCCTTCGTGGTAGCCGAGGTTCGTGGCGATGATCATCCAGTCGGAGCCGGTGCCGTCGGGCGGGGGAGTCGTCCACAACCGGGTGAACTCCGAGCCGAGGACGAACCACGCGCCGCCCGCCAGCGCCACCAGGGCGCCGAAGGCGGGTGCGATCCGCACCGACCCGAGCAGGCCGAGCAGGACGAGGCCACCGTAGGCCGTTGCGATGCCCGGTAGCAGCGACAGCTGCCACGCCGTCTCGCTCCATTCCCAGGAGCCGACGTCGCTGCCCGCAGGGAACGGGTAACCGAACTCCGGTCCGACGAAGGGGACAATCGCTCCCCAGGCGCCCAGCGCCACGAGCAGGAAGCCGATTGAACGTGCTGTGATCCGCATTTCTAAACCTCTTCCCGCGACAGCGATGCGACAAACTTCCGGAATGACCGGCGAGACGCCGCAGGCGGTCGAACGCGTGTCCGCCTTTCTCCGCGAATCGCGCGCAGAGGCACGGGTGGAGGAGTTCTCGACGGGGACGCCGACAGCCGCACATGCCGCACGAGCGGTCGGCTGCGAGCTCCGCAACATCGTGAAGTCGCTGATCTTCGACTGCGATGGGAGGGTGGTGCTGGCGATGGTGCCCGGCGACCGTCGTGCGGACGGCGCGAAGGTGGCGGCTGCCGCCGGCGCTCGCAAGGCAAGCATCGCGTCGCCTGAGCTCGTTCGCGCGGCGACCGGGTTCGAGCCCGGGGCCGTCGCGCCGTTCGGGCTGGCGCGCGTCGACGCGGTCCTGATCGAGCGAACGCTGCTGGGGCTCGACCGCCTCTGGGTGGGCGGTGGCTCGACCCGCCACATGGTCGGTCTGACTCCTACGGAGCTCGTCCGGCTCTCGCGTGCGGCGCCCCTGGACATCGTGGCGGCCGACTAGACTTTCCGAAATGCACGAAACCGAAAAGATCTGGATGAACGGCGAGCTCGTGGACTGGGCGGACGCCAAGATCCACGTCGCCAGCCACGGCCTTCACTACGGCACCGGCGTCTTCGAGGGCATCCGCTGCTACGCGACCGACCGCGGCCCCGCGGTCTTCCGCCTGCGCGACCACCTCAAGCGTCTGGAGACGTCGGCCCAGCTGCTCTACATGCGTCTTCCCTACTCGATCGACGAGCTCCAGACGGCCTGTCACGAGACGCTGGCCGTCAACGGGCTCGATGAGTCGTACCTGCGGCCGATCGCGTACTACGGCTACGGCGAGCTCGGCGTGCACACCCATGGCAACGACGTCGAGGTGGCGATTCTCACCTTCCCGTGGGGCGCCTACCTGGGCGAAGAGGGCCAGCAGAACGGCTGTCGGGCGATGATCTCGTCGTGGCAGCGCGTCGGCCCGAACACGATCCCGCACACGGCGAAGGCGACGGGCATCTACCTCAACTCGATGCTCGCCGTCCACGAGGCCCAGCGCGCCGGCTACGACGAGGCGATCCTCCTGACGCAGGACGGCTACGTGGCCGACGGCTCGGGCGAGAACGTGTTCATGATCAAGGACGGCGTCATCTTCACCCCGGATTTGTCCGCATCGATCCTGCCCGGCATCACGCGCGAGACGATCATCGAGATCGCTCGCTCGCTCGGCTACACGGTGCACGAGAAGCGGCTGATTCGCGCCGACCTCTACACGGCGGACGAGGTCTTCATGTGCGGCACGGCCGTCGAGGTGACGCCCATACGGTCGATCGACGACCAGGAGATCGGCCCGCCCGGACCGATCACGCGCGAGATCCAGCAGTCGTACCTGGACACGGTCCGCGGCCGTAAGCCGCAATGGGCCGACTGGCTCGACTACCAGACGCGAACGCCCGCGCAGGCATGACCAGCACATCTGCGAAGGGGACTGACGTCAGTCTGTCCCCTTCTCGGTCACGCGCGCGGATCCCCCTCTCGCTCCCGTACATCGACACGCTGGAGGAGGATCTCGTGCTCGAGGTGCTGCGCTCCGGCCGGCTCTCGCTCGGGTCGATGGTCACGCGCTTCGAGGACGCGCTGGCCCGCCGCGTGCAGGTCGCTCACGCCGCGGCCGTGTCCAGCGGGACGGCGGGGCTCCACCTCTGCACGCGCCTGGCCGGAGTGGTGCCCGGCGACGAGGTGATCACGTCGCCGTTCTCGTTCGTGGCCTCCGCCAACTGCGCGCTGTACGAAGGCGCCACGCCGGTCTTTGCCGACATCGACCCGCACACGCTGAACCTCGATCCGGCCGCGGTGGAAGCGGCCGTGACAGACCGGACGCGCGCCATCGTGGCGGTCGACATCTTCGGCTACCCCTGCCCGCTAGACGAGCTGCTGGCGATCGCCGAGCGGCACGGGCTCGTCTTCATCGAGGACGCCTGCGAAGCGCTCGGCGCGGAGTACAAGGGCCGGCCGATCGGGTCGCACGGCCACCTCGCCGTCTTCGCGTTCTACCCGAACAAGCAGATCACGACGGGCGAGGGCGGCATCGTCGTCACGTCGGACGGCGACCAGTGGCGGTTGCTCAAGAGCCTCTCGAACCAGGGACGCGCGGACACGGGAGGATGGCTCGAGCACGCGCGGTTCGGCTACAACTACCGCCTCTCCGACGTCGCGGCCGCGATCGGCGTGGCACAGCTCAAGCGTCTCGACGAGATCCTCAGGCTGCGAGCAGCTGCCGCCCGCCGGTACGAAGAGCTGCTGGAGGGCGTGGACGGCGTCGAGCCGCCTCTGGCGGACGATGCGGATCACCGTCGCTCGTGGTTCGTCTACCCGGTGCGGCTCTCGGCCGACGTCGATCGCGAGCGGGTGATAGCGGTGCTCGCCGAGAGTGGCGTGGAAACGAGCCGCTACCTCCCGTCGATCCACCTCCAGCCGTACATGCGCGAGCGGTTCGACTTCCGCGAGGGCATGTTCCCCGTGTCGGAGGAAGCGAGCCGGCGCCTCCTGGCGCTCCCGTTCTACTCGTCGATCGATGCCGAGGATCAGGAGCGCGTCGTGGACGCGCTGCGCCGCGCACTGGGATAATCGGCGTATGGCTGAAGGCTCGACCCGGATGGTCTTCCTCGGCTTCGGCAAGTACGCGCGCGCCGACAAGATCTACTCGCTGGAGCCGCTCGACGCGGAGGAGCGCGGCTCGGGGCGGCGCACGCGCGTTTGGATCGAAGGCATCCCCGAGCCGATCATCGCCTCGCGCACCGAGCGGACGATCCTCCACGACATGGGCCACGACGTCTCGGCGTCGTCGCCCCTGATCGACCAGTCGCTCGAGCTCGCGGAGTTGCTGGCCGAGCAGGCGGAGACCGGCAAGGTCGACCTGACCGACCTCGGCCGGCGGGCGAGGAAGCTCCTCGAGGCGAGCGCGAGGCAATCCGGCTCACAGAAGCTCTTCTGAAGCTTCGCCCGGACCACTTCGCGCGGTCAGTGCACGAGGTGGCGCCGGAGCTCGTCGGCGCGACGCTGCTCGTCGACGGCGTCGGCGGACGCATCGTCGAGGTCGAGGCGTACGCCGTCGGCGATCCCGCCAGCCACGGGTACCGCGGACCGACGCCCACGAGAAGGACGATGTTCGGGCCACCGGGCCGGGCGTACGTCTACCGCTCCTACGGCATCCACTGGTGCCTGAACTTCGTGTGCGGCGAGGAGGGCTCGCCGCAAGCCGTGTTGATCCGTGCGCTCGAGCCGACTTCGGGGCTGGACACGATGGCGGAACGGCGCGGGCTCGACGACACGCGGCTCCTCTGTGCGGGGCCGGGCCGCCTGTGCCAGGCGCTCGGCGTCACGCGCGAGCACGACGGGTTGCGCCTCGACCGGCCGCCGTTCGAGCTTCGTGGCCGCGAGGGCGACGTCGACATCCTCGCCGGACCGCGTATCGGCCTCTCAGTCGCCGTCGAGGAGCCCTGGCGCTACGTGCTGTCGGGCTCCCGCTTCCTCAGCCGGCCGGCGCCGAGACAACCAGCGTGACGGGCATGCGCGGCGCCGCCGCGACACCCGGAAGCGGTTGCTGCGAGAGCACGCGGCCGGGACGTCCCGTCGCCTGCTCGCGGCGCACGAGCGGCCGCAACTCCCGCTGAGCGAGCCGCGCTCTGGCTTTGGCCAGCTCGAGACCGACCACGCGAGGCACGACGCCGTGCAGCGGCTTGGCGACGACGAGCTGGACCGTGTCGTAGGCGGAGAGCCGCGCGCCGACCCGCGGCCGCTGGCCGAGCACGTACCCGACGCGCTGGCGCGGCACGGCCGGCTTGTAGATCGCCTCGGCATCCAGCGGCTGCAGCCCCAGCCGGGCGACCGCGTCGTCGTACGTCAAGCCGACAACGCGGGGCACTTCCACCTCGTTCGGCTTGCAGTCGGCGGTCGTGTCGGGGCCGGTCCCGTAGAAGTAGAGGACCTCGCGCGTACCGCGGCAGTAGCCGTTGTCCGCGCGCCAGCGTCCGTCGCGGAAGACGATGCTCCGTGGTGACGCGTACGGATACGACGGCGACGGGAAGCTCTCCGGCTCTGCGCCCAAGCGCGGCAGCGCCTTCTCCATGAACGTCTTGAAGATCTGCGCCGGGAACGTGCCGCCGGCCACCGGGCTGCCGTGGTACTCGTCGAGCATCGGCCGCAGCAGGTCGGGGTAGCCGACCCAGACGGCCACGGCGAGCTGCGGCGTGTAGCCGACGAACCACGCGTCGCCGTAGTTCTCCGTCGTGCCCGTCTTGCCGGCGACCGGCCGTCCGTCCGAGAGCTGAGCCCGCTTGCCGGTGCCGCTCTCGACCACGCCCTGGAGCAGCCGGGTCACGATCGCCGCCTCGTTGGCGCCGAGCGCCTCGCGCGGGACCGGGATGTTCTTCCCGCCTCCGGGACAACCCTTGCACGTAAGCACCGCGCGCGGTCTGTTTCCCATCAGCGCGCCGTCGAGCCGCTGGCCGCCGTTCGCGACCGTCGCGAACGCCCGCGCCATCTCCAGCGGATTCACGGCCTCGCCGCCGAGTGTCACCGAGAAGTAGCCCTTGATCGGGCTCTGGATCCCCAGCCGGCGAGCCATCTGCGCAACCGCCTGGGGCCGGATGAGCTCCGTCAGCTGGGCGTAGACGGTGTTGTCGGAGTACGTCGTCGCCGTCTCCAGGTCGATCGTTCCGAGATTCGATCCCTCGTAGTTCTCGACGCTCCAGAGACGGTCGCCGAGCGAGATCGTGACGGGAGCCGACACGAAGGACGTCGTCGGGGATATGCCCTGGTCGAGCGCCGCCGCGAGGGCGAAAGGCTTGAACGCCGACCCGGGCTGACGTTCCCCTTGCACGGCGAGGTTGAACTGGCTTTCCGCGTAGTTGCGGCCGCCGTACATCGCGAGCACACGGCCGTCGCGAGGGTCGATGGCGACGAGCGCCGCCGACGGCCCCTCGTCGTCGGGTAGCCACTTGGCGATGGCTTCTCGCGCGAGCTGCTGCAGGCCGAGGTCGATAGACGTCCGTACGCGCAGACCTTCGCCGAAGACCTTGCCGGTCCCGTACTCGTCGATGAGTTGCTGCTTGACGTAGTTCGTGAAGTACGGGGCGGGCCCCTGGATGCCGGGTAGCCGCACGTTCGCGGGCTCCGGCAACGGCTCGTGGTCGGCGCGCCAGTACTCCGCGCGCGTGATGTCGCCCTGCTCGAGCATCGCCCGCAGCACCGTGTGCCGGCGCGCTTTCGCCTGGCGCGGGTTCGAGACGGGGTCGTAGAGGGCCGGATCGGCCGGGATGCCCGCGAGCAACGCCGACTCCGCGAGTGAGAGGCTCGACGCCTTGTGGCGGAAGTACACGCGCGAGGCCTGCTCGATGCCGTACGCGCCGTTTCCGAAGTAGATCGTGTTGAGGTACGCCGTGAGGATGCGGTCCTTCGACCACCGCTGCTCGAGCTGCCAGGCAAGCGCGGCCTCGTTGAGCTTCCGCTCGAAGGAGCGGCTGCTCTTGACGTACGCGTTCTTCACGAACTGCTGGGTGATCGTCGAGCCGCCCTCGACGACGGCGCGGTTGCGCAGGTCCTGCCAGATTGCGCGGGCGATGCCGCGAACGTCGATGCCGCGATGCTCGAAGAACCTTCGGTCCTCGATCGCGACGATCGCCTGCTTCATGACGTCCGCGATCTCCTCGGACTTCACGACGATCCGGGCCTCGTCGCCGCGGAGCACGGCGAGCACGCGGCCGTCCGACGTGTAGATGTAGCTGTTCTTGTCGGGCCGGTAGCGCGCAGGATCGAGCTCCGGCAGCTCGCCCGCGATCGCGGTCACGAGACCGAACGCGAAGGACGCGATGCCGACGAGACCGAGCACGAGGAGAAGCGCGAGCAGGCGGAGCTTGCGGATCCTCCGTCGGCGTCGTCTCTCCCCTTGAGAACCGTTTGCCGAGACCAGAGCAGGGCGATTGTACCGCCCGTAGAGTTGATTCGATGGGACTCGCGGAGCTGACGAAGAACGCTGTGCACGTGCTGCCGGAAGGTGGTCTCGAGGCGAAGCTCGCCCTCGACAGACCGTTACGAGTCAAGCTCGGCATCGACGTGACGGCGCCTGACGTCACGCTCGGCAACGGAATTCCCTTGCAGCGCATGCGGGCGTTCCAAGACGAAGGGCACACGGCGTCCTGATCGTGGGCGACTACACGACGCGAATCGGCGACCCGTCGGGTCGGTCGCTCGAGCGCCCCATCATCGACCCCGAGGAGATCGACCGTAACGCGCAGCGCTACTTCGAAGATGCGTCCACGATCATCGACCCCGATCGCACCGAGCTCCGCTTCAACAGCGAGTGGCTCGCGAAGCTTGACTTCGCAGAGACGCTCCGGCTGACGCGGACGGTGACGGTCGCCCGGTTGCTCGAGCGGGACGACTTCGCAATGCGCTTCGCCGAACAGGCGCCGATCTCCGTGTCGGAGCTGCTCTACCCGCTCATGCAGGCCTACGACTCGGTGGCCGTGGAGGCAGACGTCGAGCTCGGCGGCACCGACCAACTCTTCAACTTGCTCACGGGACGCGAGGTCATGACGGCGTACGGTCTCGAGCCGCAGGTTGCTCTCACGGTCGCGCTATCTCGACAGCTGGGACGGGACGGGCATGAGTGCGTCGCGCGGGAACTACGTCGGCCTCAGGGAGGCGCCGGAAGAGCAGTTCGGCAAGGTGATGCGCATTCCCGACGACCTGCTCGACCAGTGGTACCGGCTCGTGATGCACGCCGACAACGCGCCGGACGGCGATCCATTGGCCGCCAAGCTGGCGCTGGCACGTTTCGTGGTCGCGAGAGCACATGGGGAGGACGCCGCCGGCGCCGCCGAAGCGCACTTCACACGCGTGGTACGTGAGGGACGCGCTCCCGACGAGGTGCCGGAGGCTGCGCTACCTGCCGAAGACCCCGTGCATCTCCCTGCACTGCTGGTCGCTTCGCTAGGTATCGGCACGACGAGCGAGGCCCGCCGCCTCCTCGAGCAGGGTGCCGTTAGACTGAACGACGAGGTCGTGAAGGAGCTCGATCTGCCGCGGAAGCGGCTCGCCGGGGCGCTCCTCCAGGCAGGAAAGCGCCGCTTCGTGCGGTTTCCAGCGGCGTAGCCATTCCTTTGCTACCATGCACTCGCCGCCTCGCAAGAGGCTGCATGAAGCCTGCAATCGACACCGGAGACCCGTCGAGCCAGAGAGATACGACCTACGTATCACCTAGCACGAGGGGCCTTCGGTGTGAATCGGAGGCTTTTTTCTGGCCCTCAGCAGAGGGTGTGGTCTTTGAAAACTCAACAGCGTGAAACGTCGAGGCTCTTCGGCTGGTCCGTTCGCGGACGAGCTGAAGAGTTCTTAAAACCCGTCGTGCCCTGCCGTGCTTGTCTAGTCGGTTGGGCATGACTTTGAGCTCAAGCTCACCTGTAATCAGCTTCTGACTCTGCTGGCTAACTGCGATGCTTGCTAGTTGGCCGACAGAGAGGAAACCGATTCTTCACGGAGAGTTTGATCCTGGCTCAGGACGAACGCTGGCGGCGCGCCTAACACATGCAAGTCGAGCGAGAACCGAGCCTTCGGGCTCGGGGACAGCGGCGAACGGGTGAGTAACACGTGGGCAACCTGCCCTCGGCACTGGGATAGCCCGGGGAAACCCGGATTAATACCGGATAGCCTCCGGAGCCTTCGGGCGCCGGAAGAAAGGTGGCTTCGGCATCCGGCCGAGGACGGGCCCGCGGCGGATTAGCTTGTTGGTGGGGTAATGGCCTACCAAGGCGACAATCCGTAGCTGGTCTGAGAGGACGATCAGCCACACTG
>CAWGEE010000021.1:0-47500 GCA_963821415.1 uncultured Actinomycetes bacterium | reverse complement strand
AGCTTACCGACCTCAGGCAAACTCCGAATACCGGTAGTCCACAGCGCGGCAGTCAGAGTGCGGGGGCTAAGCTTCGTGCTCAAAAGGGAAACAGCCCAGACCGTCGGCTAAGGTCCCTAATTCTTGGCTAAGTGGGAAACGATGTCCGATTGCCGAGACAACCAGGATGTTGGCTTAGAAGCAGCCATCATTAAAAGAGTGCGTAACAGCTCACTGGTCAAGTGATCGGGCGCGGATGATGTAACGGGGCTCAAGCCAAGAACCGAAGCCACGGGCTCTGCTTTGCAGAGCGGTAGGGGAGCGTTCCCATGCCGGCAAAGCGGCGGCGTAAGCCAGCCGTGGAGGCATGGGAAGTGAGAATGCTGGCACGAGTAACGAAAGGCGAGTGAGAAACTCGCCCGCCGATTGCGTAAGGTTTCCTGAGTAAAGCTAATCTGCTCAGGGTTAGTCGGGACCTAAGCCGAGGCCGAAAGGCGTAGGCGATGGCCAACCGGTTGATATTCCGGTACCACGTTATCCGTCGTTATCACCGATGGGGGGACGGGGTAGGATAGGGAAACCCAGGCGATGGTCGTCCTGGGGTAACCGCGTAGGGCGTCCGGTAGGAAAAGCCGCCTCTCTTAAGCCTGAGACGGGATGCCGAGTCCGAAAGGGTGAAGTTCCCAAAGCCATGCCTCCAAGAAAAGCCTCTAGGGAGACGGAGCGTGCCCGTACCAAAACCGACACAGGTACGCTGAAGTAGAGAATACTAAGGCGATCGGGAGAACCCTCGAAAAGGAACTCGGCAAAATGGCCCCGTAACTTCGGAAGAAGGGGCGCCCCCGTAGAGTGAAGGCCTTCGCGGCCGGAGCTCGAAGGGGCCGCAGTGAAACGGCCCAAGCGACTGTTTACCAAAAACACAGGTCTCTGCGAAGTCGTAAGACGACGTATAGGGGCTGACGCCTGCCCGGTGCCGGAAGGTCAAGTGGAGGGGTTAGCCTTCGGGCGAAGCTCTGAAACCAAGCCCCGGTAAACGGCGGCGGTAACTATAACCGTCCTAAGGTAGCGAAATTCCTTGTCGGGTAAGTTCCGACCTGCACGAATGGCGTAACGACTTGGGCGCTGTCTCTTCGAGGGACCCGGTGAAACTGTAGTCTCGGTGAAGATGCCGAGTACCCGTGGCTGGACGGAAAGACCCCGTGAACCTTTACTACAGCTTGACGTTGGAGTCTGGGATACGTTGTCCAGGATAGGTGGGAGGCTTTGAAGCGGTGGCGCCAGCCATCGTGGAGCCAATCTTGGGATACCACCCTGCATGTTCTGGGCTTCTAACCCGATGCCGTGATCCGGGTCGGGAACAGCGTCAGGTGGGTAGTTTGACTGGGGCGGTCGCCTCCCAAAATGTAACGGAGGCGCGCAAAGGTTCCCTCAGCACGGTTGGAAATCGTGCGTAGAGTGTAAAGGCATAAGGGAGCTTGACTGCGAGACTGACAAGTCGAGCAGGTGCGAAAGCAGGCCTTAGTGATCCGGCAGTGGAGAGTGGAATCGCTGTCGGTCAACGGATAAAAGGTACTCCGGGGATAACAGGCTTATCGCGCCCAAGCGTCCACAGCGACGGCGCGGTTTGGCACCTCGATGTCGGCTCGTCTCATCCTGGGGCTGTAGCAGGTCCCAAGGGTTGGACTGTTCGTCCATTAAAGAGGCACGCGAGCTGGGTTCAGAACGTCGTGAGACAGTTCGGTCCCTATCCGCCATGGGCGTTGGGAGCTTGAGGAGGGTCGTCTCTAGTACGAGAGGACCGAGATGAACAGACCTCTGGTGTATCAGTCGTCGTGCCAACGGCGCTGCTGATTAGCCACGTCTGGTTGGGATAACCGCTGAAAGCATCTAAGCGGGAAGCCCGCTCCGAGATGAGGCTCCCCATCACTTCGAGTGAGTAAGGGCCGTGGTAGACCACCACGTCGATAGGCGGGACGTGTAAGCGCGGCAACGCGTTCAGCGGACCCGTACTAATTGCCCGAGGTCTTGATTTTGAACACCACGTGAGCTGCTATGGAGTTTTGAGGGTACGCGCGATGCCGTTGGCAAGCGCTCGCCACGCGAGCGCGCGGCGCGCGACTCACAATTTCCGGTGGTCATAGCGGCGGGGGTACACCTCTTCCCATTCCGAACAGAGCAGTTAAGCCCGCCAGCGCCGATGGTACTCGGGGCGAAAGCCCCCGGGAGAGTAGGACGCCGCCGGATTTTCTTTCAAAAGGGGCCGCCGAAAGGCGGCTTCTTTGTTTACCAGCGAAAGACGACCGAGGGCGCAGAGCGCTCGACGGGACCGTGGTAGACGGCTTCCACGTTGTTCCCGTCGGGGTCGAGGACGTAGGCGGCGTAGTACCCGGGGTGGTAGTCGCGCTCTCCGGGCTTACCGTTGTCCTCTGCGCCGGCAGCGAGCATGGCATCGTGAAACCTCTCGACCGTCTCACGATCGGCTGCCTGAAACGCAAGGTGAAGATTCGCCGTCCGCGGTCCATCGGCGCTGGCGAAGATCTCGTCGAACGAGAACCAGCCTTCGCCCTCGCGCAAGGGCCCTAACCCGAGGACGTCTGCGGCCGCGGCGTAGAACCGCTTGCTGGCCTCTAGGTCGCCGACGCGGACGTGCACGTGGTCGAGAAGCCGGCCGGCGTGCGCCTCGGGCATGCCCGTACTCTACGCCGCGCGAATCTTCTCGCGCCAGCCGGGATCGAGAGCGCGGAGCCGCTCGACGCGCTCTGCGACCGGCGGGTGCGTGACGAACATCCCCGGCAGACCTTCGTCATCGAGCGGGTTGATGGTGAACAGCGGCTCGCAGGCCGGGCTGGCCTGGAACTCGACGAGCTCCACCGCCTGCTCCAGGCGTATGAGCGCATCGGCGAGCCCGTGCGGCGACTCACAGATCTCCGCAGCCAGGCGATCGGCCGCGAACTCCCGCTTCGGCGACAGGAGAATGTGCTCGCACGCGGCCGCGAACGGTCCCAGAACGTAGAGCAGCGCACGCTCGAGGAAGCCGCCTATTCGACTGAGGTCGAGCAGCGCCGACGAGAACAGCACGACCGGCGTCTGGATGACGATGTCGCGATTGCGGACGTGAGCGAGCTCGTGCGCCAATACGCCCTCGACCTCGGCGGGAGGCAAGGCGAGCAGGCCCATGGTGAAGGCGATCGTCGACGACCACACGCCACGTCCGGCGGCCAGGCCGAGCGGCGGGCCTCTGTCGATCACGTACAGGCGAGGCTTCACGACGTGCGCGCGCGCGGCGAGTCGTGCGACAACTGCGTGGAGGTCGGGAGCTTCGCCTTCCGGCAGCTCTCGCGCGCCGAGCATGCCCATGATCGCCCGATCGGCCATCCAGTACGTGCTGAGGCAGAGCAGTAGCCCTGCGAAGGCGAAGATCGATGCGAGACGTAGCTCGCCGATCACATAGCCGAGCAGTCCCGCCAGGCCGGCGACGGCGGCGGTGACGAGGCAGGCCTTGACGACGTTCCAGGCGGCCGGCACGGCGGCCTATGACTCCTCTTCGGTGTCCTCCTCACCGAGGCCGCGCGGCGGCCAGTCGGGCTCCGGCGCGTCACAACGGCTCGAGCAGTGGAGCGAGGCGACGTTCTGCAGCGGAATGAGAATGTGGCCGTTCAGCTCGACGTGGGCGATGTCGTCGATCGAGCAGTACGCCGTGAGCACGCCTTCCTGGTAATCGCCGCCGAACAGGGCAACCTCGACCTGCTCGCCCTTGTACTTGCTCGTGTAGTCGTCCACAGGGGCGGTCAGTCTATCCGCGCGAACGTACCGCCCTCGTAGCGGAACTCGACGAGCTCGCAGTTTCGGAGCACGTCTCGTGGCTCGCCGAAGAGATGACGCTCGAGCGCGCGGACGACGCCACCGTGCGTGACGACCACCACCAGCTGGCCCTCGTGAGCCTTCGCGATGCGCTGCAGCGCGCTCACGGCCCTCTCATCGAACGCCTCCCGCGACTCCCCGTCGTGGCCGGCCATGCCCGGGAAGCGCGTCGCGATCTCCTCCGACGTGAGGCCGCTCCACGAACCGACGTCCATCTCCCGCAGGTCGGGATCGGCGGTGATGCCGAGACCCTTCGCGCGAGCGACGATCTCTGCGGTCTCGTAGGCGCGCTTGAGGTCGCTCGAGTAGAGCGCGTCGATCGAGACGTCGGCGAGGCGCCCGGCGAGCTCTTTCGCCTGACGCCGACCGAGGTCGTTCAGAGGAGGGTCGCCGTGTCCCTGCCAGATGCCGTCGCGGTTCCAGTCCGTCTCTCCGTGCCGGGCGAGAATGAGCGTGGCCACGGGCGATACGCTAGCTCGCCATGGATCTGGGACTCGCAGGGCGCGCATGCCTTGTCACCGGCTCGACGCGCGGCATCGGCCGTGCGGTCGCGGCACAGCTGGCCGGGGAGGGAGCGCGCGTCGCGACCTGTGGCCGCGGGGAGGCACCCGGGATCGGCGAGGCGCTCCACGTGACGTGCGACCTCGAGCTCGCGGGAGAGCCCGAACGCGCCGTCGCAGAGGCGGTCGCCGCTCTCGGCGGGCTCGAGGTGCTCGTAAACAACGCCGGCATCGCACGCCAGGCGCGATTCGAGGACGTCGGAGACGACGAGTGGGACGCGTACTGGCAGCTGAACGTCATGAGCTATGTGCGGACGATCCGCGCTGCCTTGCCACATCTGCGCGAGGCGAACGCACCGGCGATCGTCAACGTGTCGTCCACGGCGGGCAAGAGGCCGTCGACGGGCATGCCCCACTACTCCGTGACGAAGGCTGCGGTGCTTTCGCTGTCCCGCCTGGTTGCCGATCTGTACGCCAGGGACGGGATTCGCTGCAACGCCGTCACGCCAGGGCCGACCGCGACCGACGCCTGGCTCGGCGAGGGCGGGCTGGCCGACCAACAGGGCGGCGACCGCGAGGAGGTGCTGGCGAAGGTGGGCGCAGGCAGACCACTGGGCAGGCTCGCGCAGCCCGACGAGATCGCCGCGGTGATCGTCTTCCTCTGCTCTGACCGCGCGAGCTACGTCACCGGAGCTGCCTGGAGCGCCGACGGCGGAACGGTCCCGATCATCGTTTGATGTCCGAGCGTCACGCGACGGCGGCGACGCTGGCGCTGTGCCTCGCCGCCTCGCAGGCGGCCCTGCTCACGCTGACGCCCATTCTCGCCTCGGTCGCCGCCGACTTCGACATCTCGACGGCAACCGCCGGGCAACTGCGCACGATCTCCGGCCTCACCGCCGGCGTCACGGCGCTCCTGTCGGGCCTCGCCGCCGCCCGAATCGGCCTCCGGGAGCTGCTCCTGGCGGGGCTCGCGCTTCCTCGCCGTCGGCACCGCGGTGAGCGCCGTCGCGCCCCACTTCGCCGTGCTGGCGGTCGCGCAGGCTCCGATCGGCGTGGGCGTGGGATTGACCTACTCTGCGGCGGTGGCTGCGGTCGCCGAGTGGAGCCGGCCGGAGGAGCGCTCACGCGTGCTCGCGGTCGCACTGCTGGGGCCGCCGCTGGCCTGGGTCTTCGGCATGCCGATCGCCGGAGCGGTGGGTGAAGCGTCGTGGCGCTGGGCCTGGGTAGCCGTGCCGCTCGTACTGGCGCTCGCGGGTCTCATAGCGCTCGCTCCTGCGGCGTCCGTCACCTCCCGCCGCGGTGCGAGCCGGGCTACGGAGAGTTCTCGGCGAGCCCGGTGTGGCGCGCTGGTCTCTGGGCGAGCTGCTCGCCTATTCGGCGTGGCTGGGCGTGCTGGTGTTCATCGGCGCGCTCTTCGTCGAGGTGCACGGGCTCTCGGTCGCGGCCACCGGGCTGGCGCTCGGGCTCGGGGCGCTTGCCTATGTCCCGGGCAACCTCGTGTTTCGCCGGTGGGTGGACGAGCGCGGCCGGCTGCTCCTTGTGACGCTCGCACTCGCGTGCGGAGTAGTGACCGCCGCGCTGTGCACCGTGCGACCGGACGCCTGGGTGAGCCTTGCGCTCTTCGGCGCGCTTTCCTTTCTTGCCGGCGGAAGAACGCTGGCCGGAGGCGCGCGCGGCTTGAATCTCGCGCCGGAGCTACGGCTCGGCGTCACCGGCGTTCGCACTGCGGCTCTCCAGTTCGGCTCCTTCGTCGGAGCCGCGGTCGGTGGCGTGGCGCTCGCTCTCGGGGGCTTCACGGCGGCCGGGCTGGCCTTCGCGGCGCTGTTCGCAGCCGCGGCTCTGCCGCACATGCGGGCGACTACGCTGACGTCGTGAAGGCCGCCGGACCTGCACACGCGGCGTTCGACCAGCGGATCCGCGAGCTCGAGGAGAGCCTCTCACCGCTCGCCGTCCGCTCGCTGGAGACGAAGGGACGGGAGCGCCCGGAAGAAGAGTCGAGCGTCCGGACGCCGTTCCAGCGCGACCGCGACCGGATCGTCCACTCGAAGCCCTTCCGGCGCCTGAAGGGCAAGACGCAGGTGTTCATCGACCCAGAAGGCGATCACTACCGCACGCGGATGACGCACACGCTCGAGACGTCCGCGATCTCGCGCGTCGTCGCGCGTGCGCTGCGGCTGAACGAGGACCTCGTGGAGGCCATCGGCCTCGGCCACGACATGGGGCACACGCCGTTCGGCCATGCCGGCGAGGAGGCGCTCGACGAGGCGCTGCACGAGCACTCCGGCCGGCACTTCCGCCACAACGAGCACTCGCTCGTCATCGCTCGCCGGCTCAACCTCACCCACGAGGTATGCGACGGCATCCTCACGCACACGGGCGACCAGGAGCCGGAGACGCTCGAGGGGAAGATCGTGCGCATCGTCGATCGCGTCGCGTACATCAACCACGACATCGACGACGCCATCCGCTTCGGCCTCCTGCGCGACTCCGATCTGCCGCGCGAGGAGATCGAACTGCTCGGGCCGACCGGCTCGAAGAGGATCGACAGGCTCGTGCAAGACCTCGTGGAGACGTCTGCCGAGGCGGGCGACATCGTTCAGAGCCGCGATGTGGGGGAGGCGATGCTCTCGCTGCGGACGTTCATGTTCGAGCGCGTCTATCTCGGGCCGCAGGTCGAGGGCGAGCATCGGCGGGCGCACGAGGTCGTGCGATGCATCTTCGGCCACCTGATCGAGCGCGGTGACGACGTCGACGACGCGGTCGACTTCCTCGCCGGCATGACCGACCGCTTCGCGCTCAGCTACGCAGAAGCGCTCTGAGCGTCCGCGAGCAGTCTCTCGCCGCGCTGGATGAAGAACGTCGCGCCGACCGAGCGATAGAACTCCAGCGCCTTCTCGAGCTCTGCCTTGCCTTCCGCGCGGCGGCCTGCTTCGATCAACTCCTCTCCGCCGAAGAGCCGAGCGAGAGCCTCGAACGACGATCCGCCGAATCTCGCATAGCAGATCACCGGCCCTACGCAGATCGCCCTTGGCCCCGGCGACGATCAGGTCCTTCCACGGGCCCTCGGGCGCCTGCTCGACGATCTCGAGGTACTCGTCGCGAAGGCCCAGTCTGTCCAGCGACGAAGATGAGATGGTTCGCCGCAGCCGCCATGTCGATGTGCGCACGGGCCAGCTCGAGCGCCTCCTCCGCCAACGCGTGGGCCCCGACCTTGTCTCCGAGGATCAGGCGATGCACAGCCGCGGCGGCCAGGCCTGGCAACAGCCTTTGCGGATCCTTGATGCGCCGCCCCTGGTCCAGGTGAAACGCCCGGTCCTCCTCGGCGCCCGCGATGTCCCCGCGACCGAGGCGGATCAAGGCCCTGGCGTCTCGGACGAGCCCCTCCTGATAGTGCGGCGACGTTGCGCACTCGGCGATGAAGCGATCGGCCGCTTCGACGGCCTCGTCCCAGCGTCCGACGGCGTAGGCCCCGTACACCGCGTTCCCGCGCATGAAGCGAGAGCCAGTCCCGGTCGCCGAAGCGCTCTGCGATTTGCTGAGCCTTTGGGGTAGATCTCATAGGCGCGAGGAAAGTCACCCTCCCAGATCGCGAGGACTGCGAGGTTGTTCAACGTCACCGCCGCGATCGGCGAGTCGGCCGCCAGGGCGATCTCGAGCGCTTGTTCGAGATCCGGGCGGCCGGTCGAGAGCTCGATGTGGAACTTGGAAGAGCCGATGGTGGTGAGCGCGTGCGCGCGGAGCTCGTCGAGCTCGAGCGCCTCTGCGATCTCCAGCGCATCTTGCGCCACGGCGATCGCCTGCCGGTGGTCTCCCGCGAGCATCCGAGCGCGAGCGGACAGTGCGAGAACGCGCGCTTTGGACGCCGAAGCGATCGCGGTCAGCGACGAGTGATGTCGCGCGCGAGAAGTGTCGTTCGGTGGCGTCGCGATCGCCCCGGTACCAGGCACCGTGTGCCAGAAAGGCTTCCGCCTCCGGCGCCGGCTCCGCGGCGCCGACGTCGAGCAGCGCGTCGCGCGCTTCCTCGAGTGCTTCCGTGCGGCGATCGTCCCCCGCAATGTGGAGTGACCGCGCTCGACGAAACAGGAGATCCGGGCGCGTCAGGGTCCGCATCCGGCCAGAGAGCGAGTGCCTCTGCGTAGTACTTCTCGGCCGTCGGGTAGGCGTTGAGCGCGGCGGCGCGATCGCCCGCTTCGCGAAGCGCCAGGCGAGCGCGACCTGCGAGCGTCGGCAGCCTCCACGCCTGCGGCACGAGCGAGCTCGAACGCCGAGTGCCAGTGATGGGCGAGCATCTCGGCGTGGTCATCCGGTCGCCCGAGGCCGCTCGATCCACTCCGCGACGCCGCGGTGCTTCTCGGCACGGTCGGCGCGGGCGATCTGCCCGTAGGCGACGTCGCGAACGAGGGCGTGTGCAAACGCGAACTCGGTCTCGCCTTCTACGGACGAGCGTTTCTGGCGGCGCACGAATCCCTTGCGCTCGAGCGAGTGCAGGGTCGTCGGCACGTCCGTCCCGTTGCGGACAGAGGACGCCCAGAAGACCTTGCCGACGACGGCCGCGTCCGTAGCAGGTCCTTCTCGGTGTCGGCAAGCCCGTCGAGGCGGGCCGCGATGATTCCCTGGAGCGTCTCCGGAAGCCCGAGCTCGTCGGCGGAGCCCCGTTCGAGGAAGAGCTCGGCGAACTGCTCGGCATAGAGGGGGTTGCCGCCTGCCCGTTCCAGCAGCGCCTGCTGCGACTCGGCGGGCAGCACGGATCGCTCCAGGAGCTGCGCGATGAGGAGGGCGGTCTGGTCCTCGCTGAGCGGCGGGAGCGCGAGCGTCGTCGCATTGAGCTTGCCGCCGCCCCAGCCCGGGCGCCGCTCGAGCAGCTCAGGCCTCGCGGTTGCGACCGCCAGCAGAGGGACGTCAGTAACCCAGTCGACGAGCTCGTCCACGAAGTCGAGCAGGCTCTCGTCCGCCCAGTGGAGGTCCTCGAAGACGACGACGAGCGGCCGCTGCTCGGCCATCGCCTCGAGAAAGCGTCGCCAGGCCGCGAAGGCCGACTGTCTGCGGTCGTCGCCGAGCTCCGACTCGGCTGAGAGGCCAACGAGAGAGCGCAGCTGCGACTCGACCCAGTTCGCGTCGCCCGTGTCCGCCAGGACATCGGCGACAGCGGCTCCCAGCTTCTGCTCGACGTCGTCGGGCGTGTCCTGCTCGACGATGCCGGCCTGCGCCTTGACGATCTCCGAGAGCGCCCAGAGCGTGACGCCGTCGCCGTAAGCGAGGCAGCGGCCCTGGCGCCACGTGACGAGCTCGGGATCGGCGTCGGCGATTCGAGACAGCTCGTACACGAGGCGGCTCTTGCCGATGCCCGGTACGCCGACGAGCGTGAGGAGTTGCGGCGTTCGCTCGTGCCGCGCGCGCTCGAAGGCATCGCGAATGACGCCGAGCTCGCGCTCGCGCCCGACGAGCTCCGCGCGCGCCTCGTGGGCGACGTCGACGCCGAAGCGCGAGTGGGCCGTTTGAGCCTGCCAGACAGCGATCGGCTCAGCCTTGCCTTTCGCCTCGACTGGCTCGGCGTCCTCGTAATCGACGCTGGACCGCGTTGCCCGGTAGGTCGTCTCGTCGACCAGCACGCCGTTGACGGGCGCGGCGCTCTGGAGGCGCGCGGCGGTGTTTACGACGTCCCCGGAGGCCATGCCCTCGCCCGCATCCGGCTGTGCATCGAGCTGCACAAGCGCCTCGCCGGTCGTGATGCCCACGCGCAGCTCGAGCCCCTCGTCGACCGCGAACTCGCGGATGGCGAGCGCGGACCGCACGGCGCGCTCGGGGTCGTCCTCGTGCGCGACGGGCGCACCGAAGAGCGCCATGACCGCGTCGCCGATGAACTTCTCGACCGTGCCGCCGTAGTGCTCGAGCTCGGAGCGGACGCGAGCGTGGTACGGGCGGAGAATCGCCTCCACGTCCTCCGGGTCCATCGACTCCGCCTGCTGACGTGAAGCCGACGAGGTCGCAGAACAGGACCGTGACGACCTTGCGCTCTCTGCGAGACACCGCGAAAGAGTACGACGTGGGCGCGCGGTAGGCTCAGTCGGTGGCCCGGATCAAGCAGGAGTCGGTGGAAGCAGTCAAGGCGGCCGCCGACATGCTCGACGTCGTCGGTGGCCGAACACAACTCAAGAAGGCAGGCGCGCGGTACGTCGGGCGCTGTCCGTTCCACGAGGAGCGGACGCCCAGTTTCTCCGTCAATCCTGTCGACAAGCTCTTCTACTGCTTCGGCTGTGGCAAGGGCGGCGACCTCATCTCGTTCGTGAGGGAGACGGAGAACGTCGACTTCGCCGGAGCCATCGAGTGGCTCGGCGAGCGCTTCCGCGTGCCGCTCGAGTACGAGGAGACGTCCCCGGCCGCCGATGCTGCGCGGAAACGCCGCGAGCGGTTGTACGCGGTGCTCGAGCAGGCGACGTCGTTCTACGAGCGCTACCTGTGGGAGACGGCGGCAGGGCGAGCCGGTGCGCGGGTATCTCTTGGAGCGGGGCTTGGGGAGGAGATCTGCCGCGAGTTCCGCCTTGGTCTCTCGCCGGTCGTCTTCGGCGCTGGCGCGGAAGGCCGCCGAGAAGGGATTCACGAGGGCCGAGCTGGCTGCTGCCGGCCTCGCCAACCGGCGCGGCAACGACTACTTCAGCGGCAGGCTGATGTTCCCGCTGGCCGACGCGCGGGGTCGAGTGGTCGGCTACAGCGCGCGAAAGCTCCGCGAGGACGATCCGCTGCAGGCGAAGTACGTCAACTCACCGGAAGGCGACCTCTTCCACAAGTCATCGGTGCTCTACGGGCTGCACCTGGCGCGCCACGCGATCGCGAAGGAGGAGCGGGCGATCGTCGTCGAGGGCAACACCGATGCGATTGCGCTTCGCCAGGCCGGCCTGGAGCCGGTCGTGGCGTCGATGGGAACCGCGCTCACCGAGCGGCACCTCGCCGAGCTCAAGCGGCTGACGCGGCGCCTCTACCTGTGCTTCGACGCCGACGCGGCGGGACAGGCGGCGACGCTGCGCGGCATGGAGCTGGCGGCAAGGCAGGGCTTCGAGGTCAAGGTCGTGCCGCTGGCGCCCGGGCTCGACCCGGCTGACGCCGCCGACAGCTTCGGTGAGCTGCTCGGCCGGCGCGGAGAGCTACGTCTTCTACCGCGTCCGCATCGAGCTCGATCGCGCCGCGGACCGCCAGGAGGCTTTCGTCCGCGTGCGAGAGGTGCTCTAGGGCTTCGAGGACTCGCCGGAACGGCAGGACGCGATGCGGCTCGTCGCCGACCGGCTCGACCTGCCGCCGGAGACGCAGGCCGGGCTCGCGCCGAGCGGTGCTGCAGCCTCGACGGGCACGGTCTCCGCAAAGGTGCTCGAGGCGGGGGAGAGGCTGGAGCGGGATGCCCTTGCGGGCTGCATGGCGCATCCGGAGGTCGTGCCGCTGCTCGCGGAGCTCTCGCCGAACCACTTCGACAGCGAGCTGCATCGTGGCGTTCAGGCCCATCTCGCCGAGCCGGGCGAGCCGGCTCCCGAGCTCGTGCCGCTGCTTGCAGAGCTGGACGCCCGCGCCGCCCGGGAGGAGATCGACGAGCAGACGACGAAGGAGCTCCTGCTCCGTCTCCGCGAGCGCCACATCCGTCGGCAGCTGGCTCAGGATCCCACCCGCGCGGACCTCATCGATGCGCTGGAACGCATCCATGAGGCCGTCGGTAGCCTCGTCTAGACCAGGGCAGTAAGCCGGAGGATCTCCTGCACCGTTTGTTCGGGTGACTGGCCCGAATTGTCCAGCCAGTGTCCAATGCGCGGGGTCTCCCGGGCGAACAGGTCATGAAGCTGCTCGATCGACCAGTCCGAATAGCCCGTATCCGTCCGCGATGCTTCTCGCACACTGACCGCCTGCGCGTCGGGAGGAGCACCACCACGTGCAACGGACGGCTGCGGATAAGTCCCGCGCACTCTTCGAGCAGCGGGCCGGCCATGACGTCCTCTAACACGACCGTGAATCCTGCGTCGAAGTACGTGTCCGCCACCAGCGCAGCCAACCGGTAGCGCAGGCGAAGTTGGTGAGCGCTTCTCTGGATGGCTCGGGCGTCATCTCTGCGCGCCCGGCGACAACACTACGCCTGAACACGTCTCCTTCGACGTGGACCCCTCGAGCGAAACGTTCAGCTAAGAGGCGAGCGACGGTCGTCTTGCCGGCCTGCCGACGGGCCGCTAAGGAGAAATGTCGCAGTTTCGTCCGGCATCCGAGCATCAGGATACGGCCGGGCGCTACAGTGTTTTGCGAAAGTCGGGAGTCCCTGACGGGGACTGAGAGGCGGCCACGAGGCCGCGACCGGAGAACCTGATCTGGGTCATGCCAGCGAAGGGAGCGACGATTTCTGATCCACTCGTCATCGCGGCCCGCGAGTTCCGCTCACGGCTGATCACCGGCACCGGCAAGTACCCCTCCTTCGAGGTGATGCGGGATGCGGTCCTCGCGTCGGGGTGCGAGATGGTGACCATTGCCGTACGGCGGATCGACCTCGACCGCGACGCCGAAGCGATCACCGACTGGCTGCCCGAGAGCATGTGTTGCTCTTGCCGAACACGGCAGGCTGCGAGACCGCGGAAGAAGCCGTGCGCGTTGCGCGCCTCGCGCGGGCGGGCGGGCTGCCCGACTGGATCAAGCTCGAGGTGATTCCCGATCCGCGCTACCTCCTGCCCGACGGTGAGCAGACGCTCGAGGCGGCGCGCACGCTCGTCGACGAGGGCTTTACGGTGCTTCCCGTACGTCCAGCCGGATCCTGTGCTCCAGCGAAGCTCGAGGACGCGGGTTGCGCGACGGTGATGCCGCTCGCGTCGCCTATCGGCTCAGGGCGCGGGCTGAAGCTCCGTCACACGATCGAGATCATGATCGAGCAGGCCGAGGTGCCCGTGATCGTCGACGCCGGGCTCGGCGCACCGTCGCAGGCCGCCGAGAGCATGGAGCTCGGCGCCGACGGCGTGCTCGTCAACACTGCCATCGCGCTCGCGGACGATCCGATGGCGATGGCACAGGCATTCAAGCTGGCCGTGGAGGCAGGGCGTGTGGCTCGGCTGGCTGGGCTGATCGAGGAGTCCGAGGTGGCCAGGCCGTCGAGCCCGATCACCGGGCTCGTCAGCAGGTGAAGGTCATCGTCAACAGCAGAGAGGTCGACGTCGAGGCTGATGCAACGGTGGCCGCGTTGCTCGAGCAGCTCGGCATCGCCGGCCCGTACGCGCTCGTGGAGCGAAACGGCGAGCCGGTGGAGCGGGACTGGTACGCCCTCCTGGAGCTCGAGGAGGGTGACTCGCTTATCGTCGCCCGCCCCGTCGCGGGTGGATAGCCGGCTCTATCTCATCACGCCCGTACGCGACGACCTCGCCGGGCTTCCTCGAAGCTGCCGTGAGCGGCGGCGTCGACATCGTTCAGGTTCGCGAGAAGGGTCTCGCGGATGCCGAGCTGTCTGCCGCGGCTCCAAGAGGCGCGCGAGGTGACGCGCAGGCTTGGCGTGCCGCTCGTCGTCAACGACCGGCCCGACCTGGCGCTCCTCTGCGAGGCGGACTTCGTGCACCTCGGCCAGGACGATCTGCCCATTGCTGCCGCGCGCAAGCTCGGATTGCGGCCGGCCAATCGACCCATGCCCCCGAGGAGATCGATGTGGCGGAGGCCGACTACATCGGCGTCGGACCGGTGCACGCGACGCCGACGAAGAAAGGCCGGCCGGCGGTTGGTCTCGAGCTCGTCCGCTACGCGGCGGCGCATGCCCGCCAGCCCTGGTTCGCCATCGGCGGCATCGACGAGACGAACATTGGAGAGGTAGTCGCGGCCGGGGCGACGAGAATCGCCGTAGTGCGCGCGATCGGCGATGCGCCCGACCCCGAGCGCGCCGCTCGAGCCCTCAGGGACGCACTGGGAGCCGACTAGCACAGAGGACTACCGTGTTGTCCGACAGAGACAACTACTATTCGCACACCTATGGACCGCGACTGGCTGGCACGGGAACTCGAGCGCGGTCGCTCGATCGCCGACATCGCGCGCGAGGTCGGTCGCCATCCAGCGACCGTCGGCTACTGGGTCCGCAAGTACGGGTTACGCTCGCAGCATTCAAGCCGTCATGCCGCGAAGGGCCGGATCGCGCGCGATGCGCTGGCGAAGCTCGTCGCCGACGGCCTCTCGGGTAGGCAGATCGCAGTCCGGCTTGATGTGAGCCAGGCCACCGTACGTCACTGGTTGCTCGAGTACGGAATTGAGACAGAACGCGCAACTCTCCTCCAGCTCAGGGCAAGCGGACGGACCGATCAAGGCAATGCGGATGCGACGGCCTACTGTCCACGCCACGGAGTGACGGCGTTCCGTCGCCGTACCGACGGCGGCTGGCGATGCCTCGAGTGCCGTGCCCAGGCGGTCGTGGCGCGCCGCCGATCGGTCAAGGCCACGCTCGTCGCCGAGGCGGGAGGTGGCTGCGCGCTCTGCGGATACTCGCGCAGCATGGCCGCGCTCCAGTTCCATCATCTCGACGCGACCGCAAAGGAGTTCCAGATCTCCCAGCGTGGCGTCACGCGGTCGATCGCTGCCGCGAGGGCTGAAGCAGCTAAGTGCGTCTTGCTGTGCGCCAACTGCCATGCGGAAGTCGAAGCAGGAGTCGCTACCATCCCGGTAGTCGCCTCAGTCGTCAGACCGGGGTAACGCGGTCCGGGGTAGCTCAATCGGCAGAGCTGCGCGCTGTTAACGCGAAGGTTGTGGGTTCGAGTCCCACCCCCGGAGCTAGAGAGGCGCCCAAGCGTCGCCTCTCGACGCCGGCCTATTTGCCGGAGTCGGGATCAGCTGTCGACCGTAGACTCGCGCTCGTCTTTGGGCGCGCTCTCGTGCTCCACGACCTTGCCGTGCTCGACTTCGAAGCGGCCAGAACACGTAGGGCAGACTCCCGTCGTCCCGCCGGAGTCCTCTTGCTCGCTGCCTTCCCGCGGAGCCTCGCCCGAGCCGATACAGCGGCCCACGTCGAGCATCGTCATGCCCCGTTATTGGCCAGAGTTCTCGGCTCGAAAACGTGCGCTGGTTAGTTTTGACCGGTGCTCGATACCGCTATCCCGGTTCCGAAGACGGGGCGTACAGTCGTACGAAGCCGCCGCATCCGCCTCTCTGATGTGGACGCGCACGGCCGCTTGCGACTCGATGCGGCGGCGCGCTTCCTCCAGGACATCGCGATCGACGACGTCCAGGAGACGGGCTGGGGGCTGCCCGACCACTTGTGGTTCGTGCGCACCATCCGCGCTCGACGTGCTCGAGCCATTCGCCGGCGACACCGAGGTCGAGCTGACCACCTGGTGCAGCGGCGTGGCGGCGATCGCGGCCGGCCGCCGGTGGTCGGTGACAGGGCGATGCCGGCGGCCGCATCGAGGTCGACAGCGTTTGGATCCATCTCGATGCGGAGCAGCGGCCGGCGCGGATCGAGGACTTCGGCGTGTACGGCGAAGCCGCCGGCGGTAGGCACGTGTCGACCAAGCTCGCGCTACCCAACCCGCCCGAGAACGCACCGCGAAAGCCCTGGGGGCTGCGGGCCGCGGATGTCGACCTCCACGGCCACGTCAACAACGCGGTGCACTGGCAGGCCGTGGAGGACACCTTGCCGGTGACGGGTCGGCTGCGGGCCGAGCTCGACTACCGGCAGCCCCTCGACCTCGACGACGAGCTCGAGCTCGCGCCGTTCGACGACTGCCTTGCCTTCGTCACCGGCGACGGCGTCAAGGCCGTCGCCCGAGTCACGCCTACTTGAGCAGGAGCTTCTCCAGGCGGCCGTCGGCGATGGCGAGGCCGACCACCGTCATCACGGCGAGATAGGCCACGTGGCCGAGCGTCGCCCAGCTGACCGTGCCCAGCGTGAGAGCGCGCAGAAGCTCGACCCCGTGGTACAGCGGCGTCAGCGGCACGATCCACTGCGCCGCTGTCGGGTAGTCCGAGAGCGGCACGAACGTCGCCGAGAAGAGGAACAGGGGCAACGAAACGAGCTCGATCATCGCGAAGTCGGGCCAGGAGCGCATGAACGTGACTCCGATCAGCCCGATCGCCGCGAACGCCGCACCAACGAGGATCGCCGCCGGCACCGCGAGCACGGCCCACCACGACTCGACCAGGCCCATCGCCAGCATCACCACGACGAAACCGACGGCATAGATGGCGCCGCGCATCAGCGCGTAGATCAGCTCGCCGAGCGCGACGTCACGGATGCCGAGCGGCGTGGCGAGGACTCCGTCGTACGTCTTCATCCACTTGAGCTTCGCGAAGACGTTGATCGTCGACTCGTAGACGGCGCCGTTCATCGCGGACGCGGCCAGCATCGCCGGCGCGACGAACTCCTTGTACGGCACGAGCTCGCCGCCGTAGCTGACGTCTCCTACGAGCGCGCCGACGCCGAGGCCGATGCCGAGCAGGAAGAACACCGGCTCGAAGAAGCCGGACAGGACGAGCAGCCAGGCGCGGCGGCCGACGACGACGTTGCGATAGACGAGGCGGCCCGCGAGCGGCCCCCAGAGCGGGATGCCGCGGCGTGGCGGAGGCGCAGCGACGGTGCTCACGCCAGCAGCTTTCGTGAGATGAGGCGAACGGCCAGCACCGAGCTGGCGAGCGTGATCGCGACCAGATAGGCGACGTGTCCCAGGGTCGGCAGCAGTCTCGATGTCGCCGGTCGAGAGGTCACGGCAGAGCTCGACGCCGTGCCAGAGCGGCGTCGCCCAGGCGATCGGCTCCAGCCAGTCGGGGAGCCTCTCGATGGGGAAGAACGTCCCCGAGAAGAGGAAGATGGGGAGGAGGAGGAAGCGGAAGACGGCCGTCAGCGCAGCATGGTTCTCGACGCCGCCCGCGAGCGCCGCCATCGGCGCCGCGAAGGCGAGCCCGCAGAGCACGGCCGCGAACGGGGTCAGCACCGCCAGCGGGGAGAGGAAAGAGCCTGCGATCGCGGCCACAGCGGCGAAGAGGGCAGCCGCAGCGAAGATCCGCGCCGCAGCCCAGGAGAGCAAGCCGCTGAAGAGCTCGTGCACGCGAACCGGCGTCGCCACGACCGCGTGGTACGTCTTCGCCCAGCGGATGCCGGCCGCCACCGGGAAGCTGCCCTCGTTCGTGCCGATCTGCATGGCGAGTGCCGCGATCAGCCCGGGCGCGACGAACTCGAGATACGTGAGGCCGCCCAGGTCGGCGTTGTTGTCGTCGACGAGCTCGCCGAGGAGGATCCCCATCGACAGGAGGAAGAAGATCGGATTGAGCAGCCCGGTCGTGATCGTGGCGCGCCAGGCACGGCGGTACGAGCGCGCGTACCACCAGAAGACCGCGGCCGACTGCTCGACGTGATTGGGGACGGGAAGCGTCGCCGGGCTAGTCGACAAGCGTCCTCCCCGTCAGGGTCAGGAAGACGTCCTCCAGCGTGCTGCGGCGAACGAGGATGCTGTCGGGCTCGATGCCTCGCTCGTGGACGGCGCGTACGGCGGCTTCGCCGTCGTCAGTGTCGACGAGTATGCGGTCGGGCAGCACCTCCAGCCGTGCCCCGAGACCCTCCAGCCGGCTCTCGACGCCGTCTCTCTTCCCGTCCGCGAAGCGCAGCTCCACGACCTCGCGCTCGACGTGCTGGTCGATCAGCTGCCTGGGCGAGCCCTCGGCGACGATCTTGCCCTGGTCCATGATCACCAGGCGGTCGCACAGCTGCTCGGCCTCGTCCATGTAGTGCGTCGTGAGCACGAGGGTCACGCCCTGGCTCTTCAGCCGGTAGAGGCGGTCCCACAGCACGTGGCGCGCCTGCGGGTCGAGCCCGGTCGTGGGCTCGTCGAGGAGCATCAGATCAGGGTCGTTGATCAGTCGCGCGGGCGATCGTCAGCCTGCGCTTCATGCCGCCCGAGAGATGCTCGACGCGCGCCTCGCGGCGATCGGCCAGCTGCACGAACTCGAGCAGCTCGCTTGCCCGCTGGCGGACGTCGCGCGAGGGGATACCGAAGTACCGTCCATAGACGAGCAGGTTCTCGAGCACCGTCAGCTCGAGGTCGAGGTTGTCCTCCTGCGGGACGACTCCGAGCCGCTGTCGGATCCGCGGGCCGTCGGTCTCCGGATCGAGGTCGAAGATCGTCAGCTCCCCGCCGCCGCGCGGGGAGACGGCGCCGATCATGCGCATCGTGGACGTCTTTCCCAGCACCGTTGGGGCCGAGGAAGCCGAACGTCTCGCCCGGTTGCACGCTGAAGTCGATCCCGTCGACGGCGACGAGCTCGCCGAAGCGCTTCTGGAGGTCGCGGGCGACGACTGGGGGCGACGAGCTCACAAACGCCGAGGCTACCGGAGCGGTGTCATGATCCGGCCGTGATCGGCCGAGCCCTCGTGGCGCTGGCGGCTCTCGCGCTGGCCGGCGCCGGAAGCGCCGCCGCTCCGTCGCCGCAGACGCTCCTCGCACGGCACGTGCCGCTCGTCGTCCTGCATCCGGCCGAGCGCTTCCAGCCCGTACCAGTCGACGGCTTCGTGGCCGACTCGAGCTTCGAGCAGCGGCAGCCCGACGGCAGCTGGGCGCCTATGCCTTTCGTCCCGACGCCCGGTGCGCCCTGGCGCCTGAACCAGCGGTCGTGCGCGACGCGCGCCGGGATCGCCGCCGTCGACTGCTACGCGGCGGCAGACGCGGCGCATCAAGCCCAGCCGACGGTGTACGGCGCCTACTTCCGCCGCGGCGACCGGGTGGCGCTCCAGTACTGGCTCTTCTATCCGCTGAACCCGTACAGCCCCGAAGTACCGCCGAATCCTCTGTTCGCACAGGTGCACGAGGGGGACTGGGAGCTCGTGACGGTGATCCTCGACCGGGCCGGGAAGCCGCGCACAGCCGGATACAGCCGACATTGCAGCGGCGCGCGGCGAGAGTGGAAGCGGGTGCCGAAGAGGGGACAGCGGCCTCTCACATACGTCGCGCTTGGCTCGCACGCGAACTACTTCGCGCCGGGGTCGTATCCTCACGACAAGCGCTGCTGGCCGGAGCAGGCGAGGATCGTGTTCGAGAACTACGGCAAGCCGCTGCGGGACTTCGTGGGGACGGGGCGGACGATCTCGCCGAGGCTCGTGCGCGTAACTGCCACCTCGCCATCGTGGATGACCTTCGCGGGAGCATGGGGCGAGGACCAGATCATCTTCTTCCCGCAGGCCACGTTCACGTACGGCCTCGGGCCCACCGGGCCGGCCTTCAAGACGGTGTGGAAGAACCCGATCGGCGTCCCGCTCTCCTGGCCGAAAGGTTGAGTCGATTCGCGACTTGACAACAGGCGCGCGGTATGACAGATTCCCTCTCGCCAAGTCCCGCGGATCTTCGGATCAGCGGGATTTGGCATTTCTGGGGACCGTCTCGTGCAGCCGCCCTAACAGGGGAGGCGCCGGGCGCGTCTAGAAGAGCGAGATGCTGAGGCGATTCGTGCTGACCGCGGTCGTCCTCCTCGTCCTCGTGCCGTCAGCGGGTGGAGTTGAGCCGGCCGGCACCGGCCGGCTGGCCGCTGACTGGCAGCGCGTGGAGCCGGGTGGCGCGACACGCTGCGCCCGCGGCGGCAAGTACGCCTTCTGGATCCGCAGGGGCGATCCCAAGAAGCTCCTCGTCTTCTTCCAGGGAGGCGGCGGCTGCTTCGACGTGAGGACCTGTGCAGCCGGGGAGCGTGTGGTTCGACGATCGCATCGATGCCTACGACGATCCGGCGAACACCGGGGGCGGCATCCTCGAGCTGGAGCGCTCCGACAATCCGTTCCGCGACTACTCCGTCGTCTACATCCCGTCGTGCACCGGGGACGTGCACACCGGTACGCGCGTCGTGACATACGGCCCGCATCGCGTGCACCAGAAGGGGTTCTTCAACGCGCGGGCGGCCCTGGCGCGCGCGTACCGCGAGTTCCCGAGCCCGAGCACGGTCTTCGTGGCCGGCTGCAGCGCCGGCAGCGTCGGATCGGCCTTTCACGCGGACTCGATCATCAAGCGCTACCCGAAGGCGCGCGTGACCCAGGTCGGCGACTCGCTGGCCTTCGTCTACCACCGCCCGATCAGCCTCGCGTCATGGGGAACGCACACGCGCTTCCCGCCGTGGTTCAAGCCTGCACGCGCGAACGGTCGCTGGACGATGGCCGAGTTCGTGACCGCCATGGCCAAGAACCATCCCCGCCGCACGTTTGCGCGCTTCAACCACGCGCGGGACGGCGTGCAGGTCCAGTTCTACGTCGCGGTCGGCGGCCAGGCCAACGGCTTCGAGCCGCGGCTGCGCGCCGCTGAGCGCACGCTGAAGAAGCTGCCCAACTACCGCTCGTATCTCGCGTGCGGATCCGAGCACTGCGCCTTCGACCGCTTCACGTTCTACTCGATCACGACCGGCGGCGTTCGCTTGCGCGACTGGGTCGCAGATCTGGCGAGCGGCCGGAACGTCGACTGCCCTGAATGCACGCGCTGAGAGCCTCGACGAGCCTCGCGCAGTCCTCCTCCGTCGTGTAGCCCTGCACCGAGAGCCGGACGAGCGTGCGGCCGCCGACGGCGTGCACGGGGATCTCGATGCGGTGCTGCTCCCGAAGCTCTCGCTGGAGGGCTTCCGCGTCTCCGTGAGGCACTTCGAACGCGACCATCTGCGGGGCCTGTAGGTCGTCCGGAGCAACTGGCTCGCCGCCTAGCCGCTCGAGAATCTCTCGCTGCGTCCGGCGAGCGAGCTCACGACAGCGGTCTCGCACAGCCGGCCAGTCGTTCTCCGCCTGGTAGTCGATTGCCGCGGGCAGCGCGAGCACGGCCGTCGGGTCGTCGGTGCCGCTCCAGCCGAAGCGCTCCTGATAGCCATCCTCCCAGCCCCACGAGACGACGGGCGGACGCAGCTCGGCGCGGAGCGCGTCACCCGCATACAGGAACGCCGACCCTTTCGGCGCGCAGAGCCACTTGTGGCCGTTGCCCGCGTAGCAGTCCGCTGCGAGGTCGTCGAGCGCGAGCGGGAGCTGGCCGGGCGTGTGAGCCCCGTCGACGACGCTGAGGATGCCTGCCTCGCGGGCTCGACGGCAGAGCTCCTGCGCCGGCAGCACGAGCGCCGCCTCGGACGTCACGTGGCTGAAAGAGAGCACCCTCGTTCGCGGCGTGACCGCGCCCCAGACAGCCTCCAGGAGCTGCTCGGCATCCGCGGCGGGGAGCGGCAGCACAGCGACGACGAGACGCGCTCCCGTGCGGCGAGCGATCTCCTCCCAGAGCAGCCGCATCGCGCCGTACTCGCGATCGGTGATCAGGACCTCGTCGCCCTCGCCGAGACGGAGCGAAGCGGCCACCGCGTTCAGCGCCGTGGTCGAGTTGGCGAGCAGCACGAGCCGCTCCGAGTCGGCGACGCCGACGTACGCCGCCAGCTCGGCGCTGGTGCCTGCGAGTGCCGCCGGCAGGCTGCGCCCGAGGAACTCGACGGGATCGCGCTCGAGCGCGTCGCGGAGCTCTCGCTGGCGTTCCAGCACCGGCCGTGGCGATGCGCCGAAGGCACCGTGGTTGAGGTGGACGATCTCCGGATCGAGCAGGAAGTCGCCGCGCAGGTCCTCCGCCGTCCTCACCGTGCGAGCGTACTCGCACCGCCTTCTCGCGACGGTTCAGCTGCGCTGCGTCAGCTGGGCCTGCAGCTGCCCGACGTAGCGGGCGAGGTCTTCTTCCTTGCGCCGCAGGCGCTCGTCGAGCTCGGCGAGCTCCGCTTCGCGTAACTCGACGCGATCCTCGCGGAGAGTGAATGCGCCTTCCAGCTCGATCTCGCGCCGCTCGACCCGCTCCTCGCGCTCTTCCAGCTCGCGCATCCGCTCCTGGATCGTGCTCTCCATCTGGGCGAGCTTCCGCTCACGACGCTCGACGTCGGCGGTCCCTGCCTCCACGAGCCCCTCGGCACCGCCGAGCGCCCGCTCCCGCCGGATGACGTCGGCCTCGCGCCTGATCAGCTCTGTCTCGAGCGCCGTAAGCATGTCCTCGCGGGGCGGCTCTGCCGGCTGGGCCGGCGGCGGCGACGGGGTTTCGAGCTGGGCGGGATGCGCGTGGTTCGGCGGACCGGATCGGCCGGTACGTCGGCGCGCGGGGCGCTTGGCGCGATCCGCTCCGACGGCCCGAAGACTTCGATCCTCAAGAGCGAGTCCCGTTCAGGACCACTCGCGTGCTCTTGCGAAGAGTCGGCCACACGTGAGGCATCGTGCGCGCCCGGCCGTGCGCGCATCCCTCAGTCGAGCTATCCGCCGCCTGGGATCGTTGCGAACGGCGCGTTAGGATGGTTCCACGTGCGACCTCTGCGCGTGAAGGCCCGGCTCAGGCCGCTCGACGAAGCGGAGGCGTACGCACGCTGCCACGGCGACCGCGGCGCCGACGTGCGCATCGTGCACATCGAGCCGCGCCGCCCTCGTTACGAGACGAACGTCTCGGGTGAAGATCTCCGGCGCTCCTTCGAAGAGCGGCTCGCCGCCCGCGAGCGCCTGGCCGAGCCCACCGGCAGTCCCTAGGAAGCCCTTGCGCGTAGGCTGGATCGGCACCGGCGTCATGGGCAGCTCGATGTGCGGCCACGTGCTCGACGCGGACTATTCCGTGACCGTCTACAACCGAACCCGCGAGCGTGCGGAGCCGCTGCTCGAGCGAGGGGCAGCGTGGGCAGGCTCGCCCGCGGAGGTGGCAGCCGCCTCGGACGCCGTCTTCTCCATCGTCGGCTACCCGGACGACGTGCGGGAAGTGATCCTCGGTCAGCAGGGCGTTCTGGACGGCGCCGCGCCCGGCTCCGTCATCGTCGACATGACGACCAGCGAGCCGTCGCTCGCGGTGGAGATCTATGCAGCGGCCAAGGCGCGCGGCGTCGACGCGATCGACGCGCCCGTCTCGGGCGGCGACGTAGGCGCCCGTAACGCGACCCTCTCGATCATGGTCGGCGGGGACGAGGAGCCGATCGAGCGCGTGCGGCCGATCCTCGAGAACATGGGCAAGTCGATCGTCCACCAGGGTGGCCCCGGTGCCGGCCAGCACACGAAGATGGTCAACCAGGTGCTGATCGCGACCGGGATGATCGGCGTCTGCGAGGCACTGCTCTACGGGTACAGGGCGGGCCTCGACCTCGACACGGTGCTCGAGTCCGTGGCAGGCGGCGCTGCCGGCTCATGGTCGCTCACGAACTACGGCCCGCGCATGCTCGCAGGCGACTTCGCGCCCGGGTTCGTCGTCGATCACTTCGTGAAGGACATGGGGATCGCACTTGCAGAGGCGAAGAAGGCCAAGCTGTCGCTACCGGGCCTCGCGCTCGCGGAGCAGCTCTACGTCGCGCTGCAGGCGCAGGGGCACGGTCGCAAGGGCACGCACTCGCTCATCCTCGCCCTCGCCTCGCTGTCGGAGATCGACTGGGAGCGGCGCTAGGAGCGCTAGGAATCGCAGCTGCAGATCTCTTCGCCCACGTGGCTGCGCTCCACGGGGCGGCTGCAGCGGCGGCACGTGCGCGGGAGCAGGTCTGCCTCGACCAGCAGCGCGCGCAGCAGGACGACCCAGACCATTGCCCAGGGCACGAGGAACGAGGTCGACGTCGTCATCGCCGCCACATCCGCTGTATCGGACGAACGCAGCGAGAGAGTTGAGCCCGGCCCAAGGGCCACGGCGGACCGTCGCTAGAATGGCGCACGTGAGCCTGGTGTTCGCTGCACTGCTCGCCTGTGCCGTGGCCGCTCTCGTCATCGCCGAGTGGCCTCGTATCTCAGCCGTGCTGGGGACGGAAGCACGGGCCAGGCGCGACCGGGCACGCCGGAAGTCACAGCTCAAGGTCGTGCGCACCGACCGCGACGACTTCGCCGAGAGCGTGCAGCGTGACCTCGACCAGCTACCGACCATCGAGGAGCACGAGCAGCCCCACCGCTAGCTCTGCCTAGCGGACGGTGATCGTCTTTCGGAGGATCGTCGTGTTGGGGAGGACCCCGACCACGCTCTCCGAGTTCTTCGTCTCCTGGAAGTCACTGACGATCACCTGTAGGCGGTGCGTTCCGGGAAGGATTCCCTGGAGCGGCACCCGAATACGGGCAGGGCTCACCTTGAACACCACGCGCAGATTGTCGATGCGGACGACGATTGACCGTGGGTCGATGCCCGAGCCGCTGTCGGCGACCGAGAGCACGACCTCGTTCTTCGCGGTCGGCGTAAGCAGCTTCACGCGCGGGGGTGTCGCGTCGTCGATCCACAGTCGGAAGGAGAAGGGACCTGCGACGGACCGCGACCGGGTCTCGAAGACGAGGTCGTAGGCCCCCGGCGAGGGCCGGTTCGCCGCGACGACGGGCCGCGGCTGGCCGTACGTGTCGCGGTACGGATTGATGTCGACGGGTAGCGAGGGCACGCCGGCCAGGCGATTCTCGTCACCCGCATAGACGATGCGGGGCGACACGGTGACGCCCTTCGGCTGCCGCGTGATCCGTACCCCGAAGTTTGCGGCACGTCGTCCGACACGTACCCGGAAGACCTGCTCCGGACCGGGGAGCGAGTTCGTCACCCCGAGACCGGTCGGATCGTCCGGATAGCGGTACGAAGTGACGTTCGCCTTTCCGTTACGGGTGTTCCCCTCGTAGCGCCCCTGCTTCGTCAGTACCCGCGCGGGTGGGCCAAGCCTCGGGCGTGTCGTTCTCAGCCAGAAGGGGATGCGTCGCGTGGTGTTGCCGCGCTGGAGGACCACGAAGCCGGTCAGATCCTGCTCGGTGGCCGTCTGCTCCGATTCGGCGACCAGCTCGAAGCGGCCGGGAACGCTGACCGTGGAGGGCACCGCGAGCTTCACGCCGCCGGGCGAGCCCTGCAGCCGGAGCGAGACGTTCCACGATCCGGTGCCGCCTCCGGCATCGGTGACGTCCACCGGGACGCGCCGCGTCGTGCCGACGCGGACCAACCCCAACGACACGGCGGAGGGCTTGACGAAGACGAGAGGGTTGTCCGCAGCCGACAGATTGACGAGGCCACCGCCCTCGCGCGTGGTCAGCGTCTCCTCTTCGGTCTCGGGGTCGACCACGGGCCGTCCTGTCTGGACGAGCGCGGACGTGACCTGATCGACCGTCCACCCGGGGTGCTGTTGTAGGAGCAGCGCCACGGCTCCCGCCACGTGCGGGGATGCCATGCTCGTGCCGCTGAACGACGCCCACGTGCCTACGCGCTCAGGCACAGACGAGAGGATCGACGCTCCGGGTGCGGAGACGTTCGGCTTCATGCGCAGCGACAGGGCGGCCGGCCCGGAAGACGAAAAGTCCGCCAGGACGTTCGACTTCGTGGTGGCGGCGACGGCGATCGCGCGGGATGCGGTCGCTGGAGATCCGATCGAGCCGCGGCCGAGGTCGCCGAACGAGTTGCCCGCAGCCGCGACCGGAACGACCCCAGCGGCGGCTGCGCCGTCCACGGCCCGGTCGACGACGTTCCTCGCGGGATCGGTCTCGAACTCGCCGAACGACATGTTGATGACGTCCATCCCGTCGCGCACGGCGGCCTCGATGCCTGCGATCACCTCACCGGCGTTGTCGATGAGCCCAAAGTTGCTCGGCGTGCTGAGGACCTTGTAGTTGCCGATGTATGCGCGCGGCGCGGCGCCGGACAGCGCATCGCGTCCCTGTACGGGAGCCGATGTGAGGTTGCCGGCGGCGATGCCCGCCACGTGCGTGCCGTGTTCAGACTCGAGCGGATCGAACGGCGAGCGCGCATTTCGCCACGTGGTGGTCGCCGGTGCGAAGGCACGTGCCGCGATCACCTTCGGCGTCGTGAAGCCCGTCTGGCCTTTCGGGAAGCCGGCCGGGTAGCTGTAGCCGGAGGGATTGAAGAACGGGTGCGTCTGGTTGACGCCGTCGTCGATGACACCGATCTTCACGCCCTGGCCCGCTGTCGGAAGCGACGGCCCGCCCCAGAGGTCGTCGGCGCCGATCAGCTCGGGACCGCGGTCGAGCGTGGCTCCGTAGCGGCCGCCAGCATGCACCTCCCGGACTCCAGGAATCTTCGAGAGCAACCCCACGTCGCGCGCGGCCAGCTTCACGGCTAGCCCGTTGAGGACGACGGCGTAGCGCCAGCGGATCGTCGCGGAGGGTATGCGGGCGCGGATGCGGCGCTCGACCGCCAGCCGCTCGCGCTCGAGCTCCGCCAGGTAGCCGCGGCTCATGGGGGAGCCCAGATCGAGGCGGCGTCCCTTGACTGCGGGCGAAAGCACACGGCTCGTCTGGACCGCCTGCGCGAGACGCTGGGGCATCCAGGGTCACGACCACCTGCGTCGCCGCGGGGGCCGACGCGAGGGCCGGCGCCGCACCGGTGAGAGTCAGGCAGGCTGCCGTCAGGAGGAGGGGCGTTCGCACGTCCCGCCTCATAGTACGGACCTTTCACGGGTGAACCCATGGTTCCCCCGTGAGCCCCCTCCTTCGTGTGTGCGTGCTGTCGAGCGTCGCGTGGGCTGCGCTCGGGCAAAGCCCGGCTCCGCCCGCGGACGGTGGACGTCTCGGACGGCGTGAAGCCCGGGGCTAGAATTCGTCTCGCGCGCGGATGTGGCGGAATTGGTAGACGCGCACGGTTCAGGTCCGTGTGGGGGAAACCCCGTGGAGGTTCAAGTCCTCTCATCCGCATACCTTCGATGTGCAGGGAGAACGGGCGCCCGACGGCACCCGGGCGCCCGTAGTCCGTACTCAGTCCGCTAACGGGTCAACCTTCCGCTGCTGTCGCGGCGTCGTAGTCATCGAGAAGCCCGCGCAGGTACTCCTCGCTGTCCGCGGGGCGGTGGCCACACCAGGTGCGCCTCGATGCACCGCGCGCGGCAGGATTTCGCGCGCAGTCCTGTCACCAGCGGCGCGGCTTCAGGCCGTGCTTCTCAAGCAACCGGTCGATCTCTCGGCGTCGCGCGTCGGCCTCGTGCTGCCGCGAGTTGCCATGCAGACCGCCTGGACAGCGAGGAGGGATTGCTCTTACTTACCGACGTGAAGGCGCAGCGAGCGAGACGGGGGAGGCGGTGAGGCGGTGTCGGTTTCGACGCGGAGGCTCCCGGGCGGCGACGGAGGCGTGGTGTCGCGCACGGTCACCTCAACGAGAAGGTCGCTCGTCGGCTTGTTCCCGCTTCCGGCGACGGGAGCGACCCAGAAGTAGTACGGGACGCCAGGCCGCAGCCCTGTCCACGTGTACGAGGTCTGCGTTTTCGGCAGCGTGACGGCCTTCGGGTCGCCCCAAAGGCGGACGCGGTAGCTGAAGTTCCCAGAGTCGTCGGTCGAGGCGTCCATAGAGGCGCTTGTGAGCGTCTTCGCGGTGGCCCGGAGGTTGCTCGGCTTCCTCGCGGAGTCGAACGCGACCGTCGTCGCAGTAGCGAGCACCGCGAATGCGACGAGGAAGGCGACGAGGAAGACCACGGGGATGCCGAAGCGCGACGAACGGACATGCACGGCGGCTCACTCCTCTCGGGTCGCGTGCTGGGCGTCTCTCGCCCCGCAATGTCATACGCCAGAGAGTGAGCCATGGATTGCTGGCCGGCCGAGGCCCGCGCCGAGGCAGAGCGCCTCGCCGAGCAGGGACTGTTCGACGGCCGCCATCGGCCGCGAGCTGAGGATCCCGGTCACGACCGTCGGGGTGTGGAAAAGAGGCCATCCAGCGATGGCGGCACGGCGCACGAGGGCCACACCGGGGCTTTTCACGCTCACAGTCGGATCGGCCCGAACGGGGCCCCGACGAATGGGTGAGAGCACATCCTCGCACTCAGTCGGAGGCGCGCCTTGCCTTCACATCGCTCGTACTTCAGAATGCTGCAGTTCACACAAGCAGCGTCGAAAGGGAGGCGGGATCCCGATGCGACCTCGAAACCTTGCTCTAGCACCTGTGTCCTCTGCGATCGCGATATGCGGCGTCGTGACGGCAGCCGTCGGGGCGCAACCACCAGTCGCGATCTCCGGGACGGACTCCAGCGATGCCCTAGTCTTGGACTGCGACACGTTCACAGTCTGGGATCAGTTCGTGTTCTCGTTTTCCGGCCGCCTGTATTTCGACAAGGAGGGCAACCCCGTCCGCGTCGTCGAGCGCGTCTGGGGCACCGACCACCTGTACAACCCGAACAACGGCAAGTCGGTCGATGGGACGGTCACCGCCAATGAGGTCGTCGACCTCGTCGACGGACAGTTCACAGAGAACGGCCAGATCTTCAGGATCATCGTTCCTGGGATGGGTGCGGTGTTCGTGGACATCGAGAAGCTTGCGTGATCGACTTCGACGACGGGTTGATGTTCCTGGCAGGTCGGCACGACTTCTTCGACGGTGACACGGCGGCGCTCTGCGCCCTCCTGGCCTGAGCAGACCGGGCAGACCCAGTCGCGTCGCGGTGCGGCACGTGGCGCTCATGAGCCGACTCCGCAGGCAAGGAGCCGAGAGGAAGAGGATCCTTGCACTGCGTGCGATTGCAGCTGTGACTATCGCCGTGAAAGCGTCCAGGTAGGGAGGCGCGTAGCCTGAACCCATGAACTCTGGCCTCCCCCCGGTGGTCAGATTAAGAGAGCCGCCTTCGGGCGGCTCTTGTCGTTAGTGCGAGTTGACACGCCGCTCGACTGTGACACCGTCCGCCGGTCGGGATGGCATCGGGCCACCCGAGGGGCAAGGGGAGCGTTCAACAACCCCCCGCGTGTAGCTGAACTCAGCACTCTGGCCTTCTCCGGCCAGACTAGGAGAGCCGCCTTCCCCCCAGGCAGCTCTTCGCCGCCGGGAGCGGCGGACGATGCCGCAGTCGCCTGCCGCGCCTCCCGGCTCGGCCGTAGGCGGGTGGACAGAGAAGGGAAAAGTCCACCCGCTTCCGGCCTCCCGAGCACTGCCCGGGCCGGGCTGGATAGCCGTCGCAAGGCGTGCCTGCTCTGGTAGCCCCGATTCGCCACGCTAAGTAGAAGGACAGGACTGCGTGATGCGGGCCTCGTATTCGACTCGATCGGCCGCTACGATCGCCCGGTGGTCGTCCCCGAGGCACCACTCGAGCGCACTGAGCACGGGCTCGCACCCGCCGGGGCGGGCTGGTTCGTCCTGCACGCTTGCGAGGCGCGCTGGGTTCGCGACGAGCGGTCCGCGTGCTCCGAGTTCGAGGGTGAGACGGAGTTCGAGCAGATCGGCATCTTCCTTCGCGTGCTCTCACCGGGTGGGACGATGGGGATGTACCACTGGGAAGCCGACCAGGAGGACTTTCTGGTGCTGTCCGGCGAGGCGCTTCTCATCGTCGAAGGTGAGGAGCGGCCGCTGTGCCGGTGGGACTTCTTCCACTGCCCACCCGGGACGGAGCACACCATCGTCGGCGCCGGAGACGGCCCATGCGTCGTGCTTGCAGTCGGCTCGCGCGAGCACCAGCGGGGCTCGAACTGGGGCGCCTACTCGGTCGACGAAACGGCTCTCCGGCACGGTGCCGGCGTCGAAGCGGAGACGACCGATCGAGCGGAGGCATACGCGCGGGCTCCGAAGGCCGAATGGACCTCGTATCAGGAGGGCTGGCTTTCCGGCTAGCGCCGTTTCGCGCCGAGTTCCGGCTCGTGCACTGGGCTGCCATAGGTGACTGGTGGGGTCCTGGTCGCTTGCCCTGATTCGCCACGCTAAGTAGCGTGGAAGTGCTCGACGGCCGAGAGTGTTCGACCCTTCGCGCCGGGCCTCCCAAGTCCGCGCTCAGTCCGTAAACCCCGCGCAAGATGTCGAAAGCAGTGTCACGGGCAGCAACGGAAACGCTGCAAACTCCACACCTCGCCACGGGACGCCACTCCCCTCGGGATTGCCCCATTTCACGCCGCCCAAGCACGGCGTCGTGCGCACGATCGCGCTCACCGAGCCTGCGCGAGAGCGCCTGCTGGCGCTCCCGCGGGAGTCGGAGTACGCATTCACGACGCTGCGCGGCACCCTCTACACCCGTCTGCACGGTCACCGCACTGGAACCGCGTGCGCTGCAGCGTCGGCCTCGGCTACCTCGGCGTCTACGTCGCGACCCGCCAACACTCGGCTAGTACGTCCTGAACGTGGGACTCGGGAGTGTCCATCGGCAGATATCGATCGAGTGCGAAGGTCAGGCCTTCGAGATCGATCAGACTGCCTGCCGGAGCGCATTCGCCGCCGCCTGCATACGATCACTGACGTCGGTTAACTCTCGCGCCGCTAGCTCAATGCGTTCTTGCTGCGTGTCCGAGCGCTCTTGCTGGCCTTCAGCGCGCCCGAGGAGCTCCGCAATCTGGCCTGCCATCTCGTCCACCGTCCGAGGGAGATCGGCCAACTGGCCAGCGACGCTCGGAGATGTCCTCTTGCGTCGTCACGCGTTCTCGATTCTACGCCGGGACTCAAGGCCCCGGCAAGAAGGGCGGACGAGGCCGTACATGAGCTGACGCTGACCGCCACTCCGGACGACGAGGTTCGGGCGAAGGGGCCGCTCCTCCGATCCGGGGGACGTCATTCTCCTCACGATCCCCGACACTGACACTATGAAGACCATGATCAAGCTCACCCTCCCGACGCTCGCCATTGCATGCGTCGCGGCGCCGCTGGCGTTTGGAAGCCCGCCCACGAATCCGGGCACACAGAACGCCGCGGACAAGAAGCCCGGCTCGACCCAACCCGGACCCAACGCGAGTCCTGCTGCGAAGGGTAAGGCCTATGGGCGCTATTGCCAGGGTCAGAGCAAGACCCATGCGGCAGGGCAGAAGGGCACCCCCTTCAGTCAATGCGTGACGGCAATGGCAAGGCTCGCGAGCGGCAACACCACGTCCCCGACGACGGCGTGCAGCACGATGAGCAAGAAGCACGTGCCCGGCCAGAAGGGGACGCCGTTCAGCCGGTGCGTTTCCGCGGGCGCCAAGCTGCTCAAAGACCAGGAGTCGTCGGCGGCCGGGTCACCGTAGGCGCCCGGCCCCGGCGGTGACCATAGAGCTCCGCCGCCCACTGGGCGGTTTCTCTTTGTGACGCAAGATTTCGCGTTCTGTCGGCGTCTAGTAGAGCGGACGTGACAGCTCGCGGCTCTACATTAGCGGTGCCCTACCCCTCGCACGCCGGGAGGCGGCTGGATAGACTTCCCCGGGAGGCGTTCTACCAAAGGGGAGGGGCATGGGGAGACCGCAGCAACACTGCGGACGTAGTCGAGCATTGCGCCGCGGGCTGTCACGGCCTCGCGGCACGGTCGTCGTCGCGCTGACGGCGCTGCTGGCCGTAGGCTCAGCATTCGTTGCAAGCTACGCAGCCGCCGAGGACACACCGGCGGTGTCGGTGCAAGACGCCGAGAGCCTGGAAGGCGGCCCGGGAGGGAGTGACCACACTGTCGCGGTACAGCTCCGGCTGTCGGCGGCCAGCGCGGTTGCGGTTACTGTCGACTGGACGACCGTCGACGGCACGGCAAGGATCGACCAGGGCGACTACGACGGGAACAGCGGCACCGTGCGGTTCGAGCCCGGAGACACATCCGAGTTCGTCGAAGTGACCATCGACGGGGGCGTCGAAGCAGAGTGGAACGAGTACTTCACGATCTTCCTCCGCAACCCCGTGAACGTGGTGATCGGCAGGGCCATCGGCAAAGTGACCATCGTCAACGACGACGGGCAGCCGGAGGGAGTTGACCCTGGAAACGCCAACGTTGCGCCCGTTGTCGGTGAGGGGCAGTGCGTGGCGCTGAAGAACGGCCAGGGCTGCCAGCCGCTCGAGGTCGGACAGCTAGTCGACCTCGACGAGATCTCCGTCATCGACCCGGGCGCGGGGCGGGTGGAAGTGCGCGCCGACGCAGGGGTCGGGCAGTTCTACGGCGGGAAGTTCGGCTTCGAGGACATCCAGGTCTCCGAGGCCATCTCGAAGCCCATCCTCGTCGTAAAGCTCTCCGGCGGCAACTTCAAGCAGTGCACGACCAGCAACCGTTCGCTGGCGGCCAAGGGCGCGCCGGTTCGGCGGCTCTGGGGCAAGGGCAAAGGGCGGTTCCGCACACGTGGCCGTTACTCGTCGGGCACCGTCCGCGGCACGAGCTGGATCACCGAGGACTTCTGCGACGGCACCCGCACGCGGGTGTTCGCCGGTGTCGTGCAGGTCTACGACTTCGTCACCAAGAAGACCGTGGCTGTCAAGGCGGGCCAGAGCTACTTCGCCAAGGCAGGGAAGGTAAATTAGGAACGGAGCAAGAGTGGCCGTTCCCACAAGAGACCGCCCCTCCGGGCGTCGCAATCCGAATCTTGCTAGACGGTCCGTCCTCGCGGCCGTCTTGGCTCTCGGAGTCCTGCTCTCGGCGCATGCTGGAGCCGCGCCTGCTGCTTCGGCGGCAGCTACCTACACGCTCTCGATCGACAGCCCGGGCTCCAAGCCCGAAGGTGATTCGGGGTCGTTCACCATGGTCTTCCACGTCGACGTGGCCCCGAACGTCAAGAACCCCGACGAGGTCACCGTCGCCTATGCGACGAGTGACGGGACGGCGACCGGGGGAGAAGACTACGGGTCGCAAAGCGGAACCATGATCTTCGGACAGGGTCAATCCAAGCAGAACATCCAGATCGAGGTCTTCGGCGATACGACCGCCGAGGCGGACGAGACCTTCTTCGTCGATTCTCTCCAACCCATCCGTCGAACGCAACCATCAGCGTAGGGCTCGGGCTACCGCCACGATCCTCAACGACGACGGGCTCTCCACCGCCGCCACCTCCTCCGCCACCACCTCCACCGCCACCACCTCCTCCGCCTCCGCCTCCGCCACCACCTCCACCTCCACCACCTCCACCGCCGCCGCCACCGCCACCGCCACCGCCTCCACCGCCACCGCCACCGCCACCACCGCCGCCTGCGGACCGGGCCCGGACCTCTCCCTGATCAAGGCCGCCAGCCCGACTGCCATCGCCGTGAACGGCCAGGTGTCGTTCGCTATCGCAGTCACGAACAACGGGCCTGGCGGAGCGACCGGTGTCCAGGTCGTCGATTCGCTGCCTTCCGGGCTCGAGCTCGTATCCATGACCGCCAGCCAGGGCAACTGCGGAGGCACGACCTGCAGCCTCGGCTCGATCGCCGACGGTGGAGAAGCGAGTGTCTCGGTCGTCGCCCGGGCGACCAAGACCGGCGACCTCGTCAACACGGCATCCGTCTCGCAGAGCGACGTAGACCCGGTACCGGCCAACGGGACCTCGCAGGCAACGTCAGCGTGACGGCCGGCGAGCCGCCCTCGCTACCCGCTCCCAGCGCCGGCGAAGTGAACGTGACACCGGCCGGCGGCCAGGGTCAATGCGTTGCGCTGAAGGGTGGCGGCGGCGTTTGCGCGCCGCTCTCGCGGACGGACAGCAGATCGATCTCGAGGACATCGCGTACATCAATCCAGGTTCGGGTGCCGTCGAGTTGCAGGGCATCGAGGGCGTGGGAACGTTCTTCGGAACGCCCTTTGCTCTGCGGGAGATCAATGTCTCGGCCAAGAGCCGATCCGCGGCCTCAGCTCAGGCCAGGCCGGTGCTGATCATCAAGTTGATCGGGGGCAGCTACAAGCAGTGCACGAAGGGCAAGAGTCGCTCTGCGAGCAGTGTCTCGGTTGCGGGCGGCGAGCAGCAGGCGAAAAGGAAGCCGGTACGACGCTTGTGGGGGAAGGGTAAAGGCCGGTTCCGCACGCGCGGTCGCTTCTCGTCAGGCACGGTCCGAGGCACGAACTGGCTGACGCAGGACTTCTGCGAGGGCACGCTGACCCGCGTCGTCGAGGGCGCTGTCTCCGTGTACGACCTCGTGGCGAAGAAGACGATCGCTCGTGAAGGCCGGCAAGAGCTACTTCGCCAAGGCCGGCAAGATCAAGTAAGCGCTAGGCGAGAGCGTTCAGAACGTCCTCAGCGTGCTCCGCGGGCTTGACCTCCCGGAGCACGCTGGCGACCCTGCCGTCGGGGTCGATGACGAACGTCGAGCGCTCGTTGCCCAGGTACGTCTTGTCGCCGTACGTCTTCTCGACCCAGACGCCGTAGCTGTCCGCCACTGCGTGCTCGGGATCCGCGAGCAGCGTGAAGGGCAGGTCGTACTTCGAGCGGAAGCGCCTCGTGCGACGCGGCTGAGTCGGGGCTCACGCCGAGCACGACGGCACCACGCGCCTCGAAGTCGCTCCACGCATCCCTGATCTCACAGGCCTGGAGCGTGCAGCCGGGCGTGTCGTCCTTCGGATAGAAGTAGAGGACAACCGGGCTGCCGCGCAGCGACGACAGGCGGACACGCTCGCCCGAGTCGCTTTCGAGCTCGAAGTCCGGGGCTTCCTGTCCGACTTCGACCGCCACAGAAGCGATCCTATCGCCCGCCGCTACGCTGGCGGCGTGAGGCGGTTCTTTGCCGACATGAACCCGACCCTGCGCGGGTTCCTCATCATCGCCCTCATTGCGGGCGTGATCGTCGTCCTGCAGCTCTACCAGACGCTGGTTGCGCTCTCGATCCTCGCCCGGATCGCGTTCCTGCTCGCGGTTGCGTTCTTCGTCTACCTCGCCTGGCGCGAGCGGCGAGGCGAGATCTCGGAGTGGTCGGCACGCGCGAGAACGGCGTTCTACGGCGCTGCGATCCTCATCGTGGTCGACATCGGTGTCTTCACGTTCGCCGGAGCCTCGGGGCTCGACGCGGTCGCCTTCGTCCTCGTGCTCGGCCTCTGCGGTTACGCGATGTGGCGCACCTGGCGCCAGGAACACACCTATAGCTAGCGCTACGCGGTTGTGCGGGTGACCGCGCCGTCGAGCTGGTCGAGAGCCTCGCGGATCTCCACCTTGTGGCCGACGAAGATCGGCGTGTCGCGCTCCGTGTAGCGGCTCGCCTCGGACTCGCGCAGCGTCAGCATCAGGTGCATGAAGTCGGCCGGCTCGTCGCACTCGAAGGCCGTCATGAACTCCTGGTCGTCGATGCCGAACGAATACGTGGTGTGGTTGTGGATCGACGGGAACGACGCGCCGATGGCGATGTGCTCGTCCATCGCACGCTGGCGATCCTCGTCCGGCAGTGCGTACCACGGCCGCACCTTCACGAACGGGTAGACGACGAGATACGGCGATCCGCGCGGCACGACCTTGCGCGCGCGGCGTGCGCTCGTGTACTGCGATGCCTTGGTGGTCGCCAGATACGAGTACGGCGTGTCCAGCCACCCGGCCAGCGGCGTCGCGTTCAGCTCTGTTCCCAGCTCCTCGAAGTCGAGGTAGCGCTCGGTGATCTTCCAGACGAAGAAGTCGCTGTCCGCGCGCACGCCGGCCGTCGAGTAGGTGTGGAGATGCTCGAGCCGGCCCGCCCAGTCCTCGATCACCTCGGCGAAGGCCTCCTTGCCCGCGACCCGCTCCTCGACGGGCAGCCGGCGCCACCCAGGTGAGACCTTGAAGAACGTGTAGGCGACGTACTGGCCCTGCATGGGCGTCAACGCAACGCTATGGGGCGGCTGACGAGCTCTGTCGGCGGTCCCGTGTTCAGCGGAGCCGTCAGCGTCACCGTAAAGCGGTAGTCGCCACGTGCGACGCGGCGGGCCGGCAAGGCGACGTCCTTCGCCACGCCCGCGAGGGCTGTGCCCCGCACCGAGAGCGTCGTCGAGCCGCGCGGGTGGCGCTCGAGCCGCACGCGGTACTTGCAGTCGATGTCGCACTTGAGCTTGACCTTCAGCGGCACCTTCTTCAGCGACTTGCCCTTCGGGTAGGAGACCCTGGCGACCGGCGAGAGGGACAGGCCCGTGCACTTCGCGATCACTCCGCCGCGTGCGTCGCGCGCGGCGTCCTCGACCGCGGCCAGGCTCGGCTTCGGAGTGCCGTCCGCGTAGTACATCCCGGACTGCCAGCGGTCGAGGTTCGACTCGTCGATGGTGTGGAAGAAGAGGAATGTCGTGACGTTGGGCTGGCAGAACGCCATCGAGAGAGCCTCGCGGTAGTACCGCGACTGGGTGGCGTTGTCGACCGGCTTCACCGACTCGATCTCAGTGCCCGTGTAGAGCGCCGACTTCGCGCTCGGGATCACCGACTCGACACCGAACTCGCCGTAGACGATGGGCAGCGTCGAGCCCGGCTGGGCAGTGCCGTCGAACGCCTCGCCCAGCAACTTCACGAGCTTGTCGTAGTCCGCGATCGCGATCGTCGTGTTGTTGGGGTGGGCAAAGCCCGGCGGCGTGCTGGAGTTGTCCTGGTAGGGGTGGATGGCGAAGCTGTCCATGACAGGCAGCGGCCGGCCGGTCTGCCGGTACGCGATGCCGAGCTCGGTGATGAACCTCGTCGGCGAGTGGGTGGGGCGAATGCCGCCCGCCCTGTCCCCGCCGCGTGGGGACACGGCCACGCCGATCACCTGGACATTCGGTGAGACCTTCTTGAGCTCGTCGTACGTCCGTGCCAGGAGCGCGAGGTACGCGGCCGGCGACAGGCTTGTTCCGTCGAGGGCGAATTGCGGCATCCAGAACCGGTTGAGGTTGGGCTCGTTGCCGATCACGAAGTCCCTGATCGTCGGGTTGTCGCGCGCGATGGCGGCCGTATAGGCGGCGAACTCGTCACGCGACCCGTCCGTCAGCGGCGTCGTCGTGAAGTCCTTGTGGAACACCTGCACGATCACCCGCGTGCCCGTCAGGCTGGCTGCGTCGGCGACGATGTCGATGGCGTTCTGCTCCCCGGGCAGCGGTGCCCGAAGTCCCGGCGACCAGGTCGGACGTGATGCGCACGGCCTTGAGGCCCGCGAGAGCCATCAGGTCGAGCTGAGCCTTGGCCTGAACGACTGTCGGCTGGCGGACGATGTCCTCCGCCGCTCCGACGAGCAACTTCGGGCCGCCGGCGCTCGCAGGCCCGCAGAGAAGGCCTGCGCCCGCGACCGCGAGCGCGGCGACGATGAATGAGCGACCCATTACCGGCGTAAAAGTACCCGCTGGCTAGGCTGGGCGTGACATGAGCGAGCGCGTAAAAGCCCAGCTGGAGGCGCTCCCGAAGGGGCCGGGCGTCTACCTCTTCCGAGGGGAGGACGGCGCGGTGCTCTACGTGGGCAAGGCGAAATCGCTGCGCTCACGTGTCCGCAGCTACTTCCAGAAGACCGGGGACATGCGGCTCGGCTCTGCACAGCTCGTCGAGCGCATCCATGACATCGAGACGATCGTCGCCGGCACGGAGGCGCAGGCGCTTCACCTCGAGCAGAGCCTCGTCAAGCGACATCGGCCGCCGTTCAACATCCGCCTCCGCGACGACAAGTCGTTCCCGTACATCGCCGTCACCGTCGAGGACGAGTATCCGCGCGTGATGTTCACACGCGAGCGCCACCGCCGCGGCGTCGTCTATTTCGGGCCCTACGCAAATGCGAAGAAGGTCCGGGAGACGCTCGACGTCCTCAACCGCGCGTTCCGCTTCCGGCCGTGCGAGGGCCCACGGCCCGGACGTCACTCCGGGATTCCCTGCCTCGACTACCACATCGACCGCTGCCTGGCGCCGTGTGTCGGCAAGGTCTCACCGGAGGAGTACCGCAAGATCATCGACGGCGTCATCGACTTCCTCTCCGGGGACACGAAGACGATCGACCGCCGGCTCGAGGCCGAGATGGCCGCTGCGGCTGCGGCGGAGCGGTTCGAGGACGCCGCGCGCTACCGCAACCGGCTGTTCTCGGTGCGCCACCTGGCGGAACGGCAGTCGGCGCCACAGAGCCGCACCGATACGATCGACGTGATCGGGCTCGCCGTGGACGACGATTGCGCGGCTGCGCAGGTCTTCCCCCTGCGTGACGGAAAGCTCGTCGACCGCTACAGCTTTCACCTGGAGAACGTCGCCGGCCAGGACCTCCAGACGATCGCCGAGGAGTTCTGTCTCGGCTACTACAGCTCTGCGCCCAGCATTCCACCCGAGGTCGTGCTGCCCCGCGAGGTCGGGAACCTGGCGGCGCTGGAGGAGCTGCTCACCGAGCGGCGCGGCTCGCGGGTCGTCGTGCGCCCCGCGTTCAGGGGCGACAAGCGCCGGCTGGCCGAGCTCGCCACGAAGAACGCAGAGCTCGCGCTCGTGTCGGCCACGGCGGCGACCGAGCGGCAGAAGCTGCGCCGCGTGGCCGCGCTCGAGGAGCTCCGCGAGGCGCTCAACCTCGAGAGCCTCCCCGTGCGCATCGAGTGCTACGACATCTCGACCATCCAGGGCCGTCAAACCGTCGGCTCTATGGCGGTGTTCCAGGACGCGCAGCCGCGGAAGGCCCTGTACCGGAAATTCGCGATCCGCCGCCCCTCCGGGCGCCAGGACGACTATGCGGCGCTGGCAGAGGTGTTGTCCCGCCGCTTCGCACGTGCCGGAGTGCCGTCCAGCGCTCCCGACTGGGACGAGTCGTTCGCCGCGGTTCCCAATCTCGTCGTCGTCGACGGCGGGAGGGGACAGCTGTCGGCCGCGCTGAAGGCGATGCACGAGTACGAGCTGCCGCGTGTCGCGGTCGTGTCGCTCGCCAAGCGGGAGGAGCACGTCTTCGTCCCCGGGCAGCGACGTGCGATGGTGCTCGACCGCTCGTCCGCAGGCCTGCAGCTGCTCCAGCGCATCCGCGACGAGGCTCACCGCTTCGCCGTCGGTTACCACCGCCAGAAGAGAAGTGCCGAGGCTCGCGACTCCCTGCTGGACCACCTGCGCGGCATCGGACCGGCGAGGCGGCGAGCGCTGCTGAACCACTTCGGCTCGGTCGAGCGCATCCTCGCCGCGTCCCAGGAGGAGCTGGAAGGCGTACCGGGCCTGCCGGAGAAGACTGCGCGCGCCGTCTACGCGCAGCTGCACAAGGCCGGGCCGACGGTGACGGGCTCCGGCTAGCATCCGCGCGTGCGCAGAGCGGTGCTCATCGGTGCGGCGCTGCTCGCGCTGGCGGTAGCGGGCTGCGGCGGTGAGCAGCAGGACGAAGCGGCGACGCCGCCGGATCCTGGGCGTGAGGTGATGCAGGCGCTCGTCACCGCGGCGGCCGACAACGATGCCGAGACGGCGTGGGACCTCCTCTCGGAGCGTTCACAGCGCCGTGAGGGGCCGACTCTGGGAGAGTTCGAGCAGAACGCGTTCCCGGAGCTGCGGCGCACGCTGGCGCCGTTCGCCAAGGCGCCGTTGCCGGTCGAGGTATCGGAGAACATCGACGGGCAGTTCGGCCTCGTGGCGCTCTCGCGCGGCGGCTCGGCCTACGCCGTTCCCATGCGGCTCGAAGGGGACGTCTGGCGCGTCGAGCTGCCCGGGCCCGTGCAGATCGACGTTCTCGGCCCGCCGCCGGGCTCCCGGGGAAAGTTCGCCGACCAGATCGGCGTCGAGAAGCACGGCCCGGGCGGCGCCGGCGTGGCCGTGCTGTACCTCGACGGGGTGACGCTCGACACCAAGACGGCATCCGACCCGGACAGCGCGACCATCTACGCGAACTTCGCCAACCCGCTGAAGCCGGGCCTGCACACGGCGGTGGCGTTCACGAGCGCAGGCGGTGAAGCTGGCCGCCCACGCCTGGACGTTCTTCCCCTGATGGCTCTGCGACTCGTGGCCATGCTCGCCGCCGTCGGCGCACTGCTGACCGGACAGACGACGGCTGCGACCACTCCCGAGTCGGAGCTGCGCCTTCGTGCGTTCGAGCGGCTGCTCGACGCTGCTGCGGTCGGGGATGAGCCCGCGATGTGGGCGACGCTGAGCCGCGTGAGCCAGCGGCGCCTCGGACCGACGCTGGCCGACTTCCGCAGCCGCGGCGCGCGGGGCGTCCGCGCGAGCGTCGCTTCCTTCGCGCAGAGCCCCTACCGCGTGATCCTCAACACGCCCGTGGACCGAGGTCTCGGGCTCGTCGCGATCGCCAGGCGGAGCGAGGCGTTCGCCGTTCCGGTGCGGCACGAACGCGGTGTCTGGAAAGTCGAGATCGACCCTGTGTTCACGGTGGAAGCGGTGCGCCCGCTACCCGGAGATCGTGTCGCTGCGGCGAACCCAACTCTTCGCAGAGGTTTCCGCCCCGGGCAAGATCGACGACGCGGCGATGTGGTTCGACGGCCGGTTCTTCCAGGACGCCCGCGGGTACTGGTCGCCGAACAAGCAGCGGATGTCCCTCTGGGGCGAGGCGCCACAGCCGCTGCGGAACGGTCGGCACACCGTCGTCGCGTTCGCGTCCGCCGGGGACGAGGCAGCGGCGAACGCGTGGGTCTTTACGGCTCGAGGAAGGGGTAGCGGTAGTCGGTAGCGGGCACGAACGTCTCCTTGATCGTGCGCGGGCTGACCCAGCGGATGAGGTTCCACATCGAGCCCGCCTTGTCGTTCGTGCCTGACGCCCTCGCACCGCCGAACGGCTGCTGGCCGACGACGGCGCCCGTCGGCTTGTCGTTGACGTAGAAGTTCCCCGCGGCGTAGCGCAGCGCCTCGCCGGCCTCCTCGAGCGCGCCGCGATCTCGCGCAAACACCGCGCCGGTGAGCGCGTATGGCGACGTCGCGTCCACCAGCTCGAGCGTGTCCTGCCACTTCGAGTCGGGATAGACGTAGGCAGTGACGATTGGCCCGAACAGCTCCTCCCGCAGCAGGCGGTCGTCCGGGTCGGAGGTCTCGATCACCGTCGGCTCGACGAAGAAGCCCTCGCTGTCGTCGGTGGTGCCGCCGGCGACGATCGTTCGCCCCTGGGACTTCGCCTCCTCGATCGCCTCCCGATGCTGGCCGAAGGCTTTGGCGTCGATCACCGCACCCATGAAGTTCCGGAAATCGGTGACGTCGCCCATGCGGATCGTGGCCACCTCGTCCGCGATGCGGTCGCGGGTGTCGTCCCAGAGCGATTGGGGGACGTAGATGCGCGACGCGGCCGAGCACTTCTGGCCCTGGTACTCGAAAGAGCCACGCAGCACCGCCGTCGCCACCTCCTCGGGGTCGGCGGACGGGTGCACGACGATGAAGTCCTTGCCCCCTGTCTCGCCGACGATGCGCGGGTAGCTCCGGTAGCGCTCGATGTTGCCGCCGACCGTGCGCCACATGTCCTGGAACACCGACGTCGAGCCCGTGAAGTGGATCCCGGCGAGGTCAGGGCTCGCGAGCGCAGGGTCGCCAATCGCGGCGCCGGGCCCGTAGACGAGGTTGATCACGCCGTCCGGCAGCCCCGCCTCTTGCAGCAGGCGCATGAGGAAGTACGCGGAGTAGGCCGACGTCGACGCCGGCTTCCAGACGACCGTGTTGCCCATCAACGCCGGCGACGCCGTGAGGTTGCCGCCGATGGCCGTGAAGTTGAAGGGGCTGACGGCGAACACGAAGCCCTCCAGCGGCCGGTACTCCATGCGGTTCCAGACGCCGGGCGACGACTTGGGCTGCTCCGAGTAGATACGAACGAGGTAGTCCGCGTTGAAGCGCCAGAAGTCGATCAGCTCGCAGGCGGCGTCGATCTCGGCCTGATGCACCGTCTTCGACTGGTTGAGCATCGTGGCCGCGGTGAGCGTCGCGCGCCACGGGCCGGCGAGCAGCTCCGACGCGCGGATGAACACCGCGACGCGCTCTTCCCACGGCGTACGCGACCACTCTCTCCAGCCCTCAGCGGCGGCAGCGATCGCCTGCTCCACTTCGGCCGCGCCGCCCTGGTGGACGTCTGCGAGCACGTGCTCCTTGCGATGTGGCATCACCGACTCGAACGTGTCGCCGGTGCGAACGTCCTTGCCTCCGATCACGCATGGGATCTCCATCCGCTCCGACTGCATCTCCTGTAGGCGGCGTTCCAGCTCCGCGCGCTCGGGACTGCCGGCCTTGTACTCGCGGACCGGCTCGTTGAACGGAGCGGGCGGCCGGAAGATCCCGTGGACGCTCACGCGGCGATTGTATGTTGAGCCGGTGCCACGGGATCGCGTGCTGTACGACGCAGGCGACTTCGGAGTGGGGGAGCTGCTGCTGGAGGAAGACGTCCTCCTCTGGAGCGAGCTCCCGCGGCCCGGGCCGGAACCATCCGGCAGCCACCCGCTCGCTACTCGTCTCGCCGCCTACTTCACCGGCGCCGGAGACGACTTCGCGGACGTCGAGCTCGATCTCACGTGGTGCACGCCGTTTCAGGCCGCGGTCGTCGACGCTCTGCGCGGCGTCGGACGTGGCGAGACAGTGACGTACGGGGAGCTCGCTGCGCTTTCCGGGCATCCCGGTGCGGCGCGCGCAGCGGGCTCCTTCTGTGCGACGAACCGCTTCGGGATCGTCGTTCCCTGCCACAGAGTGGTCGGGGCGGACGGGCTCGGCGGCTACGGCTCGCTCGGTCTCGACTACAAGCGGAGGCTGCTCGCGCTCGAGGGCGCGGCGTGACGCTCTCCGAGGACGTGCGTAACGAGCTCGCGCAGATCGCGCCGGCTCGCCGCTGCGACGCGCTCGCCGAGATCTCCGCGCTCTTCCACACGGCCGGCAGCCTGCACCTGCGCGGGCACGGGGAGCTCGCGTTTCACCTCGACGTCTCGGCCTCGTCAGTGGCGCGACGCGCGTTCTCCCTGTTGCGAGGCCTGGACGTGGAAAGCGAGATCCGCACCTACAGGCAACGGGCGTTCGATCGTCCAACGCGCTACCAGCTACACGTGCTGGGAGGGCCGGCGACCGTCGAGGTGCTGCGCGAGGCCGGCATCGTCGGCCGTGGCGGCCGTCCGCTGACGCGACCGCCGGCCAGGGTGGTCGGCAGGCCGTGCTGCCGTTCGGCATACGTGCGGGGAGCGCTGCTCGGTGCGGGATCGGTCAGTGGCCCACGCTCGGCACAGCTGGAAGTGCGCTTCGCGGACCTCGAGGGCGCTGAGTTCCTCGTCCGCGTGGCGGCGCAGGACGACGTCTTCCTCCGTGCGCGCGAGCGCCGCGCCTACGCAGTCGCGCTGACCCGCAACGCGGAGACCGTTGCGGACACGCTGGCGTTGGCGGGCGCCAGCGACGCCGCGCTCGCCATCGACGAGCACGCTGTCGTGGCTGCGGCGCGCTCCGCAGCGAACAGGCTCGCCAACGCCGACCACGCGAATCTCGTCCGCACCGCGCGTGCCGCGCACGGCCAGCTCCGTGCCGTCGAGCTGCTCGAGGAGCGCGGCGAGCTCGCATCACTTCCCGGCGAGCTCCAGGAGATGGCGGCGTTGCGGCGGAAGCATCCTGCGCTGTCGTTTCGCGAGCTGGCGGCGAAGTGCGAGCCCCGGGCCAGCAAGGCAGCCGTGCAGCGCAGACTGGCGAGGCTTGTGGAACTGGCAGGGGGATAGACTCAGCGGCATGGCCAAGACACGCGTAGGCATCAACGGCTTCGGCCGCATCGGGCGCAATTTCCTGCGTGCGCACGTCCAGCGCGGCGGGGACTTTGACATCGTCGCCGTGAACGACATCGGCGACACGAAGACGATGGCGCATCTGCTGAAGTACGACTCCGTGCTGGGCCCGTTCGCGGGCTCCGTGGAGGCCGCCGACGACTCGATCACCGTCAACGGCGCGCGAATCGCGAAGCTCACGTTCCGTGACCCGGCCGAGCTGCCCTGGGGCGATCTCGGCGTGGACATCGCCGTCGAGTCGACGGGCCTGTTCACGAAGCGCGAGCAGGCGGAGACGCACCTGGCGGCGGGCGCGAAGAAGGTCGTCATCTCAGCGCCGGCCACCGACCCCGACGTCACGCTCGTGCTCGGCGTCAACGACGACGACTACGACCCCGCCGAGGACAACATCATCTCCAACGCGTCCTGCACGACGAACTGCGTGGCGCCGATGGCGAAGGTGCTGCACGACGCGCTCACCATCGAGCAGGGCTTCATGACGACCATCCACGCGTACACGAACGACCAGCGCGTGCTCGACCTCCCGCACGACGATCTGCGTCGGGCGCGCGCGGCGGCCATCAATCTCATCCCCACGTCGACCGGGGCAGCGCGCGCCATCGGCGTAGTGCTGCCGGACCTCAAGGGGAAGGTGGACGGCATGTCCATGCGAGCACCGGTGCCCGACGGCTCCGTGGTCGACTTCGTCGTGCGTGTCGGCCGCGAGACGACGGTGGAGGAAGTCAACGGTCTCTTCCAGGAGCTCGCCGACACGGGGCCGCTGGAGGGCATCCTCCGCTACACGGACGAGCCGCTCGTGTCCTCGGACATCGTCGGCTCGTCGTATTCCTGCGTCTTCGACAGCGGGCTGACAATGGTGTCGGGAACGATGGTCAAGGTCTTCGGCTGGTACGACAACGAGTGGGGCTACAGCTGCCGCCTGTCGGACCTCGTCGAGCGGATGGCACAGACGCTCACACCTGAGCCGGTCGCAGCCAAGGCGTGACGCCGAGGTCTGTCCGCGACGCCGACGTCGCGGGCAAGCGTGTTCTCGTACGCGCCGATCTCAACGTGCCGCTCGAGGACGGCCGCGTGGCCGACGACACGCGCATCCGCGCGTCTCTCCCGACGCTCCAGCTGCTGCTCGAGCGGGACGCCGTCGAGATCGCCGTCTGCTCGCACCTGGGACGCCCGAAAGGGCCCGACCCGGCGTACTCCATGGACGCCGTCGCCGCGCGCCTCCGCGAGCTGCTGCCCGACGAGCGCATCGGCGTGTTGGAGAACACGCGCTTCAACCCCGGCGAGACGGCGAACGACCCGGCCTTCGCGCGTGACCTGGCAGACGGTAGGGACCTCTACGTCAACGATGCGTTCGGCTCAGCCCACCGTGCCCACGCGTCGACGGAGGGCGTCGCGCACCTGCTCCCCGCGTACGCCGGCCTGCTGCTCGAGGCCGAGCTCGAGCACCTCGGCCGCCTGCTCGGCGACGTCGACCGGCCCTTCGTGCTCGTCGCCGGCGGCGCCAAGGTCGAGGACAAGCTCGGCGTGCTGCGCAACCTGGTCGGACGTGCCGACACCGTGATCATCGGCGGGAAGATGGCCGAGGAGCTGCGCGACGAGAATCCGCTCGACTTCGAGGTCGAGCTGCCGAGCGACGTGGTCGCCGCGGCCGCGTTCGAGGAGGACGCGGAGACGCAGGTGACGGCGTTCGACGAACTGCCCGAGGGCTGGCTCGGTCTCGACATCGGCCCCTCCAGCCGCGAGCGTTTCGCCGAGCTGATCGCCGGCGCCCGGACGATTTTCTGGAACGGCCCTATGGGCGTCTTCGAGTGGCCGCGATTCGCCGAGGGCACGCGCGCCGTCGCTCTGGCCGTCGCGGAGGCGGACGCCTACTCCGTCGTCGGAGGAGGCGATTCCGTGCGGGCGATCAACGAGCTCGGTCTCGCCGATCGCGTGTCCTGGGTTTCCACGGGCGGCGGCGCCTCGCTCGAGCTCCTGGAAGGCAAGGAGCTGCCAGGCGTCGCTGCAATTCCCGCTGCTTAGAGGGTGTTCTACGGTGGTAGGCTCGCCGCATGTCTGACGAGCTGACAAGCACCGCCAAAGCGCTCGTCGCGCCGGGGAAAGGCATCCTGGCCGCCGACGAGTCGAGCGGGACCATCAAGAAGCGCTTCGACTCCATCGGCGTGGAGTCGACCGAGGAGAACCGCCGCTTCTACCGCGATCTCCTCTTCACCACCGAGGGCGCCGCGGAACACATCAGCGGCGTGATCCTCTACGACGAGACGATCCGGCAGTCGTCCGCAGACGGCACGCCGTTCCCGGCCAAGCTCGCCGAGCAGGGGATCATCCCCGGCATCAAGGTCGACGCAGGTGCGAAGGATCTCGCGAACGCACCCGGCGAGAAGATCACGGAGGGGCTCGACGGCCTGCGCGAGCGGCTCGCGGAGTACCGCGACCTGGGCGCCCGCTTCACGAAGTGGCGCGCGGTGATCACCATCGGCGAGGGCATCCCCAGCGAGTACTGCGTGTGGACGAACGCGCACGCGCTCGCCCGGTATGCGGCGCTGAGCCAGGAGGCCGGGCTCGTGCCGATCGTGGAGCCCGAGGTGCTGATGGACGGCGACCACACGATCGAGACCTCGTTCGACGTGACGTCCCGGACGCTGCACGCGGTGTTCACCGAGCTGCGCGACCAGCGCGTCCACTTCGAGGGGATGCTGCTGAAGCCGAACATGGTGCTGTCCGGCTACGAGTGCTCGACTCAGGCAGGGGTGGACGAGGTGGCCGACGAGACGCTGCGCTGCTTCGAGCGGCATGTGCCGGCGGCGGTACCCGGCATCGTCTTCCTCTCGGGCGGCCAGTCCGACGAGGTCGCCACGGCGCACCTCAACGCCATGAACGCGAAGGGGCCGCACGCATGGCAGCTGTCGTACTCGTACGGCCGCGCGCTGCAGGCGCCTGCGCTCAAGGCGTGGGGAGGAGACACGGCGAACGCCGAGGCGGCACAGGCGGCGTACCTCCACCGCGCGCGCATGAACGGTCTAGCCCGCTCGGGGGACTACTCGCCGGAGCTGGAGAAAGCCGGTAGCGGCCTAGTACTTCCCGGGGCGAGCCGCTCGAGCTTGCCCTGGGCGTGGTGCGACTCGATGCGCCGGACGGTGCCCGAGCGTGAGCGCATGACGACCGACTGCGTCGTGCAACCGGACGCGTCGTAGCGCACGCCGTTCAGCAGGCTCCCATCGGTGACGCCGGTCGCGGCGACGAAGACGTCGTCGCCCGACGACGAGGTCGTCGGTCGTGAGCTTCCGGTCGACGTCGAATCCCGCGTCGACGAGCTTCTGCCGCTCCTCGTCGTCGCGCGGCCAGAGCCGCCCCTGCATCGCGCCGCCCAGGCACTTGACGGCGGCTGCCGAGATCACGCCTTCCGGCGTGCCGCCGATGCCCATCAGCAGGTCGACGCCCCTACCCTGCCTCGCCGCCGCGATCGAGGGCGCGACGTCGCCGTCCGTGATCAGCTGGACCCTGGCGCCCACGTCGCGGAGCTCCGCGAGCAGGTCGGCATGGCGGTCGCGATCGAGCACGACGACCGTGACATCCTCCGCTCGCATCCCCTTCGCCTCCGCAGTGCGCCGCACGTTCTCCGCCGGCGGCGCGTCGATGTCGATCACGTCAGCCGCCGCGGGGCCGACGACGATCTTGTCCATGTAGACCGCCGCGCCGGGGAAGAACATCGTGCCCTTGTCGGAGAGCGCGATGACGGCGATCGCGTTCGGCGCTCCGTTCGCCGTCAGCCGCGTCCCTTCCAGCGGATCGACGGCGACATCGACCTCGGGCCCCTCGCCGTTGCCGATCGCCTCGCCGTTGTAGAGCATGGGCGCCTCGTCCTTCTCGCCCTCTCCGATGACGACCGTGCCCTGCATGCTGACGATGTCCAGCATGTGCCGCATCCCGTCGACGGCCGCCTGGTCGGCCGCGTTCTTGTCGCCGCGGCCCACCCACCGGCCCGCGGCCATGGCCGCCGCTTCGGTCACGCGCACGAGTTCGAGCGCGAGGTTGCGATCGGGGCGCGTCGCCACGCGACAATCCTAAGT
>CAWGEE010000020.1:0-12442 GCA_963821415.1 uncultured Actinomycetes bacterium | reverse complement strand
CTCGTCGAGGGTCAGGCGGCATTCACGCGGCCGATGTTCACCAACCTGCTCGGTAGCGAGTGGCTGCCGGCGGTTCCCCGAACGTTCACAAACGGCTCCTCGCCGAGCCACCTGCGCGGGTCGCCGACGTCGCGTGCGGTGCGGGCTGGTCGAGCATCGCCATCCGCCCGCGCGTATCCGCTGGTGCACGTGGACGGCATCGATCTCGACACGGCGTCGATCGCGAAGGCGCGGGAGAACCTCGCAGGCACCGATGTCGAGAGCCGCGTCGTCGTTCACGAGCGCGACGCTGCCGACCAGGCGCTCGCCGGCCAGTACGACCTCGTGACGATCTTCGAGGCGCTCCACGACATGTCGTACCCCGTCGAGGTGCTACGGACGCTACGTGGGATGCTTGGTGAGCGCGGCTCGGTGATCGTCGGCGACGAGCGCACAGAGGACAGCTTCCAGGCGCCTGCGAGCGAGCTCGAGCGCATGCAGGACGGTCTTCCAGCTTCCTTCACTGCCTGCCCGTCGGCATGGCCGGCGAGGACCCTGCTGGACGGGAACCCCATGCGCACGGAGACCGTGCAGGGCTACGCCGAGTACGCTGGGTTCTCGTCGTTCGAGGTGCTTCCGATCGAGCACGACTTCTGGCGCTTCTACCGACTTACGCCGTAAGTTAGTAGGGCGGCAGGGCGGCCCACCAGGCTCCGACCGCTTGAACGCGTTCCAGAACGCGGTCTTCAGCGGCTGCTCGTCGAGTGAGGCATCGAGGTCGGGCAGACCAGCGCGTCGATCGTCGGCGTGAAGGACTGGAGCTCGCCCGTCTTCGGCCCGATCTCCTGGCCGAGCGGGAACTTCAGCGCGTTGAGGAAGCCAAGGCGTCCTGCCCATGCAGACGACGAGCTTCGGCTGGACGATGTGCAGCTCGCGGGCGAGCCACTCACGTGACCGATCGTCGGGCTCCGCGCCCTCGAACTTCAGGCAGTTCGTCCCATAGACCGACATCGGGTCGACGCGCAACCGCTGTAGCGAGCGGAGCACCGCCTGCCCCGCGCGGCCGTAGAACGCGACGCCTTCCTCGATCTCCGATGCCTGCGGCCCGTACTTCAGAAGCATGATGTCGGCCAGGGGATGCCCTGAGCCGAGCACGGGCACGGCACGCTCGCCGGCGGCGCGGTGATCTCGTCACCGAGATCGTTGATCTCGCGGATCGCCTTCTGCAGGTACTTCTCGTAGATCTCGTCGTTCGGCACCGCCACGTGGAGGGTGGTCCTTCTCGTCTAGCGCACCTTTTCCTTGACCTGGGCCACCCACTTGAGGGACTGGAGGTACGTCAGTGACTTAGGACGGCGGAGGATCTCCGCGGTGCGCAGGCTGATCAGGAACTCTTCGGGCGTCCGGAACTCGCGCATTCGCACCGCGCCGGTGCCAAGGCCGGGCAGCACGTGCGCGTCCGAGCCGGCGCCTGGAGGAGGTTGTACTTCCGCGCGAAGCGCAGCGCCTCGTCGTTGTACGTCTCCTTGAGCAGCCGCGCGTTGTAGACCTCGAGCACGTCGATCTCCGCCAGGTGGCGGTGCAACGTGACAGGGTCGGGAATGGCGTGGCGGCGGTCGAAGGGGTGGGGGAGGAAGACGAGGCCGCCTTGGGCGCGGACGGCGGCGATGGTGTCCTCGAAGCTGAGGCCGCGCGGGATCTCCTCGCGCAGGAAGAGCCCGATCACCTCGCCCTGGCCCTTCGTCTTCATCTCCTCGCCGGGGATGACGGTCAGGGAGCGGCCGCGTGCGAGCTCGGCTGCCTCCTGCGCTCCGCCGAACACGTTGTGGTCGGTGACCGCGATCGCTCCGAGGCCGATCTCCTCGGCGACGTCCAGCAGATCGGCGGCCGGGACGCTGCAGTCGTGGGACCACGATGTGTGCGTGTGCAGGTCGACCGCGATCCACTCTCGATCGGAAAGCGGGTCGCTGTCTACATGGATTGCTCGCCGCCTGCCGCGAGACGGCCATACAGCCGATCGAGCTGGGCTGCGACCTCGGCGAAGCCGTCGCTCGGTGCGCCACCGCCGGCCGACGTCGTGGCTTCAGCGCCAGCCGATCGCTGCCTTCGGGCGCGGGAACGAACTCGCTCGCCGCGTTCAGGAGGGTGGCGCGCTCGTCGGTGGACGGGTGTGTGCGGACGTGGACGCGACCGCGCAGGCGCAGAGGAACGTACGGCTTGCCGGCGAGTGCGCTCTCACGTAGCAGCACGACCTCCCAGCCGTCTCGTTCGTCGAGGCTGCGAATCGCCGTCCGCGCGGCTTCGCGCTCGCCGGGGACGAGCTCCACGACGATGGTCCACTGCTTCCTGCCCGGGCGAAGAGCCTGCGATCACCCCGGGCGAGATCATGGTGTAATCGCCCGGGAAGCGCTCGGCTGCCGCGTTCGCCGTCTCCTGGGACGTCGCGAGCAGGGCGTCGATCCTGCCGAGCAGTCGTGCGCGCTGTGGCTTGCCCGGCGGGAAGAACAGCCGGTCGGGGGAGAAGAACGTCGCGACGGCCAGCGCGTGCGTGTCGCGCAGCGCGAGGTACGAAAGGCTCGGCAGTCCCGGTTCGAAGCCGTGGACGACGTCGAACGCGCCGTGGGCCAGCGCGAGCGCGAGGTTGGCGCGGACGCCGACCGGCGCGGCCATCGTGCTCGGCGTGAGACAGGCAGCGCCGGGCCGATCGCCACGACGTCGCCGAGCCGGCCGCTGGAGGGCTCGACGGCCTCGCGCAGGTCCATGGCGCGGGTCGAGGCGCCAGCACGGTGACGGTGTGGCCGAGGCGGCGCAGCTCGCGGGCGACGCCCGCGACGTGGTCGTTCACGTCGTGCGGCTGCGACCAGACGAACGGCGTGACGAGGCAGACTCGGAGGCCCATCGGCCTCCGAGTCTAGTTGCAACCCCTTCGCCTCTGACTCCTACGAGCGTTTGACGGTGATCGTGAACTGCGTTCGAGCGACGTTGCCGCTCGAGTCGGTCGCACTACACGTGACCTTCGTGCGCCCGACCTTGAAGGCGCTGCCGGACTTGGGCGTGCAGATGGCCGCGACGGCCCCGTCGACGGCGTCGGTCCCCTTGACGGTGTAGCGGACACGCATGCTCTTGGCTTTCCTGGGCGCCTTGACGCTCTTCGAGACCGCTCCCGCGATCGTCGGCGCGGTCAGGTCGAACTCCATCCCCGGCACGGTGATCGTGCCTGCCCACGTGTCCTGGGCCGAGCCGCACTGGCACGCGCCGTCCAATGCCCCTGCCGACTGCCGGAAGGAAAGCGTTCCGCTGGCTCCTCCGTAGGCGCCGGTGCCGCCGGTGACTGTGAATGTGTAGGGACCGATCGTCAAGGGAGCCGGCGGCGTGCAGATCGTGCCGGTCCGTGAGACCTCGATAGTGCCCTTCCCGGCGACCGTGATGACCGCGGTGTTGTTCTGGACGACCACGCAAGCCGGATCGACTCCGGGAAGGATCTTCGTGTAGGTCGTCGTGACGGCACCGAGGCCGCGATCGTCCTTGGCCGGTGAAGCGGACGCAGTCGGCGGGGGCCGAGACGCCTGCCGGGCAGTACGCCCTGTCGAACTTGTAGTACGAGCTGATCAGGGCGTTGTTCAGCTCGAGCGCCCGCCGTGCGCGTCCGGTCCCCAGACGCACCTGCGGCGATGGTCAACGCCGCCGGTCATCGCAATAGCCCTATCGTGATCCTCTGCCTCATGTTTCCTCCGTTTCGTTCAGGCGCTTACCGTCTGGACGCGCTCGACCGCATCGAGCTGCTCCATCAGCGCGAGCAGATCCCATGTCACCCACGCCTCGGCGATGCGGCCGTCCTCGACGCGGTAGATGGCTGTGCAGTGCGCCTCCCACTCGTTGCCGGTGGGTGGGACGCCGTTGAAGAGGCCCTCGTGCGTCCCCCGTGCGGTGACGTGTGCCGCGACGAGGTCGCCCTCGGCGAGCAGCGCCGTCCGTCTCACCTCGAGGTCCGGGAATGCCGTCCGGAGCCGGCACGCCGCTGCCGAACTCAGAGCTCGATACCAGATCAGCGCTCCGCCGCGTCGGGGACGTCGCTCGTTCGAGCACCTCGGCGATATATCGCTCGATCACCTCTCTTGGCTCCATGTCGCGAGGCTAGGCGAGGCCGAGCCTGGCTCGATGAAGCCCGCGATGAGAATTCGATGAAGGATCGCTAGCGCAGGTCGGCGCGCCAGTCGGCGCGCAGGCGGTAGCCGCTTCCGCGGACCGTCTCCACGACGACGCGCGCGCTGCCGAGCTTGCGCCGAAGCGAGCGCACGACGGCGTCGACGACGTTGCTGCCGCCCGTGAACTCCGTGCCCCAGACCTCTCGCAGCAGCTCCTGCCGCGAGACGGCCTTGCCCTCGCGCTCGCGGAGGTGGCTGAAGAGCCCGAACTCGAGCGGCGTCAGCGCGACGCGCTCGCCGCGCACGACGAGCTCTCGCGCCGCCTCGTCGGCTCGCGGCTCGTCGGCCGACGCCGAGCTCGGCGCCGACGAGCGCCGGCGAGCCAGCCGTCGACCGACCGGGCCCGAAGTCGAGCACGACGCTCGTGTACGTGACGCCGTCCACCTCGACGCTCGCTCGGCGATGGGACGAAAGCCGAGCTTCTCGACCACCGGCCAGTACGTCGGCACGTCGTTGACGACGACGTAGATCCGCCGGAGCGCCGGGCGGAGCGCCATGTACGTGCGCTTGACGTCGAGCCAGCTGGCCGCCTGAACGGCGCACGGCTGCTCGCCCTTCGCGGAGTCGAGCCAGCGGCGCAGGCCGAGCGCGCTGGCCCTTCGGCACGGGATTGCTCGCGCAGGTGACGCGACCACGCCTCGACGACGGGGTCGCCGAGACCAGCGCCCGGCGCAGGATGCTCGGTCTTCGAGAAGCGAGAAGAAGCCTGCGACCACCGCGTCGCGGTCGCGGACCACCGAGAACGTCTCCGGCGCCTCCTCCCACCACGCGGTCGATCATCGCGGCGGCTGTCGCGGGCTCGTGCCGGCGCGCGATCGCCGTGACCGCCGCTTCGTCATCGGCCCTTGCCGGCTCCACGGCGAGCGGCTGCGCATCGCTCGGGAAGAACGCCTCGCGAACGACGGGGTTCTCGATCAGGTAGAGCATGTCGGCCGTGTAGCGCCAGAGCTCGCCCGGCGCCGCGTCGCGCACCTCGTCTCGCAGCTCGCGCCATGCCGCTCGGCGATAGTCGCGATAGCCGGACCGGGTTCGCGCCGCGCAAAAACCCGCCGATCGCGCTCGCGGACGGCGTCGTGCACGACGAGTCCGTCACGTCCCGCCTCGACGAACGGCAGCTGCAGGAGGCGCTCGAGAGCGTCGCCGGGGTCGTCTCCGTCGAGCATTGCGTCGAGGAGCGGCTCGGTCGTGCGCCGGACGACAGACGAAGCCTCCAGAGCCCTTCGAGCCAGGGGATCGTCGACGTCCTCGAGATAGAGCCGCGCCAGCGTGTCGATCACGGGCCCGGTCGCCGCCTCTTCCAGCTCGCGCTGCGGCTGCTCGAAGATTCCTGCACCGGCGAGCGTGAGCGCGAGCGGATGGCCGTGGGCGATCCGATTGATTCGCTGCGCCTCGCTGGCTCCGATGTCGAACGCGCTCGAGCAGCAGGGCGGCATCCTCTGCGGTCATCGGTCCCAGTGGGACAGAGCGGAAGCCGCCGATCGAGAACCATGCCGCCACGGGTTGCTCGCGACCCGACAGGAGCACGCATGTCCCGCGCGGCAGCGCGGGAACGAACACCTGGCGCAGCCAGGTGTCCATGAGCCGGAACACCTCGTAGTGGTCGAGTGCGATGACCGTCGGTGTCGAGTCCAGCCTCTCGACGAACGTCTCCAGGCTGTCCGTGCCGAGGGCTGCGAAGAGGCCGCGCTCCGTCGGCTCGACCGTTCGGCAGTCGAGCTGCACGACGGCAAGCTCCGCACCGCGAACGCGCTCGAGCAGCCGGCGGACAAGGGACGACTTCCCGATGCCGGGGATGCCGTGCACGTACACGGCCGCGTGCTCACCCTGATGGATGAGCTGCTCTAGCTGCGTGAGCTCGTCGGTCCGGCCGACGAATGAATGTGCCTGCGTCGGCCAACCGACTGTCGTCATCGCGGCGCGACATTTTGCACATAACCTCCGGCCGCTGCCGGAGGAACCGCAATGCCCGCCCCGGCCAGTGGAGCTGGAGGCGACGCCGCGAGTGCAGTCAGCGGGCGCCGGCGGCTCTCAGGATGTCGACCATCTCTGCGTACTCCCGGTTCCGCGCATGCGTGAGCGGCGACTCGCCGTTCCCGTCGGCGAGATTGACATCGGCGCCCGCATCTACGAGCAGCCGGACGACCTCCGTGTGACTCGGGCCGCCATCGCCGAGGATGATTGCCTCGAGCAGCGCAGTCCACCCGAGATTGTTGACGTGGTCGACGTCGATCTCGGTCTTCAGTAGCTCGCGAACGATTTCGACATGACCCCGGTCTGCCGCGCGGATCAGCCCGGTGCCGTTGAAGCTGTCGAGGCTGGTGACATCTGCGCCGTGCTCGAGCGTGAGCTCGAGGAGTTCCACGTAGCCCTCGGATGTGGAGATGAGGTAGGCGCTTTGCACGGAGTCGTCCTTCGCGTTGACGTCCGCGCCTTCCTCGATGAGCCGCCGTGCCTCGGAGAGGTCGTTCTCCCAGGCGGCGGCGATGAGCTTCCGGTCGACGGCCAACTGCTCCTCCGGTTCCAGTGCCTGTTCCGACCCTCCGCAGGCCGTGAGAAGAACCAGCGGGAGGGCGATGGCGAGCACCGCCCTCCCGGTGTGGCTCTGCTTCATGCCTTGGTCGTGGCCTTCGTCTTCGTGCGGGCGTTCTGCTTGATGAAGCGCTCGGTGAGCTCCCGCGCCTCGTCGTCGCGGATCTGCTTCGGCGGCGACTTCATGAGGTACGCGCTCGGCGCCTCCGAGCGGCCCGCCGATGCCGTTGTTCAGGGCGAGCTTCGCCAGCCGGACGGCGTCGATGACGATGCCGGCCGAGTTCGGCGAGTCCCAGACCTCGAGCTTCAGCTCGATGTTGAGCGGCACGTCGCCGAACGATGTGCCCTCCATGCGGATGTACGCCCACTTGCGGTCGCTGAGCCACGGCACGTAGTCCGACGGGCCGACGTGGACGTTCTCCGCGCCGATGTCGTAGTCGAGCATCGACGTGACGGCGTTCGTCTTCGAGATCTTCTTCGACTCCAGCCGGTCGCGCTCGAGCATGTTGAGGAAGTCGGAGTTGCCGCCGACGTTCAGCTGCATCGTGCGGTCGAGGTGCACGCCGCGGTCCTGGAAGAGCGTCGTCAGCACCCGGTGGGAGATCGTCGCGCCCACCTGCGACTTGATGTCGTCGCCGATGAGCGGGAGGCCCGCGTCGGTGAAGCGCTTCGCAAAGTGGCCGCCCTTGGCGATGAACACCGGCATGCAGTTCACCATCGCCACGCCGGCGTCGAGGATCTGCTCCGCGTACCACTTCGTCGCTGCCTCGGAGCCGACGGGCAGGTAGTTGACGACGACGTCCGTGCCGGTCTCCTTGAGGATGCCGACCACGTCGTCCGTGTCGCCCGGCGCCTTCTCGACGACCTCGGCGAGGTACTTGCCGATGCCGTCGTGCGTCATGCCGCGCGAGACGGTGATGCCGGTCTTCTTCACGTCGGCGAACTTGATCGTGTCGTTCGGGTGCGCCCAGATGGCGTCGGCGAGGTCGACGCCGACCTTGCCCTTGACGACGTCGAACGCGGCCGTGAACTCGATGTCGGAGATGTGATAACCGCCGAGATCGACGTGCATGAGGCCCGGGACGGCGTCCTCGGAGCGAGGCGTCCTTGTAGTACTCGACGCCCTGGAGCAGCGAGTTGGCGCAGTTGCCGACGCCGATGATGGCGACGCGCACCTTGTCCTTCGAGGGGCGCGCCTTGCCGTTCTGTTGGGACATGGCTTCCTTTCGATTGGTCGTGAGCGGGACGGAGAGGCCGTCTGCTAGCGCTCGCGTGATGATCTCGTTGACGCTCGTGCCCTCGCGGCCGGCGTCCTTCTCGAGCTCGAACTTCAGGTCGCCTGGGACGCGGAGAAGCACGACGGGGCTCGTCCCGGGCAGCAGGCTCTTGCGGCACGACGGCGTGAAGGGGACGTCGAACGCGTCGGCAAGGAAGCCGACGGCGACGTCGTTGAGGCTGGCCTCGCGGCGGGCTGTCTCCCGCACGAGCGCCTGCTTCAAGGCGAAGGGCATCCTCACGAGGATGCCCTTCTTCTGCGTTCTGCTAGCACTCAAAGTGCTAGCACTCTATCAGCGATAGCGACGTCGGCTCAGTGCGTGTCCGAAGGTCCGATGCTCCAGTCGTCCTGCACCCACGTCTCGAGCTCGGGATCGTAGAGCCACAGCTTCCCACTCCAGATCTCTGGGAGCGGATCACGGGTCGCCGTGAACAGCTGGGTCGCGAGACTCGCGAGCTCCCGATCGACGTCGTCCCGAAGCGCGCTTCTTGTCCTGCCGAACTTCGGCTCGATCACCCGCCGAGGATCGGAGTCCCGGTCCGGGACCGAAATGAAGGCCTGAAGCCTGCCGCTGTGCCCGGTGGCGAGTCGTCCGGTCACACCCATCCCTTCGTGAGCGCCGGCTGCGGCGAGAAAGCCGTTGACGTCCGTTCCCTTGGAGCGGTTGTAATCGTGGAAGTTGGGCTTTCCGGGAGCGACCGGGGGGCCGCCCGGCAGGAACCAGTAGTTGAGGACTCCGATCCGCTCGATCGTCAACGGTGCGCTGTCCACATAGACGAAGCCGTCGAACGGGCCGCCGGGATCACGAACGGTGGCGAGCGTATAGCGCTTGCCCAGACCGCTTGTGCCGCCGACGTCCGGGCAGAGGAAGGGGGTGGACCTGCTGCCCTCGCGGCAGGCCGAGACGTTCAGCCCGAGGACGATTCCGCCGTTCTTGTCCCCGTAGTCCTCGCCGGGATGCGTGAACGGCGGGTCGTTAATTCGTGGGTCCTCGACCCGCTTCTCGTCGTGCTTCACGTCGGGCGTGGTGAAGTCGGCCGTCCGGGGGCGGACACGAATACGGGCGGAGGTCTGGGCGCGCTTGCCTCTTTCGCCGAACACCGTCAGCGTCGCCATGAGCGAGCAGAGCGGGACAATCGTCGGCGTGGGGCCGGTCTTCGTCGACTCCTTGAGCGCAGCGCCGCGGCAATTGTCTCCGGGCTCGAATACCCACTTATACGCGCGGATGCAGTTCCGCGGGCCGGAAGCCGAGCCGTCGAGCGTGACACGCTTCGCCCGAAGCGACGTCGTTCGGCTGGCTCGCGCCCGTAGCTCGTCGCAGTTCTCGTCCTGATCTCCGACGAGGTTCCAACTCTCGGCCGTGTAGACGCCGTTGGTGACGTCCCGGAACTCTTTCCGACCGACGATGTTCGGTCCGCGGTACGGGAAACCGTCGGAGAAGCTGTGGCCAAGCTGGATTGTCGGAAGCTCACCGGGGGTGTCGCACCGCCCCTCTAACCGCTGCTTCACAAGCGGGCTGCCGATGCGGATGAGATATTCGAAGCCGGTCGGGCTCTCCCGCGCTTGGGAAATCGACATGTCTCCCTTCATCGACAGATCGGTTGGAGGCACACGGAACGTGCATGTCCGAAACGTGCCGCTCATCTGTATCCGCACAGAGCCCGAGCCAACGTACCCGGCCCCGCTCGGGTAGACCTTCGTCCGCCGGAACGTCACCTTCGCCCTCTTGTCCCAGGTCTCGCCTCCCCCGTCGTACACCCTTTCGTGGTGCCAATCGAACGTGCCGGAGAAGCTCTTCGGGAAGGATCGCGCGCTTTGGACGCGACTCGCCGCGTCGCTCGACCCGGCAGGCGGGACGAAGACTCCGATCGCGAGCACCACGGCGAGGGCCCCGTTCCACATGGCGTACATGGTGCGCCTCCGCGGGCGCGCGTGAAAGGCGAAAATCCCTCGGATTTGAGAAAACGGCCAGGCGACGCCCGGCCGGGGCATGGGCCTCGCGATCGAGCGCGCCAGCTCGTCCAGGAGCTCGCTCATGCCGCACTCCGCCGACACTCGAGCGCCACGACGCCTCTCCATCGGCCCGGACGAAGATGACAGATGTCCCTGCGTGAATTCACGTGCGACCTAGCGTCCGAGGCGCAGAAGGCCGGCGAGGACACGGGTCTTCGGGCCGCCCGGGTAGTAGAACGCGAAGTACACGAGGCCGCCGGGCGCGAAGGTCGCGTACGCGGTGTGGTACAGGTCGGCTGACGGGCCGATGGCATCGGGGAGATCGACGGCGCCCACGTGGCGAGGGTGCGAGCCTCGGGCGTCGCCGCTGACGACTTCGATCTCGTGCACCTGGGCCTTGGCGGGGTCACGACTGCGAGAGGCGATGTAGGCGGCCGTCAGGTGGCTGGAGCGGTCGGAGGCGTCAAGCAGGTTCGCTGGACTCTCGCGGGTCCCCGAGGCCAATTTGGTCGGGGAGCGCTGGCCCGGAGACCAGGAGACGAGGTTGCCGCTGGGGAATTCGCTTACGACGAGCCGGCAGGTGGCGGCGCAGGTGAGCGCGAACGCCGTCGACCTGTCTCCACCGGGGAACGCGAGCGTCTTGGGGGTGCGTGGGGCAAGCGTGGCCGGGTCGAGCTCGACGATCCTCACAGAGCCAGCGCCAGAGGTCCGGAAGAACTCGAGCCAGGCGAGCCAGAGTCGGTTCTTGGAGTCGAGCGCGAGTTGGGCGAAGAAGTTGCGCCTTCCTTGCTTGATGAAGCGGGTGAGGTCCCTGAGTTCGCCCGTGGTCGAGCAGCACGCCCAGAGGTACGTCCTCTCGAGGTTCCCGTTCTCGTTCATCTTCGCGCCACCGAGTAGCCACACGAGCCGATCGCCTACCGGAAGGGCCGTCTCCACCGTCGGGTGCAACTCCTGCGGTGGGATCTTCTCCGGATCGTCGGGGATGGCTCTCGGCTTCCCCACCTTGCCGGTGGCGAGGAGCGCTGCCGCCCGCAGCTCGCCGGGAAAACCGGATACGTCCGGCAGATGGTAGAAGAGCTGGGAGCCAACGATGAACATCGGCCTGTGCGCGGCCAGCACCGCCTGGGCGAAGGACAACCGGCCCCCGACGCGACGAAGACTGCCGAGCGTAAGGCCCATACCTCGCTGGCTGAAGCGGGGGAGCCCGATCCAGCCCCGCCCGGAGGCCGAGCCGACCACCTGCGGCGCCGTGGTGCCGTCCCAGAACCCCGAGATGGTCAGCCACTTCGGCTTCGCGGCAGCGGACGCCGTAGTCGCCGTTGTGCCGTCGGCGGCCGCCACGCCGACGGCCACAGCGGCGGTCGCGGCGATGACGGCCGCGACCGCCGTGAGTAGCTTCGCCCGCCGGACGACGCCCCACCCCGTAGCAGGGCGGCGGCAGCGGCCGCGGCCCCTGACGGGCCGGGGATGATGCGCAGCGCGTGCGGGTGCCGCTATCGGTCTGGAACCCGGCCGCGCCAGCTCGTCGGGAAGCTCGCTCACGGCTCAGGCCCGATTTCGAGGTCGCACTTGAGCACGTACGCGCGGCTGCGCACGAGGCACCACCCGTCCTTCCGGACCCCGTCTTCATACGTCCCTTGGAGGATCTTCGCCGTTAGGCGCATCCGGCGTGGCGGGCCGGAAGTGATCCATGTGATGACCTCGTACGTCGGGAACGTCAAGCCGTCGCAGACCTCGATGTCGGGGAACTCCGTGGCTCCGCCAAGAAGGTACTCGGCCCGCACCGGCTTGCCCGGGCGTCGGCTGACGACGATCTGGAGCCAACCGGCTCTCTCGATACCTCGCAAGGGCTTGAGCTGCTGTGTTACCTGCTTACTGCCTACGGATCCTGCCCAATGGGTGCAGCCGTACGTCCCGTGGTGCTCCACAGTCGGCTTGCCCGACGGCTCGTACGTGTACTGCGTCAGTCGAGGTGAGGACGCGATCTTTCCCACCAGCGTGTACGTGAGCGTTCCGCGGGCCCCGACGGTGACTCCGTCGGTCGTCACCAGGTACTCGGTGATGCCGAACCACTTGCGAGGCAGACCGTCGTTCGGTTTGCGTGGAGGCGTCGCCGCGGTCGAGGACGCGGCACCGAGCAAGATGGAGAGCACGCCTAGGCAGGCGAGCACGAGCGACCCGACTCTACGCGGTGCGCGCTTGGACGCGTTGCCCCTTGGTCGTAATGCGAGAAGGAGCCGTGCGGCATTCATCTCGACCTCCTATGGCCCGAGACTACTACGATTTCCAGGCGGTTTTGCGCTGCGCGCAGCGACCTGGCAGCTTCAGCCTCGGCGCAGCCGCGTCGATCGAGCTCACCAGCAGCGCGGCGGTGACGAGGGCCGCGGCGACAGGGATTGTCTTCTTCATCGTCTTGCTCCTTTCAAGACGTGGTCGAACGCTTGCACGATCCGTCAGGCGAGCTTCGGGAACCAGTGGACACTCGTCTCCTCCCTGAGTG
>CAWGEE010000019.1:0-10377 GCA_963821415.1 uncultured Actinomycetes bacterium | reverse complement strand
GAGCTCACTCGAGTCTCGGAGTTAGCGAAGCCGGGCGGCGACGTACCTCGCGATGCGCACGAGCTGGGGCATCGTTGCGCTGTCCGCCATCACGGTCACGCGGAAGGCGCGCTGGCCTACCCGCACCATGACCTCGCGGAAGATCGTCGGCTTCTCACCTTCCATCTTCCAGGCGACGTCTCCCACCCCGCGCAGAGATGTGACAGTCATGCCGGCTGCTCGGTTCTGGCGCAACACGGTCTTGTTGTGGTTCCACCACGACGTGCTCTGGGAACCGCGGTCGAAGACGCCGATCTGAATCATGCGAAAGCCAAGGCCGAGATTGCAGATGATGAGGTTGCCCGAGTCGTACTGGCCGATAACGGTGGAGCGACCAATTGCCTTGCGCGCGTCGGCGGCGGACAGCACCTGGCAGCCGGCGTTCCGGCCGCCCGGCGTGGGCGGACCGAGTGGCAGTAGGTTCTCGGCCGGCACGGTCCTCGTTGGCTGGGCGCCAATGGGCAGCGCGGCGACAGCCGCGAAGCCACCACCACTACGAAACACGTCCGTATCCGACCCAAGTGGCGCACCGTACAGGCTTGACGGCCTCTTTGTATCCGCGAAGAAGCCGGTGGTCACGCTTTCAATTCGGAGAGCGGAAAGGACCTGTGAGCCCGTGGTGGGACGAGGAAGTTCTGCCTGTGTGTGGTGAGGAACACGGAGTTGATCCCCTGGGCGCGCGAACGCGGCTCCAGTGGGAGCCGCGTTCCGTCGGGCAGCACGCCGTCCATCGCCAGGCGAACTCGCCTGAAGTCATCGGAGGTCGGGTTGAAGACGACGAAGTGAACGCCGCTGGCCGGTTCGTCCCGCATGGCGTCACCCCGGGGATCGGCGCTCCACGCGAACGGATTGTCGAGCGTGTTGAAGTCAGCTCGCAGCGGTACCGCCGTGCCCTTCGGGTACAGCGTCCCGTCCCGCCCGACGACATCGCGCTGAAGGCGCGAGGCCGACTGGATCGCGCCGGCGTGCCCGATGCGTTGATGGCGAGCGAAGTCGCGTCGAAGCTCGTCTGCACCGACCGCTTCGTCGGGAGGCTGGCTCAGCGTCTGTCTCGCAGGCGCCACCTCGAGGCCCGGCCTGAACATGGCATCCACGCGTTCTCTGTGGTCGTGGTTGAGGTACCAGGCGAGCATGTCCTCGTGAATGTGCGAGAGGTGCATGTGCGTCCCGCCGACGAAGTACGGAGAGCGGAGATCGGCGTATCCGAGCGTCTCGAAGTTGGCGATTCTCGGCGGGCCCAGGGCGTGCTTGACCGTCGACGTGAAGCCGAAGAAGAGCTCCGCGGTCGGAGGCATCAGCTCGCTGCCTGGAATTCCGGCTGCCGTCGCCATCCGCTTGGGGACGCTGCGCTTCCCGCCAAAGCCTCCTCCGACGAAGCCGCGGCGGATGCTCGTGACGGAGAAGATCCCGGGCAGCTCGTCGAACAGTCGCCGCTGGGCAGTGTCGATCGGCTCGAGGTGATCGCTGCGCAGGAACACCGCCACGTCGTTGCCCTCGAGGATCGTCTCCTCGGTGTCGCTGGGGAAGCGGCCGGCATCCTCCAGCACGCGTACCTCTCGCCGGCGTTCGGCGCTCGCCCGGAGGTCGACCGGGAGCTCGCGGCGTGCGGCGCCCGGAACGTAGCGCCGGAAGTACGGCAGGCCCCAGGCGACGGCGACGGCGAGGCCGTCCGGCGTGACGGGATACTCGGCCTCGAGTGCGGCGAGACCTTGCTCGAGCGACCGCCGCGCCGCTCGCAGCGCGCCGGGCCTCTCGTCGACCGTGACGCGGGCCGTCACCACCCGGTGATGGAGCGGTGGGACGAGCACCTCGACGCCCTCGTCGACGACGACTTCGACCCCCTCGAGCACGTGCTGTTCGTTCGGCGGGGGCCCCATGACCTCGGGGCGCTCCGGCTTCTCGGCGAGCCGGTCGAGAAGCTCGTAGACGCCGGCCGCTCCAGCCGCCGTCGCGGCGGCGGCGCCGACCAGTTGGCGCCGGGTGAGCTTCATCTCCCGACGCCGCAAGGGGTCAGCGAATGCGCGCCTCGATCCGGGTCATGGGCACGAAGCGAACGTGCCCGCGCCCGGCGGTGTTGAACTGGATGACCGCTCCCAGCCCCTCGAGCTCTGCCGAGACGCGGGTTGGAGCGTGCATCAGCCTCGCCGTCCGGCCGGTCTCGACATTCACGGCGTACACATCGCGGCCCGCTGTGACCAGCGCGATCCCGTAGTGCAAGTCGAGCGACGCCGCTTTCGCCGCAACCCTCCACGAATGGATCTTCTTCCAGGCCGCTCGTCTCATAGACGTCGAGCGTTCCGCGCCGTGTGAGCACGGCGAGCGTGCCCGGCCGCAAGGAGATAGCGCGAGCTGCCCCGACACGCACGGTTGCGACGGGCCGGCCGCCCCGCGTCAGGATCGTGACGACCCCGGAGTCTCGGAGCACCGCAACACGGCCGCTGTCCACGGACATCGACACGACCTGTCGGCTCGACCGTGCGATCTCCTCACCGCGCCAGAGCTTCGGCACGATCCCGACGCTCGCGGTACGGCTGCGCAGTGCGTACCCGAGGATCGTCCCGTCCCCGGCGAGGCCGGCCGCACCCGTTGTGGAGCGTGCCACGATCCACTCCCGGCAGGCGGTGCCCGGTGGCGGCGATGATGCGCGTCACCTTCCCGTAGGTGGTCGTCCAGGCGGCACGCCCGCCCGCCATGGCGACGTCGGTGATTCCGCCTGGCGCGTGGTTGGGCAGGCAGGTCTGGCTGAAGGCGTCGGAAAGGCGGGTCAGGTAGTGCCACGGGACATTCCAGATGAGCACGCGGTCACACCGGCCGGCCGGGTCTCGCACGGCAATCGCGACACGCGGCCCGTCCATCGAGATCGAGCTGATCTCGCGGGTGCTGAACGGGCGCGGCGGCCCGGCGCCGCCGCGCATCGAACTGTGGGCGCGGGCCGCAGAGCCGGCCGCCTCCGCGCCCCAGACGAGACCGGTCGGGATCGTCCCCGCGTGCGAGTTCGCCATGTACGTGCGGACCGTCGTGAACGGTCGAGCCAGTTCCCGCCGCACTGCGGAGAGCGGCACGAGCTTGAGCGTTCTCTCGGCAGGCGCCGTCCGGTGCTTCGTGCGGTCCACGTCGTCCAGGTAGAGGACGCCGGCCGGGCCGATCAGCGGCCGATCGCCGGCGCGGGCCACACCGATGAGCGCGATCCGGCCGTCCGAGATGCGAAGCGCGTAGATCCCGTGCCGCTTGATGTCGGAGAGAATCGCGATGCCTCCGTGAAGCGCGATCCGGGCAGGGCGCTCGAACAACGGCCACGACGCCACGCGCTCGCTCGTGGCCCGGTCGAGCACGACGAGACGGTCTGGCGCGTCGGCGGAGGCGGGTGCCGTGACTACGCGGACGGTGTGAGACGCGTCCGAGGCGACGAGCCTCGCGTCGGCCGCGGCAACCTGCCGCTGGGCGGCGGGCCGCTGACACGAGACGGACATCTTCGCGCGCGCTGTAGACGCGTAGTCCCACACGGCTGTCCCGGCGCACTTCGGCGATCGAGCCCACTCGACGACGATGCGCTCACCGGCGAAGCGGTAGCTGGTCACGTCCGCCGAAAGGGTCAACGAGCGTGTTCCCAGGAGGTTCTGATGACACCGGTCCGCCGCAGTCGCGAGGCTCGCCGTGATGAGAACCACGGCACCGATGATCAAAGTGCCGTTTCGTACTTTCATGGCTCCCGACCGTAACAACGCTTCCACTGCCGGTCAAGGCGCCCTTTGCCGTGTTCAGAGATCGACGGTGAGTCCGTTCGTCCCCGCGTCCGGATAGACCGGCGTGTACTTGAAACCGCTCCTTCGTTGTAGCCGCCGGTCGTCCCAGGGCTTAGTGAATTCCGACCGGTAGTTGAAGTACAGCGTCGGCTCGCCGCCGCGCGCGATCGTGCGAGCGACGCCCTCGAGGTGCGGGTGGTTTGTCTGAGTGCCGTTCGTCGAGAACAGGTAGCGGTCGGTCTCGATCAGGTCGAGCGCGCTCGTTGAGACGTTGAAGCGGCTGCCGTGGTGCGGGACCTTGAGTGCGTTGACGGCGATGCGGTCGACGCGCCGGTCTTTGCACAGGCGCTTGAGACCCTCCTCGAAGACGTCGGGATGCGCGTCGCCCGTGAGCAGGCAGCTCTTGCGGTCGTTGCCCTCACCGTACTCTGCGAGCACCGCGATGGTGCTGCCGTTCGCCGGCGCCTTGTCCGGTAGCAGCGGCACGTCGGCCAGCTCCTCGACGTCGAGCCGGTCGCCGAGCAGGTCGCGGGATCCCCTTGCGCCGCGCGGCCTCTTCGAGATTCTCGTCCTGGACGCCCGCCTCGAGGCCCGCCTCCTCGACCACCTTCTTCCACTCGTCGCGGAGCACCTCGAGCCGGTGCCGGGTGGGGGAGAGCAGCGTGAGCGTCATCCCGCCCGGCAGCTCCCGCTTCGGCAGCCTGCCCCGCGGGCGGACGACGACCGCCTTCTCGTCGAACGCGGCGTTCCAGTCCCACTCACGCTTGTCGAGCTGGGCCGAGAAGATCTCACCCTCCACCGGGCCGAGCCGGTCCGGCTGCAGATGCCTCCACCCGTTGAACCACACATCGTCGAACGTCACGCCCAAGGATGTGTCGGCGAGCAGCTTGGGGATGCCGCCGATGTGGTCGGAGTCGACGTGCGTGACGATGAGCAGGTCGAAGTGCCGCTTGGTCGCAGGCAGCTCCCCGATGCGCGCGCTGACGAGGCCCGAGGTCTTGCGCACCCCGGCGTCGATCAGGACGCGGTGCGGGCTGGACGCCGAGCCGTACTCGATGAACAGCGCATCGCCTTGCTCGGCCGGGAGCATCTCGATCCGGAACATCGGCTATTTGCTCCTTCCGCCCAGCTGCCAGCCGGCGTCGCCGAACGCGGTCAGGCAGAGGGCCGTCAGCTCGCCCTTCGCGAGCAGCTTGCGCCGCAGCGACGTGATCAGGTCGCCGGCGGCGATCGGCTTCTTCCGCTTTGCCGCTGCGGCGATCTCGGTGGCGACCGCCCGTGCCACCGGCGCGGCGCGCTCGCCGATCACGGAGGCGGTCGTCCCGACGACGAGCGCCGCCCCGAGATCCTGGAAGCGGGAGACGAAGCTCTGCAGCTCGTCCGTCACGGCGGTCTCGCAGCCGAGCAGCAGAACGATCGGCGCGTCGTCCTCGGACGCGCGAACGAACGTCGGGAGAAGCTGAACGCCGAGAATCCTCTGATCCTTCCCGATCTCGAGCGCCGCTGCCGCCTGCTCCTCCGTCGTGTGGGAGAGGAGCACGAGCAGCGTGGGACGCCTCCCGACGCCTTCGACCCACTCCTCCCACGTCTTTGCGAACGTCGTCTGCTCGGCGATTCGATCGAGGGTCTTGCGGACGCTCTCGATGCCGCCCTCCTTCTCCTTGTCCACTAGGTCGCTGGCGGCGAAGAGCACCTCGCGCGGAGACGCGAGCGTGTCGCGCTCGGTGGTCGGATCGAGACGGACGGCGATCTCGAAGCCTTCCGGCGCATCGGCCCGCCGCCAGCTGCCGATCGCCGACAACCCTGCGCTCGATCACCTTCGACAGCCCCCAGAAGCCGCTCGGGCAGAAGGTCCCGGGGTGGAGCTGTCCGTCCTTGGCGTCGTGGTTCTTGCTGCACGTGCCCGTGCGCAAGGCGGTCTTCCAGCCGCGGCAGAGCTTCGCGTCTTTCGCGGGCGCGGGCAGGTCGTAGACGAGCTCGAGCGGGAAGAAGTCGCTGCGCTCGTCGACGAGCACCTGGAGCCGGTCGAGCGGCCTGCCGGCGAGGCTCTCGACGAGCGGCTCGCCGATGACCGGATAGAGCTCGCAGCCCTGGAAGACGAGCGCGCGCAGGTCGTCGACGGCGTCCTCGAGCTTTCGCTGCCGCGAGGCATCGCTGGTCGCGAGGCCTGTGAGCACGTCGAGCAGCTTGCCTTCCCGGACGACGCGGCCCAGCTCATCATCGTCGAAGCCGATGAGGTCCTTGTCGGCGATGGCGGTCGTGCCGGCGCCCGTCCGGACGATGCCCGCGTCCGCTCCCGCGCGGCTGCCGAGGTCGACCGTCTCGGGCACGATCGTCGCCACCTCGAGCTCGATCCGCGAGCCCGGCGGCGCCTGCGCCGGATCGGCGAGGACGAGCCCGCTGAGCTTCGCCATCTGCACCGCGCGGTTCTTGTGGTGCACGCGGATCTCGGCGTCGAAGCGCTCGAGGTCGGCCGGCAGCTTGACGGCGAACGTCACGCGCCGGCTGGTGCCCGTGCGAGGCAGGAAGATCGATCCGCTCTGCTGCATCGAGATCGACGGCGCGAGGAACGTCACCGTCAGCTCCTCCATGTCCGCCACTTCGCCGAGCTCCTCGTCGAAGGGACGCCCGCCGACTGCCGCGATGGCGCCTTCCTGGTTGGGCCCGATCGCGACCGCGATCTCGTGGACGGCGCCCGCCCGAAATGCGATCTGCAGCGGCTCTTCGGGCTCGGCGGCATCCGCCACCCAGACGAGGATCCAGCGAGGCCCGGCGGCGGCCGGCGCCTCGGGCTCCTCGCCGCCGTTCGCCTCTGCCAGCTCCGGCTCGGCCATTGGCGGCGGAGGCGCAGGCGCAGTGGGAGCTGCCGTTTCGGGGGGCGGCTCTGCCATTTCGGGGGGCGGCGCCGCCATGAGCATGTCGTTGATCAGGTCGGTCGGCGGCGCGAGCTCGGGCGCCTTCGGCTCGTCGCCGGCCGGCGTCAGCGGCGGCTCGCGCGGTCTCGGCCCAGCTCGCGGCGGCCCCGATGAAACGGGCCAGGGTCTGCGGATCGCTCGCGATCTCCTGCGCGAGCCGTTCCAGCAGTTGGGACGAGAGGGGCGCGGCAGGTCAGCCCACGCGATCTGACTTCGCGTGACGTCGTCGTCTCTTTCCGTCCGGCGCCATGCTTCGAGCAACCCCAGAACGTCGGGCGCGTAGTTCCTGCCGAGGGCGCCGGCCAGCAGGACGGCGTCGTCACCCGACTGCCGCGCGCCGCGCGCAGCCAGCTCGAGGAGCTCGGACACGAGCAGGGAGTCGAAGTGGCTGCGCTCGAGCTCCTGGGCGTGCTTCCGATAGAGGTCGTCGGCGAGCTTGACGACCGGCTCGGCCTGGTAGACATCGTGCTCGGGAAGGCCACTGCCGAGCGCCTTCTGCACGAGCTGTCGCTCCGTAGCCGAAAGGTCGCCGGATGCGGACGTCTTCCAGGTCGAGCTGCCCGCTGGTTCCGGCGCGGGCGGCGAGAAGAGGACATCCGAGACGAGGTGCTGGGCGAACCAGCCCGGCCACTTGCGATCGACGACTGCGCGAACCTCATCCGGAAGTGGTGCGGTGCGCGCCAGCGCTTGCTCCAGCTCGATGGTCTCGTCGGTGTACAGCCACTCCTCGGCGAGCTCGGGGTCGTTCGAGAGCCGCTCGAGCTCTGCGACGAGCGCGTCCGCTCGGCCCCTTTTCGCGAGGGCGACGGCGAGAAAGACGCCGCCGTCCCGCCTCCAACGCTGCTCGATCTCGTCCACGACGGCAGAGGTGTCGATCAAGGCGAGCGCCTCGGCCGCTTCGGATTCCTCGTCGAGCAGCGCAAGGAGGGGCCCTGCGGCCTGGCTCTCGCCGGCGCGGCCGAGCGCGAGCGCTGCCCGTCGACGCTCCTCGGGCTCGCCGTTCTCGGCGATGCCCACCAGGCGCTGACGCACCGAGCGGATGGGGACTCGCACTGCGAGCGCGATCACGTCGAGATGCTCGGGCGCTGTCGCGTCCTCGAGCGCCCACATCACGTACTCGCGCACCTCGAACCAGCACTCGGGCTCGAGCGGCAGTCGCGTCAGCGCGTCGAGGACGGCCAGCCGTGTCGCCGGTGAGTTGTCGCGGAGCGCGTCGATCAAGGGCCCCGCCTCCGGGCGCCCGATGCCGCTGGGAGTCGAGTCGCTGCTCACACAACCCTCCTTCCCCGGAGCCCGCACTCTACCGCTGCGCCGGAAACGTGAGAAGATGGCTGCCCGGCAGGGGGTGGCGATGACCGAGTTGGCCCCTGCGGCGGAATCCGAGAGAACAGGATCGCGAGCGGCGCCCGGAACCGGGGACTGCCCTCTGCCTCTCGGGCGGCGGCTATCGCGCCATGCTCTTCCACGTCGGCGCGCTCTGGAGGCTCAACGAGGCCGCGTACCTGCCGAAGCTCGAGCGTGTCTCCAGCGTCTCCGGCGGCTCGATCACGGCGGGCGTGCTCGCGCTCGCGTGGCCGAAGCTCGCCTTCGACGCCGCCGGCGTCGCCCAGGGCTTCCGGGCCGAAGTGGTCGACCCCCTGCGCAGGCTGGCGGGGAAGACGATCGACGTTCCGGCGATCGCGATCGGCCTGATCACACCCGGCGTGACGATCGGCGAGCGGGTCGCCGGCGCGTACCGGAAGCATCTCTTCGGGCAGTCGACGCTGCAAGACCTCCCGGACCGGCCGCGCTTCGTCTTCAATGCGACGAACATCCAGTCGGGCGCTCTCTGGCGCTTTGCGAAGCCGTACATGCGCGACTACCGGGTCGGCGAGGTGAAGGCGCCGCAGGTCGACGTCGCCACGGCCGTGGCGGCTTCGTCCGCCTTCCCGCCGTTTCTCTCGCCCGTCGTCCTGAAGCTCGACGAGGCCGCGTACACGCCGGAGATCGGGCGAGCTGCAACGTGCGCCGTTCACGACGCGGCCGTTTCTCACGGACGGTGGCGTCTACGACAACCTCGGGCTCGAGACGATCTGGGAGCGGTATGAGACGATCCTCATCTCGGACGGCGGCGGGCACATGAAGGAGCAGGAGAAGCCGAAGCGGCTCTGGCCGCTGCATGCGTTCCGGGTGCTCGGCGTGATCGACAACCAGGTGCGAGCGCTGCGCAAGCGGTCGGCGATCGCCGACTTCAGGGCGGGCCGCCAGAAGGGGACCTACTGGGGCATCTGGACGAACATCGCCGACTACGGTCTTCCGTCGACGCTGCCCTGCCCGCATGACCTCACGCTCCGAGTCGCGGCGACGCCGACCAGGCTCGGCAAGATGGACGCGGCCGTCCAGGAACGGCTCATCAACTGGGGCTACGCGGTCTGCGACGCGGCGATGCGCCGTCACGTCGAGCCCGGCCTGCCTCCCGGCGGCGCCTTCCCGTATCCGGCCGCCGGAGTCGGGCAGGAGGCCTAGCCGACGGCGAAGAGCTGCTGCGCGCCGGGAACACCCTTCATCTCGAAAGCGCCTCGATCGCGAAGTGCAATCCCCGAGCCCGCGACGAGCTCCTTCGACGTCGAGGTGACGAGGATCTCGCCGGGCTCCGCCAATGCCATGGTGCGCGCGGCCACGTGGACGGCGATGCCTCGCAGGCCGTCATTCGTGACCTCGGCTTCGCCCGTGTGCAGGCCCGGCTCGCAGCGTGATGCCGATCGAGGCGGCGCTCTCGACGATGGCCTGCGCGCACTCGATCGCCCGCGCCGGGCCGTCGAAGGTGGCGAGGAAGCTGTCGCCCGCAGTCTCCACCTCGTGCCCGCGGAAGCGCTCCAGCTGCTCGCGGACGACGCGGTGATGGTCGTCGAGCAGCTCCCGCCAGCGCTTGTCGCCGAGCCGCGTTGCGGTCTCCGTCGACTCGACGATGTCGGTGAACAGGATCGTCACCAGCATCCGGTCGTCGTGCGGCCGCGGCCCGATCGACGAGACGAATGCCTCCACTTCGCGCACGATCGATTCCTGGTCGCCCGCCCACATCAGGTGGTCGTTGCCGGGAAGCTCGACGAACCTCGCTTCCGGAATGAGCTTCGCGAGCTTGCGCCCCTGGTGCACCGGGACGACGAGATCGTCCGTGCGGTGCAACACGAGCGTCGGGACGTGGATCGCCGGCAAGAGCTCCTCCCAGTCGATCGCGTACCCCATCTGCATCACGACGCGGGCCGACCCGGGGCTGGCTGCGGAGCGGGCGAAGCGGAGATACGCCTGCTTCGTCTCCTCGTCCGTGACGAGGCTGGGCGCCCAGTGCGACACGCTCACGCCCTCGGTTCCCCATTCCCGCTCGACGCGCTCGAGCGCGGCCTCCTGCGTGGGAGCGAGCCGCGCCATCAGCCCGGTTTCCGGCTCGAGGCGGCTGAAGGTCCCGTAGATGATGAGACCGAGCGCGCGCTCGGGGAAGGTGGCCGCGAACAGCCCTGACATCGCGCCGCCGCCGATCGTCCCGAAGAGCACCGCCCGCTCCGAGCCGACCGCGTCCATGACCGCGCGCACCTCGTCCATCCGCTGCTCCAGCGTCGGCAGCTCGGTGGGCGAGACTCGATCGGAGAGGCCTGTGCCCGCCTTGTCGAAGAGGATCAGCCGGGAGAAGCCCGCGAGGCGCT
>CAWGEE010000018.1:0-28249 GCA_963821415.1 uncultured Actinomycetes bacterium | reverse complement strand
AGTTCGGCGCCCGCTGTTCCCCTCGATACCCTCGGCAAGGGGTATTGTGTGGCGTGAGCACGCTCGATACATGGTCGACGATCTCGTGCAGACCACTGCAAGCGGCGGTGACGGAAGAGGTCGACCGTCAACGGTTGACCGAGGTGGAGGTCGACCAAGAGAAGCGTGTCCTCGTCACGGCTCGGATCTCGACGACGCCGCCATCCGCGTGGCGATCGACGAGGCGGGCCACGAGGCGGCGTGAACACAGCGGCGCCCGACGCATCCGCCTCGACGTCGACGGCATGACCTCGCGTCCTGCGCGGCGCTGCTCGAGAAGAAGCTGTCCCGCGTCGAAGGCGTCGAGGAGAGCTCGTTGGACTACGCACCGAGGAAGCCACGGTCATCTTCGACCCGGTGAGGGTCGAGGTCGACGACCTGCTCGAGGCCGTTTCGGGCGCCGGCTACTCCGCGCACGTGCACGGCGAAGCGCGCCGAAGGCACAGACGTCCTGCGCCGCCTCGTGGCCGCGGTCGCGCTGACCGTCCCGCTGACCCTGCTCGCCATGGTTCCCGCTCCAGTTCGACGCCTGGAGTGGCGTCGCTCGCGCTCGCGACGCCGGTCGTGCTGTGGTCCGCTGCGTCCATCGAGCCGCGTTCCGCAACGCGCGCCATCGCGCAGTCACGATGAACACGCTGATCTTGATCGGCACGCTCGCCGCGTGGGGGTGGCCCACCGTCGTGCTCGTGGGCGGCTTCGACGCCGAGATGTACTTCGAGGTCGGCGCCGTGATCGTGACGCTGATCCTCGTCGCCCGCTACCTCGAGGAGCGCGCCAAGAATCGCGCCGGACAGCCGTTCGAAGCGCTGCTCGAGCTCGGTGCGAAGGAAGCCCGGGTGTCGGCGACGGCGAGGAAGTGCTGGTTCCCATCTCCGAGGTCGAGATCGGCGACCGCTTCGTCGTTCGCCCCGGCGAAAGATCGCCACCGACGGCGTCGTCGAGGACGGCGAGTCGGCAATCGACCAGTCGATGCTCACGGGCGAATCGGTGCCCATCGAAGTCGCCCCGGCGCGGAGATTGCCGGCGGCACGATCAACACCTACGGGCGACTGGTCGTCCAGGCCACGCGAGTCGGAGAGGAGACGGCGCTGGCACAGATCGCGCGCCTCGTCGCCGAAGCCCAGGCGGCAAGCTCCCGTCCAGCGGTTGGCGGACCGCGTGTCGGCCGTCTTCGTGCCGATAGTGATCGGCATCGCGCTGGCCACTCTTGCCGGCTGGCTCGTCTTTAGGGCGATGCGGGCGAAGCGTTACCGCGGCCGTCGCCGTGCTCATCATCGCCTGCCCATGCGCGCTCGGGCTCGCCACGCCCACGGCACTGATGGTGGGGACGGGCCGCGCAGCTCAGCTCGGCATCCTCATCAAGGGGCCGGAGGTGCTGGAGGAGACGCGCCGGATCAGCACGATCGTCCTCGACAAGACCGGGACGGTACCGAAGGCCGGATCGAGCTCGTCGACGTGCGGCCGCTGAATGGCGCCACGCGCACGGAGGTGCTGCGACTGGCCGGCGCGCTCGAGGACGCGAGCGAGCACCCGATCGCCCAGGCGGTCGCCGCCGCGGCCAAGGCCGAGGTCGGAGCTCTGCCGCAGGTGGAGGCATTCGCAACCGGCCCGGCATCGGCGTCGTCGGGCGTGTCGAGGGCCACGACGTCGAGGTCGGGCGCACGAACGGCGAGATCACGGTCTCCTGGGACGGCGTGGCCCTCGCCACGCTCGTCGTCGCGAACACGGTCAAGCCGACGAGCGCCGAGGCGGTTCGCGAGCTCCGCGAGCTCGGCCTCACCCCAGTCCTGCCGACCGGCGACGGCAAGGAAGCAGCCGACGCCGTCGCCGAGGAGGTCGGCGTCGAGCGTGTTATCGCCGAGGTGCTGCCCGGCGAGAAGGCAGACGAGGTTCAGCGGCTTCAGGATTCCGGCGAAGTCGTGGCCATGGTCGGAGACGGCGTCAACGACGCGCCGGCCCTGGCACAAGCGGATCTCGGCATCGCCATCGGGACGGGCACCGACGTCGCCATCGAGGCCTCGGACATCACGCTCGTGTCCGGCGACCTGCGCGCGGCCGCCGACGCGATCCGCTCGCCCGTCGCACGCTACGCACGATCAAGGGCAACCTCTTCTGGGCGTTCGCCTACAACGTCGCCGCGATCCCGCTGGCTGTCGCCGGCGTGCTCAGCCCCGTCATCGCCGCGGCGGCCATGGCCTTCTCCAGCGTGTTCGTCGTCACCAACAGTCTGCGGCTGCGCCGGTTCCACAGCCCGCGCGAGGAGGCACACGCATGACGCACGGCTACTCCCAGCACCGCGAGCAGCTCGTGAACCGCCTGCACCGCATCGAAGGGCAGGTGCGCGGTATCGAGCGCATGGTGGAAGAGGATCGCTACTGCATCGACGTGATCACGCAGATCAGCGCGGTGACGACCGCGCTCGAGAGCCTCGCCTTCGAGATCCTCGACGACCACGTCTCCCACTGCGTGGCCGGCGCGCTCGAGTCGGGCGATGCGGACGTCGCCGCCGCGAAGCGCGACGAGCTATTGGCGGCAGTGCGCCGCTTCGCCAAGACCAGGTAACTCACTCCTTCGAGGGACGCGGATCCCTCCTTCGGGGGTGTTGTGCGGCTTGCCGCACGACCACGCTCCGAGTACGGCGGAGCCGGCCGGGGGGTCGGCGCCGGGGAGGAAATGCGGCGTTCGCTCCGGAGGCGGCCGGCTCCGACCCATCCGACACGGCTTCGCCGCCGATGTGTCGTTGCAGGCGGTTAGAGTTCGCTCACCGGGGTGCTCCGCACGTGCGGGGCTGAGATCACACCCGAGAACCTGATCCGGGTAATGCCGGCGAAGGGAGCGAGACGTAGCTCGACGAAGACTCTGAAGGAGGGGCCCACGGGGGAACCATGGGTTCCCCCGTGTCTGAGACACCGGCCTGGGGCATCGAGCCCGTGCCCGAGCGCCTGCGGGTGCTCGGCTTCTTCGACACGGCCGCCCTGTGGGGCAGCCTCGGCGTCAGCCTGCTCGTGCTCGTCGCGGGGACGTTCCTCGTGCCCGCTCTCTCACTGCGGGATGCGCTGATCGCCATCGCCGTCGGCGGCCTGATCGGCAATGCGATGCTCGGCACAGCGGGCCTGATCGGCGCCCAGGCGCGTGTGCCGGCGATGGTGCTGATGAGGCCCTCGCTCGGGCACCGCGGCTCGTACGCGGCCACGGCGCTCAACGTCGCTCAGAACCTCGGCTGGGCGATCTTCGAGCTGATCGTCATCGGGACGGCCGCAGCCGCCCTGTCCGACGAGGTCTTCGGCTTCGAGGGCAAGTGGCTGTGGACGATCGTCTTCGGGCTGCTGACGGCAGCGATGGCGCTGGCGGGCCCGATCGCCGTCGTCCGGCGCTTCGTGCGGCGCTTCGCGCTCTGGGTCGTGCTCGCCTCGCTCATCTACCTCACGTGGTGGACGATCGACAATGCCGACCTCGGCGAAGCGTGGTCGCAGCCGGGCGGGGGCGAGTCGCTGTGGTATGGCATCGACCTGATGATCGCGCTGCCCGCCTCCTGGCTGCCGCTGATCGCCGACTACACGCGCTTCTCGCGCGACGGCCGGTCGGCGTTCGCCGGATCAGCGGTCGGCTACCTCGTCCCCAACGCCTGGCTCTACGCCCTCGGCGCGCTGCTCGTGACGACGAGCGCCGCCTACAGCGATCCCACGGAGCTGATGACGTCCATCGCGGCCGGCGGCCTCGCCGCGGGGCTCGCGCTGCTCGCGCTCACCGTGGACGAGACCGATGAGGCGTTTGCGAACGTCTACTCGACGGCGGTCTCGCTCCAGAACGTGTTGCCGCGCGTGCCGCAGCGCCTGCTCATCGGGCTGGCTGCGACCGCGGCCACGGTCGGCGCCCTGCTGATCACGTGGGCGGAGTACGAGACGTTCCTGTTCATGCTCGGCTCGTTCTTCGTGCCGCTGTTCGGCGTGCTCCTCGCCGACTGGCTGCTGGCAGGCGCGCGCTATACCCGCGCGGACGTCTTCGAGGCGCGGCCCTTCCGGCCGCTGATGATCCTCGCCTGGCTGGCCGGCTTCTGCCTCTACCAGTGGCTCCATCCGACGGGGCCGAGCGCGTGGACCGACCTGCTGGAGAACGTGGAGCCGGCGGGCATCGGCGCGTCGCTGCCGAGCTTCGCCCTCTCGTTCGTGCTCGCGTCGCTCGTCGCGCTCAGGGACCGGCGACGGTGATCGCCCGCGTCGCCACCGTGGACGGCGTGCTCGAGGTCGACCTCGAGACCGAGGAGATCGAGCCCGGCGTGGGCACGGTCGAGCAACAGCACGTCGACACCGGCCTGCCTCGCGTCGTCTGTGCCGCCGCCGCGGGCTCCACCGTCGCCGTCGTCGTCGATGCGCGCCCGCCGCTCATGGTCTCGCACGATGCCGGGCAGACGTGGCGGGAGGCCGGACGCGGCCTGCCGCCGGGCTTCGCCCTCGCCGTGCTGGAGGACGATCCAGACGTGATCCTCTTCGCCGGCCGGAACCGGCTCTATCTCTCGCGCGACGGAGGCCGCTTCTGGGAGCCGCTCACGGTCGAGCTACCGGACATCGAGGCGGTCGAGCTGGAGGGCTAGGGGGTCTAAACAGTCGCGGTCTGTCCCGGCTTCAGCACCTTGCCGCCGACTCGCACCTTGCCGGCCAGGGCGCTGACCTTCGTCCGCCGCTTTGCGTACTCCACCTTCCACCGCGCCCCCGCACCGCCGGAGACGGTTGCGTTCTTCGTCGCGATGGTGAAGCTCGCCTTCGCCGCCGCACCCTTCGGTACGGCCGCCGTCAGGCCACCTTCTGCGAGCCAAAGCTTCCAGCCCGTCTTGGCCGGACAGTGCTTCCGGTCGACCGTCAGCTCCGATCCGCCGGCGAGTGTCGTCGTCCCGTCCCCGGCTGCGGCACGGAGCACCGCCTTGCCGCTCCGCGGAGTGACGACGACGTCGCCGCGCGCCACCGACGACCCTGGTCGAGCGGCCTTGACGGCCGTCCCTTGCTGGTGCTGGACGAGCCCGCGGACCGAAGAGACCGTCCACGCGCAATAGTCGGGGACGGTGAACTGCCCGCCGAGCTCGGGCTTGTTGAAGCCCTGGCCGCGGCTCGTCTCGCAGAAGTACGGCTCCGACTTGGGCAGGTACTGGCCGGGCGCCAGCCGGTCGTCTTGACGCCCCGCTCCGTCGTGCCCGAGCCCAGCGAGATCGTCTGCTCGGGCAGCGGCTGCAGGCGGACGAGCTTCAGGTTCCACTCGTAGTCGCCGCCGTCCTCGCCGAGGCACTTGTAGTCCCAGGCGACTCGCACCGTGGCCATGTTCTTGCCGGGCAACCCGCGCGATCACCTTGCCGGTGATGTAGATGTCGCTCGATGCGGCACTTCCAGCCAGCACGGCCAGCACCACGGCCGTGGCAAGCCCTGCCCCGATGGCCACCCCCCTGCGCACGGGCGTCAGGTTAGTCCAGGGAGAGCAGCCACATGCCGCCCACCGTGTACAGCACCATCAGCGTCAGCATCACGTACTGCGTGCGCAGCGCGATGCGAGGGGTCGGCGAGAGAGCTACCGCACGGTCGTGCGCGACGATGAGGGCGAGCACGTGGCCGATCACGAGCACGGTCACCTGCGTGTACCAGGTGGTGTTCGGCTTGAGCAAGGTCAGGTTCGGCTCGAAGCCGGCCGACCCGAGCAGGTTCCAGCCCTGCGCCCAGGGATCGGAGAGCAGCGGGATGACGAACTGCCCCTGAATGAGGAGCAGCGAGAAGTAGTGCGACAGCGCGTAGACGATCGCGATCGGGATCAGGCTGCCGACGAAGATCCCCGAGAAGGCCGCGCGCTCGCCGATGACGCCTTCCGCGACCTTCACGGACACCGTGTAGACGATGGCGACGATCAGCACGACGATCGTCAGCGCGGAGAGGTTGAGCAGCTGCACCGCCCGCTCGGCGGCGAGCGGGTCGGAGAACCTGATCTCGACGTCGTAGAGCCGCTCGAACCACCATGACGAGCGCGACAGGCCGTCGAAGGCGACCGAGCCGAGCATGACGGCGAGGAAGGCGACTGCGCCGGGGCGCCGCTCCACGCGCGCCAGCTCCGACAGCGGCTTGCGCAAGATCAGCTCGGTGCCGCCTCCCTCTCGCTCGCGGCTGCCGAACAGCGCCGCCCTGGAGATGAAGCCGAAGTAGACGGCGAAGCCGTCGCCGTTCTCACGCCAGACCCGGCGGCCGAAGATCGCCATCCCCGACCACGTGGCGGCGCTGTACAGCGTGATGGCCAGCGCGAGCACCCTCGGATCGGCCGGGTCCGCGTACACCAGCTCGAGCGTCACGAAGCAGAACAGGAGGAAGACGGCGGGCCAGAGGCCGAGCCATGCGGGATACGGGCGCGGCTCGCTCGACCAGCCCACCTTGCCGGCGACCCACGCGGCGCCGTCGGCAGCGGCGCGCCAGGGATCGAGCACCGACCAGACGTTGCCCAGCACGATCGTCAGCACGACCGTGCCCACCCAGAAGATGACGTAGATGAACGTCGGCGCGAGGTTCGCGCTCGCGCGCTCGGAGCCGAAGGCAGCTGCCGTCCAGACAACGAGGAAGAGCGCGAGCGAGAGGCCGCTGACGACGACGCGGAAGTAGGGCGAGAGCAAGACGCGCTGGAGCCCTTCGGGCAGCGGCCGACCTGCTCCGACCTCGAGCTTCGGCTTCTTCCACAGCGCACCGAGGGCGACGAACGAGATGACGAGTACCGCGGCGCCGCCGACGAGGAAGAGCCAGCCGGGCACCGGCAGGTCGCGGATGCCGCCGATGCCGTGTGCTGCCGCCGTCGCGGGTACGGCTAGGGCAACGAGCGCGACCAGCGCGCAGAGCGCCGCAAAGCCTTTGCTCACGGGCGAACTTCGATGTCAGCGATCTGCAGCCCGCGATCCTCGAGCTCGACCTCGAAGCGGCCGGGGATCGAGGCGACGAAGACGAGCCGCGCCGGCTTCCCGGGAGCGACGTCGGCGAACTTGTCGTACCCGTGCAGGTGCACGTGGTCTGCGACGTCCGAGCCGACGACGATCGCCACTTTTTTCCCCTGCTCGACGGTCGCGCGCTGGATCCCTCCTCGCACCTTTCCACTGCGCACGACGATCCGCACGGTCGTCACCTCCGGCTTGGGAGCGGGAGGCGGCGGTGGAGGTGGCTGGGGAGGCGGCGGGGGCGGTGGCGTCGCGGGGGGCGGAGGCGGCGGGCCGGCGGACGTCGTCGTGCCGCCGTCGTCTCCACCGCAGGCAGAGAGACCGAGAAGGCCGATGGTGACGAACGCGAGGGCGATGACGATGCGGGCTTTCATCTCTCTCCTCTTACGTGATGTGCAGTGGCGCGCAGCTTGCCTGCGAGCGATTGCCCGCGGCGTCGGTGGACGTTACGCAGAAGCGGAGCTTCCCACGCGCCGTGCTGCGCCAGGGCAGGAAGTAGAAGAGCGCTTCCGGGTCGACCTCGTGCGGGCGCCCGGTGATCGCTGCAAGACGACGCTTGCCGCGGAAGATCGCAGCGGTCTCGCGGCTCTGGCCGCCGGCCTCGACGACGCGGTATCGCAGCTGCACGATCTCGCCACGCTCGCCCTTGCTGGCCAGCGCCGTCACCCGCGGAGGCGTCGGGTCGGCCACACGGCCGAACGTCGCAGACGCCGACTTCGCGCCGTCCAGCCCGAGCGTGCAGACGGGCTTCTTCCCCTTGCACGCGCCGGTCCAGCGTGCGAACACCCACTTCTCGTCGGGGATCGCCTCGATCGTCATCCTGCTTCCCGCGGAAAACGAGCGCGAGCACGTGCGCCCGCAGTAGATGCCTCTGGGACGGCTCCTGACCAAGCCCTGCCCCACTTTCGTCACAGCCACCGAGAAGAGCGTGCCCGCCTCCACGAATGAGGCGACGGCGGCGGGTGCCCCTCTCGCCACCACCGTGCACGATGCTGCGACCCCCCGGCAAGCCCCCGACCATCCGGCGAGGATCCAGCCTTCCGCCGGAATCGCCTGCAAGGTGATTCGTGCCCCGGCCGGCACGAGTGCTCCGCAGGCGGTGCCGCAGGAGATTCCCGCCGGAGAGCTCACGATCGAGCCCTTTCCGGTCACGCTGACAGCCAGCGGCCGTTGCGTCGGCTGCACCCCGCCGATCGTCGCCGTCACGGAGCGGGCGCGCGTCATCGGCACGACGCACGCGCCGCTGCCCGTGCAGGCCCCGCCCCAGGTCACCGGGCCGGACGCCGTCAGCGTGACGGGCACGCCGGCGCCGAAGGAGGCGACGCAGGCCTCGCCGCAGACGATCCCCGGCACGTCGCTCGTCACCGTGCCGCCGGCCGCCGCTACGGCGACGGCGTAGACGGTGTCCGGCGGCGCGAACGTCGCGGTCACGGCGCGCGGGTCACCCATCGTCACGCGGCACGAGCCGGTGCCCATGCACGCACCCGTCCAGCCGGAGAACGACCAGCCCGGCGTGGGTGCCGCCGTGAGTGTCACCGTGCTGTCGGTTGCGAACTGCGCCGTGCAGGTGGCGCCGCAGTCGATCCCGCCCGGCTGGCTCAGAACCTTGCCGCTGCCGCTGACGGTGACCGCGAGCGGGAACCGCGACGGACGCACGCGGACGAACGTCGCGTTGACCTCGTATGTCCTCCCGGGCTCGATCGGGTCGATCGTGCACGTGTCGCCCCCGCAGAGGTTCCAACCGTCGAACGCCGAGCCCGGGCTCGCCGTTGCCTTGAGCGTCACCGGCTTGTAGTTCTTCGGATCGTCGTTGGAGATGAAGCTGTACGAGCACTGCGAGCCGCAGTCGATGCCGTCGGGGTTGCTCGTCACGCGGCCCTCGCCGTTTCCGTCCTTGCCCACGACGACCTTCCCGTGCAGCGCCATCTCCGGCACCGCCGAGGCCGACGTCGTGAGCACGAGCACGCCTAGGGCGGCCGCCGCAACGGCAAGCACACGGATCACAGTTGGAACTCCCCTCTCCCCACGACGACGGCGCTGCCCGCCACTTCGACACGCTCGATTACGTCGGGCGTGCCCCAGGCGGTCGCGAAGAGTGTAGACGGCCGGCCCACCTCCGCGCCCTGAGAGATCTCGATCTCCTCGCCGGAGCCGACGAGGCCGTGGCGCAGGAGATGAACGGCGAGGGGGCCTGCCGCTGAGCCTGTTGCCGGATCCTCCGCGACACCGCCTGCAGGCGCGAACATCCGCGTCTTCCAGCGGCTTCCCGAGCCGGCGCAGCAGTTCGTGCCCACCACGCCTGCCAGCTTCGCGAGGCGGTTGAAATCGGGCTCCACGGCGGCGACGTCGTGCTCGGAGGCCAGCACGACGAAAGCCATCTGCAGGCCGTTGTCGTACACCTCGACCGGCTGCTCCGAGCGCTCGACCCCGAGAGCCGCCAGCATCTCATCCTCACTCGGATACGCCTGCCACGTGGGGACGACCTGCTCCATGCGACCAAACACGATACGCGCGCCTTCGCGCTCGACGTGCACCGGAATCACCCCAACGCCGGTCTGCAGCCGGACCGTCTCCACCTGCAGCGGCCCCGCGAGCACGAACGCCGAGCCGAGCACTGGATGGCCGGCGAACGGGATCTCCACGGCAGGAGTGAAGATCCGCAGGCGGACGTGCGCGTCGCCGTCCGCCGGATACACGAAGACCGTCTCCGAGAGGTTCATCTCGCGCGCGAGCGGCTGGAGCTGGTCTTCGGGGATGGCGCGGGCGTCCGTGAAGACCGCGAGCTGGTTTCCCGCCAGCGGGCGGTCCGTGAAGACATCGCAGACGACGTAGCGGAAGGTGCTCGCCACGGCGCGACTCTACCCGCGCCTAGCCGGTCCCCTCGGCTCTTTGCGCCCACGGCCACGCCGCCGCAGAACGCGTAGCCGTCGAGCACCAGCAGCGGCGCGTCGGGATCATCGGGATCCTTGCCGCCGACTTCCACGCCGCCGGCGACCGCGCGAACGTTCGACTGCACGCGCCAGCTCGGCGGCACGAGCAGCTGGATGCCTCCGAACATCGCCGCGACGTTCAGGCGTGCTTCGGAAGCGAGCTCGGCCTTGCGCAGATCGGCGTCCACGCCCCCGTACCAGGCGACCATCGAGCCGCCGCGGAACGACTTCGCCTCGCTCTCGAGGCTCGTGCCGTCGAAGACGGCCATGAGCGCCACCTCGTCGCTCTCGGCGTCGCCGCGGGACGGAATCGCGCGCTTCACGACCTGAGCTGCAGCCACCCACCCGGCGAAGAACCCGAGCCAGATCCAGAAGAGCCGTCTCACCGCACCCATCATGACACGCCGATCTGCCCCGCCAGCTCGAGCGAGATCGCGTGCTCGACGCCGCCCGTCGCCACGATCACGGGCTCCGGGAACGGCGCGCGGCGCACGAGCTCGACGACGGCGCCTGGCAACAACCCGAGCCCCCGCAGGTACCCGAGCAGCGCCTTGTCGTCGGGCACGCGGCGCACGGTGGAGCGCTCCCCGGGGCCGAGAGCATGTAGCGGCCGCAGCTCGTCGATGCCGACGTTGAGGTCGGCATCGGGGATGGGATCGCCGTGTGGGTCATGCGTCGGAAAGCCGAGCGTGGCGTCGATCCGTGCCTCGAGCTCCTCCGACAGCGCGTGCTCGAGGCGGTCGGCCTCGGCGTGAACCTCGTCGATCGGCATGCCGAGCGTCTCGGCGAGGTACTGCTCGAGCAGCCGGTGGTGCCTGATCACCTCCATCGCCGCCTTGCGCCCCGCAGTTGTCAATTTTGCTCCGCGGTACGGCTCGTGGACGACGAGCCTCAGCGTCGCGAGCTTCTTCAGCATCGACGTCACCGACGGCGGCGAGACGCCGAGCGACGCGGCGAGCGCCGAAGTCGTCGCACGCCCGTGCTCCGACTCGAGCCGGTGGATCTCCTTGAGGTAGTCCTCGGCGGTCTGGGAAAGAGGTGCTGGAGACATGCGCTATCTAATATAGAGTTTAGACATGTCTAAACACCTCAGCCGGCGCAAGCTTCTTGCCGGAGCGGCGATTCCGGTCGCCGCCGTGCCGCTCGCGAAGCTCGCCGGAGCGGGCGAGAGCAACGCAGGCGCCTCGACGTCGGATCACATCGGCCATCAGCACGCGCGCATAGGCCACGCCTCGATGATCGGCTCGAGCGTTCCCGCCCCCGGCGGTCCGAACGACCTCGACGCGCTGCTGATCCCGCCCAGGGCGCTCCCCGCCGAGCCCGGCCGGGTGCGCGACTACCGGCTCGTGGCGCAGGACCGTGAGATCGAGGTGGCGCAGGGAGTGACGTACGCGGCCTGGACGTACAACGGCACCGTGCCCGGGCCGGTGCTGCGCGCGACCGAGGGCGACATCTTCCGCGTCGAGTTCACGAACCAGGGCTCGCACCCGCACACGATCCACTTCCACGGCATCCACCCGGCGAACATGGACGGCGTCTTCGAGATCGTCCCGCCCGGGCGCTCGTTCACGTACGAGTTCGAGGCGCATCCCTACGGCATGCACCTCTACCACTGCCACGCCACGCCGCTCAAGAAGCACATCGAGAAGGGCCTCTACGGGGCGCTGATCATCGATCCGCCCGAGCCGCGCGCCCCCGCCCGCGAGCTGGTCATGGTGATGAACGGCTACGACACGGACGGCGACGGGGAGAACAACTTCTACACGGTCAACGGCCTCGCCTTCTACTACGCGAAGTACCCGATTCGCGTGAAGCGCGGCGAGCTCGTGCGCATCTACCTCGCCAACCTCACGGAGTTCGACCTCATCAACTCGCTGCACATTCACGCGAACTTCTTCCGTTACTACCCGACGGGCTCGACCGACCAGTTCGAGTACACGGACACGGTCATGCTCTGCCAGGGACAGCGCGGGATCCTCGAGCTCGAGTTCCCCAACGCGGGCCGCTTCATGTTCCACGCGCACCAGTCGGAGTTCGCGGAGCTCGGCTGGATGGGCTTCTTCCAGGTGGAGGACTGATGGAAGCCGGAGCAGCCGCCGGGCACAGGCGCGGCTGGCAGCTCTGGGCGCTGTTGCCGATCCTCCTGCTCGTCGGCGCCGTGTCGCTCTTCGCGGCGGCCGGAGGCTCGATCACCGACCTCGTCGGCTCGAACCCGCCGCCCGCGGACGAGCTCGACATCCGGCGGGTGTCGTTCGAGCCCGGGAAGATCGAGATCCGGGTGACGAACCCGCAGCGCGACGCGATCACGATCGGCACCGTCACCGTCGCCGACGCGATCGTCCCGTACACGGTCGACGGGCCGACCACGCTCGAGCGGCTGCGGTCGGCGACGATCGTCGTCCCATACGACTGGGTCGAGGACGAGCCTATCTCCGTAGGCGTGACGAGCTCGACCGGGATCCAGGTGACCGAGGAGATCGCCGCCGCCGTGGAGACGCCCGGCGTCGACTCGCAGAGCATCTTCGGCTACGCGCTGATCGGGTTCCTCGTGGGCGTCGTCCCCGTCGCGCTGGGCCTGATGTGGCTGCCCGCGCTGCGCGGAGCCGATCCGCGCTGGCTGGCCGCGTTCATGGCGCTCACGGCCGGGCTGCTGACGTTCCTCGCCTTCGAGGCGCTGTCCGAGGCGCTCGAGCTCCAGACCGTCCTTCCAGGGCAGCTGGGCGGCACGGGGCTCGTGCTTCTCGGTGTCGCGGGCAGCTACCTCGCGCTGACGTTCGTATCCGAGCGGTTGGGACGAGGGAAAGGCGGGGGCAAAGGCGTGCTCGGCGGCATCGCTCTCGCCACGCTCGTCGCGATCGGCATCGGCATCCACAACCTCGGCGAGGGGCTCGCCATCGGCTCGTCGTTCGCCCTCGGCGAGCTCGCACTCGGCAGCTTCCTCATCGTCGGCTTCATGATCCACAACATCACTGAGGGGCTCGGCATCGCAGCACCCATCGCCGAGGGAGCGCGCACGTCATTCGCCCGCCTCGTGGCGCTCGCGCTCATCGCAGGCGCTCCGGCAATCGTCGGCGCGTGGATCGGCGGGTTCCTGACGAACGACGTGCTCGCCGTGCTCTTCTTCGCGATCGCCGCCGGCGCGGCCCTCCAGGTCGTGATCGAGGTTGGTCGCTACGTCTCGCGGAAGGCGCCCGGCGGCCTCCGCTCCGGCTGGGTCGGCGGCGGCTTCGTAGCGGGAATCGCCGTCATGTACCTCACCGGTCTGCTCATCTAGGCTGGGGACATGAGGCTGTACCTTGTTCGCCACGCGAAGGCCGAGCAGGGCGAGCCCGACGAGCTGCGTCGGCTGACGCCCGACGGCCGGGCGGCCGCGCGGGAGCTCGGCACGCGCCTCGCCCAGGAGGGCGTGACCCCCGACGCGGTGCTCTCGAGCCCCTTGCTGCGCGCCCGCGAGACGGCCGACGAGATCGCCCGCGCGACCGGCGCCGAGACAGAGCCGGTCGAGCTGCTGGCGCCCGGCGCGACGGCAGAGGACGTGACCCAGGTCGTGACGGGCCGCGGCGACACCGTCGTGGTCGTCGGTCACCAGCCGGATTGCGGACGTATCGCAGCCGCGCTGACGGGCGGCGACGAGCCGCCGTTCCCGACGGCCGGTCTCGCCGTCATCGAGTTGCGCTAGACAGTTCGGCCTCCAGTTCGGCCAACCACTCCGCCTGGGCTTCCAGCCACGCGATGCCGAACTCGAGCGCGCGCAGCGGAAAGCGGTATCCGAGCTCGACGTCCTCCTGCGCGTGTGGCTCGATCTGCCCCCGGAGGAACGCGACGACCTGCTCGCGCCACTCCCGCATGCGGCGGACATTCGCCAGCGCCGTGCCCGGATCGGTCAGATCGGAGAAGAAGAGCCGCAGCAGCCCCTCGTCGCGGTACTGGAACAGCTCGCCTTCGCCTCGCAGCCAGTCGTCGACCGTCTGCTCCCCGGCCGTCGTGAGCCGGTAAACCTTTCGCCCACGCCCTCCCTCGCTCTCCACCTCCACGAGGGCTGCCTCCTCGAGACGCCGAAGCTCCGGGTAGATCTGGCCGAAGCTCGCCCCCCAGAAGAACTGCGTCGAAACCTCAACTGACTGCTTGATGTCGTAGCCACTCCGCGGCCGAAAGCGGAGAAAGGCGAGGATGATCTTCGCGGTCGGAGACAGAGTTGACATATCTGCCAGAGATATCGTATCGTATCTACCAGATAGATCAATGGCGGCGGTGACGGTCAACGGCTTGCGCAAGTCCTACAACGGCCTCGAGGCCGTGCGCGGTGTGAGCTTCGAGATCGAGGCGGGCGAGGTGTTCGGCCTGCTCGGGCCGAACGGCGCCGGCAAGACGACCACCGTCGAGATCCTCGAGGGCTACCGCCACCGCGACGCGGGGCAGGTCACCGTGCTCGGCGTCGACCCCGCGCATGCGGGCGAGAGCTGGCGCGAGCGCATCGGCATCGTGCTCCAGTCCTCCGCCATGTACGTCAACCTCAGCGTCCGCGAGCATGTGTCCCTCTTCGCCGGCTACTTCGCGGCGCCGCGAGACGTCGACGACGTGATCGATCTCGTCGGCCTCGCGGAGAAGCGCCTCGACCGCGTGAAGACGCTGTCGGGCGGGCAGAAGCGGCGCCTCGATCTCGCACTCGGGTTGATTGGCGACCCAGAGATCCTCTTCCTCGACGAGCCGACGACCGGCTTCGATCCGGCCGCGCGCCGCGCCGCCTGGGACATGATCCGCTCGCTGCGCGAGCTGGGCAAGACAGTGCTGCTCACGACGCACTACCTCGACGAGGCGGAGCAACTCGCGGACCGCGTGGCGGTGCTGCGGCAAGGAGAGGTCGTCGCGCTCGGGACGCCGCGTGAGCTGACGAGCCGCGTGGCGGAGACGGAGATCCGCTATCGGCGGAACGGTCGCGAGGTCGTCGTTCAGACGCAGGAACCGACCAAGACGCTGCACGAGCTGACCGGCGAGGCGCTGGCGGCAGGCGTCGAGCTGGAGGGACGTGCAGGTGCGAAGGCCGTCGCTGGAGGACATCTACCTCGAGCTCACGGGAGGCGACCAGGATTGAGCATCCTCTTGCACCAGTTCCGCTCCGAGCAACGGCTCTACTGGCGAAGCCATGAGCTCGCGTTCTTCACCTTCATTTTCCCCCTGCTCATCTTCGTCCTGCTCGGCTCCGTCTACGGAGACGACCCGATCGAGACCGAGGGCGTCACCGAGTCGGAATACTTGCTCGCGGGCATCCTCGGCTACGGCGTGTCGGCCACAGCGTTCGCCGGGCTCGCGATCGTCGTCGTGATACGGCGGGAGGCAGGAGTGCTCAAGCGGGTGCGAGGGACGCCGCTGCCGGCCTGGGCCTACGTGCTCGCGACACTTGCGTCGACGATCGTCGTCTTCGCGGTGGAGGCGGTGGCACTGCTCGTACTCGCCAACCTCATGTTCGACGTCCCGTTCCCCGAGCGCTGGATATCACTCGCACTCGCCCTGCTGCTGGGCGCTGTCGCGTTCGCCGCGCTCGGTGTGGCGTTGACCACCGTCATCCGCTCCGCCGAAGGCGCATCGGCCGTGATCAACGCCGTCTACCTGCCGATGGCCTTCCTTGCCGGCTCGTTCTGGACGACGCAGGCATATCCACCGGTGCTGGAAGCGATCGCCAACCTTCTGCCGCTGACGTACTTCATCCGCCTGATGCGCGACATCGTGCTTCGCAACGAGCAGATCTGGGCCAACTGGACCGACGTCGGCGTGGTCGCCGCGTGGGGGCTGTTCGGCCTCGTCGTGACCGTGCTGCGGTTTCGCTGGGAGCCGCAGGAGGGTTAGCGAACCGCCGCGCGCGCGGCCTTGAGCGCGAAGCGCGCCGTCGCCTTCGGCAGCTTTTGTGCCTCGGCCAACGTCGCGTCGAGCGCCGTCACGAACCAGTCGACGTCCTCCTCGGAGAGGACGAGCGGCGGCAGGCCCTTGATGACGTTCAGCCCGTGGCCCGCCACCTGGCTGAGAACACGGTGGTCGGTGAAGAGCGGCACCACCACGAGCTGGGAGAAGAGCGCCGGCTGCATGCGCTCCAGCAGCCGGTAGGTCGTCCTCCCCCCTGCTTCCGGCTCCCCCAGCTCGATCGCCCACATGAGGCCGAGCCCGCGCACGTCCTTGACGACGTCGTAGCGCTCGACCAGTGGCCGGGTGCGCTCCAGTAGCAGCTCGCCCATTCGTGCGGAGCGCTCGACGAGCGCTGCCGAGTCGAGCTCGTGCAGCGTCGCCAGGCCGGCCACCATCGCGAGGTCGTTCGGCTGGAACGTCGAGCCGTGGCTCATGGAGTGCTCCAGCGAGTCGAAGACGGCGTCGAAGACCTCGGCCCTGAAGAGTGTCGCTCCCACCGGCACGTAACCGCCGGAGAGCGACTTGGCGACGGCGACGACATCCGGCTCGAGGCCCCAGTGCTCGAGCGCCAAGAACTTGCCCGTGCGGCCGAGCCCGGTCTGCACCTCGTCGACGCAGAAGAGCGTGCCGTAGCGGCGGCACAGCTCCTGGGCACCCTCGAGATAGCCCGGCGCAGGCAGAGAGACGCCGTGGCCGACCACGGGCTCGACGACGAACAGCGCCACGTCCTCGGTGCGCAAGGCGGCCTCGAGCGCATCCAGGTCGCGGAACGGGACGCGCGAGAACCCGGGCAGCAGCGGCTGGAAGCGGTCGGTGAACGCCGGGTCGCCGGACGCAGAGAGGGCGCCGAGCGTCAGCCCGTGAAAGCCTCGCTCGACGGAGACGATGCGCGAGCGGCCCGTAGCTGCGCGGCCGATCTTGATCGCCGCCTCGATCGCTTCCGTGCCGGAGCTCGAGAAGAGCACGCGACCGAGGCTCGCGGGCGCTCGCCGCAACAGCTCGTCGGCAAGGATCGCGCCCAGCGGGTTGACGCCGAGCGCGAGCTTTCCCGGCGTGTCGAGGTCGAGCGCTTCCAGGAGGGCCGCCTTCACCCGCGGGTTGTTGCGTCCGACGTTGTACATCCCGAACCCACCGAGCCAGTCGAGATAGCGGTTCCCGTCGGCGTCGTAGAGATGGGCACCCTCGGCGCGTGCCCAGCGGCGGTCGAAGCCGATCGCCCGCAGCATGCGCACGAACTGCGGGTTGACGACCCGCGCATGAAGCTCGAGCTCCTCGCCCGAATGCCGCTCCAGCAGCTCGCGGACGCTGAAGTCGCTCACGCCGAAGAGCGTACCGAGCGGCTACCGTCGTACTGGCATGGCGCGCCTGCTCGCACTCGCGCTCGTACCGTTCGCCCTCCAGGCTCCGGCCGATCCTGGGTTCGCAGGTTTCGCGATGAAGCTGCCCGCCCAGAAGCGCGAGCAGCTGGAGGGTCGCTTCTGGCGTCCAGGCTGCCCCGTTCCGCTATCCGACCTGCGGCTGCTCACCGTGAGGCACTACGGCTGGGACGGGAAGGTGACAACCGGTCAGCTCGTCGTCAACAAGGCATTTGCGCGACCGCTGGTCGGTGTCTTCCGCCGCATGTACGAGCTGAAGTTCCCGATCCGCCACATGCGCTTCGCCGACCAGTACGGCCCCGGCCCCGAGCCGCGCGACACGAGCGGCTCCTTTCACTGCCGTCCGCCGGCTGCCTCGCCCTGTCCCGGCTCCACGCCGCGGAGCAGCTGGTCGATGCACGCGTACGGCCTCGCCGTCGACCTCAATCCGCGCGAGAACCCCTACGTCGCCTGCGGCGTCAGCTACCACGCCGACGCGAGGCCATATATCGACCGCACGCCGCTGCGCAAGGGGATGGTGACGCCCGCCGTCGTGAGCGCGTTCAGGGCCATCGGCTGGGGCTGGGGCGGCGACTGGACCGGCGTCAAGGACTGGATGCACTTCTCCTCGACCGGGCACTGAGCTAGTCGGAGCCGAGGGCGGCGCGCAGCACGTCGCGCGGGATGTGGCGCGTCGCATAGTTCGAGGTGCCGGCGTCGAGTAGCTCCTGCGCGGCCGCGTACAGCGCGCCGTAGGCGGCTCCGGCCGGCAGGCTGCCCGTGGAAACGCGCCGCACGCCGGCGGCCGCCAGCTGCGGAATCGGCGGCGCCGTGGTCAGCGCGAGCACGTTCACCGGCACGCCGACCGCCGCGACCACACGCTTGATGTCCTCGATGTCCGCCAGACCCGGCGCGTACACGCAGTCTGCGCCCGCATCGCGGTAGGCGACCAGCCGGGCGATCGTGTCGTCGAGGTCGTCGACGCCGCGGATGTGGTTCTCGGCGCGGCCCGTAAGCACCATGGGCTCGTCAAGCGCATGGGCGGCCTCGGCTGCGATCGCCACGCGCTCGGCTGCCAAGCCGACATCGTCGATCGCCCGCGTCGCCGGGTCGTAGTCCTCGATCGAGCAGCCGGCCGCACCCGCGTCGGCGAGCAACCGCACGGTTTCTGCGACGCCACCCGGATCGTCGGGATAGCAGCGCTCGGAATCGACGTTGAGCGGCAGATCGGTCGCGGCCGAGAGGTCGGCGACGTGCGCCACGAGCTCGTCGCGCGTCACCTGCTGATCGAGCTTCCCCAGGGACCACGCGAAGCCGGCACTCGTCGTCGCGAGCGCCTCGAAGCCGGCCGCCGCGAGAATGCGCGCCGACCCCGCGTCCCAGGGATTCGGCATCACGAAGAGCTGCTCTCGCGCGTGCAGCTCTCGGAAGCGTGCCCGTCGCTCGCCTGCGTTCATGAGCCGATCCTAGTCAGCCGGCGCACGAGCTCCCGCTCGTCGTCCGTCACGTTCGGGTCGGCGAGCCGGAGCTCGCCTGCTGCCGGCAGCTCGGCCCGGGCTGCCTGACGGTCGACATGCCGAAGGAAGAACCGAGTGAACAGTCGCCCGAACGTGCCTCCGCTCGTAGCGCAGATCACCCACGTCATCGCCACGTCCAGCGCAGGCTTCCCACCGCGCGAGTTCGTCCAGTCGATCACGACCGGGCCTCGCTGCGACAGCAGGACGTTGTCCGGGTGGAAGTCGAGGTGGATGAGCCGCTCGCCCTCGAACGGAATCTCGTGGAGACGGTCGTGCAGCTCGGCGAGCATCCGCGCGTGACCGGCCAGCTTCCAGGGCCGCCGGCGAAGCTCGGCAGGCATGGTCGGCCCGTCGATTCGCTCCAGCACGAGAGAGTCGTCGAGCACCTCCAGCACCCGCGGCACGGGATAGCCATGCGCGCGGGCGTGCTCCATGATCTCGGCCTCTCGTGCGGGCCTGCCGCCTGTCTTGAAGCGCCTGAGCACGCGGTCTTCGCCCAGCTCGAGGATCTCCGAGGCGCGTCCCTCCGCCAGCACCCGCATGGTCCGTAGTATGGGCCTGGTGCAGCAGTCGGCGCCGGCAGTCGCAGAGAGCCTCGAGCAGTACCGCGGAGAGCTGACCGGCTACTGCTACCGGATGCTCGGCTCGCCGTTCGACGCCGAGGACGCCGTCCAGGAGACCCTCGTGCGCGCGTGGCGGGGCATCGATCGCTTCGAGGGCCGTGCCGCGCTGCGCTCCTGGCTCTACCGCATCGCGACGAACGTCTCCCTCGACATGATCGAGGCTCGCAAGCGCCGTGCGATGCCGATGGACCTCGGGCCGGCTCAGGAGCCGGTCGCCGCCAACCTCAATTTGCGACCCGAGTCCGAGTGGGTGGAGCCGATGCCCGACGCCCGTGTCGCACCGGAGGGCGACCCGGCGGAAGTGGCGGTGGCGCGGGAGACGATCCGGCTGGCGTTCGTGGCGGCGCTCCAGAACCTGCCGCCGAAGCAACGCGCGGTGCTGATCCTGTGCGAGGTCCTGCGCTGGCAGGCGACCGAAGTGGCCGAGCTGCTCGAGACGAGCGTCGCCTCCGTCAACAGCGCGCTGCAGCGCGCGCGGGCAACGCTCGAGACGCGGAACCTCAGCGCCGACGCCCAGCCCGCAGTCGAGGACGAGGCCGACGCCGAGCTGCTCGCCCGCTACGTCGACGCCTTCGAGCGCTACGACATGGAGGCGCTCACGTCGCTCGTCCACGAGGACGCCACGCAGTCGATGCCGCCGTACGACATGTGGCTCGCCGGACGGGACGACATCTTCGCCTGGTGGGTCGGGCCCGGCAACGGCTGCCGCGGCTCGAAGGTGATCCCAACGCTGGCGGCCAACGGTGCTCCCGCGTTTGCCCAGTACAAGCCGAGCGAGACCGGGGACGGTTACGAGCCCTGGGCGCTGCAGGTGCTCGAGATCGTGGACGGGAAGATCGTCGGCCTCACGTTCTTCCTCGACACGAAGCGAATGTTCCCGCTCTTCGGCCTGCCTTTGGAGTACTCAGGCGCGTAAGACGCTGTCGAGCGCCATGAACTCCACGAGCTCGAGCAGTTCCGGGGACGCGTTCTGAAGCCGGACCCTCCGGCCCGTTCCGGTGCGCAGCCAGCTGGAGCCGCGCCAGAGCATCGACGGTCACGGCGTCCGGCTCCACTCCTTGCACGTCGCAGAGCACCTCGGTCGCGGGATTCTCCTGAAAGAGACGGCAGACCCTGTCACAGAGCCCTGGCAGATCTTCCCGCGCGATCGGTCCATAGACGGTGAATGCGGCGGGGCCTGCCATTGACCCTTAGACGGCGCGGCAGGGGAATGCTCATCGCGGCCGATGAGTTTGAGGCTCAAGACGGTCTAACCCTCTGACATGACGATGGACAACCGCAAACGCTGGCTGGCACTGCTCGTGCTCTGCCTCGGCGACCTGATGATCGTCCTCGACGTGACGATCGTGGGCGTGGCTCTGCCGTCGATCCGGGAGGACCTCGGCTTCTCCGAGGAGTCGCTCGCCTGGGTCGTGAACGCCTACCTGATCACGTTCGGCGGCTTCCTCCTGCTCGGCGGGCGGTTCGGCGACCTGTTCGGCCACCGGCGGCTGTTCCTGATCGGGATCGGGCTCTTCACCGTCGCCTCGACCCTGTGCGGCCTGGCGCAGACGCAGGAGATGCTCGTGATCGCCCGAGCCGTGCAGGGCGTCGGCGGCGCCGATCGTCTCCGCCGTCGCGCTGTCGCTGATGATGATGCTGTTCACGGAGCCGGCGGAGCGCGCGAAGGCGATGGGCGTCTTCGGCTTCGTCGCCTCGGGCGGAGGGTCGATCGGCGTGCTGCTGGGCGGCATCCTCACGGACGTCCTCAACTGGCACTGGATCTTCCTCGTCAACGTCCCGGTCGGCTTCATCGTCCTCGGCCTCACCTTCTGGCTGATTCCGGGCGAGCGCGCGCCGGCGGCCGCGCAGCGTCTCGACATCGCGGGCGCGGTGACGGTGACGGCGGCGCTCATGATCGCCGTCTACGCGATCGTGAACGGGAACGAGGTCGGCTGGACGACGACTCGCACCCTCGGGTTGCTCGCCGTGTCCGCCGTGCTGCTCGGTGCGTTCCTCCTCATCGAGTCGCGCGTGAAATCGCCTCTCGTGCCGCTCGGCCTCTTCCGCCTGCGCAATGTCTCGACCGCGAACGGCATTGGAGTGCTGTGGGCGGCGGCGATGTTCGCGTGGTTCTTCATGTCGGCCCTCTACCTCCAGCTGGTCCTCGGCTACAGCCCGCTCGAGGTCGGCCTGACGTTCCTGCCGGCGAACCTCATCATGGGCGCCTTCTCGATCGTGCTCTCGGCGAGGCTCGTCCTCCGCTTCGGCATCAAGCCGCCGCTCGTCGCGGGGCTTGGGCTCGCGGCGATCGGGCTCGCGCTCTTCGCGCGCGCGCCGGTGGACGGAAACGTGCTCACCGACGTCATGCCGAGCATGATCCTCCTCGGCATCGGCGCCGGGATGGCGTTCAACCCGGTGCTGCTGGCCGCAATGAGCGACGTGGCGCCTGAGGAGGCCGGCCTTGCCTCCGGCGTCGTCAACACATCGTTCATGATGGGCGGCGCGCTCGGGCTCGCGGTGCTGGCGAGCCTCGCAGCCAGGCGCACCGACACGCTCCTTGCCGCCGGCGAGTCCGAGCTCTCAGCACTGACCGGCGGTTACCACCTCGCGTTCCTCGTCGGTGCGATCTTCGCGGCGCTGGCCGCGGGTCTAGGCGCTTTGCTGCTACGCGCCGGGGCGTACGCGCCCGCAGGAAGGCGCCGGCGAGCCGGCGTCCGTGGAGGCCCATTAGCCTCTCCGCGTGCCGTACGCGACGAATGCGGCTGACGGGACGCGCGTCTACTTCGAGGACGAGGGCGGTGCGGGGACGCCCGTTGTGCTGTACGGCGGCATCCTCGACTCGGTGGACCTCGTTCGGCGCGAGCCGATTCCGCTCGCGCTGCAGGAGCTGGCCGGCGAGTTCCGGCTGATCTACGCCGACCACCGCGGTCTCGGGCGAAGCGACAAGCCGCACGACGTGGCCTCCTACTCGATGCCGCTACAGGCGATGGACGCCGTTGCCATCCTCGACGAGCTCGGACATCGAGCGGGCGCACTTCGCCGGCGCGTCGTACGGCGGAAGGCTCTGCTTCGGGATCGGCGAGCACGCCGCCGATCGCGTGCTGTCACTCGTCGCCGGCGGGCAACAGCCGTACGCGATCGATCCCGACGGCCCGCTCGCCCGCGTCATCAGCGGTGTGCTCGACAAGACGCGGCGGGAGGGAGCCGTTGCCTTCGTCGAGGCGCTCGAGGGGTACTGGGGGACGCGCCTTCCGGACGACTTCAGGCCCGGCTATCTCGCCCAGGACGGCGCGGCTGTCGCCGCCGCCGCAGAGGCGATGCTGACGCAAGGCGACATCTCCGGCGACCTGCGGGCCTGGCGCGTTCCCTGTCTCATCTATCTCGGCGCTGCGGACGCCGACTTCTTCGAGCAGGCGCGGCGGGCGGCCGGCGAGATCCCGAACGCAGAGTTCGTCGGCCTCGAGGGCCTCGACCACCTCGGCGCGCACTTCATGTCCGAGCGCATCATCCCGGCCATGCTGCGCATGCTTCGCAGCGCGTCAGGCCACGCGCGCTCGACATGACGCGGCGCCAAGCCAGGAGTGCGGCGCGCCGGCCCAGCACCAGCCCAGGCGCGGCCGGCCCCCACTGACCCACAGCGCCGGCACACGCCGGTCTCCCCGACGCGAGCCGAGCAGCGAGAACGCGTTCTCCGCCGACAGCACGTCGGGGAACTCCACGAGGACGGCGACGCCCTCGTCGATCGTCAGCGGGGAGCGTCCGCGGGCGAGAATCTCCGGGAGCGCGTCGTCGGGCGTCACGTCGAAGAACTCGGCGCCGAGGTCGACGTCGTGGAGGACGTACGACGCAGCGTCGGGAATGTCGAGCCCGGCTATTGGCGCATAGTCAGCCGGTGTCGTGGGATCCATGCCGACGAACCCGCCGGCCCGCGCCATGGCGTCCTCGATCGGCACCAGCTCCGCCTTGACGATTGCGACGTTCAGCAGAGGACCTCGACGATGTCGTCGTCCAGGAGCACATGCGCGGCGCCAACCCGCTGCCCGTCGAACTTCGCCGACGGTCCCCACACGCGTGCACCCGCGCAGGCCGCGGCCAGATCGTGGTGGATCGTGGCCGCCGCGTCCACGACGGTGGCGCCCGGCGTGAGCGCGACGGCCTCTGCCTCGTCATCGCCGGGACGGCGCAGGAAGACGCGGATCAACCCGGTCAGACGCCACAGCTCGTCGCGTAGCCGGTCGAGGCTCTCGTCGTCGAGCACCGAGACGCCCACGGCCGGCAGCCCGAGGGCGACCGCGATTCGCTCGACCGCGCCTTCATCCGCCTCGTCCAGCTTCGTCACCGCCACGATCGCACGATGCTCGATCGTCGCTCGCTCGAGCTCGCGAAGCACAGCGGTCAACCCGTCGAGCGGCGCCGACGCGTCCTGGCAGAGGACCATCGCGTCAGCACCACGCAGCACGCCCAGCAGCGCGCGGCCGCCGCCGCGATGCTCATGTGCACCCTCGATCAGGCCTGGGATCTCCACGAGCTGAACGAGCACGCCACGCAGCCGCGTCAACGCCGGCACGGGCCTGAGCGTGGTGAACGCGTAGTCGCCGGTCTTGATCTGGATCGACGAGAGCGCCTGCAGCAGTGACGACTTGCCCGCGTTCGGCGGGCCGACCAGCGCGATCTGCGCCACGCCCTCCCGGCGAACGGCAATCGAGTCGCGGTGTACGACCTTCCTGCGGACGCGGGACGCCTCGATCTGGGCGTTCACCCACTTACGGATGTCCGCGTACGGCCCGTTCCGGTAGCCGGGTAGCTCCGTGAGGATCTTCCGGAGCTCCTTGATCCGTTCGGCGTCGTCCTTTCCGACGAGCCGCCGCTTGATGAGCTGCATCTGCGTGCGATGCGGCATTGGCATCGCGATCACCTTCCCTTCAACTCGTGCGGGAAGGCGCGCGCTCTGCGCAGCCGCCGTCGCGGCCGCGGTGGCGCGTCCCTTTCCCGCCGCTCTCTCGGACGCTTGATGCCGAGAGCGGCGGATCAGCCTGTCTTGTTCGAACAGGCTGCGAACCAGGAGCGTTCTGCTGCGCTCATCGTGCTGCGAGCGTAGCGCACCGGACGTGTTCTTGGAGCGCCACGGCGCCGTGGTCTTCATTCTGGTGACCTTTGCGTGAAGGTTCGGTCAGCGCGGATTCGCAAGTTGACACTTGCGCAAGCGTATGCTTACATTAACCGCTATGGAGGCCGCATTGAAGGCGATCGCGGAACCGAGCCGGCGCCGGATCCTGACGCTCGTCCGCGACAGTGAGCTCTCCGCCGGAGAGATTGCGGCGGAGTTCGACGTGTCGCGGCAGGCGGTCTCGCAGCATCTTGGCGTCCTGAAGGAGGCGGGTCTCGTGGACGAGCGGCGAAACGGCACTCGGCGGCTCTACCGAGCGCGACCCGAGGGATTGACGGAGGTGAGAGCGTTCCTCGAGGAGTTCTGGGACGAGCGGCTCGAGGCACTTAAGCATGAAGCCGAACGAGAGGAGGAGCAGCATGAGCGTAACGACTGAGCTGACGACGATCGAGCGGGAGATCGCCATCGCGGCGAGACCGGAAACCGTGTGGGAGCTGCTGACCGACCCCGACCAGGCAACCCGCTGGATGGGACTGGAGGCGGCGTTCGAACTGCGCCCGGGTGGCGCCTACCGCGTCGAAGTGATTCCCGGAAACGTTGCGAGAGGTGAGTTTGTGGAGATCGACCCTCCGAAGCGGCTCGTCTACACGTGGGGATGGGAAGGCGGACCGGGAGGTTCGGTGCCGCCGGGCTCGACAACGGTGGAGTTCGATCTGATCGCAAACGATGGCGGCACGCTGTTGCGCTTCCGCCACAGCGACCTCCCCAGCGACAAGTCGGCCGAGTCTCACGGTCACGGCTGGGATCACTACTTCGAGCGCCTCGCCGTGGTCGCAGCGGGCGGAGATCCCGGAGACGACCCATGGGTCGCGCAGCCGCCGGATAGATGCCGTACTCCGAGGTACTGGCCGACCGCATTCGCGGGTTGCTCGCCGATGAGGGCAAGCTGACCGAGCAGAAGATGTTCGGCGGCCTTGCCTTCCTCATCGGCGGCAACATGGCCGTCGGAGTGAGCGGTCAAGGCGGCTTGTTGGTCCGCGTCGACCCGGCCGAGTCGGGTGCGCTCGTCGGCAGCGACGAACGCGAGCCTCATGGAGATGCGTGGCCGGCAGATGCACGGCTGGCTCCGCGTCGGCACGGAAGACGTACGAACCAAGCGAGAGCTCGCGAAGTGGGTGGAGCTCGGCGCGACATTCGCCCGCTCACTTGCCCGCGAAGAAGTAACCCTGGCTAACGCGCAGGACCTCGACGAGCTGCTCGAGGCCCTGCGCGGTTAGCTGCGTGCCTTGAGGGCGTGCACGCCCGCGAGGTCGACGGCGACGACGAACAGCAGGCTGCCCGCCCACCAGTTGACGGGGTCAAAGGTCAGCACCTCCTCGTCGCCGATGAGGTTGCAGATCAGCCAGACGAAGAACCAGAGCAGAGTCAATGCGCCCTCCGGGGTTGGTTGTCAAGTGGAATCTACGCGGCTCCGGTGCGTTGTAACCGCCTCGTAACCGCATAGCGATGAGTTCCGCGACTAGAACTCGTCTATTCGGAAACGGACACGACGAGAGGGCGTGAGATGACGGACGGCACAGAACGGCGGGCAGCGCACGAACGACTTTCGACCGGGGGCTGGCGCGTTGGATGCGGCGCTGCGCGACGCACCCCTGGCGCGTCATCGGCGCGTGGCTGGGCATCTTCGCTGTGCTGGTCGTCCTCACCATCTCGTTCGCCGGCTCGCTCCGCGACGAGTTCGAGATCCCGGGCTCGGACACGCAGAAGGCGACCGACCTGATCGAGGCCGAGTTCGCCGAAGAGCAGGGCGGCGTGCTGAACGTCGTGTTTGCCGTTCCCGCGGGGCAGCGGCTCGACACGCCCGAGCACAAGCAGGCGATCGACGAGGCGATCGCGAGGCTCGCGGGGCGGAGTTCAAGCCCACGGAGGACAAGGCCGGCCTCGAGAGCGTCGAGACGCCGTTCACCGAGGACACGGTCTCCGACGACGGGCGCATCGCGTACGCGGAGGCTCAGTTCGACCGGGTGATCTACGACGAAGGATCGCGAGTCGGTCGTTGCCGTCCAGGATGCTGTCCGCGAGACCGTCGCGCCGGCGGGCGTGACAGTCGAGTTCAACGGCGACGCCGAGTTCCCGCCGATCGAGCAGGGAACGCAGGAGCTGCTGGGCCTGCTCGCGGCCCTGATCGTGCTGCTGATCGTCTTCCGCACCTTCGTGGCGACGACGATTCCGCTCGCGCTCGCCATCACGGCGGTCGCCACCGCATTCCTCCTGCTCTTCCTCCTCGCGGGGCTGACCGACGTCAACACGATCACGCCGCTGCTCGTCTCGATGATCGGGCTCGGTGTCGGTATCGACTACTCGCTGTTCATCGTCACGCGCTTCAGCCAGTTGCTGCACGACGGCATGGCGCCTGCGGACGCCGCCGCCGAGGCGGGCGCTTCGGCAGGCCGGGCGGTGCTCTTCGCCGGCTTGACCGTCGCGATCTCCGTGAGCGGCCTCGCCATCTTCGGCCTCGACTTCGTGACGAAGCTCGGTATCGGCTCGGCGCTCGGCGTCCTCACCACCGTGCTGATCGCGAACTCGCTGCTGATCGCGGTGCTCGCGAAGCTCGGGCACAAGATCGACCGGCTGAAGGTCCCGTTCCTGCGCCCGCTCGACGACTCGGAAGAGGGCAGGCAGAAGACTCCCATCGCCCGCTGGGGCCGGTTCGTCACGCGAAACGCGAAGATCGTGTTTCCGGTTGTGCTCTTGGGTGGCCTTGGTGGCCGCAGGCTCGTCGGCTCTCGTTCGCCTCGGCGCCTCCGACCAGGGCACGCAGCCGAAGGAGCAGACGGCGCGCAAGGCGTACGACCTGCTGGCCGAGGGCTTCGGCGCCGGCTTCAACGCTCCGATCCCGATCGTCGTCGACGTGAACGGCGACGAGCACGCGCCGCAGAGGATCGTCGAGGGCGCGCGCGCCCTCCCGGGTGTCGCCCCCGTCGACGAGCCGGTCTACAACGACCCGAAGACCGTCGCCATCGTCTTCGTGAAGCCGGACTTCGCGCCGCAGGACGAGGGGACGGAGCAGCTGGTCGACACCCTGCGCGAGCGACGTCATTCCGGCGGCGACGGAAGGCGGCGAACGCAGCTGTGTACGTCTCCGGCCTGACCGCGGCGTTCGCGGATATCGCCGACCGGATCATGGAGCGCCTGCCGTGGTTCCTGCTGTACGTCATCGGGGTCACGTTCCTCGTGCTCGCGATGGCGTTCCGCTCGATCGTGGTCTCGCTGACGGCCGCCGTCACGACGATCCTCTCCGCTTCGTCGGCTTCGGCGTGCTCACGCTCTTGGTGCAGGAGGGCCACCTGCTCTCGCTCATCGGGCTAGACCGGACGGGGCCGATCGAGACGTTCGTCCCGCCATCGCCTTCGCGATCCTGTTCGGGCTCTCCATGGACTACATGGTCTTCCTGATGAGCCGCATCCGGGAGGAGCACGTCCACGGCCTCAGCGACGAAGGAAGCCTCGACAAGGCATCGCCGCCATCGGGCGAGTGATCGTCGCCGCGGCCGTGATCATGGGGCGGTCTTCTCCGCCTCATCCTCACGCCCGAGCGCGTCTCCAAGGAGTTCGGGATCCTGCTCGCCGTCGCGATCCTCACGGACGCGCTCGTCGTGCGCATGACGCTTGTGCCGTCTTCTTCACGCTGCTCGGCGAGAGACGTGGTACATGCCCGGCTGGCTCGACCGTGTCCTGCCGGCATCACGATCGAGCCCCCCCACGACGGGAAGGGACGAGCCCCGGTAGCGACCGAGCGACCCGCGGAGGCCCGCGCCCGAACGTAGGACTTGGACGCAGAGGTGTTGCTGGT
>CAWGEE010000017.1:0-33544 GCA_963821415.1 uncultured Actinomycetes bacterium | reverse complement strand
TCGGCCGGCGGGCCGGGAACAGCGAGCGGCGATGAGTTTCGCTCCGTCGCACGGTCTGACAGATGATCTTGTTCGCAGGCGCCGTCCCGCGCCCAACCCTCGACTCCGGCGCTCACGCCGCCGGCTCTAGCGGGGGCAAAGGGGGCTCGAGCCCTCGGGACGCCGGTCTGAAGCTGCCCTTTCCGGCGGGGCGCCGCGAGCGTGAGTCGTGTCGCCGCCGCCAGTGAGAAGGGAGCAAGCGATGACCAGGCAGAGATCCTTCAAGCGCCTCGTCCGAGCGCGGATGGAGAAGACGGGCGAGCGTTACGCGGCTGCCCGCGCGGCGTTGCTGGCCGCGGACGAGCCGAAGACGACCGACGTGCCGGTGATGACGGTGTCGGACGACGTGATCAGGCGCCGGACCGGCCGCGGCTGGGAGGAGTGGTTCGACGTCCTCGACGACTCGGGCGCGATCGCCAAGCCGCATAAGGAGATCGCGCGCTGGCTCCAGTCGGAGCACGGGATGGATGGCTGGAGCAGCCAGTCGGTGACCGTTAGCTACGAGCGGGCTCGCGGCCGGCGCGCCGTCGGTGAGCACGCGAGCGGCTTCGCGATCACGGCCCAGAAGACGGTCGGAGTGCCCATCGACCGACTGTTCGACGCGTTCGTCGACGAGTCCCTGCGCGAGCGGTGGCTGCCGGACGGCGAGCTCCGTGAGCGCACCGCCTCCAAGGCGAAGTCGGCCCGGTTCGACTGGGGCGACGGCGCGACGCGGGTCATCGTCGACTTCACCTCGAAGAGCGAGTCGAAGAGTGTCGTCGCGCTCGCACACGAGCGGCTCCCCGATGCCGAGGAGGCGGAGCGGATGAAGGCGTTCTGGCGAAAGCGCCTGACCGAGCTGAAGTCACAACTCGAGCGAGGTGAGTACGGTGACTGACGTCAACCTGCTCCCCGTACTCGCCGCGACGATCGCGGCGTTCGTCTCGGGAGCAACCTATTACGCCGTCCTTGGCGGGAAGCTGGCGGACGTGAGCGAGGCTGCCGCCCAGGGCGGGCAGCCGCCCGCGTGGAAGCTCGCCGTCGAGCTCCTACGCGGCCTGGTCGTGGCTGCAGTTGTTGCCGGGGTGGCCGTCCAGGCCGAGATCGACGAGTGGAGCGGCGGCCTGCTCCTCGGACTGGCGCTCTGGATCGGGTTCCCGTTCGTGCTCTGGACGGGCGCCGTGATCCATGAGAACACGCCCTCGAAGCTGGCCGTCATCCATGCCGGCGACTGGCTCCTGAAGCTGCTCGTTGTCGCCGCCATCGTGAGCATGTGGCAGTGACGCGAAGCTGGGCTGGGTCGGGCGGCTGTGCCGTCCCGGCCTAGCCCGCCGGCGCCGTCTGATACGATGTAACGGTCTTTTATTAACTAGACCGTTGTGAGGAGCGCTACATGAGCGTCTACGCGATCTGGGAATCCCGGTTTCCGCCTGAGAGCGTGGAGGAAGGGATTGGCGTTACGCAGGCCATATGGCGGGACATGCCGTGCTTCAACGGCTACCTGGCGCATGAGCTGATCGAGGATCTCGACCAGCCGGGCCATTTGGTCGTCGTCAGCCGCTGGGCGAGCCGCGAGGCGGCTGATGCGGCGATGAGCTATGCGTCGCATCCAAACGCCAGGCGCGCCGATCAACTTGCCAGCGGGACTCGTCGTCGCATCGTCGGTGTCCGCCTGTGACCGACGCCGCTCTCGTCGTCGCGTTCGCAAACGCGCAAGCCGATCGACGCCCGACCCATGCGCGCACGGCGGTGCCCTACGACGCGCTGGCCGACGCGGCCAGCGCCAGCGAAGTATTCAGGCCGTTTCTCGGCCGTTCCGTCGGTCCGCACGAGCTTGCGACCGTGCGGGTGCTGCAGCGGGCTGTGATCGCGATCGTCGACGCGCTGATCGACGGCTCGCGACCACCTCTGGAGGCGCTCAACGCGCTGGCCGCGCGCGAGCCAGCGATCTACGTGCTCGAGCGACAATCGAAGGGAAAGCTGCACACGAGTCTGCGTCCGAAACGCGCGTCAGCCGCCGCGACGCTGCTCATCCAGGTGATCCGCGAGCTGGGCGAGCTCGAGCCATCGCGCCTTCGCCGATGCGCCCGACCCGAGTGCACGCTGGCGTTCTACGACGCCACTCGCTCCGCTACCCAGCGCTGGCACGCCGAACGCCCCTGTGGCCTCCGAGAGCGGCAACGACGTCACCGAGCCAAGCACCACGCATGACCGTCAGATACCCCCCACCCCGTCGTCCAATGATCTGCCGGGTGTGGCGCGGGTGGACGACGCCGGAGAACGCGGCGGCCTACGAAGCGATCGTGCACGGTGAGGTGATTCCGGAGATCGAGGCGCGGCGGATCCCAGGCTTCCTGTCGATCGACCTGATGCGGCGACCGACGCAGGACGGCGTCGAGTTCGCCACGATCATGTGGTTCGCCGACATCGGCGCGGTGAAGGCGTTCGCCGGCGAGGACTACGACGTCGCACATGTGCCGGAACGCGCCCGCGCCGTCCTCTCGCACTTCGACGAACGCTCAGCGCACTACGAGGTCATCGACCGTCGCAACCAAGCGGCGTCGTAAGCGGCAGGCGGCGGCACGACCTCCCAGGCGCCGATGAGCTCCGATCGCCACGCCGGTCATGAGGGACACTACGCAGAGAGCTACATCTTCATGGTCATCCACCACCCCAGGCCCGAGCATCGCGAAGACTCCACGAATGGAGGTCAGAGATGAAATACGTCCTCTTCTACGAATCCGCTGACGACGTGCTCGCGAAGGCGCCGGCGCACTTCGAGGCGCACGCGGCCCGTGGCCAGGAGTTCCACGACCGGGGTTCGTTGCTCATGTACGGTCCGTTTGGCGACCCACAGCGGGAAGGCTCGATGGCGGTCTTCGCCAACCGCGAGGCCGCCGAGGAGTTCGCCAGGAACGACCCGTTCGTTCTCAACGGCGTCGTACGGGACTGGCACATCCGGGAATGGGACGAGGCGTTCGCCTAGGTCAACGACTCGGGGCGCCGATCCGTCAGGCCGCGGCGGGAGCGTAGGTCGCGAGGATTGCCTCCGTAGTCGTCACCTGGCTAGTCGGCAACGACTCGACCCGTTAGCCGATCCGCTCAGCTAGCTCGATGATGATCCCCTCCGGGCCCCGGACGTAGCAGAGCCGGTAGATGTCCTCGTAGTTCTCCAGCTCGCCCACGAGCTCAGCGCCGCGGGCTCGCAGGCCGGAAACGACGGCGTCGATGTCCTCGACGGCGAACGCGATGTGGCGGATACCCCGCGTGTTCGCCGGTGCGTGCCGGTTGTCGCCCTCGTGTGACGGCGAGTGGAACGTCACCAGCTCGAGTCGCCCGTTGCCGTCCGGAGTTTGCATCATCGCAAAGTCCACCAGTACGCCCTCGAGCCCCACGACGCGGTCCACCCAGCGGCCTTCGACCGACCCCTCGCCCTGCAGCTCGAGTCCGAGCTCGACGAAGAACTCGGTCGCGGCCGCGAGGTCGTCGACCACGATGCCCACGTGTTCCAGGCGTTGGGTCGTCATGCGCTTGACGGTAGCGACACGGCAGCCCCAGCTACAGCGTCTCTCGGTTGCCGATCGGGTGGTGGGAACGCGCCGCCCATTGCTCGGCGGCCCGCGCGCGGGCGGCCTGGCGGACCAGGTGGTCGCGCTCGGCGACGTTCGTGGCCCGGCGGGCGGCCTCCGCGTAGGCCGTGGCGGCGGCAGAGAGGTCGCCGCCCAGCTCGTGCAGGTGGCCGCGGACGGCGTGCCAGCGGTGCCGCTCGCCGATCACGTCGCGCAGCCGGTCGGTCTCGCGCAGCCCGGCGGCGGCGCCGAGGACGTAGCCGACCGCGACCGCGCGCCCGAGCACCGCGGCGGGGTCCTGGCGCACCGGGTCGTCCGTGAGGGCGACGAGGTCGTCGTACCAGGCGAGGATCTGCGGCCAATCGGTCTCCTCGGCGCTTGCCGCGTCGTCGTGCAGGGCGGCGATGGTGGCCTCGACCTGGTAGCGGCCGGGGCGCCGTTCCTCCGTCTGCATGGCCAGCGCCGACTGCAGAACGCGCACGCCCTCGGCGATCTCGCGGGTGTCCCACAGGCCGCGGTCCTGCCGGTCGAGCGTGACGATGCGACCCTCTGAGTCGAGTCGCGCCGGGAGGCGGGCGTGGTTGAGGAGCATGAGCGCGAGCAGCCCTCTCGCCTCCGGTTCCTCGGTGACGAGGGTGAGTTGGCGGGCGAGCCGGATCGCCTCGCCGGCCAGGTCCACCCGGCCCGCGTGGCCGGCCGTGTAGACGAGGTAGAGCACGCGCATCACGACGGCGAGGTCGCCGGGCTGGTCCAGGCGGCGCCCCTGCAGGGCGCGCTTGGCCCGGCTGATCCGCTGCGCCATCGTCGCCTCCGGCACGTAGAAGGCGTCGGCGATCTCCCGGGTGGTGAGGCCGCCGACGGCGCGCAGGGTCAGCGCCACCTGGGAGGCGGGCGCGAGGTCGGGGTGGCAGCAGCAGAAGAGCAGGAAGAGGGTGTCGTCGCCCTCCTCGGTGGCGGCGGGCCGCGGCTCGGCGTACGTCGTCTCCTCGCGGCGGTGACGGGCGGCCTCGCTGCGGCGGGCGTCGACGAGCCGCCGGGTCGCGACCGTCGCCAGCCACGCGCGCGGGTCGCGCGGCGGGTGCTCGGGCCACACCCGCAGCGCCTCCAGCAGCGCCTCCTGCAGCGCGTCCTCGGCGGCATCGAAGTCCTCGCCCCGCCGGACCAGGCCCGCGAGCACCCGAGGGACGAGGGCGCGCAGCGCGCCCTCGTCCAGCCGTCGCGTCGGCTCGTCGATCACGCCGGGGTCAGTCGTCCGAGGGCGCCCCGGACATGACCTCCCGGACGTCGATCCACTCGTACAGCGGCTCCCCGCCCGGGCCGGGCTCGGAGGAGACGTAGGCCGCGAGTTCGACCGCGCGCTCGTGCGACTCGACATCGATCATGTACCAGCCCGCCACGAGATCGCTGGTCTCGGGCAGCGGGCCGTCGGTGGTGACTGGCGCGGCGTCCGGGCCGCCGTAGCGCACCCACGTGCGCGCCGGCGTGAGCGCCTGCGCGTCGACGTACTCGCCGTTCTCCTCGAGCAGCTCGCTGACGTGCTTGAGGAAGGCCATGTGCGCCTCCACGTCCTCGGGGGCCCACTGGTCCATCGGGGGCGCGGGACGGTGCGGCTCCGGGCCGCCGCGGTAGTGCTTGAGGAGCAGGTACTTCGGCATTGTGGTCTCCTGGTGTCGTGGGCCGCGCCTGTCGTGGCCCTTCACCTGGTGAGCGGAGCCGGTCAGAGCTTCTCGACATAGAATCACTCATCTAGCTCCGAGACCGTCGCGTAGGGGACTCGGCCGCCCGGGCTGCGAGCTCGGCGCGCCCGCTCCCGAGCGCCGTCCGCCGCCCCCGGCGGCTGCCGAGGTGCGGCTCTCCGAGGCTAGACCTCTTCGTCCGGCGCGGCTCGCCGTGGCGCCACGTCTCGCACGGCGCCGTTCTTAGCTGGGCCGGTCCGGGCTTTTCTGGCGCCGCCGAGCCGTAGCCAGTTCATTGTCTCGCCCTTCAGCCGACCATCGAACGGGTTTCCCCCATTGCCACAGCACGGATGAAAAAGAACCATGGTCGCCGTCGCATCTCCTCGTAGAACGCAGGGTCTCGAAATGCGCCTGGATCTGGCAGCGGCTCGGGAATGCGCTCGATGAGAAAGCCGGCGTCCGCGAGGGCGTCGACGATCGCGCTGATCGGGCGGTGGTAGAAGCGCACTTGAAATTCGCGACCGCCTTTAGACCAGGTGTCCGTCAGCAGCACCGTCTCGAAGTACGGGGCGGGCGGGGTGGCGATCATGATGTCGTGTGTCGGGTGGTGCGTCGACAGCACGAGCAAACCGCCGGGCCGCAGGACGCGCGCGAACTCCCCTAGTGGCGGTCTCCACTCCGCGAGGTAGTGCAGGACGAGCGACGCCGCCACGACGTCGAACGAGCCCGATTCGAGGAATTCCAGCGGGACTGAGATGTCGGCCACCCGAAACTCCGCCTTCGACCCGAGGCGCCCGCGCGCCCGTTCGATCAGGCGTGGGTTCAGATCGATCCCGACGACTCGCGCCCCACGCTCGACAAACGCTCCCGAAAGCTCACCACTCGCACAGCCGACGTCGAGGACGCGCTTGCCGCGAACGTCCCCCGCCATCGCGAGAATCGTGGGCCGCTCATACGAGACCTTGATCGGGTCGACGGCCGCATCGTCCGCGTAGAGATCCGCCATCTGGTCGAAGTCTGTGAGGGCGCGGCGTCGATCCTCGGACACCAACCGATCATGCCACCAGGATGCGGTGGCGAGGCACCTAGTGCACCACCGGCGAGCGGGAGACGCAGGCCCGCTGCGCCAGCCCCGCTTCTGCCGCGGGTTCCAACCAGTCCTCGACGTCGCCTTCTTGAACGGCAGGGTGGCCAGGCTCCATCGGCTCGACGACGCCGTCGGCGACTCGTGGAGAAGCAATTCTGAGGGCCCGGCCGAATTGGGCGGGGCCGTTCATGTCCGCGATGAGGTTCGGCACGCCGGGGTTCGTCCACCTGAGTGTCACCGGGACGACTACCTCGGGACGTTGTGGGTGAGGAACCGGTGTCCCTGGGCACGCATCGGCCGAACGGCCGCGTCCGACCGCTTCCGGCATCCGTTGCCACCGCGAGACCGATGAGATCTCGCGCCTAGCCCTGTCTCACTACCAATGACGTAATCGAGCCGAAGGAGACCACCGTGGCGCTGACCCAACCGACGACCCGCACACTCGAGGCGCCCGGCGCCACCCTGACGTACGACGTGGAACCGGGCAGCGGACACGACATCCCGCTGTTCCTTATCGGCACGCCGATGGCCGCGGCCGGTTTCGGCTCTCTGGCGAGCCACTTCGCCGACCGCACGATCATCACGTACGACCCACGCGGTGCCGAGCGCAGTACCAAAGCCGACCCGTCCACCGAGTCGAACCCCGACCAGCACGCCGATGACGTGCATCGGATCATCCAGGAAGTCGGCGGACCAGTGGATCTCTTCGCGAGCAGCGGTGGCGCGGTGAACGCCCTCGCGCTCGTGGCGAAGCACCCCGAGGACGTTCGGAAGCTCGTGGCCCATGAGCCACCGCTTGCGACGGTCCTGCCGGATGCGGAAAGCGCGAAGGCGGCAGTCCGTGCGATCAGCGACTCCTACCAGCGCGGTGGCTTCGGTGCCGGCATGGCGCACTTCATGGCCATCACGGGCCACCGCGGCCCGTTTCCCGACGACATCGCTCAACAGCCCGCCCCGGACCCCTCGATGTTCGGCATGCCGACCGAGGACGACGGCTCCCGGACGGACGTCTTGCTGGCCCAGAACATCATCAACACGACGCACTACGAGCCGGACTTCGACGCGCTACGGGCGGCTTCGACCCGAATCGTGATCGCCGCGGGTACCGAGTCGGAAGGCGAGATGGCGAATCGGGGCGCCCACGGGGTCGCCGAGCGGCTCGGGACCGAGCCCGTGATCTTCCCGAGCCACCACGGCGGCTTCCTCGGCGGCGAGTACGGCTGGCCCGGGGAGCCGGACGCATTCGCCGCCAAGCTGCGCGAGGTGCTGGACGCCGAGGACTGACGCGGGTAAGGCAAGGCTCCCGGCCTGCAGGCCTGCTAATGCCGCCGCAGGATCCAGGTCGGGTAGACGCAACCACGACCGGCATGATGCGCTGCATCGCGTCATGCCAACATGCTGTCTCGACGATGGCTAGACCGACGCGACGTGAGGAGCGGATGTGCGAGTAACGGGTGTCACAGCGAACCTGCCAGTCGCTGACATCGACGCCGCGCGCGGCTTCTATTCCGACTACCTCGGACTGAACGTGGAGGGTCTCAACCTCGGATGGGTCGCGCGCTACGGGTCGCCAGACGGGCGAGCGGTTGTCCAGCTCGTGACCCGAGATGCCACAAGTCCTGAGGACTCTGTGATCTCGGTGCACGTCGGCAACGACGTCGACGAGGCCTACGCGGAAGCGCAGCGCCGCGGTTACGAGATCGTTCATCCGTTGACCGACGAACCGTGGGGCGTCCGCAGGTTCCTCGTGCACGCCCCGGACGGGAACGTGATCAACATCGTCAACCACCGAGACGAGTAGAGCATCGCCGCCGAGTCGGGGGACGAGCTGCAACATCTCGTGAGACTGGCGGGCAGTTCGCTTGGTGACCTGACGAACGACTTAGTGATCGTAGAGTGGACGGCCGAGGTCGGCGCGCACTGGATCGCGCCGCTTCACGTCCATCACGCCGACGACGAGGCGTGGTACGTGTTGGAAGGGGAACTGGGCTTTCGTCTCGGAGATGAAGAAGTCATCGCGCGAGCGGGCTCGGCCGTCCTCGCCTCACGGGGTACTCCACATACGTACTGGAACGCGGGCGACCAGGAAGCTCGATACCTCCTCGTGATGACACCCATGATTGCGAAGTTGATCAAGGCCATCCATGAACCAGGCGCCGATCTGACAAAGGAGTTCGAAACACACGACTCGGAGTTTCTCGCCTGGCAGTGACTTCCCGACCCGACGACACGGCCTCAGCCGAGCACTCGCTCCGGGTCGTACTTCTGTTTCACCCGACCGGTTCATAGCCGTCGCGCTCGCTCATCTCTTCGCCTCTTTCTCGTCTAGAGCGTGTGCACGCGGCTCGCCTCTACATTGACCGTATGACCGTCCGACAGCGGTGGCGACGGATGGCGGCGCCCGCAGGCGTGGCTCTCGCCCGGTTGCGCTCACGGCCGGGCCGAAACGTGCTGCTGCTCCTGGGAATCGCGGCTGCCGCGGGCATGCTCGTGGCGGTGCTCGGGGGCACAGTCATCGCCCGCGACCTCTCACTCCAGCGACTGGTGCGCGAGCTCCCCGAAGACCAGCGCAGCTTCCGCGTCGACCTCGCCGGGTTTCCCGCATTCTCACGGGAGCTGCGACCCGACGACGTCGCCCGCCGCGCGCTGACCGAGCTGACGAACGCCAAGCCTATCCGCGTCGTCGCTTTCCGCGACGTCTGGCTCGACGGCGAGTTCATCCGCCTGAGCGGCATCGACGGGCACCGCGACCGAATCCACCTCGTCTCGGGGCGCTTTCCGAGTCGCTGCGATGCCGAGGTGTGCGAGGTGCTCCAGGTCGGGAGCGGCGGGCGGCACGAACTCGATGAGACCGGCATCCATCTCCTTCGCGTGGGCATGGGCGAGCTTCGCGAGCCCGAGAGGTTCGGCACCGTCTTCACGAATCTGCGCCAGCAGCGCGCGCAGGGCTCTTACCCGAAGTCCACGCTGCTGCTGGCTCCGAGCGCCGACGTGCTCGAGCGGCTGCCATCGGTCGAGCTGCTCATGCGGCTGGCGAGTTGGGTTGTCCCGCTGGAGGGACCTGACGTCCACGAATGGCAAATCGAGGACGTGCTCCGGCGGGAGTCACGGGCGCAGGCGATTCTCGACGCCGCCGACCCGACCTTCACCCTCGCCGGCCCCGATTTTGCGCTCATCGACGCGAAGACGAGGGGCGACACGTACGGCGAGCGGATGGCACTGATCGGCGGCAGCGTCGCGGTCGCGCTGTTCGGCTTCGCGCTCGTGGCTGCGGCTGGCCTGCGCCGCGGCATCGGGGGCGAGCGCCGGCGCCTTGCCCAGCGCGGCGCGACCCGCGGGCAGATATTCGTGGCGACCCTGACCGAGATCGGCGTGATCGCCGGGCTGGGCTGGCTGCTCGGCATCGTCGCCGGCGCGGTCGTAGTCGGAGCGGTCGCTTCCGCCAAGGGACTGCCGGCTGGCGCGACGCTTCGCCATGGCCTGCTCACGAGCGATGCTGCTCTCGTCCTAGGCTGTGGCTTCGTTTTCGCTGTCGTCGTCCTGCTGGCCGTCGTCAGCGGAGAGGAACGCGAGGGTCGCCGCTCCCGCATCCGTCTGCTGGACGTCGTCGTGCTCGGAGCGGTGCTCGCGGTCGTCGTGGGGATCAGCCGCGGCGACCTCGACACCGAGTCCGGGTCGTCCGGCGACACGACGTTCCTGCTCCTCTTGCCGGCGTTGATCTGCATCGCGGGTGGTCTCGTAGCGGCTCGCATCCTCGGGCCGCTTATGGTTCTCGGCGAGCGTCTCGCACGGCGCGGATCGATCGCGCTCCGACTCGCGCTGCTGGCGCTGGCCCGCTCGCCGGCCCGCACGGCAACCGCAGGCGCGTTCCTCGTCGTCACGATCGCGCTCATCGTCTTCGCCGCGGCATACAGCGCCACGCTCGAGCGTGGCGCTCGCGACGAGGCGGCATTTGCGGTCCCGCTCGACGTGACGCTGATCTCCGGGACGAGCCTCGTCGAGCCGCTAGATGCTGCTCCGCTCAGCGCATACGAGCGTCTCGGTCAGCGTGTACGGGCGTATCCCGTCCTCCGTACGACGGCAAATGCCGTCGGCGCCGGCACGAGCGTCGAGAGCCCCACCGTGCTGGGGATTCCCTCGGACGCCTTCGCGCGACTGCGCTGGCGCTCGGACTACGCCGACCGCTCGCGATCGACGCTCGTTGCCGACGTGGCGCCGGATCGCGACATCTCGCTGCGCGGCGTCCGCCTGCCGGCGGGGGCTGCAGAGGCACGGCTTCGAGTCAGCGTTCGAGGTGAGCCTCTGTTGTTTGCGTTGGTCGTGCGCGACGGTCGTGGGCGTCTCAGTCGCGTTCGGCTCGGGGTGCCGGACCGCGGCGGCTCCGTGCTGTCATCCCCGCTTCCCGCCGGCGTCCGGGACGTCGTCGCGCTCGAGATGTCGTTGACCAGCGCGGGACGCGCGTGGCTGCTGCACCTCGTGCACGAGGGTCGTCTGATCAGGGCGCGGTCCGGCGTGGCTTCCATGGGATCGCTGCTCACGACCGTCGGCGGGCGGGAGCGCGTCGTGACCGGCTGGCGCGGCTGGGTCGCACGCGGACGCGGGGCGACCCTCGAGCCTCGAGCGTCTGCCATAACACGTGTCGCGTACGCGTTTGAAGACGACGTCGACCTGCATCTGCGACGGCGTCAGGCGACCGATGACACACCAGTGCCGGTGATCGCGAGCCCCCCGGTCGCGGCGGCCGCAGGGCCCAGCGGCCACCTGACACTCGACTTCTACAACACGCAGGTGCCCGGTCGGGTCGTCGGCGTGGCGCGGCGCTTTCCGTCGATCGGCGAGAGCGAGGAGTTCGTCGTCGCCGATGAAGGCGCGCTCGCGACTGCGCTCGACGCCGACGCTCCAGGCACGGGGACGCCGGGCGAGCTCTGGCTGGCCGTGCCGAAAGCCGAGATCCAGGATGTCGGCCAGGCACTCTCCCGAGCCCCCTTCTCGCAGCTCGAACCAACCTGGCAGCAGCAGCTCTACGAGACAGCGCACGGCGATCCGCTCGCCCGCGGCGTGGCGACGGTGCTCGGCGCGGCGGCGCTCGTGGCACTCGTCCTGGCCTTTGCCGGTCTGTGGGTGACCGTGCTGAGCGATCTCCGGGATGAGCGGGACACGTTCTTCGACCTCGAGGTACAGGGTGCCGGGCCGGAGACGTTGCGGAACCATCTCCGCATTCGCGCGCTTGTGCTGCTCGGATTCGGCGTGCTTGGCGGCGCGATCCTCGGCTTCGTGCTGTCGAGACTCGTCGTCTCGCTCGTGCAGGTAACCGGTGCCGCGACCGACCCCTTCCCGCCGCTCGTGCTGGACACCGGGTTCGCGGCGGTCGGGGCGGCGCTTCTGCTCCTGGTCATCGCGTCGCTTATCGCGGTCGAGCTGACAGTGCGTGGAGCGTTCCGAACGGCCTCTCCGGAGCGCACGTCGTGGAGCTTCGAATGACCGCGGCTGTCTCCGTCCGCGACGCCTTCCGCATCTACGGCGAGGGCCCGCGCGCAGCGGTGGCGCTTCAAGGTCTGACCGTCGAGGTCGCTCCGGGCGAGGTCGTCGTTCTGCTGGGACCCAGCGGCTCCGGAAAGACGACGCTGTTGCGAATGGTCGCCGGGCTGGACCGGCTGTCCGCCGGCAGCGTCTACGTCTACAGCGTTGACGTCGGCAGGCTCACCCGCAAACAACTCGTCGACTTCCGCGCTCAGCAGCTCGGCTTTCTCGACCAGCACTACACGCGCGCGCTCTCGCCCGAGCTGGGCATCCGCCAGGCAGTCAGCCTCCAGATGACGCTGCGCGGGGCAGCGACGGCCGACGCGCAGCGCGCTGCCGACGAACTGCTCGAGCGCATCGGCCTCCGCCACCGCGGAGACGATGTCCCGAGTACTCTCTCCGGCGGCGAGCAGCAGCGCGTCGCCGTGTGCGCAGCAGTCGCTCATCGACCGCGGCTGCTCCTCGTGGACGAGCCCGCCGGCGAGCTCGATGCCGAGAGTGCCGCCGCGGTGTACAGCCTGCTGGCAGAGGTGACTCAGGTTGCCGGCGCCTCCGCGCTCATCGTCAGCCACGACGCTGCCGCGGCCACGATCGCCGACCGGCTCGTCCATGTGCGAGACGGACGCGTCGTCGAGGAGGCGGCACCGGGCGAGGAGCCGGAGCTCGTCGTCTCGCGCGGCGGCTGGATCCGGCTGCCTGGGTCCGGGCCGGGGAGTGTGACCGTCGAGCGCGACGGACGCGTGCAGCGCCGCGAGCTGCGCGCGGGGGAACCAGCCGCCGACGGCTCGGGGCCCGCCGAAGCGCCTGCCGCCGCCACGGGCGAGGTCGTCGCAGAGCTGCATGGAGTGAACAAGGCGTACGGCGATCGCACGGTCCTGGACCGCTTCGATCTCATCGTCCGTCGTGGCCGTCTCATCGCCATCGTAGGGCGCTCCGGGACGGGCAAGACGACGTTCCTTCACCTACTCGCCGGCCTGCTCCAGCCCACGGCCGGCGTGGTCGTCGTCGACGGCGAGGTGCTCACGGGCGCATCGCGCACAGCGCTCGCCGCGCTTCGGAGAAAAGCGATCTGCGTCGTTACGCAGGAGCCTGGCCTGGTTCCGCACCTCAGCGCCCGTGAGAATGTCATGCTCGGTCTCGGCCTCCGCCGTGTGTCAGGCGCCGGCGAGCGGGCGGCCGAAGCGCTCGGCGCGGTCGGCCTCAGCGAGCTGCGATCACGGCGGGCCGCGACGCTCTCGGCTGGCGAACGCCAGCGCGTGGCCCTCGCCCGCGCACTGGCCGCGGATGCGCCGCTGCTGCTCGCCGACGAGCCGACGGCGCGCCTCGACGAGGAGAACGCCCGGGCCGTCGGTGACCTGCTGGCGCGCGCCGCGCGGGAGCGGAGCCTCGCGGTGGTATGCGCGACGCACGACCGGGCGTTGATCGACCTGGCCGACGAGGTCGTCCATCTTGAATCACCGTTGAGCGAGTGAGGACCGTCCGCAAACCTTCTTACGGGCCGATTCCTGTCCACGTTGCGAGTCTCGAGCTCTCGGTGCGCTGCCGGTAAATGCGCGACTCGGCCTAGGTGACGGCTCAGCGCCCTGCAGCCGACTTGTGCAGGACCCAGCCGAGGCGGGCGCCCCGGAGGTCCGGCAAGCCGCGGAGGTCGTCGAGCCCGGCGCAGATCCTCGTCCGTCACGCCCGGCGTTTGGGCGAGTGCATCGAATGCGCTCTCCATCCCGTCGGCCGCGGAACCCAGGAGTAACTCGTGAGTTGCGGTTGGTACGCGCGCGACTCGCCGCGACCGTTGAGCCGGATTCCGCGTAGATAGACCTGCCCGCGCCCCTCGGGCCGCGAGAAGATCGACGGGCACTGCGGGCTGGCCTCGTCACATCTTGGCCGTCGCGGTTGTCATAGAAGTAGTACCGGTCTCCGACCCAAGGAGGTTGCGAATGGCGGAAGCGACTACAACGACGATGCTGAAAAAGGTGGTGTACGTGGCGCTGTTGGTGAGCGATCAGGACAAGGCGCTCGACTTCTACACGAACGTCGTCGGCCTCGAGAAGCGGCTTGACGCCCCGACACCCAACGGCCCGCGATTCCTGACCATCGGCGTCGAGGGGCAGGACTTCGAGCTCGTTCTGTGGCCAGGCACACCCGCCAAGGCCGAGCAGGGTTCCGTGGTTTATACGATCGAGGTGGAAGATTGCCGGATGGCGTTCGAGACGCTGAAGTCGCGCGGAGTGAAGTTCGAGCCACCCGAGGTCCTCGAGTTCCCCTGGGGTTACGTGGCGAGGTTCCAGGATCCGGACGGGAATGTGCTTCAGGTGCGAGAGGGTCGCGGGGAGTTTCGGCTCTGAAGGAGCGCACAACGTCACACTCTTCCGGATGGTCGTTTCAGGAGAGCCGCCTTCGGGCGGCTCTCCCTCGTTGTGCGGTGCAGCCGGGAGCGGCGAGCGGGCACGAGGCTAGCAGGGGCCAGGCCGCGGAGTTCGCTGGGGCCGTCGGCGTGCACCATGACGCGCGCGGCAGCGACCTCCGCCCGACATCCGCTCGGGGGAAGAAGCGCGTAGTACTCGGCGAGTCCACCATCACGATCTGGCCGCGCAGCGACCCCGGTTTTGGAGCCGACGTGCTTTCGGCCTTGCCATATGGGTTGCGGAGGTGCGGGCCAGGGATGCGGCCAACGAGAGACTCGGCCCGCGTTGACCGTCCCCACTGCAACTGCAAGAGTCCTGACCGTGCCAGCGACGGTCGCCGCGTTCATGGACGAGTACATCTGTCGGTACTCGGAACGCGATGTGGAGGGTGTTACCGAACTCTGTCTTGCGCCCTTCCTCGCCATTAGGGAAGGCGTCCCGATCCACATGCCGGATCGCGAGGCCGTGCACGATCACTTCGCAGCCATGATCGACGCATACCGCGGAGGCGGTGTCGCAGTCTGGAAACGAGTCGAGATCGATGTCCGCGAACTCGGCGAGCATGCCGTCTTCGTGACTGTGCGCTGGAACGCACTCGACGCGGAGGGCGAGGTACTCCGGGACACCCGCACGACCTACCACCTGCTGGCGACACCCGACGGCTGGCGCTTCCTCTCGTACACGAATCACTTCTAGGGGGTTGGCGGCGGTTCGGCTCTCAGTAGGGGGCCGGGCCAACGGAGCCGCCAGGGGGCGCGGGTCGACTCGCGCCCTCCACCCCCGGCGTCACGACCTTTGACCTCGAATCCATGCGCTCGGTGCGCGGCTGGTGACACTGACGCCGGAGCAGAAGGGCGGGCTGCTCCCCGAGATCGAGTTCTGGCCAACACGGGTCGCGCGGTGCCAGCGCCGGCGCAGGCCCGCCCGCTCAGTCGTAATGGAGCTCGATCGAGGGCGGCAACGCGACGCACGGGTGACGCATCGAACTAGGCTCCTCGAACAGGCGATTCGCGGAAACGGAGGAGCCATGCACCGCTTGAACTTCCTGGCCGATGAACCCTGGGATGAGGTGAGCGACGACGATCGGACGCGCATCCGTTGGTTCGGGCATCCATTTGGAGCGGACATCCTCGGAGCCTCTCTGTGGGAGTTTCTGCCCGGCTCGGCAGGAGGCCCGTTGCACATGCACTACGGCGTGGAGGAGATGTTCTTCGTCCTTGCCGGTACACCGACCGTGCGCACTCCGAAGGGTGAGGAGCAGCTTTCGCCCGGAGATGTCGTGTACTTCCCTGAAGGCCCAGACGGGCTGCACGATTTCTCTAACCCGACGGACGAGCCGGTTCGCCTGCTCGCCATCTCCTCAAAGCGATTTCCCGATGTTGTCGCTTACCCAGAGCGGGGAGTCGCATGGGTGGCGACTCGACATCCCGAGCGTCCGGTGCCTGAAGGGGGTGACAACGGAATCATCGCTCGCTTTGACCTACCTCCCGAGAGTCAGTAGCGACGTGTTCTCGAACGGGACTAGTCCGCCTGTCGAGCGGCCACCGGCGACCACGCACCACGGCTCGTACGACGACTTCGAGGCCTCCTTTCCGGCCATTCGCGTCATGCGCGGCCGCCGTTCCGTCGAGCACGAGCACGTGGCGACCGCCGGTGGGCTCACCTCCGGCAACGACCTCGCTCTCCGAGTCGTTGAGCGCTACCTCGGCCGCGACGCGACGGATGTGACCGCGGCGTACATGGAGTACGAACGTCGCCTTGTACCCGTCGCGTGATAGCGAGGTACGGATAGCGGAGGCCCTGCATCGGGCATCATCGAGCCGTGTCAGATACACCTCAGCAGCTTCTGGGGACGACGTTTGAGCAGGTGCCGGAGCTATACGACCGCGCCCGGCCGAACTACCCGCCGCAGACCTTCGACGATCTCGTCTCGCTCGCTCGACTTCCGCCGAGGGCGCGTCTCGTCGAGATCGGCTGCGGCACCGGCCAGGCCACGCTGCCGCTTGCGCAGCGCGGCTACGCCATCACCTGCGTCGAACTCGGCGAGCAACTCGCCACCGTCGCGCGGCGCAAGCTGGCGAACTTCCCGACGGTCGAGGTGATCAACGCCAACTTCGACGGCTGGCAGCCAGAGCGCGCAGAGTTCGATGCGGTCCTCGCCTTCACCGCATTCCACTGGATCACCCCCGACGTTCGCTACACGAAAACAGCCGAACTCCTGCGCGAGCGCGGGAAGCTCGCAATCGTCTCCACGCAGCACGTGCTCACGCCTGATGGCGATCCGTTCTTCGTCGAAGTCCAGGAGGATTACGAGGCAGTTGTGCCAGACGACCCGAGGACGAAAGCTGGCGCTGGTGGGCCTCCGCATCCCGACCAGGTAGCAGACCTCAGCGAAGAGATCACGGGGAGCGGCCGCTTCCGAAACGTCGGCGCGAGGCGTTACCTCTGGGACGTGCTCTACACCGCCGACGAATATATCGCCGTGCTCAACACCTACTCAGGCCATCGGACACTCGACGACGGGACCCGCGAGCGCCTACTCTCGCGCATCCACCGGCGGATCGAGGCCCGGGAGCGCAAGGTGCGCAAGACCTACCTAGCGATGCTCAACGTCGCCGAGCGCGTCTAGCTGCGCCCGCCAGGCCGTGGCGAGTAGCTCCGCGTAGTCGAGGTCTGCCTCGTCGAGCAGGACGTGGCGCCTCGCGAGGACAGGGACGCAGGGAAGCGCCGAGCGGTGGCACGAGGACGAGATCTGGATATTTGGCCGCTATTGAGCGAAAATCACGCCCGCGGCGGGATCACCGAGAAAACGGGCGAGTGGAGCCTCCCGCGAGGCCCCACTCGCCAAGTCGTCGTTAGAACTTGAACTGGTCGATGTTGGCCTTCGTAAATGCGAACGGCGGAACGCCGATCATGACGCCCCTTGCGCCGACAGTCCGCTTGCCGGCCTTGCCGGCCCTGAACGTGTCACCCCTCTTCCCGGTGATCTTGCCCGCGAGGACGGCATTCGCGGTGTAGACCGCGACATAGCCGAGATCCTCGACGTTCCACAGGCCGAACTTCTTCACGCAGTTCGACTTCACGTACGACCTCATCTGGCTCGGCAGGCCGAGGCCGGTCACCCGCACCTTGTTGCAGACCTTCGCCTGCTGCACCACGCGCGCCGAGGCGGCGATGCCCACCGTCGTCGGGGCGATGATGCCTCTCAGGTTGGGATACGCCTGCAGCAGCCCCTGCGCCAGCTGAGCCGACTTCGCGTCGTTGTCGTCTCCGTACACGGTCGACACGAGCTTCATGTTCTTGTACTTCGCCTTCTTCAGAGCGAGCTTCATGTACTTGATCCAGGCGTTCTGGTTCGCCGCCGTGGCGGCCGCCGAGAGGATCGCGAACTCGCCCTTGTAGCCGATCTGAGAGCCGAGCCACTCGACCTGCGCTTCACCCACCGCCTTGAGGTCCGGCAGGCTCACGTAGATGAGACGAGCGTCGGCCGCTACGTCGGCGTCGTAGGACAGGATCTTGACTCCCCTCGCCTTCGCCCTCTTGAGGGCCGGCGCGACGGCGTTGGGGTCGTTGCCCGAGATGATGATGGCGTTGTAGCCCTGGCTGACGGCGGTGTTGATGAACCCCACTTGCTTCGCCGCGGAGGCTTCCGTCGGGGCGTTGAAAGTGACCGTGTCACCGAGCTCCTTCGCCGCCTTCTGAGCGCCCTTGTTGCTCGCCGTGAAGTACGGGTTGCCCAGGTTCTTCGGGAGCAGGTAGATCTTGTAGTCCTTCGACGGCGAAGCACTGCCTACGCCTGCCGCGAGCAACGCCGCGATGACGGCCGCGGCTCCGACGAGCGTCATAAACGATTTCTTTCGCATCTGCGCCTAACCTCCCTGGTTGGTGTTCGACTCCGAGGTTGCGGGAACGCTGACCTGAACCACCTCCTTTCGGGAGCGACGCGCGGTCCACGGCGTAGCCCTGCCGTGGGCGGCACGCACAAGGTTTCCGGCGAGAATCGCGGCGAGCAGGAGCCCGCCGATAACCATGTCCTGGGTCGCGCCGTTCAGGTTGTCGAGCTGCATGCCGTTCCGCAACTCGGCGATGAGAATCAGCGCGAGCAGAACTCCGAGGATCGACCCGGACCCACCGAAGATGTCCACGCCACCGAGCACGACGGCCGTGACGACGTCGATGAGCTCGGAGCCGCCGGCGGCGTCAGCCTGCACCGCCCCAAAGAACCCGAGGTACACAATGCCGGCGAACCCCGCCATCAGTCCCGACAGGACGAATACGGACACGCGTACCCGCGTGACAGGAATGCCGGAGAAGCGCGCGGCCTCCCGGTTCGATCCGATCGCGTACACGTAGCGGCCGAAACGCGTGACGTGCAGCAAGAGGCCCAACACGAGCGCGAAGCTGAGGAGAATGAGCAGCGCGTTGGGCAGCTCGTTCGAGATGTAGCCGCCGCCGATCTTCGTGAACTCGGGCGGGAAGTTCGAACGTGCCTCGCCGCCGAGGATTACGAAGGCGAGCCCGCGGTACGCGGCGAGCGTGCCGAGCGTGACGGCGAGCGAGGGTAGGTTGAGCACGCCGATCAGCAGGCCGTTGACGAGCCCCAGCAGTGCGGCGATAACAAGCGCCAGCACTGCGGCAATCCACACGTTCGTGCCCCGTTGCCAGATCTCTGCGAAGGACACAGCAGAGACGGCCATCACCGAGCACACCGAGATGTCGATCTCCCCCGACACGACGACGAACGTGAGACCGAACGCGAGTAGGCCGAGGAAGATGTACGGCGTCACCAGATCGAGCAGGTTCAGCCGCGTCAGGAAGAACGGCGACAGCGTCGTGCACCAGTACCCGACCACGAGGATCAGGAGCACGAGCAGGGCCTCCCAGCGCCCCACGACCTTCCAGGCGAAGCTGCCGGCCGAGCTCATGCCTCAGCCGCCTGGTCGCGCGATGCCGCCAGCACCTCGGCCCGACGGCGTCTACGCAAGACGTCCTGAAGCCTCTGCGTGATCAGCGCGTCGATCGTGACGGCCGCGAGAATCGCCGCGCCGTTGAAGAAGATCTTCCAGAACTCGGAGATCTTCAGCAGCGTGAAGCCCTCCTGCATCGTCGCGACGAGGAGCGCGCCCAGCACCGCCCCGAGCACCGTTCCGGAGCCGCCGAAGACGTTTACGCCGCCGATCACCACCGCGGTGACGACGTCGAGCTCGAACCCTCTTCCGGCGACGGCGTCGACGCTCGCAAAGCGGGCGGCGAACATGAAGCCGCCCAGTCCCGCGAGCGCGCCGCAGATCGCGAACGCAGTGATCACCCGCCAGGCGACCGGGATGCCCGCCAGGCGAGCCGCGTCCGGGTTCGAACCGATGGCATAGAAGTCGCGTCCCCACGGCGCCCAGCGCAGCGTCGCCATCCCGACGACCGCGACGACGAGCGCAATCCACGCCAGCATCGGAATTCCGAGCGGCTTCCTGGCCGCGAGATTGAGGAAGTTGTCCGGGAGCTGGAACGCGGAGATGTTCTCGCCGCCTCCGCCTGTGGCTTCGTATGTGAATCCGCGATAGATCGCGAGCGTGGCGAGCGTGGCAATGATGGCGGGAACGCGTCCGATAGCCACCAGCAGCCCGTTGCCGATGCCGCAGGCCAGGCCCACCCCCATCGCAAGCAACGCGATTAGCACGATCGGCGTCCCGTGGTGGCCGGCGAGCGTGTCGGCCGAGATGTAGGCGCTGAGACCGACGATCGAACCGACGCTGAGGTCGATGTTCCGCGTCAGCACGACCATCGTCTCGCCCACCGCAACTACGACCACCATCGCGACGTTTGTGGCGATGTTCTGCCAGTTGGGGACTGTGAAGAAGTTGTCCGCGCGGACGGAGAAGAAGACGATTGCCGCTGCCAGCGCCACGCCGATCCCGATCTCCCGGAGCCGGAAGGCCGCAGCTGCGATGTTCTCGGCCGTCATCCCCTGCGACGGGCGATTCATGCCGCCTCCACGCCGGCAGCGGCGCGCACTATCCGCTCCTGCGTCGCTTCGGCGCGCGGAAACTCCGCCACGAGACGTCCCTCGCGCATCACGAGCACCCGATCGCTCATGCCGAGGATCTCCGGCAGCTCCGACGAGATGAGGAGGATCGTCAACCCCTGTGTGGCGAGGTGCGAGATCGTGCGGTGAACGTCCGCCTTCGTGCCTACGTCGACGCCGTGCGTCGGCTCGTCGAGGACGAGGATCCTCGGCTCGGCGGCGAGCCACTTCGCGAGCACGACCTTCTGCTGATTACCGCCGGAGAGACTTCGCACGGCCTGCGCTACCGACGTCGCCCTGATCTTGAGCTGTTCTACGAACCGATTGGCGAGCCGCCGCTCGCGGCGGGGCCGCAACACGCCCCCGGGAGTCAAACGCGGCAGGACGGCCATGGAGACGTTCTGGCCGATCGACATCGGCTGGACGAGCCCCTGCTGGAGCCGGTCCTCAGGTAGGTACGCGAGACCTCGGCGAAGCGCCGCCCGCGGCGAGCGCGGGGTGAACCGGCGGCCGTCGATCCACAGCTCGCCTCCGTCCAGGGCATCGATTCCGAACAGCGTCCGGGCGACCTCCGTCCTGCCGGACCCCACGAAGCCGGCGAGGCCGACGATCTCTCCGCGGTTGAGCCGGAACGAGACATCCGAGAAGACACCGCGGCGTCGGAGTGACCTCGCCTCCAGCACGACGTCGCCGATCTCCGCCTCCTCCTTGGGAAATAGCGCGTCGAGCGACCTGCCGACCATCAGCCGCACGATCTCCGCCTGCGGCAAGTCGGCGATCGGTCGCGTGGCGACGTGGCTTCCGTCGCGGAGGACGGTGACGACGTCTGCGATCTCTTCGGCTTCCTCCAGCCGATGGCTGATAAAGACAATCGCCACTCCGCGCTCGCGGAGCCTGTGGACCGTCGTGAAGAGGTTCTCGACCTCGTGTGGCGAGAGCGCGGCCGTCGGCTCGTCCATGATCAGGATGCGCGCGCTCGACGAGAGAGCCTTGGCGATCTCGAGCAGTTGCCGGTCGGCGACGCCGAGGCCTCGTACCGGCGTGTCCGGGCCGATATCGACGCCGAACTCCTGGAGCACTCGTTCCGTTTCACGGCGCATCGTGCGCCAGTCGACGGTGCCCAGCGGCGTCTTCGGATGACGGCCCGCGAAAACGTTCTCCGCGACGCTCAGGTCCTGGAAGACCGTGGGCTCCTGGTACATGGCCACGATCCCCAGCCGGTGCGCCGCGTGTGGGTCACCGATATGCGTCGGTCGACCATTGATCCGGATCTCGCCCTCGTCGGGCTGGATGACGCCGGTCAGGATCTTCACCAGCGTCGACTTGCCCGCGCCGTTCTCACCAACGAGCGCGTGCACGGTGCCCTCATCGATGGACAAGCTGACGTCGGCCACGGCACGCACACCGCCGTAGCTCTTCGTCAACCCGCGCAGCTCGACGAGCGGCGACCGCGGCTCAGTGGTCATCGCGGGTAAGCGGCTGAGACGCCGCCGTCGACGTTGATCACGTTGCCGGTGGACTTCGCCGAGCGAGGCCCCGCTAGAAAGGCGATTGCCTCGGCCACGTCCTCGGGATAGACGTTGACGCCGAGCCGCGTGCGTCCACGGTAGAAGCCCTGCAGATCGTCCTCGGCCACGCCGTACGTGCTCGCCCGCTCGGCTCTCCAGTCCGAGGACCAGATGCCCGAGCCCTCGATGACTGCGTCCGGGTTGACGGTGTTGACGCGTATCCCGTGCGGCCCGCCTTCCTCGGCGAGACATCGGGCGAGGTGCAGTGATGCGGCCTTGGCCGACGAGTACGCCGCAGCGTTCGCGCCCGCGACGAGCGCGTTCTTCGAGGCGACGAAGACAACCGAGCCGCCGCAGCCCTGCTCGATGAGAACGGAGAACACCTCGCGAGCGGCGAGGAAGTAGCCGCGGGCAAGCACCGCATACGTGTGCTCCCAGTCCTCGAGCGTCGTCTCCGTGATCGGTGAGCTCGAAGCGAGGCCCGCGGAAGCTACGAGGATGTCGATCCCGCCATACTCGAGAACGGCTCGCCGCGCCATCATCTCGACCGCGTCCTCGCGCGTAACGTCGACGGGGACGGCCACAGCCCGCCTGAGACCGTGTGACGCCACGAGCTCGTCGGCGACAGCCTGGGCGCCCTCGACGTTGAGGTCGGCGACGACGACGTGCGCGCCACGTGCGGCCAGCGTGCGCGCTGCCGCGCGGCCGATGCCGCTGGCGCCGCCGGTGATGACCGCGACCCGTCCTGCCAACTCCCCGCGCGGCTGAGCCTGCGCCAGCTTGTAGCGCTCGAGCGGCCAGTATTCGATGGCGAACGCCTCGCTCTCCGAGAGGGAGCAAAAACCGCCGATGGCATCTGCCGCGTCCTGGACGGCGATCGCGCGGTGGTAGAGATCGCGTGCTTGGCGCGCGCGGCCGGCGTCCCCCCCGGCGGTGACGATGGCGACACTCGGGACGAGGACGACCCGGGGTCCTGCGGGGTCGACCGGGAACGGACGGGTCTCGTCGTCGACGTTCCGCTCGTAGTAGTCGCGGTACCAGCCGGCGTACTCCTCGACGCCGCCCTTGAAAGCCTCGCTCAGCTGGTCGGCGCCGCCCGCCTCCAGTTCGGCGTCCACCACCAGCGGCTTGTGCTTCGTGTGGATGAGGTGATCGGGGCAGGGAGCGCCGATCTGGCTCACTTGCGGCGCTCGCCGGGACGAAACAAACGCGATCGCTTCAGGGCTTCGGTCGACCTCGAGGATGACGCCGTCGGCATCGGCGAGCAGAGCACCGCGGAGCGCGGGAAGGGATCGCGCGAGGAGGGCAACCGCGCTCTCTTCCCGCAGCTCCGCGACCCTGGCGCCACCCAGGCCGAAACGGCCGCTCGCGACGCGGCTGATTGCGTCGGCGGCTCGGGCGACGAATTCGAGGGTGGCTCGGTAGCTGTCATCGCTCGTCCCGCCCCACGTGACGAGCCCGTGCCGCTCCAAGAGAACCGCGCGAGCCGTCGGATTCGCCTCGAGGAGCAGGGCGATCCGACGGGACATGTCGAAGCCCGGCCGCTGATAGTCGAGCCAGACCGCCTCGTCGCCGAACGTCTCCTCGGCGAGCCGTCGGCCGTTGGGAGTCGAGGTCAGCGCGATCACGGAGTCCGGATGCGTGTGATCGACGTGCTCGGCCGGGATGAACGCGTGCAACAGCGTCTCGATCGACGGCCGAGGCTGGTCGGGGCTGACCGCGCACCGACGCAGGTAGTCGACCATCGCCGCGTCGTCCATCTCGTCGCGCTCTCGTAGAGGCAACAGCTCGTCCAGACGGAGGCCTGCGAATCCGGCCGGCGCGATTGTGGCGAGATCCGTGCCCGATCCCTTGACCCAGAGCACGCGCGTCTCGCGGCCGAGGTGATCGGCGACCGCCTCCTTGGCCGAGGTGTTTCCACCGCCCTGGTTGGCCACGGCGCGGTCGGCTCCGAGCAGGTTCGAACGGTAGACGAGGCTCTCAAGCACGCTGAGACCGGCGGCGCTCGACTCGGCCCACCGATCCTCGGGCACTCCGACGCCATGGAGGACGCCCACGACCTCGGTCACGCATTCACCTCCAGTTCTGATCGAGTCGTGATCTGAGCGAACCGCTCACGGGCTTCGCGCCACTCGGGTGAGTCGGCCGGCTCGTACGTCCTCCGCGTCACGGAGCGCTCCACGACCTCGCGCGCTTCCGCAAGCGACGAGATCTCTCTGAGCGCCATTACCTGTACGAGGATGTTGCCGTACAGCGTTGCCTCCTCAGGGCCCGCGAGCACGGGCAGGCCGGCTGCCTGTGCGGTCCAGTCGCACAGCAACTCGTTGCGGGCCCCTCCGCCGACGACGAGCAGCTCGGCCGGCTCCCGCCCCGTCACTCTTCCCAACGTATGGACGACCTCCGCGTGCTTCAGCGCGATGCTCTCGAGAATGCAGCGGACAATCGCGCCTGGATCACCGGGCTGCGGTTGGCCTGTGCTGGCGCAGAACTCGTCGATTCGCGCCGGAAGGTCTCCGGGCGACGCGAATGCGGCATCGTCGGGATCGATGAAGGAGCGAAGCGGCGCTGACGACTCGGCGAGCGCGATCAGCTCGTCAAACGCATGCTCGCTGCCCTCGAGTGCCCAGGTCCGGCGGCACTCGTGGAGTAGCCACAGCCCTGTGACGTTGCGGAGCAGTCGAACCGTCCCCGCCACTCCTCCTTCATTTGTGAGGTTGGCGACGAATGTCGTGTCGTCGATCAGCGGCTCGTCCGCTTCGACGCCCACGAGCGACCACGTGCCGATGCTCAGATACAGGGAGCCGGGCCCACGCAGTGGAATCGCAGCTACGGCCGACGCCGTATCGTGCGTGGCAGCTGCAACCACCGTTGCACTCTCGATCCCCGTCGCGGCGGCGGCCTCGGCGACGAGCGGGCCCAGGGGCGTCCCCGGCGTCACGATCTCCGGCAACAGCCGCAACGGAACGTCGAGGCGCTCCAGCAGATCGGTCGCCCAGCCGCTGGCGCGCGCGTCGAGGCACTGCGTCGTCGTTGCGTTCGTGTACTCGCTGGTGCGGCTCCCGCAGAGCCAGTGATGGAAGAGGTCGGGGATGAGGAGAAGCGTTTCCGCGGTGTCCAAGCCGGGTCACGCTCGTCGGCCATGGCAGCGAGCTCGAACACCGTGTTGATAGGCATCAGCTGAATGCCGGTGCGTTCGTAGAGCTCACGCGGTGGTATCCGCGAATAGACGCTCTGGACGGCGTTGGCGCGGCGTTCGTCGCGATAGTGGACGGGGTTGCGCACAAGTTCGTCCGGCGCGATCCAGCAGCCCGAAGTCGACTCCCCACGAGTCGACTGCGAGCGAGTCGATCGTCTCGTCGCGAGCCGCCGCTCTCAGGCCGTCCAGGACGTCCTGATAGAGGCGGCGCACATCCCACTGGAGCACCCCCTCGAGACGCACCGGCTCGTTTGCGAAGCGGTGCACCTCGGCGACTGTGAGCCGGTCGCCGTCGAATCGACCCAGCGCGACGCGGCCGCTCTGTGCCCCGAGGTCGACGGCCGCCAGGACCGCCATCAGCCGACCTGCTCGTCGTTGCGCACGGCACGCCGGAGGTCCCGCGGTCGAAGCGGTGGCGGCTCGGGCGGTCCCGGATCGACAGCGATCACCTCGACTCCGGCTGTGCGCCAGGCCTCGACTTCTGCCTCGGGTGCGCTCGAGTCCGTGACGATGCCCGCGAGCTCCTCCACGGGGACGAAGGCGAGCAGCGCGCTCCGATGCCACTTGGTCCCGTCGAAGATGCCGTAGACCTGCTCGCAGGCATCCGCCATCTCCTGCTTGATCCGCACCTCGTCGGGGTTGAGATCCATGAGCCCGCGCTCGAGGCTCAGCCCTCGCGCGCCCAGGAAGCCCTTGTTGATTCGTGTCGTGCGCAGGACGTCCGTGCCAAGGTCGCCGACGAGCGACATCGCGGACAACCGGAGCATGCCCCCGGTGACGAGCACCGAGATGCCCGGAGCGTCGGCGAGCGCGGTCGCCACGAGCAGGCCGTTCGTGACGACCACGAGCTCTCGCTTCGCTCGCAGCTCGAGTGCGAGGTAGTACGCCGTCGTGCTCGCGTCCAGGGCGACCGCCTCGCCCTCGTCCACCATCGCCGCGCTCGCCCTCGCGATCGCACGCTTCCGCTCCACCTCCAGGCGCAGCCGGAGGTCGAAGCCGACCTCCGACTGGGGCTGAAGGGCTCGCACACCCCCGCGGACACGATGGGCAAGCCCTTGCTTCGCAAGTGCGGTCAGGTCGCTACGGACCGTTACCTCGGAAACCGAAAACGCTTCCGCAAGTTCCGCAACGTGAACGGAATCGCGGGTCTCCAGGATCCGGAGCACGTGCTCCATCCGCTCTTCCTGGGAAAGCCCGCTGAAGGCGTACGGGTCGCCCACGCCCGCGACGATATGCCTCTGCCATGGGTCCGTCAAGGCCGCCTTTCGCTAGCCGTGCATCGAAAGTGGTTCGAAACCCAGCCGGATCCGTCAGACTCCACGAGCATGGACGAGGCGGCCGCGCTCCGACGGCTCCGACAGCTCGAAATCGAGACGCCTTCCTGGGGATACGGCAACTCGGGAACGCGGTTCCACGTGTACCCGTGGCCGGGCGCCGCACGCACCGTGCACGAGCGAATCGCCGACGCTGCGCTCGTGCACCGATTGACCGGCTGCTGCCCCACCGTCGCGCTCCACATCCCGTGGGATGCGGTGGACAACTACCGTGAGCTGCGACGCTACGCCGAGTCCGAAGGCGTGCGGATCGGCGCTATCAACCCGAATCTCTTCGGAGACGCGGCATACGGACTGGGAAGCCTCTGCCACCCCGACGAGCGCGTTCGCGCGCAGGCGCTCGCCCACTGTCGCGAGTGCATCGAGATCGCGGAGGAGGTCGGCTCGTCGATCATCAGCCTCTGGCTCGCCGACGGCACGAACTACCCCGGGCAGGACGATCTTCGCGCAAGGCACGCGAGGCTCACGAGCGGGCTGCAGGAGCTCTATGCGCTGCTCCCGAAAGGGATGCGCCTGCTCATCGAGTACAAGTTCTTCGAGCCGGCGTTCTACAGCACCGACCTCCCGGATTGGGGAACCGCCGCTCTCGTGTGTCGTGGCCTCGGCGCCCAGGCGCAGGTGCTCGTCGACACCGGCCATCATCCGCAGGGAACGAACGTCGAACAGATCGTTGCCCGCTTGCTCATCGAAGGGTTGCTAGGCGGCTTCCACTTCAACAGCCGCAAATACGCAGACGACGACCTCATCGTCGGGTCGATCGATCCCTTCGAGCTCTTCCGCATCATGCGCGAGATCGCCCTCGCGCCCGACATCGACGACATCGCCTTCATGATCGACCAGTCGCACAATGTCGAGGGGAAGATCGACGCGATGATCCAGTCGGTCATGAACATCCAGACGGCGTACGCCAAGGCGTTGCTCGTGGACGAGCAGCGCCTCTTGGCAGCCCAACGCGAGGGCGACGTGCTCGGGGCGCACCGGATCCTGCTCGACGCGTTCGAGACCGACGTACGACCGTTGTTGGCCCGGCTGCGCAGGGAGCTCGGCGTGGAGCCTGACCCGGTTGCGGCGTTTCGCGCGGGAGGCTATGCGGCACGCTTGACAGCGGAGCGCGGCACGCTGTCGGTCGAGAGCGCCTACGAGCGGCCATGACCGAACGCAGCGCCTTCGTGCTCAACGTCCGGCCGGAACGGCTGGAGGAGTACCTCGAAGCGCATCGGAGCGTCTGGCCCGAGATGCTGGATGCTCTGAGGGAGGCCGGCATCCGCAATTACACGATCTTCCAGGCCGGTAGCCGCGTGTTCGGCTACTTCGAATCGGACGACCTCGAAGGTGCCGCTCGCTATCTCGAGTCGCAGGAGGTGAGTGCGCGTTGGCAGGACGCGATGGCGGACCTCCTCGAGGAGCGCGTGCCCGACGGCGGGCCCCCTCGGCTAAACGAGATCTTCCGACTGGACTAAGTCGCTCGCGCCGCCGGATGCAGTGGGCCCGCGTGGGCTCGAACGAGGGACCGACGGATTATCGTTACCACCCGCCGTCGTCGCTCACCCGGCCCCTGTTCGTGCTGGTAGGGGCTCAGAAGGCTGCTACCACCGGGAGTAGCTCGCTGCTCACGTGACAATCACACTAGAGCATAACCTAGCAATCGCAACGGCTAGAGCGTGCGCGACGCTTTGCAAATAATCGAAGCCTGGTGAGGGTGCGCCAGGAAGGAAGGAAGGGGGCAGGCGGGCGCAGCGCGCCCGCCTGCCCCAACAAGTGCCTACGGAAGTGCGACGAAGTCGTCGAGGAACGACCGCGCGGAAGGCGTGTCGAGTCGGTACGTCTTGTCGGTCGCGCGACAGAAGCGATCGCCAGTAACCGTCACCGCGAGGACGACCCTCGTCTCGCTGGCGCCCGCGCCCAGGAAGTGCGGCCCGCCCGAGTCGCCGAAGCAGGTTCCCCCGCTGTCGGTGGACGGGTTCATGGAGAACTGAACCCACGCCTTGGTCAGCGAGTGCATCGTTTGCGTCGCCATCTTGCGGCGGGTGCCGAGCTCGAAAGAATGGAACGAACGCGTCTTGTCGTCGCGGACGGTGCCGTACCCGACGGTCGTGAACCGCGCCGTTTGCTTGTCGATCGTATTGAGTAGCCCCGCCGTCGGCAGCAGACCGTAATTGGCCATTCCCACAGGCGTGTCGAGCACGAAGACGGCGACGTCATGAGGATCCGCCGCGTTGCCGCCCGCTGAGGGGAAGCCCCAGTCAGGGTGGACATAGCCCGTCCCGCTGTGCAGCGTTACACCTGCATCGACGAGCCCGTCCGCGTCTGAATCGATGACGTCGTCGAAGGTTACCCAGACCGTGATCCCGGATCCCTCGAGTCCGGCCAGGCAGTGGCCTGCTGTGACGAACACCGTCGGCGAGACGAGCGTTCCCGAGCAGCCTTGAGACTTCATCCCCTGGAACTCGTAGACCAGCGCGCCCACGAATGGGTGCCGGCCATTGTCGTTCTCGCCGAACGTGATCGCATGGGCGAAAGCGCCAAGCGCAAGCGACCCAAGCAGCGCGACGGCGGCGAGCACCGTGATCCTTCTCATGCCTCTCCCCTCTCCCGCTCTTTTGACAACGGCCAACTATTTCATTTGCCTGGCCAGCCGTCAATTTTCGGTTCGTCGGGTGGCCAAGAGAGCCATCTAGCGCTCGCGTTCTCCGACGTCTACGCTCGACGCGGCCCGGCATCACGCGGAAGCACTCGGCGGCCGCGAGCTTTCGACCGCGCGCCGGGCTCTGCTCGTGCACGTGGGACGTGAGCACCACTCGAGCTAACGCCGGCGTGAGGTTGCCATGTTCGGAACGCTTTCCGGGACAGCACCGCGTCTTCATTTCCGGCACTTCTGGCGCACCTGACCCACGCAACCATGCGGATTCCGCATAGCTACTGGGCTGCCAATAGGCCCGCCTGGACTCGAACCAGGGACCGACGGATTATGAGTTGAAGGCCGCTGTCTCGGTCGGTCTCGGCCCGTCTGAGAAATTCGCCGCTATTAGCGGAATCGCGCCCGCGACCGAACCTTTTCATCTCGTCTCATCTCGGCCGGTCTCGTTACCACCCTGTTGCCACCGCGCAGACCGCTCACCATGCGCGCCGGACGAGGCAGCGACGGTGGAGGCGTAGGGTCCGGACGGATCCGATCTCAGACCTACGACGTTCCTTCGACGGTCCATAGCGAGACCGTCGACTCTCGACCTCTCACTTCGAACTCACCCATGTGCTTGAGGTCGTCCTGCGCTCGCAGGAGCGCATCGCGGGTCGAATCGGCGAGGAGAATCGGGCAGCCGATGGTCTTCGTCATGCCCTCGATGCGGGAGGCCGTGTTCACCGTGTCGCCGCACACGGTGTACTCGAGGCGGCGGAGCGAACCGATGTTTCCGGACATGAACGGCCCGGTGTTCAGGCCGACTCCCATGCGAATCCCGTCGCCCAGCCCGTTCGCGCGAAGCCAGTGGTTGAAGCGTCGAAGACGGACGTTCACCATTTCGCGAGCGGTCTCGAGCGCGCGATCGGCGTGGTCCTCGACCTCCATCGGGGCGCCGAACACCGCCAGGAAGCCGTCGCCGGTGTAGGACACGAGGGTGCCTCCGTGCTCGAGGATCGCGTCGCTCGCCTCGTCGAAGTAGTGGTTCAGAGCGGCGATCACGAGCTCCGGCGGCTTCCCCTCCGCGAACGCAGTGAAGCCCCGGAGGTCGGTGAACATGACCGTGCCCACGTTGCTCACACCGCCAAGCCGCAGGTCGTCGTCGGCAGAGGCGAGCACGTCGTCGACGACGTGCTCCGGGAGAAAACGCGAGAAGACGTCGTGCACACGCGCGCGCTCCAGGTCGTGGAGTCGCTTCTTCGAGAGCCCCGCATTGATTCTCGCCCTGAGAATCACGGGGTTGAAAGGCTTGGTCAGGTAGTCGTCTGCGCCGATCTCGATGCAGCGGACGACGCTCTCGGTGTCGTCGATCGCGGAGATCATGATCACGGGGACGTGCTCGCCTTCCGACGTCCCCTTCATGCGCTCGAGCACGGAGATGCCGTCGAGCCCAGGCATGAGGATGTCGAGGAGAACTACGTCGCACGTCCCTTCGGCAAAGAGCTCGAGTGCTTCGTGGCCATCCGAGGCGGCCCGGACCTCGTAGCCGTCCTGCTCGAGGAGGCGACGGAGAAGCTTCCGGCTGATGCTGTCGTCGTCGGCGATGAGGATGCTCGCGGTCATCGCGTCACGTGATCCTCGCGCCCGCACGGCTGCCGGTCAAATAGGCTCGCGTATGCGGTGACGAAACCTGAGAGCCCTCTCGACATGCGAGCACTGGACGAGCTCCGCGCAAGTGTGGGCGACGATCCGGTGTTCGTCGCCGAGCTGATCGACGATTTCGTCGAGGAGGCGCCGCGCCAGCTCGAGACTCTGCGAGAAGCGGCGACGACCGGCGAGGCCGAGTCGGCCCGACGAGCGGCGCACACGCTCAAAGGGAACGCCCGCACGTTCGGAGCCGAGGGGCTCGCCTCGCTTTGTCTAGAGGCGGAGACGGCGGCGGCGGCGGGCGACCTCGAGGTCGTGCGCCAGCGCCTGAGCTCCGTCGAAGCCGAATGGAGCCGGGTGCGAGAGGCGCTCGTCGCTCTTCGGGCCCCGTAGGACCTCGGTCAGCCCGATCTGGCGGGCGTCTCCGCGAGCGCCGCGACGAGCTCGTCGACCCTGATCGGCTTGCCGACGTAGTCGTCCATGCCGGCCTCGAGGCACGCCTCCCGATCGCCGTCCATCGCGTTCGCGGTCATGGCGACGATTCGCGGCCCTCTTTCGACGCGCGCCCGAATCCGCCGTGTCGCTTCGAGCCCGTCCATCTCCGGCATCTGTACGTCCATCAGGACCAGGTCGTACTCCTGGCGCTCGACGGCATCGACGGCCTCGATCCCATTTCCCGCAACGTCCGCCTGATACCCCATGAGCGACAACACGCGGAGGGCGAGCTTCTGGTTCACGGCGTTGTCCTCGACGAGCAGGATCCGCAGCGGATGCCGCGACGCCTGCTCGGGGTCGAGCTCGGAGACGCCCAGCAGCGGCGCCGTCTCGGCATCGGGCGGCGCGGTCTCAGCCGCTGCGCGTGTAACAAGCGTGAAGTGGAACGCGCTGCCGCGGCCGGGGACGCCCTCGCTCTCGGCCCACATCGTTCCTCCCATGAGCTCGGCAAGCCGTTTCGAGATAGCGAGGCCGAGGCCCGTGCCGCCGTACCGCCGACTGATCGAGACGTCGGCCTGGCTGAAGGATTGGAACAGGCGGTCGATCCGGTCCGGCGGGATCCCGACGCCGGTATCGCGGACGACCACGTGAAGCTCGATGTGCCCGTCGTCCGCCTGCCTCCGATGTGGTCACGGTCAGCGAGATGCCTCCCTCCTCCGTGAACTTCACCGCGTTGTTCAGCACGTTGAGCAGGATCTGGCGAAGCCGCCCGACGTCGCCGAGGATCGTCTGGGGCACGCCTTCGTCGATCTCGGACACGAGCTCGAGGCCCTTGCCAGACGCCAGGGAGCCGATGAGCGCGAGCACGCCGTCGACGCAGGCCCGGAAGTCGAACGGCGCGATCTCGAGCTCCATCCGTCCCGCCTCGACCTTCGAGAAGTCGAGGATGTCGTTGATGATCGTGAGGAGCGCTTCGCTGCTCGTACGGATGGTCTCCGCGGACTCGTGTTGCTCCGCGTCGAGGTCGGTGCGCAGTAGGAGTCCGCTCATGCCGATGATGGCGTTCATCGGCGTGCGGATCTCGTGGCTCATGGTCGCGAGGAAGGCGCTCTTTGCCTGTGTCGCCGCCTCCGCCTCCTCGCGCGCCCGCTGGAGCTCGCTGACGTATCGCGCCTTCTCGATCGCCGTCGCGGCGAACGCGGCAAACGCCTTTGCCATGTTCGCGTGCTCGGCGGTGTAGAAGTCGGCCTCGAACGAGTCGAACGTCAGCATCCCGATCAGGCGATCGCCGACGAGCAGCGGGACGGCCATCCAGCTCTTGATGCTCCCCGGGCCGAAGGGATCCACGAAGTGCGCGAACCGCTCGGCGACGTCCGCGACGATGATCGGCTCGCGCCGCTCGACCATCTCGCGGGCGGGATCCTCGGACCCCCGTACCTCGTAGCGCACGCCGAGCAGTTCGTCGACGTTCGGATAGCCATGGCCGCCGACGATCACCAGCTCGTTGCCGTCGAACTGCTGGACGCTGGCACCTGTATAGGGGACAACTTTGCGCAGCTCCGCCAGAATCACATCGAAGACTTCGGGCACACCGAGTGCGCTCCCGAGCGATTCGGCCGCCGCGCGCAGCGTCTCGGCCTGTTGGCGGGCGGCGTGCTCGGTCGCGAGCAACCGAGCTTCTCGATCGCGATCGCGGCCTGGGCGGCGAAGGCGGTCGCGAGCTCAGCGAGCTCTTCGTTGTAGACGTCCGGCTCGAACTTGTCGACGCTCATGACGCCGATGGCACGATCGCCGATCATCATCGGCGCACAGATCCATCCGCGAATGCGTCCACTGCCGTGCAGGGGACTCGCAAAATGTGGGTTTTTGCGACACGTCGGCGAAGACCTGTCGCCGCTTCGACCGTACGACCTGGATGTTGGGGTTGCTCTCGTCGTTCAGGTCGAAGCCCACTCCGATCAGGCCCTCTAGATCATCGAACCGCGCCCGCCCACGATCACCAGCCGGGTGCCCTGAATCACCTGTACGGAACAGCTGTCGTACGGCACTACCTGTTGCAGCTCGCCGAGGATCGTCTCGAACGTTTCCTCGAGGCTCAGCGTCGTGCCGAGCACCTGCGTTACGGCCAGGAGGATCTCAGCGTGCTCTTGTGTGCGTTCGAGCTCGGTGATGTCGTGGTAGATCGCGTAAAAGCCGACGTGCTCCCCGTCGACCCTTAGCGGCACGAACATCATCTGCACGTCGACGAGCGTTCCGTCCTTTCGCCATCGGCGAGTGATTCGATGGGCGCGACCGGCCTCGAGCGCCTCGCGGGTGACGTCCCGCCCTTCTTCGCGAAGGTCTCCCCCGACGACGAGGTCGTCGATAAGCCGACCGATCGCCTCTTCCGGGGAGTAACCGAATAGCTCGGCTGCGGCCGGGTTCCAGCCCGTCACCCGCTCCCCGGCGTCCATCACGACGATGGCGACCGGGCTGATCTCGACGAGCGACTCGAAGTACTGCTTCTGACGGTCGAG
>CAWGEE010000016.1:0-49683 GCA_963821415.1 uncultured Actinomycetes bacterium | reverse complement strand
CGGCGCCGACCACGAACGTCGGGACGCCAAACGCTCGGCCACGGGCGATCTCGACGAGCGCGGCGGCGTCGAAGCGTGCAGATCGCAGCTTCTTCATGTCCTCCGAGCCTTCCGGCGCCTCGATCTCGCGGAAGTGGTAGAGGTTGCGCATGTCCGTCGTCACCGTCTGGACGTACGACACGACGATGTAGCGGGCGACGAGCTCGATCCCCCAGCGTACGAACGCGGTCAGCGGGCCCAAGCCCGGAAGAGCGCGCGAGCCGCGGTAGCCGTGGCGGCGGAGGCTCTCCAGCGCTGCGACCGCACGCTGGTGGTCGCCGAAGAAGCGCTCCGGCCGCGCGATCGTCGTCGACCGCGCCAGCTCGGTGAGCATCTCGCGGGCGCGCGGGCTCGTGACGTCGATGTCGTCGAGGAACGCCTCGATGGCCGCGTCGTCGCCGGACAGCAGCTGCAGCCGCTCGAGGGGATTGACGTCGTCCTCGTGCCGAAGGCGCCAGAGGTCGTCACGCATCGGAAAGGGAGCCTAACCGCCGTTGCGGCGGCTCCCTCTCCGTGGTCCTTCTCAGCGCCGGTAGCAGGAGACGTACAGCGTGAACGTCCTCGGGCTGCCGGTGCCGTTGGCGCCGCTGGCCTGGTAGCCCATGATCACTCCGCGCCGGTCGAGGATCGGCCGCAGCTCGACGGTGTAGAGGACGTCGGCCGCCCCGGCGGCGGACCAGCTGGTGCCGGCGCTGAGCGCGCGCTCGCCGCGGGCGCACATCTGGCCGACGTCAGCGCTCGTCGTTCCCGACCCGGGAGCGTCTTGCACGACGATGCTCTCGGTCGGCATCCGGATCGAGCCGAGCAGTGCTCCCGGCTCGCCCTTCTCACCCCTCAGCCCGGAACACCCTGGGGCCGGGCACGCCGGCGGGCCGGCAGGACCGATCGGCCCGGCCGGGCCGACAGCACCGACCGGACCTGACGGCAGCTGGTGCTGGTTGAAGTCGGACATCGTCAGCGAGCCGTTCCTCACGAGCCCACTCGTGATTGCGCCGGCGGCGATCTTGCCGAACGTCACCGAGCGACCCTTGAGCTCCTTCGTGCCCACGGAGCCGTTCTTGAGCTCCCTGGCGCCGACGCTGTTCTGAGGGAACGCAGCGACGGCCGCGATGCTCGTGCCGGTCAGGGCGATGAACAGGGAGATCAGTGCCACACCCATTGCCGGACTTGGTTTGCGAATGCGTACCACGCATCCCACCCCCTTTCGGCCTCCAGTGGTACCGGGCCGATGTCAGCTGGACGTCGCGCCCAGGTAAGAGGCGCGCAAGCCGCCGGTGAAGGCTCGTCGTCCGCCTGCGCGCCTACCCTCGTTCTCATGGCTGCCGAGCAGCCACAAGTCCAGCAAGCGCCGATCAGCTGCCCACGCCCGGAGCTCGGCCCGGTACCGGAGCCGAAAGGGCGGCCGAAGGGTCGGACGCTGCTCGGCTACATCGTCTGGGGCGTGCTGGGCGCGGTCATCGCGATCATCGAGCTGATCGCGGCGATCGACTCCGACTCGACGCCGTGGCCGACGCTGTCCTCCACCGTCGGCGGCCTCCAGCGAGACCACTCGTGGGTGGGGATCTTCGTGCTGGGCGGGATCGTCGTGCATCGCCGTCCGCATCCTCTTCTACCCGTGGCCCTACAAGGAGCCGGACCTATGACGAAGCAAGACCTCGGCTACATCGTCTGGGGAGCGCTCGCTGCGATCGTCGTCGCGACCGAGCTGACGGCGTGGCTGGGGAAGGACTGGCTGCGGTTGCCGACCATCGCCGCGACCGCCGCCGACCTCCAGGCACGGTTCCCGTGGGCCGCGACGATCATCCTCGCCGGGATGGCCGTGCTGGCCGTGCATCTCGTCTTCTACCCCTGGCCCGACCTCCCCGCGCTGAGCTCCGCAGCCCAGACGAGCCGCTTCCAGCGCGACCTCGACGCTGGGGAGGAGCAGCGGGCGACGACGCTGGAGCTCTTCTACGACCTCGTCTTCGTCTTCGCCGTCACGCAGGTGTCGCACCTTCTGCTCGACGACCTCAGCTGGGAGGGCGCCGGCGAGGCGGCGCTCGTCCTGCTCGTCGTCTGGTGGGCGTGGAACTACACGACGTGGGTGACGAACGAGCTCGACCCTGACTCGCCGGTCGTCCGCCTGCTGCTGATGGGGATCATGCTCGCCACCCTGCTGATGGCGGTGGCCATCCCCGACGCCTTCGGATCGAGGGGGCTGCTCTTCGCCGTGCTCGTACGTCGCCATCCAGGTGGGCAGGCACGCGTTCCTGACCTTCGCGTCGGCGAGGCCGGGACGATCGAGCGCGAACGGGCCGCTGCCATCCTCATCTGGTTCTCCGTGGCCGGGGCGTTCTGGATCGCGGGCGCGCTCGTCGAGGACGAGGCGCGCATCGCTCTCTGGCTGGTCGCGCTCGGCGATCGACTACCTCGCGCCGGTGTTCCTCTACCGCGTGCCGGGCCGCCGAAGCTCGCCCCGGAGACGTGGGACGTCGAGACCGCGCACTTCGCCGAGCGCTTCCAGCTGTTCGTCATCATCGCGCTCGGCGAGTCGATCGTGCTCATCGGGGCAACAACGGCCGACCTCGACATCGACGCCGCCCGGCTGACCGCGCTCGGCACTCGCATTCGCGGGCACGGCGGCGCTCTGGTGGCTGTACTTCGACTACGTGGCGCCGATCGCGCAACGCCGCCTCGAGCTGACGGAGAACCGCACGCTGCTGGCGCGCGACGGCTACACGTACCTCCATGTCATCATGATCGCGGGCATCATCGTGTGGGCGGTCGGCGACGAGCTCGTGATCGCTCATCCCACGGATGTGCTGCCCGCGGCCGAGGTCGTGGTGCTCGTGTCCGGGCCTGCGATCTACCTGCTCGGGCACGTGCTCTTCCGCCTGCGGATGGCCGGGACGCTGTCCCGGAAGCGGCTGGCGGGCGCGCTCGCCTGCGTAGCGGTGGGCGGGCTCGGCCCGGTCGCGCCTGGTCTCGTGCTCTCGGCCCTGCTCGTCGCCGTGGTCGTAGGCGTGATCGTCGCGGAGCGTATCGCCGAAGTGCGCCGGCGCAAGCGCGGGCGAGCCGTCGCCGCGTCGAACAGCTGGAAACCGACGCGGCAAGCGGCTACTCTCCGCGATGAAGGAGGGGTCGTTGAAGCTCGTACCGCTCGTTCTGGCACTCGCAGCCGCTGCAGTCCTCGCCACCACCGGCATCAGCGCGCCGCGGGACACGACCTTCCCCGGCGGCTCGTACTTCGCGATCCTCTGCAGCTTCAGCCATCGCAACAACGACGATCCGATCGTCCATCCGGGGTCACCCGGCCGCTCCCACAACCACACGTACATCGGCAACACGTCGGTGCACGCGTTCACGACGCCCGCGACGCTGCGCGGCGGCGAGACGACGTGCGAGCTCCCCGGCGACGCATCGACGTACTGGATCCCGACGCTGTACGTCGGCACCGAGCCGATCATCCCGCTGGCCGGGATCGTCTACTACATCAAGCACACGTACCAGCGCGTCGAGACGCTGCCCGACGGCCTGAAGATGGTGACCGGCAACGCGGAGGCGAAGAAGGCGCAGTCGAAGATCGTCGGCGCCTGGAGCTGCGGCGGGATCGGCGGCAAGCTCCGCTTCTCCGTGCTGCCGCAGTGCAGGATCGACCAGGCGCTCGAGCTCCGCATCCACTTCCCCAACTGCTGGAACGGCAAGACGCTCGACAGCCCCAACCACAAGCGGCACATGGCCTACTCGGTCAACGGCGCCTGCCCGCAGAGCCATCCCGACGCCGCTGCCGACGATCGCGCTGATCCTCGTCTACGACTCCGTGCCGAAGCGGGCCAGGCTCGCTTCGGGCAAGTTCGGGCTGCACGCGGACTTCATCAACGGCTGGGACGAGGACGTCCTGCAGACGGCTCGTCGACGGCCTCAACTACGGCTAGACGCTGAGCAGCTCCTCGCGGTCCGAGCCGCCGGAGATGCCGAGCACGAGCACCGGGCCGATGCCCTGCGCGTAGAACTTGTGCTCGAGGATCTCCGGGTGCAGCGGCGTGTAGTCCTTCGTCATCAGCACGTCGCGGTACGAGCCCGCAGGCACCTGCACCCACTCGTCGAGTGACAGCACGGTGGCGGCGTCCTCCGCCTCACCGGCGTAGTACTCCTGCCGGTACTGAGCCCGGGCTCGGGAGCGGCGGGCAGGACGATGCCGGCCTGGGCGCCGTCGACGCCGTGCTCCCACGAGCCTGCGGTCGTCTTGACCTTGCCGTTCTCGAACTCTTTCGTGTCCTCGCCGAGGTACCAGATGTTCCCGTCCACGTCCTGGGCGTACCAGTCGAACGTGTCCTCGACGAGCTCGCCCGTCCTCCGAGACGACGTCGTGGACGACCGAGCGCCTCGATTCCCGCGATCGTCTTCGTCGGTCGGTCACCGTGACGACGACCTTCTGCTCGCCGCCCTGGCCGTCCGTCTCGCGGTAGACCCAGCGGTCGCCGGACGACATCGGCCAGTACGGGTTCGTGATCTCGGTCGTGAAGTCCGCTGGGTCGAGCGTCACCGGCTCGGCGCCCTGGGGAAGCGCCGACTTCGCCGACGAGCCGCAGCCCGCTCCGAGCGCGACCAATGCACCGGCGATCGCGGCTGAGACGAAAGTGGATCGGTTCATGATCCCTCCTTGCTGGTGGCTGACGCGAGCGACCGTACGCCGGGCGGGTGAGAGAGCGATGAGTCGTAGATGAGCGCTCCATGAGCCAGATACTCGCTCCCGCTCATGGGCGTTTCATTTCGCGTCCGTACGTTCGTGGCGATCCGTTGCATCGAGAGAAAGGAGGCATGTATGAGCAGCAGGTTCGCGAAGATCGCCGCGGGCGTGGCCGCGATCGCCGCCCTCGCGCTGGGCGGGGCCGCGATCGCGGGCGGCGCCGGCGCATTCGGCGGTGGCGGCTCGAGCCTCTCCGGCAAGGAGGCCGTGAGGGCAAAGCAGGCTGCGCTCCTGGCCACGGGCGGGGGCACGGCGAACGCCGTCGAGCGGGACTCCGAAGACGGCGCAACGTACGAGGTGGAAGTGAAGAAGCCGGACGGAGCCGTCGTCGACGTACGGCTGGACGGCTCGTACAACGTCGTGAAGGTCGACGGCGACGCCGAGACGGCAGACGACCCCGACGCAAACGACGCATCCGAGCCCAACGACGACTGACGGGCAAGAGAAGCCGGGGCGGCACGACTGCCGCCCCGGCCTCATCCGGCTCTCATCTCGCTCTCACGCAGACGAGCGACAATGCGCGCGTGCGCGCGCTCGTCGTCGAGGACGAGGTGAAGATGGCCGCGCTCCTGCGGCGCGGCCTAGCCGAGGACGGTTACGCCACCGACGTCGCAAAGACCGGCGACGACGCTCTGTGGATGGCGCGCGCGGCGCCGTACGACGTCATCGTCCTCGACGTGATGCTGCCGGGTCGCGACGGCTTCGCCGTCTGCCGCGAGCTGCGGGAGAGCGGGATCTGGGCGCCCATCCTCATGCTCACGGCGCGGGACGCTGTCGAGGATCGCGTCGAGGGACTCGACACGGGCGCCGACGACTACCTCACGAAGCCGTTCTCGTTCGCCGAGCTCCTCGCGAGGATGAGAGCGCTCGCCCGCCGCGGAGCCGCGGAACGTGCGCCGGTGCTCCAGGTGGGGTCGCTTCGACTGGATCCCGCCACGCGCCAGGTGTGGCGGGGCGACGTCGAGGTATCGCTCTCGACGAAAGAGTTCGCTCTCCTCGAGACGTTCATGCGCCGCCCGGGGCACGTGCTGTCACGGCTCGATCTGCTCGAGCACGCATGGGATTACGGCTATGAGAACCGTTCGAACGTCATCGACGTGTACGTGAGGTACCTGCGCGAGAAGGTAGACCGGCCGTTCGGCGTGCGCTCGATCGAGACGGTGCGCGGCGCCGGCTACCGCCTCCGCGTGGATGGAGGATCGTGAGCCGACTGCCCATACGCTGGCGGCTCGCGCTCGCGTTCGCGCTCGCGATGGCGGTCGTGCTCTGCGCGCTCGGTGCGTTCCTCTACGTCCGCCTTGAACGCTCGCTCACCGACGGGGTCGACGAGACGCTCGAGCTCCGAGCCGCGCAGATCGATGCTTCGGGGACCATCGGCCCCGCGGGCGACGAAGGCGTGACGCAGCTCTTTCGTGCCGACGGCCGGCTGGTCTCGTCTTCTCCCAGCGGCGAGGCGCCGCTCCTCGACGCCGACGACGTCGAGCGCGCCCGCCTGCGGCCGTTCGTCGAGAGCCGAGACGGGCGGCGCCTGCTCGCCACGGCCCGCGACGACGAGGTACTCGTCGTGGCCCTGTCGCTCGAGGACCGCGACGACACGCTCCGCAGCCTGCTCGCCAGCTGCTCGTGGTCGGCCCGCTTGCGTTGCTGCTCGCCTCGGTCGGCGGGTACTTCCTCGCCGCCGCGGCGCTGCGGCCGGTGGAGGCCATGCGACGCGAGGCGGAAGCGGTCTCCGCAGGCGAGCCCGGCAGACGGCTGACACTACCGCCCGCGAACGACGAGCTCCGCCGGCTTTCGGAGACGCTCAATCAGATGCTGGCGCGCCTGGAGGCGGCGCTCGAGCGAGAGCGCCGCTTCGTCGCCGACGCCAGCCACGAGCTGAGAACGCCGCTGGCGATGCTCCGCGCCGAGCTCGACCTCGCGCTCCGCCGCGAGCGAACTCCGGAGGAGCTGGACCGGGCGGTGCGGTCGGCGGCAGAGGAAACGGAGCGCCTGTCGCGGCTCGCCGAGGACCTGCTGGTGCTGGCACGCGCCCAGGACGGCGAGCTGCCGGTGCGCCGTGAGCCCGTGGCGGCGGCAGAGCTCATCGACGACATTGCCGCACGCTTCCGGCCGCGGGCGAACGACGCAGGGCGCGCTGTCGACACCGGCGCAGAAGACGGCCTCGTGCTCCACGTCGACCGGCTGCGCGCGGAGCAGGCCCTTGGCAACCTCGTCGACAACGCACTGCGCCACGGGCAGGGGCGGATCCTCGTCGATGCCAGGCGCGGCGAAGCTGGAAGCGTCGAGCTCCACGTGCACGACGCAGGGCCGGGCTTCCCGCCGGAGCTTGCCGATCGGGCATTCGAGCCCTTCAGCCGAGGGGATGCCGCGCGCACAGGGCCCGGTGCAGGCCTCGGCCTCGCGATCGTCGAGGTCATCGCCCGCGCCCACGGCGGCTCCGCCCATGTCGCAGGAGCGGACGCGTGGATCGTTCTGCCCGGCAGGTCTTAAAGACTTCTCAGCCTGGCCAGCTACCGTAGGCGCATGGACGAGCAACGAGTAACCCGGCGCGGCTCGCTCGTCAAGCTCGGAGGCGCGGGCATCGCTGCCGCCCTCGGGTGGAAGGTCGTCGACGAAGCGAGCGGCGCAGGCCCGGCCGCGGTCGCCTCCGGAGCCGTCTCGTGCGTACTGACGCCGGAGCAGACGGAGGGGCCGTACTTCCTCCCCGGCGACAAGGTGCGCAGGGACGTCACGGGAGGGCAAGCCCGGGACGCTCCTGACGCTCAAGCTGACCGTGCTCGACGTCTCGACGTGCAAGCCGATCAAGGGCGCAGCCGTGGACATCTGGCACTGCGACGCCGTCGGCAACTACGCGGCGGTGTACGAACAAGACCTTCATGCGGGGAATCCAGAAGACCGACGCGAAGGGCGTCGCGACGTTCAAGACGGTCTACCCAGGCTGGTACCAGGGCCGCACGGTGCACATCCACGTCAAGGTGTCGCTCGGGGGCAACGTCGTGCACACGGGGCAGCTGTACTTCCCCGACTCGGTCACGGACAAGGTCTACGCGCGCTCGCCGTACAGCTCGCGGCCGGGACGCACGACGCGCAACCCCGACGACTCGATCTACCGCAACGGCGGCAGCCGCTCGACGCTGAAGCTGAAGAAGGTGGGGAGCGCCTACACGGGCTCGATCACCATGGGCGTCCAGAGATAGGCCGGAAATCTGGCGATTTCCGGCCGCCGGTAGTGGTCTCCGACAGCCGAGTGAGCCGCGCCCGCCATGTCGGTCGCGGCGGCGCAAGGCTTGATTCAAGCGCTAGCCGGCCTTCAGCACGAGCGTCACGAACGTGAGGCTCGCCTCGCCCGCGCGGCCCGTACCTCCCAGCAGCCTTCGGTCGGGAACGTACCACTTGCCTGGAAGCCGGTACGCCGTAGCCATCGGAACGTCGGCGCGAGCGGCGGCCGGCCGTCCAAGCGGCGACCCTCGATGCGAAGCGCTCCCGTCACGCCTCGCCACCACGGGAACTTCGTCTGGACGGCGCCACCGGGCTCGGCGTCGTTGACGACGACGTTCGCGACTCGCCATCGCGACCCAGAGCGAGCCGTTGCCGTGAACGACCGGGCCGCCGATGTTCCCGTCGGGCGGCTGGCTGCCATTCGGCGACGTGTTACGCGACACGTGCCTTCGGTGGCCGCGTAGCGGCGGAGCGCGCAGCTCGCGACGCCACGCGCTGGCCGAGCCTTCGTGAGATCGGCCTTCTGCTTACGCAGTTGCTTGACCTGCGTCTTCAGCGCGGCCACCTGACGCTTGAGCTGTGCAATCTGCTGCTGCGGAGGCGGCGCGGCGCCGGCGGGCAACGCGAGCAGCGCCACGGTCACGCTCGCTGCGACTACGACCGGAGTCCTCATCGTCACTCCTTTCGGCGACGCTGCAATTGTAGGATCGCGCGATGAGCGTCGACGCGCTGCCGGTGGATCTCGGCCTCGACGCCGCGGAGGCGCAGGCGCGCTTCGACGGGCTTCAGGAGAAGCTCGTCCCGCTCTGGAAGTCGATGGAGCGGTTGACGCACGACGAGCAGACGATCGTCGTCGTGTGCTCGATGACGCTCGAGGACCCGAACATGCCGGCCGCCGTTCTCCAGGCGTACGAGGAGCGCTTCCTCTTCCTGCTCCTGCTGCTGCGTCAGCCGCGCGCGCGGCTCGTCTATGTGACCTCGCAGGCGGTTCACCCGAGCATCGTCGACTACTACCTCGGCCTGCTGCCGGGCATCATCCCCTCGCACGCGCGGAAGCGCCTGCACCTCGTGTCGCCGCTCGACGGCTCGTCGCGGCCGCTGTCGGCGAAGCTCCTGGAACGGCCGCGGCTGCTCGAGCAGATCCGCCGGCTCGTGCCCGATCCCGACCGCGCGCACCTCGTCCCCTTCAACACGACCGAATTGGAGCGTGACCTCGCCCTGGCGCTCGGCATCCCGATGTACGGCGCTGATCCCCGGTTCTTCCCCTATGGCACGAAGACGGGCTGCCGGCGGCTCTTCGCGGAGCAGGGCGTGCGCCACCCGCTGGGGCGCGAGGACCTGTCGACGACCGCAGAGCTGGCGGCGGCGATCGGCGAGCTGCGCGCGGAGCGGCCCGGCACTGTCGCAGGTGATCGTGAAGCTGAACGAAGGCGTATCGGGTGAGGGCAACGCGCTGCTCAGCCTCGACGGGCTGAGCGACGGCGCAGGCACCGACGAGATCGAGGAACGGCTGCGCGAGCTCCAGTTCGAGCTGCCGGAGATCACCTACGACAGCTACACGGACATGCTGGAGAAGCGCGGTGGCGTCGTCGAGGAGCGGATCAGCGGCGAGGAGTTCCGCAGTCCGAGCGTCCAGATGCGCGTCACGCCGCTCGGCAAGCTCGAGGTGCTGTCCACGCACGACCAGCTGCTGGGCGGCCCGAGCGGGCAGAGCTACCTCGGCTGCATCTTCCCGGCCGACCCCGGCTACGCCACCGCGATCACGCGTGAGGCAGTGAAGGTGGGCGAGCGCCTCGCGTCGGAGGGCGTGATCGGCCGCTTCGCCATGGACTTCGTCGCCGTCAAGAGCGCGGACGGAAGCTGGGAGCCGTACGCGATCGAGCTCAACCTTCGCAAGGGCGGCACGACGCACCCGTTCCTCACGCTCCAGTTCCTCACGGACGGCGCGTACGACCCGGACACGGGGCTCTTCACCGCCCCCAGCGGCAAGCAGAAGTTCTTCGTCGCCTCCGACCACGTGGAGAGCCCCGCCTATCGCGCGCTGACCGCGGACGACCTCTTCGATCTCGCCGTGCGCACGGGCCTCCACTTCGACCAGTCGCGGCAGACCGGCATCGTCTTCCACATGATGAGCGCGCTCGGCGAGTACGGCCGCACCGGCTTGACGGCCGTCGAGGAGAGCTCCGAGGGCGCGTACGCGCTCTACGAGCAGGCCGTGGCGACGCTGGACGAGGAGGCGCAGGCCGCGCTAGCCGAGCGCCGCCTGCCGGCCGGCTAGCCCGTCCAGCTGAGCCCAGTCGTAGGCTTCGCCGATCGCGGCGAGCCTGGCCTTCGTGGCCTCGTCGCAGAGGGCGCCGGCGACGCCCGCCTCGTAGAAGTCTCTGGGATGAAGGCCGAGCGAGCAGGCAGCTTCGTACTCCGCCGTCAGGTCGGTGTCGAACATCGGCGGGTCGTCCGTGGAGAGCGAGCAGAGCACGCCGGCCGCCACGAGCTTCGGCAGAGGGTGCTCCTCGAGCGAGGGCACGACACCAACACGCACGTTCGAGACGGGACAGACGTCCAGCACCGTTCCTCGCTCCTTGAGCTCCTGCACGAGGTCGGCATCCTCGATGGCGCGAATGCCGTGGCGCAGCCGGTCGGCGTGGAGGAGGTTGAGCGCATCGCGGATCGCGTCAGGCGGGCCCAGCTCTCCCGCGTGGGGCACGGAGCCGAGGCCTCCTTCGCGGGCGCGCCGGAAGACGTCCTCGTAGAGATGCGGCGGGTACTCGAGCTCGAACGCGCCGAGACCCACGCCCACGATGCCTCGGTCGCGGTAGGCGATGGCGTAGCGCAGGCTGTCGTCCATCTCCTCGGGCGTGGCGTTCCGCGTCAGGTCCGGAGTGAGGCGCATCTCGAGGCCGTGCGTCTCCCGCGCCTCCGCGATGCCGTCGCAGAAGCCCTCGTAGATCGTTTCCCACGGGACGCCGCGCCGCACGAGCTGCAGCGGCGCGAAGATGCCTTCGACGTACACGGCGCCGTGCTGCACGGCCTCGCCGGCGTAGTCGACGGTGATGCGGCGGAAGTCGCCGGCCGTGCGCAGGCACGACGTCACCATCAGCCACACGTCGATGAAGTGCGCCAGGTCGGTGAAGCGGAACTGGTCTGCCAGCCCTTCGGGTGTCGTGGCAGGGAGCGACACGTCGTTGCACTCCGCGATCGCGAGCAGGGTCTCCGGGCGCAGCGTGCCCTCGAGGTGCACGTGCAACTCGATCTTCGGATAGCTCATTGGTGACTCATCGTCGCGTTCTCCCCGGATGCCTGTGCGTGAGAAAGTATCGGCATGGCGCGGAGCGTGCGTGAGTTGAAGGCGGCGGTCGCGGGCACCGGCTTCATCGGGGCCGTCCACGTCGAGGCGCTGAGGCGGCTGGGCGTCGAGGTCCTGGGCGTCGTCGCGTCGACCGCCGAGCGCGCGGAGGCGAAGGGGCTCGCTCCGGCATACGAGAGCTACGAGGCGCTGCTCGCGGACGAGCGGGTGGACGTGGTCCACATCACGACGCCGAACCATCTCCATCACGGCCAGGCGCGCGATGCCCTGGCGGCCGGCAAGCACGTCGTCTGCGAGAAGCCGCTGGCGACCACGTCGGCGGAGTCCGCGGAGCTGCTCGAGCTTGCGCAGAAGAGTGGGCTCGTGCACTGCACGAACTTCAACCTCCGCTTCTATCCGATCGCCCATCAGGCGCGCGCCCTCGTGGCGTCGGGCGTACTGGGCGCCGTCTGGAACGTCCACGGCGGCTACCTCCAGGACTGGCTGCTCTACCCGACCGACTGGAACTGGCGCCTGGAGCCGGAGAAGGGCGGAGCGCTGCGTGCCGTCGCCGACATCGGCTCGCACTGGATGGACCTCGCACAGTGGGTCACCGACCGCGAGATCGAAGCGGTCTTCGCCGACTTGAAGACGGCACTGCCGGTTCGGCAGCGGCCGACGGGAGAGGTGGAGACGTTCGCCGCCGCGGATGACGTCGAGCGCGTGGACGCGCAGATGGCCACGGAGGACATTGCGCACGTGCTGTTCCGACTGGAGAGTGGCGTCGTGGGCGCGGCCGTCTTCTCGCAGGTGAGCGCCGGGCGGAAGAACAGCCTGCGATTGGAGGTGGACGGCTCGGATGGCGCGCTCGCGTGGGACGCCGAGCGGAACGAGGAGCTGTGGCTCGGTCATCGCGACCGCGCGAACGAGACGCTGCACCGCAATCCGGGCCTGCTCGAGCCGGAGGCCCGGGCGCGGACGACGCTTCCCGCCGGCCATGCCGAGGGCTACGCGGATACGTTCCGCGAGCTCTATCGCGCCGTCTACTCGGCCGTTGCCGAAGGCGGCATGCCGGCGGAGCCGGACTTTCCGACCTTCGCCGACGGGCACCGCGCGAACGTCCTCGGCGACGCGATTGCCAGTCGGATGTGAACGACGATGGGTGGAGGTCTCCGCGTGAGCGGAGGCCTCCACCCATGGGGGAGGGTGCGGGAAACCGGGAGGTTTCCCGCTTCGCCGGCCGCGCTAGGCCTCGCGCGGCCGGCGAGAAGGGGGTCCGTGGGGGAAACAGGGTTTCCCCCACGGGAGCGAGGCGAAGCCGAGCGACGATGGGTGGAGGTGACGGGATGAGGCTGGGCCTGCTGACGGCGGCGCTGCCGCAGCTCTCGCTCGCCGAAGTGGCGGGCTGGGCGGCGAGCGCGGGATTCGAGATGCTGGAGGTTGCCTGCTGGCCGGCGGCCACGGGGCCTGCACGGCGCTACGCGGGCGTGTGCCACATCGACGTCGAGGACCTCGACGCCGACAGCGTGCGCCAGACGATGGCCACGCACGGCCTCGAGATCTCGTCGCTTGCCTACTACCCGAACAACCTCGCCGGAGACGACGCGGCGAGGGAGGAGGCGAACGCCCATCTGCGCAAGGTGATCGACGCCGCCGCCGCGCTCGAGGTCGGCATCGTGGGCACCTTCGTCGGGGCTGACCAGACGCTGCCGCTGCCCGAGAATCTCCAGCGCTTCCGCACCGTCTGGCCGCCGCTCGTCGAGTACGCCGAGGAGCGCGGCGTGAAGATCGCCATCGAGAACTGCCCGATGATCTTCAGCTGGGACGAGTGGCCGAGCGGCCAGAACATCGCCCACTCGCCCGCGGTGTGGGACGAGATGTTCGAGGCCATCCCCTCGGAGAGCTTCGGCCTCAACCTCGATCCGTCGCATCTCGTCTGGCTGCAAATCGACTACGAGCGCGTCGTCTACGACTATGCGTCGCGCATCATCCACGTCCACGCGAAGGATCTCGAGATCCGCCGCGACGGTCTCTACCGCCACGGCACCGTCTCGCTCGGCATGGGCTGGCAGGTGCCGCGGCTGCCCGGGCTCGGCGAGGTGCGGTGGGATCGCTTCATCGCCGCGCTCTACGCGGTGGGCTACGACTTCGTCGTCTCGATCGAGCACGAGGATCGCGGCTTCGAGGCGACGGAGGATCTCGTCAAGCGCGGCTTCCTGCTCTCGCGGAACGTCCTGCGGCCGCTGCTCGTCTAGAGCGGACGTGTCCGAGGGACAGTCCCTGTAACAAGACTGTGACGGCAGCGGGCGAGGAGCTCGTCGTCGATGTTGCGGCCGGTGACGACGAGCACGATCGGGCCGTCAGCCTCGATCCGAGGTAGCGCCGCCAAGGCCGCAGCAGCGGCTGCTTCCGCTCGGATGCCGGCATCGTCGAAGGCGACGACGGCCCTCGCGATCTCCTCTTCGGAGACCTCGAGCATGTCGTCCGCCGCCTCCAGCAGCCAGTCAACAGCCACGGGTATGGCCACACGGACCGCGAGCCCGTCGGCGATCGTGTCGCAGAGGTCGCACTCGACCGCCCGGCCCGCACGCCACGACCAGGCCATGACCGGCGCGCCGGCCGAGACGACGCCGATGCGCCGCGTCTCGCGCGAGCGGGCAGCGAGTGCGCGGCCGACGCCGGCGAGCAGCGCCCCGTTGCCGACGGGCACGACGACGGCCGCAGGCTCCTCGTCGAGCTGGTCGAGGATCTCGTCGCCGATCGCGGCGTAACCGTCGAGCTGCGCAGGCTCGGCGCCGTCCTCGAAGAACGGCAGGCCGGCTTGCTCCGCGTAGGCGTTCGCCTGCTCTTTCGCCTCGTCGAAGTCGGCACCCGCCACGACGACATCTGCGCCGAAAGCTGAAAGCTTGGCGAGCTTCGTCTCGCTCGCACCCTCGGGCAGGTACACGGTCGCGGAGAGGCCGAGCTGCTCCGCGACCCACGCTGTCGCCGCGGCGTGATTGCCGGTGGAGGCCGTCACTACGCCGGCTGCGCCGTCGCCGCGGTACCGCTCGAGCGCCGGCAGCGCGCCGCGCCACTTGAACGCGCCCAGCTCGTGTGTGTCCTCGCGCTTGAGGTAGACGGAGTCGCGAGCCGTGAGCGCTAAGGGTGCGCGCTCGAGTGGGGTGGCCGGCACGCCGTAGAGTCTCGCCGATGGAGCGCGTCCAGCTCTTCGCGACCTGCCTCGGCGACCTGCTGTTCCCGGACGCGGCCGCAGACGCCGAGCTGCTCCTGCGCGAGGCGGGCTTCGAGGTGGACTTCCCCGCTGCGCAGGTCTGCTGCGGTCAACCCGCGTTCAACTCAGGCCATCGCGGCCCAGCACGCCGGGTCGCACGCACATTCGTGAAGGCGTTCTCCCGTGAGGCGCCAATCGTCTGCCCCTCGGGCTCGTGCGCGACGATGGCTTCCCACTACCTGCCTGAGCTGCTCGGCGTCGAGCCGTTCGACGTGTGGGAGCTGTCGGCGTTCCTCGACGACCGTGGAGCGACCGTCGGGCGCACGAACGAGGGCAGGCGGCTCGCCTACCACGACTCCTGCCACATGCTGCGCGAGCTGCGGATCGCGGACGCTCCGCGCCGCCTGCTCGAGCGCTCCGGCGCCGAGCTCGTACCGCTGCCGCGTCCGGATCTCTGCTGCGGATTCGGCGGCACGTTCTCCGTGCGGCAACCGGAGGTCTCGCTGGCCATGGCCGACGACAAGCTGGCCGGTGCTGCCGGCCGCCGACGCGCTCGTCACCGCCGACCCGGGCTGCCTCATGCACCTGCGCGGACGCTCTGAGCACGAGCGACGCGGGGTCCGCGTCGTCCATCTGGCCACGGCTCTCGCGAGAGGGGTCGACGTATGAGTGGCGTCACCAGGGAGGGAGGCACGTTCCGCGAGATCGCGCGGTTGAAGCTCGCCGATGAACGTGTCGGCGCCGCGCTCGACCTCTCCACGAGCCGCCTGATGAACGGCAGGGTGCTCGCGTGGGATGCGCTCGACGGCGCGCAGGAGCTGCGGGAACGGGCACACGAGGCGCGGATGCGGGTGATAGACGACCTCGACACGCACCTGGCGCAGTTCCGGGAGACCGTGGAGGCGCGAGGCGGCAAGACGTTCCTCGCCGGCAGCGCGGCGGATGCGAACGCGTACATCGTCGACGTCTGCCGGAACGCCGGCGCGAAGCTCGCGGCGAAGTCGAAGTCGATGGCGACGGAGGAGATCGGCCTCAACGAGGCGCTCGAGGCGGCCGGCGTCCGCGCGGTGGAGACCGACCTGGGCGAGTACATCCTCCAGCTCGCCGGCGAGCACCCGGTTCACATCCTCGCGCCCGCGATCGAGAAGACGAAGGAGGACGTCGCCGAGCTGCTGTCGCGGGTGGAAGGCCAGTCCGTAGCGCCCGAGCTCGAGGAGCTGACGAAGGCTGCACGCCGCCAGCTACGGGAGACGTTCCACGCCGCCGACGTCGGCATCACCGGCGCGAACTTCGGAGTCTGCGACACGGGCTCGATCGTTCTCGTCACGAACGAGGGCAACGGGCGGCTCGTCTCCAGCCTGCCCCGAGTCCACGTCGTGCTGATGGGCATGGAGCGGCTCGTCGCCTCGCTTTCCGACCTCGCCGTGCTGCTGCGGCTGCTCGCGCGCAGCGGCACGGGGCAGCGGCTGTCCACGTACACGACGCTGATCACCGGGCCGCGCCGCGAGGGCGAGCGGGACGGGCCCGACGAGCTGCACGTGGTGATCCTCGACAACGGGCGCTCGAAGCTGACCGGCGGGCGTTACCGGGAGATGCTCGCCTGCATCCGCTGCGGCGCTTGCCTCAACGTCTGCCCCGTTTACCGCAAGACGGGCGGCGCGCGCGTACGGGCCCGTGTACTCGGGGCCGATGGGCGCCGTGCTCGTGCCGCTGCTGGCCGGGCTCGAGCAGGCTCCCGACCTGCCGCATGCCTCGTCACTCTGCGGCGCCTGCTCCGACGCCTGCCCTGTGAAGATCCCGCTTCACGAGCTGCTGCTGGAGCTCCGCCGGGATCTCGTCGAGCAAGGCATCGCGCCGTTCCGCGAGCGCCTCTCGTTCCGGCTGTGGTCGTACGCTTGGTCGTCGCCTGCGGGCTACCGGCTGACGACGTGGCTGGCGAGGCTCGGCGGGCCGTTTGCCGGGCTGGTCGGCCCCGGCAGGTCATGGCGAGAGGGCCGGAAGCTGCCGAAGCTCGGGCCGCGCTACCGGGACCGCCGGTGAGCCTCGCCGATCGGTTCGCCGCCAACGCCGAGATCGCCGGCTTCGTCGTCCATCGCGGCGACGCTCCTCAGATCGACGGCGCCGGCGTATCCCGGGCCGTGTACGCGCTCGCCGACACGGGCAGCGTCGTGCTCGCGGCGTCGCCGGAAGAACCGCGTGCCGCCTCGCTTCTGCCGGAGGTCCATGTCACTCTCGTGTCCGAGGACGTCATCCTCCCGGGGCTCGAGGAGCTCTTCGCCGCCGTCGGCGACGACCTACCGAGCTCGCTGGCGATCGTGACGGGGCCCAGCCGCAGCGCCGACATCGAGCAGCTGCTCACCGTCGGCGTGCACGGCCCCGGCGAGGTGCACGTCGTGATTCAGGGCTCGGTAGAGGAAGCTGCGCGCGGTTGGCGTGATCGATTCGTCGTAGCCGCCGACGACGAGCAGCCCGCCGCCGCGGAGCAGCGTCGCCGTGGAGAAGTACCGCGCGGCGTCGAGCCGCGCGACGGGCACGAAGCGGCCGCTGCGGAAGCGATCCACGACCTGTGCGCCACCGGCGACGAGCACGGACCCTGACGGCATGACGGCGACTGCGTCGATGAACTTGAAGCGCGCCTGCGACAGGAGCCCGGTACGCGAGAACCGTCCCTTGCGGGGGTCGAACAGCTCGGCGCTGCGGTAGCGGTTGTTCCAGTCTCGCTCGTCCGAGCCGCCGAGGACGAGCACCCGGCCGTCGCGCAAGAGCGCTGCCGCATGCTTGTGGCGGCGGATGGTGAGCGAGCCCGTGGTGGTGAAGCGGCCGCTGCGCGGGTTGTAGATCTCGGCTGAGCGAACCACGCGACCTTGCGAGGTACCGCCCGTCAGCAGCACGCGGCCGTCGCGAAGGCGCGTCGCCGTCTGCCCGACGCGCGCGGTTCGCATCGCACCGGTCCGGCTAAAGCGACCAGTCTGCGGGTCGAAGAGCTCGGCGGTCGCGAGGCTGCTGCCGGTGTTGATCCCACCGCCACCGGCGAAGAGCACGCGGCCGTCCCGCAACATCGTCGCGGTGTGCGCCGCCCGTGGCACGCTCAACGATCCTGCAGGCGCGAACCCCCCGGTCGCCGGGTCGTAGAGCTCGGCCGTCCGCAGCTGCGCATCGTCGTCCCAGCCGCCCGCGATCAACACCCGGCCGTCCTGAAGCAGCGTCGCCGTGTGGCCTGACCCGCACGCTCGTCATCTCGCCCGTAGAGCTGAAGGCGCGCGTCTGCGGGTCGTAGACCTCTGCGCTCGCGAGCGCGGCCTCCCCGGCGCGGATGCCGCCGGTGACGAGCACGCGGCCGTCGGCGAGCCGTGTCGCGGTGTGCGCCGCCCGCTCCACCTCCATCGCGGCGCCAGTCGGCAAGACCGGGACGCCGCCGGCGCCGGCCGCGGCCGGGAGCAATGCGAGGAGGAGCAGGGCAACGGCTGTGCGCACGCTGTCAGTACACCGGAACTGAAGCGGCGGTTCCGATTAGGCTCGTGTCAGTGCTGCCCATCGAGCGTCCCCAGAAGATCATCTGCATCGGCCTCAACTACTCGGATCATGCCGAGGAGCAGGGCGTCGACCTGCCCGAGCAGCCCCTGCTGTTCGCGAAATGGCCGAACACGCTGATCGGCCCCGGCGAGCCGATCGTCATCCCGCCCATCACGGAGCGCGTGGACTACGAGGCGGAGCTCGGCGTCGTCATCGGCGAGCGCGCGAGCCGGGTCTCGGTCGAGAACGCGCTCGACGCAGTCGCCGGCTACGTGTGCGCCAACGACGTTTCCGCGCGCGATCTCCAGTTCGCGGACGGCCAGTGGGTGCGCGGCAAGTCGCTCGACACGTTCTGCCCCGTGGGCCCTGCGCTCGTGCCTGCCTCGGACGTCCCCGACCCGCAGGCGCTCGGCATCCGCGCGATCCTCAACGGCCAGGTGATGCAGGAGTCGACGACGGCCAACATGGTCTTCGGCGTGGCCGAGATCGTGGCCTTCGTCAGCCAGGCGATCACGCTCGAGCCGGGCGATCTCATCCTCACGGGCACTCCCGCCGGCGTCGGCGTGTTCCGCGACCCGCCGGTGCTGCTCCAGCTCGGTGACGAGATCACGATCGAGATCGACGGCCTCGGCGCGCTCACCAACCCCGTGACAGGAGGTTAGGACGATGGCACTCGTGCTCGTGGCGAAGTGGACTGCGAAGGCAGGCGAGGAGGATCGCGTCCGGAGCTGCCTCGAGCGGCTGGCGGGACCGTCCCGCGAGGAGCCGGGCTGCCGCTTCTACCAGCCGTGCCAGGACCCGGAGAGCCCTGGCACGTTCCTCATCTTCGAGATCTACGACGACCAGGCTGCCTATGAGGCGCACGGCGCGTCCGAGCACTTCCAGGAGATCGGGGCAGGCGAGGCCTTCCCGCTGCTCGAGAGCCGCGAGCGCGCCTTCTACGAGACTCTGGCTTAGCTAGGCGGCGCCTCTTCGGACGGTGCGGGTGCCGCCGGTGCCGGCTCGTCTGCCGGTGCCGGCTCGGCCGCCGGTGCTGGCTCAGGCTCCTCGCCCCCGGCGCCGACCGCCGCCCAGTACTCGTTGAGGCGGTTCTGCACCTTGAACAGCCAGACGATGCCGCCCACGAGCGGTATCAGCGCCCACAGGCCGGCGTAGCCGGTGATCGGCTTCGGCTTGCCTGCCTCGGCGTACATGTCGCCGACGTGCGAGGGCAAGAGGAAGATCGAGACGGGAATCAGCGCCAGCAGCAGGCCGACGATGCCGCTCGTACCCTGGCCGCGGTGCGCCCGAACCTCCGCGAACGTGATGTAGATCCAGTACAGCAGGTAGATGCCGAGCGTCACGATCGAGAGCAACACCACGGTCAGTGGGTTGCGATGCCGTCCTACCATCGAAAGAACCTCCTCGTTCCGGCGCGGCTAAGCGGTCGCGCCCTTGGACTCCCAGTAGCGGTTCAGCGCTCCCTGAACCTTCACGAACCAGATGATCGCGGGGACGATCAGGAGGATACCCGGGATAGAGCCAGAGCCCGGTCCAGCCGGTCATCGGCTTCTCGCGGCCGTCCTGCGCATACATGTTCCCGATCTCCGACGGGATCGTGAACGCGGTTACCGCGTTCAGCAGGATCCAGACGACGAGGCCGACGACGCCGCCGAGCCCCTCCCCTGTGTGCTGCTTCATCTCGTCCTGGGTCTTGTAGGCCCAGTAGATCCCGTAGATGCCGAACGTGATGATGTAGATGAAGATGCCGAAGCCGACGCCGCGGGGCTGCCCCAGCGGGCGTCCGCTCCCGGCCGGCTGTTCCGGTGCCACGGGCTGTTGCGTCGCCTCGATGGGGCGACTCAAGCAGGGATGACGGGCCGAGTCAAGCGACGGAAATGCTCGATCGTCTCGGCTACCCCGTCCGCGAGAGGCGTCACCGGAGCTGAAAAACGCCGGCCGGGGAGCTCGTCAGGGAACGGAAGCGGCTCGTCTCCGTGCGTGACCTCGGCTTCCGGCGCGGCCGCCTCGATCGCGCTCACCACCTCGCCCATGTGCACGGGCACGCCGGGCATGTCGAAGACCTCGGCCGAATCCGCCGGGCTGCGTGCCGCGAGGACGAGCGCCCGCGCCACGTCCGGCGCGTAGTGGAGCTCGGTGCGGCCGCCGAAGGGGATGACGTACGGCTCGCCCTGCGCCGCGGCCCGCATCGCGTGCGTGGGCTCGGCGGTCAGCCCCTGGTCGCGCCCCGGCCCGTACACGCAGAACGGGCGCAGCCCGACGCTGGGCACCGCGGACTCCTCCCAGTAGATGCGCGCCGTGTCCTCGTTCGCCGCCTTGTACACGCCGTAGATCGTCGTCGGGGCCATCGCACCCGACCGGTCGTAGACGGCCGCGGAGCTGGCGTAGGCGATGGGCGTACCGAGCTCCCGCCGCTTCACCGCCTCGAACACGCACACGGTCCCGACGACGTTGACGCGGGCACCGCGCACGGGGTCTGCCCTGCAGAAGGGGACCTGCAGCGCCGCGAGATGGATGACGTGCGTGATCCCGTGCTCCTCGATCGCGCGGTCCACCTGGTCGAAGTCCGCGATGTCGCCGCGGACGAGCGTCACCCGCTCGAGCGCATCGGGTCCCATGACGAGCTGAAGCCGGGCTGGATCGTCGCCGACGTCGAGTCCGACGACCGCCGTCCCCTCGTCGGCGAGCACGTTGCACGTCCAGGCGCCGAGGCAGCCAAGCGCGCCCGTGACGAGAAACCTGTCCGGCACGTCAGACGTCTTCGTAGACGGTGACGATGTCGGTGTAGAACTCGAGCGCGGCTCGGCCCTGTTCGTGGGGGCCGAAGCCGGAGCCCTTGATGCCGCCGAACGGGACGTGGACATCCGCGCCTGCCGTCTGCCCGTTGATGCGCACGATGCCGGCCTCGATCGTGTCCGCGAACTTCTCGCCGCAGCGAGGCTCGACGTGAAGATCGCCGCCGAGAGGCCGAAGCGCACCGCGTTGGCGCGCGCCAGGGCCTCGTCGAGCTCCGTGAACCGGTAGAGGGACGTGACGGGCCCGAACACCTCCTCGCAGGAGAGGAACGCGTCGTCGGCGAGACCTTCGAAGAGCGCCGGCGCGAGCAGGTACGCCTCGGAGTCGAGCCGCTCGCCGCCGGCGAGCAGGCTGCCACCGTCGGCCTTGCCGCGCTCGATGCCCTCGAGCACCTCCGTGAGCTGGCTCTCGTTGACGATCGGCCCCACCTCCGTCTCCGGGTCGGTGGGGTCGCCCACCACGCCGCGCTCCATCCTCGCCAGCAGCCGCTGCTCGAAGTCGTCGTAGACCGAGGCCTCGACGTACACGCGGCGGGTGGCGGTGCACTTCTGGCCGGCCGACCAGAAGGCGCCCGCGTATACGAGCTCCGCAGCGCGGTCGAGGTCGGCATCGGCCATGACGATGGCGGGGTTGTGGCCGCCGAGCTCGAGCTGGACGCGCTTGCCGAGCGCCGTTGCCTCGCCGCGCACCTGCTCGCCGACCGGCACCGAGCCGGTGAACGAGATCGCCCGCACGTCCGGGTGCGCGACCAGCGGCGTGCCGACGGCCGAGCCGCGGCCGATGACGACGTTGAAGACGCCGGCCGGGATGTCGGCCTCCTCGAAGCAGGCGGCCAGGTGGAGGCCGGTCAGCGGCGCCTCCTGCGCGAGCTTCATGACGACGGTGTTCCCGTACGCGAGCGCCGGCGCAGCCTTCCACGCCGGGATCGCGGCCGGGAAGTTCCACGGTGTGATCAGCGCAATTACCCCGAGTGGGCGACGTGTCGTGTACACGACGCTGCCGGTCGCCGCCTGCTCGAAGCGCTCGCCTGTCGAGCGGTAGCCCTCGCCCGCGAAGAAGCGGAGGATCTGTGCCATGCGCGCCGCCTCGAGGCGAGCCTCGCGGATGGGCTTGCCCATCTCCAGCGTCATGTCCTGCGCGATCTGCTCGACGCGCCGGTCGACGGCGTCGGCTGCCCGCGAGAGCACTGCGCCGCGCTGCGCCGCGGGCAGACCTGCCCAGGCGGGGAAGGCGTCCTTCGCCGCGGCTACGGCGCGGTCGACGTCCGCCTCGCCCGATGCGGGAAACGCGCCGATGGCCTCCGACGGCCGCCACGGCCCGTGCTTCTCGTACGTCTCGCCGGAGGCGCTCTCCGCCCACGTGCCTCCTACGAAGTTCGCGAATGCCGGCCGTGCCGGCGCTTCCAGGACCTCAGACATGCGCTTCACTCCTTGCGGGCTCGCTGACGAGAGTGGCTGCCGAGACGACGGGGTTCCTCAGCAGCCCGATGCCGGGGACGCGGATGTCGACGACGTGGCCGGGCTCGAGGGTGAAGTCGGCCGGCGGCACGAGACCGGTGCCGGTGAGCAGGACGCTTCCCGGCGGCACCGGGTTCTCGCGAACCAGCCAGGAGGCCAGCTCCTCGAACGAGCGGCGCATCTGCTCGGTGGACGTCTCTCCCGCGTAGACCTCTCGGCCGTCGGTGGAAAGGATCCGCATCTCGATCGCAAACGGCTGCGACCAGTCTTCGAGCTCCAGGACGGCCGGGCCGATGGCGCACGAGCCGGCGTAGGTCTTCGCCTGCGGCAGGTAGAGCGGGTTCGTGCCTTCGAGCGACCGCGACGACACGTCGTTGCCGATTGTCACCCCGCTGATCGCGCCGGCCGCTCCGAGCACGAGGGCGATCTCCGGCTCGGGCACGTTCCACGCCGAGTCGGAGCGGACGCCGATCGGCTGGCCCGGCCCGACGGTGCGGCGCCCGCCCGCGTCCTTGAGAAAGAGCTCCGGCCGGTCGGCGTCGTAGACGAGGCTGTAGACGTCTTCCACCTCGGACTCCTCGATCCGCGCGTCGCGGCTGCGCAGGTACGTGACGCCTGCGCCCCAGACCTCCGGCGGCTCTATCGGCGCCAGCAGCGTGTACGGCGGGGGCAGCTCCAGCGACTCCGCGTCGACGGGCTCGACCGGGAGCTCCTCGACCGTGGCTCGCTGCGGCTTCCCATCGGGACCGGCGAAACGTACGAAGCGACTGCCGGCAATCATCCCGAGCATCGTATTTCACACCGGGAGCAGTGCCATTCGCTACGCTTCGCTCGGAATCAGAACGAGTATCGGTTGCGTCATCGCCTCCCTTACACGTTCATGAGTACGCAAGGGAGGTGTTTTTCTATGGCAACCGGAACCGTGAAGTGGTTCAACGACGCCAAGGGTTACGGCTTCATCACGCCGTCCGAGGGCGGCGACGATCTGTTCGTGCACCACACCGGCATCGCCGGCAGCGGCTTCAAGACGCTGTCCGAGGGTGCAACGGTGGAGTACGAGGCCGCCGAGGGCCCGAAGGGTCCCCAGGCGACGAACGTCGTCGAGATCCGCGGCTAGCCCGCTTTAGCGAAGGCGGCGGCGGTGCTTACGAGCCCGCCGCCGCCTTTATGCTGTCTAGAGAACGAAAGGAGCACGGCAATAGCCGAGAAAGAAGAAAAGATCGATATGGAGGGCGAGGTGGTCGAAGCGCTCCGGAACGGTATGTACCGGATCAAGCTCGACAACGGCCACGAGACCCTCGGTTACACCGCCGGCAAGATGCGCCGGCACCGGATCCGCATCCTGCCGGGCGACCGCATCAAGGTCGAGCTGTCGGCGTACGATCTCGAACGCGGCAGGATCGTCTACCGCTATCGCTAGTCAGTAGACGGCGCGCCCGCCCGAGATGTCGTAGGTGGCGCCCGTCGAGAACGAGCAGTCCTCGCTGGCGAGCCATGCGACGAGCGCCGCCACTTCGTCCGCTTTGCCGACCCGGCCCAGCGGGATGCGTTCCACCATGTAGTCGATGTGCTGCTGCGAGAGCCCTTCGAGGATCGGCGTCTCGATGACCGCCGGCGCGATGCAGTTCACGAGCACGCCCGTGCCGGCGACGTCCTTGCCGATGGCCTTCGTCATCGCGATCACGGCTGCCTTGGACGCGGAGTAGGCGCCCGCCATCGGGTTCCCCTCCTTGCCGGCGATGGAGGCGACGAGCACGATCCGCCCGTAGCCGCGCTCGATCATGCCGGGCAGCACCGCCCGGCAGGCGTAGAACGAGCCGGTCGCGTTCACGGCGAGCACGCGTTCCCACTCCTCGTCGGGGACGTCGACCGTGCGCAGCGACTCGCCGGGGATGCCGGCCGAGTTGACGAGGATGTCCACGCGGCCGTGCTGCTCCTCGACGCGCTCGACTGCGCCGTCGAGGTCTGCCGATCGCGTGACGTCTCCCTGGATGTCTGCCGAGGCTGAGGCGTCGAACGTGACGACCTGTGCGCCGCCCTCGCGAAGCCGCTCGGCCACGGCGGCGCCGATCCCGCTCGCGCCGCCCGTGATCGAGCGCGACGCGCTCGGTGAAGTCGTACGTGTTCGCCACGCGCTAACTCTAATCTCGTAGGCGGCGTGGACCCGCTCGAGGTCGATGAAACCCACGAGCCCGCGGCAGTCATTTCGGGCACTACGCGCGCAGCACGTCCCTTTGAGCGCCTCCGCGACGTGCTCGGCCTCGTGCGCGATCATCACGCCGACCACGAGAAGACCTTCAGTACGGATGCCGCGCCGCAGGCTCCGCAATCCTCATTTGACCGATCCTGCAAGTAGCCCCTGGACGAAGTAGCGCTGAAAGGCGAAGAACACGGCGAGCGGGATCGCCAGCGAGATGAACGCCGCAGGCGCGATGAGCTCGACGCTCTCCCCGAATTCGGAGAGCTGCTGGTAGATGGCGATAGTGATCGGCTTCGTGTCACGGGCGAACACGAGCGCGACGAGCAGGTCGTTCCAGACCCAGAGGAACTGGAAGATCGCGAGTGAGGCGATTGCAGGCAGCCCGAGGGGAAGGATCAGCCGCACGAAGATGCGGAACTCCGAAGCGCCGTCGATCCGCGCCGACTCCAAGATGTCCTTCGGGATCCCGATGAAATAGTTCCGCAGCAGGAAGATCGCGAACGGCAGCCCGAAGGCAGTATGGAAGAGGATGAGGCCCCAGATCGTGTCGTAGAGGTTGAGGTCGTTGTAGATGCTGTACATCGGGATCAGCGCCATCTGCAGCGGTACGACCAGGAGGGCAATCACCAGCAGGAAAAGCCCATCCCGGCCGGGGAAGTCGAGCCAGGCGAAGGCATAGGCGGCGAGGGCGGCGATGAAGATCGGGAGCAGCGTGCCGCCCAGCGCGATGTAGAAGGTCGTCAGCAGCGCGTGGGTGATCGTCTCGTTCTCGAAGATGTTCCGGTAGCTCTCGAAGGTGAGGATGCTCGGCTGCGAGAAGACGCGCCACCACCCGCCCGCGCCGATCTCCTCCGCGGACATCAGCGACGTAAAGAAGAGCCCGAACGTGGGTACGAGCCAGAGCAAGGCGACGATTGCGAGCACGAGGTGGACGGGCGCCTTGCCAACCACCCTCACGGCTCTCGCGGTAAAGCCTTCTTCGACGCGCGGGGTCTCCATCTTGGCGACGGCCACTAGACCTCCCTCCGGAACCGGCGGATGTTGAGGGCGAGGACGGGCACGACCAGCAGGAATAGGAAGACGGCGATCGCCGACCCTAGGCCGAAGTCGTTGACGCCGCCGAACGACGTGCGCCACATGGCGAGCGCTATGACGTTGGCTTCTGCCTGCGTCGACTGCGGGGCGACGGAGACGACGATGTCGAACACTTTCAGGACGTTGATGACCATCGTGATGAAGACGACGCTGAGGATGGGCGCGAGCAGCGGCACGGTGACGCGGCGGAAGACCTGCCACTCGCCGGCGCCGTCGCTGCGGGCGGCCTCGAGCACGTCACGGGGGATCGCGGCGAGGCCAGCGGCGATCACGACCATGGCGAAGCCGGCCCAGACCCAGATGTAGGCCATCATCACCGCGGGCGTGATCAGCTTGGGGCCTAGCCAGAAGGCGCCGCCGAAGGGCTTCCGAAAGGTCGCAGCGCCAATCGCCGCCCGGTAGGAGGAGCCCGGCGCGAGATCCTCGAAGGCGAACGTGCCGTCGCGGGCGCTCGTCGCGGATGCCACCTCCCTCCCCTGTGCGTCATGCAGTTGAACAGTCACGCCGGGGAGCCCGATCTCCTGCTGCTCGACCTTTCCGGGTATCCCGCCGCCGGGCTTGAAATCGCGCCAGACGACACCTGCGATCCCGTTCGCGAGCGGCTTCGGTTCGACTGCCTGCCGGGGGTCCTTGGGGAGCTCGCCGACGGAGATCGCGGTGAGGCCGAGCGCTTGCCACTTGCCCAGGACGGAGTGGTGTCCCCAGGACGAGGCCGCGTTGCGGGTTGCCAGCGAGAGCCCTCCGTCGACGGCAAGGCACTCGAGAGCGGCCCTGGTGCAACGACCAGCTCCTTCGCGCCTCTGACCGCAGCGTTGATCGTGCCCTGGCTCGGATCCTGGATGTACATGAGGCGCCAGATCACCCCTGCGGCGAGCAGCGAGATGGCCATCGGCATGAAGACCGCTGTCTTGAACGCGACCGACCATGCGACCCGTTCGGTCAGCACCGCGAAGACGAGACCGATCGCGGTCACGAGCGCAGGGACGACGCCGATCCAGATGGCGTTGTTCTTGATCGCGGTCACCAGCAGGTCGGTGGTGAAGATCTCCTTGTAGTTGTCGAACCAGACGAAGGTGTCGCCGGCCCGGTCGAAGAGGCTCCTCTTGGTGGTGGAGATCGTCGGGTAGACGATCCAGACGCCGAGCAGGACCGCGGCGGGCGCGAGGAAGGCACCTGCCACGGCATACCGGCGCAAGCGCTCCGCCCGCGCCCCGGGCGGAGCCCCCGCGGAAGGGGGCTCCGCCGTGGCAGCAGCGTCGCTCACGACGCTTATCAGCCTTTGTACGCCTTCGCGGCGGCCGCTTCCATCTTGGCCGCGATGCCGTTCACGTTGCTGGGGTTCTTGAGGAAGTCCTGGAACAGCTTGAAAGAGCCCCTGGCCGGGCGTCGCCCCCGAACGCGGACGGCTGGAGGTCGGACAGGTCGAACCGGGAGATCTTCGCCTTTGCGAGAGCGGTGGCGGTCGACCCGTTGCAGCGGATCCGCGTATGCGCTCGGGGGCACAGCCTTGTTGGGCGACGAGGCTCCACCCTGCTTCACATCACCGAGCCTGCCTCCCCGTGGCCATGTAATTGATGAGCGCCCGCGCGGCTGGGTTGTCCTTGAACATCACCATGGTCTCCCGATGCCACCACCGACGGCGGTGAGCCGTTGATGGAGGGGAAAGTGAAGACGTTGTAGTCCTTCACGGCTTTCCACTTCGACGTGATGCTCCCGGGCACGAAGTCGCCCTCGATCACCATCGCCGCCTTAGGAGAAGGCCGGAACGCCTGCGCGACGGACGTTGCGAAGTCGGTCTGCAGCGCTCCCGCCTCGCCCGCCGGAGATGTTGTTCGTATCGCCGAGCACCTGCGCCATCGTCGTGAGCGCCGTCTTCACGGAGCGATCCGTCCACTTGATCTTGTGCGGTCGCCAGCTGGTCGTACTTCGCCGACCCGGCGGTTCGGATGTAGACGTTCTCGAAGAAGTCCGTGAGTGTCCACCCGTCGGCGCCGCCGATCGAATAGGCCGGCAGACCCGATGCCCGCACGGTCTTCGCGACGCCCAGGAACTGCGGCCAGGTCTTGGGCGACTTGACTCCGGCGTTCTTGAATGTCTTGGACGCCGTACCAGACGGTGGACTTGTTCGTGCCCTTGATTTGGAGGGCGTAGGACTTGCCCTTGACGGTGCCGAGCTGGATCCAGCCGGATGACAACGTCTTGGCGGCCTTTGGCTTGACGAACGCGAGCGGCTTCAGCGCGCCGCGGTTCGCGAACTCGCGCATCAGCGCGGGCTGCGGGATGATCGCGATGTCAGGCGGGTTGCCGCCCTGGACCGCTGTTCCGAGCACTGTTGGCAGGTTCCGCGCAGCCGAGGTGAACTTCACCTCGACGTCCGGATACAGCCGGTTGAAGTCCTTGAAGACCGTCTCGAGCCGCGCTGATCTCGGAGCCCGTGGCCTCGCCGATCACCGAGATGGAGCCGGAGACCTGCGACGGTGCGACGGCGCCTGTCTCCCCGCCGCCGGCGCTGCCGACGGCCGCTAGCGCGGCCACCACCGCACCGAGGGCGACGACGTACAACCGATGCGTGTTCATGTGCTACCTCCTTTGGACGTGCCGTCGTAGATGCCTAGGCTTGTTTCGGGATCGAAAAAGTGCAGCGCGCGGGTGTCGACGGCGACTTCGGCCGTCTCTCCCTCGCGGACGCGGGAATGAGCATCGAACCGCCCCACGATCGTCGCGCGTCCGCGCTCTTCGTCGAGACTCTGTACCGCGGCCGCGTCACGTCCTCAGCCAGTTCACGGACGTCCTCTGTCAGCGCGGGTGTCGCCTCGATCGAGATGTGGACCATGACTTCCGACCCCAGCGCCTCCCTCAGCTGGATCGGCCCGCGTAGTCGGCGGTCGGGGGCCGTGTCCGAGGCAAGCGCCGCGTCCTCGAGATGCTCCGGCCGGATTCCGACGATGACCTTGCGACCCTCGTACCCTCGCAAGGCCGGGCGCGCAGCCAAGAGCTCCTCGTCGAGGGCGAGCGCTTCCACCCCGATCTCGGCGGCAAGGCTCCCGTTGGTTCGCGTGAGCTCGGCTTCGACCATGTTCATTGCCGGTGAGCCGATGAAGCCGCCGACGAACAGGTTGAGCGGCCGGTCGTAGAGCTCCTGTGGGTCGGCCACCTGCTGGAGCTCGCCCTTGCGCATGACGGCGACCCGGTCGCCCATCGTCATCGCCTCGACCTGGTCGTGCGTGACGTAGATCGTCGTCACTCCCAGCTCCCTCTGGAGCCGGCTGATCTCCGTCCGCATGTGCACACGCAGCTTTGCATCCAGGTTCGACAGCGGCTCGTCCATGAGGAACGCCTGAGGCTGGCGGACGATGGCGCGGCCCATCGCCACGCGCTGGCGCTGGCCACCGGACAGCGCCCGCGGCTTGCGCTTGAGGAACGGCTCGAGGTCGAGGATCCTCGCCGCTTCCCTGACGCGGCGGTCGATCTCCTCCTTCTTGACCTTCTTCACGCGCAGGCCGAAGGCGATGTTCTCGTAGACCGACAGATGCGGGTACAGCGCGTAGCTCTGGAAGACCATCGCGATGTCGCGGTCCCGGGCGGGAATGTGGTTCACGACCCGCTCGCCAATCCGGACGATGCCCCGGGAGATCTCCTCGAGACCCGCGACCATCCGCAACGCAGTCGTCTTTCCGCAACCGGATGGGCCGACGAGGACCATAAACTCCGCATCCACGATCTGTAGATCGAGGTCAGATACAGCCGTGGTGCCGTCGGGAAAGACCTTACTGACCCGGTCAAGAGCGACCTCGGTCACGACGCACCGGATAATAGAGGGTGAAGGCCGTGCTACGTAAGCTTGCGCCGTGGACACCGACTCTGTGTTGGATTACCCGCTAGGCCAGAAGCGGCCTGACACCGTCACGACCCCGTCCGGCCTCGCTCTTGACGACGTGACCGTCGAAGGCATGCGCGATGGTCGGCTGGCATGGGAAGACCTGCGGGCGACGCCGGAGACGCTTCGCCGCCAGGCGGACGTAGCGGAGGCGGTCGGGCGGACAGCGCTGGCCGACAACCTCCGCGCGCGCCGCCGAGCTCGCCGCCATCCCGTCCGACACGATCCTCGAGATCTACACCGCCCTGCGGCCGCATCGCTCGAGCGAGGACGAGCTCGAAGCCTGGGCTGCGAGGCTCTACGAGGCCGGGGCGCCGTTGTCCGCGGCGTTCGTGCGAGAGGCGATCGACGTGTACGCGAGGCGAGGGCTGCTTGCAGGAGATCGCGACAGGGTCTGAGCGTTTCCGGTCGCGGGAGAAACGCGAGCTCCGGCGCGAGCTGCTCATCGCGCCGTACCCGGAGCTCGGTCTCGTGGCGATGGACGGCCCGGACGACCCGCGGCCGAGCCTCGTGATCGAGGACGGACAAGTCGTCGAGATCGACGGCACGCGCGAAGAGGACTTCGACGTGCTCGACGCGTTCATCGCGCGCCGAGGCATCGACACCGAGGCGGCCGCGGAGGCGGCGTTGCTCTCCGATGCCGATCTCGCACGGCGCCTGGTCGACGTCGACCACTCGCGGGACGAGCTCGTCCGGCTCAGCCGCGGCCTGACTCCCGCGCGCCTCGCGCGGGTCGTCAGCAGCCTCGACCCCGTCGAGATGATGTTCGCGCTGAAGAAGCTGCGCGCACGGCGGGCTCCTGCCAACCAGGCGCACGTCACGAACCTCAAGGAGAGCCCGGCGCTGCTCGCCGCCGATGCCGCCGAGGCGGCGGCGCGCGGCTTCGCCGAGCTCGAGACCACGGTTGGAGTCTCCCGCTACGCGCCGCTCAACGCGATCGCGCTGCTCGTCGGCTCTCAGACGGGCCGCCCCGGCGTGATGACGCAGTGCGCGGTCGAGGAACGCCGGAATCTCCAGCTGGCCATGCAAGGCCTGGTGACGTACGCGGAGACGCTGTCCGTCTACGGCACGGAGCCGGTGTTCGTCGACGGCGACGACACGCCGTGGTCGAAGGCCTTCCTGGCCTCGGCCTACGCCTCGCGCGGCGTGAAGGTGCGGTTCACGTCGGGCGGCGGCTCGGAGGCGCTGATGGGCCACGCCCAGGGCAAGTCGATGCTCTACCTCGAGGCGCGTTGCCTCGCCGCCGTCCGAGCCGCCGGCTCCCAGGGGGTGCAGAACGGGTCCATCTCGTGCGTGGCTCTCGTGCTGGCGGTGCCCGGCGGGACGCGGGAGATCCTCGCGGAGAACCTCCTGGCCGCCTGGCTCGATCTGGAGGTGGCCTCCGGCAACGACGCCATCGCGTCGCACTCGGAGGTGCGCAAGACGGCGAAGCTCATGGGCCAGCTGCTGCCCGGCACAGACTTCGTCACCTCCGGTTACTCGGTGATGCCCCGCAAGGACAACATGTTCGGCGGCGGCAATTACGACGCGGACGACCTGGACGAGTGGCTGACAGTGCAGCGCGACTGGCAGGTCGACGCCGGGATCGAGCCGATCGCCGAGGACGAGGCGCTGCGCGTGCGCGAGCGGGGAGCGCGAGCGGTGCAGGCCGTGTTCGCCGCCCTCGACTTCCCCGAGGTATCCGATGCCGAGGTGGAGGCGGCCACGCGTGGCTACTCGAGCGACGACCTGCCCGACCGCGACCGGGCGGCCGACGTCACCGCGGCGGACCGGGTGCTCGACGAGCGAATCTCGGGCCTCGACGTCGCGCGCGCCCTCGACGACGCCGGCTTCGACGACGTTGCCGCCGCGATCATCGGCATGCAGCGCCAGCGCGTCTGCGCCGACTACCTCCAGACCTCGGCCGTGATCGGCGAGGACTGGGGCGTGAGGTCGGCTGTCAACGATCCCAACCGGTACTCCGGGCCGGGCACGGGCTACGTGCTCGAAGGAGAGCGATGGCAGCTGCTGCAGGCGCTGCCGCAGACGCTCGACCCGAAGCGATTTCGACGAGGAGGAGGACGCCGAGCAGGCGGTGGAAGAACTGCATGTTGCCAAGATAGAGAACGCACCGGATGAAGTGGTGATCGCCGTCGGCCCGGCGTTCGGCGATGTGATCCGGCGAACGATCAACGGTCTCGCGCATGCCGACGTCCTCGCTGCGCTCGAGGAGGGCGTCCGCGACGCAGGAGGGCGGCCCAGACTTGTCCGCGTCAGGCGGGCTGCCGACGTTGCCTTCATCGGCCACGACGGCGCCGCGCTGTCGGGGTCAGGCATCGCGGTGGGCATCCAGTCGAAGGGAACGGCGGTGATCCATCGCGCCGACCTGGAGCCACTCGACAACCTCGAGCTGTTCGGCATGTCACCGCTGTACACGCTCGAGTCGTACCGGGCGATCGGCCGGAACGCAGCCGGTTACGCGCTCGGGAGGGAGGTCGGCCCGGTGCCGACGATGATGGACAACTTCGCGCGGGCGAAGCTGATCGTGAAGACGACGCTGCTCCACGCGCGCGAGACAGCGGTGGTCGTGCCGGGCGCCCCGCCGGTCGAGCTACGCAGCCTTTAGGAGAGCTTGGCGAAACAGTGTCTGTGCCGCCGGAATCACGCTGGAGGCCGCGCTGCGGCGTCCTCGGTCGCCCACGTACTTACGAGTACGCGGGCTCCCTGCGTCCTTGCATCACAACCTCCAGCGCGCCCCGGCGACGAGCACCGTTCCGCCAAACTCTCCTGATCGCGTCATGACGAGGCTTGCGCGGCCTGAGCGCAATCGTCGTCGTGGTGACCGCCACCAGTTGCTCGTCGTCGTCCGCCACGGCTACCACCTCGCCGCGACATGTCGTGAGCCTCTGACCAGCGCGGACGACACGCCCCCGGGCGATGAACCGGGAGCCCCTCGCGGGCTCGAGCAGGTTGATCTTGAACTCGACCGTCAGCACGTCGACCTCCGTTTCGGCAGCGGAGTACGCGGCGAAGCCGCACGCGGTGTCGACGACCGTCGCGAGCACGCCCGCGTGAATGAAGCCGTGCTGCTGTGTGAACCGGTCGTCGAACGAGAGCGCGAGGTCGAGCTCACCCGGTGCGGCATGGACGACGGTCACGCCCAACAGCGCCATGATCGGCTGCGTCGCAACGGCGTCCCGAGCGCGCTGGCCGAATTCGGAAGCGTCCATCTAGGGAGGCGTCATGTCAATCGGCCAGGGCTTCCCGCCGACGCCCCAGTTCTTGGGTGAATGTCCCTCGACGATCACCCACGTGTGCTCTCGCAGGCCCTCCGTCGTCGCCTCGCAAAGCGCGTCCGTGAGGCCGGCGATGAGCTTCGCGCTCGTCTCGTCGTTCATCCGGAAGTCGAACAGCTCGACTCTGATCAGCGGCATCGTCACTCCCCTCGTCTGCGTGCCAGAGCGGCGACGATAACGCCCGCCGCGGCGAGCTGCGCCCACGCGGGCAGGCTGCCCTTCGCTGGTGCCAGCCTTCGACGCGGTGGGAGGGATAGAGCTCGCGGCCCCCCGGCCGGGGCAACGGCAGCACGTGCTCGAGGTCGGGCGCCGCGCAGAAGGCGCCTCCCAACGTCGCCGGGTCGAGCAGGCCGCGCCGCAGCGCGAGCACGAGGAGCAAGAGCACACCCGAAGCCGCTTCGAATTGCCGCGAGGGGATGTCCTCGTGCGGCACCGCGTCCTGGACACCGTGGAGCACGAGCCCGGCGGCCACGGCGCCGCTCCGCGAGCCCACGAGCGCGCCCGCTGCCGCGCCGGCCGCGACGTGCATGGCGACGATCACGGCTTACTCGGCCGTGTAGCCGGGCGGGTGGGCGACGATGAACGGCCGGCTCTCCACGGGCTCGCCGCCGATCGTCAGCTTCCACTCGTAGCCGCCCGCGTCGAGCACGAGGCCGGCGAACGTCCAGACGAACGGCGCGTTCTGCGAGCTCCCCGGCTTGATGCCCGGTGGGCGGCCGAGCTCGAACTCGCCGGTGACCGCCACCGTCTGCCCCTCGATCTCGACCGCCTGCCCGTCGTTGGTCAGCAGCTCGAGCGTCAGCTCGTGCGACTGGTTCGTCCGGTCCCAGGGCACGGCGATCACCGCAGCAACGGACATCGTCACGGGCTGGCCGGGCGCGAAGAGGATGTTCCAGCCGCCGCCCATGACGTAGAGCTTCCCGTTGACGGCCTCGGCGAAGTCGCAGAGGAGGAGGGTGACGTCCATCGCGCTATCTCTCGACGTGGCCGGCGCCTGCGTCTGCCCCGAGGACGAGGTCGCGTTCGCGGTCGGGCACGTGGTCGAGCGGGACGGGAGCGAGCGCCTCGAAGAAGACGAGGCCTCCTTCCGTGTGCAGCTCGTGCTCGACTCCGCGGTTGACCACTGCCACGTCGCCTGGCCCGAGCGTCTTCGTCTCGTCACCGATCGTCATCGTCACGTCACCTTCGACGATGACCATCAGCTGCTCCGTGTGCTCGTGCGCGTGTCGCGGCACGGTCGTGCCGGGCTCGTACACGACCCGGCACATGAGCACCTGATCGCCGCCGATGGCGTGGATCTGGACCGTGGGAAATATCTGGAACGGCTCGACCCCGTTCCAGGTCCGAAACGGCGACGTCACGCTGGAACTTCGAAGCGGAATCTCGAGTCCGCGTGTGCCACGGCGTTCACCGACAGCTCTTCGTCGAACGCCACGACCTTGCCCTCGCGCTTCGGCCCGGCCTCGCCCGCTGCCTTCTGCTGCAGCGCCCTGAGCACGCGCTCCGGCGTGATCGGCAGCTCCGTCACCCAGACGCCGACGGCGTCGTAGACCGCCGCGGCGATGGCCGGCGGCTGCGGGTTGTTGGCCATCTCGCTGCACCCCTTTGCGCCGTACGGACCGTCCGCTGACGGGTTCTCGATGAGGATCGTGCTGACCTTCGGCAGGTTCTCGATCCCCGGCGCGGGATACGAGCCGAACTCGCCGCCGCGGTGCTCGACGCTGGGGTAGTACGGGTAGCAGTTCTCGAGCACCGCCAGCCCGAGGCCCTGGATCGCGCCGCCCTCGATCTGTCCCTCGACGAGCGTCGGGTTGATGGCGCGGCCCACGTCGAAGCACTGCCACAGCTGCTTCACGAGCACCTCGCCGGTCTCGTCGTCGACCTCCACTTCGGCCGCGCAGGCGGCGTACGAGATCGCGGAGTGGGGAGGGATGTCGACCTGGCCGGTCTCGGGGTCGTTGATGGCCGCGTACGGCTTCAGCTGCGCGCCCGTTCCCGTGATCAGCTCGCCGTACGTCCAGGTCGCGGCGCCGGCCACGTCCGGGACGGAGATCTTCTTCTGCGGTGCGCCCTTGGCGATCACCTCGCCGTCGATGACCTCGAGGTCGGCGGGGTCGATCTCCAGCTCCTTGCCGGCGATCTCGAGCAGCTTCTCGCGTGCGTCCAGCGCCGCCTTCCGCACGGCGTTGCCGGCCACGAACGTCGCGCGAGAGGCGAACGTGCCCGTGCAGAGTGGCGACGAGTCGGTGTTCGAGTTGTCGTACGTGATCCAGTCGTACGGGACGCCGAGCGTCTCGGCGACGATCTGCGTCTGGATCGTCTTCGAGCCGTTGCCGATGTCGGCCGTGCCGGAGAAGACGTCGACGCGCCCATCCGGCTTGATCTTGATCCACGCCTGCGACGGGTCGCCGTTCTGGTTCATGCCGGTTGGGTACTCGATCGCGGAGTAGCCCCTGCCTGTGTGCTTGGCCATCAGTGCGCCCCCCCATCAGTGAGCACCTGGGTCGCCGACCTGCGCGGCGAGGTGGTCGGGAAGCCACTCGCCTTCGCGGGGGTCGCGGGTCATCGTCCGGTAGTCGGCCGGCAGCTCGTGGCCGACTGCATCGGCGATGGCCTGGATGGTCGGGACGGTGGAAGGGTCGGTGTAGACGACGCCGTTCGGCGACGTGTCGCCGATCCTGTTCGCGTTCTTCAGACGGATCTCGAAGGGATCCATCTCCAGCACGTCCGCGATGCGGTTCATGTGCGTCTCGACCGCGAAGGAGACGGACGTGACGCCGAAGCCGCGCATGGCGGTCGTGGGCACGCGGTTCGTGAACACCACGTAGCCGTCGAACGAGAGGTTCGGGATCGTGTACGCACCCGTGTGGTGGAACGAGTGCTTCGTCACCCCGTACGGCGAGAAGCGTGCGTACGCGCCCGAGTCGTGGAGCGTCAGCATCTTGCGGCCGAGGATCCAGCCGTCGCTCGTCACCGCGTCGGCGATCTCCATGTGCCACGGCGCGCGCGTCGACGAGCAGAGGAACTCCTCCTCGCGCGTCCAGCGCCACTTGACCGGGCGGCCGGACTTCATCGCCAGCAGCGCGCACATCGTCTCGGTGGCGGTGTCGACCTTGCCGCCGAAGCCGCCGCCCACCGTGCCGCCGACGAGCTTCAGCTTGCTGAGCGGCAACTGGAGGTGCGCGGCCACGACGCCCATCGAGAAATAGAGCGCCTGCGAGCACGTGTAGATCGTCAGCCGCCCGTCGGGCTCGGGTACGACCTGGCAGACCTGCGTCTCGAGCGGGCAGTGCTCGATCGCGGCCGGCCTGTAGACGCCCTGCACGATGACGTCTGCCCTGTCGAAGGCCCAGTCGATGTCGCCCTTGCGGATCTGGCGGACGTCCATCTCGCCCTCGAAGTGCGGATACCAGTTGCCCCAGTGGTGGACGACCGGGGCATCGGGATCGGCGCCGAGGCGGATGTCGAACAGCGCCGGCTTCTCGGAGAAGTCGATCTCGATCGCGTCCACCGCGGCCATTGCCGTCTCCTCGTTCTCGGCGGCGACGACCGCGATCGGCTGGCCCTTGTAGCGCACGTCGTCCTTGGCCAGCAGCGGCTCGTCCTCGGGGATGCCCAGGGCGGACAGGTGCCCGTAGGACAGGAGCGGCACGTCCTCCCAGGTGATGACCGCGTGGACACCCGGCATCGCCTCGGCCTTGGCGGTGTCGAGGCGCGTGATGTCCGCGTGGTGCACCGGCGAGCGAAGCGCCTTCGCCCACAGCGTGCCGGGGACGCGCACGTCGTCGACGAACATCGTCCGCCCGGTGACGTGCGCCACGCCGTCGTAGCGCGGAAGCCTTGCTCCGACCGCCTTCATTCGGCACCTCCCGTCACGAGCGTCGTCGTCGTCGGCGTGCCCGTGGTCTCCGTCAGGTCGAAGCTTTCGCCGCGGACGGCGGCGCCGACGGCGTTCACGATCTTCACGTACCCGGTACAGCGGCAAACATGACCGGCGAGAGACTCGGAGATGGACGCCTGGTCATCGCCGCCACCACGCTCGATGTGCGCGTGCGCGGCGAGCAGGATGCCGGGCGTGCAGAAGCCGCACTGCATGCCGTAGTGGTGGAGGAAGGCCTGCTGGATCGGCGCGAGCCGTTCCGGCGTGCCGAGGCCCTCGAGCGTCGTGACTTCGGCGCCGTTGACCGCCGCCACGGGCAGCAGGCACGCGCGCCGCGGCTCGCCGTCCACGAGCACCGTGCAGGCGCCGCAGCCGCCCTGCAGGCAGCCGGCCTTCGGGCTCGTGATCCCCAGTTCCTCGCGCAGCACGTGCAGAAGCGGCGTGAGCAGCGGAGCCGCGATCTCGTGGTCGATTCCGTTGACGTTCAGTTGCATCTGGGCAGGCCCTCCTCAGGAGAGTTCGGCGAGCGCTCGCGTCACGAGCGTGGGCAGGACGGTCTTGCGATACCAGGCCGAGGCGAGTGCGTCGTCCGGCGGGTCGACGTCGTTCAATGCGTCATTGGCCTCGCCGCTCTGCTCTGCGGACGAAAGGCGGACGGCGTGCGGACCGGCGCCGGTGGCGGCAATGCGCAGCTCGTCGCCGGTCTTCGTAGCGGCGACGGCGAGGATCGAGTAGTGGTGCGTGTGCGGCCGCCAGGCGGCGGCGTAGGCGGCTTTGCGGTCGGCGTCGTCGTAGGAGACGTCCAGCACGAGGCGGCCCTTGGCGCCACCGGCGAGGAACTCCTCGACCGGCTCGGTGCGCTCGCCGCCGGAGCCCGTGGAGCGGACGCGGGCCCCCAGCGCGATCAGCGGCGCCTGGAGGTCGCCGCGGGGCGCGTCCACGCCGGGCGGGGCGCAGACGTTGCCGCCCACGGTCGCCTGCGCGCGGATCTCGCCGTCGGCGACGTGCTTCGCAGCGCTCGCCAGTGGCTCGTCGAGCTCCTCCAGCTCGCTGACCGGAACGGTGGCGCCGATCGTCACCGTCCCGCCGTCACGCGTGATCTTGTCCAGCCCGCTGCGACCCAGCATGAGCACTTTCCCGGGCTTCAAGCGGCCGTGCGTGAGCTCCGGCATGACGATCGTGCCGCCCGCGAGCACGGTTATTCCGTCGCCCTCGCCGAAGGCTGCAACAGCCTCTTCGGGTGTCGTGGGGATCATCACGTCGAGTTCGCGAATCACCAGGCCGATCGTACAGCGCGTACAGGTAGCACGTGGCGACCGGACGGTCTCGACTAGCCGGACGGGGCGCCTGCCCGAAGAAGCTCCCTGTGAAGTTCCTGCGTGGCAGCGCTGGGGCTGATCCCCAGGTCGTCCCGCAACCGCTGGCGAAGCCCGTCGTAGACGTGCATGGCCTCGGCGCCGTTCCCCATCGCGAGCAGAGCTTCCATGAGGAGGCGGTAACCCGACTCCCGGTAGGGCTCCTTCACGATCAGAGAGCGGGCGCACCGCTCCGCGATCGGCAGCTCGGAGCCGCCGATCTCGATCGACGCCGCCGTGTAACACTCGAGCGCTCGGTCCTCGAGCTGGGTGAGGTAACTCCGCCACTCATCGATCCATGGTGCGTCCTCGCCCGCCAGAAAGTCGCGTCCTGCCGTGGACAGTACGACCTGCGAGGCGCCGAACGCGCGCTCCCACTCCTGCCTGGCCACGGCCGCCTCCGCTCGGTGTATGGCTTCGCCGGCTGCCTCGAGGTCGATCCAGGCGTCCGCTGGAAGCTCGAGGCGGAAGCGACCACCCAGGCCGAGCGCCTCTCTGCCAACGGCGCGCCGAACCTTCGAGACGAGGGCGCGGAGGTTACTCAGCACCGCCGGCGGCGGTCCATGTGGCCAGAGCGCTTCCACCACCTCGTCGCGACTGATGTGGCGGTCACGGTTGGCCACGAGGTAGACGAAGAGGACACGGCCCTTGCGACCTGGCAGGTCGTTCTCGATCCTGCGACCTTCGATCTCGGCGGCAACGCGCCCGCACAGCTGGATCCGGGTTTTTGGCCCTTCGGCCATGGTACGCGCCATAATGCCCCAACCAAGTCCCGGACACCCAAAACCTGCTACTCAGGAGTGGCCTATGGCGAAGCTGATCAAGTGCGCGTGCGGCCATGTCGTGCGCGCCGACACCGAAGACAAGGTGATCCAGCAGATCGAAGCGCATATGGCCGAGGACCATCCGGATCTGGTCGGCAAGATCCCCCGCGAGGAGATCCGCGGCTGGATCGAGGAAACGTAAGGGGGACCAGCCCGCGTAGCAACGTTCGGGCAACCTCGCGCCAACGGCGACGTTCCAGACTCGGCTTCCCAAAGGAGGAGGAGGTCGAGCACGATGGCGTACGAACTGGAGGGTCAGCTACTTGAAGTGTGTACCTGCAACGTCCTCTGCCCGTGCTGGGTGGGCGAGGACCCGGACGGGGGTACGTGCGACGGCGTGCTCTCGTGGCACGTCGAGACCGGGACGGTGAACGGCACGGACGTCTCGGGCCGCACGTTCACGATCCTGACTCACATCCCCGGCAACATCCTCGACGGCAACTGGAAGGTCGTCGTCTACGTCGACGACGGCGCATCCGACGAGCAGCAGCAGGCGCTGCTGGATGTGTGGACCGGCAAGCTGGGGGTCCGGTGGCGGACCTCGCGCAGCTCGTCGGCGAGGTAATGGCCGTCGAGCGGCTTCCCGTCACCTTCCAGGTCGAGGGCAAGGAGATGGCCGGACGGCTGGCGATCGGCAATGCGATCGAGGCGGAGCTGGAGCCGTTCAAGGGGGCGACGGGCGAGCCGACCGCGCTCCACGACACCATCTTCACGACGATTCCCGGCTCCCCCGCCTTTGCGGGGAAGGCCACGAGCTACCGGGCGACCGTGCCCGAGCACGGGTTCGAGATCCAGCTCGAAGGCCACAACGCCGTATCGGGGCGGTTTCGTTTCGAGGCCTAGACGAATGTGAAAGGTGACCGGCCGTCCGCCGGTCACCTTTCGGTGGAGGACGCAATGTGGCCGAGAGTCCGCGACGAGAAGCTGCTCCTGGTGACCATCGCCGGCATGGTCGTCCTGGCCTGGATCAGCCTCTGGATCTGGAAGGAGTCTCCGTATGGACGTTTCCTGAGCCACGAGGAGAACGACGCGGTGGCCGGAGTCGGCAAGAGCTATCTCGTGCTCGTCCTTCTCTTCGTGGCGGGCTGGACGCTGATGACGGTGGCGATGATGCTGCCGACCAGCCTTCCTCTGGTCGCGTTCTTCCACACCTTCGTCCGGAAGCGGCCGGATCGTGTGCTTCTCGTTGCGCTGCTCGTGGTGGGTTACCTGGCGGTGTGGACAGCCTTCGCCTTCGCCGTCCACGTCGGCGACCTCGGGATCCATCGTGTCGTCGAACGAAGCGGGTGGCTCGAGGAGAACGCGTGGACGATCGTGGCAGGGACCTTTCTCTTCGCCGGCATCTACCAGTTCAGCTCGTTCAAGTACAAGTGCCTCGACAAGTGCCGCTCGCCGATGAGCTTCGTCATGGGGCACTGGCGCGGCGGGAACGAGCACGTACAGGCTCTCCGGCTCGGTGCGCACCACGGGCTGTTCTGTGTGGGCTGCTGCTGGTCGCTGATGCTGATCATGTTCGCGGTCGGAGTCGGAAACATCGGGTGGATGCTCCTGCTCGCGACCGTGATGGCCATCGAGAAGAACATGCCCTGGGGCCGGCATTTGAGCGCTCCGCTCGGAGCTGCGCTCGTCGTCTGCGGCCTGACGGTGGTTGCCCTGAGCGTTCCCGGCCTTGGCGGAGGCACGTAGCAGGCATGACCACACCGTCGGCGAGCTTCGTGACCCTCGCCTCGCTCGATGATCTCGACGTAGAGGAGCTGGCGGCGTTCGAGATCGAGGGAGGACGGATCGCCGTCGCCAGCGTCGGCGGCACCTTCTACGCCTTCGACGACGCATGCCCGCACAGGCAGTGCTCCCTCGGGGAGGGCGAGCTCCACGGCACCGTGGTCACTTGCCCCTGCCACGGAAGTCAGTTCGACGTGAGCTCGGGCGAGCGTCTCCGCGGCCCGGCCGCGCGAGGGGTTCAGAGCTACAGCGTCCGCGTCGAGAACGGCGCTCTCCAGGTCGCGCTCTGATGCCGCTGCGTCGCCCGGCAATCGATGACGAATGCGCGAGCGCGTACAGTTAGCTGGTGGCGATTTCCTCCATCGACGAGCTGGAGAGCGGCCTTCGCGACGCCGCCTACCTGCCCGATCGCGGGCTGGCGACGGCGCTCTTCCTCTCGCTGGAGCTCGAGAAACCGCTGCTGCTCGAGGGTGAGGCCGGGGTCGGAAAGACCGAGGCCGCCAAGGCGCTCGGACGCATCCTCGGCGCGCGGCTGATCCGGCTCCAGTGCTACGAGGGTCTCGACGTTGCGCACGCCGTCTACGAGTGGAACTACTCGCGCCAGCTGCTGCACATCCGGGCCGCGCAGGAGGGCACCGTCTCCGAACAGGAGCTGTTCGGCCCCGAGTTCCTCATCCGGCGGCCCTTGCTGGAGGCGATCGAGAGCCCTGAGCGGGTGGTGCTGCTGATCGACGAGATCGACCGCGCCGACGAGGAGTTCGAGGCGTTCCTGCTGGAGGTGCTATCGGACTTCCAGATCACGATCCCCGAGATCGGGACGATCTCCGCGGCCGATCACAAGCCTGCGGTCGTCCTCACGTCGAACCGCACGCGCGAGCTCCACGATGCCCTGAAGCGGCGCTGCCTCTATCACTGGATCGGCCATCCGGCGCTCGAGCGCGAGGTTGCGATCGTGAAGTTGCGCGTGCCCGGCGTTCCCGAGCGCCTGGCCGCTCAGGCCGCCGCCTTCGTGCAGGGGCTCCGGGGCCTCGATCTCGCGAAGCCGCCCGGAGTGGCGGAGACGATCGACTGGGCCAACGCGCTGACGGCGCTCGGCCGGCAGGAGCTCGACGCGGAAGTCGTCGAGCAGACTCTGGGCTCGGTGCTCAAGTACCACGAGGACGTGCTCGCAGTCCGCGACGAGACCCTCCAGGGCCTGCTCGAAGAGGCACGCGCCGCGACTTCGTCAACCTGATGGCCGACGCGGTTGCGAGACACGTCGTGACGTTCGGCCGCGTCCTCCGCGAGGCTGGGCTGGAGGTCGGCCCGGGGCGCCTCGCCGATGCGCTGACCGGGCTCGACCTCGTGGAGCTCTCTCGTCAGGACGATGTCTACTGGACGCTGCGGCAGACGCTCGTCTCCCGGTCGGAGGACCTGGACGCGTTCGACGCTGCCTTTCGCGCGTGGTTCCTCCGCGCTCCGACGGCGCCGGTGTTCCGTCAGGGCACGGAGGTGACGTCGCTGCGGCTGCTGCGGCGCAGCGCCGAGCGGAAGCGCGCGGAGGAGGAGGGCGGCGAGTCGGGCGAGGACCAGTCGTCGCTCGGCTACAGCCCGGAGGAGCTGCTCCGCCGACGGGACTTCGCCGACATGACGCATGAGGAGCTCGAGAACGTGAGCAAGCTCATCTGCGAGATCGCCTCGAGCCGGCCGCGGCGCAAGTCGCGGCGCCTGCGGCCGCACCATCGCGGCCGCGACCTCGACATGCGCCGGCTCGTGCGAGAGTCGCTGGGGACGGGCGGAGACGCCATCGAGCGGACGTTCCGCAGCCGCGTCCACGTCCCGCGCAAGCTCGTCGTGCTCTGCGACGTCTCGGGCTCGATGGAGTCGTACGCCCGCGCGCTCGTGCTCTTTCTCCACGCTCTGGCGCGCTCAGGACGTGGAGTGGAGACGTTCGCCTTCGGCACGAGGCTGACGCGGCTGACCCGCGAGCTGATCATCCGCGACCCCGAGGGCGCGCTCCGGGCGGCGTCGGAGCGCGTGATGGACTGGTCCGGCGGCACGCGAATCGGCCACTCGCTGAAGTCGTTCAACGACGAGTGGGGGAGGCGGGCGCTCACGCGTGGTGCCGTAGTCGTCATCGTCTCCGACGGCTGGGAACGGGAGGATGCGGCTGTCGTCGGGCAAGAGATGGCTCGGCTCGCGCGGCAGGCCTACGCGGTCGTCTGGGTCAATCCGCTGAAGGGCCATCCGGACTACCAGCCTCTGGCAGGGGGCATGCGGGCGGCGCTGCCGCACGTCGACCGCTTCCTCTCCGGGCACAATCTCGCCAGCCTCGAAGAGCTGGCTGACGTTCTCACCGGAATAGAGAGGAGGCATGCTGCGTGAAAGAGATCCTGGAAGACGTCGAGCGCTGGCGCGCTGAAGGCAAGAAGGTGGCGATCGCAACGGTGGTCGCCACTCGCCGCTCGGCGCCGCGACCGATCGGCGCAAAGCTCGCGATCTCGGAGACCGGCGAGCTCTGCGGCTCCGTCTCGGGCGGCTGCGTCGAGTCGGACGTCTACGAGAACGCCCGCGAGGTGATGGAGTCGGGCGAGCCGAAGCTACTTTCCTACGGCATCGCCGACGAGGAGGCCTGGGAAGTGGGGCTGCCCTGCGGCGGTGAGATCGACGTCTTCGTGGAGCGTCTCGAGTGACAGCAGTCGACCGGCTGCTTGCGGCAGTGGAGAACGAGGAGCGCGCTGTCCTCTTCACGGTGATCGAGGGAGAAGGGCTCGGCGCGCACGCTCTCGTCCTGGAGGGCGGCGAGCGGCACGGCGACGGCGTGCCGGAGGAGGCCTTCGGGCAGGCGGAGCAACTCATCCGGGAGCACACGAACCGCATCCTCGAGCTCGACGGCGCCCGCGTGTTCGCCGAGATCTACGGGCCGCCGCCGCGCTTGCTCGTCTACGGCGCCGTGGACACGGCGGAGGCGATGTGCGCCGCTGCGAAGCTGCTCGGCTGGCAGACGATCGTCGCCGATGCGCGTGGGAAGTTCGCCACGGCCGAGCGCATCCCCAGCGCGGACGAGATCATCGTCGAATGGCCCGAGGAGGCACTGGCGCAGGTGGCGCCCGATCATGCGACGGCGGTCGTGGTGCTGACGCACGACGACAAGTTCGACGTTCCCGCGCTGAAGGCGGCGCTCGAGTCGGACGCGTTCTACGTCGGCGCCCTTGGTTCGCGTCGCAATCAGGAGCGGCGCCGCGAGCGGTTGCTGGAGGCCGGTGTCGACGAGGCGGCGATCGAGCGCATTCACGGCCCCTGCGGGCTCGACATCGGCGCCGAGTCGCAGCCGGAGACGGCGCTCTCGATCCTCGCCGAGGCGCTCGCCGTCCGCATGGGCCGCAACGGGGGCAAGCTCAAGGAGTCGAAGAAGCGCATTCACGCCGAGGAGGTGGTCTCGTGAGCCCTGTCCAGAACAGCCATGTCCGAGGGACAGTCCCTGTATTAGCTCTGTGCCAGGTCTGCGACGGCTTTGCGAACGGGAGGGCGTCATGACGGAGCGAGTCGAGAAGACGGACGCCGAGTGGGAAGCTGAGCTAGATCCCGACCGCTACCAGGTGCTGCGTTGCGGCGCGACCGAGGCGCCGTGGTCGGGCGAGCTGAACCTCGTGCACGACGATGGGATGTTCAAGTGCGGCGCGTGTGGCGCCGAGCTCTTCCGCTCGGACACGAAGTTCGACTCGGGATCGGGCTGGCCGAGCTTCTTCGCGCCGCTCGAAGAGGAGTCCGTCGAGACGGAGGAAGACCTGAGCCACGGCATGCGCCGCACGGAGGTGCGGTGCGCGACCTGCGGCTCCCACCTCGGCCACGTCTTCCCCGACGGGCCGCAACCGACCGGCCTGCGCTACTGCATCAACTCGCTCGCGCTCGACTTCGAGCCCGAAGACAGCTAGCTCGCCGGCAACGGCAGCAGCACCTGGAAGCAGGCGCCGCTGTCCACGGGCTTCAGCCGCAGGTCGCCGCGGTGACGCACGACGATCCTCCGGGTGATGTCGAGGCCGAGGCCCGTGCCCTCGCCCGGCGGCTTCGTGGTGAAGAACGGGTCGAAGACGCGTGCGGCCACGTCGTCGGGAATGCCGGGGCCGTCGTCCTCCACCTCGACGACGAGGAAGTCGCCCGCGCGCCGCGTTCGGATCGTCACGCGGCCGCCCTCCGGAGCGGCGGCGAGGGCGTTGTCGATGAGGTTCGTCCACACCTGGTTCAGCTCCGGCGCGTGCGCGTCGATCCGCGGCAGCGAGTGGTCGTAGTCGCGGACGACCTCGATCTTGCTCTCCGACACCTTGTGCGACAAGATCGCGAGCGTGCTCTCTATCCCGTCGTGAATGTCCACCTCCTGCCGCGGCGCCTGGTCGAGGTACGAGTACTGCCGGACCGACTGGACGAGTTGCGAGATACGGGCCGTAGCGTCCTCGAGCTCATGCGTGATCCGGCCGGCTGTGAGCCTCGACGCGACCCAGGCGAGCAGCTCCTCCGGAGCGTCCGGCGCCACCGCTAGCAGCCGCTCGACCCATGCCTCGTCCAGCCCCGCATCTACGAGGGCGTCTGCCGCCGCGACGCCGTCCGCGAGGCCTCGCTCAGCGAGCCAGGAGGTGACTGCTGCCACCCGGTCGGCACGGTCGAGGCCGGCGAGCGGCTCCCTCCCGTCTGCCTCGCCCAGGGCCTCGGAGGTCAACTGGCACAACCGGCCGATCGCGTCCGCGCCGACGCCATGAGCGGCGAGCCCGGACAGCGCGCGCTGGCCGGCGACGTCAGCTGCCTCGAGCTCCGAAGCTGCCCGCTGCGCCGCCGCGGCCGGGTTGTTGAGCTCGTGTGCGAGCCCCGCCGCGAGCGTGCCCAGCGACAGCAGCCTGTCGCGGTCGCGCTCCATGGCCGTGTAGTTCGTGATCACGGGAACGAAGACGTCCATCACGGCCTTGAAGACCGTCGGCTCGGTCACCAACAGGCGCCGAAATGCGTCCGGCTCGACGAGGAAGAGCCGGCTGTCGACGGCTGCCCGCGTCGAGCCTCGCAACAGCTCGCCCGTGAGGATGGAGATGGCCCCCAGGAACCCGCCGGCTGGGTGATGGAGGAGTGGCAGCTCGTCGCCGCCGACGTCGATCGTGGTCTCGAGCTCACCCTCGAGCAGAAGCCACCAGTGGACCGCCTCCTGCTGTCCGCGGAAGACGTACTCGCCGGCGCGGTACGTCTGCTCCATGCCGTGCTGCGCCAGCTCGCGCAGCCGCTCGTCGGGCAGATCGGCGAGGATCGCGATCCGGCGAAGCTCGCCGGGATCCATCAGTGCGCCTTCAGATACTGGTGGACGAGCAGCACTGCCATCGAGCCCTCTCCGACCGCCGACGCCACGCGCTTGATGGACTGGTCGCGCACGTCACCGGCCGCGAAGACGCCGGGGACGCTCGTCTCCAGTGCCATGGGGTGCCGCTGCAGCGGCCAGGGCGTGCACTCGTCGGGCAGGTCGAGCACCTGGGCGCCCGTGAGGATGTAGCCGCGCTCGGAGCGGGCCGGGGCGGTTCCCAGCCAGTCCGTGTGCGGCTCGGCGCCGACGAAGACGAAGAGCGCCGTGGCCGGAAGCTGCGAGACGGCCCCGTCCTCGTCGATCGTGATCGACTCCAGCGCCTCCGCTCCGTGCGTCTCCACGACTCGCGTGTTCAGGCGGACCGTGATCTCCTCGGGCATCTCCTCGATGCGGTCGACGAGGTACTGCGACATCGACTTTCGGAGGCTCTCGCCGCGGTAGAGGATCGTAACGTGAGCCCCGCTGGCGAGATGTAGCGCGGCCTGCCCTGCCGAGTTCGCTCCGCCGATGACGAACGCCTCCTGCCCGTCCAGCAAGGCCGCGTCGCCGGCGGACGCCGTGCCGTACCAGATGCCCCGTCCGGTCAGTCGCTCGGCGCCCTTCGCGTCGAGTCGCCGGTACGACACGCCGGGCGCGAGCAGCACCGTGTGCGAGCAGATCTCGGTCCCCGCGGCGAGCCGCACGACGCGGGTGTTTCCCACGACGTCGATGCCGATCGCTTCCTGGGCTGTGAGCAGCTCGGCGCGGAAACGGCGTGCCTGGCTGGTCGCGCGACGCGCGAGGTCCGCACCGGACAGCCCGGACGGAAAGCCGAGGTAGTTCTCGATCCGCGAGCTCATTCCGGCCTGGCCGCCGAACGTCAGCCGCTCGACGACGACGGTGCGCAGGCCCTCCGACGCGCCGTAGACCGCCGCGGCGAGGCCTGCCGGCCCGGCGCCGACGACGACGAGGTCGTAGAGCGCAAGCTCTTCCTCCGTCTGGAGGCCGACTCGCGCCGCGACCTCGGCCGGGTCGGGGCCGACGAGCGGCTCGGCGTCCGGCAGCAGCACGACGGGCAGCCGGTCGGTGCCAAGCGCGGCCTCCGCGAGCAACCGACGGGCGGGCTCCTCGTCGACCTCGAGCCAGCGGTAGGCGATCTGGTTGTTCGCGAGCAGGTCGCGCACGCGCTGCGACTCCGTGGAGAAGTGATGCCCGATGACGCTCACTGCGTCGCCGTCGGTCTCTGTGCCGGCTGCCACGGTCTCGACCGCGGCCCGCCAGTCTTCGAGCAGGTCGTCGAGCACGGGGTAGAGACGCTCCTCGGGCGGGTGCCACGGCTTCATCAGGTAGTGGTCGAGGCGGATCTCGTTGATCGCGCGCATCGCCGCCTCGGTGTCCGCGTACGCGGTGAGGAGCACGCGCTTCGCGTCGGGCGCGAGGGGTTGGGACTGCGCCAGCAGCTCGATCCCCGTCATCCGGGGCATGCGCTGGTCGGTGACGACCAGCGCCACCGGATCGCCGCTCGAGGAGAGCTGTCTCAGGATCTCCAACGCGTCCTCGCCCGAGCCCGCGGCGACGACCGTGAAGTCGCCTGCGTAGCGATTGCGGAGATCGCGCTCGACCGCGCGCACGACCTCCTGGTCGTCGTCGACCGCGAGCAGCACGGGTTTGCGCTCGGCCATGGATGGACGATCTTAGTTTGCGTTCTCTGTTAGGTTCGCGCCGTTCCGGACGAAACGGGGAAAGGAGCGGACGTGGCTGTTGACGTCAAGTCCGAGAAACTCACGGAGCTGATCGACCCGAACGCCGAGGTCGAGCAGCTGGCGACCGGCTTCACGTTCACCGAGGGGCCGATCTGGCATCCGAAGGGCTACCTCCTCTTCTCAGACATGCCGGGCGACGTCCGCCGCAGGTGGACGCCCGACGGGAAGGTCGTCGAGGTGAGGAACTTCTCGAACAGGTGCAACGGCATGACCTACGACGCCGACCTCAACCTTCTCGTCTGCGAGCACGTGACGAGCTGCCTCGTCCGCGAGAGCCCGGACGGCGAGCGGGAGATCATCGCGCAGGCGTTCGAGGGGGAGGAGCTCAACTCTCCGAACGACGTCGTCGTCCACTCGAGCGACGCGGTCTATTTCTCCGATCCGTGGTATGGCCGAATGCCGGTCTTCGGCCATCCGCGCGAGCGCCGGCTCGGCTTCCAGGGCGTGTATCGCATCCCGCCCGGAGGCGGCGACCTCGAGCTGATGGTCGACAAGGACGAGTTCGACATGCCGAACGGGCTGTGCTTCTCGCCGGACGAATCGCTCCTGTACATCAACGACACGCCGCGTGCGCACATCAAGGTCTGGGACGTGGATGCGGACGGGAACATCTCGAACGGCCGGATGTTTTTCGAGGGCGTCGGCTCCGGCGTTATCGAAGAAGGCATCCCGGACGGCATGAAGTGCGACGAGCGCGGGAACATCTGGGTGACCGGACCGGGCGGGATCTGGGTGATCTCGGCTGCCGGCGAGCATCTCGGGACAATCCTCGTCCCCGAGAACACCGGGAACCTCACGTGGGGCGGCGAGGACTGGCACACGCTCTTCATCCCGAGCTCGACCTCGCTCTATTCGATCCCAACGAAAGTCGGGCCTCGCCATGAGCCCTACATGCGCTAAGGAGGAACGAGATTGGCTGACGAACCGCTGAAGCTCGACGCGAGCCGCTGCGCGCTGATCATCCAGGACCTGCAGAACGACGTCATCATCGAGGGCGGCGCTTTCGCCGAGTCCGGCTCGCCGGAGCACGCGAAGGAGCAGAACGTCGTCGAGAACGTGAAGTCGCTGGCGGAGAAGTGCCGGGGGAAGGGCATTCCCGTCATCCACGTGCACTACATCGTCGAGGAGGGCGCTCCGGGCCTGAAGCTCAACGCCCCGCTGTTCCAGGACGTGAAGGAGGCGAACGCGCTCGTCCGCGACTCCTGGGGCGCCGCCCCTGCAGAGGGCCTCGAGCCGCAGGACGGCGACTTCATCGTCCAGAAGATGCGAATGAGCGCTTGGCAGGGGACGCGCCTCGAGAACTTGCTCACGGGCTTCGGCCGGGACACGGTCATCGTCACCGGAGCCTGGACGAACATGTCCATCGAGCACACGTCCCGAACGGGCGCCGACAAGGGCTACTACATGGTGGTGCCCGAGGACGCCTGCTCGACGATGAACGCGGACTGGCACAACGCGTCCATCAACTACGCCTTGCAGAACGTCGCCAGCGTCACCAACTGTGCCGAGGTGAAAGCGGCGCTCGAATGATCTCCCGCGCGGCCGTCTTCTGGGAGCGCGGACGGCCGCTCGAGGTCCACGAGATCGAGCTGGACGAGCCGCGTGCAGGCGAGGTGCTGGTGCGGATGACGGCCTGCGGCATCTGCGGCACCGACCTGCACGTGGTGAAGGGCGAGTGGCAGCGGCCGACGCCCATGGTGCTGGGCCACGAGGGCTCGGGAGTCGTAGAGGCAGTCGGCGAAGGCGTGGAAGCGCTCGCACCCGGTGACGAGGTCGTGCTGTCGTGGGCGCCGTCGTGCCGCGAGTGCCCCGACTGCCGCCGCGGCCGGCCCGCGGCCTGCATGTCGTTGCAGTATGCGATTGCGGGCGGCACGTTGCTCGACGGCGAGACCGGCATGCGGCTCGACGGCGAGACGCTCTACCGCGGCACGGCGACGGGCGCACTGTCGGAGCGGCTGGTCGTCTCCGAGCAGGTCGCGTTGCCCCTGGGCGGCAGCGGCGTGCCGCTGGAGGAGGCCGCATTGCTCGGCTGTGCGGCGCTGACGGGCGTCGGCGCGGTGCTGTTCGCGGCGGGCGTCGAGCCGGGCTCGACGGTGCTCGTTGTGGGCGCGGGCGGCGTGGGCCAGTTCGTCGTCCAGGGGGCGCG
>CAWGEE010000015.1:0-17059 GCA_963821415.1 uncultured Actinomycetes bacterium | reverse complement strand
CTCGGCGGGCTCGAGCAGGTCGAAGGTCGAGATGTGGCGTTGCTCGATCCGCTCGACCGCCTGTTCCCGCGTGATCGACGCCCGCTGCGAATGGCGCACGAGACGGACATCGGCGAAGCCGGCGCCCCCGAGCTGCGCGGTCAACTCATCGCCATCGGGGAAGCGTGCACGGTCGATCGTCTTGAATCGACGGGAAGTACGGATCGAGCCAGAACGTCCCGAAGTGCGCCGGGTCGAACGTGACGACGACGAGCCGACCGTCGGCTCCGAGCACTCGGCGCAGCTCGCGAAACGCCACCGGCCGGTCGACGAGATGGCAGACGAGCCACAGGACGGCGCGCTCGAACCAGCCGTCGCGAAACGGCAAGTCTTCTGCCCGGCCCGGCTTCAACCCGACGGAGGCGGGGACGTTGCCGGCGGCCACCCGCAGCATCTCCGGCTCGGGATCCACGCCCCAGACCTTGGAGGCGGCGGACTCCGCGAGCGCCTGGCTCAGACGTCCCGTGCCGCAGCCGCAGTCGAGCACACGCCGTCCGCGAAGGTCGCCCTCCTCCACGACGAGCTCGTAGACCTCGCGCCAGTTGTCGTCGACGGGACGCACGCGGTCGTACTCGGGTGCGAGCCGTCCGAAGTCCGGCGTGGTCATGGGCGCGGCCGGCCCCGGGCGACGCACCAGCGGTTGAGCTCGAGCGTCCGCACCTCCGGGATCCACCGTCGCGGCTCGACAGCTTCAGGCACGTACCCGTGGTCCGCGAGCAGCCAGCGGCAGCCGGCGTCGAGATCCTCGGAATGCGTCTCGATGATCACGTGCGGCTTGCGCTCCGCGAGCAGCCGCTGCGCGCCACGGAGCGCGGCCACCTCGTTCCCCTCCACGTCCATCTTCACGAGGTCCGGCACGAAGCCGCCGGGACCGTACGCGAGCTCGTCGATCGTCACCGTTCCCTCCCCTACGCTCGTCTCGAGGCCGATGCGGCTTTCCGAGACCTCGATCGCCGAAGCGAGCTCGGGATTGGCGGCGACATTGCGGCGCAAGCGCTCGCAGCTCGACGGATCCGCCTCCACGGCGAGCACACGCGTGGCGCCATGCCGGGCGAAGACGAGGGCGTAGAAGCCCGAGGCCGAGCCGAGATCGAAGCACCCGCCTTCGGGCGGGCAGAGTGCGCGGATGTGGCTCGCGAGCTCGCGTTCGTAGATCCCCAGCCAGTAGCGGGAATCGCGGTCGAAGTCGATCTCCATCGCCAGGCCACGACCGAGCCCGAGCGGCAGCCGCCGTATGGCAGGGCCGTCCGGGAGCAGCGGCTTGGCGACGGTCTTGATGCCGTGCGCGAGCCGGATGGCTAGGAGGGGTTGGGGGAACGGTGCTCGTCGCAGGGGCGCGCTGGGCGTCGTCCTGCAAGGACGCAGGGAGCCCGCGTACTGAATGAAGTACGTGGGCGACCGAGGACGCCGCAGGACGGCGATCCAGCGCGTTCCTGGCGCACAGTCACTGTTTCGCCAGCCCCTCCTTAGTCCGCGGGGATGTCCGCGTCCGCGTCGGTCATGGCCTCGATGGCGTGCTGCGCGGCCTCGAGGGAGGACTCGCTGACGAGCACCTTCTGCGGCGCGTCCTCGGTCGCGCTCGGGTGATGCTCGACGGCGGTCTCGAGGACGGACTCGATGCCCGCCGACTCGAGGATGGCCTGGATCTCCTCGGCCTCGGCGATGTCCTCGGCGAGCGCTACCTGCACCTTGTCGCTCACGATCCCGGCTCCTCTCCGACGTGGACTGCCTCGACCGGAGCGTCACGACGATGGGTCGCTCCACCCTTCAGAAGTTGCGGCGTTCCCCGCTCCCTGAAAGGAAGCTCGATGATATCGAAGTCCCTGGGCACGACTGTCTCCGGAAAGACGGCCCTGGCTTCATCGGCCGCGTCGCGGCCGGAGTAGCGGTTCGAGAGGTGTGTGAGCGCCAGGAGCTCGACGCCGGCGTCGCGTGCGACGCCCGCAGCGTCCAACGCGGTGGAGTGCGAGGTCTCCTCGGCGCGCTCCCGTTCGTCCTCCAGGAACGTCGCCTCGTGCACGAGCACGTCGGCAGCTGCGGCCGCCTCGACGACTCCCTGAAACGGCGCGGTGTCGCCGGCCAGCACGAGCTTCCTGCCGGGTCGTGGAGGCCCGAGCACCTCGTGCGGGTGGACGACGCGCCCGCCGGGGATGCTGACTTCCTCCCCGGACTGCAGCGCTCCTCGCTCGGGCCCGCGCGGGACGCCGAGCGCATCCGCGACGTCGACGTCGAAGCGGCCCGGTCGTTCCTCCTCGACCAGTGCGTAGCCGACCGCCGAGACGCCGTGGTCGACCGCGAACATCCGTAGCTCGTAGCCGTCGCGGGCGAGCACGTCGCCCGGAACGAGCTCGATCAGGTCGTACTCGTACGTGAGACGCCCGAAGATGCGCCTCAGCGAGCCGAACAGGTCGCGTAGGCCGGGCGGGCCGTAGATCGTGATCGGCAGGTCGCGGCCGCGCAGCGCAAACGTCTTCAACATCCCGGGCAGGCCCAGGTAGTGATCCGCGTGGTAATGCGTGAGGAAGATCTCCCGCAGCTCGATCAGGCCGACTGCGGACACGAGCAACTGACGCTGCGTGCCCTCCGCGCAGTCGAAGAGCAGCCGCTCTCCCCCTCGGCGCACGAGTTGCGCAGTCGGCGCCCGGCGCGGGGTCGGCATCGATCCGGACGTGCCGAGGAACACGAGGTCGAGGTCCACGGCGCGATTGTAGGGCTGTCGGGCTCTAGGAGGGTCTGGCGGAATGGTGCTCGTCGCCGGGGCGCGCTGGAGGTTGTGATGCAAGGACGCAGGGAGCCCGCGTACTAGTACAGTACGTGGGCGACCGAGGACGCCGCAGCGCGGCCTCCAGCGTGATTCCGGCGGCACAGTCACTATTTCGCCAGACCCTCCTAGGGCAGGCGCAGCACCTGGCCGGGGGTGATCGTGGCTCCGGCCAGCCGGTTCCGCTCCTGGATCTGCCACACCGCCTCTCGCGGATCGCCCGCGTAGTGCGTCGTCGCGATCGACCACAGCGTGTCGTAGCGCTTCACGACGTATCGCTGCTCCGGCCCCGCGCTGTCGGACGTCCGCGCCGTGACGGCCACGGCCAGCGCCAGGACGAATGCGATCAGGAGTGTCTTTGCGAACATGTGTTCGCCATGATAGAGCGAACACGCGTTCGTGTCAAGGCCGGCTGACTAGCCGACGCGGAAGACCTTGCTGACGAAGGTTCTCGAGCGATCGGGGTTCGTCGTCGCTGTCAGGCGGAGGCCGAAGACGTAGTGCCCGGGCGCGACCTGGCCGCGGAACTCGAGCCGCGGCTTGTGGCCCGCCCTCACGAGCTTCCTCGTCGTCATCACCGCGTCCGTGTCGCGGGTTGCCCGGGATAGGGAGCGCGCGATCTCGTCGGTGGCGGGCTTCGCGCCGGGCCCTCTGACGCGGAACATGCCGGCCTTCGCGCGCGCCTCCTCGGCGGCCCTTGCCGAGATGCCGAAGATGGCCTTGCGTGCCGGATGGTCGCGCGCGTCGAAGATCGCCTTCGCGCCGACGACTCCCGTTGCGTGCGCCCAGCTCGTCAGCGTCTTGCAGTTACGGGCTGCCGCGACCGCCTTCCGTACGGCGGCGTACGAGGGCCGCTCGCTGAAGTCGAGACGGAGCAAGCCCGTCTGGAAGCGGCCGAGATCCGGGTCGTCCACCATGTGCAGCAGGAGCGCGTCCGTCACCGTCGGATCGCAACCGAGCATCCCGACCAGCTCCGAGTAGTGATCGGCCTGCTGGGCCTCGGTGATCGTGGGGACGTTCTCTTTGCCGCTGTACCGGGCCGCCAGCCCTGGCCCGATGTCCACCTGCCAGCCGAACTCGCCGATCACGAGCCCGAGGTCTTCCCTGTCGATCCTGGCAGGCCCTTCCGGGAACGTCGGCTGCCCCGTGCCGTTGAAGGCGTCCCAGACGGCCTGTTTGATGCGATGGAGGTCGGCGCCGCCCGCGTTCGGCCACGCGTAGCGGCGCGACGGAGGATGGGTGTTGCGCTGCGGATAGACGTGGAAGCCGAGAGCGTCCATCACCGGCGCGCTGCGACCGCTCTTGCGGTAGGCGTCACCCAGCGCGTCGAGGAAACGAACCGGCGAGGTGGACGTGCGGTCGTTCCCTTCCCCGGAGAGCCCGGCCGCGATCACGCGAATGTCCGGGTTGACCGCCTTGAGGGCGTCGTACGCGCGGGTGAGCACGCGTAGGAAGTCGGCCGCTGACGCCTGTACTCCTCCCGGTCCGAACTGGGGCCGCCAGAAGAACGCCTCGTTCGGCTCGTTGGCGACGATGAAGTCGGTCACCTCCGGATATGTGCGCGCGAGCTTCTGCAAGTACGCACCGAAGAGCGTGGCCCGCATCTCGGTGTCGATGCCGAACGCGAGCGGGTCGACTGCGAAGACGTCGAACACCAGGCGGATGTTCGCCTGCTCGGCGACGGGGACAGCGCGGTCGAGGAACTTCCTCTCGAGGATCTCCGTCGGCTCGAGCGGGTTCCAGCGGACGGCGATCCGGTTCACGTTCATGCGCAGCTCCTTCATGCGCGCGTAGAACGCCAGGCCGCCGTCCTCCGCGTACTTCGTGGCGTCCTCGGCGATGCCGAACCGCGGAGCCGCGTCCGCGGGTGCTGCCGTGAGCGCCGCGACGCACGCGCACAGAATCGCGACTCGGCGTGTCAACTTGATGTAGTCGGCCACTTCTCCCCCACGGCGACCAGCACCGCGTCGAGAAGCCTAGCGGCGCCGAAGCGCACGGGGTCGTCGCAGGGCAGGCTCGTCTCCGATTCAGCGTCTGCAATCGCTTGGCGGGCGGCTTCCTCGTCGAGACGTGCGGTGTTGAGCGCGATGGCGGCCACCCTGGCCCTCCGCGCGGGCAGCGACACGCGTTCGTGCAGCTCGACCAGCTCGTCGAGCGGCGGGATCGCGTGCCCCGGGCAGCCCTCGATCTCGGTTGCTCCGGCCTGGTGACAGAGGACGAAGGCGTGGGGCGCCGCGCCGTGCATCAGCCCGAGCGTGACTCCCGAGTAGAGCGGGTGGACGAGCGAGCCCTGGCCCTCCACGAAGAGCAGCTTGCCGCCGCGCTCGGCACCCTCCACGACGATGCGCTCGGCGGCACCGGCGAGGAAATCCGCCACGACGGCGTCCACGGCGATGCCCCAGCCCGCGATGGCGATGCCGGTCTGGCCGGTCGGGCAGAAGACGGATGGCAGGCCACGGTCCCGTGCTTCCCGATCCAGCTCGACGGCAACCGTCTTCTTGCCGATCGCGCAGTCCGAGCCGACGGTGAGGACGATCGTCGCGTCGAGCTCGAGGTTCGCGCCCGTGGGGACGTTGAGGTCGTCGGGCGGGCGGCGCAGGTCGCGGAGCTCGACGCCGTGGTCGCGTGCGAGCGCCGCCAGCTCGTCGTCGTCGACAAGGAACTCGTGTAGCCCGCTCTCGATGTCCAGGCGGGCCTCGATGCACTTCCGCAGCAGCGCTCGCCAGGCAGGCGGGAAGCGTCCGCCCTGCGTCGCCACGCCGACGACGGCAGTGGTGGGGTCGTACTCCAGCGCCTCCTCGATCGTGCCGACGACCGGCACGCCGCTCATCGTCTCCCCTGCCCGCGTCGAATCGAGGACGGCCACGGTCGGGTGCGGCGCGTACGCAAGGATGCCGCGCGCCGTCTTCCCGTAGTGCGGGTCGCCGGAGAAAGCCTCGGCGAGGATGAGATAGCGCTTCTGTGCCATTCAGCGCCCCGCCGCCGCGAGCACCTCGCCGGCGCGCTCGGTGAGGACGTCGTTCGCCACCTCGCCCCAGTCCGCCACCTCGACGTTGCTGCCCTTGGAGCCCGGCCGCTTCCACCAGCGTCTCTCGGCGCGCCACGTTCCGTCCGGGCGCCGCTTCGACTCGAGCATGTCGAGCGCATCCGTCGTCCGCGAGTCGTCGAGCGCACCTGCCCGCAACACCGTGCGAAGTCCGACGAGCAGGTCGTAGTGCCAGTAGGGCGGGTAGTGCAGCTCGACGATGTGCCGGTGCATCGGCTCTCCGGTCCTGTGCGAGAACACCACGCGATGCGCCAGGATGAACTCGATGCCGCGAGCGGCGGCGGCATCCGCTCCATACTCGTGGAGCCCGAGAATCGGTCCCCACGTCTCGTTTACGGACGCATGCGCGGCGGCAGGCCGAACGTCGCAGTTCCAACCGCCGTCGGGCCATTGCGTCTCGACGAGAGACTCGGCCAACCGTTCGAGTCGGTCATCGCCGCGCATGCCGATGCGCAGGCACAGGTAGAGGCCTAACCCGTCCTGCGACGCACACCGCCGGACACGTCCTTCGATCCGCCGCTTGTGGATTCGAGCGAGCCTGCTGGGGCTACTCAGCCACGCGAGCGACTGGTCGGCGGCGTCGGAGATGCCTGGGCGCCGCGGGTCGACACCGAGATCGACGAGCGACGCAAGCCTCCAGAAAGCCCCCTGCCATTTGCGGTAGGGGTGGACGCCGTAGTCGCGCAGCAGGGCCTCGATGAGCTCGTCAACCACGCCTGCTGACACCGAGCCCGGGTGTGTCTGCCGGCTTCTGAACGCCGTCCTCGAATGCCACCCCAGGCCACGGGTCGTCGCGCAGCAGGAGGTTGCCGTCGAGGTCGACGTGATCGCAGAGGGACGAGATGTGCGCTCCGGGCGCGATGCCGAGCCCCGACTCCACCATGCACCCGAGCATGACGCCGAGCCCGAGAGCGCGTGCCGCGGCGGCCATGCGTAGCGCCTCGCGCACGCCGCCGGACTTCGCGAGCTTGATGTTGATGCCGTGCGCGCGCTCGCCGCACGCCGCGACGTCGGCGAGCGTGTGACAGTCCTCGTCGACGTAGATGGGGATCGGCGAGGCCGCACGGAGCTCGGGGCCGCCGGGATCCCCCGCCGGCAGCGGCTGCTCGCAGTACTCGACGCCGAGCTCTGCGAGCTGAGGCAGGGCATCGCGCGCCTCGTCGAGCGACCAGTACTCGTTCACGTCGACCTGCAGCGGAACCTCCGTCACCGACCGCACCGCCCGCACGCGCTCGACGTCGAGGCCGTCGCGGCCGCCGAGCTTGAGCTTCAGCCGGTGAAAGCGGCCCGCAACTGCCTCGGCCCTCCGCGCCATGTCGTCGGGATCGCCCAGCCAGACCGTCCACGACGTGGGCGGCCCAGTGGGCCGGAGCCCGAGCAGTCGGTAGAGCGGCACGCCGGCCTGCTTCGCGCACAGGTCGTGCAGCGCGGCATCGACGGCCCCGCGTGCAGCCTGCTCGCCCTCGGGCAGACGCGCATGGATCTCGTCGAGCGCCCAGGGATCGTCGCCCAGCACTCCGCTGGCCTCTTTCAGCCATGCGATCGCCGAGCCGGCGGTCTCCCCGTAGCGGTCGATCGGCGCCGCCTCCCCGTAGCCGACGAGGCCGTCGTGCTCGACCTCCACCTCCACGAGATCGACCGTGTCCGACGACTCGCGGGCAATGACGAACGTCTCCGCGAGCTCGAGCGTCACCGTCCGCGCCGCCAGCTCCATGTGAGGATCGTATGACGTAGCGTCCGCGACGATGACGAACGACACGCCGCCGCTCGAGATCCCGACCAAGGCGACACCGGTCCGTTCGCGGCGCCGGCAGCTGATCGGTGGCGGCGTCGCGCTGGTCGTGATCGTGGCGACGTTCTTCTTCGTACTCCCACGCATCGCCGACTACCGCGACGTCTGGGACGTCGTGAAGACGCTGACCTGGAAGGGGCTGCTCGCCCTGGCCGTGGCCTCCGTCGTGAACCTCCTCACCTATGCGCCGCCCTGGCAAGCTGCGCTTCCGGGTCTCCGTTTTCGACAGGCGTTCGTCGTCACGCAGGCATCGACCGCGTCGACCTACGTTGCTCCGGGAGGCGCGGCGCCCGGCATGGCCGTGTCCTTCGCGATGCTCCGCGGCTGGGGGTTCAGCGGGCGGCCTGTTGCGCTCGCCGTCACCGTCACGGGAGTCTGGAACCAGCTCGTCATCTTCGGCTTCCCGCCCGTCGCTCTCGGCCTACTGACGATGGAAGGCGGCGACAACCCGCTGCTGAAGACGATGGCACTTGTGGGTTCCGCCGTGCTCGGCGCCGTCATCGCCGGACTGGTCGTGGCCCTTTGGAGCGCCCAGCTCGCGCAGACGGTAGGCGACTCTGCGGCACGCGCCGTCTCGGGGCTGAAGCGCGTCATCCGGCGCGGCCCCGTGATCTGGACGGGCGAGTCGTTCGTCCGCTTCAGGGAGGAGACGATCGGCTTGCTGCGGCGCCGCTGGCACGTGATCACACTGGCGACGCTCGCAGGCCATCTCAGCGTCTTCGCCGTGCTGCTCGTGTCGCTGCGGGTGCTCGACGTGCCCGCCTCGGAAGTGACCTGGATCGAGGCCTTCGCAGCGTGGTCGGCCATGCGTGTGATCGGTTCCTTGCCGATCACGCCAGGTGGCCTCGGCATCGTCGAGTTGGGACTGACATCACTGCTCGTCGGGTTCGGAGGCGGCCAGGCCGAAGTCGTGGCGGCGGTGCTCGTCTACCGCTTCCTGACGATCGTGCCGACGTTGGTGCTCGGGATGCTTGCGGCGGCCACCTGGCGCCGCCACCAGCCGCGCGAGCCTGAGTTACTGCGCCAGTGAGTCTTCGTCTGCGAATGAACTGAGCTCGATCCCGAAGCGTCCGATCGCTTCGTGCACCCGCGGATCGCAGAGCGCGTCGAGCTCGCGTAGGCGCTCCTCGCCGTAGGTCGACTCGTAATCGACGTCCCGCGCTGGGTGACAGAGAAGCTCGGTAGTGCCCTCGGGAATCGACTCGAGGAGGTGGAGCAACGCATCGACGCTTACGAGCTCGGGTGCGGGCTCACCGGTGTCCGACTGACCGTAGAAGCCCCCGCAGTAGGCGATCGACGGCGTGAAGTGACGCAGCGGGACCGACAACTCCTCGGCAAGGGCAACGAGCACGCTCTGCGCCGGCTCGTCCCTGTGGGCGTGCTGGTGCGAGTCGAGGTGCGTGGGGTCACGCCCGAGTAGTGACTCGAACAGGGCCAGCTGACCTCGTGCCTCGTCCTCCATGGCCGGCGGCTCGACTTCGTACAGCGCGACCCAGCCCTCGTCGTCGCGATAGGTCCATTCGCCGAGATCGACGTGGAGGCCCACCGAAAGCGACGGATGAGAGCGCGCGTAATCGCATGCCGCCTCCGCAGCGGGCCATCGAACCATCAAGCTCGCGCTGGTGACGATCCCGCGCTCGTGGGCCTCGACGATGCCCTCGTTGATGCCCTGGCTCCTGCCGAAGTCGTCGGCGTTGACGATCAGGATCTTGGCTCATCAGGCGAGGCTCGAGGTCGGTGAGCAGCCTCGCCGCGACCCGCTCCGCCGCGAAATGCTCCTCCGACAGCGCCCGTGCCGCGCGGGCGTGCCGCGAATAGTCGGCGTTGATTCGCTCGACAGCGTCGGCGGCTTCCTCCACGGTCTGCACCGCGAAAAGGCCCTCACCGGTCGGGATGACGCGACCGAAGCCCGTGTCCTGGGCGACGACGGGCTTGCCGGTCGCCAGATAGCAGACGTCCCGCTCGCTGAACCAGCCGCTGCGCAGGCGGACGTTCTGGTCCTTCGCGACCGTGAACTCCGCTCGTGAGCGGCGGAAGTAATCGGGATACGCGCCGAAGACGTCGAGTGACATCTCGAACGGGGAGACGAGCCGCCAGCCGTGAGCCTCGAGTCGCGCGCGATCCTCCAGATCGTCCGGCATCATCGCCAGCTCGAATCTCTGATCCGTCCGCGACGGCAGATCGAGAAACTTCTCCCACTCGTGGTGCTTGCTCCACCTGTACACCTCCCCCTCCCACTCCACGTCCTCGCCGTCGTGCCGGTAATTGCCGATCGTCGTGAAGTCGGGCGCCGCCGGGTCGATCACGGCGGGCCAGAGATCGACGTCGATCGGCTGGCGCGTCTTGCACGTAGCTCATGCCGTTTAGCGGCACGCCGCAGTCGGCGGCACCGTAGTTCTCGCCGTAGGTGGCGATGACGTGGTGGTTCCCGAAGGCCTCGCGCGTGTGCTCGTCGCCGTTGGCCAGGCGTAGCTCGGCGACGACTGGATCGGTCTCAACGTAGACGCGGAAGGGCGCGGCGAGCTGCTGCTCGCGGAGGTCGGTGGCGCCGACGATGTTGAGCAGCCCGTCGCAGGTGCGATAGAGCTCGGCCAGCTCGGTCTCCGAGACGCCCCAGCAGGCGCCTTCGCGATCGGCGAGCCGGAACGCCCAGCGGTCTTCGAGACCGATCCGATTCATGGAGCTCCGAATGTGCTCGACCGCATACGAGCAATCGTCCGTCACGGTGTTCTGGACCGGGTCGTAGGGCCAGACCGTGTCGTCCTCGACGTACCAGACCTCGTGGCCGAGCGCAGCGAGGCCGCGCAGCCAGTTCAGGTAGAGCCACGTCTGGCCGCCGAACGGACAGCGGCCCATCATGCCGAGGACGACCAGGCGAAGACGGCTCATCGGCTAAGCGCCGGCGGCGAGCGCCCGGATCTCCGCCGCAATCGTGCGATTTCCTCGCACCGCGGCGTCGATAAAGGCACGGGGCGGCTGCTGCTCGTCTACTCGGGACAAGACATCATCGAGTCCGTCGAGGCGGTCGAGCGGGATCACCCAGGCCGACAAGCCTGCGGCATCCATGAACGACTCCACCTTTCGATCGCCGGCGATCGCGACGACACTGCAGCCGCTGGCGAGCCCGATGATGCACCCGTGGAGACGCGAGCTGACGAGAACGTCCGCCGAGTAGAGGTTCAGTAGATGCGCCAGCGCAGCCTCGTCGCCATCAGGGATGAGGTTGTTCGTCTCGGAGTAGCCACGCCCGGTCCGGGACGCGAACTCAGTCGCTGCGGCGCGGGTTGCCTCGTAGCCGGCTTCACCGACGACTGCGTAGTCCATTGCATGCAGCACCTGCGGCTGGCGAGTAGAGGAAGGAACGGCGCTGATCGCAGGGCAAGGGATCGGTGCAGGAAGCGACTCGCCTGCCAGGTACGCGCGGGTCAGCTCGTCACGCACGTAGCAGAGCGTGCTCCTTTGAACGACGCGCCGTAGAAGGCCGTCGGGCGCGCGAGACGGTCGGTCCTTGATGTCGCAGTACCCAACGCCCCAGATACACACCTGTGGCCACGGGTCCATCCGCAGCAGGCCGTCCCAGAACGGTGTGAAGTAGTCCATGAAGAGGCCGCCACCGCCGATGACTACGACATCCGTCGGCTGAACTCGTTCGAGCTGCGCCAGGGTGTCCGGAATGAATGGCTCGTCGCAGAGGTACTCGATCACGTCGTCGGGAGCCAACAACGCCTGGATTGCGCGCGCCGAGAGCCAATCTCCGACGTTCGACTTGCAGGCAAAGACATGGTGGATCGTCATCGGCTCACCACGGCCTGTCGTGTCAGCACGGCCTCGTAGAAGACCTCGAGTCGATCCAGACATACATGAGTGTCGAATCTGTCGACCGCGTCCTCACGTGCTCTTCCGCCGAGCCGCAACCGCTCGGCTGGGTCGCGGAGCAGCGCCCCCAACACCTCCGCGAGCTCGTCGGCATCGCCGGGCCGAACGAGCCTGCCGTTCTCACCGTCGCTGACCACCTCTGCCGCGCCGGCTCCGGCGCAAGCCACGACGGGCAGGCCGCACGCCATTGCCTCCAGGTTCACGAGACCGGGCCCAGGCTCATAGATCGACGGCGCGGCGAACACGTCTGCCCGCGCGAGCTCACCGGGTAGGTCGTCGCGTCCGACGAACCCGCCGAGCTCGAGCACGCCTTCGGGGAGAGCGGCTGCATGACGCTGTAGCTCCGCTTCGTCGTCAATGTGCCCGACCAGGCGCAGACGGAGATCGGGAACCACATGCACCAGCTGCTCCGCCGCTTTCAGAAGGGCGTAGGCACCCTTGTCTCCCGTGATGCGGCCGACGAACAGGATGGTCGGGCGACCACCATTCTCTCGCCGGCGGTTGACGAAGCGAGAAGTGTCCACGCCCGTGTGGATGGTCGGGATCAGGCTCGCATCCAACCCGTAGCTCTCGGCGGCCCACCGCGCGGAGCAGGCACTCGACGAGTACACCGCGTCGGCAAGACGCAAAGAGGTCGATTCCACCACAGTCCCGACGCGGTAGAGGTCGGAATCGAGCGTGGGCCAGCCCACGGTGTTCGCGAACATCACGATCGGACCGTGCAACTGGACGACAGCAGGTGTCCAGTTCGACTCGGTTCGATTCAGCAGGAAGACGAACCCTTCCCCACTCCACTCCGGGAAGTCGACGAGATCGAAGTCGTAAGCGCTGTCGAGACGTGTCAACTCGACCGCGACCTCAGAGCTGTACGCAATCCAGTCCGCGGCCTCGGTATAGACAGGCAGCTTCGGGTACACGCCCGGGATTCGCGTCACTCTCACCGCCCCGTCCATCAGCTCCTCGACGTGATTGCGCGTGCTCGCGCTGAGCACGTGGACGTCGTGGCCGCGGTCGGCCAATCCGTGGGCTTTCGCGTACGTCTGGGTGCCGATCCCCCCGGATGCCGTGTCGGGAGGATATTCCCGCGAGACGAGGCAGAGCTTCATCGCGCCTCCGCTTTCTCATGCTGCGCGACATCCATCTGGCGGTTGTAGAGGGAGGCGTAGAGGGCGTCGTTGGCAAGCAGGTCCCGGTGCGCGCCGCGCTCGACGATCTCGCCGTGGTCGAGCACTAGGATCTGCGTCGCACTCCGGATCGTGGACAGGCGGTGGGCGATGATAAGAGTCAGTCTGCCCTCCATCAGGCGCTCGAGCGCATCGAGGAGCAGGCCCTCTGTACGCGCATCGAGTGCCGATGTGGGCTCGTCGAGGATCAGCACCGGCGCGTCTTTCAAGAAGGCCCGCGCGATCGAGAGCCGCTGCTTCTCGCCTCCCGACAGCGTCGCCCCACGCTCGCCGATGACGGTGTCGTAGCCCTGCGGCAGGCGCATGATGTAGTCGTGGGCGTTGGCCGCTCTCGCTGCGGCCTCGACCTCCTCCGGTGTCGAGCCGGGCCTCCCGTATGCGATGTTCTCGCCGACGGTGAAGGGGAAGATGAACGGTTCCTGGAGGACGAGCGCCACCTGCTCGCGTACCGACCGCACCCGGAACGTACGGAGGTCCTCGCCGTCCACCGTCACGGTGCCTTCCCAGGGATCGAAGAAGCGAATGAGCAGGTTGACGAGCGTCGTCTTGCCGGCGCCGGTCGGGCCGACAATCGCCACCACCTCGCCCGGCCCCGCCTCGAGCGAGATCCCCGTCAACACCGGTCGACCCGGCTCGTAGCCGAAGGTCACGTTCTCATACCTGATCGTTCCGTGCATGCCCGCATCGGGAGCATCGGGATCGTCGTCGACCTCGATGGGCACGTCGAGCACCTCACGGACACGGTCAGCCTGGGCGTGGGCGTAGCTCAGCGTCTGTGCCGTGTACGTGAGGGAGTTCAGCGGGCCGTACAGCGACGCGAGGTACGCGAGGAAGACGAGCAGCGTCCCGATCGTCATGTCGCCGTCAATCACAAGGCTTCCGCCCAGGAAGATGACGACCGCCGTCCCGATGGCCGTCGACAGGCCGACGAACAAGTTGAACCAGAGGCTCGAGAACGTAGCGCGCTTGTATGCGACGACCGTGTCCGCGGCGTAGGAGCGGAAGCGCGCGTGCTCGAGGTCCTCACGCGTGAAGGCCTGTACGGCGGGCATCGCGCTCAGCGTCTGCTGGACGACCGACATCATCTGTCCCTCGAGATCCCTGCGTGTGCGAGTCCGGTCCTTCATGGTCGCGCCGAAGGCCTTGATCGAGACGATGAGGAACGGCACGACCAGCAGCGCGACCAGCGTCAACGTCGGCTCGAGCTGCCACATGATGAAGAACATCGCCACCAGCATCACGACCGACTGGAGGCTGGGCAGCAGCGCGTCGAGGATGACCATCGGCACGCACGCCGGGTCGCCCGTGACCCTCGCGATCGTGTCTCCCACCGGCCGGCGGCTGTGGAAGGTCAGGGAGAGCCGCTGGAGGTGGTGGAAGAGGTCGGCTCCAAGGTTGTACGTCAACGCGCTGGCGCACGCCGATGCCGGTATAGCTGTTGAGCATCTTCACGAACGTGTTGGCCAGGAAGAGCAGCACCGTCGCCAGCGCCACCCAGCCGAGCCACCACTCCTTCGTGTCCGGCCCGGGAAGGGCAGCGAGCAGGTTCGCGAGGCTGCTCGACAACGGCTCATCGCCGAGGACGTTGTCGACCAGGATCTTCGTCGGCCATGGAGCGAGCAGGGTGAGGAGGACGGCGACGCCCATCAGCGCTACGAGGGCAAGCAGTCCTCTCCATTGCGGTCTCGCGTATCGGAGGAGCCACAGTCGATGGTGTCGCTTGGCCTCGAGCTCCGGCCGCGCGTCGGTGCCTTCCCTCGCCCGTGGCACTGTGCCGAGGGAGCTCATGGAATCCGAGCCACGACTGCGTCCTCGAGTTGCTCCGCCCGCTGGCGGAGAGTCTCGATGGAGACCTCGTTCTTGGCCCAGCCCGGGCGATCGCCAAGCCAGCGAAGAGCGATAAAGAGCCGTGCCGCCTGCAGGCGGCGCGTGAAGTCCGCCGGGGCTCCGTCCGGCCAACGAGTGTCGCAGTAGATGCGTTCGCACGTCTCGACGGTCTCCGTGTCCCACTTGTCGGTCAGCGTCGCCAGATCGAGCTCGCCCGGGCCGAGCGCCGCCGACTCCCAGTCGACCGGATACACGAGACCATCCTCCACGAGCACGTTCTGCGGGTAGTACTCGCCGTGGACAACCGTGTCTGGTTCGAGCAACTGCACGCAACGGCCGAAGCCGTCGGCGAGAGCGGTCAGCCAGTCGGGACGGCTGGACTGGAATTCGAGCGCGCGCTCCAACCAGCCTCGGTAGTACGCCTCGTCGTAGGCGGTGAGGAACCCGTCCGGTGGATGCAGCCGTTGCGCCTGTTCCCTGTGAAACTCACCGAGCCAGCGCGCCGCGAGCACCATCTCCGGAAGGTCGTGCTTAGAGACGCGGCCATAGAGGTCTACGAACTGGAGCACGAGCCAGATCTCGTTCGTGCCCTCGGGCTGGTACGAGCCGTAGAGCCGCGGTGTCGGACGTGACGACGGCTCGAGGACGCGCTCGTAGACCAGCGCTTCGTAGGCGAGCCCAGAGCGGGCACCCCAGCTCGAGTGGCCCGGGGGGAGCTCCCGCATGTGCCCGTACTTGCAGAACAGCTCAAGCTCCCGACCGTCTGCGAGCCGGCAGCCGACGATCTCGCTCTCATACGTGCTCGTGTAGACATTGCGCTCCCGTGCCACCACTTCGAGCGAAGGAGCGACGACGCGTTGCAAGCCGGAGGTCAGATCCGCGTCGCTGGGCATAGCCGGGCGGCTCCCGGCAGCCGAGCTCGCAGCCGGCACGGCCGTCGTTTCGTGCAGCCGGGACTCGGTCATTCCGACGGGGCGATCTCTAGCCGTTCGTACTGAACGACCTCGTGTGCGCGAGAAGAGAGGACCGAGTCGATCTCTGCTCCGGCTGCATCTCGTTGCACTGTTCGGTCAAGAAGGTGAGCGCCGCGTATTCGCCTACCGGCGATATGGGGCAGAAATACCTGCGTTTCGGGCAAACGGGTCTCGATGCGGCTGTGGGCCGCCGAGCCGGCGGGGGGACGCCAAAGCTTCCAGCGTGCGCGACTACGAGACGGTCGGCTACGTGATCAGTGGTCGCGCCGAACTGCGTCTCGAAGGGCAAACTCTGATGCTTGAGGCCGGGAATTCCTGGCTGGTGCCGCCGGGAGCAGAGCACAGCTACACGATCTTCGAGCCCTTCACCGCGATCGAGGCCACCGCGCCGCCGGCGCAGGTTCACGGCCGCGACGAGACGAGCTGAAGCCTCGAACCAGCCCGCACCCGCGGTCCGCTGATCTCTGGGGGTGCGCTTCGCCAACCGCTGCTCCCTGCCCAGGACAACACCGCGAGAGCATCCAGGGAGACAGGTCAATGGCATTCAATGGGATCGGCTCGGCGACCTGCCGAGAGCTGGTACCTATCGCTCCTGCGCGATGTCGCGTGGCTGCGATCATACCTGCCCGTCCCGGCACTGCGCGGTCTTCAGGAGGGGCGGCATCGCGCAGCGCGCGAAACGCGGCCTGCAAAATGGTGGCGTAGGCGGGCAGCTGATAGAGTGTCTCGTGGCCTGCGCCCTGCACGGTCGCTTCGAACATCAGATTCTCGAGCCGGTCGGTCAACGCCTTTTGTCAGGCGGGGCTTGACCACCCGGTCCTCCGCCGCCGCGATCACCGCCGTGGGCGTGGGGTTGCCAGTCCATGAACGCGGCGCTCGGGAAGCGATGGCGGAGCAGCAGGCCGACCGGGACCCAGAAGTAACTCTCCTTGGCGATCGCCTCGACCGAATCGAATGGCGTTACCAGAAGCACGCCGGCGAGCGGCCGTTCCTTGGACAGATACGCCGCGATCGCGGAGCCAAGCGAGATGCCGATCGCGTACACGCGTGCCGGACGGATCCGCGCGACGATCGTGTCGTAGATAGCCAGCACGTCGGCCAGCAGCGCCGCCTCGCTCGGCCTCCCGGTGCTCGGGCCAAAGCCGCGATAGTGAAATACCACGACGTTCACGTCGGGGAAGTCGCTTGGCCAGGTCCTGACCCAGGCCCTCGGCATTCTGCGCATTGCCGCCGAAGCCGATCAGCACGTCAGCTTCCGGACGGGCGCCGGCGAACCAAATGCCGTGCAGGGTGGCACCATCGCCGGCTGGCAGCTGGAGGCGCTCCGGCTGGCGGGGAATGTCCAGGCACTCATTCGGCAGGTGCGTTCCGGGAAAGATCAACGAGGTCTGCAGCAGGTAGAGCAGAACGACGACCCCGGCGTAGCCGAGGCCGAGGATCGCGAGCAGGTTCATCATGGCCGAGGCGGGTGCTGTTGCCGGGATCACCGATGCGCGGAGATTCATGCCATGTCCTTGGGCCGCACGAACGCGCGCAGTCGGCCGGCACCCGGCGCCAGTT
>CAWGEE010000014.1:0-62776 GCA_963821415.1 uncultured Actinomycetes bacterium | reverse complement strand
AGCGAAAGCCCTGCAAGAGAGGCAGTTTCTCACTTCGATGATCCTGTGGTCGCAGTCGTGTTCTCAGGCGAAACCGCAACCAGGGCGGCCGGATCGGACCGATCATTCGCTGGTGAACACCACCCGGTGTGGCAGCGCCCGCCACACGAAACACGAGCCAACCCGCCGCGTTGCCCAGGCTGCCCCAGGGAACCGCGACCGCTTACCCGCCCAGATCATCGACCCTACGCTCGCTCAGTTACACGCGCGAGACGCGTGTCGCAGTCCAACAAAGGGCGACGGAGCTGCACGATCGCAGACCCGCAAGAGCGCCGATCCCGTCGTCAGCTCAGGAGAGGTCGTCGAGAAGCTGCCGCGCCACTTGGAGCTCGGGGGTTTCGTGACCCTCCGTGAACCACTCGTAGACGTCTTCGAGTAGGCGCAGCGCGTCTGTCTTCTGGTCGGGCGGCTCCCTGCGCCGCCGACCAGCGCGTGAGCTCGACCGCGGCGCGCAACTCGAGCGCCTTCGCCTCCTGGCGCCGCCCGATCTCGTGGGCCAGCCGGAACGCTGCCTCGATGTCGGCCGCCTCGGCTCCTGCGGCGCGGAGAAGCTCCCCGCGTAGGCGTTGCAACTCCGAGTCCAGGTACCGGGCCCCGGTGAGCTGCGTCTGGTCCAGCGCTTTTGTCACCCTACCGAGGCCAGACACCGGGTCGCCGACCAAGAGGTACGCGCGGCCAACCAGACTGAGGAAGTACGCGTTGAAGATCGGCTGTCCGGTCTCCTCGAGGTTGCCGATCGCCGCCTCCATGGCATCGATCGCGCGGCGATCTCCTGTGCGCGCGAGAGACCAGGACCGGAGCACCCCCCCTTGCATCTGAAAGAGCCGGAACCGCTCGTCCGTCGCCAGGGTCTCGGTCGCCTCGATGAACTCCTTGGCCCGGACCTCGTCCTGCAGGTCCTGGCTGACGATCGCTGCGAAGTGGCTCGCGTAGCAACGGCTGAACGGATGGCCGAGCTCGTCGGCGAGTGATAGGGCCGCGTCGCGGGTCCTGACGGCTTGGTCTGGGTATCCCAGGAACCGGAGGGTCCAGGCGAGGCGGCTGAGGCACACGACCTTGGGGTCCTGGGAATAGAGGGCGATGTGCGCCTCGTGGCGCTCTGGAGAGTACCGCTCGATCGCCGCCTCCAGATGCCGGCGAGATTCCTGGAATTCGCCCGCCCAGAACGACGTCACCCCGAGGACGTATTCGGCCTCGACGATGAGCATCGAGTCCTGGTCGCCCTCCGCGGCGGCGAGCAACGCGACTCCGTGCTCCCTCGCGTCGGCAAGCTCGAGCCGAACGACGGAGCCGATGGCTAGCCCGCGCAGGATTGGCGGGCTCACAGGTCGCCCTAGCCGGACGCAGAGATCTCGGGCCCGCAAATGGTTCTCGCGGGCCCGAGGGGCGCCCCAACCCCACAACGCGACGAGCGCTACGCCGAGGATCGTCCGAAGCTCGAGTTCATCCTCGTCGCGGCGAGGGCTCTCGGGCAATTGGCCGAGAAGGTCGAGCGCATGAGTGAGCGCCTCGACCGCCTCCTCGTTCGCGAACACGCGAAGCGCAAGCTCGGCGCCGCGTCTGTAGTAAGGAATCGCCCGTGCAGGAACGCCGGCCTCGAACCAATGGCGCGCCAGAGCCAGGACGTGCTCCTGCGTTCCCTCTTCGTCGAGCTCGAGCGACTCGGCGGCCGCCCGATGCTGGCGCGTGCGCTCCTCGGTCAGGATAGTGCGGTAGATCGCCTCCTGGATCAGCACGTGCTTGAACCGGTATTGAGGTTGGGGCCAGCGGCGGTCCGCGACGACGAAGCCGAGCCGCATGAGCTCGTGAAGCACCTGTTGCAGCAAGAGGTCGGCTCCCACGAGCTTCGCGAGGAGCGAGAGGTCGAACCGGCGCCCAATTACGGAGGCTGCGGCGAGCACTGCGCGGCACTCGGGCGAAAGGCGGTCGGCCCGCGCGAGGATCACCTTCCCGACAGTCTCGGGAATCACGATCGGGACCGCGTGGTCGAGGCGCCAACCGCTCCCATTTCGCTTCACGACCGCCCCGGCATCGATGAGCGAACGCACGAGCTCCTCGAGGTAGAGGGGATTGCCGTCTGCCGCCTCGAGCACGCGGCTCTCAAGCTCGTCGGTCAAGGTCCCACCGCCAATCAGCTCGTGCAGGAGGGCGCGCTCGGCGTCGGACGGGAGCGGTTCAAGGGCGATCTGCCTGACGAGGTGCGGGAAGTCGCGCGACGCCGCCTCCTTGAGCGCCCACGACGCGTGGTCGCGTTCGTCACGTTGGGTGATCACGAGCAGCACAGCAGTGCGCTCGACGAGCGGTCAAGGGGACCTCGCCAGCTGGGTCGAAGTGGCGTCCGCCCAGTGCAGGTCCTCGAGGGCAACGATGACCGGGCGATCCTGCGACATCCGCTCGAGCAGGCTTCCAACGGCAGCGAATGTCCAGTGTTGCAGCTCCTCGGCAGTAAGCTCCGATGCGCGCGAGCCTGGGTCGTCCTCCGCGATCAAGCCAAGTAGCGACGCGAGATAGGGGTAGACCTCCAAAGCAGATCCGCCGAAGAGCTCGTCGATGGCCCGGCGGAGTGAGACCCGGATTCGGAGCTCCGGGTCACCCTCGTCCACGCCGAGCCAGTCGCGAAGTAGCTCTCGGAATGGGAAGTACGGCAGTGTCTCGCCGTATGAGAGGCAGCGCCCCTCGAGCCACAGGAGCCGCGGCTCCGCCTCACCATTGGCTTCCGCCCCCTCGCGTGAGTCGGCGAGTAGGCGGCTCTTCCCGACGCCTGCTTCGCCGGTGATCAGCACGAGTCCCCCGGCCCCCGCCCGGACATCGTCGAGCGCCTGTCGCATCGTCGACATCTCCCGGTCCCGCCCGACAATGGCCGTCGGAACGACACCGAAGCTGCGCAGACGCGACCTCGCCGGGAGTGCAGCGCACAAGCGGAAGGCGCGCACCGGCGCGGCCTTGCCCTTCAACGTGAGCTCTCGGGGCCCATCCCAGACGAAGAGCGGCTCGATCAGCCGTTGCGTGTGGGCATCGACGAGCGCGGTACCGCGTTCGGCCTCAGACTGCAGCCGCGCCGCGGTGTTGACGGTGTCGCCGAAGGCCGCATATTCGACGCGCTGCCCCGAACCGAGCGAGCCGAGCGCGACGGGGCCGGTGCTAATTCCGACTCGGACCCCGAGCTCTTCGACGCCCCAGCCGCGGGCAACCTCCGAACCGTACGCCACGATCGCCTGCAGAATGTTCAACCCCGCGCGCGCGGCGCGCTCGACGTCGTCCTCGTACGAGATGGGCGCTCCGAAGAAGGCGAGGACCCCATCGCCCGCAAGGTCTTTTACGTAGCCGCCAAGGCGCTCGACCTCGCTGACGACACGGCCGATCGCCTCGCCCACGACGAGCTTGACCTCTTCCTCGTGAAGGCGCTCGCCGAGCTCGGTCGACCCGGCGAGGTCGGCAAACAGGGCCGTGATGATTCTGTGCTCTTCACGCACCTGCGTACCTCTCCCGTCTCACGGCGCCGTGCGGCCGACTGTAAACCACGCGTCGCCTTCTGCGGAGTCGGGGTGCGAAGGACAATCCCCATAAACGGTGAGGGGTGCGTAAATTCGGTCTTACATCACAAAACATTCGATTTGCAGGCAAGACCGAATTTACGCACCCCACAGGCGGCGTTGCCGTCGACGTGCACGGCAATTTGATCGATTGCGAGCGCTGGGGCGGGGTTGTGGCGCAGATCGTGCACGTACCGCTCGTGAGTCCAGACCTCGCCGGTCGCTCCGTCGAGGTACGAGAAGGATGGAGAAAGAATCGGCTCCAGCAGCTCCCACGAACCCTGTCGGAACGCCTCGATGAATTGGAGATTCAGCTTCGTCAGGACCTCGGTGTCGTCCACTGCTCCTCCCTTTCCGCGACGGGCCGTGGCGGAGCGTGCCTGACCAGCCGCCGTCGGTCTCGCCAGATGCCGACAGAACGCGGTCGAAGCGCATCATGTCAACGAACGGGCGCCGCGGCCTCCAACAGAGCACCTCCATGGTAAGGAGGGGGTCGACGGTTCGAGTCCGTCAGAGGGCTCTGCAAAACTCCCGCACGCAGATCCCTAAGGCTCACGCCGCCGGCAGGATGTTCTGGTTGACGTTGAAGACGTTCTGCGGGTCGTAGTGCGCCTTGATCTGTGCGAGCCGTGCATAGTTGTCGCGATAGCTCGCCCGTACCCGCTCCTGTCCCTCGTCCATGATCATGTTCACGTAGGCGCCGCCGAGCGAATATGGATAGACCGCCTCGGAGTAGCCGACCGCCCAGTCGCGCAGAACCCCGGCGCTGGCGGGCTCGGGGTCGACGCCGACGATGACCTGAACCCACTTCGCGTCGCGGAAGGCCCACGCGGTCTCGTCGTTGCCGACCTGCGACGCCACCCCGTCGACCGGATACATATGCATGCCCGACTTCCACGTCGGCATCTTCCGTCCCCACTCGGCGTTGGCCGCCACGGCCTCGTCGGACACCTCGCCGAGGAAGGCGGCGCGCCAGTACCACTGGTCGCCGGGGCAATAGAGCCCGTCGAAGGCCGTATTCATCGCCGGCAGGGGCACCTCGGCGACACCGTCGATGATCGGAGCGAGCGCCCGCGCGGGTGCCAGGAGCTCGTTCGCGTTTTCGAGGTCCGTGCAGCACCAAACGACGCCGCAGACGTGGTCGAGGTGGTACTGCTCCGGAAACATGTCGACCGGCGGCACGCTGTGGAAGTTGAAGAACCCGCCGAGCTCCGTCGGTTGCTCGCCGATGAAGCCGCGGTACCACGAGAGGATCTCCTCCGCCCGCTCGATCGGCCAGAACATCGGGCCCGCGACGACGTTCGCCACCGGGACGCACGTGAACGAGAACGACGTCACGACGCCGAAGTTGCCGCCGCCGCCGCGAATAGCCCAGAAGAGATCGGGCTCGCGCTCGGCGTCGGTCTCCACGATCGAGCCGTCGGCGAAGACGACCGTGGCCGCGATGAGGTGGTCGATCGTCAGCCCGGCGGCCCGGGTCAGATGTCCGGTGCCCCCACCGAGCGTGAGGCCGCCGACACCCGTAGTGCCGATGATTCCGATCGGCACGGCGAGGCCGTGTTCGTGCGTCGCCGTGTCGAGCTCGGACAGCAACGCGCCGCCCTGGACGCGCACGATCCGTGCGGCTGCGTCGACCGTGATGCCGTTCATCTCGGAGAGATCGATCACGATCCCGTCGTCGACGCTTCCGAGCCCGCCGCCGTTGTGTCCGCCGCTGCGGATGGCGATGCGAAGCTCCTCGCGACGCGCGTACTCGATCGCGGCCGCGACGTCCCGCTCGCTGACGCAATAGGCAATGGCCGCCGGACGCCTATCGATCATGGCGTTGAAGAGCGCTCGTGATTCCTCATAGTCGGCGTCGTCCTGGGCGACAACCTTCCCCTCGACTACGCCCGCCAGATTGGCACTTGCGGCTCCACGCATGCCCCCTCCTTAAGTTGTGGAGGCCAGAGTCTACGTCGGTCAGATGCGGATTTGAACCGACCACCCGCAAAGAAGGTCGGTGCGCTTCGCGCTGCGTGTCTCGTGGACGGTCGCGTGTGTCGGCAACGCGACGATCCTTCTCGTGGAGCGCATCTTCGGATCGGTCTCGACCTCAAGCAACTTCATCAAACGCACTCCGCGGGAACTCGCGGCCAACCTTCACAAACGAGAAAGCCCGCTCCAGGAGCGGGCTTCCAGAGACGGGAGCGACGGGACTCAAACCCGCGACCTCCGGCGTGATAGGCCGGCCGTCGCGGCGCACCGCGCATGTGACCAAAATGTGGACACAGTGCGTTCGTGCGGGTTGTGCTCCGTTGCCTCAGAAGGTCTTAGCTATCCAAGCAACGGTTGGGCGCACGGAGCGCAACTGGGCAAGACGGCCGACGTAGCCGCGAATGTCCCTCGTAATGAAGGGGTCCGCGGTTCGAATCCGCGCGTCGGCTTTAGCGAAAGCCCCGCAAAATCGCAGCGGGTTTCGTGTCGATCTCGGAAGGGAAAACGTGAGTCAGTTCGGATGCTTCAACGTCGTGCCAAGACACGCGGAGTCAGGGTCTGGAAGCTATTCGCCAGTCGGGTGGGTTTGCTGGCGGCGGGCGTTGTCGCGATCTTGCTCGCTGCGGGAGGCGCCCTCGCAGCAGCTGGTGATCTCGACCCTACCTTTGGCACCGGCGGCACCGTAACGACCGCGATCGGCCCGGAAGCCGAGTCTGCCGATGCGGTGGAAGTGCAGCCCGACGGGCGACTCGTCGCCACAGGGTTCAGCTACAACGGGACGGACAACGACTTCGCGCTCGTCCGCTACAACTCTGACGGGTCACTCGACACGAGTTTCGGTGGCACCGGCAAGGTCACGACTGCGATTGGCGGTAGCACCGACCAGGCTCACGGTCTCGCGCTACAGGCCGATGGCAAGATCGTCGTCGCGGGCGAAAGCGAAGGCGATACGGCTAACCCCGGCTTCGACATCGCGCTCGCCCGGTACAACTCCGACGGGACGCTCGACCCGAGCTTCGGCGGCGACGGGAAGGTAGTCACCCAGCTTGGCAGTGGTCCGAATGGAAGCGCCGCCGCGGCGGTGGCGGTTCAGTCGAACGGGATGATTGTCGCGGCCGGATACAGCGACAACGGCGCAAGCGCATCGGAACAGAACTTGGACATCGCGCTCGTCCGCTACAAGCCCGACGGTTCCCTCGATAGGTCGTTCCGCGGCGGAAAAGTGAACACTGCGATCGGCTCGGGCGACGATCGTGCATTCGCGGTTGCGGTCCAGCCAGACGGGCGGATCGTCGCCGCCGGCACCACCGACAACGGCTCAAACCTGGACTTCGCGCTCGTCCGCTACATGCCGCACGGGTCGCTGGATAGGCGCTTCGGCGGCGACGGCATCGTGACCACCCCGATCCGCGAGAGTGGCGATGGCGCCTTCGCGATGACAATCCAGCCAGACGGGCGGATCATCGCCGCCGGCTACAGCGAAGCCGCTAGCGGCTTCAACAGGGACGTCGCTCTCGCCCGATACATGGCAGACGGATCGCTGGATCCGGCTTTCGGCGATGGGACTGGAAAGCTGACGACCTCGATCAGCACGCAGCGGGACCAAGCCTTCGGCGTGGAGCTGGATACCGACGGGCGGATCGTTGTTGGCGGTTCCGCCTTTACAGACTCGAACGACGATTTCGCAGTTGTCCGATATACGTCGGCCGGCTCCCTCGATACGAGCTTCGGGGGCGACGGGATCGTTACTACGCCAATCGGCCCGTTTGCCGACAACGCGGATGGGCTCGCCTTACAGGCCGACGGACGGATCGTGCTCGTAGGCGGCACCTTCAACGGGTCAGATGTGGACTTTGCACTAGCCCGCTACGAGGGCTGATCGTCCGTCTCGATTGCGGGAGGGGCAACGCGGGGGCAACCCGACCCACCGAGAACGGCCGAGACTAGGAGGCGGAAGAAGTCTCGTAAGCGGCTTCGATCCAGGCAGGCCGAGATCAGCCGAGATCCCGTCAGGCCTCTCGTAATGAAGGGGTCCGCGGTTCGAATCCGCGCGTCGGCTCTTCACGTATTCGGTGCGACTAGCGAGGGAGCGCGGGGACTGGGTCAGGTCACCGGAAGCAGACGTGTTGTGACACCGTTCGCCCGTTCGGATTCGGCAGCCGTTTGATCAGGTCGGAGTTCTCGCCCACCCAGAACACGGCCGCGCGGACCTGCTCGTCCAGCAGGACGTCCAGCTGCACGCCCAGCGTCGCCTCGAGAGGCTTCCGAGCGGGAAGGTCGAGCAGCAGCTGTCGATTGTTTTGCGAGTTCTTGTTGGCGACCGAGTACGTGAGGAGCGGAAGCACGGCGAGGCTGCTGCCGTCCGAGCGCTCCAGCTCCCTCGAGCCGGTGACCGCCAAGCGCGTGTAAGGCTCGTAGGTGTTCCAGGGCTTATCGTCCGGCCCGAAGCGCGGGTAGACGACCGGGAACAGGCAGTCCACGAGGTCGAACATGCCGCGCTCTCCTGCCTTGACGAGAGCGCGCTTCCTGGCTACGTACTTCTCGTCGCCGGCGCGCCCTCGAGCGTCCGGGATCAGCGTCCCGTAGAACCCGAGCCTTGCCTTCGGGAGCTTGCAACGCGCGGCCGCCGCGCGGATGCCGAACGCCCTGCTGAGCCGTCTTTGGATGCTCGTCGAGTGCAGGTGGAAGTCCGCTGGGTGGGGCTTCTCGATGTCCATGATTACGACTGCTGGCGTCTCGCGGCTGACGTCGGGGTGCCGATCGAGGAACCGCTGGATCTGCGCGGCGACCTCGTCGACCGTCTTATCGAGAAAGGCGTCGAGGTCAGGTGTGCCGCGCGTGCCTATGGAGAGGAAGACCGACCCTCCGAGAGTGATCACGGTGTCCACGCCGCCGCGTGCCTGACACGGGATCGGCTGCGTGTACCACTCGTTCTGCGCGCAGACGAGAATCTTCAGCGCCACCGGCGCCCCCTTTGCCGTCAACCGAGCCTAGCGTCGGAGGATGAGACGGTCAAACCTGTAGGGTCAGTCGCCGACGGCGTCCTGCCGAGATCCCGGCGGGCTTCTCGTAATGAAGGGGTCCGCGGTTCGAATCCGCGCGTCGGCTTCGAAGAAAGCCCCGCAAAGACGCGATTTCTCACACGCACCACCCTTCTTGGCTCTACGCAGCGGCGCAGGAGTCGAACCTACCCAGCCTGGGGGAGACGCCCCGCGCTCGGCCTCCTGGTTCTCGACTCGGATCTGTTGCCGGGGAACGGCTCGCGCTACGGCTTCCGCTGGACGGCGGCGGAGTACGTCCCGAGCAGGCGCGTGAACGTCGCGTGCTCGCTGAGCTCCGCGAGCGCCTCGATCATCTCAGGCAGATCGGCCGCCGCCTCGACGTCGGCATAGAAGACGTACTCCCATGGACGGCCGGGGCGGGGGCGGGACTCGAGCTTCGTCAGGTTGACATGGCGCTCGGCGAGCGCGCCGAGGCAGCGATACAGCGAACCCGCGACGTGGCCGACGCCGAAGACGAGCGACGACTTGTTCGGCTGTCCAAGCGGCGAGGGGTCGCGCGAGAGAGCGCCGAAACGCGTGTAATTGTCGGGGTACGTCTGAATGCTCTCCGCAAGAACTTCGAGCCCGTAGAGCTCGGCGGCGCGGCGGGATGCGATCGCGGCTGTCTGCTCGAGCCGCTGCTCGGCGATGCGTCTTTGCGGCGCCGGCGGTGTTGTACTCCGCGCGCACCGTGACCTCGAGCGCGCTCAGAAACTCCTCCGACTGCGCGATCGCCTGCGGATGTGAGATCACTTCCTGGATGTCGTCGATCCTCGTACCCGGCAGTGCGAGCAGGCAATGGTCGACGCGGACGATCGTCTCGCCGACGAGGTGCAGGCCGTGTCGCAGGAATAGGTCGTAAGTCTCGTTGATGCTTCCGGCCTGCGAGTTGTCCATTGGCGCAAGCCCCCAGCGTGCGCGGCCAACCTCCACCGACTCGAAAACGGTGCGGATGGAGGGCAGCGCACGTTGATCGGCCTCGGGAAAGAGTGCGACGGCGGCCGCCTCAGAGTATGCGCCGGCCTCACCCTGGTACGCGACGATCTCCATAGCCGGAGCTTACGACGCGCGGGAAAGGACCCGCGGCTATTCCTGCGGCTTGGGGGTAGGCACGTCGAGATCCCTGCGGACCCGGCATCCCGACTGCGCCCAGGCATGGCGATGTACTGCACTAGTCTCTTCGAGGTGATGAGTGGCAGCGGCGTGAGCGCCCACGATCCAGCGACTCCCGAACGAAGCGATTTCATCCGCGAGATCGTCGCGGCCGATGTGCGCGAGGGCACCGTCTCGGAGGTCGTGACCCGCTTCCCGCCCGAGCCGAATGGATACCTCCACATCGGCCACCCCAAGGCGATCGCGCTCAACTTCGGGATCGCCAAGGAGTTCGGCGGGCGCTGCCATCTGCGCTTCGACGACACCAACCCGATCAAGGAAGAGCAGGAGTACATCGACTCGATCCAGGAAGACGTCCGCTGGCTCGGCTTCGACTGGGGCGAGCATCTCTACTTCGCCTCCGACTACTTTCACCAGCTCTACGACTGGGCTGTCTACCTGGTCAAGGCCGGTAAGGCGTACGTCGACGATCTCTCGGCTGATGAGATCCGCGAGCACCGCGGCACCCTCACCGAGCCGGGCAAGAACAGTCCCTGGCGCGGCCGCTCGATCGATGACAACCTCGATCTGTTCGAGCGCATGCGCGCGGGCGAGTTCCCGGACGGCGCCAGAGTGCTCAGGGCGAAGATCGACATGGCCTCGCCCAACATCAACATGCGCGACCCGGTGCTCTACCGGATCCTGCACGCGACCCACCCACGGACCGGCGACGAGTGGTGCATCTATCCGCTGTACGACTTCGCCCACGGGCAGTCGGACGCGATCGAGGGCATCACCCACTCCCTCTGCACGCTCGAGTTCGAGGATCACCGGCCGCTCTACGACTGGCTGATCGAGAACCTGCCGGTGCCTTCGCGCCCGCACCAGTACGAGTTCTCCCGCCTCAACTTGACGTACACCGTGCTCTCGAAGCGCTTCCTGGGGCGGCTCGTGAGCGAGGGTTACGTGCGAGGCTGGGACGATCCGCGCATGCCCACCGTCTCGGCCCTGCGCCGGCGCGGCTTTCCGCCCGAGGGTCTGCGCAACTTCCTGGACTGGTCGGCGTGGGAAGCAAGGGCAAGAGCGCCGTCGAGATCGAGATGCTCGAGCACGAGGTCAGGGACGTGCTGAACCGCACGGCACAGCGACGCTTCGCGGTCCTGCGCCCGCTCAGGCTCGTGATCGAGAACTACCCCGACGGGACAGGTCGAGGAGATGGAGGCCGTCAACAACCCGGAGGATCCCTCGGCCGGGACGCGCAAGGTGCCCTTCGCGCGCGAGCTCTGGATCGAGCGTGACGACTTCATGGAGGACCCGCCGAGCAAGTTCTTCCGCCTCGCCCCCGGCCGCGAGGTGCGCCTGCGCTACGCCTACTTCGTGACCTGCACCGACGTGGTGAAGGACGCAAGCGGCGAGATCGTCGAGCTCCGCTGCACCTACGATCCGGAGACGCGCGGCGGCGACGCCCCGGACGGGCGCCGGCCCAAGGCGACGCTGCACTGGCTCTCGGCCGAGCACGCCGCGCCCGCCGAAGTTCGTCTCTATGACCGTCTCTTCACCCGCCCCGACCCCGGCGCTGACGGCGACCTCTTCGCCGACCTCAACCCCGACTCGGAGACGGTGCTCGAGGCCTGCCTCGTCGAGCCTGCGCTCGCGGAGCTGCCGGTCGGCGAGACCGTGCAGTTCGAGCGCCTCGGCTACTTCTGCCCGGATCCCGACTCGACGCCTGGGCGGCTCGTCTTCAACCGCACACTCGGGCTCAGGGACACCTGGGCCAGGCTCCAAGCACAGGACCACCGGCCATAACGACGAGTAGCAGCCGGTAGAGACTGAGGCCGCGCGTCGGCTCTCTCTAGGCCGTCTGCTGCTCGGCGCCGGCCAGCAAGGACTCGGCCTCTGCGATGAACCGGGTCGCGCGGACGCCGCGGTAGAAGGCGAGCGCCCGCTCGAGCTGCTCCACGGCCTCCTCCACGCGGCCCTCACCGAGCAGCCGCTCGCCGGCGCGGAGGCGGAGGTAGGCCTCGTCACTCGCGCTCCCGTGTTCGGCGAGTGCGTCGGCTGCGGCCAACAGATCGCTGTCATGCAGGGCAGCGGCGGCGTGTCTGAGAGGGCTGTTGCGGTTCTCCACTGGGGGGATGCCGAGCAGCGCGGGGTCGAGGTCGAGGAGTGCTGCGACGAGGCTCGCTTCGTAGGCGACGAGGCCCATGCCGATCTCGAAGGTGCGAGCGGTATCGAGCGTCGAGTCGAGCAACTGCCTCGCTCGGGACCGATCGCCGAGCCAGACGCAGAGGTAGGCGGCGTAGACGGAGACGGGCATTTTCGCCTGCGGGTCGGTGGCCTTCTCTGCCAGCGCGAGCGCCCGTTCGATGTCCGCCTCGAAGCGGCTGTCGTCGCCACGGGCGAAGGTGATGGCGGCCCGGACCAGCCGGCAATTCGGCTCGAAGTAGTGGGACGCCCCCGCTTCGACGTAAGCGATGACAGCGTCGGCATGCTCGAGCGCCTCGTCCCACGCGCCCGTCTCGAAGGCGGTGTCCGCGAGCTGGCCGCGGGCCCACCAGACCTGGCGGACATGCCCGTACCGGCTCATGGTCTCGTAGTTCCGGAGGTTGAGCTCGTACGTTCTCCGAAGATCGAACCGCGCGTAGGCCGCGGCAAGGTTGTTGAGCGCGCGAGAAAGCGGCATCGGCGCGCTTGCGCGCTCGGCCAGCTCGATCGCCCGCGCGAGGTCGTCCTCTCCGCTTCGGTCGTCGAAGTCCCCGCGGGCAGTTCCGACCGTCGCGAGAGCATCTGCCTGGACCGCGTCGAGGCCTAGCTCGGCGGCCATCCGCTCCGCCTCTCGACCTGTTTCGATCGCCGCGCCCCAGTCACCCGCCAGCATCTGGAAGCGCGCAGCCTGCGAGAGAGACCTCGCGTGGGCCGCGGAAGCAGGACGGCCGTGCACGAGCTCGAGGGCACGAGCAACGTGCCGGTCGACGAGGGCGGGACTCGCGGTGTCCCAGGCCATTCCGGCGAGAACGCACTCTGCCTCCGCGGCCGCCTCGAGGTCGCTGGCGGCTGTGAGTGCGGCCGAGGCCTCATTCAGGCGTTCCGCCGCCTCCGGGTCGGCCAGCGCCGCGAGCGCGCTGCCGAGCCCGAAGAGGAACCTGCCTCGCTCTTCCTTGCCACTGACGTCGAGGGCGCGCCGGTAGAAGCCTGCAGCAGCCGCGTACGCGTTGAGCGCGAGAGCGCGGTCACCCGCTTCGCCCAGGGCTCGAGCTGCGCGGCCGGCGAGCTCCGCGTCCGGCTCGGAGTAGTCGAGAACCGCGATGTAGTGATGGGCGAGGAGCTCGGCGAGATCGTCCGGCCGCCCCAGCGTCTCGAGCCAGGCCGCAACGCGGCGGTGCTTCTCTCCACGCTGTGCCCTCGGGATCTGCTCGTAGGCGACCTCGCGGACGAGCGCGTGCCGGAACGCGTATTCCGTCTCGCCGGCGACGGTGCTCCGCCGCTCGCGCTGGACGAACTCCCGTCGTTCGAGTCGGTGGAGCGCTGCTTCTGCCGCGTCTCGCTCCTGCCCCAGCCCACCGGCCCAGAACACGCGACCGAGAACGGCTGCGTCCTGCAGCAGTTCCTTCTCCTCGCGGTCGAGGACGTCGAGGCGCGCGGCGATGATGCCCTGAACGGTCTCGGGGAGCGCGGCGCCGTTGGCGCGCTCGTCGAGCAGGCGGACGAACTCCTCCGCGTACAGCGGGTTGCCGCCGGCGCGCTCGAGGAGCGTCGCCTGGATGTCCGCGGGTATCGCGGCCTGATCCAGGAGCCCATGCACGAGCTCCGCGGTCTCCACGCCCGAGAGCGGCGCGAGCGAGAGCGTCAGCGCGTTCGTCTTGCCGCCTCCCCAGGCGGAGCGGCGCGCGAGCAGCTCCGGGCGGGCCGTGCCGACGACGAGCAGCGGCACGCGCGTCGCCCAGTCGACGAGGTGGTCGACGAAGTCGAGGAGGCCTTCGTCGGCCCAGTGGAGGTCCTCGAAGACGAGGACGAGCGGGCTCTGGTCCGCGATCCCCTCGAGAAAGCCGCGCCAGGCGGCAAACGCCTCCTCCTGGCTCTCACTCCGCCCCGCGACGTCCTCGACTCCCGCCAACGGGCGGAGATGGCTGAGGGTCCATTCGACGTCTTCGTCCGGCAAGGCAGCCGCGACGGTCGACCGGAGCTTTTGCGCGGCCTCGTCCTTCGCGTCCGTCTCGAGGATGCCGGCGTGCGCCTTCACCATCTCGCCGAGCGCCCAGAAGCTGATCCCCTCGCCGTAGGGCAGCGACCGGCCCTGGCGCCAGTAGATGAGCTCGGGGTCGTGCTCGACGGTCTGAAAGAGCTCGTAGACGAGGCGGCTCTTGCCGATCCCGGGCTCGCCGACGAGCGTCACCAGCTGCGCCTAGCGTGTGCTGCGCGCGCGCTCGAAGGCGTCGAGCAGCGAATCGAGCTCGCGCCGCCTGCCGACGAGCGGCGTCCGCACGCGGCCGGAGATGTCCACGCCCACGCGCGCTAGTGCCTCCACCACCTCCCAGGCCTCGACGGGCTCCGCCTTGCCCTTTGCCTGCACGGCCTCGGCCTGCGCGGTAGTCGATCGCGTCGCGGGTCGCACGCCAGGTCGTCTCGCCGACGAGGATCCCGTTGACGGGTGCGTTCGACTGGAGCCGGGCGGCGGTGTTGACGACGTCGCCGGCGACCATGCCCTCGCCCTCCTCCGGCCGCGCACCGAGCGACACGAGCGCCTGGCCGGTGTTGACGCCGATGCGGAGCTGGAGCTCGGCCTGCTCGTCGAGGATCCACTCACGGATCGCGAGCGCAGCGCGAACGGCGCGCTCCGGGTCGTCCTCGTGCGCGACGGGAGCGCCGAAGACCGCCATCACCGCGTCGCCGATGAACTTCTCCACCGTGCCGCCGAAGCGCTCGAGCTCGTCGCGCAGGCGGGCGTGGTACGGGCGGAGGAGCAAGCGCACCTCCTCCGGATCCATCTGCTCGGCGCGCGACGTGAAGCCCACGAGGTCGGCGAAGAGGACGGTGACGACCTTGCGTTCCTCGAGTCGCGTCTCGGCAGCCGCTGCCAGTGGTGCAGCGCAGGCATTGCAGAAGCGCGCGCCTTCGGGATTCTCCTGGCCGCATCGGGAACACGTGAGCATCACCTCGAAGCCTACGGTGAACGCGCATCGCGCTTGAAATCGCGGGCCAACGCGGGGAAGCTGTCTTCCTCACGCAGCGGAGGAGGAATGGCCATGTCGAGCTCAGGACCGTCCACACCGCCAGCGCAGCGTTCCGAGGTGCGCGAGCTCCGGCTCGGCGTCGTCCTTTACGGTGGTGCCTCGCTTGCGATCTACATGCACGGCACGACCAAGGAGCTCCAGCGACTGGTCAAGGCCTCGGCGCTCGTGGAGCGCGGGGCGAAGGGAAGCACCCCGACCGAGCAGGCCTACGTCGAGCTGCTCGATGAGCTCGCCAAGCGCGACCCGGATGGTGTGCGCACACGCATCGTCGTCGACGTCATCGCCGGGACCTCGGCAGGGGGGATCAACGGGGTCTACCTCTCGAAGTCGATCGCGCACAACCGCTCGCAGGACTCGCTCCGCGACCTCTGGTTCGAGCGCGGCGACATCAAGGTGCTGCTGCGCGGCCCGAAGTGGGTGCCGATGTGGCTCAAGGCGCCGTTCCTGCTCGTGAGCGCGGTCAAGAAGCCGGTGCTCAAGGGCGACGAGATCGCCGAATGGATGTACCGCGCACTCGAGGACATGGACGAGGGCGGGTCCCAGCCGGCAGAGGTCGAGACGCTGATGCCGGAGCGCCACCCGATCGAGCTCTTTGTCACCGTGACCGACTTCTACGGCTACCGCCGCGACCTCCTCATCGCCGACCCGCCCACGATCCGCGACGCGGCGCACCGGCACGTGCTCTCCTTCAAGTTCGGCGACGGCGAGGATGCGCTTGACGCCGCGCACAACGGCGCGCTCGCGTTCTCCGCGCGCACGACGATGAGCTTTCCGGGCGCATTCCCGCCGGTCAGCCTCGGCACCTTCCAGAACGCAGTGAAGGAGGAAGCCGTCGATCTGTCGGAGACGCTGCGGGGCCTGTTCCGGATCTACGAGCTCTCGCGCGCAGACGCGGCCGCGACGTTCTTCGTCGACGGTGGCGTGCTCGACAACAAGCCGTTCGGGCACGTGATCGAGGCGATCAAGCGGCGGAGCGCCGATTCCGAGGTCGACCGGCGGCTCCTCTACCTCGAGCCCGACCCCGGCAGCGACAAGGAAGCGAAGGCGCAGGGCGGGGGCTCGCCCAGCCCGATCGCGACCGTTCTCGCGTCGGTCTCGGGCCTCCCGCGCGAGGAGCCGCTGCTCGACGAGATCCTGGACGTGAACCGCCACAACGAGCGCGTCCAGCGGATCAACGACGTCGTCAGGGCATCGTTCGACGGAATCGCTGCGCGGGTGGAGGCGATCGTCGGCGACCTCGGCGAGCTCGCCGCCGACGCCCCGCCCGAGGAGGTTGTGCGGTGGCGCACGACGATCAACGCCGAGGCGAAGGATGCGGCCGGCCTCGCGCACCCGGTCCATGTCCGCGCCAAGGTGATCGGCGTCGTCGCGAGCTTCGGGCGCACGATCTGCCGCCTCGCCGACTACCCGGAGGGGTCGAACCATGCGTTCTTCGTGCGCGGCGTCGTCCGCTCGTGGGCGCGGACGCGGCTGCTCGAGGACGCAGCCGGCCAGCCCGCGCTCGCCGCCGACGTCGAGTCGTGGCTGCGCCGCTTCGACCTGCCCTACCGCGCCCGCCGGCTGCGGTTCGTGATCGACGGGCTGAATGGGTGGTACACGCACGCCGGGCAGTCCGGGTACCCGGCGCGCGCCGAGATCAACGACGCCAAGGGCCTCGTATGGGCCTCGCGCGCCGAGCTGCTCGACACGATGGACGGCCGCGGGCTGCTCACGGACATGACCGGCGACGTGCTCGGGGTCTTCGCCGATGGGCCGATCGGCACCGCGCTCGACGCCCACCAGACGCCCGCCGAGTACGCGGCCGCGCGCGCCGCCGACCTTGCCCGGCTCGAGGAGGACTTCGGCAAGGCGCTCGAGGCGAAGCTCGCCGGCACCGCCGAGCAGCTGTACCGGCAGCTCCTCGCGCTCAGCGCGGGCTGGGCGCCCGAACGGCGCGCCGAGCTCCTCGTTCGCTACCTCGGCTTCCCGTTCTGGGACGTTCTCCTCTACCCGATCCAGGCGGTCGCCGACGTCGGCGAGCGCGACACGATCGAGATCGTGCGCATGAGCCCCGCGGACGCGCGGCTCCTGCCGGCGCCCGACCAGGCCAAGCCGAAGCTGGCCGGGTTTTCGACCATGCACTTCGGGGCGTTCTTCAGCCGGGCCGGCCGGGAGCGGGACTACCTATGGGGTCGGCTGGACGGCGCGGAGCGGCTGATCTACCTCGTGCTCGGCGAAGCGTTCACTGACGAGGAGCGGGCTTCGTGGTGCCGCAAGGCGTTCGCGGCGATCGTCGAGGAAGAGGAGGACGCGCTCCCGAACGCGAAGCCGCTACTCGAGCACGTACGGAGCTTCACCGGCGGGTAGCCTGGGTCCGCCGCTAGGGCGACGAGGACGCCGTCGGCGGTCCGAGCTTTTCTCAGCGCCCGGCGGCCCCGCGACTCTTGTCCGCATCGGCACGGCCTTCGCCCCACGCCTCGGCCAATACGGCGGCGTCGAGGTGCTCATGAACGGTTGCCAACGTTCTCTCGTGGAGCCTGCGCTCGAACGGGCCGAGCGAGGCGTCCGCCGCGTCCCGTAACGCCTCGGCGTGTCCGAGGAGGCGCGCCGCCTCCAGCGGCTCGCTTGAGGCAGCGAGGCCGGCGAGCCCTTCGAGGGCGAACGCGAGGTACTCGGTGAAGCCAAGCTCACGAAAGAGCTCGCCGCTCTCCTCGAGGTGCTTCGTGGCCTCGTCAACGGCTCCCTCTTCGAGTGCCGCGAAGCCGAGGTTGAGGAGCGAGATCGCCTCTCCGTCGCGGGAGTCCTGCTCACGGTGGAGGCGCAGAGCCAGCTCGGAGAGCTCACGCGCGCGTGCGTAGTCCCCCTCGATGAGCGCGAGCCCACCGAGGTTGACGACGGCGACGGCGTAACTCCGCTCGTTCCCGAGCTCTTGTGCGAGGGCCCCGCTCTCCTCGAAGAAGCAGCGCGCCCGGTCGTAGGCGCCTCGCTCCTGGGAGACGAGACCGAGGTGATTCAGAGCCCGCGCTACGCCTTGCTTGTCGTCGACGTGCCGGAAGAGCTTGAGCGCTTCCTCCGCATGTATCTCGGCCTGCTCGGCGTCAGCCTGGCCCCACGCGAGCGCCGAGGCGCCCTCGAACACAGTCGCCCGCACATCCTCCAAGCCTTCGACGGGCAGGGCGAGGACCTTGCTCAACCACTGCCGCCCCTCGGAGAGGAGACCCCGAACCCACCAGAATCTCCAGATGAGGGCAGCGAGCCGAAGCGCGAGCTCGGCGCGGTCTTCGGCGCACTCCCAGGCGAGCGCAGCCCGGAGGTTCGCGTGCTCGCTGTCGAGACGGTGCAGTGCGGCGGCCTGTCCCGGCCCGCGGAGCCCGGCTGCTTCCCGTTCGGCCACTTCCAGGTAGTGCAGGGCGTGGAGATCGTGCAACCGCGGCGCCTCGCCCGCCGTGGCCAGCCGCTCGAGCGCGAACTCGCGGATCGTCTCCAGCATCCAGTAACGCGATCCCTCGTCGGTCGCGCGCTTGCGGACGAGGCTCTTGTCGATAAGAGATTGGAGCGTGTCCGCGTCGGCGCCGCCTACAGCCTCGGCCGCTTCGAACGTGCACCCGCCGACGAAGAGGGAGAGGGAGCGGAGAAGGCGCTGCTCGTCCGCCGCCAGGAGATCGTAGGACCAGTCGATCGTGGCGCGCAGTGTCTGCTGCCGCGGATCGGCTTCCCGGTCACCCTGAAGGAGGTCGAGTCGCTGCGAGAGCCGCTCGAGCAGCTCGTCGGTGCTGAAGAGCCCGGTACGGCCGGCCGCCAGCTCGATTGCCAGCGGCAGGTCGTCCAGCCGAGTGCAGAGCTCGGCGGTCGCCGCCGTCGCCGAGAACGACGGGTCGACCGCAAGCGCGCGGGCCCTGAAGAGCTCCACTGCCTCGGGCTCGGCGAGCGAGGGCACCGGCCAGACGTGCTCACCACCGACGCGGAGTCGCTCCCTGCTCGTTACGAGCACCTTCGGGCCGTCGAGATCGCGTAGGGCCGCTATGTCGGCGGCCGCGTGGGGCAGGAGATGCTCGACGTTGTCGAGCACGAGCAGCGCCCGCCTGCCGGCGAGAGCCGCCCTGCAGCGTCTCGGTGAGCAGCTCTCCCGATTCTTCCTTGAGCTCGAGCTCTTGCGCGACCGTCGGGAGCAGCAGCGCGGGGTCGCGCAGCGGCGCGAGCGGAACCCAGGTGATCCCGTCGGGGTAGCGATCCGAGGCCTCGGCAGCGGCTTGGAGCGCAAGGCGGGTCTTGCCGGTGCCACCCGGGCCGGTCAAGGTGAGCAGGCGAACGTCCTCGCGGTTGAGCAGCGCGGCTACCTCCTCGAGCTCGCCCCTTCGGCCGACGAAGGGCGTCGCCGGCACCGGCAGGTTTGTGCGATAGAGGGAATTGAGAGCGGGGAACTCCTCGTCGCCGAGCTGGTACACACGCTCGGGAGCCGCGAGGTCCTTGAAGCGATGCTCGCCGAGGTCGCGCAGGCCGTCGGGCCCGACTAGTGCTGCGGTCGCAGACGACACGAGCGTCTGTCCGGCGTGGCCCGAAGCGGCGATCCTGGCCGCCCGGTGGACGTCGGGTCCCACGTAGCCCTCGTCGGTGACGAGAGGCGTCCCCGTGTGCAGCCCGATCCGCACCCTGATCCGTCCTGAGGCAAGGCCGTTCGTGATCGCCGATGCAGCCGCGAGCGCTCCCGGCGCCGTCGGGAAAGCGACGAAGAAGGCGTCCCCTTGCGTGTCAACCTCCATGCCGCCGTGCAGCGCGCACGCATCCCGCACCACCCGCCGGTGCTCGGCGAGCGCTTCCGCATAGGCCCCGGCGCCCAGATCGTGCAACAGCACGGTCGAGCCCTCGATGTCGGTGAAGAGGAAGGTGACCGTGCCGGCGGGGAGATCGCGCCCCACCGAAGTAGGATCATCGCTCTCCGGCGATCTGTCCAACCGTCGCTCACGAGTGTGAGAACTTCGCAACAAGACAGATCCGCCTGGAAGGCACGGCCGGAGCGGCGCCTATACTCGCCCGCCTGACGGACCTCGACTCACCGCTGCGCGAGCTCTTCGGCTTCGACGCTTTCCGCCCGGGCCAGGAGCAGGTCGTGCGGGCGGCCGTCGAAGGGCGGGACACGCTCGCGCTCATGCCGACGGGCTCGGGGAAGTCGCTCACGTACCAGCTCGCGGCGACACTGCGGCCGGAGCCGACGCTCGTCCTCTCGCCGCTGATCGCGCTGATGAAGGACCAGGTGGACAAGCTCCCGCCCCGGATCGCCGCGACGGCGACCTTCGTCAACTCCTCGCTCTCGAGCGAGGAGACCGCGGAGCGGCTCGAAGCCGTCTCCTCCGGCAAGACGCGACTCGTCTACGCAGCGCCGGAGCGGCTGCGCCAGGCGCGCTTCGTCGAGCTGCTCGCGGGCGTCGGCATCGGGCTCGTGGTCGTGGACGAGGTGCACTGCGTGAGCATGTGGGGGCACGACTTCCGCCCCGACTACCTCTTCATCCGCCGTGCGCTCGAGGCCTTCTGCCGGCCCACCCTGCTCGGGATGACCGCGACCGCCACTCCGGCGATGGCGCGCGAGATCGGCGACGCGCTCGGAAGGGCCTTCGAGGTCGTGCACACGAGCGTCATGCGTCCCAACCTGCGCTACGACGTCCGGGCAGTCGCGAACGCGGACGACCGGCTCGAGGTCCTCGTCGAGCGGCTCCGTACGCTGCGCGGCGGCTCGGCGATCGTGTACGCGCGCTCCCGCCGCTCCACCGAGGAGATCGCGCGCGTCCTCCAGGGACACGGCTTCCGCGCCGCGCACTACCACGCGGGGCTCGAGGCAGAGGAGCGGACGCGCATCCAGGACGACTTCATCGCCGGCCGCGTGCAGGCGGTCGTCGCGACGACGGCGTTCGGCATGGGGATCGACAAGCCTGACGTACGGCTCGTCTGCCTCGTCAACTACCCGTCCTCGCTCGAGGAGTACGTGCAGATGGTCGGGCGCGCAGGGCGGGACGGCGAGCCGAGCCAGACGCTCCTGCTCGCCAGCCCGAGCGACGCGCAGGCGCTGCGCCGGTTCGCGGTCTCGGACGTGCCCACCGCGTCCGAGCTCCGCGCCGTGTACGCAGCCGTGCGGAGCGCTGACGGCAGGGTCGATCCGGACGAGCTCGCCTCGCTCGTGCCGAAGCGCGATGCGCGCGTGCTCGTCGGCATGCTCGAGCAGGCTGGATTGCTGCGCCGCGACCACGACGCGGGCCGGTTCATGCGGATCGACGTTCCGGCGGCGCCGGCGGATGCGGGCGAGAGAGTGGAGGCGCTCCTCGCGCGGGCCGAGCTCGTCGCCGAGTCGCGCGCCGACCGCATAGTCGCGTTCGCGGAGACGCGCAGCTGCCGGCACGAGCAGGTCGCGGCGCACTTCGCCGAGGCCTTTCGCCGCCCGTGCGGGGCGTGCGACGTGTGCGCGCCGCTCGGCCGCGAGACGGCTTCGGTGACGAGCCCGCCACCGCCGCTGCCCGAGGACGTCGGTGAGGCGATCGTGGACGCGGTCGCGTCGATGACCTGGCCAGTGGGCTGGCAGAGCCTCATCGCCACGCTTCGCGGCTCTCTCAAGGCGCCTCCCTCGGCCCGCCGCTCGGGTGCCTACCGTCTGCTCGCCGCCGCGACGGACGGCGACGTGCGCCGCTGGCTCAAGCTGCTCGAGGTCTCGGGCGCGCTCGTCGAGGTAACGACTCCGGACGGCTACCGCGTCGTCCATGTGGACTCCGCGGTGCCGCCGCCGCGGATCAGGACGAGCGTCGAGGCTGACGTGGACGAGGACCTCGTCGCGTACCTTCGGAGCTGGCGCCTCGAGCGCTCGCGGGAGGATGGCGTCCCGGCCTACGTCGTCCTCCACGACGCGACGATTCGCGAGCTGGCCGCCGTCCGTCCGCAGACGCTGGCCGAGCTCGCAGGCGTCAAGGGCCTCGGCCCGGTAAAGGTCGAGCGCTACGGCGAAGCCGTCCTGGCCGTGCTCGCCTCACAGGGGAGACGACAAAGCCCCGTCTGACGGCGGGCGGCGACTCAGCCGATCGGCACGACGTTCGCGCAGGCGATCTCCGGATTCTCCGTCGCGGTGAGCGGCCTTGCGTGGACGTTGTAGTAGATGCCCTTGCGCAGAACCTGGACGCGGCTTCGGATCTTGACCGCCGCGTAGGCGACGCCGCGTGCGTCGGCGACGAGGTCGGCGTGGGCGGCGACGGGATCAGCCTTCTGTCCGCAGGAACTGTTCGGCCCGTGGAAGTGCACGGCGTGCTTCGAGCCCGGCACGAGAGGCCAGACGACCACCCAGCCACGCAAGTTCCCGCCCGTCTGTCGGAAGAGCCCCACGCCGCGAGGCCCATTCGAGATGCTGGGACGGATCTGTAGCTCGGCGACGGCGGTGGCGGTGCCCGACGCTACTTCCCGGTCGGAGGCGAAGCCGGCGGCGGCGACCATCAGTGTCGCGATCATCGCCAGTGCGATCAGCGTGGTCCTCATTCCTACCTCGATATACGCGCTGTCTATGGGGATCGGATCTATGCAGTGATTGGTTTGCGTGATTCGTGGGTAACCACGCTTGCGTGGGCAATGGTGGGATCGGACTCGGCGGCATCCTCGTGATCGTGGGGATTGTCTTGGCCATCGTCTGGAGCTTCTGGTGGGGGCTCATCATCGGTCTCATCGGCCTCGTCGTGTTCGGCGGCTTCGCCAGGGGCAAGTGGTACTGAGGCCGGCCGCGACCGGTGGCCGCACGTAGGCGACGAAGCGACGCTCAATCCGAATCACGGCTCGCGACCGTATACAGGGTGGGTGGTCCCGCGACATAGGGGGTTGTCGCGCCGTTGCGTTTGCTCGTCAGCTGGAGCCTGAGGTTGAGGCATCTCGTCGGACTCGTGGCGGTCGGGAAAGGGCGGCATCCAATCCGCACGCACGTTCCGTGCCTATTACCACATGAAAACACCGTCCGCCCGTAGCAGACAACGTCAAGGGGAGAAACGCGTGGATCAGGCACACGCCATCAGCTTGGCTATGCCCGCGACTGCGAGACTCGCAGTCGTGCCACGCGGCTATGCGTCTGGTGAGGACGAGCTCCTGCTCGAGCGCATCGCCGACGGCGACCACGACGCCTTCGAGATCCTCTACCGGCGCTACGCTCGACCGGTGCTGGCGCTCGCGCAGCGGCGGCTCGGCGACGCGGGGAGGGCCGAGGACGCGCTTCAGGAAGCGTTCGTGTCCGTGTGGCGGTCGGCCTCGACCTACCGTCCGGACCGCGGGGCAGCCACGACCTGGCTCTACGCCGTCGCACGAAATGCCATCGCCGATCGAGGTAGGCGACGTCAGGAGCTCCCGGCGGAGCCTTCAGATCAGCCCTCCTCGGATGCCGGCCCCGACGAGCTGGCAGAGCGTGAGTGGCTGCGTTGGCGGGTGCACTCAGCGTTGGAGAGCCTCAACGAGAGCGAGCGGGAGCTGATCGTGCTCGCGTACTGGGGAGGCCTCTCGCAGAGCGAGATCGCCAAACGCGTGGGCATCCCGCTGGGAACCGTGAAGACCCGAACGCGAACAGCCCTCTCTCGGCTCGCGACACTGCTCGACGAGGAGCTTCAGTGACGCGGCCGCCCGACCTTCGCGACTTGATCGGCGACGAGGGCGGTCCGGACGAGCGGCTCGTGCGCGTCCATGAGCTGCTCGTCGAAGCCGGCCCTCCGCCTGACGCTGTGCCCCAGTCGCCACAGGTCGCCGGCCGGGTTCTGCAGGCACGCCCGCGCCGAAGGCGATGGGCTCAGCTCGCTCTGGCTGCGGCGCTGGCGTCCGTCGCGCTCGCCGCCGGCTTCGTGGCCGGCAGCCGTGGAGACGGCTTCGACGCAGCAAGGACGATCTCGATGCACGGCGTTTCACCCGTGGCCGACGCGAGCGCCGAGCTCGCCATGGACGAGCCCGACGAGAATGGGAACATCGCTCTCGAGATGGAGGTCAAACGCCTTCCGCAGCTACCGCAGGGAGGCTGGTACGAGCTCTACCTCTCGAAGCAGGGGGTAATCGGGGCTTCGTGTGGCACCTTCGTGACTGCCGGAGACGACACGACGGTGCGTCTCAGCGTGGGCTACGACCTCGGCGCCTGGCGCGACGCGGACCGCTTTGACGGCTGGGTCGTGACGGCGCACGTGCCTGGTCAGCCCGGCTCGGGCGAGCGAATCCTCCTGACCACGTAGAGGGCTACAGTGGATTTGTGGGGGTGGTCCTCATCACGGGGATGTCCGGAACGGGCAAGTCTGCGGCGCTCGCGGAGCTGGCGCGGAGGGGGCACCGCGTGGTCGACACCGACTACGGCGGCTGGATCGAGGACGTTCGGCTCCCGGATGGTTCGGTGGAACCGCTCTGGAACGAGGAGCGAATCGACGCGCTGCTCAGCGGTCACTCCGACGGGGCGTTGTTCGTGGTGGGCACCGTCGCCAACCAGGGGAAGTTCTATCCGCGGTTCGACGCGGTCGTGCTCCTGAGCGCCCCTCTCGACGTGATCCTCGAGCGCGTTGGCACCCGGGAGTCGAACCCCTACGGCAAGACGGACGTCCGAGCGCAAGAAGATCGCAGACGACCTGGCCGCGTACGAGCCTCTGCTGCGGGCAGGGGCGACGGCGGAGATCGATGCTCGGCGTCCGCTCGACGAGATCGTGAACGAGCTCGAGTCGATCGCCACCCGCGCCCGCCCGCTCGTTAGCCGCTCATCGCGTCCGGAACTCGCCGGACGAGAGGGTCTGGTTGCCGCTGCGCTCGATGGCCAGCACCTCCCACTGTACTTGGTGCGCGGCTCGAGGAAATGCCGTTCGGGACGGCGATGCTCGTCACCGACGGCGGCAGGTACATGCTCAGCCCGAACTTTCCGATCATGTGCCGGTGCGGTGGGACGTCCTTCTCGATGATGAGCTGGTAGGCGATGATCTTCACCGGCTTCGCCCGTGATCGTCTTGTCACGGGCTGCCAGCGGGCGACGACACCGCGGATGGGCACCCGTGCGCCTTCCTTCGGGGAGACGAGCTTGGGGCCCGCCGGGATGTCGTGCGTCAGCCAGGCGGTGCCCGACGTGCGGCCGGCGCTCTTGCCGTTCTCCTGTGAGGGACCGGCGATCGTGTAGTTCCCCTCCGGCAGCTTCGCGAGCATCGCCTCGATCGGAACGTCGGCATTCGCAGGCTCGACGGTCTCGAAGAAGAGCTCGGTCACGCCCAGCTCTGGCGAGCGAGCCGCGACCCTCGAAGGCCAGCACCTGGCCTGCGGCCCGCGCACGTCGAGCCGCCGCCAGCCTTCGCTGTCGATGAAGCCCTGGAAGCCGGTGTCGTTGTCGGTCGCGTTGTGCTCGATGTTGAGCTTCGCGTCCTTCAGCCGGTGGACGCGGCGGTCGTAGCTCGACCGGCGTACACGGCCGCCGCCGAGAGCAGGAGCTCGGCACCAGGATTGCGAGTGAACGTGCGAGGAGCTTCATCCGTGTACCTCCTGTAGGCGGAGCCTTTCGTGGGCTCACGCTACGGAGCCCGCATGAGGCGGTCGTGAGGCGGGACATGAGTTCGCCGTGAGCCGGAGGACCGCGCTCAGGCGGGAATTGCCTCGGGCGGGCGAGCTCGCGGGCGAGCCGATGCCAGCGGACCGAACATCCACACGTGACCGTCCTTCGAACGAGAGCTCGCGGTAGCTCGCAGCGAGCAGACGAGCAGCTGCGGCGGCATTGATCCGGCGTCACCGAGGGTGTCGCGTAGCGCAGCCGATGACGGTCGTACGCACGCCGGCCTCGCGAACCCTGATCATCTCGGGCGAGAGGTCGAGCCGCCGCAGCTCGCGCACGCCTCGCCCGGAAACGCTCGGTGCGATGACGGTGCGGATCTCGCTCGACGTCGATGATCCCGACGCGCTCGCGGCACAGGCAATCGCTGCTGGCGCACGCGAGATCGTTCGAACCGTCGCCGACCAGCCCATGGAGTGACGGCGAGGCCGCGTGGTAGACCCGTTCGGCCACCACTGGCTGATCAGGCCGCCCGCTCTGAGAGAGTCCGCGAGTCCGCGTCGCTGAGGTCACGAAACCTTCCACCACATGCACGGTGCTAAGCCGCCGCGACGTACCGGGCGCCGAGCGTGTTCGCCAGCGTCCTGTGCGCAGGGCTGGTGCCGATGAGCGTCGAGCGCGCCGGGTCGACGCCGTGGGCTTGCGCGAACGCGAGTGGCAGCCCCGGTAGCGGAGGTCGGCACCAGCACGTGGGAGGCCCGCCGGGATGCGGGCAGATCGCCCCCTCCACAGGTGCGGAGACCCTGGCCGAGAGCTCTTTGACGGCGTCCGCGAGCGCGTCCGGTGGCTCTCCAGGCCTCCAGTCGAAGACCAGGTGCGGAGCTTTGCTGTCCCCTTTCCGCGGCACGTGCTCGACTGACGGCTGCCGCGACGAACACGCCGCTGCGCGATCCCCGTGCCGACGGCGAGCGTTCGAACACGACCTGCTCCACGCTGGCGAAGCCCTCGTCGTCATGCGGTGGCTCCAGCTCGCGGAGCGCACGCATCTGCGAGGTCGGTGCGAGCAGGCCCGGCTCGAGTCGAGCCCGCGCTCGCAGCAACTCCGGCGCCGGCAGGGAACCGAAGCGCTCGAGCAGCCGTTCGACGAGGTTGGCCTGCGCCTGAGCGAGGGGCGTGTCGAGCCAGATGCAACGCGCCGCCACCCCGTGCTTGCCGGCAACCTCGATCACGTAGCTCCGCGCGGCCCGTGTGAGGTACGTGTTGTCGAGGACGACCTGCCGGGCGCCGGACGAGAGCTCTCCGTCGAGCGCAGCGGCGATGTCGCGCAACGAGCCTCCCCGCTCGTCGCGGTTCAGGCGGACGTAGCCGCGGGCGGCGTACTCCTCGGCAATGTGGCTCTTGCCGGCTCCCGGTATGCCCATCACGAGGACGATGTCGCCACCGGAGGCGCGGCGCCGCGCGCGGACAGGACGCGCTGCTCCGAGGCTTTCGCGCTCGCCGTCGGTCAACTCGAGCGTGGCCGCGCGCGCGGCCGAGCGAGCGGTCTCGGGGCGACGGGCGCCGGGGATCGCAACGACGGCGGGGGAGAGCTCGAGCAGCCAGGCGAGCGCGGCCTCGGCGAGCCCTTGACGTACGAGGCGGCCCGATCGCCGCCGCCCTCCGAGCGGCGAGTGCGCGATCACCGCGATGCCCGCTTCCTCACAGCGCTCGACGATTCCTCCTCGGACGGCACTGTCGTCGACAACGCTGAGCGCGACCTGGACTGCTGCGACCGGGGCCAGCTCGAGCGCCTCGTCCAGCTGCCGCCGGTTGACGTTGGCCACCCCGACGCGCCGGACGAGGCCCTCGTCGACGAGTCGAGCCAGTGCGCGTACCGAGGTCTTCCAGGGTGTCCCCGGATCGGGCGCATGGATCAGGTAGAGATCGATCTCCAGGCCCTCCAGCGCGGCGAGGCTCGCTTCGCAGTCTGCGCGGATCGTCTTCGCGCGGCCATCTGGGATCCATCGGCCGTCCGCCCGCCTCATGCCTCCCTTGGTCACGATCCGCGCCGTATCGAGTGCCTTGGCGTGCCGGAGGCCGCGCGCGACGAGGCTCTCGTTGTCGCCGTAGGCCCGCGCCGTGTCGAAGACGGTGATTCCGGCCTCGGGCGGCGGCCGCGATCGTGTCGAGAGCGAGTTGCTCGTCGCGACCGTCGTCCGTCAGGCGCATGCAGCCGAGGCCGACGCGAAGCTCCGCTGCGTCGAGCCAGCGTGGCAGCACCGGCGTCTGCTACGGGCCGGTGAGCCGGTAGATCCCGTTTGCGTCGCTGACGTAGATGGCCCCGCCCGTTCCTCGCTCGACTGCGAGGATGCCGCTCGCTCGGTCGAGGATCACTGTCTGCGACGCCACCCCGAGCCGGTCCGCGGTCAGGGTTACAGCGTGGATCTCGCCGCGGTTCCAGTCGCCGAAGAGAAGGCGTCCTTCCATCGCCGCTCCCAGACCGCATCCTTGGCAGAAGGCCGCTCCAGTCGGGGCGATGGACCGGATTGTAGATGGAGAGGGGCAGGAGTCGAGGTGAGGGTCCGTCCCGGTTCGTGTTCTGGGGCGGTGTCCCGCTGCTGCAGGTCGCGCTCGGCCCCCAAGCGTGGTTTCCGCCCCTGACGATGCGATTCAGCTCGTCGTTGCACTCGGGGCCGTTCTCGGTCTGCCACAGGTTCCCGGTCTGGGGGTCGAAGGCGAAGCCGAAGCTGTTGCGGATGCCGATGGCCCAGACGCGGCCGCCCCCAAAAGGGTTGGCCGGCAGCGACGTGCCGAGTGCCGACATTCGCAGCACCTTGCCTGCGAGCGAGGAGAGATTCTGCGCATTGGCACCATTGCCGACGTCCCCGACGACTGCGTAGAGCTTCTTGTCGGGCCCGAAATGGATGACGCCTCCATTGTGGTTAGCAGCCGCGGGGAGCGCGAGCAACGTGCGGAGACCACTCCCCGTGCCCATCGAGTCGGTCAGCCGCACGATCTGGTTCTCCGGATTGCCGCCGACGGTGCGCGTGTAGTACGCGAATACGTACGGCTTCGCCGGGTAGGACGGGTGGAGGGCGAGCCCTAGTAGCCCTTGCTCCCCGACCGTAGCCACGTTCGGGAGGGCGAAGAAGAGCGTGTCGCTGCCCGTTGCCGGGTTGAAGATCCGGATCTGGCCGGTGAAGCGATTCCCGTAGAAGATGCGACCGCCAGAGTCGAAGACGAAGGCCGCGGGCCATGAAGTCGCGACCACTTGTTGTGCGCCGATCGCCGCCCGCGAGGACGGCGCACCGACGAGACAGAGGGCGACGAGCCCGACGATGGTGACCCGCTGCAGCTGACGCACCATTTCCCTCGCCCGAGGATACCCACCGGAGGATGAGGTTAATCAGCCCGCGGATGTCCTGCGGGATCGCCGACGGCCGGGTTACCCAGCAGTGCCGACCGCCTGGCAGGTGGGGCAGAGGCCCGTTACCTCCACTGTGTGCGCGCTCACAGTGAATCCGTGCTGGACGGCGAGGTCGGCCAGCCAGGGGTCGAGCTCGCAGTCGCCGAGCTCGACGACGCGGTGGCAGCCCGAGCAGACGAGATGGTGGTGGTGGCCGTCGCCGCAAAGGCGGTAGCACGTCTCTCCCCTGTGGTGCGACGAGCGTGTCGACGACGCCGCTCTCGGACAGGCTCTTGAGCGTGCGGTAGACGGTGGCGAGCCCGACGCGCTCGCCGGCATCGGCGAGCAGGGCGTGGATCTGCTGGGCGGTGGCGTCGTCCCGCGATGCGAGGGCGCCGAGCACGGACACGCGCTGCCGTGTGGGCCGCAGGCCGTGCTCCGCGAGCAGGGTTTCGTAGTCCGCTTGCCGTGCCTCGGCCACGGCCATACGATACAGGCTGATGAGAATGAGAATCATTCTCTTACTGGCCGGCCGCGGCTGCGTGCGTAGCGTGCGGCTGCGGTGGGCGGCGGCTCCGACGATGAGCGAGCGAGCATCGTCGCGTCCTTCTATCCGCTCGCGTTTGCCGCGGAGGAGATCGGCGGGCCGTCCGTGGACGTTCGCAACCTCACGCCGCCCGGAGCAGAGCCGCACGACCTCGAGGCGACGCCCGGAGACGTCCGGGAGCTGCGGGACGCAGATCTCGTCCTGCTGCTCGGCGGGGGCTTCCAGCCGCAGCTCGAGGACGCCGCGGGAGACGGCGACCACGTCCTCCACCTCCTCGACACGCCCGGACTCGACCGTGCTCGAGGACGGCGACGTCCACGTCTGGCTCGACCCGCTGCGCTACGCCGTCCTCGTCAAGCGAATCGGCGACGAGCTCAGCCGTCCCGGCGAGGCGGAGCGCCTGGAACAACGCCTGCGCGCTCTCGACCGCGCGTACGAGGAGGGACTTGCCGACTGCGCTCGCCGCGAGATCGTCACGAGCCACGCGGCGTTCGGCTACCTCGCGGATCGCTACGGCCTCGATCAGATCGCGATCACCGGGAGCAGTCCGGAGGGCGAGCCGGCGCCGCAAGATCTCGAGCGAGCCGTCGACGCTGTGCGCGAGACCGGCGCGACGACCGTCTTCGTAGAGCCGCTCGTCTCGGCGCGCGTGGTGGAGGCCGTCGCGCGCGAGACCGGCGCGCAGACGGCCGTGCTGAACCCGATAGAAGGCCTGACCGAGAGCGAGCAGGATCGAGGCGCCGACTACTTCTCGCTCATGCGCGCGAATCTCGCCACGCTGCGAAAGGCGCTCGGATGCCGGTAGTCGCCGAGCTGAAGGGCGTGAGCTTCGCGTATCCCGGCGGTCCGCCGGTGCTCCGCGACGTCGACCTGGCCATCGAGTCGGGCGAGTTCGTGGCCGTGGCGGGTCCGAACGGAGGCGGCAAGACGACGTTGCTCCGCATCCTGCTCGGGCTCGAGCAGCCGCAGGCGGGAACGGCGTCGCTGTTCGGCGAGCCGGCCGGCCGCCTCCGGCAGCGCTACCGCATCGGCTACCTCGCCCAGCGCTCGCAGCTCGGGATCGAGTCGCCGGTGACCGTGGAGGAGGTCGTGAGCGCGGGCCGGGTCGCGCGGCGAGGCCCCGTTGGAGGCTTGCGGCCCCACGACCGAGCTCTCGTAGAGTCGTCCATCGAGCGCGTCGGCCTGGCCGAGCGGGCGGCGGAGCCCATCGCCACGCTGTCCGGCGGCCAGCAGCAGCGCGCCTTCATCGCCAAGGCGCTCGCCGGAGAGCCCGACCTGCTCGTGCTCGACGAGCCGACGGCCGGCGTCGACGTCGATGCGCAGGAGTCGCTGGCGGCCCTGCTCGCCGAGCTGCACGACGAGCTCGACACGTCGATCCTCTTCGTCTCGCACGAGTTCGGCGCCGTCGAGCAGTTCGTCGAGCGCCTCGTGCTCGTGCGAGGAGGAATCGTCTTCGACGGGCCACCGTCGGCCCTTCCCGGCGAGTGGCACGACCCTTCTCATGTCCATCCTTGACGCTGACTTCATGCGCCTCGCGTTCGCGGCCGGCGCGATCGTGGGCGTGCTCGCGCCTGCCGTGGGCTTCTTCCTCGTGCAGCGCCGGATGAGCCTCATCGGGGACGGCATCGGCCATGTCGCCTTCGCCGGCGTCGCGCTCGGCTACCTGCTCGGCATCTCGCCGGTCGGCACGGCGCTCGTGGCGTCGGTGCTCGGTGCCGTCGCGATCGAGTGGCTCCGTACGCGCCGTCAGGCGGCCGGCGACCAGGCGCTCGCGTTGCTCTTCTACACTGGGATTGCCGCGGGCGTCGTGCTGATCTCGGCTGCCGGGGCGCTGAACGCCAGTCTCTTCTCGTTCCTCTTCGGCTCGATCCTCACCGTGACGCACGAGGACCTGCTGCTCGTGGGCGTGCTCGGCGCCGTCGGTCTCGTCGTCATCGCGGGTCTCTACCGAGGGTTCGTCGCCGTCGCTCTCGACGAGGAAAGCGCCCGTGTGAGCGGTGTCCCGGTGGGCGCGCTCAACGTCGCGCTCGCCGTGCTCGCGGCCGTGACGGTGGCCGTCTCCATGCGCATCGTGGGTGTCCTCCTCATCGCGGCGCTCATGGTGCTGCCGGTGATCGCCGCCGGCCGAGTCGCCTGGAGCGTCCGCTCCACGATCCTCATCGCAATGGCGATCGGTCTCGGCTCGGCCGTGATCGGCCTGACGATCGCCTACTACGCGAACCTCGCGCCGGGCGGGACGATCGTCCTCACCGCCGCAGGCGCCGCCGTCCTCGCCAGCGTCTCCCGCCGATGAGCGATTGGGCGGCAGGGCCCGCCCTTCGCGGGCCCTGCGCAGCCCGTCTAGCTATGCGGCGAGGCGTGTTGCCGCGGTCTCGGCCGTCACGGCCCCCGTGACGACCGCCGGGCCGGACTCGATGAAGTCCAGCGCGTTCTCCTCCACCCACGCCGCCTCGCGCGAGGTGGACTCGTCGACGCCGGCCTTGTCCTCGCAGACCGTGATCGACGTCGCAATACCGTCGCCGGCGTCGATGGCGTAGTACGCGACGAAGCCCGGGACGCTCTCGACGATGGGCACGAAACCGTCCTTGACGAGCTCCGACAGCTCGTCGATGTCCGTCACTCCGTACGTGCGAATCGCTGCGAACATCAGCTCTCTCCTCTCTCGAGCAGCCGCTCGAGCAGCGACTCCTCGACGTCGTCCAGCCAGAAGTTGTCCTTGACGACGTAGAGCACCCGCACGAGTGCGTCTCTCTCGGCCTCGCCGAGGACGAGCGCGACGAGCCTCTCCGTCTCGAGGGTCTCGATTGCCGCCATCGCACGAAACGGTGCCCTCTGGCGCGCCGTCGATGGGTAGCGGACCGGTTGCCAACCGGCGAAGATCTTGGAGGGCCTGGCGGGACGGTGCTCGTCGCCGATTCCGGCGGCACAGACACTGTTTCGTTAGACCCTCCTAGCTTCTGAGCAGGCGTTTCATGCGACTGCGAAAGGCCCGGCGGTACCGCTCGCTACGGCGGTACTTGACTGCCGGCCGGATCGCCCACTGGATCTGCTCGTCCGCTCGCACGACGTCCCACATGCCCTCGCGGACGAGCTCGTGGACGGCGCGGAAGACGCCATGGTGGACGTCCTCAGGATTCGGCCACCAGTCGTCGCCGAGCACGATTCCGTCAGGGCGCAGCTTGTCACGCAGGAGGCGGAGCTCCTCGAGCGTCTCGCGGTAGTAGTGCGTCGAGTCGAGATAGACCCAGTCGAGCGACGCGTCGGGCAGGCTGCGCAGCCAGTCGGCCGACGTGGACACGTGGAAGTGGAGCTCGCAGTCGCCGCGAGCCGCTTCGGTGCGGGTCACGGCGGCCTCGTGCGCGACGCGGGTGGGCAGCGTGCCGCGCGCCGTGTATGCGCCCCAGTTGGGATAGACGTCGCCGTAGGCGAGCCACCACGGATCGACGAGGTGGAGGACGGCCGGACGGACCGCTTCGAGGATCGCCTCCGCGAAGAGGCCCGTGAAGACGCCGAGCTCGGCACCGACCGTGCCCGGCTCCACCAGATTGAGGATCCCTCGCCGTCCTTCCACTCGATGCTCGGCGTCCTGCTCCGCCGAGCGAAGCTCCGGATGGGCCGCGTACAGCTCGTCGATCGTCATGTGGTCAGCACCGCGGCCCCGCGGACCCGGCCGGCGCGAAGGCGGTCGAGGGCCTCGTTGGCCTCTGCGAGCGGAACTTCCTCCACGACGGTGCGCACGGGCACTTCCGGCGCGAGTGCCATGAACTCCTCGGCGTCCGCGCGCGTGAGGTTGGCGACCGAGCGCACCACCCGCTCCTCCCACAAGAGCTCATAGGGAAACGTCGGGATGTCGGTCATGTGGATGCCGGCGCAGACGACCGTCGCTCCCTTCGCCGTCGCCCGTAACGCCGCGGGAACGAGCTCGCCGACCGGGGCGAAGATGATGGCTGCGTCGAGCTCCTCCGGCGGCTGGCCGAGCGAGTCACCTGCCCACTCGGCGCCGAGCTCGAGGGCGAGAGCCTGGGCCTCGGTGTCTTCCGCTCGCGTGAAGGCGAAGACGCGCCTCCCCTGGTGACGCGCCACCTGGCACACGATGTGCGCCGAGGAGCCGAAGCCGTACAGGCCGAGGCGCTCGCCGTCGCCGGCGAGCTTCAGCGCCCGGTAGCCGATGAGGCCGGCGCACAGCAGCGGCGCCGCCTCCATGTCCGAGTAGCCGGCGGGCAGCGGCGTGCAGTAGCGCTCGTCGGCCACGACCAGCTCGGCGTAGCCGCCGTCCCGGTGGTAGCCCGTGAAGCGGGCGCGATCGCAGAGGTTCTCGCGGCCGCTCGTGCAGTAACGGCATGTGCCGTCCGTCCAGCCGAGCCAGGGGATGCCGATGCGGTCGCCGGCGGCGAATCGTTCTCCCCCGCTGACCGCGCGGCCGACGATCTGGTGGCCTGGAACGAGCGGCAGCTTGGGCTCAGCAGCTCTCCGTCGACGATGTGCAGGTCGGTGCGGCACACGCCGCAGGCCGAGACTGCCACGAGGATCTCGCCCTCGGCAGGCTCCGGATCGGGCAGGTCGGCCTCACGCAGCCGCGAGCCCGGCGAGTCGAGAACCATCGCACGCACGGCTAGCATCGTTCCATGGCGATGGACGTTGCGGCGGTGGCTGCGCGCGCGCGCACGGAGAACTTCCCAGTCGCATCGCTGCTCTTCCCGCGCGAGCACCGGCCGCACCTGCGCGCGATCTACGGCTTCGCCCGGCTCGTGGACATCCTCGGCGACGAGTGGGAGGGCGACCGGCTGGCCGCGCTCGACGAGCTGGAAGCGCAGCTGGACGCGTGTTACGGCCCCGGCGAGCCCGAGTGGCCGGTGATGCGCGAGCTGAAGCCGACGGTCGCCGCCTGCGCACTCCCAAGGGAGCCTTTTGCGCGGCTGATCGAGGCGAATCGCATTGACCAGCGAATCTCCGAGTACGGGAGCTGGGACGACTTGCGGGAGTACTGCCGCCATTCCGCCGACCCCGTCGGCCGGCTCGTGCTGGGCGTGATCGGGCGCGCCGGTGACGCGCAGCTCGTCGACTGGTCGGACGACGTCTGCACGGGGCTCCAGCTCGTGAACTTCCTGCAGGACGTGCCGCGCGACCTGGCCCTGGGACGCGTGTACCTGCCGGTGGAGGACCGCCGTCGCTTCGGCGTCACCGTCCTCGACGAGCCGAACGAGCCGCTGACGGAGCTGCTCGAGTTCGAGGCCGATCGGGCGTCCGGCCTGCTCGCCGCCGGCGAGCGGCTGCGCGTCGCGATCGGCGGGCGCACGGGCAAGGCGGTCGGGCTCTTCGCGCGCGGTGGCCTGGCCGCGCTCGACGCCCTGCGCGACGCCCGCTGGGACGTCTTCAACGGGCGACCTCGGCCCTCGCGCGCGCGGCTGGCACGCACGGCTGTCTCCTCTCTCCTGCGATGACGACCGTCGAGGACGCCTATGCCGACGTCGAGCGGCTGACGCGAGCGCGGGCCCGCAACTTCTCCTACGGGATCATGTTGCTGCCCAAGTGGAAGCGGCGGGCGATCGCAGCCATCTACGCGTTCGCGCGCGAGGTGGACGACATCGCGGACGACCCTGGGCTCGACGACGCCACGAAGCGCGAGCGGCTCGAGGGGCTGCGGGCCCGCCTGGACGGGGACGCCCCGGACGAGTCGATGCTCGTCGCCCTTGCCGACGCGCGGCGGCGCTTCCCGATTCCGGCCACTGCGCTGCACGACCTCGTCGAGGGGGGCCTGCAGGACACGCAGCAGACGCGCTATGCGACGTTCGAGGAGCTCGCCGCGTACTGCCGGCGCGTGGCCGGGGCCGTCGGTGTCGCGTGCGTTGCCGTCTACGGGGCAAACGGGCGCGCAGCGCCTGTCCGCGAAGCGGACGAGGGGAGGGGGGTCCCGGGGGGAACCGGGTGGAGGTTTCCCCCGCAGAGATCCAGCGACGCTTACCGCCTTGCCGAGACGCTGGGCGTCGCCCTTCAGCTCATCAACATCATTCGCGACGTGGCCGAGGACTGGGGCCTGGGTCGCGTGTACCTGCCGCAGGACGAGCTGGCCCGATTCGGCGTTTCCGAGGAGGACATCGGTGCAGGTCGCTGCACGACGGATTGGCGCGCGCTGATGGCGCACCAGGCGCAGCGTGCGCGGGCGCACCTGGCCGAGGGGCGCATGCTGCTGCCTCGGCTCGACCGGCGCAGTGCTGCCTGCGTGGCGGCCTTTGCGAACCTCTACGCGGTGACACTCGACCGCATCGAGGAACGGGGCTTCGACGTGTTCGACGGCCCGCCGCAGCTGTCCCCCCTGACGAAGCTCCGGATCGTCGGAGCCGGAGCGATCCGCCCGTGAACCTCGCCGTCGTCGGAGGCGGGCTCGCGGGGCTCGCGGCCGCGCTGGAGCTTGCCGACCAGGGCCACGCCGTCACGCTCTACGAGTCGCGGCCGACGCTGGGCGGTGCCGTGCAGACGCTCCCCGAGCGCGACGGAGACCCGGAGCCGCCGCCCGACAACGGCCAGCACATTGCGCTCGGCTGCTTCGCCGAGTACCTGCGCTTTCTCGAGCGCATCGGCGAGGGCAGCTCGTACCGCCGCCTCTCGCTCGAGCTGCCGGTGATCGCGGGAGACGGCCGCACCGCGACGATCGGCCGCTCCGCCGCTTCGTTCCTCCGCTACCACCACCTGTCGATCGGCGACCGGCTGCGCGTGGCAAACGCGGTGCGTCGCCTGCCGCAGACCGGATCAAACGAGCAGACCTTCGGTGCGCTGCTCCGCGAGCTCGGCTGCCCGGACGAGTCGATCGAGGGCTTCTGGGACGTCTTCATCCGGCCTGCGCTGAACCTCCGCAGCGACGAGGTAAGCGCCGATTGGGGCGTCTTCACGGTGCGCACGGCGCTGCTCGCGGACCGCGCGGCGAGCGACGTCATCCTCCCTGCGCGCCCGCTGGGCTGGATGCACGGCGATGCCGCCGGCCGCGCGCTCGAGGCGGCCGGCGCGACCGTGCGCACCGGCGAGCGCGTCACGTCGCTCGACGATCTCGACGCCGACGCCGTGGTCGTTGCGACGCCACCGGCGGAGACGGCGCGCTTGCTCGGCGAGCCCGATCCCGGCCTGGAGCACTCGCCGATCGTGAGCGTGCATCTCGTCTTCGACCGGCCGCTGCTGGCCCATCCACTCGCTGCGCTGCTGGACACCGATGCGCACTGGGTCTTCGATCGCGGAGCGCTCACGGGGCAGGAACCTGGGGGAGGACGTCAGTATTTGACGGTGGTGTCGAGCGGAGTGCCTGAGCTGATGGAGATCCGTGGCCGCGAGCTCGTGGACCGCATCGCAGGGCAGCTCGTACAGCGGCTCGGCCCCGCGGAGCTCGTCTGGTCGCGCGTGAGCCGTGAGCCGGAGGCAACCCTGGCGTTGCGTCCCGGCGTCACGCGCCCCGGCGTCGAGACGGATCGCGCAGCACGTCGTCCGTGCGGGTGCGTGGACCGATACCGGCTGGCCGGCCACGATGGAGGGGGCCGTGCGGAGCGGCCTCGCTGCCGGCGCGGGCGCTGACTCGTCCGCGCGCGGAGGTGCCGCGTGAGCATCGCCGCCGAGCCGACCACCCTCGACCGCACGATCAGGCCGGGACACGGCGCCTGCTCGAGCTTCAGGACGCCGACGGCTGGTGGGTCGGCGAGCTGGAGTCGAACGGGACGATGATCGCCGAGCACCTCTTCTGGCTCCACGTCCTCGGCCTCCGCGACCCGACGACCGACCGCAAGCTTGCAAACGAGCTGCTCGCCCGCCGCCGCGACGACGGCACGTGGTCGAAGTGGTGGGAGGGCCCGCCCGATCTCTCGACGACCGTCGAGTCCTACGTCGCGCTGAAGATGGCCGGCGTCGACGCGGGCGACGAGACCCGCGCCTACATCCAGCGCGAGGGCGGGATCCCGAATGTCAGGGTGTTCACGAAGTGCTTCCTCGCGCTGCTCGACGCGTGGGCGTGGCAGGACATCCCCACGGTGCCCGTCGAGCTGATCCTGCTGCCGCCCTCCGCACCGCTGTCCGTCTACAACTTCGCCTGCTGGGCCAGGCAGACGGTCGTCCCGCTCTCCGTCGTCCAGGCGCTGCGCCCGCTGCGGCCGTCCGGCGTCGACCTCCGGGAGATCGGCGGGCGGCACGGAGCATCCGCGCCGCCGCGCACGCCGACGGCGCTCCGGCGACGGGCGATGGCGACTGCCGAGCAATGGGTGCGCGAGCGTCAGGAGGCCGACGGCAGCTGGGGCGGCATCCAGCCGCCGTGGGTGTGGTCGATCCTCATGCTGGCGGCGCTCGGCAAGGACTTCGACGATCCCTGCCTGCGCAAGGCTGTCGAGGGCTGGAGCGGCTTCCTGATCGAGGAGGAGGAGCGCCTGCGGCCCGAGGCCTGCCAGTCACCGATCTGGGACACGGCGCTGGCGGTGCTCGCCCTGCGCGCGTGTGGCGTTCCCGCCGACGACGCCCAGCTCGTCAAGGCCGGCGAATGGCTGGTCGGCGAGGAGGTCACGGTCGTCGGCGACTGGGCCGTCCGCCGCTCGAATCTGGCCCCGGGAGGCTGGGCGTTCGAGTTCGAGAACGACCTCTATCCCGACGTCGACGATGCCGCGGTCGTCTGCCTGGCGCTGCGGGAGCTGGAGATGGGAGAGGACGCCGTGCAGCGCGGTCTCGCCTGGATCGCCGGTATGCAGTCGGAGAACGGCGGCTGGGGAGCGTTCGACGCCGACAACACGAGCACGTGGCTCTACAAGCTCCCGTTCTGTGACTTCGGCGCCGTCATCGACCCGCCCTCGGAGGACGTGAGCGCACACGCGCTCGAGGCGCTCGCCCACGACGATGCCTATGCGGACGTCGTCCGTCGCGGCCTCCACTACCTGCTCGGCAGCCAGCAGCGCGACGGCTCGTGGTGGGGCCGGTGGGGCGTCAACCATCTCTACGGAACGGCGGCAGCCGCGCCGGCGCTCGAGGCGTGCGGCATCGGCTCGGCGCCATCCCGCCCTGGAGCGCGCCGCCGCTTGGCTCGACTCGGTGCAGCACCCGGACGGCGGCTTCGGCGAGGACATCCGCTCGTATCACGACGCCGCGTGGCGGGGGCGCGGCGTTCCGACGGCTTCACAAACCGCCTGGGCACTAGTAGCCTACGTCGCCGCAGGGAAGGCGAAAGCGACGCCCGCCAGGAGGGCGGCGGACTACCTTTGCGCGACGCAGCTCTCGAACGGCGACTGGGATGAGCGGCACTACACGGGCACGGGGTTTCCAACCGACTTCATGATCCGCTACCACCTGTACCGGCTCCATTTCCCGTTACTGGCGCTGGGACGCTTCAGGCAGGCTGTCTCGTGATAGGAGGGCACTGATGCCGAAGTTCCCGCTTCGCTCGACGATCCAGATCGGCAAGTACGTCGCGCAGCAGCGGCGCAAGGGCGAGCTGTACCCGCTCGTGCTGATGCTCGAGCCGACGCTCGCGTGCAACATCGCGTGCATCGGCTGCGGGAAGATCCGCGAGTACGAGTCCAACAAGGCGAAGCTGTCCGTCGACGAGTGCATCGACTCCGGCGTGCAATGCCCGGCGCCCGTCGTCTCCATCTGCGGCGGGGAGCCGCTGGTCTTCAAGGGCATCGAGGACGTCGTCGCCGGCTTCCTCGAGCTGGGCAAGACGATCGACCTCTGCACGAACGCGCTGCGCATGGAGGAGTTCCTCGACGTCTTCGAGCCGGACCACCGCCTGACGTTCGTCGTCCACCTCGACGGCATGCAGGAGATCCACGACTACATCTGCGACTACCCGGGCCTGTGGGACATCGCCGTCGACGCCATCAAGCGCGGCCGCGAGGCCGGTTTCCGCGTGACGACGAACACGACGATCTTCAAGGAGACGTCGGTGGACGACGTCATCGAGATGATGGCGTTCCTCACGAACGAGATCGGCATCGACGGCATGCTGATCGCACCCGGCTACCAGTACTCGCAGATCGACCCGGCGCTGACGATGACGCGTGCCGAGCACGAGGAGAAGTTCCGCGCCGTGCGCGCGGCCGTCAAGCGAGCACGGGTACCGCTGGCTGGCGAGCCCCATCTACCAGGACTTCCTCACCGGGGAGCGGCAGCTTCCGTGCGCCCCGTGGGGCTCGATTACGCGCAACCCGTACGGCTGGAAGGGCCCGTGCTACCTATTGACGGACGGCATCTTCCCGAGCTACGAGGCGCTGCTCGAGGGCATCGAGTGGGAGCACTACGGCCCCGGCAACGACCCGCGCTGCGAGCACTGCGGCATTCACTCCGGTTTCGAGCCTTCGGCGGCGTTCGTGGCGACGGACAGCCTCAGGGAGACCGTGCGGAGCATGGCGTGGACGCTGACCGGATGACGATGGCCTGTGCCACGACTGCCGAGTTGCGCGCCGCGCGGCGGGCGGGCTTGCGCGCCGAGCTGGTCGGGCTCGGCGCGAAGAACGGCATTCCGGCGGACAGTGTCGTCTCGTTCGGGCTGGCCGGCGGCCTGGGCGATCTTCCGTCGGGCACCGTGATCGACGCCACGCGCGTGGTCGACGAGGAGGGGCAGGTGCTCTGGGAAGGCGACCCTCTCGGCGTGCCGGGTGCTCGTACGGGGACGTTGCTGGGATCGGAGCGCGTGATCGACGATCCGGCCGAGCGCCGAGAGGTGCACCGACGCACCGGGGCTGACGCTGTCGACCTCGAGTCGGGTGTGCTTGCGGTATCGGGACAGCTCGCCGGCTGCCTGCGAGCGATCTCGGACACGCCTCAGCGGACGCTGCACGGCCTCTGCAACGCCGTTCACGAGGACGGCCGCTATGCGTGGGGTGGTCTGGTGAAGGCGTTCGCGCGCGCGCCGATCGGCTTCAGCCGTGCGGGCGCGGACGGCAAGCGCGCGCTCGATGCGCTCACGCGTGCCGGAGAGAGGTGGACGGCGTGAAGGTGCTGCTCGCAGCTCCCCGCTCGTTCTGCGCGGGTGTCGACCGCGCGATCGAGATCGTCGAGCGGCTGCTCGAGTCTCACGGCGCGCCGGTCTACGTCCGTCACGAGATCGTCCACAACGACAACGTCGTGCGCCGGCTCGAAGGACTGGGCGCGGTCTTCGTCGACTCCGAGGACGACATCCCGTCCGGCGAGATCTGCGTGCTGTCCGCGCACGGCGTCGCACCGGAGGTGCTCGAGAACTGCGTGACGCGAGGCCTCAAGGTCGTCGACGCTGTGTGCCCCCTCGTCTCCAAGGTGCATGCCGAGGCGCGCAGGTACGCGGACTCGGGCCACCTCGTGGCGCTGATCGGCCACGCCGACCACGTCGAGGTGATCGGGACGAAGGGCGAGCGACCGGAACAGATCGTCGTCGTCGAGTCGCCCGAGGATGTAGCCGAGCTCGACGCGGACGGGAAGCCGTTGGCCGTCATCTCGCAGACGACCCTCTCGCTCGACGACGTCGCGGCCACCGTCACCGCGCTCGAGGATCGCTTCGGCGACCTGAGGCGGCCGGGCGCCGACGACATCTGTTACGCAACGCAGAACCGACAGGACGCCGTCAAGGAGATCGCGAGGCTCGGCGGCACGCTGATCCTCGTCATCGGCTCGCCGACGAGCTCGAACGCGAATCGGCTCGTCGAGGTGGCGAGGGTGGCGGGCGCCGAGGCGGAGCTCGTCGACGGTGAGACCGTCCTCGACGACGAGCTGCTGGCCGGACACACGATCGTCGGGCTGACGGCCGGCGCGTCGACTCCCGAGGAGCTCGTGCAGAACGTGCTCGCCGATCTCGCCAGGCGCGGCTACGACGACGTCCAGGACGTCACCGTCGCCCGCGAGGACGTGCATTTCCGCCTGCCCAAGGAGGTCGTGGCGCGATGACCTCCGTCGAGATCCCGAGCTCGGTGGCGGCAGCACTGCCGACGCTCTCCGTCTTCGACATCACGAACGACGTCTCGCGCGCCATCGAGAGGTCGGAGCACGACTCGGGGCTGGCCTATGTCGCAGCCAGCTCGACGCTCGCCGTCGTCCGCGTCACCGAGCGCGAGTCCGGCTTCTTCCACGACTTCGAGGCGATGCTCTCGCGGCTCGTCCCTCAAGACACGACCGAGCGCGAGCGTCTCATCGTCGCGCTTGCTCGGCTCGCGTACCGAGCAGATCCCGTTCGCCGACAGCCGGTTGTGCCTCGGCCAGTGGCAGCGCGTGCTGCTCTTCGGCTTCAACGGCGACGCCTGCGCGGACTACACGCTGACGCTGCTCGGCTAGACGGCACGCCTGACGCGACGTTTTTGTCGCGAATAGGCGAGAAGTAATATTCGTGCCATGACGTGGGCGAAAGGCCACGCCCGTCAGCTCTCGGTACTCGCCTTCTGCCTGCTCGCCCTCGTCGCCGAGCTCTCCGGCCGCGCGCTGATCGCGTCGGTCGACATCGTGTTCGCCGTGCTCGCCGTCCTGCTGGCCGTCCTGTGGCAGGCCGTCCAGCAATGGCTCGCCGAGTACGAGCAGTTCGCAGCAGCGGTCGCCGAGCAAGCGCGCCGCTTCATCGCAGCGGCGGCCCTCGAGCAGTCGCACACGGTGGCGCCCGTGCTCACGCCGCGGCGCCTCTACGGGCTCGCTTTCGAAGTTCGGCCTCCTCCGCTTCCGGCGTAGTCGCGCGACAGCCGCATCGCGCGACTTTGTCGCGCGCCAGCAAACAAAGCGCGGCTCTCGTCTTCGACTTGACGGAAAGGGGGAAGAGTGAGCACGCAGGTTGCTACGAAGGCTGAGTCGAGGCCGCGAGCCCGCCGCTCGGCGCGGGCTCTCGCCGTACTCGCGATCGGGCCGGCGGTGGTGCTCGCCGGCTTCGTGTGGGCGCTGCTCCAGCCGTATCGCATCACGCTGCTCGATCCTGCGGGCCAGGGCTTCTGGTGGCTCGTCTCGCAGCCGCCGCTGTACGCGATCGCGGTCGGCGTCATCTTCCACCTGGCGATCGCCCCGGGCGTGGTGGCCGATCTCGAAGAGGGAGGTGAGAGCCCATGACCGCGGCGCTGATGCCTCCGCCGGAGCACGTCCACTGGTGGTTCGCGACGGGGCTCCTGCTGCTGGGGCTGTGCATGCTCGCGCGGGCGCTCGTCGGCGCCGACGTCTGGGACCGGCGGCCGTGGCGCCGCTACCTCTGGCCCGCGCTGCTCTTCGCTCTGGGCGTCCTGTTGTGGCCGGTAACGGTGTTCTTCACGAACTCGACGATGCACACGGTCGCCCACGCCGCGTGGGCGCAGGCGACGATGCTTGCGGGTGCTGCCGCGCTCGGCCTGGCGGCCGGCAAGCTCACGAATCCGGCGTGGGGACTGACGATGCCGCTCGCGCTTGCCGTCTCCGGCGCGGCATCCCTCGTCCACGAGCAGAACGACTGGCTGTTCTCGCGCTCGGCCTTCGTCCACCACACGTGCGGCTGGGTGTTGCTGGGCGGGGCGCTGGTCGCGCTGGCGCTGACGTTCCGGCCGCGCTCGACTGCGCTCGGAGCGGCGTTCGCGCTGACGTTCGTCGTGCTGGCGGTCGTCCTGTACGCCGACCGCGACGTGGCGCCGATCTTCGGTCACCTGTCGCCCGACGCCGGAGTGGCTCGGCGATGAGCCGACTGGCCCTCGGCGTCGCCGTCGCCGCGTGCGCTCTGGGGCTGCCTGGGGCGGCGCTTGCGCACGCGACGCTCATCACGAGCAGCCCTGCCCGCGAGCAGCGATTGGTCGCCTCGCCGAAGGCCGTGAGGATCGAGTTCGACCAGAGGGTTGAGCTCGTCCCCGGCGGGCTGATCGTGCTCGACGCGCGCGGACAGTCCCTGGCCGGCGCGCCGCAGCTCGCGGCGAGAGGGATGGCCATGGTCGCGCCGGTGCGTCGTCTCGATCGGGGCGGCTACACCGTGCGCTGGCGGGCTCTGGGGCGCGACGGCCATGTCATCGCGGGCGTGTTCACCTTCGGCGTCCGCGCGAAGGCGCCCGAGGCAACGGCCGCGGCGGGTGCTTCCGGCCCCACCGGCGCCGAGAATGCAGCCCGCTGGCTGGCGTTCGCCTCGCTCGCGCTCGTCATCGGCGGGCTCGGCTTTCGCCTGCTCGTCCTGCGCCGTCCCGTGCCGCCGGGGTTCGAGCGTCGCTTCTATCTCGTCACGCTGGCGGGAGCGATCGGGGTGGTGGAGGTCGCCTTCGTGGCCTTCCTCCTGCGCGCTGACGCGGTCCTCCAGCTACCGCTCTCGACGTTCCTCTACGGGGACCTGCGGCCGATCGTGGGCACGCCTGTCGGGACGGCGTGGGTGGCGATGACGCTCGCGTTCGTCCTCGTGATCGCGTTGATCTTCCTCGCCTGGCTTACCGAGCGGCCGCGGCTGTTATGGCCCGCGTTCGCGATCGCCGTCGCCTTCGCGTCGGGCTACTCGCTCTCCGGGCACTCGGCGGCGGAGTCGAACGCATCGCGCTGGTCGCAGCTCGCGGATTGGGTTCACCTCACGGCCGCTTCGCTGTGGGCTGGAGGCGTCGTCATGCTGCTCGTGGTCTGCTTGACGGCCCGCGAGCTCGCCCGCACGGCGTTCGTAGGCTTTGCCCGCCTCGCACCGCTGCTGATCGCGCCGCTCGTAGCCGCCGGCGCGTATCTCTCGTACCTGCGCCTGCCCGAGCCCGCCGCCTTGTGGACGACGAGCTACGGGCAGGTGCTCCTCGTGAAGCTGGGGCTCGTGGCGCTGGCTCTCACATGGGGCGCCGTGCACCACTTCGTCGTCGAGCCGCGGCTCGATCGCCCTGGAGTCGTGGCCAGGCTGCCGCGCAGCCTCGCCGGCGAGGCTGCGGTGGGGATGGCCGTCCTGCTCTTCGCCGCCATCCTCGTCAACACCGCCCCGCCCGCCAGCCGGCCTCAGTTGGCTACGAGCTTGAATGGCGTGCCTGTCGGGTCGGCGGCCTGCGCCAACCGCCCGTACGGCGTGTCCAGTGCCGGCTGCAAGACCTTGCCGCCGAGCTCCTCGATGCGCGCGAGAGCTGCGTCCACGTCGTCGACGCCGAAGTAGACCGACCACAAGGCCGGTGACCCTTCGGGCAGGAACTGCGTCGCGTCCATGATCCCCGCGAGGTTCTGCTCGCCCTCGCGGAGCGTCGTGTAGCGGAAGTCCGGCGTGTCTTCCGTGTGCGTGCTCCACTTGAACACGTCGCCGTAGAAGTCGACCGACGCGTCGTAGTTGCGCGTGTGTAGCTCAAACCACTTCGGGGTGCCCGTTTCGTTCCAGACCTCGAAGCCGGACACTTCTCCGGGCTGCCACGCACCGATGCCGGCGCCGCCTGGGTCGCCGATTATGGCGAACGATCCGTTCTCCGCCACCTGCATCGGCTCCATGTGCACCTGGCCGCCCTTCGCCTTGGCGTCGGAGGCGGTGCGCTCGACGTCGTCGGTCGTCAAGTACGTGGTCCATACGTCCGGCATACCCTGCTGGCCGTCGTTCGCCATGCAGCCGCCGACGTGCTTACCGTCCTTCAGGAACGTGAAGTAGCCGCCGAACTCCTCTCGCTGCAGCTCGGTCGTCCAGCCGAAGAGCCCGCCGTAGAACTCGGTGGCCTTCTCCGTGTCCGACGAGTAGAGGTCGATCCAGCAGGGCGCTCCGATGACGAGCGTTGGTGAAGGCATCTGAATCCTCCTTGGGAGATCGTTGTTACAAGTCGACTCGCCGTCTACCCGGTAACTCATCGGTCGACCCTAATCTCTCGTCATGGAGCGCGACCACTGGGACACGCTGTTCGACGAGCTCTACCTGCGGACGTATGCACGGCTCGATCGCGGACTGACCGACGAGCAGGAGGCGCTCGGTGCGGTCAGCGCTGGCGGGAGTCGAGCCCGGCGCGGACGTGATCGACGCACCATGCGGATACGGACGGCACTCGATCGTCCTCGCGAGGGCGGGATATCGCGTCGTGGGCGTCGACCGCTCACCTGTTCTGCTGGAGGAGGCGCGCCGGCGCGCCGGCGACGGGCGAATGGCCCCGGTGGGTGCAGGCCGACCATCGCGAGCTGCCGTTCGAGGACGCGAGCTTCGATGCGGCGCTGAACCTCTTCTCCGCTCTCGGCTATCGCGGCGAGGACGGCGACCGCCGCACCCTCGGCGAGCTGCGGCGCGTGCTGCGGCCGGGTGGGGCTCTCGTCGTGGAGACGATGCACCGCGACCGCCTGATGCACATCTACCAGCAGCGCAGCTGGAATCCGCTTCCCGACGGAGACCTGCTCCTCGAGGAGCGGACGTTCGACTACGCCGCGGGCGAGATCGAGACGGTGCACTCGCTGGTCGAGGCGGGCGGCAACCGCGAGTCGATGACGTATCGCTTTCGCGTCTACACGGCGACCGAGCTCGTGCGACTCGTCGAGGAGGCGGGCTTCACGGACGCCGAGTGCTTCGGCGGCTGGGACCGCGAGGAGCTCTCCCGGGAGACACGGCTCGTCCTCGTGGCGCGCGTGCCGTAGTAGTGTCCGCCGTCGATGCGTCCTGAAGATCTCTACGACCTCACGTGGGCATCCGAGCCGCGCGTCTCGCCGGACGGCAAGACCGTCGCCTACGTCGTTGCATCGATCGACCGCGAGGAAAATGCCTATCGCGGTGCGATCTGGCTGGCCGCGGTTGACGGCTCTTCGCCTCCCAGGCAGCTGACCGCGGGCAAGAAGTCGGACGGCACGCCGCGCTGGTCGCCCGACGGCACGCGTCTCGCCTTCACGTCCAACCGGGACGGCGACAAGAAGCAGCTCTACGTGCTTGCCGCTCGAGGGCGGCGAGCCGACCTGCCTCACCGAGCTGAAGGAGGACGTCGCGCAGCCGGCTTGGTCTCCGGACGGCACGCGTCTCGCGTTCACGTCGCGCGTGCCCGACGAGGCCTACGAGGAGGAGGACGAGAAGAAGCGGCTCCCGCGGCGGTTCACCCGCCACCGCTACAAGCTCGACTCCGTCGGGTGGACCGGCGACCGGCGAACGCACGTGTTCGTGGTGCCTGCGGACGGTTCGTCACCCGCGGAGCAGCTAACGGACGGCGACTACGAGGACGACGCGCCGACGTGGTCGCCCGACTCGGCGCGGATCGCGTTCTGCTCGGCGCGGGACGACGACTGGGACGTGCAGCTGCGCCAGCAGATCTGGGTCGTCGACGCGGCGGGAGGCGAGGCGCAACGGCTCACGCCCGACGACGGGCTCTACGACCTGCCCTCGTGGTCGCCGGACGGCTCGGCGATCGCGTGCAACTGGAGCCCGGGCGGCTTTGACCGGCCGCAGCACGACCGGATCGCGGTCCTCGACGCTACGACGGGCGAGCGGCGAGTGCTGACGGAGGAGCTCGACCTCCAGTGCGGCGCGTACCCGTCCGTTCGCGAGCCGATCTGGGACGGTGACTCGATCCTCTTCGCGGTCGAGGAGCATGGCAACACCCACGTGCGGCGCGTCCCGGCGGCCGGCGGAGCAGTCGAGCCGGTGGTCGGCGGCGACATCTGGGTATCCGGCTTCGATGCGGCCGGAGGGGCCGTCGTCCACGCGGCGTCGACGCCGACGTTGCCGAGCGAGATCTTCGTCGGCGACCGGCAGCTGACCGAGGTGAGCAAAGCGTTCACCGAGCAGGCGCCCTTGCAGCCGTCCGAGCGCTTCGTCGCCACCTCACCCGACGGCGAGAGGTGGAGGCGTGGCTCGTGCGCCCGCACGACTTCGAGGCGGGCAAGCAGTATCCGCTGCTGCTCAACATCCACGGCGGGCCGTTCACGCAGTACGGCAACAAGCACTTCGACGAGTTCCAGGCCTACGCGCGGGCGGGCTACGTCGTCGTCTACTCGAACCCCCGCGGGTCCTCCGGCTACTCGGAGGCCTGGGGACGCGCCATCCGCGGGCCGGTGGACGGTGGCAGCGGCTGGGGGTCGCTCGACTACGACGACCTGATGGCCGTCGTGGACACGGCCCTCCAGCAGTTCGACTTCATCGACCCCGACCGGCTGGGAGTGATGGGCGGCTCGTACGGCGGCTACATGACGACCTGGATCGTCGGCCACACGGACCGGTTCAAGGCGGCGTGCTCGGAGCGGGCCGTCAACAACATGCTCTCGGAGTTCGGCTCGGCGGACTTCGGGTGGTTCCACCGGGCGTACACGGGCGTCTGGCCGTTCGAGGACGTCGAGCCGTACCTCGCGCAGTCGCCCACGACGTACGCGGACAAGATCACGACGCCGCTGCTGATCCTCCACTCGGAGAACGACCTCCGCTGTCCGATCGAGCAGGCCGAGCACCTGTTCACGATCCTCCGCCTGCTCGGCCGTGAGGTCGAGTTCGTGCGCTTCCCGGCCGAGAGCCACGAGCTCACGCGCTCAGGGTCTCCGTTCCACCGCGTGACCCGGCTCGAGGTCGTCCTCGAGTGGTTCGATCGCTACTTGAAGTAGGCCGCCCGGCGGGTTTTACGAACCCTCCCGGTGGGCAAGGTTCTCGGGTGGTTTCTCGGCCCCTAACAAGCACCTTCACGCTGCTCTGGCTCGCCGTCGGCGTCGCAGTTGCGGCGGCCTACGACTACTTCGACCAGATCGACACCGTAAGGCTCATCGCCTCGGCCGTGCTCGCCGTGGTGCTGTGGCCGCTTCTCTTCCTGGGCATCGACCTCTACGTCAAGCCGTAGTCCGACGGTGTAGCGTCCACGGTTCCTGCGACGAAGGAGGTCAGCATGGCGAAGTGGGTCGCACTTACCGCGAGAAAGCTCAAGCCCGGGTCGTACGACGACTGGCGGCAGGCCTGGGACTCCGGTGACGCCCCGGAAGGTGTCACCGCATACATCTGTCGCAACGTCAACGATCCGGACGAGATCGTCGCCTTCGGCATCATCGAAGCGTCGGCCGAGCAGGTCGAGGAGATGCGTCCGGCGGAGGGTGCCGAGGAGGCACGCACGGCGGCGATGGCGCCTCACGTCGAGTCGACGGGCACCGACGGCTTCTACGAGGTCATCGAAGAGGTGACGTTCTAGCCACGACAGGTCCGGTCGCTACAGTGGCCGCGTGGCCACTGCCGAGCAGCGTAATCCCCGACGGCGCGATCGCTGTCCTCGACCACGGCTTCGTCGCTCTCGACGGCGCTCTCGCGTCGGACCTTGCCGTCGTGAACGGCGCACGCGTGTCGTTCAACCAGGAGTCGGACGAGTTCACGGAGGCGAGAGCGGCCTGATCCGCTTCCTCATGCGTGAGCGTCATGGCAGCCCGTTCGAGCATGGGTACTTCCGCTTCATCGTGAAGGCTCCGATCTTCGTAGTCCGCGAGCACCATCGGCATCGTGCCGGTCATAGCTACAACGAATGGAGTGGGCGGTACTCGAAGCTCGACGCCGAGTTCTATGTGCCCGACAACGTGCGCACCCAAGTCGGCAAGCCGGGCGCGTACTCCTTCGAGCCGGTCGACGATCAAACGCGCGAAGCTGCCCAGCTCGAGATCGAGGAGAACGCTGAACGGGCATTCGAGGCGTACGAGAGGATGCTCGAGCTCGGCGTGGCGAAGGAAGTCGCGCGGGCAGTTCTGCCGCTGTCGACGTATACGAAGTACTACTGGAGCTGCAATCCGCGCAGCCTGATGCACTTCTGCAGCCTCCGGAATCACGAGGCCGCACAATTCGAGATCCGGCAATACGCGGCAGCTGCAGAGTCCTTCCTCGAGCAGCTGATGCCGGTTACGCACGCGGCGTTCGTCGCCGCGGGCAGAGTCGCGCCGTAGCGTTATCCTCAACGCGACCCTTATGACCTGACGGAGAGGACGCGCATGGCGACGCTGGCATACAACGCTGAGGAGATCGGGGCGCGTGAGCTCGACCCGCGGCTGCTGGAGCTGGACGGGATCTCCCGCCAGACGATCGAGGCTCACTACAAGCTCTACCAGGGCTACGTGGCGAAGCGAAACGAAATCCTCGGCAAGCTCGCCGAGATCGACGCGTCGGCCGCGAACCAGGTCTACTCGGACATCCGTGCGCTCAAGGTCGATCTCACGTTCGCCGTCGGCGGCGTGAAGAACCACGAGATCTACTTCGCGCACCTGGGCGGCGACGGCGGCCCCCCCGAGGGCCCGATCGGCACGCTCGTCCGGCGTGACTTCGGCTCCATCGACGCCTGGCGCGCGGATCTCACGGCGACCGGCATGGCCGGCCGCGGCTGGGCCTGGACGGCGTACGACTGGGACGAGAGCCGGCTCTTCAACTACGTCGGCGATGCCCAGAACACGTTCCCCATCTGGAATGCGTCGCCGCTCGTTGCGCTCGACGTCTACGAGCACGCGTACTTCCTCGACTACCAGACGGACCGCGCCGCCTACATCGACGCGTTCTTCGACAACCTCGATTGGACGGTCGTCAACGGCTGGATCGAGGCTTACGGCATCAGGCCGTAGCGGGAGGGTCTGGCGAAACAGTGACTGTGCCGCCGGAATCACGCTGGAGGCCGCGCTGCGGTGTCCTCGGTCGCCCACGTACGTCCAGTACGCGGGCTCCCTGCGTCCTTGCATCACGACCTCCAGCGCGCCCCGGCGACGAGCACCGTTCCACCAGACCCTCCCGACGATGACGACGGCGCTCTTCGTCGCCGCTGGCTACCTCGTCGGGTCGGTGCCCTTCGGGTACTGGCTCGTGCGCGCGACGAAGCACGTCGACATCCGCAAAGTCGGCAGCGGCAACATCGGCGCGTCGAACGTGTGGCGGGCGTTCGGCTGGCGGTACGGCGTCGCCGTGATGCTCTTCGACCTCGCCAAGGGCCTCGTGCCGGCGCTCGTCGCCACGCAGGTCGCCGGCTCGCTCGCCGGAGTGCTGACAGGCGGCGCGGCGATGGTGGGGCACGCGCGGCCGCTCTTCCTCGGCTTCGCGAAGGGCGGCAAGGCAGTGGCGACGGCGGGCGGCACGATTCTCGGCGTCGCGCCGCTCGTGGGGCTGATCGCCGCCGGCCTGTGGATCGTCGTCTTCGCCGTCACGCGCTACGCGTCCGTCGCCTCGATAATCTCCGCGACCTCGCTGCCGCTCGTCGCATGGGCGCTCGGCGAGCCGTGGCCGGTGATCGCCTTCGGTGGCGCGGCCGCTGCAGCCGTGATCGTCCTGCATCGCCAGAACGTCCGACGGCTCTTCGCGGGTAGCGAGAGTCGCGCCAGGCCGTGGAGGGAGCAGCTGCGCGCAGTTACTTCTCGAGCGGCGCCATCGTCAGGCCGGAGTCCTTGAGCCCCGCCCAGTAGAGCTCGGCTTGCTCCTTGTGGCCGGACCAGACGATGGCCTGGCCGGTGTTGTGAATCGTGTCGGCCAGCCGGAGTCCCTGCTCGTACGAGACGCCCGGCAGGACGCGGGACAGGGCGGCTGCGACGCCTTCGAACGTGTTGTGGTTGTCGTTGAGGACGATCACGTGCCACGGCGATCCGAGATCCGTTCCGCCTCCGATCGACTCGCGCTCGAGCGTCTCCGGTGGGGTCAGGACCGTAGCCATTCGGCGAGCTCCGTCTGCGTTCCGCCCGTGGCACCAGATTCGAGCTCGGCACGCAACTCGCCGACCGTCCCCGCCCGCTCGGCGAGCACGTCGTGGTCGTGGATTGTCTCGAGATTGACCTGGCGCGAGAAGACGAAGTCGGCGTCGTCGAGCTCGGGGTACGCGGAGAGCGTCTCCTGGAGCGCAATGCGGACCGAGTCCTCGACGAAGCGTGGCCTGAGATGCGCGTGCTCGACGACGAACAGCTCGTCGGGGCGCTTGAGCAGCTCGTAGACGGGGGCGCTCATCGAGCGTTCCACGATGTCGACGAGATCGACTGCGTCCACGGGGGTCTCGGTGCCAACGAGCAGCGTCCCGCGTCCGCGCTGATTGTGTGTCGCCAGTGGCACGAGCTCGAGAATGCGCTCGACGTCGTCCTCGCCGAAGCCGGCCTCGAGCAGCCGCTCCGATGCCCGGCCGCGCACGAGACCCTGCGCGCACGGGCACGCGTTGATGCCGGTCGCCTCCACGCCGACGACCCGCCGCGTTCTCTCAGGTGAAGCGGCCGCGACGCCGATCAGCGTCACCATCTCCTGCGTGGCCAGCCGCGTGACCGGCGTCTCGCGGCGGATCGGCCACAGCGCGCGGATCGTCACCTCGGCGCGTAGTGCTTCCTGGCGCTCGACGATGCGGCTCGCGATGTGCTCTGCGAGTGTCTCGACGAGCAGAGCCTCCTCGAAGACGACCGAGTCGATCGCCTCGTCGAAGAGCTCGGGGAAGCGTGACATGTGGACGCCCTTCTGGTCGGCGGCGAGGTCGACGGTGCAGTCGATCGTTGCGGCCATCACCGTCTCCGACTCCTTCCCGGCGATCCGCACCGCCTTCGACACTCCGGTGACGCCGGCGCGCGAGAGGCCCAGACGCACTTCCGGCGTCGAGGCCTGCAGGTCGTCGGTCAGGCCGAGCTTCGTGGTCTCGCTCACACGGACACGCTAGCGGCAGCGGCGTGAGCGAGCGAGGCCACGAGCGAGGCGGCCTCGTTTGCATCGAGGCCGGCGGCGTCCAGGGTCTGCCACGTGGAAAACGAGAAGGCGAGCTGAGTCACGGCACGCACTTGCTCATCTCCCGAGGCGATCCGCTCGGCGTGCCAGTCGGCCGCGCGGGCACGGACGGCGAGCGCCTGGCCGTAGACGCTGCCGACCGCAGGTAGCAGCCGCGCATCGCGGTCGACGTTCGTGAGCATCCGCCTGTTCTCCGCGAAGTACGCGTAAAGAGCCGCGAGCGTCTCCTCCAGCTTCCCTCCCTCGAGCTGTGGCATCGGGTGCTGCCGGCGCCAGTGTCCGCTACAAGCCGCGAAGAGCGAGCGGTCGTCGGGGAACTGGTTGTAGACAGTCGGCCGGCTCACCCCGGCGCGCTGCGCGATGGCGGTCACCGTGGTCCGGGCAGGGCCGACCTCCTCGTGCAGCGCCACGGTTGCGTCGACGATGCGCTGCCGTGTCTCGTCGATCTGCTCCGCCCGTCGCTTCATCGTGTACGGCCTGGTTGCTTTCACTTGACACAGTGTAGCGTGATGTATTACGGTATTACAACTTGTAAAGCGAAAAAGGGGTCGTCGTGAACGTCAGAGAGCTGGAACTGCGAGAAGCCTGGAGTGACGCGGACGCAGCAATGCGCGTGCGGTCGGCGTTTCCCCTGCACGCAGACGCCGGAACGAAGAGCTCGGCCGTCGTCTATTTCGAGATCGAGCCGGGCGAGCACCTGGGACGCCACACGGACGGCGCCGAGGAGATCCTCTACATCGTCGACGGGACAGGCGAGGCGGAGGTCGGCGGCGAGCGCGTCGAGCTCGACGCGGGGACGCTGGCGGTCGTGCCGGAGCTCGTTCCGCACGCGGTCTACAACACCGGCGACTCGACGCTGAAGGTCGTCGGCTTCTTCGCGGCTGCCGAGCTCGAGCACGTGTTCGAGCAGCCGTTGCAGCCGATGGGCGTCACCGTCGTGCACACGCCGATGGCGGAGGTGCCGGCTTAACGAAGGAGCCGAGAGAGCCGGCGGTCCTTGAGCACCCGGCCGCCGGTCTGGCAGTTCGGGCAGTAGTAGACCGTGTGCTCCTCGTAGTCGACGCGGGCGATCGGCGTTCCGCACTCGGGGCACGGCTCACCGAGGCGCTTGTGGACGCGGTAGACCGCCTTGTCGTCCTTGCCCTGCTCGCGGAGCTCGAGCGCCCGTGAGAGGTCGACGCGGATTGCTTCGGCGAGCCGCTCCACCTCCTCCTCGCTCAACTCGGTCGAAGCCTTGAACGGCGAGAGCCGGGCCCGCAGCAGGATCTCGTTCGCGTGGGCGCGGCCGATGCCGGCGATGGCGCGCTGGTCGCGCAGCAGCGGATGGAGCTGGCGGCGCTCGTTCCCCAGGATCTCCGCGAGAGACGCAACGTCGAGCTCGAGCGCATCGGGCCCGAGGTGCGCGAGATCTGCATCCAGCGCCTCAGGGGTCACGAGCCAGACCCCGGCCCGCTTCTTCTTGCCCGCCTCGGTGAGCACGAGCTCGGCGCCGCCCTCGAACCGGAGGCGGAACATCGGCGCCTTCGGCTTCTTCGCGCTCGCCGTGAGGAAGCGCAGCCGGCCGGCGCTCATCAGGTGGACGCGCAGGACGAGGTCCTCGCCGTCCACGGGGAAGAGGAGGTTCTTGCCGCGCCGCTCCGCCCCCTCCAGCCCCCTCCCGTCGAGAGCCGAGAGCGGCGGGTCGAACGTCTTCAGCGTGGCGATGTGCGCAGGGCCAGCCTGCTCGATCGGCGCCGCCGACACGAGCGGGTCGAGCTCGCGCACCCACGCCTCGATCTCCGGTAGCTCAGGCATCGAGCGGCGAGGCGGCGACGGCGGGAGCGTGCTCTCTGATGGCGTCTTCCATGGGCCCGATCGAGCGTACCGGTGAGAAGAGCACCGGCAGGCAGGCGAGCAGCGACCCGACCGCGCCGATCCAGAGCGTCTCCCGTAGCCCGACCTGCGTCGCGAGGACTCCGCCTGCGAACGACGCCGAGCGGGATCACGCCCCAGACGACGAAGCGCCGCGAGGCGTTGAGCCGGCCGAGCATGCGGTCGGGAGTCACCGCCTGCATGAAGCTGATCGCCGTCACGTTGAAGACGACCGCAGCGAAGCTGACCAGGATGAAGCTCGCGACGAAGAACGGGATGGGAGAGGACTGGGGCGCCAGAGGAATGAGCAGCGTGGCCGGGCCGAACAGGAATGTGGACATGAGGATGGTCTTGCCCACGCCGAGCGTTCCGGCAAGACGTCCCGCGACCACCGCGCCGATCAGCCAGCCGACGTTCCCGATGCCGAAGACGATTCCGACGACAGCGGCCGACATGTCGAGCTCGCGCACGGCGTAGACGAGGAAGATCGAGCCGCCGAGGGCTCCGAAGCCGTTCGAGAGTGCCACCGTCGCTGTGATTGGCCTCCAGTAGCGGTGGCCCAGCAGGTAGCGCAAGCCCTCTGCGAGCTCCTTGCGCATGCTTGGCTGCTCCGCCTTCTCCGGTGGCGGCTCCTCGCGCCGAATGCCGAAGATGAACCCTCCCGAGGCGAAGAAGCTGATCGCGTCGACAAGGATGGCGTACGGAGCGGTGATCGCGGCAACGAGTACGCCCGCGATTCCCGGCCCAGCGAGCGACGCGGCAGAGCGACTCACTTCGAGCTTCGAGTTGCCGTCCACGAGCTGTTCCCGGTTGACCAGGGACGGCAGGTACGACTGATACGCCACGTCGAAGAACACGGTGAGCGTGCCGACGGCGAAGGTGACGACGTAGAGCTGCCAGATCGTCAACGCGTCGAAGGCATAGAAGACTGGGATCGTCGCGAGCGCCAGGCCGCGGCCGACGTCCGCGATGACGAGGATCGGGCGGCGCCGCAGACGGTCGACCCACACGCCCGCCGGCAGCGCGAAGAGCAAGAACGGCAGGAACTCGGCGACTCCGACGGCCGCCACTTCGAACGCACTGGCATCGAGGACGAGGATCGCCGCCAGCGGGATCGCCAGCTGCGAGATCTCCGTCCCCAGCAGACTGATCGACTGGGAGGACCAGAGCTTCAGGAAGTCCGGGTGCCGCCAGAGCCCGCCCCGCGGCCAGAGGCTACGCATGCGGCTCGTCTCCCCCGACCGCCGCCATGCCGATCGTCGGCTCCAGCACCGCGCCCTCAGGCTCTCCGGGTGCGTCTGGGATGGAGACGAGCGTACGGACGGGCGAGAACAGCACCGGCAGGATCGTGAACGACGCGCCGATCGTCCCGATCCAAAGGGTCTCGCGAAGGCCGATCGTCGAGCCGAGGGCGCCGCCGAGCAGCGTGCCCAGCGGGATCGTCCCCCACATCAGGAATCGGCTCACGGCGTTGACCCGCCCGAGCATGTGATCCGGCGTGATCGCCTGGCGGAGGCTCACCTGCGCGATCCGCCAGATGACGAGACCGAACGAGCTGAGCACGCCCGCTGCGATCAGGAACGGGATCGGTGCCGACTGGGGCGCCAGCGGGACGAGCATCAGCGCCGGAGCGGCCACGGCGCCCGAGAGGATGAGCGCCCTACCGACGCCCAGCTTCGTAGACACCCTGCCCGCGACGACCGCACCGGCCAGCCAGCCGACGTTCCCCAGCGAGAAGATGATGCCGATCGCAGCCGGCGAGAGGCCGAGCGAGCGCACCGCGTAGACGAGATAGACCGCGAACGCGCCGTTCGCACAGAAGTTGAAGATCACCGTGCTTTCGGTCAGCGCACGCAGCCGCCGGTCCTTCCACACGAACTGCATGCCCTCCCATGCCTCCGCCCGCATGCCCGGGCGCTCCGCAGCCGTCGTCGGCGCCACGACCTCCTCGCGCGTGCGGATCCGGAGCACGAAGAGCGCGGAGCCGAGGAAGCTGATCGCGTCCGTCAGCACGGCCCAGGGCGCCGACAGCAGCGAGACGAGCCCGCCGGCCGCGGCCGGCCCCCCGAGCTGCGCCGCCGACACGCTGAGCTCGAGCTTCGAGTTGCCCTCCACGAGCTGGTTCCGGCGGACGAGCGAGGGCAGATAGGACTGGTACGCGACGTCGAAGAACACGGTCCGCGTACCGACCACGAAGCCGACGACGTACAGCTGCCAGATCGTGAGCGCGTCGAACGCGTAGGCGACGGGCACCGAGACGAGCGCGGCGGCGCGCACGAGATCGGCGATGACGAGGATCGGGCGCCGGCGAAGCCGGTCGACCCACACGCCCGCAGGCAGCGTGAAGAGCAGGAACGGCAGGAACTCGATCGTCCCCAGCAACGCGACCTGGAACGCGCTCGCGTCGAGCACGACGATGGCTGCGATCGGCAGCGCGAGCGCCGAGATCTGGCTCCCGAACTGGCTGATCGTCTGGCCCGCCCAGAGCCTGAGGAAGTCCGGGTGCCGCCACAGCCCTCCCCGCGGCCAGAGCGTCTTTAGTCTCCTAGCCATGGACGCGCTGAGCGTATCCGTGCAACGCGGCGGCACCGTGGAGGCGCGACACCGCGTCCATGCGGTCGCCGTTCGTGACGGCGAGGTCGTCGCGGTCGCGGGCGATCCCGGGCTCGTCTGTCTCTTCCGGTCGAGCGCGAAGCCGATCCAGGCCCTGCTGCTCGCCCGCGCCCGTCCCGACCTCGGCGACAGGGAGATCGCGATCGCGTGCGCTTCACACCGAGCCGAGCCTGCGCAGATCGACGCCGTGCGCAGCCTGCTCGCAGAAGCTCCCGCCACCGAGGACGACCTCGAGTGCGGCGAGCAAGAGGGCCGACCGCCGGGCGCGATCCACCACAACTGCTCGGGGAAGCACGCCGGCTTCCTCGCCGTGTGCCAGGCGCGCGGCTGGGAGCCGGCTGGTCTACCGCCTCGCCGAGCACCCGCTACAGCGGGAGCTCCTGGAGGAGATCGCAGCGGCTGCCGGGCTAGCGGCTGCCGAGATCCCGACCGCCGTGGACGGTTGCGGTGTGGTGACGTTCGGCATGTCGCTCGAGCGGATGGCGGCCTCGTTCGCAGGGCTCCCCGCGCGAGACGGTGCGGACAGCATCCTGGCGGCCATGCGCGCACATCCCGAGCTCGTGGGCGGCGAAGGCTCGCTCGACACGGACGTCATGCGCAGACTTCCCGGCTGGGTGGCGAAGGGCGGCGCAGAGGGGCTGCTGTGCGCGGTGTCGCCCGACGGCACGGGCTATGCCGTCAAGTCCGAGGACGGCAACCCGCGTCCCCTGCGCCCGGCGCTCGCTCGGTTCCTCGACGAGGATCTCGGTACCGTGCCGGTCGAGAGTTCACGAGGGGAAGTCGTCGGGGAGGTGGTCGTGGAGTGACGGAAGTCGCACGTGATCCGAACGATGTCGCGGCCTACGACGAGAGCCTGGCCAAGTCGTACGTGGGCCCGCCTCCCGAGCTGCAGTCGAAGATCGAGATCGCCGACTACGACCCGGGCTGGCCCGCGCTGTACGAGCGCGAGGAGGTGCGCATCCGTGCGGCGCTCGGCGAGAAGGTGGTGCGGCTCGAGCACGCGGGCTCGACATCCGTGCCTACCCTCCCCGCCAAGCCGATCATCGACATCGTGCTCGAGGTCCAGGACTCCGCCGACGAGCCGGCGTACGTGCCCGACCTCGAGGCCGCCGGTTACGTTCTTCACATCCGGGAGCCGGAGTGGTACGAGCACCGGCTCTTCAAGGGGCCGGACACGAACATCAATCTCCACGTTTTCTCGGCCGGCTGCGAGGAGACGGACCGGATGCTGCTGTTTCGCGACTGGCTCCGCGGGTACGACGCCGACCGAGAGCTCTACGCGTCCGCGAAGCGGGAGCTGGCGGCCCGCGACTGGAAATACGTGCAGCAGTACGCGGACGCGAAGACGGCGATCGTCTCCGAGATCATGTCCAGGGCAGAGGCAACGAGGCAAGAGGGATAGCCATGAAGGTGCACATCATCAGCGACATGGAAGGCGTCGCCGGCATCGTCAAGTGGGAGCAGACGACGGGCGGCGACCCCATGTACGAGGAAGGACGCCGCCTGTACACGGAGGAGATCAACGCCGCCGTTCGCGGCGCGAAGGCGGCCGGCGCCACCGAGATCGTCGTCATGGACTGCCACGGCGCCGGCAAGGGCTGGTCGTTCAACTCGCTCATCCCCGACCTGCTCGACCCGGCCTGCGAGTTCGTCGTGCAGCAGGAGTGGACGGAGTACACGGGCTTCCTGGAGGAGGGCTGCGATGCCGCGCTCTTCGTCGGCATGCATGCGCGGGCGGGCACGCGAGACGGGGTCATGAACCACACCGTCTCCGGTCAGTCGTGGCAGAACCTCTCCTTCAACGGCACGCTCGTCGGCGAGACGGGGATCAACGCGGCGCTGTGTGGCAACTGGAACTGCCCCGTGCTGCTCGTCACGGGGGACGAGGCAGTCTGTCGCGAGGGCCGGGAGCTGCTCGGCGATGGGCTGACGACGGTCGCCGTCAAGACCGGGCTCGGGCAGTTCAGCGCGCGGCAGCTTCCCGCCCAGCGAGCCCGCGAGCTGATCGAAGCAGGCGCGAAGGCGGCGCTCTCGGACCTCGACGCTGTCGCGCCGTACGACCCGGGCAGCCCGTGCACGATCGAGGTGGAGTTCACGCGGACCGCCTCGCTCGACGAGTACACGCGGAAGCCCGGCGTGGCGCTCACCGCCGAGCGGACGATCACGTCTACAGCTACAACGTGGTGGGAAGCATGGCAGCAGTTCTTCTTGCGATAACCGCCTTCGTCTTCACGCTGGGTGGAGCCGCCTGGGAGTCACACGACCCGCTGCCCGTGCCGCGCACCGAGGTCGCCTCTGCGCCCTTCCGCGGGGATATCGCCGTCGTCGGCGGGTTCCTCGCCGACGGCGCCTCCACGGATGACGTCGATCTCTACGACCCGGCGTCGGACAGCTGGAGCCGCTTGCCGGACCTGCCTGTCGGCGTCAACCATGCCGCGGCCGCGTCGGCGGGCGGAAAGCTCTACGTCGCCGGCGGCTACGGCGGGCCGGGAGTGAGGCTGCGGTCGGCGTACGTCTTCGACGGCGAGCGCTGGCGCGCGCTCGCGCCGATGCCCGGAGCGCGTGGCGCTGCCGGGGCGGCCGTCGTCGGGGGCAAGCTCTACGTCGTGGGAGGCGTCGGGCCGAACGGGCTGGCGCGCCGAGCATTCGCCCTCGACCTGAAGACGGGGTCGCTGGGCGTCGATTCCCGGGCCCACGCCTCGTGAGCATCTCGCGGTAACGGCGGCGGCAGGGAAGGTGTACGCGGTAGCCGGGCGGCTCGCGGGCATCGACACGAACCTTCGCGCCTTCGAGTCGTACTCCCCGGCGACGAAGCGCTGGACGAAGCTGACGCCGGTGCCGGACCCGCGAGGCGGCACGGGCGCGGCGTTCGCGAAGGGGCTCGTCGTCTCCGTGGGCGGCGAGGAGCCGCAGGGAACCATCGGCTCCGTGTTCGGCTACAACGTCACGACGAAGCGCTGGCGCCGCCTCGCCGATCTGCCGACGTCACGCCACGGCGTCGGTGTGGCGGCGATCGCCGGCCGCATCTACGTCATCGGCGGCGGTACGGAGCCGGGTTTGTCCGTCAGCGGGGCAAACGAGTCGTTGACGCCCTGACGAACGACAGAGCGTCTCGAGGTAGCCGTTCGCCATGTGTGGCGGTTCGCCGGTCTGCACACGATGGTCGGCCCCCGGGAAGACGACTACGGTCAGCAGCTCATGTCGCACCGCAGCCCGGTAGACGCCAACGCTGTCCGCTACCGGAACGATCTCGTCGCCTTCGCCGAAGAGCGCGAGCACCGGTACCTGGATTCGCTCCAGCGCGGGCGCGGGGTCGTAATCGAAGATGGCCACTAGAAAGCCCCATAGCTCGGGATCGTCCGGGACATACGCGTCCTGCACGTCCGGGACGCGCCTCCGAACCTCCTCCAGAGGCGCGCGGTTACGGGCCATCTCGACAAGCTCATCGAACTGCGCCATCCTCGGTCGATCTCCGTCCGCTCGATTCCCGTGTTCTCTAGCCTCGTTTCGTACGAGTAGCGTTCCTGCGCGGCCGGTGTGACACCCGGGCCGGAGCTCGAGACGACGAAGGCGAGTGGGGCACCCCGGCTCCCAGCCTCGACCACGACCCAGCCGCCTTGGCTGTGTCCAAAGACCCCAACCGGGATACCAAGATCCGACGCCAGCGCCTCGACGCAAACGAGCAGATCGTTCGCCTGCTCGACGATGCCCGCCTCTTGCCAGCGACCAGTCGAGCCGCCCACGCCGCGTTTGTCGAATGAGCTGACCGCGAATCCGGAAGCCAGGAGATGCTGCCGGATGGGAGGAAAGAAGACGTCGTTGTCGCGGTCGGACGGACCTGAGCCGGGGTGCATGAGTATCGCGACGCTCGGTGACTCGGCCGGCAGCCACACCGTGCCGGCGAGTAGAACGTCGCCGTCTCGAACTGTCAGCTCTGTGGATCTCAGCTGACCGACGCCGCGCTCTCCGCCTGCTCCTTCTCCTCCTTGGCGCGCGCGGCCGCGAGGTCGGGTGCGTCGCCGGCTTCCGGATGTCGAGCGCCCAGAGCTTCAGCTTCGCGATGCGCCCGCGGATCTCGAGCTCGTCGTAGTACGCGAGATCCGTCGGCCGCTCGCTCATCATCTCGATCGTCGACTCGGCGATCAGCACCGAGTACGGCGTGCCCTTCGTCATGCCCTCGATGCGGGAAGCGGTGTTGACGACGTCGCCGACGGCGGTGTAGTCCATCCGTCGCTCGTGGCCCACGTTGCCGGTCATCACCGGCCCCGAGTTGAGCCCGATGCCCATGAAATAGCCCTCGCCGTAGCCCTGCGTCGCGCATCCACGCGTTGAACTTCGGCAGTCGCTCCAAGAGCATCTCGCGCGAGGCGGCGAGCGCGCGGTCGGCGTGATCCTCCTGCTCCAGCGGCGCGCCCCAGATCGCGTAGATGCCGTCGCCCATGTAACAGACGAGCGTCCCGCCGTGGGCGAGGATCGCCTCGCTCATCTCGTGGAGGTAGTAGTTGAGGACGGTGATGACGTTCTCGGCCGGCATCTCCTCGGCGCTCGACGTGAAGCCGCGGAGGTCGGAGAACATCACCGTCGTCACCAGCTCCTTGCCCTGGAGGCGGAGATCGGCGTCGGCTTGCTCAGCACCTGGTCGACGACTTGCTCCGGCACGAAGCGGGAGAAGACGTCGCGCACGCGCTCGCGCTCGAAGGCCGCGAGCGTGTAGTGGGCGCCGACCGAGCCGACGGTCGCCATGGCGAGCGCGGCGGTCGGGTAGACGTACGACGACACGCGGCCGCCGTGCTCGAACGCGAGCTGCGTGCCGAGGGAGAAGAGCGCGATAGCCGACGACGCCGACGGCCACGGCGACGAGCGGGCCGGCGCGGAGGCTGACGAGCGGAACGAGCAGCCCCAGCGCGACGATGAGCACGATGTTCCAGCCCGTGGACAGGCTGCGCAGCGGAAAGCCGGCCAGCGCCGTCGAGATGGCGTTCGCCTGGATCTCGGGCCCGGACATGACGGCGCCCGTCGGCGTGGCGTGGATGTCCTGCAGCGACGGCGCCGTCGCCCCGATGACGACGACCTTGTCCTTGAAGACGCTCGGCGGCACCTTGCCCTTCGAGCACGCGCGAGAAGGAGTACGACGTCACCGTGCCCGGTGAGCCGGCGTAGTCGATCCACTGGACGTCGCCTCCCATCTCGTCGCTCGTGATCGGCCTGCCGCGGGCGATCTCCGCCGCGACGATCGCGAAGCCCTTGAGTTTCTCCACCTCGTGCGGGAAGCGCCGGATGATGCCGTCCTTGTCGGTGGGAAGGTTTGCGTTGCCGGCACGGGCGCCGAGCTCCTCGAGAGCAGCCGCGTCGAAGATGAGGTTCGGCTCGCCCTGCTCGTCCACCTCGGTCGTGGACAGGACCACCAGGCCCGGGTGGCGGAACAGCGCGTTGCCGAGCGCGTTGTCCTCCGCGACGGTGGCGTACTCCGAGAACTGAATGTCGAAGGCGACCGCCTTCGGCTTGCCCTTGGCGATCGTCTCGAACAGCCGAGCGTGCATCGTCCGCGGGAACGGCCACTGCTCGTTGAGCTCCTCGAACGTCACGTCGTCGACCTTCACGATGACGACGTCCGCCGGCGGCGGCTGGTCGCCGCGCAGCGAGAAGCGGAGGTCGATCGTCTGCCGTTCGAGGTTGTCGAGGAAGCGGAAGTGGAGCACGTACGCGGCGGTGGCCGTGACGATCGAGCCCAGGGCGACGAGCAGGAAGAACCTCGTGCGAAGGCTCATGTTCCGCGGATTCATGGCCTAGAAGGATAGGGACGCGCTCAGGCGAGCGCAGCGACTCGCGCTCCCACGGCCGGCGCGAACTTGAAGCCGTGGCCCGAGCAGGCGGAGCAGACCACGATCGGCCCGTGGCGCTCGATCACGAACCGGTCGTCCTCGATAGAGGTGTAGAGGCAGGTCTCGGCGCTCGTCGGTTCGGGGTTCGCCGCCGGATACCGCGTAGCCACCCACTCGGAGATGGCCTCGACGATCCGCATGTCGGGCTCGCCCGTCCCTCCTGGCTCGACGTTCGTGCCGGTGTGGTGGAGACCGACCTTGAGGACTCCTTCGCCGCTCGCCAGGGAGTAGGCATGGCGTGCCGTGCCCGCATGCCAGTCGATCAGAGACGGCTTCGACTCCGATCCCGGCAGATCGAAGTAGGCGACGGTCTCGCGAGTCACGAACGTCTCGAGCTGGATGCCGGCTCCGGCGAGCAGCGGGGTCGCCCAGGCACCGGCGGCGACGACCGCCATGCGAGCTTCGATCGGGCCGGAGGCCGTCATCAGGCGCACGCCGTCGCCGTCCTCCGCCAGCTCGAGCACGCGGACGTCTTCCTCGACAGGGACGCGGGCCCGGAACGCGGTGAGCGAGCGATCGGCGCGTACCGTGCCACCGTGCAGTTCGAGCACCACGTCGCCCCTGACGGTGATGTCGAAGCGTCGCGCTGTCTCATCCGGATCGAGGACTTCGTACTCGGCCG
>CAWGEE010000013.1:0-43429 GCA_963821415.1 uncultured Actinomycetes bacterium | reverse complement strand
AGCACGGCTCCTGCCCCCGCCAGGATGAACGACGCCACGAGCAGTGGAATGGGGAAGGACTGTGGGGCCAGCGGCACGAGCATGAGGGCGGGGCCGAACAGGACAGCAGAGGCGATGATCGTCGGGCCGACGCCGAGCCGCGCCGATATCGGCCTGCCGAGAACCGCTCCCAGCAGCCCTCCGATGCTGCCCAGGGAGAACGTCAACCCAATCACCGCCGGCGATAGGTCGAGCTAGCACCGCGTAGACGATGATGATCGAGCCGCACAGCGTCCAGAAGAAGTTCGAGCTGGCTGTGGTGATCGAGATCGGCCGCCAGTAGCGATGCCGGACCAGGTACTCGAGGCCTTCGCGCAGTTCCCCCCACATGCTCGGCTTCTCGGTCACCGGCGGTGGCTCTTCCTCGGTGCGAATCGCGACGAGCAGTCCGGCTGACCCGAAGAAGCTGACAGCGTCGACGAGGATGGCGTACGGAGCCGTGATGACGCCGACCAGCACCCCGCGTCATTCCCGGACCGCCGATCTGGGCCGCGTTGCGCGACACCTCGAGCAGGGAGTTTCCCTCCACGAGCTGGTCCTTGCGAACGAGTGAAGGGAGATACGACTGGTACGAGACGTCGAAGAAGACCGTGCAGATGCCGAACAGAAAGCCGACGACGTAGAGCTGCCAGATGGTGAGCGCGTCGAAGAGGTACGCGACCGGGATGGAGGCGAGGAACAGCCCGCGGCAGAGGTCCGTGACGATGAGGATGGGACGACGGCGCAGCCGGTCCACCCAGACGCCGGCCGGCAGCGCGAAGAGCAAGAAGGGCAGGAACTCGACGGTGCCCAGAAGCGCGACCTCGAACGCGCTTGCGTCGAGAACAAGCACCGCCGCCAGGGGCAGCGCAAGGGCCGTCACCTGCGAACCGAACTGGCTGACCGTCTCCCCGGACCAGAGCTTGAGGAAGTCGCCGTGCCGCCACAGCCCTCCCTGAGGCCAGAGCGTCTTTAGTCTCCGTGCCATGGAGGCGATCAGGGTAACCGTCGCCCGTGGGGGCACGGTCGAGGCGCGGCACCGCGTTCACGGAGCGGCGGTCCGCGACGCCCGTCTCGTGGAAGTCGCAGGCTCCCCCGACCTCGTCTGCTTTCTCCGCTCCAGTGCGAAGCCGATTCAGGCGTTGCCGCTCGTTCGCTCGCGTCCAGATCTCGCTGATCCGGAGATTGCGATCGCGTGCGCGTCACATCGTGCGGAGCCGGCGCAGATCGCCGCCGTGCGCAGCCTGCTCGCGAAGGCTCCGGCGTCAGAAGACGACCTCGAATGCGGCGAGCAGGAGGGCCGGCCGGCGGGCGCAATCCACCACAACTGCTCGGGCAAGCACGCCGGGTTCCTCGCCGTATGCCAGGCACGCGGCTGGGAGACGGCGGAGTACCGCCGCGCCGACCACCCGCTGCAACGGGTGCTCGTGGAGGAGGTGGCCGGTATCGCCGGTCTCGCATCAGAGGACCTGGCGACGGCGATCGACGGCTGTGGCGTGGTCACCTTCGCGATGACGCTGCAGCAAATGGCCGCGGCGTTCGCCCGTCTGCCCGAGATCGACGGTGCTGCGCGGGTGCTCGCGGCCATGCGCGCCCGGCCGGACCTGATCGGCGGCGACGGGTCACTCGACACGCTGCTCATGTCCCAGAAGCCTGGGTGGGTGGCGAAGGGCGGCGCTGAGGGTCTCCTCTGCGGCATAACGCCCGACGGGACGGCGTTCGCCCTGAAGTGCGAGAACGGCAACTCCCGGCCGCTCCAGCCCGCGCTGACGCAGTTCCTCGGTGTCGAGCTGGGGCCGGTGCTCGTCGAGAGCTCGTCCGGCGACCTTGCGGCGTGGTCGGCCTCGACCCGGAGGACGCTGAGGCCTACGAGGTCAGGCTCACGCGTGGCCGTGTTGATGTGCAGGCCGAGCGACTCCAGAAGCCGATTGAGATAGCGGAGTACGACCCTGCGTGGCCCACCCTCTACGAGCGCGAGGAGGTGCGCCTGCGGGCCGCGCTCGGCGATCGGATCGTCAGGCTCGCGCACGCGGGGTCGACGTCCGTGCCCGGGTCTCCCGGCAAAGCCGATCATCGACATCGTGCTCGAGGTGGCCAACACGGCAGACGAGGACGGCTACGTGCCCGACCTTGAGGCGGCCGGCTATGTGCTGAGGTTCCGCGAGCCCGACTGGTGGGAACACCGGCTGTTCAAGGGCCCTGACACCAACGTCAATCTCCACGTGTTCTCTGCGGCGTGCGAGGAGACCGATCGCATGCTGCTGTTCCGCGACCACCTGCGCAGCGACGACGTCGATCGGGAGCGCTACGCGCGCGCCAAGCGCGAGCTGGCATCCCACGACTGGACATACATGCAGCAGTACGCGGATGCTAAGACGGCGATCGTGCAGGAGATCATGTCCCGAGCAACGGCGAAGAGACAGGGGGGCGAGGCGTGAAGGTGCACATCATCAGTGACATGGAAGGCGTCGCCGGCATCGTCAAGTGGGAGCAGACGACGGGCGGCGACCCCATGTACGAGGAAGGACGCCGCCTGTACACGGAGGAGATCAACGCCGCCGTCCGCGGGGCCAAGGCGGCCGGCGCCACCGAGATCGTCGTGATGGACTGCCACGGCGCCGGCAAGGGCTGGAGCTTCAACTCGCTCATCCCCGACCTGCTCGATCCGGCCTGCGAGTTCGTCGTGCAGCAGGAGTGGACGGAGTACACGGGCTTCCTGGAGGAGGGCTGCGACGCTGCGCTCTTCATCGGCATGCACGCGCGTGCCGGCACCCGCGACGGCGTCATGAACCACACCGTCTCCGGCCAGTCGTGGCAGAACCTCTCCTTCAACGGCACGCTCGTCGGCGAGACGGGGATCAACGCGGCGCTATGCGGCAACTGGAACTGCCCGGTGCTGCTCGTCACGGGGGACGAGGCAGTCTGTCGCGAGGGCCGGGAGCTGCTCGGCGATGGGCTGACGACGGTCGCCGTCAAGACCGGGCTCGGGCAGTTCAGCGCGCGTCAGCTTCCCGCCCAGCGAGCCCGCGAGCTGATCGAAGCAGGTGCGAAGGCGGCGCTCTCGGGCCTCGACGCCGTCGCGGCGTACGACCCGGGCAGCCCGTGCACGATCGAGGTGGAGTTCACGCGGACCGCCTCGCTCGACGAGTACACGCGGAAGCCCGGCGTAGCGCTCACCGCCGAGCGGACGATCACGTCTACAGCTACAACGTGGTGGGAAGCATGGCAGCAGTTCTTCTTGCGATAACCGCCTTCGCCTTCACGCTGGGTGGAGCCGCCTGGCAGCCACACGACCCGCTGCCCGTGCCGCGCACCGAGGTCGCCTCTGCGCCCTTCCGCGGGGATATCGCCGTCGTCGGCGGGTTCCTCGCCGACGGCGCCTCCACGGACGACGTCGATCTCTACGACCCGGCGTCGGACAGCTGGAGCCGCTTGCCGGACCTGCCTGTCGCCGTCAACCATGCCGCGGCCGCGTCGGCAGGCGGAAAGCTCTACGTCGCCGGCGGCTACGGCGGGCCAGGAGTGAGGCTGCGGTTGGCGTACGTCTTCGACGGCGACCGCTGGCGCGCGCTGGCGCCGATGCCCGGAGCGCGTGGCGCTGCCGGGGCGGCCGTTGTCGGGGGCAAGCTCTACGTCGTGGGAGGCGTCGGGCCGAACGGGCTGGCGCGCCGAGCATTCGCCCTCGACCTGAGGAGGGGTCGCTGGGCGTCGATTCCCGGGCCCATGCCTCGTGAGCATCTCGCGGTGACCGCGGCGGCAGGGAAGGTGTACGCGGTAGCCGGGCGGCTCGCGGGCATCGACACGAACCTTCGCGCCTTCGAGTCGTACTCCCCGGCCACGAAGCGCTGGACGAAGCTGATGCCGGTGCCGGACCCGCGAGGCGGTACGGGAGCGGCGTTCGCCAAGGGGCTCGTCGTCTCCGTGGGCGGCGAGGAGCCGCAGGGAACCATCGGCTCCGTGTTCGGCTACAACGTCACGACGAAGCGCTGGCGCCGTCTCGCCGACCTGCCGACGCCGCGCCACGGCGTCGGCGTCGCAGCGATCGCCGGCCGGATCTACGTCATCGGCGGCGGCACCGAGCCGGGACTCACCGTCTGCGGTGCTAACGAGGCGCTGACGCTGCCGTGACGAAGGACGAGAGCGTCTCGAGATAGCCGTCGGCCAGACGTGGCGGGTCGCCGACCTGGACGCGATGGTCTGCGCCGGGGAAGACGGCCACCGTCAGCAGATCGGGTTGCACGGCCTTCCGGAAGATGGCGACGCTCTCGTCGACCGGAACGATCGTGTCGCCCGCGCCGAAGAGCGCCAGCACTGGTGCCTGGATTCGCTTCAGCGCCGGCGCCGGGTCGTAGTCGCAGATGTCGACGAGGAAGTCCCAGAGGCCCGGCTGGTCGGAGTCGAACGCGCTTGGCCAGCTGCTCTCGGGGATCCGCTTGTGAACCTCCTCGAAGGACACTCGACTGCGCGCCAGCTCGACGACCTCGTCGAGATGCTTCAGCGCCTGGTCGATCCCTGCCTGCTCGACGCCCGCCCTGGTCAGAGACATTCAGGAGCGAATAGCGCTCCTGCTCTGCGGGTGTGACGCCCGGCCCGGAGCTCGACACGACGAAGGCGAGTGGGGCGCCACGGCTACCGGCCTCGACCACGACCCAGCCTCCCTGGCTGTGCCCGAAGATCCCGACGGGAACACCGAGCTCCTGATCGAATGCGAGCGCCTCGACGCAGCGCAGCAGATCGTTCGCCTGCTCGAGGATGCCCGCCTCCTCCCAGCGACCCGACGAACCGCCCACACCGCGCTTGTCAAAGGAGCAGACGGCGAACCCAGACGCGAGGAGATGTTCCCGGATCGGAGGAAAGAAGATGTCGTTGTCGCGGTCGGATGGGCCCGAGCCGGGGTGCATGACCACGGTCACCGTCGGTGCCCATGTCGGGAGCCACAGCGTGCCGGCGAGCCGGACATCGCCGCTCCGCACGGTCAGCTGTCTGGGAGTCAGTTGACGGGCGCGGCCGCCGCCTCCGCTTCCGCCTCCTTCGCCTGTTCGCCGGCGGCCGACGGCGTCTCGGGCTTGCGGATGTCGAGCGCCCAGAGCTTCAGCTTCGCGATTCGCCCGCGGATCTCGAGCTCGTCGTAGTACGCGAGATCCGTCGGCCGCTCGCTCATCATCTCGATCGTCGACTCGGCGATCAGCACCGAGTACGGCGTGCCCTTCGTCATGCCCTCGATGCGGGAAGCGGTGTTGACGACGTCGCCGACGGCGGTGTAGTCCATCCGTCGCTCGTGGCCCACGTTGCCGGTCATCACCGGCCCCGAGTTGAGCCCGATGCCCATGAGATAGCCCTCGCCGTAGCCCTGCTCGCGCATCCACGCGTTGAACTTCGGCAGTCGCTCCAAGAGCATCTCGCGCGAGGCGGCGAGCGCGCGTTCGGCGTGATCCTCCTGCTCCAGCGGCGCGCCCCAGATCGCGTAGATGCCGTCGCCCATGTAGCAGACGAGCGTCCCGCCGTGGGCGAGAATGGCCTCGCTCATCTCCTGGAGGTAGTAGTTGAGCACCGTGATCACGCTCTCGGCCGGCATGTCCTCGGCGCTCGACGTGAACCCGCGGAGGTCGGAGAACATCACCGTCGTCACCAGCTCCTTGCCCTGCAGGCGGAGGTCGGCATCGGCTTGCTCGAGCACCTGGTCGACGACCTGCTCCGGTACGAAGCGGGAGAACACGTCGCGCACGCGCTCGCGCTCGAAGGCCGCGAGCGAGTAGTGCGCGCCGACCGAGCCGACGGTCGCCATGGCCAGCGCGGCGGTCGGATACACGTACGACGACACCTTGCCGCCCTGCTCGAAGGCGAGCTGCGTGCCGAGGGAGAAGAGCCCATAGCCGACGACGCCGACGGCTACGGCGACGAGCGGGCCTGCGCGGAGGCTCACGAGCGGGACGAGCAGCCCGAGGACGACGATGAGCACGATGTTCCAGCCCGTGGACAGGCTGCGCAGCGGGAAGCCGGCCAGCGCCGTCGTGATGGCGTTCGCCTGGATCTCGGGGCCGGTCATCGACCGAGCCGCGTCGGCGTCGCATGGATGTCCTGGAGCGACGGCGCCCTTGCGCCGATGACGACGACCTTGTCCTTGAAGACGCTCGGCGGCACCTTGCCGTTTAGTACGCGCGAGTACGAGTACGACTTGATCGTGCCCGGTGAGCCGGCATAGTCGATCCACTGGAGGTCGCCGCCCATCTCGTCGCGCGTGATCAGCTTGCCGCGCGCGATCTTCGGCGGCAACGATCGCGAAGCCCTTGAGCTTCTCCACCTCGTGAGGGAAGCGCCGGATGATGCCGTCTGTCGCGTGGGGAAGTTTGCGTTGCCAGCACGCGCGCCGAGCTCCTCGAGACCGGCCGCGTCGAAGATGAGGTTCGGCCGCCCCTGCGTCGTCCACCTCGGTCGTAGACGAGGACCACCAGGCCCGGGTGGCGGAACAGCACGTTGCCGAGCGCGTTGTCCTCCGCGATCGTGGCGTACTCCGAGAACTGAACGTCGAACGCGATCGCCTTCGGCTTGCCCTTGGCGATGTCTCGAACAGTCCGCGTGCATCGTCCGCGGGAACGGCCACTGCTCGTTGAGCTCCTTGAACGTGACGTCGTCGACCTTGACGATGGCGACGTCCTTCGGCGGCGCCAGGTCGCCGCGCATTGAGAAGCGCAGGTCGATCGTCTGCCGCTCGAGGTTGTCGAGGAAGCGGAAATGGAGCAGGTACGCGGCCGTGGCCGTGAAGATCGAGCCCAGCGGCGACGAGCAGGAAGAACCGCGTGCGAAGGCTCATGTTTCGCGGATTCATGGCCTAGAAGGATAGGGACGCGCTCAGGCGAGCGCAGCGACTCGCGCTCCCACGGCCGGCGCGAACTTGAAGCCGTGGCCCGAGCAGGCGGAGCAGACCACGATCGGCCCGTGGCGCTCGATCACGAACCGGTCGTCCTCGATAGAGGTGTAGAGGCAGGTCTCGGCGCTCGTCGGTTCGGGGTTCGCCGCCGGATACCGCGTTGCCACCCACTCGGAGATGGCCTCGACGATCCGCATGTCGGGCTCGCCCGTCCCTCCCGGCTCGACGTTCGTGCCGGTGTGGTGGAGACCGACCTTGAGGACTCCTTCGCCGCTCGCCAGCGAGTAGGCATGGCGTCCCGTGCCCGCGTGCCAGTCGATCAGAGACGGCTTCGACTCCGATCCCGGCAGATCGAAGTAGGCGACGGTCTCGCGAGTCACGAACGTCTCGAGCTGGATGCCGGCTCCGGCGAGCAGCGGGGTCGCCCAGGCACCGGCGGCGACGATCGCCATGCGAGCTTCGATCGGGCCGGAGGTCGTCATCAGGCGCACGCCGTCGCCGTCCTCCGCCAGCTCGAGCACGCGGACGTCTTCCTCGACGGCGACGCGGGCGCGGAACGCGGTGAGCGAGCGATCGGCGCGGACCGTGCCACCGTGCAGTTCGAGCACCACGTCCCCCGCGACGGTGATGTCGAAGCGTCGCGCTGTCTCATCCGGACCGAGGACTTCGTACTCGGCCGCCTGTTCGTCGAGCGCCGCCCGCAGCGACGCGCTGTCGTCCCGCGCGTCGAGCAGCCCGGTCAGCGACAGCAACTGCTCGCCCGACTCCTCCTCGAGCTCACGCCAGAGGGGGAGCGCCTCCTGGGCGAGCGCGACCCACTCCGGCTCGTCGTAGGCGAAGCGGAAGATGCGGGAGCGCCCCGTGGCTCGACCCGAACGGGTGGCCGACCTCGAACTGCTCCAGGACGGCGACATCGCGTCCCTTGCGCGCGATGGCCCAGGCCGACGCCAGGCCCATGACGCCCGCCCCGACGACGGCGACGTCGCGCCGCTCGCTCAGTGGTGGTGGGGGACGATGGCGTGGCCCCGTGCCGCGCGCGATCAGCCAGCGGTTGACGGGGTACGCGGCGAAGAAGGCCACGGCCAGCGCGACTGCGAGCGAGCCCCAGAAGAGCAGCGAGTCGAGCCCTGCCTCCATCGCTCCGGGCACGGCAAGGATGATCGCATTGTCGACGATCTCCATCACGGTGATCGAGAGCGTGTCGGCCGCCAGCGCGATGCCGACCGCGGCTCCGACGGCGAGGCCGCCGCGGATCAGCGGCACGAACGTGAATGCGTAGCCGAACAGGAACGCGAGCACGACGGCGAGCGCGATCGCAGCCACGTCGCCCCAGCCGAGCGCCGTGGCGATGACGAGGCCGAGCACCTCGCCGATGCCGCACCCCGTCAGGCAGTGCAGTGTCGCGCGTAGGGCCAGCCGGTCAGTGTTCGTGGTCAATAGGCTCTCCGCATGCTGACGTCTCTAGCCATTTCGCGCGAAGAGCACACTGCTCGTGTCGAGCGGCTGTGCGAGCACCTCGCCGCGTCGTCGCTCTCGGGCGCGGTGCTCTTCGATCCGTACTACGTCCTCTACTACACCGGCTTCGCGTTCATCCCCACCGAGCGGCCGATCGCGTTCGCGGTCTCGGCCGAGGGTGAGCCGGCGATGCTCGTGCCGCGCCTGGAGGTCGAGCACGCGGGCGGCGCGACCGGCATCGAACGCATCGCGCACTACGACGAGTACCCCGGCGATCCGCGTGCCGAGACAGCCCTGGCCGACCTGCTCGCGGCCATGTCGATCGGCGGCCAGATCGGCGCCGACCAGGACGGCTATCCGTGGATCCTCGGCTACCAGGGGCCGACGTTGTCCGAGCTGACGAGCGGCGACGTCGTTCGCATCGTCCCGTTCGTGGAGGCGCAGATGGCGGTGAAGTCGGAGGCCGAGCTCGCGCTCATCCGCGAGAGCTCGAAGTGGGGCAACCTCGCGCATCGGCTCCTGCAGCAGTACACGCGGCCCGGCCTCACGGAGACGGAGGTGACGCAACGCGCGTCGGACGAGGCGACGACGGCGATGCTCCAGACGCTCGGCTCCCTCTACCGCGGCCAGAACCCGCACACGCGCGGGGCGCGCGCCGGATACCGCGGCCAGATCGGCCGCGGTTCGGCGATCCCGCACGCGCTCGCGAACAACGTCGTCTTCCAGGCGGGCGATGTGCTCGTGACCGGCGCGAGCGCGGCCATGTGGGGCTACCTCTCGGAGCTGGAGCGGACGATGGTGATCGGGCCGCCTACCGACGAACAGCGGCGGATGTTCGACCACATGGTGGCGCTCCAGGACATCGCCTTCGAGGCGATCAAGCCCGGCGCGCTCTGTTCCGACGTCGATAGGGCGGTGCGGGCGTACTTCGACGAGCACGAGCTGATGCCGTACTGGCGCCACCACACGGGGCACGCCATCGGCCTCCGCTACCACGAGGGCCCGTTCCTCGACACGGGAGACGACACCGAGATCGTCCCGGGGATGGTCTTCACGGTCGAGCCGGGCCTCTACTCGCCGGAGCTCGGCGGGTTTCGCCATTCCGACACCGCTGTCGTCACCGAGGACGGCATCGAGCTCGTCACGTACTACCCGCGCGACCTCGAGAGCCTCACCCTGCCCGCCTAGCTCAGTGCTCCCGCAGCTGGTTGTTCCACAGCTTGTTGCAGGCGCTCGGCCTGCCGGACCAGTCGCAGAGTTCAACAGCGCCTCCGTCCGCTCCCCTCTTAACGTTTTCCAAACACCTGGAGGGGGAATAAGGCCTCTCCGTGAGCCGCACACGCGTCCCGGCGATAGGGGCAGCAGGTCTGCTGCTGGTGGTCGCAGCGACAGGCTCGGCGGCGCGCATCGTCGGCACCAACGGCAACGACACGCTTCGCGGCACGCCTGCCGCCGACACGCTGTACGGCAAGAGAGGCAACGACACGCTGTACGGCGCGGCGGGCAACGACCTGCTCGTTCCCGGGCTGGGAAGGGACACCGTCTACTGTGGCAAGGGCAGGGACAGGGTCAACGCGGACTACCAGGACCGCGTCTCGAAGGACTGCGAGGTCGTGAAGCGGACGATCCCCCCGCCCCCTCCATCCCCACCGCCGCCTCCGCCACGCCCGCAGCCTCCGCCTCCACCACCACCGCCACCACCACCGCCGGCGGTTGCGGGCCTGTACGCGGGCACGACGAGCCAGAACGAGAAGGTCACGTTCGAGGTGCTGTCCGGCGGAACGTCGCTCAAGAACTTCAAGTTGAGCGACGTCAACCTCTCCTGCCAGCCGCCCGACCTCTTCTCGGTGAATGTGCCCGAGACGACGCTGGCGAGGGAGCCGGTCACGATCAAGTCCGACGGGACGTTCGTGATCGACTTCTCGCAGTCGGGCGTCATCGAGGGCACGCCCTTCACGCAGACCGTCAAGGTGACGGGGAGCTTCTCGGGGACAACGGCGTCAGGGAAGTTCGAGGAGAACCTTTCCGTCGACCTCGGCTTCATCGTGATCTCCTGCACGGCGCCGAACGTCACCTGGAACGCGTCGCGCACGTGACGTAGTCGTCGACGTACGGTCACCTGGGACCATCTGGGCGCCGGAGGACGCGCTAGTTGCAACATGAACGCGGGAATGAGATAGTCCGCTGCATCAATCTGGGGGGAGCGGGACCAATAAGAGGCAGGATCGCACTGCTGGTTGCAGGCCTTGGCATCGCCTCGGCGGTGACGCTGGGGGCAGGGACAACCTCTGCATCGCCGACGAAGCCTGCGCTCAACCCTGAGCTTCTGCCTCAGATCTCCAAGGGCGTGGCCCGGATCCAGGTGCGGCGCTGCGGCACCGGCCGACTCCTGGGACAGGGCACGGGCTTTCTCATCGGACAGCGAGTGGTGATGACCGCGCGTCACGTCGTCGATGGGCCGTCAGGGTGTCGGGTGATTCGCGTGATCGTCGCCAAGAGGACCTATTCGGCGAGTCGCCTCATCTACTGGGAGACGGCGGGTGCGGGCGACTCGAAGGCGGCGGATGTGGCGACCTTGCAGCTCGATCGCACATCGCCGGGGTACGTGTTCCGGTTTGCCGCCCGTACGCCCCGACCCAAGACCACGATCGCGGTCATCGGGTACCCCCTCGGACTTCCGTTGAGCTTTACGCAAGGCCCCCTCGTCGTGAGACGAAAGCTGGGCGGTGTGCAGGTCATCGTGGTCCAGCTCTTGGGCGCTCCGGGCTCGAGCGGATCGGCGTTTCTCGATCCGAATGGGAACGTCATAGGCATCCTGCAAAAGGGTCTCTTCGTCAAGGACGCGAATACCACCGATCTCGTCTACGGGCTCAATCTCGTCAGATGGTGGGGGCCAACCATCGCCCGAGATCTGTGTCGCGCGTACCCGGTCGGCGGCGTTCCGGGTTGTGTGAGGCCTACTCCTCCACCACCGCCCCCGCCCCCGCCTCCTCCACCGCCCCCGGCACCGGCGGTCGCCGGCAACTACTCGGGGCGGACGACTCAGAACGAGACGGTGACGTTCGAGGTGCTGCCCGGCGGAACGTTGCTCAGGAACTTCCGCCTCAGCGACATCAATCTCTCCTGCCAGCCTCCAAATCTCGTCTCTCTGAACGCGCCGGGGACGACGCTGGCGCAGACGCCGGTCACGATCAACGCCGACAGGACGTTCACCATCCAGTTCTCCGAGTCGGGCAACATCGAGGGCACCCCGTACTCGGACAACATCAGGGTGACGGGCGCCTTTTCGGGCACCGGGGCGGCGGGAAGGTACGAGGAGACGTTCAGCGTCGACCTCGGCTTCATCGTGGTTACCTGCACGGCGCCCAACGTCACCTGGACGGCGACGCTCCAGCCATAGGCGGCTAGAGCCCCGGCGGGAACGGGTAGAACCAGGGGATCGGCTTCGGGATCGACGCGAGCGTCCCGTAGGCGACCACGATCTCCTGATGCTGCTGGAGCGCGATCTGGCGTGGGTTGCCCAGCCAGCGCTTGCCGTTGACGAAGACCCACACGCGCTCCTTGCCCTTCGCGCAGTAGCCGCCCAGACACGTGGCAGAGAAGCGGAGGCCCCACACGTCGAAGAACTGGCCCAGCGTGAACTTGCGGATCGTCGGCGACTCGACGTGCATGATCCCCGCGAAGTCGTGCGTGTGCAGCGGCGAGATGAACCGCTCGTGGAAGTCGATGCCGATGCCGGCAGGGATGGCGTAGCCCCGGCCACGAATGACCATGTCGAGGTGCTGGTGGGTGTGCAGCCGCTGTCCCTCTGCCTTGAGCGCAGGGATCTTGATCTGCTCCAGGCGCGCGTGGAGCAGCGCACGGTTGTTCGCCGGCCACGGAGCCTTCGAGGTCATGAGGCCCGGCAACCTGGCTTCGCGGGCCGTGGCAGAGCCGGCAAGCGCGGCCGCTGCCAGCAGCACCAGGGCGAGTGACGCGACCCGGATCACCTTCGAATGTTAGGGCTCGGAGGCCGGGCGCAGCAGCTCCAATCGGTCCACGCGCCGCAGATCCGGGAAGAACCGCCACCAGAGGCCCGCGATGACGATTGTCGCGACGCCGCCCAGCACGACGGCCGGCACGGCGCCGATCAGCGCGGCCGCGATCCCCGACTCGAATGCCCCCAGCTCGTTGGAGCCGCTGATGAACACCATCTCTACGGCATTGACGCGGCCACGAAGCGCGTCGGGGGTGGCGAGGGCCACCGTCATCGAGCGGATGTTCATGCTGAACATGTCCGCGAAGCCTGCGAGAGCCAAGGCCGCGCAGGAGAGCGGGAACGACTTCGAGAGGCCGAACACGATCATCGCCGCTCCGAAGATCGCCACCACGAGGAGCAGCGTCCGGCCCGCGTTGCCGCGGATCGGCCGCTGAGCGAGGAGGAAGCCCGCGGCGAGTGCGCCGACGGCGGGCGAGCTGCGCAGAATGCCCAGTCCCACAGGCCCGGTATCGAGGATGTCCCTTGCAAACAAAGGCAGCAGGGCCATCGCGCCGCCGAAGAGCACTGCGAAGAGGTCGAGGCTGATGGCGCCGAACAGCACCGGCGTGCGGCGGACGAAACGCGCGCCGGCGAACAGTGCCTCGCGGCTGGGCGCCGCCTCCAGCAGCCGCTCCTCCGTGCGCTCGTTGACGGCGAGGATGCAGCAGAGCGCCACGACGAACAGCGTGGCCGCCACGACGTAGACGAGCTCGGCCCGCGCGGCGAAGATCAGGCCGCCGATAGCCGGCCCGACGATCGTCGCGCTCTGGAATGCGATTCCCCGCAAGGCCATCGCGCTCGCGAGCAGGTCCGTCGAGACGAGCGTCGGCGGCATGGAGCGGGCGGCGGGCCAACCCAGGGCGGCCGCGGACCCGGCGGCGAGCGCCAGCAGGAGGAACGGCCACAGCGAGTTCGCGCCTGCGAGCGTGACCGCGACCAGGCCGCCGGCGACGAGGCCCTCGAGGACGATCGCTGCCGCGTACACCCGTCGGCGTGGCAACCGGTCGGCGATGTGACCGGCCGGCAGGGCCAGCAGCGGTAGCGGCAGGAACTCCGCGAGGCCGATCAGGCCGAGGTCGAGCGGATTCTCGCGGATGGCATAGACCTGCCAGCCGATCGCCACCGCCATCATCTGCGCTGCGAAGCCCGTCGCGAGGATGGCGACCCAGAACAGCGAGAAGTCGCGCTGCTGGAGTGGGGAGGGCAGCCGCTTTCTCACACACTCAAGCCTAGGCCCTGGACCGTTCTGGACATGCCGTAAGACGGCTAGGATGCTCCGCCGACATGAAGGCGATGCGACCCATGCTCCTGCTCCTGCTCGTGCTTGCGGCCGCTATGGCCGTGTCCGGCTCGGCCGCTGTCAGCCCGGCGGTCGTCGCGACCGTCACCGACGGCGACACCGTGCGGCTCGCGGACGGCCGCCGCGTTCGCCTCGTCCAGATCGACACCCCGGAGCTCAACACCGGAGAGTGCTACTCACGTGCGGCCCGGAAGGCGCTGCTGCGTCTCGTGCCGGAGAGGAGTGCTGTCGGACTGGAGACAGACCCGGGCCTCGACCAGGTCGACCGCTACGGGCGTCTCCTGCGGTACCTTCGTCGCGGCGGCGCGAACGTCAACGTCGAGCTCGTCCGTCAGGGCGCGGCGGCGCCGTACTTCTACGGCGGTGACCTGGGACGCTACGCGGGCCGGCTGCTGTCGGCGGCGAAAGCCGCGAAGGCCGCCAGGCGCGGGCTCTGGGGCGCATGCCCGGGCACGGTGCTCGATCCCTACAGGGCGGTCCAGACGCGGCAGAAGGACGCGACGCCCCGTCCCATCGTTCCGCGCAGCGGCTGTGACCCTTCGTACCCGACCGTTTGCATCCCGCCCTATCCGCCGGACCTCGACTGCGCCGACGTGCCCGCGAAGGGCTTCAAAGTCGTCGGCACCGACCCGCATGGCTTCGACGGCGACCGCGACGGCGTCGGCTGCGAGACCTGAGAAGAGGGGTCAGGCACACTGACGTAGCTGTCGATTACGGAGACATCGTGAGCCTGCGCCTGCTCGCACTCGGTGCCCTCGCCGCCTCCCTGCTCGTGCCCAGCGCGAGCGCGGCGACGTTCGCCGACCCGTACAACCCCGACGCGTCGTTCGTCGTCAGCGACGAGCCGCGCCGAGTCGGGCAGCCGATCGAGTTCGTCGCGCTGGCGGACGGCTACTCGCGCTACCACTGGGACTACGGGGACGGCTCGTTCGGGCGCGGCCTCGAGGCGGAACATCGCTACCGCGAGCCCGGACGCTACGTGGTCACGCTCGAGGTCGTCACCGCGGGCGGCGCGTATGCGACGAAGAGCAAGAGCTTGACCGTGCACGGCGCTCCCTCGCCCGACTCCCTGCCGACCATCCGCGGTCGCGTCGCGCGGAGCCACAAGGACCCGGAGCTCAGCAAGGCCGCCGCAGCATTCGGGAAGCGCCTCACCGGCAGGTGGGGCCCGCGGGCCGTGCTCTGCTGGAGCGAGCTCGACTGGTCCACGCTTACGGGGCCGAAGTACGAGATCGTGGCGGGCTTCGTCGAATATCGCAGCCCCCGCCAGGTGAACCTTTCCCCCGACATCTGCAAACGCATGGAGCTGGTTCGCTACAAGCGGCCGAGGCCCGCGGCGACGCTCTTCACCGCGTTCAGCATGCTCGTCTTCACCCATGAGGTGGTGCACACGCTCGGCATCGGAAACGAGGCGGCGGCTACGTGCTTCGCGCTTCAGCTGACGGGATTCATGAGCCGCGCGCTCGGCACGAACGATGCATTCGCCACGCGGCTCGAGGTGCTGCTCACGAGGTGGTACAGGCGGAGTAACCTCGCGCCTGGCTACTGGAGCCCCCAGTGCCGCGACGGCGGCACGCTCGACCTGGTCCCCGAGGAGAGAGGCTGGCCGCTACCTCAGCGTGTGAGGTGACGCTCGAGCCAGTCGGCGGAGAGTTCCATCGCCTTCACCTCGTTCTGGCGTTTCGTGAAGCCGTGGCCCTCGTCCTCGAAGACGAAGTACTCGACCTCGCGCCCCATCGATCGGAGCTTCTCAACCAGCTGGTCGGACTCAGACTTAACGACGCGCGGATCCTTCGCGCCCTGGATCACGAGCAGCGGTGTCTTCGCGTTCTCGATGTACGTCATCGGCGACCGCTCGCGAAGCATGTCGGCGTCCTCGTCGGGGTCGCCCATGAAGCGCTTCATCATTCTCCGCCATGACGGTGGGGCTGCCTTCGCCGCCGTAATCAGGTTCGAGGGGCCGACGATGTCCACCGCCGCCGCCCAGTAGTCGGGCAGCCGCGTCACGCACGTGAGCACGGCAAAGCCGCCGTACGAGCCGCCGTAGACGCCGATCCGATCCGCGTCGACCCAGTCCTGTCCGTGTAACCACTTGACCGCGTGCTCCCAGTCCTTCATGTCGCCGCCGCCCCAGTCGCGCTGCACGAGCCGCTGGTACGACTTGCCGTAGCCGGTCGAGCCTCGGATGTTCGTCGCCATCACGGCGATGCCGCGGCTGAGCAGGTACTGGTAGAGCGGGTGATAGAGGGGATGCTCCTGCGCTTCCGGTCCGCCGTGGATGGAGAGCACGACCGGCACACGCCCCTCCACGTCAGGACGGTAGAGCCAGGACGGAATCTGTCGCCCATCGAACGTCGGGTAGTCGATCAGCTCGACATCCACGAGCTCGTCCTCGCGCGGCACGCCGGTTCGGCTTTCCGTGACCGCGCGCGAGCCGTCGGTGCCCGTCTGCGCGACCCAAACTTCCGGAGGGCGGCGAGGCCCCGAGAGTATGACGGCAACCTGTGAGCCGTCCTCTGAGAGCGCGATCGGCGGCCGGAACCCGGTCAGATGAGGACGCGCGCCGCCCGGAAGGTCGGGATCCTGCAAGTCATCCCCGGACTCGAGATCGCGCAGCTTGACGACCTCCCAGCCGTCGACGTTGACGAGCGAGGCGAGCACGCGTCCGTCGGCCGACACGGCCACTTCCTCCACGTCCGCTTCCGGCGTCTCCACCCACTCGAAGCGTCCCGCGGCGAGGTCGTAGAACGCCAGGCCGCGAAACTCGCGACCCTCGTCGGCAAGCAGATAGAAGCCCGATCCGTCGGCGGCCCACGGGCCCGGGATGTAGAGGCCGTCCTCTTCGTGAGGGGTTACCTCAGGTGCATCGCCAGTCTCCAGATCGATCAGATGGATCGACGAGTCGCTGTTGTTGCGGAGGTCGACCGCCAGCAGCTTCGTGCCGTCTGGTGACCAGTCGAACGATGCAGTGAACTTCCCCTCGCCGAACACGGGGCGCGTCTCGCCAGACTCGAGTTCGCGGATCCAGATCTCCACATCGCTCGGGGTCCGTGCGTTCGCCGCGTATGCGAGCTTCGTACCGTCGGGCGAGAAGGCCCCACTTCCCACGAAGTGCTGGACTTCTGGCTCGTCGGTGATCTGCTCGGGCCAGCCTTCGGCCGGGTCGAGAGCGAAGAGCTGGTGGAACTCGTCGCCGTCTCGGTCGGCGGAGAGCACGATCGTGCCGTCCACGGGTGAGACTGCGATCTGCCGCACAGTCTGCTCCGTGAACGACGTCAGCTGATCCGGCCAGCCGCCGCCGACGGGGACACGCCAGAGGTTGAACTGGCCCGACATGTTGCTGACGAAGAGCACGTGCTCGCCGTCGCGCGTGAACGTGAGGCCTGCCCCGAACCGGCGGTAGGCGATGAAGCGCTCGAAGGCTGGGCACCTTGGAAGACGTGCTGACGGTCGCCACGCGCCGGAGACTAATCGATTAGGCATCGAGCCGCAGATCCTCGAGGTCGAGGTCACGGATGATGCGCTGTGCGACTTGTACCGCGATGGCGCCGTCACGTCGGAGCTCGACGAGTGTCCGCCGCTCGGCGTCGATCAGCTCTCGGCGGAGGCGCTGGTATGCAGCCTGTTGCTCTTCGTGGTCGCTCTCCTCGTCGAGGTGTCGAGCAGTGAATCGACCGTGTCGGAACGCATAGAGGCCGCGCAAGCGTTCGGCCGTGTCCGGCGGGACCCAGTCCTCCTCGACGAGCTCCTCCAGCCGGGCCAGAGCAGCTTCCGCGGCTCGGATACGCGCCCTGTTCTCCTCCGTCTCCTCCATGCGGTCGCTCTCCAGCCCCAGGAGTCGGATCACGAGCGGCATGGTCAGGCCCTGACCGACGAGTGTCGCGACGATCACGCAGAACGCCAGGTACTGAATGAGATCGCGCCCCGGGAACGGCGCACCTGCGTCGGTCGTGAGAGGAAGCGCGAGTGCAGCGGCGAGCGACACGGCGCCGCGCATGCCCGCCCACGAGATGAATGCGGGGTGCTGCCAGGGCGGGGACGTGTCCCGCTCGCGGATCCGCCGGCTGACGAAGCGGGGGACGTACGCCGTGAGAAACGTCCCGACAATGCGGACGACGATGACCGTCGCCGACACGATCAGGCCGTAGAGGAGCAGCGTCCCGGCCGGCTCGCCCGAAAGCTCGTCGAGGATCACCGGCAGCTGAAGCCCGATCATCACGAAGAGCAGTGCGTTGAGGAGGAAGACGACGATCTCCCACGTCGCGTCTCCCTGCACACGCGTCCGGGCGGTCGTGAGCTCCGAGGTGTGCGCCCCCATGTAGATGCCGACCGTGACCGCAGCGAGCACCGCCGACGCATGAACCAATTCGGCAGGGATGAAGGCGAGATAGCCGCTCAGCAGGGCAATCGTGATCTCGACCGGTGGGTTATCGATTCGGCGGCGCACATGGCGGATCAGCCACCCGACGCCGAGGCCGATCGCGACGCCCACGACCACGCTATAGACGAACTCGAGCCCGGCCTCCCAGATGGAGAAGCTCCCGCTGACGACCGCCACGACCGCGAACCGGTAGGCCACGAGTGCGGTGCCGTCGTTGATCAGGCTCTCGCCCTCCACGATCGTCACCAGGCGTCGTGGGACGCCGAAGCGTCGGGCGATGACCGCCGCGGCGATCGGGTCCGTGGGCGAGACGATGGCACCGAGCACGAACGCCGAGCTCCAGGCGAGATCGTCGATCGCGGAGTGGGCGACGACGGCCACGGCGAGAGTCGTCACGATCACGAGCCCCACCGAGAGCAGGCCGATCGGCCGCATGTTGAGCTTCAGCTCGTGTAGCGAGGTGAAGAAGGTCCCCGCATACAGCAGCGGCGGCAGCACGGCGACGAGCACGAGATCGGGCGGAAGCTCGAGCTCGGGCATCCCGGGGACGAACCCCAGCGCGAGGCCGCCGATGACGAGAACGATCGGATAGGGGACGCGAAGCGTCGGGGCGATGATGAGCATCGCTGCGACGGCCACCAGCAGCACGAGGAAGACGAGCAGTTGCTCGTTCGTCAGCTCCACGGCGACACTTTACGGCTGCGGGTTCGCAGCTCGGCCACGGCCGAGGCGATCGCCCCGAGGTCGCTCTCGAGGCCGTGGAGGTGGAGGCACCGTACCTCCCAGGCTTGCTCAGGTTCCTAGACCGAATCCTCCACCGGTTCGACCGAATCGCCGACGTGGTCGCGATGTGGACGTCCGTCGGGCGCGCGACGCTGCTTAGCTCGCGCGCCGGTTCCGCCGCGGCTGACCCTCATCCGGCCAAGACGCGCAGATCCAAGGCCCAGACAGGCTTGCAGCCGTCGTCACCTCTACTTCACTTCCGAAAGATTTTCACTTTACTCTTTGAAGGATCGGCGCTAGGGTGACGGCGATGATCCGCAACGACCGGAAACCCGAGCCGACGTGGGAGCTCGTGCTCAAGCGGAACCCGGTCGAGCGCCTGAAGCAGGAGAAGGCGCCACTCGGGATTCGGGACGAGCTGCCCGCGCTGATCGCGGCCGGCTACGAGAGCGTCGCCGAGGAGGACATCGTGCGCCTCCAATGGTGGGGCCTCTACCACGACAAGCCGAAGATCGGGACCTTCATGCTCCGGATCAAGCTGCCGAGCGGGCACCTGACACCGGCAAAGCTGCGTGCGATCGGGGAGGTCTCGAACACTTTCGGGAAGGGCGATGGCGAGCTCGCCACCAGGCAGAACATCCAGCTCCACTGGCTCGAGCTCGCGCGTTTGCCGGAGGTATTCGCCCACCTCGACGCGGCCGGAATCACGACGGCCGGCGGCTGCGGCGACACCGTCCGCAATATCACCGGCTGCCCGGTCCAAGGCCTCGACCCGAATGAGCTCTTCGACTGCAGCGGCGTCGTCGAGGAGGCGGCCCGCTTCTTCTACGGGAACCCCGACTTCTGCGACCTGCCGCGCAAGCACAAGTACACGATCGCTGCCTGCGCTGACCGCTGCAACGCACCCGAGATCAACTGCGTCGCGCTCGTCGGCGTGATCCACGATGGGCGCGAGGGATTCGCCGTCCGCGTCGGCGGCGGGCTCTCCTCGGTGCCGCGCATCTCCCGGGACATGGGTGTCTTCGTCCCCACGGAGAACGCGATCGAAGTCCTGAGCGCGATCACGGGCGCCTGGTCGGCCGACCTCCGCTACCGCGTCTCGCGGGTCAAGGCACGGCTCAAGTTCATGATCGACGACATCGGTCCCGAGGGCATGCGCGAGCGCGTCGAGGAACGCCTCGGTCGCCGGCTCGAGGACTTCACGCTGCCGCCGGTCACGACGCAACCCTCCGACCACCTCGGTGTCCACGAGCAGCAGCAGCCGGGCCTCGTCTACGTCGGCGTCCCCGTGCATCTCGGGCTCATCTCCGGCGACCAGATGATCGCCGTCGCGGAGCTGGCCGAGCGCGTCGGCGGAGACGTTCGCGTCACTCGGCTCCAGAACTTCGTGGTCGCGAACGTCCCGGAGGCGGAGCTCGACGGGGTTGTCCACGAGCTCGAGGCGATCGGATTGCCACTCGACGTCAACACGGTCCGAGGACGCTCGATCGCGTGCACGGGCGAGCCGCACTGCAACTTCTCGGTCACCGAGACGAAGACGCGGCTCGGAAGGCTCATCGAGCACTTGGAGGCGCGCTTCGGGGCGCGATCGCCGACCTCAGGCTCAACCTCGACGGGTGCCCCCACTCCTGCGCCCAGCACTGGGTAGGCGACCTTGGCTTCCAGGGCACGACGGCCCGCGACGAACAGGGCGCGCGACGACAGGCCTACGACATCTTCGTCCGCGGTGGCCTCGGCCCGGATGAAGCGATCGGGCGTCCGCTCTTCCGGAGAGTCCCCACCGCGGAGCTCGACGCCGCCGTGGACGGGTCTCGTCAGGGATGGTTGGCCGGGCGCTCCGTGGGTGAGTCGTTCACGGCCTTCTCACGCCGACTGTCCGACGACGAGCTCGGCGTGCTGGCCGGGGTCGAGCCGGCGAGGAAGCGGGAGCGCGGGGAGGAGGCGGCCGCGGCATGAGCGTGGAGCTCATCGACGAGCTGGAGGCGGGGGAGCTTTCCGTGCAGTTCGAGGGCGAGGAACCGGACGTCGTCCTCGAATGGGCCATCGAGCAATACTCTCCTCGGATTGCATTGTCGACGGCGTTCCAGATCGACGGAGTCGCCGTCCTCGACATGGCGTACGAGATCGACCCGGAGATCCGCGTCTTCGGTGTCGACACCGGTCGCATGCCGCAGGAGACTTCGACCTGATCGAACGCCTTCGCGACCGCTACCCCGGCACTAACCTCGAGCTCCTCTCCCCGAACCCCGTCCACCTGCAGCGAATGGTGGCGCGCAAGGGACCGAACCTCTTCTACGAATCGGTCGAGAACAGGTTGCTGTGCTGCAGCGTCCGCAAAGTCCAGCCGCTCACGCGCCATCTCGCGACCCTCGATGCGTGGATCACGGGTCTTCGCCGTGACCAGTGGGCCACGCGCACGAACATCCGCAAGGTCGAGATCGACCACGACCACGGGGCGATCGTCAAGCTCAACCCGCTTGCCGAATGGACGGAGGAAGAAGTCTGGGACTACGTCCGTGAGCGCGAACTGCCGTACAACGCGCTGTACGACCGAGGCTACACCTCGATCGGGTGCGCGCCCTGCACCCGCGCCGTCGCCCCCGGCGAGCCGTCCCGCGCCGGCCGCTGGTGGTGGGAGACGAATGCGCCGAAGGAGTGCGGAATCCACTGCGCGATCGAGACCGGCGGCTTCGAACACGAGCTCCATGCCCTCATCGGCGAGGACGAACATGAGTAGTGCGGTCACGCTCGAGGGCGAAGCCGCCGAAGTCGCGCTGGGCGAGGCGCAGGCCGTCCTCGCGATGGTTCACGACGAGGAGCGCCGCGGCCGACTCGCCGACCTGATCGCGGCCGTCTCCGACGGCGAGATCGGCGACGATGACGCAGAGGCGCTCACCGAGCTGCTCGAGCTCGGTCTCCAGACCGGCAGGCTGCGCGCGGTCTACGGCCCCGGGGGCGAGCAAGCTGCGCTGAAGGTCTTCCGGCGCCTGCCTCGAGGGAAGGAGCTGGACGAGTCGGCGCGGGAGGTGACCGGCGCGCTGACGTCGCTCGCCGGCAAGCCGCTCGAGAGGTCCAGTCCAGGCGACCGCCCCCGGGGCGTTCCTGGTCACGATTGCGGTCGAAGGGCTCGAGCTCTCGGTTCGTCTCGACCGGCAGGGAGCGCGGCTCACGGGCGTGGGGATCTAGGAGGCCGACGAAGTGACGTACATCGTCGCCGAGCCCTGCATCGACACCAAGCCGCCGCTCCAATGAGCGAGAGGCGCTTCTACATGGCCTGTCTCGACCTCGAGGGCAGGAGCTGCCTCGTCGTCGGAGGCGGCCCAGTGGCACTGGAGAAGGCGCGCGGCCTTCTCGACTGCGGGGCGCGGGTCACGGTTGTTGCTCCGGGGATCATCGAGGAGCTGCGCTCGCTCGACGTCGAGCTCATGCCGCGCGGGTACCGCGCCTCCGATCTCGACGGTCGGTTCCTCGTTGTGGCCGCGACTTCCATCGCGTCTCTGAACCGGCGCGTTCACGAAGACGCAGAGGCGCGCTCACTGCTCTGCAACGTCGTCGACGTCCCCGAGCTGTGCAGCTTCATCCTGCCGGCGGTGCTCCGGCGTGATCCGATCGCGGTCGCCGTCTCCACGGGCGGGGCCTCGCCGGCGCTTGCTCAGCGCATCCGTGACGACATCGGAGAGCTGATTGGGCCCGAGTACCCCGAGCTCGCGGTACGGCTGCGGGAGTTGCGGCCGTGGGCGAAGGAGAACCTCGCGAGCTACGAAGAGCGCCGGGAGTTCTTCGCCGATCTCGTCGCGAGTGAGCTCCGATGACCGTCTACCTCGTCGGCGCAGGGCCCGGCGACCCTGGTTTGATCACGGTTCGGGGCCTCGAGCTCGTCCGCGCCTGCGATGCGATCGTGCACGACCGCCTCGTGAGCTCCGAGCTGGTCGCCGAGGCTCCGCTTGACGCGATCCGGATCGCGCGGGACCGCCTCGACCAGGCCGAGATCGACGAGCTGCTCGTCCGCCTTGGCCGCCATGGGCTCGAGGTCGTGCGACTCAAGGGCGGCGATCCATTCGTCTTCGGACGAGGAGGCGAGGAGGCCCTCGCCCTGGCCGTCGCCGGCGTCCCGTTCGAGATCGTGCCCGGGGTCTCCTCGCTCTCTGCCGTGCCGGCTTCCGCCGGCATTCCGATAACGCACCGCGGCGTCTCCTCTCAGGTGACGGTCGTCTCCGGCCACGACGTGCGAGCGCTCGACCTCGAAGCCTGGCTCGCGCGCCAGGGACGCTCGTGATCTTCATGGGCCTCACCTCGCTACAGGCCATCGCGGACGGTCTTGTCCGCCACGGGAAGCCGGCCGACATTCCCGCGGCAGTGGTCGCTAGCGGGACGACGCCCGAGCAGTGGACGGTCGTGGCGCCGCTCCGGAGATCGCCGAGGCGGCTGCCTCGGTCGACCCACCGGCGCTCGTCATCGTCGGCGAGGTCGTGGCGCTCGCCGACAGGCTCGCACCGCATGAGCTCCTCCGCGCGGCCGCGGCGTGATCCGGCGGGCCGAACGGCACGTCGCTAAGAGACAGACGCACGTGCTCTCCGGCCCCGCCCGCGCAATTCTCACTGCAAATCGCATTAGGCCGGGCTGGGATCGAAACCAGCCCTCGCTCGGATCCAGTTCGCCGCCGCGACCGACATGGCGGGCGCGGCTCAGCCAGGCCCGCTGCGACGCGCGGCCGAAGGCCGCACCCCCGAGCGGAAAGCGAAGCGGGCGAGGGACGACTGGGCCGGGCTGGTCCAGTTCGCCGCCGCGACCGACACGGCGGACGCGGCTCACCCAGGCCCGCTGCGACGCGCGGCCGAAGGCCGCACCCCCGAGCGGAAAGCGAAGCGGGCGAGGGACGATTGGGCCGGGCTGGGATCGAACCAGCGACCTTGGGATTCAAAGTCCGCCCAGGCCTACCGAAACCGGCTGCGACTAGTGGAAAAGTACCTACAAATCGCAGCGTTCTAGCTTGTAACAAGCTGCTACAAACTACCCGCTACGGAGACAAGCCTGTACGCGCATCTGTACGCGCACCTGGCCGCTCGTTTCCGGCTTTGGCAAGCTCCCGACGGAAGCCGGCCATGGCGAGCATCGACGAGAACAAGGACCTTGTGCGCCGCTACACCCGAGAGGTGTTCGACGAGGGCAATGTCGCCGCCGTCGACCAGTACCTCGCCCCCGATTTCTACAACCACGTCAGCGGCACAACCGGCACCGAGGATTTCAAGCAGCTCGCCGCGGACGTCGGCAGGGCTCCCGGGATGCGAACATCATCGACTTCCTCGTCGCCGAGGGTGACCTCGTCGTCGCCTTCATGACGATCACGCGCACGCTGCACAAGGAGCTGCGCGTCTTCGGCTTCACCTTCCCGGGCGACGGCCAGTCCTACACGGTGAAGCACGTGCACATCTATCGCATTGTGGACAGCAAGATCCGCGAGCACTGGGCCGTGCGCGACGATCTCAGCATGCTTCGCCAGCTCGGGGCGCTCCCCTAACCCTCGCCGCCCGACGCTCGCGCGAGACTGCCCGCCGTCGTCACAGGCGCGGCCACAGCAGCTTCAGCCCTGCCGCGACCATCACAGCTCCGAGCGGCGCCCGCACGAATCGCGGCCTACATCGTCGTCGCCTTCCCACTGGCGTTCTTCCTGATCGCCTTCGGGGTGACGCTGATGCTGACGAAACGCTGCGCGCGAGTCGAAGGGGTCGCGTACACGACACCTCGTGTTTCTCCCCGAGAACCTCTCGGAGCGACCGCGCGGTCGTCGGCTCGCTGCCTCGCTAGGACAGCGACCGCGACGCGAACGATGCGCACGTCGACGTGTTCGCGTCGCCGGGAACGACGATTCGCAGGAGGGAACCTCCGTCGAGGACGACGCGCGTCGTCAGTCGCCTAGCTCGCTCGCTCGATCGCCGCGCTGAGAGTGTCCGCGAGCTCGCCGTCGCCGAGTCTTACCGCCACCCGACACTACGACGACCGATGATTCATCCGCGTCTGCCGAGTCTCTGAGGGAAAGCACTGCTCCCACCCCGCGAAACGAGGGAGGACCAGATGACGAGCAACACAGATGAACGCGGCCGCATCCTGGGCAGCTTGGGATCAGCCGAGGGAAAGGGCATCGTGCGCGTGGAGGACCGCTTCGACACCGATATCGACGACGCGTGGTCGGCACTCACCGACCCCTCACGTCTGGGCGGCTGGTACGGCGAGGTCGAAGGCGACTTGCGCCTCGGCGGTGAGTACCGCGTGCGCCTTTTCGCTAGCGGATGGGAAGGCACGGGGCGCGTGGAAGCGTGCGAGCCCCCGCGGCGGCTGCTGGTACGCAACAAGAACGCGGACGAGCCGGACGAGCAGGTCATCGAGGCCATGCTGACCGCCGACGGCGACCAGACCATCGTGGCCTGGGAGGAACGGGGCATGCCTCTGGAACTGCTCTCCGCCTACGGCGCCGGGGTGCAGCTCCATGTCGAAGATCTCGCCGACCACCTCGCCGGCCGTGAGCGGCGCGACGACGCCAAGGCGCGGTGGGACGAGCTCCACCCTGCCTATCAAGGCCTGGCGGCCAACCTCAGCTAACGACACCGGTCAAGGCGGCTCGAAGCGCCTTAGCTCGACGGCAACTGGCACCGCCGGATCGACGCGGACGTCAAACGGCGTGCGAGCCCTCGCGGGAGTGAGCCTGTACGCGCATGTGTACGCGCGGCGGTACACACGACGCCTCTCCAGACAACAGAAAGCCCGGTTAGCGGGGCTTTCGTATGGGCCGGGCTGGAATCGAACCAGCGACCTTGGGATTAAAAGTCCCCTGCTCTGCCGACTGAGCTACCGGCCCCGCAGCGAGTATAGGAATGGCCCCGGGTAGAATGCCTTATGGTTTCAGCGTGGTATCCGTCGGGTATCCAACCGGTGTGCGCATGTTAAGGCGATGTGTTGAGCCGGGTTGCACCACGCTTGGCCTGGGCCGGATGTGCATCAAGCACGAGCCGAAGCTGACACGGGTCTTCGTACGCGGACGGCCGTGGCCGCCTGCAGTATCGGTCGCGAAGCAGAGGCAGGTGCTCGCGCCCGTGGCCCAGCCCGCGCCGCGCTAGTCAATACTTCATTCGTGGCCAAGGGGTACGCGGAAGGACCAGCGGCCGAGGAGGCCGAGGCACGGCGCGACGCTCTCGAGCGCGGTGAGCTCGCGGTAGAGGCGCCTCTCGAGCGGCCGGCCGTCTACGGCTCGACTGCCGACGAGCCCGAACGCCACTTCCTTGGCTGGCTCGACGACGTCGATCCCGACCAGCTGTTCGTGAGCGGGAAGGCCTGGGGCATCACGGTCATGCGGCGTTCGGACGCGGCCTGATGGACGCGGCTCGGGTGAGCCTCCTCCGCTGGCTTCGCAGACAGCTGCGCGAGCCGGCCACCATCCGTGAGCATCTGGAGGCGGCGGTGGAGAACGACGATCCCGCCGAGGCGCGGCGCCTGCTCACCGGCCTGCCGTTCTCCGAATCGCAGCGCCGCTACGTCGACGACGTGCTCGCCGCCTGGGAGCGTCGGAAGGCGGAAGGTGCCGAGAGCAGCGCAGACCGATCTCTCACCGGCTGAGTGGGCGTCGCTCGCGCTGCTCGCCGAGCAGCCCGCTCACGGTTTTGCGATCGCCCGTGCACTCGCGCCTGAAGGCGAGATCGGCCGCGTCTGGTCCTGCTCGCGGCCGCTCGTCTACCGCGCGCTCGGGGTCCTCAACGATGCGGGGCTCGTCGAAGAGCGAGGATCGGAGCCGAGCAACGCCGGGCCGCGGCGCACGGTGCTGGGCGCAACTCGGTCGGGGCGACGCGAGGTCGACCGCTGGCTGCGCGAGCCCGCCGTCCACGTGCGCGACCTGCGATCGGACCTGATGCTGAAGCTCCTGTTCCTGTCGCGCCGTGGAGCCGATGCGTCCGAGCTGCTGGAGAAGCAGCAGGCGGCGTTGCACCCGGTCGTGGAGGGCCTGGAAGACGCCGCCGCCGGCGCCGACGGGTTCGACCGCCTGCTCTATCTCTGGCGGCTCGAGTCTGCGCGCGCCGCGCTCCGCTTCGTGCAGGATCTGCTCAGCTCAGAGGTACCAGGCGCGTCGCCGTCGCCTTGAACGTCGCGTGAACCTCCTCCCCGCGCTGAAGCCCCAGCTGCTCGGCCGAGAGCGCCGTCAGCTCCGCGCTCAGCGGCCCCACGCGGACGCGAACGCGGTTGCCCACCGGCACGATCGACGTCACCGTGCGCGTGACGTGGTTGAGCGCCGAGCCTCCGATCGCGGTACGTGACAGCGACACGTCCCACGGGTAGACGATGACCCCCACGGCGCCGTAGATCTCGTCGGCCGACACGAGCTCGGTGCCGTCGTCGAGCCGTACGTTCGTCAGTCCTCCGGCGCCCGCCGCCGCGTGACCGCGCAGGAGGTTGCCTCCGGTGAAGCTGGCGACGAAAGGGTCGGCGGGGGCGGCGATCAGCTCGGCGGGCGTGCCGACCTGGAGCAGCCTGCCCTCGACGAGCACGCCGATCCGACCGGCGAGTGCTGCCGCGTCCTCGTAGTCGTGGGTCACGAGCAGCGTCGGCAGATCGAAGCTCTCCAGCAGTTCGCGCAATTCCGCGCGGACGGCCGCGCGCGTGTGTGCGTCGAGCGCGGACAGCGGCTCGTCGAGCAGGAGCACGCCCGGGTCGCGGGCCAGCGCGCGTGCAAGGCCGACCCGCTGCCTCTCGCCGCCCGAGAGAGACCCCGGCTTGGCGCGGGCGAGCTTCGCGATGCCGAGCCGCTCCAGCAGGTCCCCGACGCCGTCGCGCGCCCGGCGTAGCGGACGTTCTGCTCTACCGTCATGTGCGGGAACAACGCGTAGTCCTGGAACACGAAGCCGACGCGGCGGCGCTCGGGCGCAACGTCGATCCCCGTGTCGGAGTCGAACAGCACTGCGCCGTCGAGCTCGATCCGCCCGCTGTCGGGTCGGGTCAGGCCGGAGATCGCGCGCAGGACGGTCGTCTTGCCCGCACCTGACGGGCCGACGAGCGCAACGGTCTCGCGGCCTACGGCGAGGTCGAGCGCTACGCGGAAGGTACGACGGGGAACGTCGACTGTGAGTCGGAGCGCTTCCACAGGGGGATGAGTTTGACGAGGAGGAGCACGCAGGCGCTGACGACGATGAGGAGCGCGCTGATCGCGAGTGCCGTGTCGAAGCTGACGTCCAGCTCCGCGTAGATCGCGAGCGGCAGCGTCTGGGTGACGCCCTGGAGGCTGCCGGCGAAGAAGAGGGTGGCGCCGAACTCGCCGAGCCCACGGGCGAACGACAGAGCGGCGGCGGCGCTGAGGCCCGGGGCCGCGAGCGGGATGGCCACGCGCGCGAACGTTCGGGCCGGCCCGGCCCCGAGCGTGCGCGAGGCGTCGAGCAGGTTCTGGTCCAGCACCTCGAAGGCTCCGACGGCGCCACGCACGTAGAACGGCCCGGCCACGAGCAGGATCGCCATCACCACCGCCGCCTGCGTGAAGCCGACGGACACGCCGAGCACGTCGAGCGAGCTGCCCAACAGTCCGAGACGCCCGAAGGCGGCAAGCAGCCCGATGCCCGCCACGGCCGGGGGCAGGACGAGTGGCAGCTCGATCAGGGTCAGCACCAGGGCGCGGCCGCGGAACCGTCGCCGGGCGACGAGGTAGGCGGCCGGAGTGCCGACGAGGAAGATGATCGCCTGCGCGACCAGGCTCGTCTTGGCACTGACGATGAGGGCATCGACGACGACGTCTCTCCCCAGCTGGTCGAGGAGCGTGCCGGGAGACACGCGCAGGAAGACGGCGGCGATCGGGAGCAGGAAGAAGGCCAGCGTGAGCCCGAGGGCGACGACGAGCGCGATGGTGAACGCCGAGCGGCGCATGGCCTACTTGTTCGCCGTGGGCACGCCGAACCCGGCCGCTGTCAGGTGTGCTCGACCCGTCCTCCCGAGGACGCGTGCCACGAACGCGCGCGCACCCGCCTCGTTCCCGCTCGCCGAGACGACGCAGATGCCGTACTTCACGGACGGCTGCGCTCGCGCGGGCAGGCGGATCACGCCGACCCGTTTGCCAACGGTCGCAGCGTCCGTGCGGTAGACGAAACCGGCGTCGGCCTCACCGAGGGCGACCTTCGAGAGCACGCCTCGCACGTCGGGCTCCTGGCTGACGACGTTCGCGAGCACGGCGCGCGAGATGCCGAGCTTCCTGAGCACCGTGCGCGTGTAGTCGCCGATCGGCACGCCCTGCTCCGCGATCACCACCTTGACGCCGGGGCGGCGGAGATCGAACACCGTCTTCACCTTGCCGGGGTTCGAGCGCGGGTAGACGACGACCAGCGCGTTCGTCGCGAACACGAGCGGCCGGCCGCACAGTCCTGCCGAGCGCAGCTCCTGCGGGTTGCGCAGGTCGGCCGAGGCGAAGACATCGGCCGGTGCTCCCTGCCGGATCTGCTGCGCGAGCGTGCTGGAGGAGGCGAACGAGTAGCGCGGGCGCCTGTCGATCTTCGGGAAGACGTCGGTGAGCGACGAGGCAGCGAAGACGGTGATCCGGGAAGCGGCGTCTTCGGAGCGACCTGCGCTCGCGCCGAGCGCCGACGCCGCCAGTAGGAGCGCCGCTGCCGCAGTCGCCTTCGCCGTGGTAGTCAACATTTGACTAGAGGTCGATCATACTCGCCCGCGAGGTATGTTGGCCGCCGATGGACCGGCGCACCTTCGTCCTCGGCTCGCTGAGCTTCGTGCTTGCCGGGGACGCCGTCGCCGGCGCTCGACTGCGAGCGGGCGACCCGCGGCTTCGCGAGCTGGCGCGCTTGGTGACAGGTCCGGTGATCGGCCGCTCGAGCGCGGCGTATCCGAGCGCGTACGCGCCTCTTCAACGAGCGCTTCGACGGCGTGAAGCCTCTGGCCGTGCTGCGGGCTGCCGGCGCCGCAGACGTGAAGCAGGCGATCCTCTGGGCGCGAAGGCACGGCATACGCATCCGCGCCCGCTCGGGAGGGCACAGCTACGCGGGCTACTCGACCGTGGCGAATGGGCTCGTGATCGACCTGAGCGCCCTCGACAGGATCGCTGTCAACCGAAGCACCCAGCGCGCGACCGTTGGCGCGGGAGCTCTGTTGATCGATGTCTATGCACGGCTGGCCAAGGCAGGCGCGACCATTCCGGCCGGCTCGTGTCCGACGGTCGGCGTGGGCGGGCTGGCCCTCGGTGGCGGAGTCGGCTTCGCCTCCCGCAAGCTCGGCACGACTGCGGACAACGTCCTCGCGCTCACGATCGTGACCGCAGACGGACGAGTGCTCACCTGCGACCGCTCCCGGCACGCCGATCTCTACTGGGCCTGCCGCGGCGGGGGAGGCGGCAACTTCGGGGTCGTAACGAGCTTCCGCTTCCGCATCCATCCGGTCACTTCCGCGTCGTACTTCGTGCTCACCTGGCCGTGGGCGTCGATGAACGGCGTGGTCGCAGCGTGGCAGCGATTTGCTCCGCACGCGCCGGACGGCCTCTTCTCGATCTGCCGCCTCGCGACCGGAACGACGCAGCCGACCGTGCAGGCGTTCGGGCAGTTCTTCGGCTCGGAAGCCAGGCTCAAACAGCTTCTTGCGCCGTTGCGTGACGTCCCGGGCGGGAGTCTGACAACCGGGATGTCGTCGTACCTCGACCTGATGGAGCGCTGGGCGGGCTGCTTGACGCTCGAGTTCGAAGAGTGTCATCTGCCGCCAGGGGGCTCTCTGATGCGAACGCGGTTTGCGGCCAAGTCGGACTACGTCGCCAAGCGGCTGCCGGCGGCCGGCATCGCGACCCTGCGGAGCTGGCTCGAGAAACGGCAGGGACATGGCGGCGGGGCGGCCATTCTCGACTCGTACGGCGGAGCGATCAACCGCGTCTCACCGGGCGCCACGGCGTTCGTCCACCGGCGAGAGCTCTTCTCGATCCAGTACTACGCCGGCATCGCCAACGCTGCGGGCGACGCCGCGGCACTCGCCTGGCTGCGTGGCTTTCGATCCGCGATGCAGCCGTACGCATCGGGTCACGCCTACCAGAACTACATCGACGCGGACCTCGTCGACTGGGAGCGCGCCTACTACGGCTCGAACTATCCGGGCCTGCGCCGGGTCAAGTCGAAGTACGATCCCGACAACGTCTTCCGCTTTCGGCAGAGCATTCGCCCGGAGAGCTGAGGACCATGCCGGCCTGCGGGATATCCTCGGTCAGGGCCCCCATCGACTAGCGGCCCAGGTCACAGCCCTTTCAAGGCTGTAGCGCGGGTTCGAATCCCGCTGGGGGCATTCCGGCACTAGGCGCAGAGCCGAAACCGCATCGTTGAGCCATCGGGGCCGTGCGATTTGTGCCCGAGCGTATGGCCGAAGTGGACGCCCCTCCCGAGTGCAGGAGTCCCGGTACAAGCGATTCATGACCCGGTCTACCACGCACGAGACGCGTTCGTGAAGGTGGTTCGTGCCGACCTTAACTTCCCGTCGGACGACTGATATGGCCTACGTGCGTTAGGCTCGTGAGCGTCGCCATGAGAAAGGTCGCGACAGTTACGGCTGCGGCTCTGACTCTGGTCGCAGGGGCCACGGCACAGAGCAGCAACGTCGTTATTACACGTGCCGAGGCTCAGGGCACGCACCCGTTCGTCGCATGGACCCTGGCACCCGGCTGGTGCTCGAACGTTGCTAACGTCGCGAAGTCGCCGGAGACTGGAAGCGACGGTTCGTTCTTCGCGGAGAACGTAATCGACGGCGGAGTCCTCGACGAGAACCAGACGTCGTGGTTGTCGTCCTCGCCGAGCGTCGAGAACCCCGGTACGTACTACGTCCGTGTCCAGGCACACGCCTGCGACTTCAGCGCCGGGCCAGATTGGTCTGCAACTGCGACCATCGTGAAGGCTCCTCCACCTCCACCTCCACCTCCACCTCATCCACCTCCGCCTCCGCCACCTCCGACTCCGCCTCCGACTCCAAAGGGTGTCCTCGTCGTTCGCGGTTGGAACGGCTACCTCAACACGACGCCACCCCTATCCAAAGTGAGCCTTGGCCAGAGGATTACCGTCGAGTTGAAGGGGACCACTAGGAGCGACCGGTTCGCTATGCGTGAGGATGGCCTCTTCTGCACATTGACCAAGCGTGGGAATTCCTGCCGCGCCTACGGCAACGCCGCGCTGACCTACATCGCTACGCGTGTGTCCGCGAACATGGTCGTCCGCGGCAAGGTCAGATTCTCGGCCTTGTACGACAACCCGGTCACGCACCAGAAGGCGACCGTGTCGACGAAGACGCTCAAAGTCGTTCCGAAGAAGAAGTAGCCGCGTCGCAAGAGACGTCGCCCGTTGGGGGCGGGGAGGGCCTCCCCCGGTGCAGAACGACAAACCCCGGCGGGGACAGAGGCCGCGAAAAAAAGCGCGGGCGTTCATGGCGCGGGTCATAAATCGCCGCCATCGGGGCTGGCGGGGCCGGAGCCCTCAACGGCTGGGTGCTGATCGGCTGGAATTCGCTATGGTCGAGGTTCGAGCTAGGAGGTCGCTTTGATGCGTGGGCTGATCGTCGCTGCCGTCCTGTTAGGCGCCCTTGGAGTTGGGGCTGGTGCTGCACCCCTGGCGGAACCGCCTCCCGGAGCTCAGATCTCATCATCACTCGAGTACGTGGCGCGCGTGCCTGGAACAGCGATGGTGGTCGAGGGCAAGTTCGACCGGGCGCGTGGTCGTGACGTGCTCATCGTCACCGGCCGCTTCGGCTTCAAGACCCTCGACGTCAGCGATCCGACCAACCCGCAGCTGCTCGACACGTTCCAGCCACCGGAGATCCTCGGCCCGAACGGCTACTGGCAGGACGAGGACATGGACATCGACGTCCGCCGCAACCTAATCATCGGCGCCCTGGACCCCCGACACGACAACGTCGACCAGGTCAGCTGCCCCGGCATAGGCACACTCGGCGCGAAGACGCGGAATCCGGGCTGCCGTTCGGGGTTCTACGTGATCTCGTACGCCGACCCGGAGAATCTCGTGCAAGTCGGCGATTTCGTCGACCTGCCGGCGGGCCACACCGTCAGCTGCATCGACAAATGCAACTACGTGTGGGCCGGGGGCCCCGCGCGACGCAACGACCAGCTCGACCTCGGGCCGTTCACGCCGGGCGGTCGCGGCGACGGAAGGCCGATCTGGGTCACCGATCTCCGGAACCCGACTCGCCCGCTCGTGTTCCCGGAGCCGATTGACCTCTGGCGGAACGACGGGCTGACGGATTACTCGCACGACGTGGACGTCGACGACAACGGCATCGCCTGGACGAGCGGCCGGGGCGGGCTGCTCGGGTACGCGACGCAGGGAAGGTGGCGCGACCCGAGGACGGACGAGGTGCGCAACGCCAGGCCGTGGGATCCGATCCTCGTTGCCGGTGGTGGCATCGAGGGCGGTCCGGACGGGGTCGCGCAGCCGCAGACCGACTTCATCCACAACGCCGCCCGACCGCTCGGTGGCGAGATCCGCGCTTCTGGTGTTCCGGACGGGAACGTCGTCCTAATGACCGAGGAGGACTTCACGGGGCCGTGCAACCAGAGTGGGCGAATCGTCGCGGCCGACATAACCGATTCGCTCGGTGGCGAGCCCGCGACGAACTCGACTCCCGCCAACCCGTACCGCCTCGACGCACTGAGCGCATATCACCCGACGCAGGATGCCGCTGACACCGTCTCCCCGAGCGGCTCGTGCTCCGCACACTACTTCGAGGTCGCAGGCTCAGCGGTGGCCGCGGCCTGGTACGGACAGGGTCTGCGTCTCCTCGATGCGTCCAATGCCCGCAACCTACGGCAGGTCGGCTACTACTACGTGACGGGGACTGATCCGGCGACGAACCCGAGCTCGCTGTCGTGGGACGTCGCCTGGCACGGCGATCTGATCTTCCTGTTCGACATGAGCCGTGGAATCGAGATCCTTCGCCTCGCGGGTGGTCCGTCCGCGTCGCGTTTCCTGTCGACGGTCCGCGAGCCGGCGCGCCAAGAGGACCCGCTCGCGGCCAAGCCCCTGTCCGGCCTGACTCCCGGATCGTTGGTCTGCCCGCTCTTCGAGACGCCTGGCCAGAGTTAACCGCCCTTAGGGGAGGGTGCCGTCTCTCCCGAGAAAACGCCAAGTCCTGCGGACCAGGGTCCGCAGGACCTGACGAGGTGACCCGGGACTGAGTGTGGCGATCAGGCCTGCTGCGTTTCTCGAGACCGGGCAACCGGAACGTGCGGTCGAGCTGCTGCTCGGCTCCGCCGGCGGCGAGGAGCTGGCGCTCATCGCCGGGAGCCCAAGAGCTCGCTTCTTCGAGGTGCTCGCGCGAAGCTGGCTCGCGCTGAACCGCCACGACGAGGCAAGAGTGCCGCGGTGTGCGCTGACGCCTGGGCCTCGGCCGTCCAGCTCCCGATGGCTGCCGTCTGGGCCGATCGAGCGGCGGCGGCCGTCGATCTGCACGCCGGCGACCCCGCCCGTGCAGCCGAGCAGGCGCTGATGTCGGCGGCCGCCGCCGACCAGGTCGGCGCCCCGGTCGAGGCAGCGCTCTCGCGGATGCTCGCGGGTCGCGCACTGGCCCAGGCCGGTCAGAACGATCGTGCAGTCGCCGAGCTAGAGCGGGCGGCCGCTGACCTCGATCGCTGCGGGGCACTGCGGTACGGCGACGAGACGGAACGGGAGCTGGGAAAGCTCGGCCATCGCGTTCACCGGCGCACGCGCCCGGGCAAGGCAGACGCGACCGGTCTCGGATTGCTGACCGGACGCGAGCTCCAGGTCGCTCGGCTCGTCGTCGACCGCAAGACGAATCCCGAGATCGCCGCCGAGCTGTTCCTCAGCAAGAAGACGGTCGAGACTCACCTGCGGCACATCTTTCGCAAGCTGGACGTCTCGTCGCGTGTCGAGCTAGCGCGTGCCGTCGAGCGCGCCGACCGTGCAGGGCATACTGGAGTGGAGGGCGGTTAGCTCAGCTGGGAGAGCGCCTGCCTTACAAGCAGGAGGTCGGCGGTTCGACCCCGTCACCGCCCACTTAGAAAAGCCCTGGAAACGGGGCCTTTTCTCGGTCAGGGACATCGTGGGCCTGGTGGCCGAATGGTGGTTTGGCAAGTGAATTGGCAAGTTGAGCGGGCCTTGGGGACCGCCCCGCCCCGTCGCTCTTCTCGAGAAGGTCGCCTCGACGGATTCAGCGCGAGCGCAAGAAGGGCGACACGTTCAGACAGATCGCTGACAGCCTCAACCGTGATGGTGTCGCTACTGCGCAGGGCGGAAATCGTTGGCATCCCTCTACGGTCGCGTACACAGTCAAGCGGCTGGAAGGCTGATGAGGACCAGCGAACTACGCTCCGACGCAACTCGCGCGCCGCCGCGAGGGAGAAGATGGGTGTTGCGTAGCAGGCCACGGCAAGGGCGTAGATCCCGATCGACGGCGTGAAGTCGGCTTCAAGAAAGCCCCGCACATCGCGGGGTTTTCGTTCTGTTGTGGATGTCAGGCTCGACTTGACGGCCGCGTTGGTCGCGCTGGCGAATTACCGAAAACGATCGCATACGCGAGGTAAGAGCGGTCTGTTCCGATCCGCCACCTCCACGGGGCCGTCACGCACGCCCAGGCAACCTTCGGATCGCTCTCGACCATCCGGGTCAGTACGAAGGGGTTCGTACCAGTAAAGAAGTTCCGCTTCGCAATCAGGTGAAGCGTGGCGGATCCGAGTCGGTCGGCGCGCATCTCGTTGAGCTCCGGAAACGTGTCGCTGGAGACGAGCTCGGTCACGAGTACGCCACAGCCCTCCGGTCTCACGAGCTCGACGAGGAGCCGGACGTGAGCGGCACTCACGGCTAGGCCGAGGTCGACGGCGTCGTTCTCGTGAGCGCGCTTGACCGCCGAGTCGATGAGCTGGGTCAGCAGCCCGGCCGACAGAACGACGTCAAGCGGCTCCATGCCGTCGGCCCACGTTGTGCCCGCCGCGACATCGACACCACCGTGGACGACGACCATAGGCGGCGCGACCTGCTGGCGACGAAGCGCCGCCTCAACCGCGTCGCCATCGACATCGACGAGGTGGATCTCATTGAAGACGCCGGCAAGCGCCACCAGATCCAGGTCGTTGCAGTTGCCGGCTCCAAGGACGCAAAGCCGTCCGCCGCGAAAGGCAGCCGTCGCAAGCACGACGTCCGTGACTCGCCGCCGGTGCGTTTCGTAGCTCTCCCATTCCGCGGCAGTGGTGCGATTCAGAACCTGCTGGTCGGTGAGCAGTTCGTTCACTCGCCCGCTGAGAGCTTCCGTCGCAGCTCGTGGAGCGACCGCTTCGACTGGACCTTCACTGTCCGCTCGTCGACCCGCTTCCTGAACGGCAACGCCACAGTCAGCTCGAAGCCCTTCCCGGTGAACCGGCCCTCTACCCGGGTTGGCGCCGTACCTCGGCGCTTCACATCGGAGACTTGGAATCCCAACCCTTCCGGCGAAGTCTCTGCGCGGCCGGAGTAGAGGACGTCTCCCGCGCTCCGCACCACCAGGATCTCGAAAGCTTCGTTGACCGGCTTGGTGAGCACGACGTACTGCACTGAGTGCGTCCGCGTCGCAGGGGCAAGCAGGGCGAGCAGGCCGAGGAGCCAGCGGCGCCGCGCCAGGGATTCGAGTAATCCGTGCTCGACAGCTTCCCGGTTGAGGAGCAGCGTCCAGTGCGCCCGGCCGACCTCGACCTCGAAAGCCATGTCCTCTGCCGCCTGGATGCCAAACATGTCCCGACCGAGAGCGTCGATCACCTCGGCGATGCGCCGGGCGGAGACCATCTGCTTCAACCGCAGCTCCAGCAGCTGCTCGGGCTCTCCCGGCCGACGTCGGATTCCCTCGACGAAGGGGATGTCATCGCGGTCGATGCCGGCTCGATACGCGATAAGCGCCTTGGCGAACGCGAGCTGCTTCGCCTCGGCCTCGTTGGCGGGTGCGGGCAGCTGATCCAGCCTGCGGAGAGCCTTCGGCCCGCCAACACGTCCGAGCGACTTGATCACACGGTAGCGCACCTCGGGTTCCTCCACACGGAGGTTGCGGAGCAGGGCCTGCTCCGCCTTTTCGGCCTCCGCCAGTCGCAGGAGACTGGCCGCCGTAATTCGCAGGTCGCGGTTCTCGCGCCGGCGGCTGAGGATCCGCTCGAGCGTTTCCGCGGACACCTTGGGGTCTCGCCGAGCGAGAGCCGAGATCGCCGTGAGGCGCTCGCGATCCCCCACGTCCGGGACGCGCCCGAGTGCGACCTCGACGACCTTGCCGATCGGGGCTCTCGAGTACGGGACTCGCGACGGGCGTTCAGCAGGCATCGGAGACCCAGCAATGGTCGCGCAGATCGCTCCCTTGGCCCGACGTTACATTCGTGTTGCTGGACGAGATCGACGGCCGCATCAGGTTGTTGGTGGCGCTGGTGTGGCTGAGACCCAGGTAGTGCCCCACCTCGTGGGCCATCAGCACGCCGGAGCGAAACGCGCCGGTGGCGTTGAGGGAGGTGACCGAGCCGCTCAGCTCGTCTTTGTCGTCCTTGTCGCAGGGGCCCTCGATGGCCGAGTAGCCGATGAAGCCCTCGGGCGTGAGCATGTTGCGAACGATGAACACGTCGTGGGCGCCGCCCGGGCCGTTCCAGTCGTCCGTGAGATCCTTCGCTTCGGCGACGGTGTCGATGGTCGTGTACGCATCGGCGTCGTCAACAGAAATATAGGCCCACACCAGGCGACGGACACCGAGCCCGATCTGCGCGTAGATCTCCCGTGTCACCTGGACTGCCGTCTGGATCTCCTGATGATCGGCGTCGGAGAAGTTTCCGAGGCCCACGCGAATCAGATTGAAGTTGACGGAACTCCCCTGGATCAGCTGAAGCTGCTGCTTGAGCGACAGGGTGCGGGCGGGATGCCCGAACGGGAAACCGAAGACGTCCTCGATTACCGAGAAGGGGGGCGTAACTCCGAGGCAACGCTGGGCGATGTCCTTCAGACTCGCCATCGCTTACTGGAGGCTGATCAGCATCTCGACCAGTCCCGTCCCCTCGTCGAGCGGTGTCAGCGCCTTTCCAATGATCGAACCAGCCGTCCGCGGCCCATCTTCCGCAGGCATCGCGCAACCCATCGACGGCGAGGTCGTGAGCAGATCTCCAACCCTGATCGGCCCGTATCGGGCATCGGCCCGGCAGGCCGCCTTCCCCATTACCGAGACCGGTACCCGACGGCAAGACGCGACGTCACGTCGGTCGAGCACGATGCCCGGCCGGTGCGAGCCGGCGCCAGCGACGACGCCGACAACCGTGCGGTCGTACTCGCTGGAGCAGGGTCGCAGCCTGCCGTCATCCCCCAGGACCATGACCGTCCCCGGCGACGCCTGGACGGCCTCGGCAACCTCGAAGTCCTCCGCCGCATCGGAGTTGGTCAGGATGATGTCGCCGGCGCCGCCGTTGAGCCGAATCGTCTCGTCCCCCGCATCGTTGCGGACGATCACGTCGCCCTCGTTCCCGTCGGCTCCGACGTAGACGGCGGCGAACGAGCTATCGACGTGAAACACCTCTCGCCCGCCGCCGTCCCGGACGAGGATGTCTCCCTCGTTGCCGTTTGCACCGACGTAGAGGGCGGCGTTCTGGCTGTTGAAGTGGAAGACTTCGCGTCCGCCCCCGTCCCGGACGATGATGTCTCCCTCGTTCCCTTCCGCTCCGACGTAGAGCGCGGCGGAGTCGCCAGTGAAGTGGAGGACGTTGCGTCCACCGCCGTCCCGGACGATGATGTCTCCCTCGTTCCCGTTGGCGCCGACGTAGAGCGCGGCGCTGCCGCCGTCGACCTGGAAGACGGTCCGCCCGGCGCCGTCGCGGACGACGAGATCGCCCTCGTTTCCGTTCGCGCCCACCTGGAGCGTTGCGGTGCTGCTCACGAAGTGGAGCACGGGAGTTGCCGTCCCGTCGAGGACGACGAGGTCGCCAGGGCTGCTCTGGGCACCGAGTGTCAGCCTCGCGTCGCTCGCGAGGAAACGAAGCACCTCGCGGTTCGTGTCTCCGAGCATGCGGAAGACGGTGACGTCTCCCTGCTGCCCATCGACCGTCACGAGCTGGTCCCCCGAACCGGTCGAGATCGTGATCGTGCCCGTATCGCCGTCGATCGCGACCCGCTGGGCACCGGAGGCGTTGCCGACCGCGAGGTGACCGGTCTGCCCGTTGCCCCCGGCGGTCACATCGCCCGTGTCTCCGTCGAGGAGAATCGTCGAGTCTCCCGCGGCGGTCTGGATCTCGACCAGCCCTTTGAACTGCGGCATCGTGTCACCTCTCCTTCGGTGAAGGGCTCGCAGATTGTGCTCATTCTTACAATACAGCCTCGGCGCGGAGCGAGACAAGCGCCGACGCCGCACCGCCGGAGGACGATTAGGGAAGCTTCAGCTTCCCGTTCCACGTCCGCTTCACGTAACCCTGATGCATCAGTCCAAACAATGTCTCGTTCGCAGCACGCGTGCTTGCGCCTTGCCGCTTCAGCGCTTTAACAAGACTGTTCGGCTTGCAAGGCTCGTTCGCGCGGACGATCTCGACTCCGAGACGCATGAGCTCTGGTGTGGTTCCCGCCACGGTCACCGTCCTTTCGTCGTGTCGGTACGCACGAGGGAGATTCGAGGCTGCGGTGCCGGTAGTGCGCCGTAGCACTCCGTTGTACGGAAGCCCTTTGTCGTGATAGCTAAGACTTCGAAGGGCAACGGAACACAACCCGTCTCGACGGGTTGAGTCCAAATTTCGGTCACATGACCAGACGGCTGAGGACGACAGCAGATTGAACGATGGGCGCAGGCGGCAGGGCGAGCTAGGCAAGGCCGCGCTCGCGGCGAGGCGGTCGGCCGCGAGCTCCCACACCGCCTCGGTGTCGTTTGCCAGGAACGACGGCGAGGTGGAACGCCGCGCTCCTCGGCTCTTGGCAAGTGATTGGCAAGTACTCACTTGATTCAACCGGCAACGAGAAGGCCGAATCGGGCTTATCTGTACTAACAAAGCCCTATTCCACCAGGTAGCTCTGCCTGTTACTGCCCGCTGACTCCCTTACAAGCAGGAGGTCGGCGGTTCGACCCCGTCACCGCCCACTAGGAAAGGCGCACCGTGACAACGCGGGCAAGACTCCTTGTCCTCGCAGAACCCATCTCAGCTGTGACGCCCATACTTGCGTGTTTCCTTGCGCTCTCTCATGGTCACGACTGCTCGACCCAGCACCTGACCTGGCGTCTCGTCGGGATTTCGTGTCGCCCAGCCGACGGAAGCGCCGAGGTAGAGCCTGCGGTGCGTCTCGGGAACGACGAGGGCGTCCAGCACTGCTTCTACCTCGGCGGCGCGACCGCGCGCGTCCTCCTCAGCGATGCCGGGCAGGAGGAGCGCGAACTCGTCACCGGCGGTGTGCATCCGAGCGGCGAATTCGTCGCCGCGAGCGAGTCCGGCAAGGGCCTGGCCGACCGCGTGGATCAGGACATCCCCGCCCAGTTCATAGGAATTGAAGTGTGTGTTCGCCTCGCGAAGGCCATCGAAATCGAGGACGAGCGCGCTGAAGGGTGTCGTCGTCTGATGCCGAGCAAGCTCCTCATCGAGCGCGTGCTCGTTCGGCAGGCCCGTCAGCTTGTCTGAGAACGTCCGCTGCCGAAGTCCGTCTAGCTCAGCCTCCACCCGTTCGCGCTCGCGCGCAGTGGCAACGGCAAGCCCCACCGTGTCCATGTAGTTATAAAAGCCTGCGCGCTGCTCGTAGTGGGGCCGCTCGCGACCGAGCCAGTGCACCCCGAAGGCGGAGAGTGTCTGCTGATGCGCCCGCAGGAGCAGGAGCCAGGTGGTGATCTCTTCCGCATGACAGCGCCCGGCAAGCCCTGCGAGCGCCGGGTCGAGCAAAGGGTGCGTCGAAAGCAGCGACCTCCCCGCCGCCAGAGCACGCGGTAGAAGCTCCGCCTCCATCTCCGCCGCCAGGGCCGGGATCGCCACAGCGTCACTGCCCGCGACTAGGCGCAGCTCACCACCCTGCGCATCTGGCTCGTAGGCGCTCACGACCGTCGCGTCCAGAAGTTCCCGGACATCCCTCAGGACGGTTAGTCGCAGAAGAGCGAGATCGCGCTCGCGGAGCACCTCATTCGAGCGCCTGGAAAGTTCGTGGGGCATCGTCGCGACCACCGCGATACTGGACAAGATCGGCAAATTGCCCCTTCCCCTTTAGGGATCGGAACGCCGAGCCGACCTCAGGATCGAGCAGGCGAGGATCGCGTCCACGGCAAGGACGCTCGTGCGCGAAGCAAGGGAGGTTAGTGCCAGTGTGAGCGGCGCGTTGCGCGAACGCGTGTTACCACCGTATTAGTCAGCTGGTCTTGGATCAGGAGCGACTAGCGAGCATCATGGCGCTCGCCCGCAGAAGGAGGACAGAATGAAGGTTCGACTCATCAATGTGCTGTCACGGGGCAAGACTAGACAGGTGCGGCTGCTGCTCATCGCGGGGGCGGTCGTGCTCGCACTGTCGGTCATTGCGCCACCTGCCACGGCATCGTCGGGAACGCTCGTGATCACGGCCGATACAACGCTGAGCGAGGATCACCAGGGCAACCTAGTGATCGCCGCCGACGACATCACACTCGACTGCGCCGGTCATACGATCACTGGCCCAGGAGATGGTGTGGGAATTGACTTTTCGGATCGCTCGCACGTGACCATCAAGAACTGCCTGGTCACTAACTTCTTCCGTGGCTTCTACGCGGCGACCAGTACGGCCATCAACTTGGTCGATAACTCAGGGAACGCAAACACGGAGTACGGCTTTCTGCTCGAAAGTTCAGACGACACGACTCTCCGAGGTAACACCGCCGATTCGAATGAATACGTAGGGATTCAAATCTCTGGCTACAGGAACCGAGTCGAAGAGAACACGACAAACTCGAACGGCTTCGGGCTGGTGAGCGGTGGCTTCTTTGGGACTGTCCGGAACAATACGGCTATCGGCAACAGTGGCAATGGGTTCGAGCTTGCTGCCGAGCACACAACACTAACCGGGAACGTCGCGAGGGAGAATCCCGGGGTCGGATTCCTGACGTGGTTCGGTTCGAGCAACAACCTTCTGATGAACAACACTGCGGAAGCGAACGCGGAGGGCTTCATTGTCACGGGCTCATCACTGGGAAACGAACTCAGGAACAACACGTCGACCAAGAACCTGAACACTGGTTTCTGGATTCAAGATGGATCGACAGGAACGGTGCTTCGCAACAACACTTCAAGTTCAAACTATTGGGGAATCGTCTTCTACGACACCACTGAGTCGACGGTTGAGAACAACACGCTGAGCAGCAATACTTTCGTCGGGCTTCACTTGTACCACTCAGACCACAACTCAGTGATTTCCAACCAGGTGACCCGCAACGACTGGGGAATTGTCAGCGACGGCAATGACAACTATCTAAGTGGCAATCAGGTGAAGCACTCAACGGAGTACGGCATCGTGCTTGGAGAGGAGACCGGCAACGTGCTGGAGAACAACAACGTGATCCAGAACGGAGCCACTGGCTTCGCAGTGCTCGGTAGCAACAACACGCTGACCGACAACATCGCAAACCAGAACGGCGCGGCTGGCTTCTTGTTGTTCGAAGGCAGTACTGGCAACACGCTCACAAAGAACACGTCGATGACAAACGCACTGGGCTTCCTTGCGGAGGAGGGTGCAATCGGGAACACGTTCACAGGCAACGTCGCACAGGCAAACAGCGACTGGGACGCCCAGGATGACAACGGCCTCGGCGCAAACACCTGGCTGAACAACCAGTTCGGCACCACCAACGGCCTCTAGACTTCGCAGAGCGATGAGAGGTGGCACGCCGCCCTCTCACCCCTGCTCCGGACGACCTCATCCACTCAAGGAGGTAGCTCATAGCACCGCCGCTGCGGCCCAGAGGCCTGTATCTCGTAGTCACTCTCGTATCAACAGCACAGTCGAGGGCGACAAGCGCCCAGCCCGATCAGATTTCGGTTGACATTGACTTGGCAAGTCGTTGGCAAGTACTCACCTGAGCCAACGGGCAACGAGCAAGCCGAATTCGCCTTATCTGTATGAACAAAGCCGGCTTCAGCCGGGTGCCTCTACCTGTTGCCGTCCGCTGTCTCCCTTACAAGCAGGAGGTCGGCAGTTCGATCCTGTCACCGCCCATCGGGAAGTCCCTGCTAAGCGGGACTTCCGTTTCCTTCTCTGAGAACGTGCCCTGACCATTCTCTGAGTTTGTGCCCATCGTGCCCAATCAGCGCCTCGGATCAGAGCGTCTATGCGCGCCTCTATGTCCCGGATGCGCGCCATCTTCCGCGCGTCGACCTCCAGCGCCAGCGCGGAGGACGTGTGCCCCATCTGCGCCATGACGTACGCGGGAGATGCGCCTGCCTCGTACAGCAGGCTGGCGAAGGTGCGCCGGAGCGAGTGGTTCGTGATTCCGTCGGCGATCGGCTGCATGCCTGCCTCGACGAGGGCCGCGTTCGCCCGCTCGACCGCCTTGCCAACGATCCGCACGCGGATGTTGCCGCGCAGGTGCGGCGTCTCCTTCGACGTGCAGAAGACCAGGTCGTCCGGCCCCGTGAAGTCGGAGTCCGCCCTATGCACGACCAGCTCCTCACGGAGCATGGGCGACACATCGAGGACGCGGACGCCAGCGTTCGTCTTCGAACGCGAGGTATAGCCG
>CAWGEE010000012.1:0-37993 GCA_963821415.1 uncultured Actinomycetes bacterium | reverse complement strand
ACGACCGCAGCGAAGCTGACCAGGATGAAGCTCGCGACGAAGAACAGGATGGGAGAGGACTGGGGCGCCAGAGGAATGAGCAGCGTACGCCCGTTCGATCAGGAATGTGGACATGAGGATGGTCTTGCCCACGCCGAGCGTTCCGGCAAGACGTCCCGCGACCACCGCGCCGATCAGCCAGCCGACGTTCCCGATGCCGAAGACGATTCCGACGACAGCGGCCGACATGTCGACTTGCACGCGCACTATGCGTAGACGAGGAAGATCGAGCCGCCGAGGGCTAGGAATCCGTTCGATAGTGCCACCGTCGCTGTGATTGGCCTCCAGTAGCGGTGGCCCAGCAGGTAGCGCAAGCCCTCTGCGGAGCTCCTTGCGCATGCTTGGCTGCTCCGCCTTCTCCGGTGGCGGCTCCTCGACGCCGAATGCCGAAGATGAACCCTCCCGAGGCGAAGAAGCTGATCGCGTCGACAAGGATGGCGTACGGAGCGGTGATCGCGGCAACGAGTACGCCCGACGATTCCGGCCCAGCAAGCGACGCGGCAGAGCAGATTCACTTCGAGCTTCGAGTTGCCGTCCACGAGCTGTTCCCGGTTGACCCAGGGACGGCAGGTACGACTGATACGCCACGTCGAAGAACACGGTGAGCGTGCCGACGAGCGAAGGTGACGACGTAGAGCTGCCAGATCGTCAACGCGTCAAAGGCATAGAAGACTGGGATCGTCGCGAGCGCCAGGCCGCGGCCGACGTCCGCGATGACGAGGATCGGGCGGCGCCGCAGACGGTCGACCCATACGCCCGCCGGCAGCGCAAAGAGCAGGAACGGCAGGAACTCGGCCGACTCCGACGGCCGCCACTTCGAACGCACCTGGCGTCGAGGACGAGGATGGCGGCCAGCGGGATCGCCAGCTGCGAGATCTCACGTCCCCAGCAGACTGATCGACTGGGAGGACCAAGCTTCAGGAAGTCCGGGTGCCGCCAGAGCCCGCCCCGCGGCCCAGAGGCTACGCATGCGGCTCGTCTCCCCCGACGGCCGCCATGCCGATCGTCGGCTCCAGCACCGCGCCCCTCAGGCTCTCCGGATGCCGTCTGGGATTGGAGACGAGCGACCGGACAGGCGAGAACAGCACCGGCAGGATCGTGAACGAGGCGCCGATGACGCCACGATCCAAAGGGTCCTCGCGAAGGCCGATCGTCGAGGGCCCAGAGCACCGCCGAGCAGCGTGCCCAGCGGGATCGTCCGCCCCATCAGGAAGCGGCTCACAGCGTTGACCCGCCCCGAGCATGTGATCCGGCGTGATCGCCTGGCGGAGGCTCACCTGCGCGATCCGCCAGATGACGAGCCCGAACGAGCTGAGCACGCCCGCTGCGATCAGGAACGGGATCGGTGCCGACTGAGGGCGCCGGCGAAACAGCATCAAGCGCCGGAGCGGCCACGGCGCCCGAGAGGATGAGCGCCCTACCGACGCCCAGCTTCGTAGACACCCTGCCCGCGACGACCGCACCGGCCAGCCAGCCGACGTTGCCCAGCGAGAAGATGATGCCGATCGCAGCCGGCGAGAGGCCGAGCGAGCGAACCGCGTAGACGAGATAGACCGCGAACGCGCCGTTCGCACAGAAGTTGAAGATCACCGTACTTTCGGTCAGCGCACGCAGCCGCCGGTCCTTCCACACGAACTGCATGCCCTCCCATGCCTCCGCCCGCATGCCCGGGCGCTCCGCAGCCGTCGTCGGCGCCACGACCTCCTCGCCGTGCGGATCCGCGGCGCCCGAAGAGCGCGGAGCCGAGGAAGCTGATCGCGTCCGTCAGCACGGCCCAGGGCGCCGACAGCAGCGAGACGAGCCCGCCCGCCGCAGCCGGCCCGCCCAGCTGGCCGCGGACACGCTGAGCTCGAGCTTCGAGTTGCCCTCCACGAGCTGGTTCCGGCGAACGAGCGAGGGTAGATAGGACTGGTAAGCGACGTCGAAGAACACCGTCAGCGTCCCCACGAGGAAGCCGACGGCGTACAGCTGCCAGATCGTGAGCGCGTCGAACGCGTAGGCGACGGGCACCGAACGAGGCCGCGGCACGGCCGAGATCGGCGATGACGAGGATCGGGCGCCGGCGAAGCCGGTCGACCCAGACGCCGGCCGGCAGCGTGAAGAGCAGGAACGGCAGGAACTCGACCGTCCCCAGAAGGCGACCTGGAACGCGTCGCGTCGAGCACGAGATGGCCGCGATCGGCAGCGCGAGCGCCGAGATCTGGTCCCGAACTGGCTGATCGTCTGGCCCGCCCAGAGCCTGAGGAAGTCCGGGTGCCGCCACAGCCCTCCCCGCGGCCGAGCGTCTTTAGTCTCCTAGCCATGGACGCGCTGAGCGTATCCGTGCAACGCGGCGGCACCGTGGAGGCGCGACACCGCGTCCATGCGGTCGCCGTTCGTGACGGCGAGGTCGCCGGTCGCGGGCGATCCCGGGCTCGTCTGTCTCTTCCGGTCGAGCGCCGAAGCCGATCCAGGCCCTGCTGCTCGCCCGCGCCCGTCCCGACCTCGGCGACAGGGAGATCGCGATCGCGTGCGCTTCACACCGAGCCGAGCCTGCGCAGATCGACGCCGTGCGCAGCCTGCTCGCAGAAGCTCCCGCCACCGAGGACGACCTCGAGTGCGGCGAGCAAGAGGGCCGACCGCCGGGCGCGATCCACCACAACTGCTCCGGGAAGCACGCGGGCTTCCTCGCCGTCTGCCGGCCCGCGGCTGGGAGACGGCGGGCTACCGGCTCGCCGAGCACCCGCTGCAGCGGGAGCTCGCTGGAGGAGTCGCAGCGGCCGTCGGGCTTGCCGGAGACGAAATCCCGACCGCTATCGACGGCTGCGGCGTGGTGACGTTCGGGCATGTCGCTCGAGCGCATGGCGGCCTCGTTCGCCGGCCTCGCCGCGCGATGACGGCGCCGACAGGTCCTCGCAGCCATGCGCGCGCGACCCGAGCTCGTAGGCGGCGAGGGCTCGCTCGACACGCGCTCATGCGCAGCGGCCCGGCTGGGTGGCGAAGGCGGCGCCGAGGGGCTGTTGTGCGGAGTCGCGCCCGACGGCACGGGCTTTGCCGTCAAGTCCGAGGACGGCAACCCGCGTCCGCTGCACGCGGCGCTCGCGCGGTTCCTCGCGAGGATCTCGGTCCCGTGCCGGTCGAGAGCTCACGAGGCGAAGTCGTCGGGGAGGTGGTCGTGGATTGACCGGAAGTCGACGTGATCCGACGATGTCCGGCCTACGACGAGAGCCTGGCCATCGTCGTGGGCCGCCCCCGAGCTCAGTCGACGATCGAGATCGCAAACTACGACCCGGGCTGGCCCACGCCTGTACGAGCGCGAGGAGGTGCGCATCCGCGCGGCGCTCGGCGAGAAGGTGGTGCGGCTCGAGCACGCGGGCTCGACATCCGTGCCTACCCTCCCCGCCAAGCCGATCATCGACATCGTGCTCGAGGTCCAGGACTCCGCCGACGAGCCGGCGTATGTGCCCGACCTCGAGGCCGCCGGTTATGTTCTTCGCATCCGGGAGCCGGAGTGGTTCGAGCACCGGCTCTTCAAGGGGCCGGACACGAACATCAATCTCCACGTTTTCTCGGCCGGCTGCGAGGAGACGGACCGGATGGTGCTGTTTCGCGACTGGCTCCGCGGGTACGACGCCGACCGAGAGCTCTACGCGTCCGCGAAGCGAGAGCTGGCGGCCCGCGACTGGAAATACGTGCAGCAGTACGCGGACGCGAAGACGGCGATCGTCTCCGAGATCATGTCGAGGGCAGAGGCAGCGAGGCAAGAGGGATAGCCATGAAGGTGCACATCATCAGTGACATGGAAGGCGTCGCCGGCATCGTTAAGTGGGAGCAGACGACGGGCGGCGACCCCATGTACGAGGAAGGACGCCGCCTGTACACGGAGGAGATCAACGCCGCCGTCCGCGGGGCCAAGGCGGCCGGCGCCACCGAGATCGTCGTCATGGACTGCCACGGCGCCGGCAAGGGCTGGTCGTTCAACTCGCTCATCCCCGACCTGCTCGACCCGGCCTGCGAGTTCGTCGTGCAGCAGGAGTGGACGGAGTACACGGGCTTCCTGGAGGAGGGCTGCGATGCCGCGCTCTTCGTCGGCATGCATGCGCGGGCCGGCACGCGAGACGGCGTCATGAACCACACCGTCTCCGGTCAGTCGTGGCAGAACCTCTCCTTCAACGGCACGCTCGTCGGCGAGACGGGGATCAATGCGGCGCTGTGTGGCAACTGGAACTGCCCCGTGCTGCTCGTCACGGGGGACGAGGCAGTCTGTCGCGAGGGCCGGGAGCTGCTCGGCGATGGGCTGACGACGGTCGCCGTCAAGACCGGGCTCGGGCAGTTCAGCGCGCGGCAGCTTCCCGCCCAGCGAGCCCGCGAGCTGATCGAAGCAGGCGCGAAGGCGGCGCTCTCGGAGCTCGACGCTGTCGCGCCGTACGACCCGGGCAGCCCGTGCACGATCGAGGTGGAGTTCACGCGGACCGCCTCGCTCGACGAGTACACGCGGAAGCCCGGCGTGGCGCTCACCGCTGAGCGGACGGTCACGTCTACAGCTACAACGTGGTGGGAAGCATGGCAGCAGTTCTTCTTGCGATAACCGCCTTCGTCTTCACGCTGGGTGGAGCCGCCTGGGAATCACACGACCCACTGCCCGTGCCGCGCACCGAGGTCGCCTCTGCGCCGTTCCGCGGGGACATCGCCGTCGTCGGCGGGTTCCTCGCCGACGGCGCCTCTACGGATGACGTCGATCTCTACGACCCGGCGTCGGACAGCTGGAGCCGCTTGCCGGACCTGCCCGTGGGCGTAAACCATGCCGCGGCCGCGGCGGCGGGCGGAAAGCTCTACGTCGCCGGCGGCTACGGCGGGCCGGGCGTGAGGCTGCGGTCGGCGTACGTCTTCGACGGCGAGCGCTGGCGCGCGCTCGCGCCGATGCCCGGAGCGCGTGGCGCTGCCGGGGCGGCCGTCGTCGGGGGCAAGCTCTACGTCGTGGGAGGCGTCGGGCCGAACGGGCTGGCGCGCCGAGCGTTCGCCCTCGACCTGAAGCGGGGTCGCTGGGCGTCGATTCCCGGGCCCACGCCTCGTGAGCATCTCGCGGTAACGGCGGCGGCCGGGAAGGTGTACGCGGTAGCCGGGCGGCTCGCGGGCATCGACACGAACCTTCGCGCCTTCGAGTCGTACTCCCCGGCGACGAAGCGCTGGACGAAGCTGACGCCGGTGCCGGACCCGCGAGGCGGCACGGGCGCGGCGTTCGCGAAGGGGCTCGTCGTCTCCGTGGGCGGCGAGGAGCCGCAGGGAACCATCGGCTCCGTGTTCGGCTACAACGTCACGACGAAGCGCTGGCGCCGCCTCGCCGATCTGCCGACGTCGCGCCACGGCGTCGGTGTGGCAGCGGTCGCGGGCCGAATCTACGTCATCGGCGGCGGTACGGAACCGGGTTTGTCCGTCAGCGGGGCAAACGAGTCGTTGACGCCCTGACGAACGACGAGAGCGTCTCGAGGTAGCCGTTCGCCATGTGTGGTGGTTCGCCGGTCTGCACACGATGGTCGGCGCCCGGGAAGACGACTACGGTCAGCAGCTCATGTCGCACCGCAGCCCGGTAGACGCCAACGCTGTCCGCTACCGGAACGATCTCGTCGCCTTCGCCGAAGAGCGCGAGCACCGGTACCTGGATTCGCTCCAGCGCGGGCGCGGGGTCGTAATCGAAGATGGCCACTAGAAAGCCCCATAGCTCGGGATCGTCCGGGACATACGCGTCCTGCACGTCCGGGACGCGCCTCCGAACCTCCTCCAGAGGCGCGCGGTTACGGGCCATCTCGACAAGCTCATCGAACTGCGCCATCCTCCGGTCGATCTCCGTCCGCTCGATTCCCGTGTTCTCTAGCCTCGTTTCGTACGAGTAGCGTTCCTGCGCGGCCGGTGTGACACCCGGGCCGGAGCTCGAGACGACGAAGGCGAGTGGGGCACCCCGGCTCCCAGCCTCGACCACGACCCAGCCGCCTTGGCTGTGTCCGAAGACCCCAACCGGGATACCAAGATCCGAGCCAGCGCCTCGACGCAAACGAGCAGATCGTTCGCCTGCTCGACGATGCCCGCCTCTTGCCAGCGACCAGTCGAGCCGCCCACGCCGCGTTTGTCGAATGAGCTGACAGCGAATCCGGAAGCCAGGAGATGCTGCCGGATGGGAGGAAAGAAGACGTCGTTGTCGCGGTCGGACGGACCTGAGCCGGGGTGCATGAGTATCGCGACGCTCGGTGACTCGGCCGGCAGCCACACCGTGCCGGCGAGTAGAACGTCGCCGTCTCGAACTGTCAGCTCTGTGGACCTCAGCTGACCGACGCCGCGCTCTCCGCCTGCTCCTTCTCCTCCTTGGCGCGCGCGGCCGCGAGGTCGGGTGCGTCGCCAGGCTTCCGGATGTCGAGCGCCCAGAGCTTCAGCTTCGCGATTCGCCCGCGGATCTCGAGCTCGTCGTAGTAGGCGAGATCCGTCGGCCGCTCGCTCATCATCTCGATCGTCGACTCGGCGATCAGCACCGAGTACGGCGTGCCCTTCGTCATCCCCTCGATGCGGGAAGCGGTGTTGACGACGTCGCCGACGGCGGTGTAGTCCATCCGTCGCTCGTGGCCCACGTTGCCGGTCATCACCGGCCCCGAGTTGAGCCCGATGCCCATGAGATAGCCCTCGCCGTAGCCCTGCGTGCGCATCCACGCGTTGAACTTCGGCAGTCGCTCCAAGAGCATCTCGCGCGAGGCGGCGAGCGCGCGGTCGGCGTGATCCTCCTGCTCCAGCGGCGCGCCCCAGATCGCGTAGATGCCGTCGCCCATGTAGCAGACGAGCGTCCCGCCGTGGGCGAGGATCGCCTCGCTCATCTCCTGGAGGTAGTAGTTGAGGACTGTGATGACGTTCTCGGCCGGCATCTCCTCGGCGCTCGACGTGAAGCCGCGGAGGTCGGAGAACATGACGGTCGTCACCAGCTCCTTGCCCTGGAGGCGGAGATCGGCGTCGGTCTGTGCCAGCACCTGGTCGACGACTTGCTCCGGGACGAAGCGGGAGAAGACGTCGCGTACGCGCTCGCGCTCGAAGGCCGCGAGCGTGTAGTGGGCGCCGACCGAGCCGACGGTCGCCATCGCCAGCGCCGCGGTCGGGTAGACGTAGGACGACACACGTGCCGCCTGCTCGAAGGCGAGCTGAGTGCCGAGGGAGAAGAGCCCGTAGCCGACGACGCCGACGGCGACGGCGACGAGCGGGCCCGCGCGGAGGCTGACGAGGGGAACCAGCAGCCCCAGGACGACGATGAGCACGATGTTCCATCCCGTGGACAGGCTGCGCAGCGGGAAGCCGGCCAGCGCCGTCGAGATGGCGTTCGCCTGGATCTCGGGTCCGGACATGACGGCGCCCGTCGGCGTGGCGTGGATGTCCTGCAGCGACGGCGCCGTCGCCCCGATGACCACGACCTTGTCCTTGAAGACGCTCGGCGGCACCTTGCCCTTGGAGCACGCGGGAGAACGAGTGCGACGTAACCGTGCCCGGTGAGCCCGCGTATTCGATCCACTGGACGTCGCCGCCCATCTCGCCGCTCGTGACCAGCTTGTCGCGGGCGATCTCGGCGGCGACGATGGCGAAGCCCTTGAGTTTCTCCACCTCGTGCGGGAAGCGCCGGATGATGCCGTCTGGGTCGGTGGGAAGGTTTGCGTTGCCCGCACGGGCGCCGAGCTCCTCGAGAGCAGCCGCGTCGAAGATGAGGTTGGCTCGACCCTGCTCGTCCACCTCGGTCGTGGACAGGACCACCAGGCCCGGGTGGCGGAACAATGCGTTGCCGAGCGCGTTGTCCTCCGCAACGGTGGCGTACTCCGAGAACTGAACGTCGAAGGCGATCGCCTTCGGCTTGCCCTTGGCGATCGTCTCGAACAGCCGAGCGTGCATCGTCCGTGGGAACGGCCATTGCTCGTTGAGCTCTTCGAACGTCACGTCGTCGACCTTCACGATGACGACGTCCGCCGGCGGCGGCTGGTCGCCGCGCAGCGAGAAGCGGAGGTCGATCGTCTGTCGTTCGAGGTTGTCGAGGAAGCGGAAGTGGAGCACGTACGCGGCGGTGGCCGTGACGATCGAGCCCAGGGCGACGAGCAGGAAGAACCTCGTGCGCATGGCTCATGTTCCGCGGATTCATGGCCTAGAAGGATAGGGACGCGCTCAGGCGAGCGCAGCGACTCGCGCTCCCACGGCCGGCGCGAACTTGAAGCCGTGGCCCGAGCAGGCGGAGCAGACCACGATCGGCCCGTGGCGCTCGATCACGAACCGGTCGTCCTCGATAGAGGTGTAGAGGCAGGTCTCGGCGCTCGTCGGTTCGGGGTTCGCCGCCGGATACCGCGTAGCCACCCACTCGGAGATGGCCTCGACGATCCGCATGTCGGGCTCGCCCGTCCCTCCTGGCTCGACGTTCGTGCCGGTGTGGTGGAGACCGACCTTGAGGACTCCTTCGCCGCTCGCCAGCGAGTAGGCATGGCGTCCCGTGCCCGCGTGCCAGTCGATCAGAGACGGCTTCGACTCCGATCCCGGCAGATCGAAGTAGGCGACGGTCTCGCGAGTCACGAACGTCTCGAGCTGGATGCCGGCTCCGGCGAGCAGCGGGGTCGCCCAGGCACCGGCGGCGACGACCGCCATGCGAGCTTCGATCGGGCCGGAGGTCGTCATCAGGCGCACGCCGTCGCCGTCCTCCGCCAGCTCGAGCACGCGGACGTCTTCCTCGACAGGGACGCGGGCGCGGAACGCGGTGAGCGAGCGATCGGCGCGTACCGTGCCACCGTGCAGTTCGAGCACCACGTCGCCCCTGACGGTGATGTCGAAGCGTCGCGCTGTCTCATCCGGATCGAGGACTTCGTACTCGGCCGCCTGTTCGTCGAGCGCCGCCCGCAGCGACGCGCTGTCGTCCCGCGCGTCGAGCAGCCCGGCCAGCGACAGCAGCTGCTCGCCCGACTCCTCCTCGAGCTCGCGCCACAGCGGCAGCGCCTCCTGCGCGAGGGCGACCCACTCCGGCTCGTCGTAGGCGAAGCGAAAGATGCGGGACGCCCCGTGGCTCGACCCGCGCGGGTGGCCGACCTCGAACTGCTCCAAGACGGTGACATCGCGTCCCTCACGCGCGAGGGCCCAGGCCGACGCCAGGCCCATGACCCCCGCCCCGACGACGGCGACGTCGCGCCGCTCGCTCAATGGTGGTGCGGGACGACGGCGTGGCCCTTGCCGCGCGCGATCAGCCAGCGGTTGACGGGGTACGCGGCGCAGAAGGCCACGGCCAGCGCGACTGCGAGCGAGCCCCAGAAGAGCACTGAGTCGAGCCCTGCCTCCATCGCTCCAGGCACGGCGAGGATGACCGCATTGTCGACGATCTCCATCACGGTGATCGACAGCGTGTCGGCGGCGAACGCGATGCCGACCGCGGCGCCCAGCGCGAGGCCGCTCCGCACGAGTGGCACGAACGTGAAGGCGTAGCCGAAGAGGAACGCGAGCGCGACGGCGAGCGCGATCGTCGGCGCGTTGCTCCAGCCGAGGGCGGTGCCGATCGCGAGACCGAGCACCTCGCCGATCGCACAGCCCGTCAGGCAGTGCACGGTCGCGCTCAGGGCAAGCCGGTTCGTGCTCATGGGCAATAGTCTCCCAGCATGCTGACCTCTCTGGCCATTTCGCGCGAGGAGCACACCGCGCGCGTCGAAGCGCTATGTGAGCACCTCGCCGCGTCGTCGCTCTCGGGCGCGGTGCTCTTCGATCCGTACTACGTCCTCTACTACACCGGCTTCGCGTTCATCCCCACCGAGCGGCCGATCGCGTTCGCAGTCTCGGCCGAGGGTGAGCCGGCGATGCTCGTCCCGCGCCTGGAGGTCGAGCACGCCGGGGGCGCGACCGGCATCGAGCGCATCGCGCACTACGACGAGTATCCCGGCGATCCGCGGGCCGAGACAGCGCTCGCCGATCTACTCGCTGCCATGTCGGTCGCCGGCCAGATCGGAGCCGACCAGGACGGCTATCCGTGGATCCTCGGCTACCAGGGCCCGTCGCTGTCCGAGCTGACGGGCGGCGACGTCGTTCGCATCGTTCCCTTCGTCGAGGCACAGATGGCCGTGAAGTCGGAGGCGGAGTTGGCCCTCATCCGCGAGAGCTCGAAGTGGGGGAACCTCGCGCACCGGCTCCTGCAGCAGTACACGCGGGTCGGCCTCACGGAGACGGAGGTGACGCAACGCGCGTCGGACGAAGCGACGACGGCCATGCTTCAGGCACTCGGGGCGCTGTACCGCGGCCAGAACCCCCACACGCGAGGCGCGCACGCCGGCTACCGCGGCCAGATCGGCCGTGGCTCGGCGATCCCGCACGCGCTCGCGAACAACGTCGTCTTCCAGGCGGGCGACGTGCTCGTGACCGGCGCGAGCGCGGCCATGTGGGGCTACCTCTCGGAGCTGGAGCGGACGATGGTGATCGGGCCGCCTACCGACGAGCAGCGGCGGATGTTCGACCACATGGTGGCGCTCCAGGACATCGCCTTCGAGGCGATCAAGCCCGGCGCGCTCTGCTCCGATGTCGACAGGGCGGTGCGGGCGTACTTCGACGAGCACGAACTGATGCCGTACTGGCGCCACCACACGGGGCACGCCATCGGCCTCCGCTACCACGAGGGCCCGTTCCTCGACACGGGAGACGACACGGAGATCGTCCCGGGGATGGTCTTCACGGTCGAGCCGGGCCTCTACTCGCCGGAGCTCGGCGGGTTTCGCCATTCCGATACCGCTGTCGTCACCGAGGACGGCATCGAGCTCGTCACGTACTACCCGCGCGACCTCGAGAGCCTCACCCTGCCCGCCTAGCTCAGCGCGCCAGTATGACGCGACGCGTGCCTGAGTTCAAACAGCGCCTCCGTCGCTCCCTCTTAACGTTTTCCAAATACCTGGAGCGGGAACATTTCCCCCCGTGAGCCGCACACGCGTCCTGGCGATAGGGACAGCAGGTTTGCTGGCGCTCGCATCGACAGGTTCTGCGGCTCGGATCGTCGGCAGTAACGGCAACGACACGCTTCGCGGCACGCCTGCCGCCGACACGCTGTACGGCAAGAGAGGCAACGACACGCTGTACGGCGCGGCGGGCAACGACCTGCTCGTTCCCGGGCTGGGAAGGGACACCGTCTACTGCGGCAAGGGCAAGGACAGGGTCAACGCGGACTACCAGGACCGCGTCTCGAAGGACTGCGAGGTCGTGAAGCGGACGATCCCCCTGCCCCCTCCCTCCCCGCCGCCTCCACCACCTCCGCCACCACGCCCGCCGCCACCACCGCCTCCGCCGCCATCACCGCCGGCGGTTGCGGGCCTGTACGCGGGCGCGACGAGCCAGAACGAGAAGGTCACGTTCGAGGTGCTGTCCGGCGGAACGTCGCTCAAGAACTTCAAGTTGAGCGACGTCAACCTCTCCTGCCAGCCGCCCGACCTCGTCTCGGTGAATGTGCCCGAGACGACGCTCGCGAGGGAGCCGGTCACGATCAAGTCCGACGGGACGTTTGTGATCGACTTCTCGCAGTCGGGCGTCATCGAGGGCACGTCCTTCACGCAGACCGTCAAGGTGACGGGGAGCTTCTCGGGGACAACGGCGTCAGGGAAGTTCGAGGAGACCTTTCCATCGACCTCGGCTTCATCGTAATCTCGTGCACGGCGCCGAACGTCAGCTGGACCGCGTCGCTCGTCCCGTAGCGCTCTGAAGCTCTAGAGCCCCGGCGGGAACGGGAAGAACGAGGGAATCGGCTTCGGGATCGACGCGAAGGTTCCGTACGCGACCACGATCTCCTGGTGCTGCTTGAGCGCGATCTGACGTGGGTTGCCGAGCCAGCGCCTGCCGTTGACGAAGACCCAGACGCGCTCCTTGCCCTTGGCGCAGTAGCCGCCGAGACACGTGGCCGAGAAGCGGAGGCCCCACACGTCGAAGAACTGCCCCAGCGTGAACTTGCGGATCGACGGCGACTCGACGTGCATGATCCCCGCGAAGTCGTGCGTGTGCAGCGGCGAGATGAACCGCTCGCGGAAATCGATGCCGATGCCGGCAGGGATGGGGTAGCCCCGGCCACGAATCACCATGTCGAGGTGCTGGTGGGTGTGCAGCCGCTGGCCCTCGGCCTTGAGCGCAGGTATCTTGATCTTGCTCGAGGCGCGCGTGGAGCAGCGCACGATTGTTCGCCGGCCAGGGCGCCTTCGAGGTCATAAGGCCCGGCAACCTGGCTTCGCGGGCGGTTGCGGAGCCCGCCAACGCAGCCGATGCCAGCAGGACAGGGCGAGTGAGACGACCCGGATCACACGTATGGTGCCCGCGGCCGCGCGGCTCGGCCGTGACAACCGTCCGTCGGATCACCGCAACGCCTTCGGAATGTTAGGGCTCGGAGGCCGGGCGCAGCAGCTCCAACCGGTCGACGCGCCGCAGGTCCGGGAAGAAGCGCCACCAGAGCCCCGCGATGACGATCGTCGCGACGCCGCCCAGCACGACGGCCGGCACGGCACCGATCAGCGCGGCCGCGATCCCCGACTCGAACGCCCCCAGCTCGTTGGAGCCGCTGATGAACACCATCTCTACGGCATTGACGCGGCCACGGAGCGCGTCGGGCGTGGCAAGGGCCACCGTCATCGAGCGGATGTTCATGCTGAACATGTCCGCGAAGCCTGCGAGAGCCAAGGCTGCGCAGGAGAGCGGGAACGACTTCGAGAGGCCGAACACGATCATCGCCGCTCCGAAGATCGCCACCACGATGAGTAGCGTCCTGCCTGCGTTGCCGCGGATCGGCCGATGAGCGAGGAGGAAGCCCGCGGCGAGTGCGCCGACGGCGGGCGAGCTGCGCAGAATGCCGAGCCCCACAGGCCCGGTATCGAGGATGTCCCTTGCAAACAAAGGCAGCAGGGCCATCGCGCCGCCGAAGAGCACCGCGAAGAGGTCGAGGCTGATGGCGCCGAACAGCACCGGCGTGCGGCGTACGAAACGCGCGCCGGCGAACAGTGCCTCGCGGCTGGGCGCCGCCTCCAGCAGCCGCTCCTCCGTGCGCTCGTTGACGGCGAGGATGCAGCTGAGCGCCACTACGAACAGCGCGGCCGCCACGACGTACACGAGCTCGGCACGCGCTGCGAAGATCAGGCCGCCGATAGCCGGCCCGATAATCGTCGCGCTCTGGAAGGCGATTCCCCGCAAGGCCATCGCGCTCGCGAGCAGGTCTGTCGAGACGAGCGTCGGCGGCATGGAGCGGGCGGCGGGCCAACCCAGGGCGGCCGCGGACCCGGCTGCGAGCGCCAGCAGGAGGAACGGCCACAGCGAATTCGCTCCCGCGAGCGTGACCGTGATCAGGCCGCCGGCGACGAGGCCCTCGAGGACGATCGCTGCCGCGTACACCCGTCGGCGTGGCAACCGGTCGGCGATGTGGCCGGCAGGCAGGGCCAGCAGCGGCAGCGGCAGGAACTCCGCCAGGCCGATCAAGCCAAGGTCGAGCGGATTCTCGCGGATGGCATAGACCTGCCAGCCGATCGCCACCGCCATCATCTGCGCCGCGAAGCCCGTCGCGAGGATGGCGACCCAGAACAGCGAGAAGTCGCGCTGCTGGAGTGGGGAGGGCAGCCGCTTTCTCACACACCCAAGCCTAGGCCCTGGACCGTTCTGGACATGCCCTATCCGCCGCACCTCGCTGCGCCGACGTGAAGGAAGTCGTCGGCATCGATCCGCTCATGGCTCGACGGCGACCGCGACGGCGTCGGCTGCGAGACCTGAGAAGAGGGGTCAGGCACACTGGCGTAGCTGTCGATTACGGAGACATCGTGAGCCTGCGCCTGCTCGCACTCGGTACCCTCGCCGCCTCCCTGCTCGTGCCCAGCGCGACCGCGGCGGCGTTCGCCGACCCGTACGGCCCCGACGCGTCGTTCGTCGTCAGCGACGAGCCGCGACGAGTTGGACAGCCGATCGAGTTCGTGGCGCTGGCGGACGGCTACTCGCGCTACCACTGGAACTTCGGGGACGGCTCGTTCGGGCGCGGCCCCGAGGGGGAACATCGCTACCGCGAGCCCGGGCGCTACGTGGTCACGCTCGAGGTCGTCACTGCGGGCGGCGCCTATGCGGAGAAGAGCAGGAGCATCACCGTGCACGGCGCTCCCTCGCCCGACGCCCTGCCGACCATCCGCGGTCGCGTCGCGCGGAGCCACAAGGACCCGGAGCTGAGCAAGGCCGCCGCCGCGTTCGGGGAGCGGCTCACCGGCAGGTGGGGCCCGCGGGCCGTGCTCTGCTGGAGCGAGCTCGACTGGTCGACGCTCACGGGGCCGAAGTACGAGATCGTGGCGGGCTTCGTCGAATATCGAAGCCCCCGCCAGGTGAACCTTTCCCCGGACATCTGCAAACGCATGGAGCTGGTTCGCTACAAGCGGCCGAGGCCCGCGGCAACGCTCTTCACCGCGTTCAGCATGCTCGTCTTCACCCATGAGGTGGTGCACACGCTCGGCATCGGAAATGAGGCGGCGGCTACGTGCTTCGCGCTTCAGCTGACGGGATTCATGAGCCGCGCGCTCGGCACCAACGATGCATTCGCCACGCGGCTCGAGGTGCTGCTCACGAGGTGGTACAGGCGGAGCAACCTCGCGCCTGGCTACTGGAGCCCCCAGTGTCGTGACGGCGGCAAGCTCGACCTGGTCCCCGAGGAGAGAGGCTGGCCGCTACCTCAGCGTGTGAGGTGACGCTCGAGCCAGTCGGCGGAGAGTTCCATCGCCTTCACCTCGTTCTGGCGTTTCGTGAAGCCGTGGCCCTCGTCCTCGAAGACGAAGTACTCGACCTCGCGCCCCATCGATCGGAGCCGCTCACCAGCTGGTCGGACTCGGACTTAACGACGCGCGGATCCTTTGCGCCCTGGATTACGAGCAGCGGTGTCTTCGCGTTCTCGATGTACGTCATTGGCGAGCGCTCGCGAAGGATGTCGGCGTCCTCGTCGGGGTCGCCCATGAAGCTGCTCCATCATTCGCCGCCATGACGGTGGCACGGCCTTCGCCGCCGTAATCAGGTTCGAGGGGCCGACGATGTCCACCGCCGCCGCCCAGTAGTCGGGCAGCCGCGTCACGCACGAGAGCATGGCAAAGCCACCGTACGAGCCGCCGTAGACGCCGATCCGATCCGCGTCGACCCAGTCCTGTCCGTGCAACCACTTGACCGCGTGCTCCAAGTCCTGCATGTCGCCGCCGCCCCAGTCGCGCTGCATCGAGCCGCTGGTACGACTTGCCGTAGCCGGTCGAGCCGCGGATGTTCGTCGCCATCACGGCGATGCCGCGGCTGAGCAGGTACTGGTAGAGCGGGTGATAGAGGGGATGCTCCTGCGCCTCCGGTCCGCCGTGGATGGAGAGCACGACCGGCACACGCCCCTCCACGTCAGGACGGTAGAGCCAGGACGGAATCTCGTCGCCCATCGAACGTCGGGTAGTCGATCAGCTCGACATCCACGAGCTCGTCCTCGCGCGGCACGCCGGTTCGGCTTTCCGTGACCGCGCGCGAGCCGTCGGTGCCCGTCTGCGCGACCCAAACTTCCGGAGGGCGGCGAGGCCCCGAGAGTATGACGGCAACCTGTGAGCCGTCCTCTGAGAGCGCGATCGGCGGCCGGAACCCGGTCAGATGAGGACGCGCGCCGCCCGGAAGGTCGCGATCCTGCAAGTCATCCCCGGACTCGAGGTCGCGCAGCTTGACGACCTCCCATCCGTCGACGTTGACGAGCAAGGCGAGCACGCGTCCGTCGGCCGACACGGCCACATCCTCCACGTCCGCTTCCGGCGTCTCCACCCACTCGAAGCGCCCCGCGGCGAGGTCGTAGAACGCCAGGCCGCGAAACTCGCGACCCTCGTCGGCAAGCAGATAGAAGCCCGATCCGTCGGCGGCCCACGGGCCCGGGATGTAGAGGCCGTCCTCTTCGTGAAGGGTTACCTCAGGTGCATCGCCGGTCTCCAGATCGATCAGATGGATCGACGAGTCGCTGTTGTTGCGGAGGTCGACCGCCAGCAGCTTCGTGCCGTCTGGTGACCAGTCGAACGATGCAGTGAACTTCCCCTCGCCGAACACGGGGCGCGTCTCGCCAGACTCGAGCTCGCGGATCCAGATCTCCACGTCGCTCGGAGTCCGTGCGTTCGCCGCGTATGCGAGCCTCGTGCCGTCGGGCGAGAAGGCCCCACCTCCCACGAAGTGCTGGACTTCTGGCTCGTCGGTGATCTGCTCGGGCCAGCGCTCGGCTGGATCGAGAGCGAAGAGCTGGTGGAACTCGTCGCCGTCTCGATCGGCAGAGAGCACGATCGTGCCGTCCACGGGCGAGACTGCGATCTGCCGCACAGTCTGCTCCGCGAACGACGTCAGCTGATCCGGCCAGCCGCCGCCGACGGGGACACGCCAGAGGTTGAACTGGCCCGAGATGTTGCTGACGAAGAGCACGTGCTCCCCATCGCGCGTGAACGTGAGGCCTGCCCGAACCGGCGGTAGGCGACGAAGCGCTCGAAGGCGGGCAGCTTCGTAGACGTGCTCACTGTTGCCACGCGCCGGAGACTATCGATTAGGCATCGAGCCGCAGATCCTCGAGGTCGAGGTCACGGATGATGCGCTGTGCGACTTGTACCGCGAGGGCGCCCTCGCGTCGGAGCTCGACCAGTGTCCGCCGCTCGGCTTCGATCAGCTCACGGCGGAGGCGCTGGTACGCGGCCGTTGCTCTTCGTGGCCGCTGTCCTCGTCGAGGTGTCGAGCAGTGAATCGACCGTGTCGAAACGCATAGAGGCCGCGCAAGCGTTCGGCCGCGTCTGACGGGACCCAGTCCTCCTCGACGAGCTCCTCCAGCCGGGCGAGAGCGGCTTCCGCGGCTCGGATACGCGCCCTGTTCTCCTCCGTCTCCTCGATGCGGTCGCTCTCCAGCCCCAGTAGTCGGATGACGAGCGGCATGGTCAGGCCCTGACCGACGAGCGTCGCGACGATCACGCAGAACGCGAGGTACTGAATGAGATCGCGGCCCGGGAACGGCGCGCCTGCGTCGGTCGTGAGAGGAAGCGCGAGTGCAGCGGCGAGCGACACGGCGCCGCGCATGCCCGCCCACGAGATGAATGCGGGGTGCTGCCAGGGCGGAGACGGGTCCCGCTCGCGGATCCGCCGGCTGACGAAGCGGGGGATGTACGCCGTGAGAAACGCCCCGACGATGCGGACGACGATGACCGTCGCCGACACGATTAGCCCGTAGAGGAGCAGCGTCCCGGCCGGCTCGCCCGAGAGCTCGTCGAGGATCACCGGCAGCTGAAGCCCGATCAGCACGAAGAGCAGTGCGTTGAGGAGGAAGACGACGATCTCCCACGTCGCGTCTCCCTGCACACGCGTCCGGGCGGTCGTGAGCTCCGAGGTGTGCGCTCCCATGTAGATGCCGACCGTGACCGCAGCGAGCACCGCCGACGCATGAACCAATTCGGCAGGGATGAAGGCGAGATAGCCGCTCAGCAGGGCGATCGTGATCTCGACCGGTGGGTTGTCGATTCGGCGGCGCACATGTCGGATCAGCCACCCGACGCCGAGGCCGATCGCGACGCCCACGACCACGCTGTAGACGAACTCGAGCCCGGCCTCCCATATGGAGAAGCTCCCGCTGACGACCGCCACGACCGCGAACCGGTAGGCCACGAGTGCGGTGCCGTCGTTGATCAGGCTCTCGCCCTCCACGATCGTCACCAGACGTCGTGGGACGCCGAAGCGGCGGGCGATGACCGCCGCGGCGATCGGGTCCGTGGGCGAGACGATGGCGCCGAGCACGAACGCCGAGCTCCAGGCGAGATCGTCGATTGCGGAGTGGGCGACGACGGCCACGGCGAGAGTCGTCACGATCACGAGCCCCACTGAGAGCAGGCCGATCGGCCGCATGTTGAGCTTCAGGTCGTGCAGCGACGTGAAGAAGGTCCCCGCGTACAGCAGTGGCGGCAGCACGGCGACGAGCACCAGATCGGGCGGCAGCTCTACTTCGGGCATGCCGGGACAAACCCCACTGCGAGGCCGCCGATCACGAGGACGATGGGGTAGGGGACTCGAAGCGTCGGGGCGATCACGAGCATGGCGGCGACGGCCACCAGCAGCACGAGGAAAACGAGCAGTTGCTCGTTCGACAGCTCCACGGCGACACTTTACGGCCGACCGTCGTTCCTCGCGGGCGATTTGACCCGCCGGGTAGCCTGCGGTTACGGGTCACGCGAGAAGAGGTGAGCGATGAGCACCGTTGCCGAGACGCGCCCGAGCCTCCCCCAGCTGGCACTGGAAGAGTGGGAGGACACGAAGAACACATTGCATCTGTGGCTTCAGATCGTGGGGAAAGTGCGCCTGGCATCCACTGCTCCGCGGAACCACTGGTGGAACGCTCCGCTCTACGTGGATGTGCGAGGTCTCACGACTCGACGCATGCGCGCCGCGAGCGGCGCCGTCTTCGAGATCAGGTTCGACTTCATCGATCACCGCCTGGTGATCGCGACGAACGGCGGCCAGGTCGAGACGTTCGACCTTGTCGACGGTCTGTCGGTGGCCGAATTCGACGAGAAGCTGCACGGGGCGCTGCACCGGCTAGGCATCGCGGTGACGATCACGGAAACCCCGTACCGCCTGCCGACCGAGACTCCGTTCCCGGAGGACGGCGAGCACGCAGCTTACGACCGCGACGCGGTAGAGCGCTTCTGGCGGATCCTCGACTGGTCCGACGGGGTGCTCGAGGAGTTCGCCGGCTGGTATTGCGGCAAGACGAGCCCCGTGCACCTGTTCTGGCACGGTCTTGACCTGGCCGTCACCCGCTTCAACGGGCGACGCGCGCCGGCGATGCCGAGCTTCAAAGCTGTCGACCGCGAGACCTACACACACGAGGTGATCTCCTTCGGCTTCTGGTTCGGGGACGACAAGGTCAGAGAAGCGACGTACTACTCGTACACATTCCCGGAGCCCGCCGGCCTGCGCGAACAGCCGCTGCGCCCCGGCGAAGCCGTATGGGCTGAAGAGGGAAGAAGCCCGGCCGCCCTGCTCTCGTACGACGCGGTCCGAGCGGCGGCCGACCCCAGGGCCGCGCTCCTCGCATTCCTGGAGAGTGCGTACCAGGCCGGCGCCTCGACGGCCGGCTGGGACGTCGGCGACCTGGCGTCATCCTGGTGCCCGTCCCAGCTCGAGTTGACCGCGTTGCTCGAGCGTAACGAGAATTGTGATCGCGAGGGTGGGGCGCCGAGCCCGTGCAGCGATCTCTTCAACCAAGAGGTGAGTGATGGAAACGCGTGTGGCCGTCATCTACTACAGCGCCACCGGCAACGTGCACGGTCTCGCGACAGCGGTCGCCGAAGGTGCCGAGGCGGCGGGGGCGGAGGTCCGCCTACGCCATGTGGAAGAGCTCGCGTCGGAGCTCATGATCTCGCAGAACCAGTACTGGGGCCGCCACCGGTCCATCGTCGGCGAGGAACCGGTGGCGACGCTCGCCGATCTCGAGTGGGCCGACGGCATCGCCTTCGGAACGCCGACCCGCTTCGGCAATGTCGCCGCCCAACTCAAGCAGCTCATCGATCAGGCAGGGAGGCTCTGGCAGGAGGGCAAGCTCGCGGACAAGGTCGCGACGAGCTTTACGTCCTCACAGACCACCCATGGCGGCCAGGAGTCCACGATCCTGGCGCTCAACAACACGTTCTATCACTGGGGCATGGTCGTGCTTCCGCTCGGCTACACCGTGCAAGAAGTGTTCGCTGCGGGCGGCAACCCCTACGGGGCATCGTTCGTCAGTGGCCACCGGGTGACCGGGCCGGACGAAGAGGCACTCGCTCTCGCCCACTACCAAGGTCAGCGGCTCGCCCGTTACGCCGCAGTGGTCGGTCGAGCTCGTGACGAGGGTGCGTTCGAGGTCAAGCGCCCGAGAGCCGGGAGCTTTGCTGCGATCCGCTAAGTGACGAAGCGCATGGGAATCGGTTCCTCGGCAGGTGCGCGGGCTGGAGGTGACGGAGCGCGTGCGCGTCAAGCGGACTCGCCCGGAGTGCCGATGCCTGACCTCACTCGCCCTCGACTGTGGCGGGGAGGTGCTGCTCGGCCCAACGGGTGATCTGCTCGAGCGCGGGCAGAAGCGCACGGCCTGCGTCGGTCAGCTCGTAGGCGACGGAGATAGGCGGGCCCTCGTCGACTGTGCGGGTAGCGAGCCCGACGTTGCAGAGCTCACTGAGTCGGTCGGAGAGCACCGAGTCGCTGATGCCGTCGACGGCGCGCGAGATGGCGCGAAAGCCTGCTGGGCCGCCGCTCAGCGTCCCGAGCACCACCCCGGTCCAGCGCCTGCCGAGGAGGTCAAACGCGCGTACGAGCGCAGCATCGGCGCGCACGCACGCTTCGGCGTCGACGAGCGGCTGTCGGTCAGGCGCGGCGTTCATGGAATACCACTAGCAGCATCACCGTTACTTGCTCAATAGTAGTCGCTTGTTCTCTAGAAGTCGATAGGAAGATGATCATGGAAGCTTCGTCGCAGCTGCTGAACGGGAGTCTGGACTACGGGCATCCGCTCGAGTTCGGCTACTTCCTCGTCCCCGACGCGAGCGACCCCTCCGGCGTGCTCGAGACCGCGCGGCTCGCCGACGACCTCGGCTACGACCTGCTCGGCATCCAGGACCATCCCTACCAGCCGCGCCACCTCGACGCGATGTCGCTGGCTGCCGCGATCCTCGCCCAGACGAGATCGGTGCGCGTCTTCCACGCCGTCGCCAACTTGCCGCTCCGGCCGCCGGCGGTGCTCGCCAAATCGGCCGCGACACTCGACCTGCTGAGTGACGGCCGATTCGAGCTCGGCATCGGCGCGGGCGGCTTCCTCGAGGCAGCACGCGCGATGGGGGCGCCGGCCTGGACGCCGGGAGAGAGTCTGGCGGCACTGGAGGAGTCGGTCGCCTTGATTCGGACATTCTGGAACGGCGAGAGCCGCGGGGTGCGCTTCGACGGCAACCACTACCAACTCGCAGGCGTCCATCCCGGCCCCGCACCCGCACACCCGATCCAGATCTGGATCGGCTCGAACGGCCCACGCGCGCTGGCGCTGACCGGCCGCGTCGCCGACGGCTGGGTCGCGCCGCTCATGAACTACCGGCCACCGCGCGAGGCCGCTCAGGGAAACCTCGCCATCGACCGAGCCGCTCGCGGAGCCGGCCGAGACCCCCGCGAGATTCGACGCATCTACAACATTCCCGGCGCGATCACCGGAACGGCTCAGGCTCCTGCGACCGACGGCGACCAGGCGATCGTGGGGCCGCCCGAGCACTGGGCGGAAGTCCTGACGCACTTCGCGACGGATCTGGGCTTCAGCACCTTCATGCTCGCTGCCCCGCCGGACCCGGACACGCTCACCGCATTCATCCGGGATGTCGCGCCGATGGTTCGCGATCGGGTCGCCGAGCAGCGCGCATCCGCTCGGCGGGAGCCAGGAGCATGACGGTGGCCGTCTTCGAGGACCGCCCGGAGACCACCCGCGGGCGCTGGCTCCATCAGGCGCTGCTCGCCGTCCACGCACACATCCGCCGCGAACTCGCGAGCGTCGAGCGGCTTGCGACGGCCGTCCTCGACGGGCTCGCAGCAGAGGAGCTGCGCGAGGAGCTCGAGGCGCTGAAGAGCAACACGACGCTCTGGCAGTTCCAGGTCAGCTGCCTGAGCTACTGCCAGCTCGTCCACCTGCACCACAACGCCGAAGACAGAGAGTTCTTCGACGAGCTCGAGCAGGTGAACCCTGCGATCAGGCCGGTCGTCGACCGACTGCGAGCCGATCACCGAGCTGTGTCCGACTACATCGACGCAGTCGAAGCCACCACCAAAGCACTGACGGAAGACGACAGCGACGACGCACGTCGTGCCGTTGCAAACGCGCTCGAGGAGCTCAAGGAGCACCTCCTCGCCCACCTCGACTACGAAGAGCGAACTGTCGCGGCCACGGCTCGGCGGCTGCCCGACCTGCCGTTCTCGAACCAGCTGCCGGACGTACCAGGCAGCGATCCCAGCAATACCGATCCCGCCACCGAGGAGGACCACCGATGACCACGACGCCAACACTCGACCGCTACACCACGCTGCCGGACGACCAGACACTCGCCGCGACCGTCGTCGCACTCGAAGAGCACGGATACAGCGTCGAAGTCGTCGACGATCTCGACGCTGCGCGAGAAGCCGTCCTCGCCCGCATCCCCGAAGGCTCTTCCGTCATGACCAACACGTCGGTCACGCTGCAGGAGACCGGCATCGCGGACGCGATCGACAGCGGCGGCCCGTACGAATCGGCGCGCAACAGGATGCTCGCGCTCGACTACGCGACCCAGTTGCGAGAGATGAAGGAGATCAGCGGCCAGCCCGAGTACGCAGTCGGCAGCGTCCACGCAATCACAGGCGACGGAACGCTCGTCATCGCCTCTGCCTCCGGCAGCCAACTCGCGCAGTACGCCTGGGGCGCCGCGAACGTCATCCTCGTGGTCGGCGCGCAGAAGCTCGTGCCCACGCTGGAGGCGGCACACGAGCGGATCTACGAGCACAGCCTGCCGCTCGAGGACGCTCGCGCGCTCGCCGCCTACGGGATGAACAGCCGCGTCGGCAAGATCCTCGAGATCCACCAGGATGATCCCGGCCGCATCCACGTCGTCCTCATCCGGCAGCCGGTCGGCTTCTGAGAGGCGGAGCCGCGATGCCCGAGAACACCGCGCATACGCGAGGCCGAGATCGCCGACCCAGCGCGCCGCGAACTCGCGACCGACGTAGCCGCACAACGCGAATCGGCAAACATCCAGGAAGCCGAAATCCGCACGGGTAAGCTCGCCTGGTGACCGCTCCCGCCAGTCCGACGTTGTCTCCAGCACAGCTGGAAAGCCTCGCCGTGCTCGGCGAGGAGCGGACCGCGCGTGTCGGCGACGTGCTCTACCGGGTAGGCGACCGGCGCTACCCGCTGATCGCGATCATCGAGGGTGAAGTGGCGATTCTCGATGCCGCCGGCAAGGAGATCGTCCGGCATCCCGCTTCGGGCTTCCTGGGCGAGATGAACCTCCTGACCGGGCAGACGGTCTACGTGACGGCCGTCGCCACGAAGCCGTTGCGCTACATCGAGGTCGACCGCGATGCACTGCGACCGCTGCTGTTCGAAGACGGGCCTCTGAGCGATCTTCTGCTCTCGACCTTCATCGCCCGCCGGGAAGCGCTACAGCAGGTCGAGGGCATTGGCTTCGAGGTCGTAGGCCCGCGTTCGTCGGCGGCCACGATGCGGATCGTCGAGTTTGCTCGCAGCAATCGCGTGCCCTTTACCTGGCGCGACCCAGAGCGACCGGGGGACCCGACGACAGCCGCGCTGGTCGAAGGGCTCGACACCACCGAGTTGCCGCTCGTGCGCTTGCCGGGTGGCCTGGAGCTTCGCGGCCCCTCGCCCGGCCAGATCTCCCGGGCGCTCGGGATCGGACGCGAGCTCGCACCCCGAGAAGAGGTCGATCTCGTCGTCGTCGGCGGCGGCCCCGCAGGCCTCGGCGCGGCGGTCTATGGGGCGTCCGAGGGTCTGGAGACGCTCGTCGTCGAGAGCACCGCGCTCGGCGGGCAGGCGGGCTCGTCCCGACGGATCGAGAACTACCTCGGGTTCCCGGCAGGGATCAGCGGCTCGGAGCTGACCAGCCGCGCGGTCACGCAAGCACGCAAGTTCAACGCCCGCACCGCGTCGCCTTACCGCGCCGTGTCACTCGAGCAGGCCAACGGAGCCTACGTGGTGCGCCTCGAAGAGGATCACGAGATCGCAGCACGCACGGTGCTGCTCGCGACCGGCGCGCAGTACCGGCGCCTGCCCGTCGACGAGCTCGCGGACTACGAGGGGATGAGCGTCTTTTACGCAGCCGGGCCGCCCGAGGCCCAGCTCTGCGGAGCCTCGCGGGTCGGCGTGATCGGCGGAGGCAACTCCGCCGGCCAGGCCGCGGTCTGGCTGGCGCGCGGCGGCGCGCTGGTGACGCTGCTACATCGCCGCGCCGACCTGCGCGAGACAATGTCCGACTACCTCGTCCGGGAACTCGAGCGCTTCGGCGTCGCTATCCGCGATCGCAGCGAAGTCGCCGCCCTGCACGGCGAGAGTGGTCAACTCGACGCGGTCACCCTCAAGAGCGGCGAGCGCCTGGCCTTCTCGTTCCTGTTCTGCTTCCTTGGCGCGCTGCCGTACACCGACTGGCTCGGCGACGTGGTCGCGCGTGACGAGAACGGCTTCATCCTCACCGGCGCCGCCGCAGGCGCCGACGCGCTGCTCGAGACGAGTCTGCCGGGTGTCTTCGCCGCAGGCGACGTGCGCTCGGGCTCGACCAAGCGCTGCGCGACCGCGGTCGGCGAAGGAGCGATGGCCGTGCAATTGGTGCACGGACGAGTCGCAGAACACCGAACTGCCGTGTCGCCAAGGGAACGCTGAGGGAAAACCAAGGCGGGTACTGCCGTCCACACGCGGCCACTCGCTCTCGTGCGTTCCTAGTGCTTGCGCGGCTTTCGTGCCCGCGGCTTCCAACGCTTGCCCTCGATGCCGGCGTTCGCAGCCCCGTCAGGTCGCCATGTGTGAGTGATGCGGTGAGTACGGCTGGGCGGCTGATGCCGAGCCGTACGTCCGCAGCGGGCCTCAGCGGGTGGTGGCCGGGCTACTGCTTAGCGGCCTTCTTGATGAGGTCGGCCACGGCTGCAGGCTGCGAGACGTAAATCGCATGGCTGCCCGCGACCTCGACAACGGTCGACCCCGCCCGCGCAGACATCTCGCGCTGGGCCGGTGGAGGGATCATCCGGTCTTCGGTCGTGACGAGGTACCAGCTTGGCTTGCTCCGCCACGCAGCCTCGCTGATCGTGCCGCCCAGGGCATCGACGCCCCACGGGACTTGCGAGTCGGCCATGAACGCAGCCTGTTCGGCGCTCAAGTCGCCCGCGAAGGAGGCATGGAACTTCTCCCGGTCGAGGAACAGGAACCCGTCCTGCGGGGGCAGAATCGGCGGCTACGGGCCATCGGCGGGGACCCGCGATCAGGGTGTTGACCGACTCGTCCTTGTCCGGCGCGAAGCCCGCGATGTAGACGAGCGCCTCAACTTTGGGATGGTTTCCCGCCTCGGTGATAACCGCCCCGCCATAGGAGTGGCCGACGAGAGTGACCGGTTCGCTCTGCGCGTCGATGGCCCGCTTGGTCACGGCAACGTCGTCTGCGAGCGAGATCGTCGGATTCTGGACGACGCTGACGCTGTAGCCGTCCTTCTTCAAGTGGTCGTAGACGCCCTGCCAGCCAGAGCCGTCCACGAAGCCGCCATGAACGAGAACGACGGTTCCCGATGAGGAGCCTGCCTCCATGAGAATCCCTCCGTTCTGAGATGGAGCGGTGAGCCGACTGATCGTAAGCGCGTCACGAGGCGAACGTCAATCACGCCCAGTGACGCGATGCGTGCATCAGCCGGTCTCCGCGAGGAACGCGTTCACGTCGGCGGCGAACTCGCTGTGGTGCTGGAAGAGGAAGCCGTGGGCCGAGTCCGGGTAGATCTTGAGCCGCGCGTCCGGCAGAAGCCCGGCCAACAGGTACGAGTAGCGGGGCAGGATCATCGGGTCGCTGTCGCCGTTGGCGACGAACACCGGGAGATCGATCGCGGCGACTCGCTGGAGCAGCGAGTGGTTGGGAATGCCCCACGCGCAGACGGCGTCGTACTGCGCCTGGCGGGTCTGCCACGTCGTCGGTTCGTCTCGGTCGGTTGTCCTTGCGCCGAAGATGCGTCCGGCGGCTTGCTGGCCCGCTTCGCGACTCGTGTCTGTGGGGGCGAAGAAGACGGAGATGTATCCCTGCGGAGTCGTCTCCGGCGCGCCGATCGCGCCGATCACCTCTGGCGCCCAGCCGTGCATCCCCGCTGCGCCCTGTGGTGCGGAAGAGGCGAGCACGACGCGCCGCAGCAGGTCGGGACGAATCAGCGCGATCTCCTGCGCAACGAAGCTGCCGATCGAGAACCCGAGCAGATCGACGCGCTGGAAGCTCATCGCCTCGAGGAAGGCGATCGCGTCGTGAGCCATCGCCTCGACCGTGTTCGGCGTCGTGCCGGTCGTGGCGCCGACGCCGACGTTGTCGAACGTGACCACGCGTCGATCCGCGGCGAGCGCGTCGATCAGCGCGGGATCCCAGTTGTCGAGGTTGCCGCGGAAGTGCTGCAGCAGGACGAGCGGCACATCACCGGCACCGAGGTCGCGGTACGCGTACTCGATCGAATTCTCGGCTGTGACTCGTTTGATCGACGCATCGGCGTAGTCGGTATGGCGGTCGGTCGTGGTTTGTTCGTGTGTGGTTTCCATGGCCGCTCCTTTCGCTTACTCGTGCGGACCGACGCGCCGATATCCGCCGCTGACCCAGTCGACGACGAGGCGGCCGTATTCGTCCGCTGCTTGCTCCCACGCGAAGTGACCGGCGTCGAGGGGATGGATCTCGCTGTTGGGGAGGAGGTCGTCGAGGTACTGGTTGTTCGACCACGGCACGAGGTCATCGTCGCGCCCGGCCACGATCTGGGTCGGCGTGGTGATCGTCGGCAGCAGATCGCGCAACACCGGGTTCTGCTCGGGGTAATGCCGCACGAACCGGGCCGACTCCGCGAAGCGCCCGAGGTCGTAGGCGCTGACATAGTCCTCGTGGACTTCGGGCTCGCTGTCGCTCGCGGCAGCCGGCCTCGACCGCGTAGCCGATGTTGGTTCTGGCGTCCAGCCCGCGCACGACGTCCAGACTCGGCGCTTCGATGATGTCCTTGAGCGCGCCGCCCGCTTCGATCGGGAAGCGGACCGCGCCGCCGCCGACGGTCAAGCTCGTTACGCGCTCCGGAGCCTTCGCGGCAAGGAAGAGCGCTGCGGCCGTGCCGACGTCCGGGCCGACGACGTGCGGAGCCCCGAGGCCCCACTCGTCGATCAGGCCGGCCAGGAACGCTCCCGAGGCGTCCGGGGCGATCAGTTCCGGGCGACCGTCGGAGTGGCCGAATCCCGGCATGTCGATCGCGACAACCCGCCCGACTGCCGAGACGCGGTCCCAGATTCGACGGAATGCCCAAAGGCTTTCGGGCCACGGCGCCAGCAGCAGCACGGTGACGTCCGAGTCTGCCTTGGTATCGGCGAACCTCACTCGCACTCCGTCGCAGACTCGGAAGTAGGTAGTGATCGGCGAACCCGCCTCTGCGCTCATCTGACTGTCTCCTCCTTCAGTCCCAATGCTGCTGCGTCTCGATTCGGCATTCGATGACGGTCGTCATCGGAGTCAGACCCTAGCAGAAGCGATGACAGTCGTCCTCGAAATGCCCTACCCTGACGCCATGGCTGCGAAGAACGAAACGAAGGACCCGGCCGCCGATCGCCGGCGATCTCCAGCTCGCGCGCGCATGGTGCGGAGTGCCGCGACGCTCATCCGTGAGCGTGGCATCCACGGCACCGGACTCCGCGAGGTCGTCGCCCACTCCGGCGGTCCCCGCGGCTCGCTCGGCCGCTTCTTCCCGGGCGGCAAGACGCAGCTCGTGACCGAAGCGATCGATGTCGCGCTCGCTGACCTCTTCGACGATCTCGACCGTCCGCTCAGCGAAGCCGAGACGTTCCCCGAAGCAATCAGCGTGATCGTGACCCCATGGCGGCGCCTGCTCGTCGACCACGACTTCGCCTTGGGCTGCCCACTGGCCGCGACCATTTGCGACGCGGCCGACAACGACAGCCTCCGCACCCATGTCAGCGAGTTGCTCGCACGGTGGCGAGCGCCAGTCGCCGACGCCTACACCAGGTTTGGGGCGCCGCAGGCGGAAGCCGAAGCACACGCGACGGTGCTAATGGCCGCGCTCGAGGGCGCCCTCATGCTCGCTCGCGCTCAACGCAACATCGAGCCGCTCGACACAGTCGAGCGCTTCTTCGCGTCACGTGCTCCAGACCCACGCCGAGCATAGAACGACACAATCGCTCGCGAGTCAGGAGACCACTCCCCTCACCACCCCGGCGGCTGCGGTCGCGCCGGCTACGCCGCCCATGCCTATCCGTTGAGGGCGGTTCTCGCGGCCGAGAATGGGTGGTGGAACGCCTGGATTGCTTCTTTCCCGGTCGTCGGGTAAAGCACGAAGCGAGCTCGCTCGCGCTTGTCCACGACCTCGACCCGAAACTCGTCCCTGAGCTCTCCTCGATTCCAATACAGGTCAACGACGATTCCGTCGCTCTCGCGATGACCGAAATGATTTGCCGCGGTCAACACTTCCCACCTCCGATTCTCGAGATGAACGGACGGATGCACGAACATGGATCCGATCGTGCTCGAGCGAGGCTGCGCCCGCATCGTGGGCGCCCCCAGATTCGATCCGCAGTGTTTTGGTCGCCCGACCGCTAGAGAGGGGGCGGGCGGCCGAGGGAAGAGGGTCTAGGCGCGAGCCGGTTCGGCGAGCGCGCCCGCGAGTTGCGAGCGCGAGCTGATCGCGAGCTTGCGGTAGATGCTCGTGAGGTGGACCTCGACCGTCCTCTGGGTAACGAAGAGCGCCTGCGCGATCTCGCGGTTCGTGGGGCCTTCGGCTGCCAGCTCGGCGACGCGCCGCTCGCTGGGGGTGAGCGACTCGACGCCGCTCAGGGCGATGCGCCGAGGACGCGCGCCGGTGGCGAGAAGCTCGCTCTCGGCACGTGCGGCGAGCGGCCGTGGCGCCGCAGATCGTCGCCAGCTCGAGCGCATGCCGAAGCTGCTCGCGGGCCTCGGCGCGGCGGTTGGCTCGGCGAAGCGCCGCTCCCAGCTCGGTGCGCGCCTTCGCGTGCTCGAGCTTCGCCGGCGACCCGCTCAGCACGTCGACCGCTTCCTCGAGCAGCTCGAGCCCGCGCTCGCCGCCCTCGACGAGGCCTGCCGCACGCAGGGCCGCGCCGAGCGCCCGCGGGGCACCCCACGTGCGCGCGAGCTCGACCTCTTCCTCGGCAAGCGGGCCGGCCTCGTCCCGCCGGCCGAGCTGAAGCAGAGCCAGCGCGGCGGGAGAGCGCCACGCGATGAAGGCGGGGTTCCGGCTGCCGACCTCCTCGAACAGGCGTCCGGCCTCGAGCATCTCCTCGAGGCCCCCGGCCAGGTCTCCGCGCAGCAGGCGCAGGCGCCTGGCGCTGTCGCCGAGGAAGAGCAGGCGCGTGCTGCCGGGAGGAGCTTCGCCGGGCCAGGCGCCGGCCAGAACGGCCGCGGCTTCGTCGAGCCTGCCCTGCTCCATCAGCGAGTCGGCGAGAAAGGCGGCCGCGTGCCGCGCGAAGCGAGCAGTCGCGCCCCAGACCTCCCCTGCGGCCAGGGCCTCGCGCGCTTCGGCCTCCGCCTCGCCGAGGTCGCCACGCCAGCGCAGCGCGAAGGCGCGGAAGACCTTCACCGCACCGAATGCGAGCGTCGAGCCGTGCCTGTGGGCCTCGGCGAGCGCGTCCTCGTAGACCGCGAGGACCTCGTCGAGATCCGCCATCGCGAGCACCGTGCTCGTCGGGACGAGGCCGGCGCCGACCGGTACGGGACGGCCCGCTGGTCCGCGCGCAGGATCGTGCCGTCGGCGAGCGCCCTGCGCGCGAGCGGAACGACCTCCGCCGCCGGCCTGCCCGCACGTGCATCGTGGTAGGCGAGCAGGGAGAGCAGCAGCTTCTCGCCGACGGTCCCGGCTCGGGGCTCGGCGCGGACGCGCTCGAGCCGCTGGGCCGCCTCGCGGTGGAGCCCCGGGGCGAACAGGCCGTTCGTGATGAGGCCCGCCTCGAGCAAGCGCTCGAGCTCAGGATCGGCCCCGGCAAGCTCGTCGAGCGCCTCCTGGAGACGGCGTCCGCCTCCTCGCCGCGGAGGACGAAGAGCTGGCGGCCGAGCAGCAGCGCGGTCTCGGCTCGCCGCATCGGGCTCGCGGCCAGCGCATGCGCCTCGCGCAGATGCTCGATTGCGGCCTCACCGCTCACGTGCGCCTCGGCGGAGCCGAGCTCGAGGAGCACTCGGCGCGCTCCGCGGCCGGCGGCGGCTCGTCGAGCGCGCGGCGAAGGTAGGCGACGGCGCTCTCCGATGCACCGCGGAGCCGGCGCGCCGGGCGGCTCGCGCAGCGTCGCGACGACCTGCGGATCCGCGGCCGGCGGGCTGCGCAGCAGGTGCGCGGCGACGCGTTCCGGTTCCGCCCCGGCGTTGGCGAGCAGGCGCGCGGCGCGGGCGTGTCCCCGGTCTCGCTCGAGCGGTGTGAGCGTCCTCGTAGACCGCCGCGCGGATGAGTGGATGGACGAACGCCAGCGGCGGCTGCGGGCGCAGGACGTCGACCCGCGCGAGCGCGTCGGCCGCCTCGAAGGCCGCCTGCTCGTCCAGGTCGGCCAGCGCCGCCGCCTGGCGGGGATCGGCGTCGTCGCCCAGGATCGCCACAGCCTGCGCGAGCGTCGTCGCCTCCGGCGGAAGCCGGGAAAGGCGAAGCGCGACGGCGCGCGAGCCGGCCCGCGCCCCGAGCTCGCGCAGGCGGGGCACGTTCGCCTCGGTCGGCGCCAGACCCTCGGCGGCGATCGCATGCACGAGCTCACGCAAGAGCAGCGGATTGCCGGCCGTCTCTTCCCAGCAGGCTGCGCAGAAGGCGTCCTCGGCGTCGGGCGAGAGGGTCTCGCGCAGAAGCCGGGCGGCGGCCTCGGCGCTCAGGGGAGCGGGCCGGATCACGGTCGCCAGCGGGTCGGAGACGATCTGGCCGATGAGACCGGGATCCTCTCCCGGCTCCGCCGGCCGGAGGCCGACGAGGACCAAGAGGCCGAGGCCCTCCATCCGTGGCAGGAGGTAGGCCAGCCAGCGTAACGAGGGCAGATCGCACCAGTGCAGGTCGTCGAGCGCGAGCAGGAGCGGCCGGCGCGCGGCGAGGTTCGCCGTCAGCCAGTAGAGACCGTGGAGCGTCGCCAGCGACGAGTCCGCGGCCGGCTCGGCCGCGACCTGGGCAGGATCGAAGAGCGGCGCCGCCAGCGCAGCCGCGCCCGCGAGCAGCTCGGCTCGCTCGTCGGCCGGCAGGGAGGCGAGCAACGGCTCGAAGAGCTGCCGCACCACCCCGTAGGAAAACGAGCGCTCGAGCTCGGAGCCGCGCGCGCCCAGCACCTGCATCCCGGCCTCCTGAGCCAGCGCCTTCGCCTCCGCAATCAGGGCGGTCTTGCCGATGCCGGGCGGGCCCTCGATCGCCAGCAGCCGACCGCCGCCGGCGATCGCGGCGATCAAGCCAGCCACCGCCGCAGCTCGGCATCGCGCTCGAGCAGGTCGAGCTGAACCGGGAACGACTGCTCGGCACTTGCGCCTGTCGTGGTACCTCCTTCGGTGGGGCCGGCCCCTCCAGAGGTCATTCTGGACAGCGACGGCCCCGGAGCGCCCTGGTCGCGGCCGGCGCCGGGCCGCCGCCCTAGCGGTGCGCCGATCAAACACTGTGGTTCAGACCTGGGGGCGCCCACGACGCGAACCCGCTGCTCGCCCAGCACGATCGGTTCATGGTCATCACAGATGACGCATCGAGGCGGCACGCATGACGGGCCGCCGCTTCCTACCAGGAAGTCCGAATCCAGAGAAAGCGAGGCCTTCGTCATGAGCACAAAAGCCCCTGTGCACGCGTTGCCCGACCGAGCGAGCGAACGAAGAACAGAGGGGAGCGACATGAGTTCGAGCCGGATGCTCTGGACGTTCGCGATCAGCTCGATCGCGCTGTTCATGGTGACGCTCGACAACCTCGTGGTCACGACCGCTATCCCGGTGATCCGGCAGGACCTGGACGCGTCCCTGTCGAGCCTCGAGTGGACGGTCAACGCCTACACGCTGACGTTCGCGGTGCTGCTCCTGACCGGAGCCGCGCTCGGCGACCGGTTCGGCCGCCGCCGGGTCTTCGCGGTCGGCATCGGGATCTTCACGCTCGGCTCGATCGCGGCCGCGCTCGCGCCCTCGGTCGACACGCTGAACCTGGCACGCGCCGTTCCAGGGACTCGGCGGCGCGATCGTGATGCCGCTGACGCTGACCATCCTCTCGGCGGCGGTGCCAGCAGAGAAGCGCGGCCTTGCCCTCGGCGCGTGGGGCGGCATCGCCGGTCTGGCCGTCGCATTCGGTCCGCTGGTGGGAGGCGCCATCGTTCAGGGGATCGCGTGGCAGTGGATCTTCTGGCTGAACGTCCCCATCGGCGTCCTGCTCATCCCGCTCGCGCTCTCGCGGCTGAAGGAGAGCTACGGGCCGGAGGGCCGGCTCGACCTGCCCGGGCTCGGGCTCGTGAGCGCGGGCCTGTTCGGGATCGTGTGGGGCCTCGTCCGCGGCAACAGCGTGGGCTGGGCGAGCCCGCAGATCGTGACGGCGCTGCTCGTCGGGCTCGTGCTCGTGGCCGCGTTCGTCGCCTGGGAGCTGCGCACCGATGCGCCGATGCTGCCGATGCGCTTCTTCCGCAACGCGACGTTCGCGCTCGCGAACACCGCTTCGCTGTTCATGTACTTCGGCATGTTCGGCTCGATCTTCCTGCTGGCGCAGTTCTTCCAGACGGTGCAGGGCTACTCGCCGCTCGGCTCCGGCCTGCGCTTCCTGCCCTGGACGCTCGCGCCGATGTTCATCGCGCCGCTCGCCGGAGCGCTCTCGGACAAGATCCCGGCGAAGAACATGATCGGCGTCGGCCTCGCGATGCAGGCGGCCGCGCTCGCCTGGATGGCGTCGGTCTCGACGCCCACGACGCCGTACTCGCAGCTGATCGGCCCCTTCATCGTCGCCGGTGTCGGCATGGCGCTCTTCTTCGCGCCGGTGGCGAACCTCGTCCTCTCGGCGGTGCGGCCCGAGGAGGAGGGCAAGTCGTCCGGCGCCAACAACGCGATCCGCGAGCTGGGCGGCGTGTTCGGCGTGGCGGTGCTCGCCTCGATCTTCGCCCACGTCGGCGGCTACGGCACGGGCCAGAGCTTCGTCGACGGGATGAACCCGGCCCTCTTCGTCGGTGCCGGGGTCGTCGCGCTCGGAGCGCTCGCCGCGTTCATGATCCCGCGCCGGCCTCGCGTGGCCGAGGAGCTCGCAGCCGAGCCGGAGCTCGCCTACGAGGCAGAAGCCGCCTGATCGGCCCTTCAGATACGCAACCCGAACGGCCCCGCAAGGGGCCGTTCGGCGTTCCCAGGTCCGGATCACCGCTCATCGCCCGCTCGAGCAGATCGAGTTGGACCACGAGCGACTGCTCATGCGCCTGTGTGGGATCCCCCTCAGTGGACTGGGCTCCTCGGGAGTCCCATGGGCGCCGCCCCGGAGCACCGTACTCGCGGCCCGCGCCACGCCGCCGCTCTAGCGGTGCGCCGATCAAACACTGTGGTTCAGATCTGGGTGCGCCCACGACGCGAACCCCCTGCTCGCCTCGGCACGATCGCCTCAGAACAGCACGGCGCACCAGCACAACCCATCGATGAACACACGGAGGTGGCGAAATGGCTCGTAAATGGTGGACATTGATAACCGTCTCGATCGCGACGTTCATGCTCCTGCTCGACGTCACGATCGTGAACGTCGCCCTGCCCGAGATCGAGCGCGACCTCGGCGCGAGCCTGACCGACCTGCAGTGGGTCGTCGACTCCTACGTCCTCGCCCTCGCCGCGCTCACGCTGATGGCGGGCTCGCTCGCCGACCGGCTGGGCCGCAAGCTCGTCTTCACGGTCGGGCTCGCCGCCTTCACGGCCGCCTCGCTCTTCGCGGGATTCGCCACGGACGCGCTCACGCTCAACATCGCCCGCGGCCTGCAGGGAATCGGCGGCGCGGCGATGTTCGGAACGGTGCTCGCCCTGATCGCGCAGGAGTTCGCTCCCCGCGAGCGCAAGACCGCGCTCGGGATCTGGGGGGCGAGCGTCGGCGTGGGCGTCGCCGTGGGCCCGCTCGTCGGCGGCGTGCTCGTCGACTCCCTCGGCTGGGAGTGGATCTTCTTCGTCAACGTGCCGGTCGGTCTGCTCACGATCGCGCTCGCGCTCACGAAGCTCCGCGAGGCGCGCGATCCGAGCCCCGGACGCCTCGACTGGGCCGGGCTCGTCACCTTCTCGAGCGCGCTCTTCCTGCTCATCTTCGGCGTCCTACGCGGCAACGGCGAGGGCTGGTCGAGCCCCGAGATCGTGGGCAGCCTCGCGGGCGGCGCGGCACTGCTCGCGGCCTTCGCCGCGATCGAGCTCCGCTCGCGGAGCCCGATGCTCGACCTGCGGCTCTTCCGCGTCCCCGCCTTCACCGGAGCCTCGATCGCGTCCTTCGCGGTCGCCGCCTCCGTCTTCTCGATGCTCCTCTACATCGTCCTCTACCTCCAGAACGTCCTCGGCCTCTCCCCGCTCGAGGCGGGAGTGCGGCTCCTTCCGATCACGGCCATGGCCTTCGTCTTCTCGCCGCTTGCGGCGAGGCTCTCGGAACGGGTTCCGCTGCGGGCGCTGATCGGCGTCGGCCTCGGAGTGGCGGGAGCCGGCCTCCTCGTCGCGGGTGGCCTGGACGCCGACTCCGAGTGGACGGCGCTTCTCTCCGGGATGCTCCTCATGGGCGCCGGGATCGGCCTCGTCAACCCGACCGTCTCCGAGGCGGCGATCGGCGTCGTACCAGCCGCCAAGGCGGCGACGGGTGCGGCGATCAACAACACCTTCCGCCAGGTGGGGGTCGCGGTCGGGATCGCCGCGCTCGGCGCCGTCTTCCAGGGGCGGGTCGAGTCCAAGCTCGGCGATCTGCTCGCGAGCGGGCCGCCGGCGCTGCAGGGGCAGGCGGGCGAGCTCGCACCCGCCGTCTCCTCGGGGAACGCCGAGGCGGCGATCGCGGCGGCACCGCCGGAGGCGCAGGCGTTCCTGGCCGATGCCGCCCGGGAGGCGTTCCTCTCCGGACTGAATGGGATCTTCCTGATTGCCGGAGTCACGGCACTCGTCGGCGGCGCACTCTCGCTCGTCCTCATCCGAGCCCGAGACCTCCATCTCGACGCCCACGAGGAGAGCACGATCTCGCCCGAGCCGGCAGCGGGCGATGAACAACCGGCCCTCGCCGCCTGAACACGTGGGGGGAGCCCACGGGCTCCCCCCACGAAGCGCCCCCGTCCAACGCTCGTCTCCAAAGGAGGAATGAACAAATGACCACCCGCGACGTGAGCCCCTTCGAGCCGCGTTCTCGCGAGCGACGCGAAGTCGTCCGGCTCGTGCGGCGGATCCAGGCGCTCTCTCTCGAGCTCGAGGAGCTTCGGCGGCGTGAAGCAAGATAACCCGGAGCTCCGCGCCAAGGAGCGCGGCTCGAGCAGCTGCGCTGGCGGCTGGCGGCCGTCGCCCGACGCTCCGCATGCGACGACTTGGACGCTGCCGCGTGACGACTGCGGCTTCGATGTCCGCACGGACGGCCGGCCGGCTCGGAAGCTGGCTGTCCGTGCGGCACTCGCTGCGCGCGGAAGCGGCCGTGGTGCTTGTCCTGTACGGCCTGTACGAGGCCGCGCGCGGCATGGTTGTCGGCGACGCCGCCGAAGCCGTACGTCACGCGCGCCAACTCGTCACGCTCGAGCGCTCGACGGGCGTGTTCATCGAGGAGCGCATGCAGGATGCCGCCCACGCTTTCCCGGGCCTGATCGACCTGCTCAGCATCTCCTACCTCACGTTTCACCTCGCCGTCACGGTCGTCGTGCTGCTCTGGCTCCACCGGCGCCGTCCCGCCGCCTTCCCCATCGTTCGCACCACATTGGTGCTCGCGAGCGGACTTGCCCTCGTCGGCTACCTCGTCTACCCGACCGCCCCACCGCGGCTGAGCGGGATCGGGATCACAGACACCGTCTCGGGCGGCCACATCGACCTCAACTCGGGCCTCGTCAGCTCGCTCTACAACCCCTACGCCGCGGTCCCCAGCATGCATTTCGGCTACGCGCTCGTTGCGGCGCGGCCTGCCTCGCTACAGCCGCCGACTCGTTCAGGCTACGGCGGCCTTCTATCCCGCCTTCGTCCTGCTCGTCATCGTCGCGACCGGCAACCACTTCCTCCTCGACGCGCTCGCCGGCGCCGTCGTAGTCGGGGTTGCCGCGGGCGGCGCACTTCTGCTTGCGAGACCGGCTGCGGACGCCGTCGGCCTCGCTCGCTTCCCCGAACGGAGAGCGCCTGGCCAGGCGCCAAGCTTCGAGCACGCGAGGAGGTATGCCTGATGCCGCCCAGGATCGAGGATTACGCGCTCATGGGAGACCTGCACACCGCCGCGCTCGTCGGCAGCGACGGATCCATCGACTGGCTGTGCCTGCCGCGCTTCGACTCGGCCGCCTGCTTCGCCGCCCTCCTCGGCGAGCGAGGACAACGGCCGCTGGCGGATCGCCCCAGACGGGTCGGTGCACGCGCGTCCGCCGCCGCTACCGCGGCGACTCGCTCGTCCTCGAGACCGACTGTCGAGACCGCCGACGGGCCGGTCCGCGTCGTCGACTTCATGCCGCCGCCGGACGGGGCGCCCGACGTCGTACGCATCGTCGAGGGCCTCCACGGCACCGTCGCGATGCGCATGGAGCTGCGGCTGCGCTTCGACTACGGGCGGGTCGTGCCCTGGGTGCGCCGCACAGACGGCAGCCACGGGCGATCGCCGGCCCGGACGTCGGTCTGGCTGCGCACACCGGTCGAGCACGCGCGAGCGAGGACTTCGCACCGCGCGCGACTTCACCGTCACCGCCGGCGAGCGCATCGCCGTTCGTCCTGACCTGGCACCCCTCGCACGAGCCCGCGCCCGACCCCGATCGACCCCTTCGAGGCGCTCGCCGACACCGAGGCGTACTGGACCGAGTGGTCTCGCCCGCTGCTCGTACGACGGGCCCGTACCGCGAGGCGGTCGTCCGCTCGCTGATCACGCTCAAGGCCCTCACCTACGCGCCCACCGGCGGCATCGTCGCCGCCCCCACCACCTCGCTGCCCGAGGAGCCCGGCGGCGTCCGCAACTGGGACTACCGCTACTGCTGGCTGCGCGACGCCGCCATCACCCTGGTCGCCCTCCTCCGCGCGGGCTTCAGCGACGAGGCGCACGCCTGGCGGGCCTGGCTGCTGCGCGCGGTCGCGGGCGACCCGGCCGACATCCAGATCATGTACGGGCTCGCCGGCGAGCGGCGGCTCACCGAGCTCGAGCTGCCGCTGGCTGGCCGGCTACGAGAGCTCCGCGCCCGTGCGCATCGGCAACGCAGCGCCGCACGGCCAGCGCCAGCTCGACGTCTACGGCGAGGTGATGGACACCTTCCACCTGGCCCGCCGCGCCGGCCTGCGGCACGAGCGGCACGCCTGGTCGCTCCAGCGGGCCCTCGTCGACTTCGTCGAGGCGCACTGGCACCAGCCCGACGAGGGCCTGTGGGAGATCCGCGGCCCGCGCCGCCACTTCGTCACTCCAAGGTCATGGCCTGGGTCGCCGTCGACCGGGCGGTCCGCGACGCCGAGGAGCTCGGGCTCCCGCGGCCCGCTCGAGCGCTGGCGCGCGATGCGCGACCGAGATCCACCGCGAGGTCTGCGAGCACGGCTACGACGCGGTCCGCAGCACCTTCACCCAGTCCTACGGCTCCAGGAACTCGACGCCGCGCCCTGCTATCCCGCTGGTCGGCTTCCTGCCGGCGCGACGACGCGCGTGCGCGGCACCGTCGCCGCCATCGAGCGCCGAGCTCGACGACGACGGTCTGGTCCGCCGCTACACGACCTCCGACGAGCCAACCGGTCGACGGGCTCCCCGGCGGCGAGGGCGCCTTCCTCGCCTGCTCCTTCTGGCTCGCGGACGCCCTCGCGCTGATCGGCCGGCAGGACGAGGCCCGCAGCGCTCTTCGAGCGGCTGCTGCTCCTGCGCAACGACGTCGGACTGCTCGCCGAGGAGTACGACCCCGGCGCCGGCGCCAGCTGGGCAACTTCCCGCAGGCCTTCACCCACGTCCCGCTGATCCGGGTCGCCCACCTCCTCGACGAAGTCGCCGAGCGAGGACTCCCAGCGGAGGCCGTGACCGGCCAGCGGCGGCGGGTTACCTGGGCCAACACGACGCGTAGATCGCTTAGATTCGATGCGTGACGTTCGCGGTCGCTGCCGAGGCAT
>CAWGEE010000011.1:0-60439 GCA_963821415.1 uncultured Actinomycetes bacterium | reverse complement strand
CTGGCCATGCCCGGACCCTAAATGCTCAGCCGAGATCGACGGCGTAGAGCCGGTGCGAGCCGTCGAGCCCCTTGAGCTCGACTTCGCGACTCTCCGAGAAGTCGACGCCGGAGCCGGCGACCAGCTCGCGCACGAGGTTCGATACGAGTACCTCACCGCCGAGCGCCTGGCTCGCGACGCGCGCCGCGTAGTGCACGCTCGTGCCGTAGAAACGGTCAGCTTCGTGGAGCGCGTCGCCGGTGTGCATGCCGATCCTGACGCGGATGGGCGGCGAGTCGTCCGCGAACGCCGTGGCGATCTCGTGCTGGATCGCCTGTGCGCAGGCGACCGCCCGCCGCGCGCTCGAGAACGCGAGCATCGAGCCGTCGCCCTGGGTCTCGACCACGGTTCCGGCGTGGGCCGAGGTGGCGTCTTCGATCACGGCGTCGTGCCGCCGGAGCACCTCGCTCCAGGCGTGGTCACCGAGCCGGGTGAGGAGGACTGTCGAATCAACGATGTCCGTGAAGACGATCGTCACCGTGCCGTCGGCGGCGAGCGTGCCCGAAAGGTCGGGCTGGTCGCGCTGGATCGCCTCCTCGAGCTCCTCGAGACTGACGGTCAGCTCCCTCCCCAGGGCCTCGACATTCGGCTTGGGCATGGACCAGTGCACCTGCACCATCTTCCATTCCCCGCGCTCGAGGTGGAGGACGCAGGTCAGACGTGCATCGAGGCTCCATTCCCCCGAGGTGACTCTGTGTTTCAGGCTCGCCCAACCCACCGTTCCTTCCTCCCAGGCCTCGATCTCCTCGATCACCTCCCACGTAGCGGTGGAGGGACCCAGCTCCTCGAGCTGACGCCTCCAGACGGCGCGTGCCTCCTGGCCGTGCCACCATTCGGCGGGATCGGTGCCGATGATCAGCGCACCGGGGTTCTCCGAGAGCCGCCCCAGGGCGGCATCGACGTCGCGCTCCGGGATCGCAAGAATCCAACGCTCGACGATGCGACGGATCTCCTCGGACGGCTCCATTCGGCGGAGTTTGTCAGTCGACGGCCAGCGGGACGATCTCGAAGCTGTCGACGTCGACGAGCCCGTTGTCCGTGATCTTGAGCTTCGGGATCACGGACAGCGCGAGGAACGACAGCGTGAGAAACGGCGTCGCGACCGTGCAGCCGAGCGCCGCCGCCGCGTCGTTGCACGCGCGGCTCTGAGCGACGACCTCCGCCAGCGGCGCGTCGGAGAGCAGTCCGGCCACGGGCAGCGGCAGCTCGGCGCGTCACGCCGCGCGACTCGACGGCGACGATGCCGCCACCGAGCTCGACGAGCCGCTGCACGGCCCTGGCCATGTCGTTGTCGTCGACGCCGACGACGACGATGTTGTGGGCGTCGTGGGCAACGGTCGAGGCCAGCGCGCCGGACTGCAGGCCGAAGCCGCGCACGAACCCGAGCCCGATGCGGCCGGTTCCATGGTGGCGCTCGATGACGGCGATCTTCGCCAGGTCGCGACCGGGATCGGACACCGCGTGGCCTTCGACGACCGTCGGCTCCTCCATCAGCTCCTCCGTCACCACCTGGTCTTCGACGAGCCCGATCACCCTCGCTCGCCCTCCCGTCCACGGGATGCTGAAGTCGCCCGCAGAGATCGGTTGCACGTGCACCGTCCGCTTCACCCACTCGGGGACGTGCGCCTCGGGGATGTCCTCGACGGCCCGCCCCGCCTTGAGCACGGTCCGCGGCTCGAAGAACTCGAGGTCGTCGAGCACGACGAGATCGGCCTGGTAGCCCGGCGCGATCGCGCCGAGGTGATCGAGGCCGTGCCACGTTGCCGGGTTCAGCGAGGCGAGGACGAGCGCGTCCTCCGGCGCGATGCCCGCCGCTACGGCCTTCCGCACCATCTGGTTGAGGTGCCCGGAGTCGGCGATGTCCTCCGGGTCGCGGTCGTCCGTGCAGAACGCCATGCGCGCCGGGCCGAGCTCCTGCACGAGCGGCAGGAGGTCCTCGAGGTTCCGCGCCATCGATGCCTCGCGGATCAGCAGCCACATGCCGGCGCGGAGGCGCTGGCGACCCTCCTCGACGGTGAGCGCCTCGTGGTCGGAGCGGATGCCAGACGCGGCGTACGCGTTGAGCGCCTTGCCGAGGACGCCGGGCGCATGCCCGTCTGCGTGCGCCGCTCCTTCGAGCGCGAGCTTCTCGAGCTCCGCGGGCTCGCCGGCGATGACGCCGGGGAAGTTCATCATCTCGGCCAGGCCGATCACGCGGCGGCGGCGCAGGAGGCCCTGGAGGTCCCCGGCCGTCAGCGGGCGGCGCGGCGACTCGAACGCCGACGCGGGCACACACGACGAGGCGGTGAAGTACACGTCGAGCGGCAGGCCCGAGCAAACGTCGAGCAGCCAGTGGATGCCGTCGGAGCCGAGGACGTTCGCGATCTCGTGCGGATCGGCGACGACGGCCGTCGTCCCCATCGGCAGCACGAGCCGCGCGAACTCGTCGACGAGCAGCTTCGTCGACTCGAGGTGCATGTGCGCGTCGATGAAGCCGGGGACGACGTACGCGCCGGCGACGTCGAGTGTCTCCTTCCCCTCGTACTCGCCGAGACCCGCGACGTAGCCGTCGCAGACTGCGACCCCGGCCTCGAGCCACTCGCGAGTGAAGACCGAGAGCACGCGGCCGCCTTTGACGACGAGATCGGCCGGCTCGTCACCGCGTGCGACTGCGATGCGGCGCGCGAGATCACTCATGAGAGCGTCGGATCGTCACACAGTTGACAGATTCCCGCAAAGTGCGACCATGTTTCGGCCTAGTCCCGATGAACGCCGGGTGAATCGGAAGCCCTCACTCAAGCCGCAGGAGCGGATCGCATGAGTTTGCTCTTCGCCAAGCTGGTCGTGTACCTCGTCGTGGCGCTCCGCGTCATCACGTTCGGGATCATCGCACTCGACCGCCCCCGCTTCGTGCGGATTCGCCGGATGTTCATCTTGCACCGGTGGCTGCTCGGGATCGAGGCACGGTACCGCGGCTGGCGCGACGGACGGCTGGGAATACCGACGGCCGACGAGACGGAAGCGCCGCCAGAGGTGTGGAAGCTCAAGCGGCAGGGTGACGGCGTGGGACGGCGCATCGGGGCCAAATGGGTGTCGCACGATCTTCGCCTCAAGGGTGAGACCCAGGGCCACGAGGTGGAGCAGCGGAAGTACGCGAAGAAACAGCAGGCGCTGGAAGCGGAGCTCCGCGAGGAAGACAAGCGTTACCGCGAGCGGAGGCAGGAGCTGGACCGGAAGGTGCGAGACGACGAGCTCCGCCATGCCGACGATCGATGGCGTATCTCGACACCGGTCTACGTCGGCGCTCTGCTCCTCATCTTCATCGGGGAATTCCCCCTCAACGCAGTCGCTTTCAACCTGTTCGGTGAAGAGAGGGTGCTCACCTGGGTGATGACGACAGCCCTTGCCGCATCACTGATCGTGTGCGCTCATGCGCTCGGCGTCCTCTGGCGCAAGCAGCGCCCGACCCCCCGCGACGAGCTGATTGCCAAGGCGCTCCTCGTGTCCCCGTTCCTGGTCATCCTCGGGATCGGCCTTGTCCGCCAGGTGTACGTCACGGAGTTGGGCGACCAGACCGCGGCCAGGCTCGGCTTCATCGGCGGGCTCGCGGTCTTCGTGGTCATGAACGCGTTGATCTTCGTCGCGGCGTTCGCGATCTCATACCTTCATCACGACCCGGAGACCCACGGCGTCGACCGGGTGGCAAAGGACGTCCGGCGTGCCGAACGCCGCACGAAGCGCGCACGGCGTCTGGTCGATCGTGCCGAGTGGCTCGCCGAGCACTTCGACAACCTCAAGCTGCGGTGGGACGCGGCAAGAGAAGGGTCGTGGGCCAAGGCGAGATTCGAGGCGTACCGGCACAAGGACATCTACGAGGCGCTCATCCATGCGTACTGGTCGGCGAACCGCACAGTCAGCGAGCGCCGGGCGCAAAAGGGGCGCTCCAACTGGGATCGCCGGCGGAGGCAACACGGCGACGATGTCGCCGGGCCTGAGCCACAGGCGCGAATGCCGTTCGAGCTGATCCCTGTGGAAGTACAGATCCCCGAAGAGTTGAAGACGGAAAGAGATCTCGCGAGCGCCGGAGGCGAAATCGGCCCAGGCGACGGCTCTGTAGAAGACGAGCTCAAGAAGCGCATCACCGCGTGAGTCGAGATCCGCGCCGCGCGGCTGCCGTCGCTACCGCAGTCGCGTGCTGGAGCCTCGTCATCCTGGCTAGTGGATGCGGCCTCCTGGGAGGATCGGACAAGGCCGAAGGGGCGGTGCTCACGCTCGTCGACACGTCGCAGAGCGTCCAGTCAGAGGAGGCGCGAGCCAGATACGACGAGGCACTCGAAACCGTCCTCTCGGCTTTCCGCGACGGCGGCTCGCTCAACGGCGAGCACATGTGGATGGGCGTCGACCGGATATCTGCGAACTCCCTGACCGAGTCGAACATCAGAGAGTCCGACCTGCCGGGCAAGAACTTCAACACGAACCCGCTCGAGCACGAGAACGAGCTGGATGCGGCGATCGACGAGGTGCAAAGGGAGTTCGACAACATCGCGTCGACGCCGCCGGAAACGTCCGGAACGGCGATCGTCGACTCGGTCGAGAACGCGGAGCGCTATTTCGCGAACAAGGGAGACGTCGAGCGGAAGCACCTCGTGCTGCTCTCGGACATGTTCGAGGTGTCGTCCTCGGTCCGCCCGCTCGACGTCCTGACGCCTGCCGGCAGACGGCAGGAGCTGGATCGCCTCGAAGCGGACGGTCGGATCCCGGATCTTCATGGCGTGGAGGTCTACGTCGCCGGAGCAGGCGTCACGGACGACAGGCATTCGCCGGAGCAGGTCCGCGCGATGAAGGCCTTCTGGCTCGAGCTATTCGATCGCGCCGGTGCATCGCTGCCCGAGCACCGATACGGTCCGCAACTGATCGACTTCCCTTAGCTGGCGGAAGTCACAGCGCGATGTCGTCCGGCCTCACGGGCACGCGAGCCAGCTCGCGTCCGGTCGCGTCGCGCAAGGCCGAGGCAACGGCGGCCGTGGACACGACGGTCGGCGGCTCTCCGACGCCCTTGAGCCCGTACGGGCCGTCCGGCTCGGGCTCCTCGACGAGCACGGCCTCGATCGGCGGCACGTCGAGGGCGGTCGGGATGAGGTAGTCCGTGAAGCTCGCGTTCGTGATCAGGCCGCCCGTCGGTCTGGATCTCCTCCATCAGCGCGAGGCCGATGCCCTGGGCGGTGCCGCCCTCGATCTGGCCGTGCACGGCCAGCGGGTTGAGCGCCTTGCCGACGTCCTGCGCCGTCCCGATCCAGACGATGCGCGTCAGCCCCAGCTCGACGTCGACCTCGGCCACGACCTTCATCGCCGCGCACGCGAAGGCCACGTGCGCCCGCTCGCCGAGAACCTGCCCGGTTTCAGGGTCGAGCGGGAACGTGGGCAGGTGGCGATAGACGCGCTCGACGTCGACGTCGCCGCCGGTGCGGTCGCGCTCGGCGAGCGCCTCCTGGCACGCAAGCCGCACGGCGCCGGCCGCCATCCACGTCATCCGCGACGCGGACGACGAGCCCGCCGAGCCGACTCCGGTGGTCGACGGCGTCGTGACGGTGACGTCGTCGATGGCAAGCTCCTGGCGGGCGACCTGGGCAATGACGTCCGTCACTCCCTGGCCGACCTCGGCGGCCGCGCACTGCACCTCGGCGGAGAGCGCGCCGGTCGCGTTCGTGAAGAGGCGGACCCGTGCCGCCGCATAGTCGTCGAACCCCTCCGAGAAGCAGATGTTCTTCATGCCGACGGCGAAGCCGGTGCCTCTACGGACGCCTTCGCCGCGGGTCGTGTTACCCGTGCCGCCGGGCAGCCGAACCGGCTCGCGGGGTAGCTCTTCGGGCTCGGGCGGGTCGAGCTCGGCGCAGCGGCGGATGACCTCGGCGACGGGCAGCGAGCCGGTGATGAGCTGGCCGGTGGGCAGGGTGTCGCCCGGCTTCAGCGCGTTCAGCAGCCGCAGCTCGACGGGGTCGATGTCGAGCGCGGCGGCGAGCTTGTCCATCTGCGCCTCGTGCGCGAAGCAGCCCTGGACAGCGCCGAAGCCGCGCATGGCGCCGCAGGGTGGGTTGTTCGTGTAGACGCACGTGCCTTCGACGAGGACGTTGGCGACGTTGTACGGGCCGGCGGCGAAGCAGCAGGCGTTCGCGAGCACCGCGGTCGAGCTCGACGCGTACGCGCCGCCGTCGATGAGGATGCGCGCGTGGACTGCGACGACGCGACCGTCGCGGGTCGCGCGGTGCTCCGCCCAGATCTTCGCCGGATGGCGGTGGACATGGCCCGTGAAGGACTCCTCACGGTTGTAGACCATCTTCACGGGCCGCCCCGTGCTGCAGGGCGAGCAGCGCGGCGTGGATCTGGATGGAGAGATCCTCGCGGCCGCCGAACGCACCTCCAACGCCGGCGAGGTGGACGCGCACCTGCTCGGGGGCGAGCGCGAGGCAAGGTGCGATCTGGTCGCGATCGACGTGGATCCACTGGGTGGCGACGTAGATGTCGATCCCGCCTTCTCCGTCCGGGACGGCGAGGCCGGACTCGGGGCCCAGGAAGGCCTGGTCCTGCGTGCCCACCTCGTAGACGCCGGTGACCGCGACGTCCCCCTCCGTCTCGGGATCGCCGTGCCTGATCACTATCGAGCGGACGACGTTGGGTCGCGGATCCTCGCGGAAGCCGTGGCCGGCGGTCGGGCGGCCCGGGTGCAGCGGCTCCTGCTCCGTCGCCAGCTCGGGGTCGGAGACGGGCGGCAGCTCCTCGTAGTCGACCTCGACGCCGGCGGCGGCCCGGCGCGCTTGCTCGGGACTGTCGGCGGCCACGACCGCCACCGGCTCTCCGTGGTAGCGGACGCGGTCGATGGCAAGCACAGGCTGGTCGGGGATCTCGAGGCCGTACGTCTTGGCGCCGGGGACGTCGGCGTGGGTCAGGACGGCGTGGACGCCCGGCATGGCGAGGGCCGCGGAGACGTCGATCGAGCGGACGCGCGCGTGCGAGTGCGGGCTGCGTACGGTGTGGCCCCAGAGCATGCCCGGCGCTTCGAGGTCGCTCGAGAAGGCGAACTCGCCCTTGGTCTTGGGCACGGCGTCCGAGCGGATGATGCTCTCGCCGACGCGCCCACGCTCGAGTCTTCTCGGGGCAGCGACCGCCTGTTCCAAAGTTGGCGCACTTTCGTCACCCACGCGCGCGGATTTCCCCGATACGCTGAAACCGGGAGGAGGCATGGGGTGGCCCCCAGGGGAGTGGCCGTTTCGGCTCATGTGTGCTCCGCGGCCAGCTTCACCGCGTCGACGATCTTCTGATAGCCGGTGCAGCGGCAGAGGTTGCCGGACAAGGCCTCGCGGATGTCGTCCTCTGTCGGACTCGGCACGCGCGCCAGGAGATCGGCCGCCGCCACCACCAGGCCCGGAGTACAGAACCCGCACTGCACGGCGCCCGCCTCGACGAACGCGGTCTGCACCGGGTGCAGGTCGTCACCATCCCCCAGCCCTTCCACGGTGACGATCTCGTGCCCGTCTGCCTGCGCGGCCAGCACGAGGCACGAGCAGACGAGCTTCCCGTCGAGCAGCACCGAGCACGACCCGCACTCGCCCTGCTCGCAGGCGTTCTTCGAGCCGGGCAGCCCCAGATGCTCCCGGAGCGTGAAGAGCAGGCTCTCGCCCGGCCAGACCTCGGCCTCCATGCGCTCGCCGTTGACCGTGGTCTCGATCCTCATGCCGCGAGGCACCTTTCAACTGCGCGGCCGGCGAGGACACCGAGTGCGTGGCGACGATACGCGGCCGTGCCCCGCACGTCGTCGATCGGCGAGCAGGCCGCGGACACGACCTCGGGCAGGCTCCGCGCCTCGTCCAGTGGCACACGCACGAAGCCGGGCACCGGGCCGGCCGAGCCGAACGAGGCACGGATCTCGCCGCGCTCCCGGTCGGCCGCGACCGCGAGCGAGCAGACGGCGATCACCATCGCGTTCCGCGGGCCGACCTTCATGAACGTCTGCCCAGTGCCCGAGGGCCGCACGATGACCGCAACGATCAACTCGTCCTCCTCGAGGGTGTTCTGCTTCGGCCCCACGAGGAACTCGCGAACGGACAGACGGCGCGTGCCGCGCGCCGTGCTGGCGAGCTCGACCTCTGCCTCGTCCACCAAGAGCGGCGGCAGCGCGTCGCCGGCGGGAGACGCAGTGCCGAGGTTGCCGCCGAGCGTGCCGCGGTTGCGGATCTGTGGCGAGCCGACGGTTCGCGACGCCTCCGCGAGCGCCGGCAGCTCCGTCGCGAGCTCGCCGTGCTCGATCTCGGCATACGTGAGACCTGCGCCCAGCCGCAGCGTGCCGTCCTCGCGCGACCAGCCGCCGAGCTCCGCCACCTCGCCGAGGTCGAGGATCGCCTCGGGCCGCGCGCGGTCGAAGTTGAGCTCGACCATCACGTCGGTCCCTCCGCGGATCGCGAGCGCCTCGGGATGCTCCGCCCGCAGCACGAGCGCCTCCGCCAGAGTCCGGGGCCTCAGCACTTCCATCCCGAAGTTCTAGCGCTCCTCGCGCACGTAGGGCACGCCCAGAGCCGCCGGCGCGCCGACTCGACGCTTCCCCAGGCCGGTCGAGACGATGACGAGCACGACGACCGTCATCACGTACGGCAGCGCCTGGAGGAACTCGGGCGTCACCTGCACGTCGTGGGCCTGCAGCGCGAACGGCAGCGCCGAAAGGCCGCCGAAGAGGTACGCGCCCACGAGACAGAGCTCGGCACGCCAGAAGGCGAAGATGACGAGGGCGATGGCGATCCACCCGGCGCCGCTCGACGAGCGTGTCGCCCGAGGTCCAGCCGGCCGTGATCGACAGGCTGTAGCAGGCGCCACCGATGCCCGGCGAGCGCGCCGCCGACGATGACGTGGACGTAGCGGTAGCGCAGTGACGCTGATCCCCATCGCGTCGGCCGTCGCAGGCGACTCGCCCACCGCGCGCACGTTGAGGCCCCAGCGAGTGCGCGTGAGGTAAAGCGCGATGAGAGCGGTCAGCGCCCACGATCCGTAGACGAGCGCCGACTGGTCGAACAGGATCGGGCCGAACACCCAGAGGTCGCCGAGCCCGAAGACGTCGAGCGAGCCGAACTGGTGCGTGGGCGGTAGGTCGGCGAGCCCGAGCTCGGTCCCGAAGTACGCCGACAGCCCGAGCCCGCCGGCGAAGATCGTCAGCGCGAGCCCCGAGACGATCTGGCTCGCGCGCAGCGTGACGGTGAGAAAGGCGTGGATCGCGGCCATCGCCGCTCCGGCCGCTCCGGCCGCGAGCACGGCCACGAGGAGGACGGCGGCGTTCGCGCCGTCGAAGCGCTGGGTCGCCCAGAAGCCGACCGCCGCGCCGAACAGCATCATCCCCTCGACGCCGAGGTTGAGCACGCCGGACCGCTCCGCGAGCAGCTCGCCGAGCGCGGCGTAGAGCAGCGGCGTGCCGTAGAGCACGGCCTGCGCCAGCACGAACACGAGCAGGCTGTCGTTGATGGTCACGCGACGGGCTCCGTGGCCGGCCCGCCCGTCCGGCGCGGCCTCGTGAAGCGAACGCGGTAGCGGATGAGCAGCTCCCCGCCGAGGGCGCAGAAGAGGATGATCCCCTGCATCACGCCGACGAGCCCGGACGGGAAGTCGACGCCCTGGAGCGTGAAGCCGGCGTTCTGGAGCCCGCCGATGAGCACCGCGACGAGGCAGACCGCGAACGGGTTGTAGCGCGCGAGCGCCGCGACGACGATCCCCGTGTAGCCGAACGCGGCCGCCTGCAGCCCGCTCGGACTGCCGTCGAGCGTGTGCGTGAAGTCGCCGATCTGGCTGGCGCCTCCGATGCCGGCCACGGCCCCGGATATGCCCATGACGGCCAGGATCTTCCGCCGGGTGCGCATGCCCGCGTAGCGAGCGGCGCGGGGCGAGTCGGCGATCACGCCGACCTCGAAGCCGAATCGCGTTCGCGAGTAGAGAGCCCAGAGCACGACGGCAGCGCCGATGCCGATCAGGAAGCCGAGCGGCACGACGAGGCTCGAGCCGAACGTCGGCCAGTCGGACTCGATCGGCATCGGCTTCCCCTGCGGGAACGCCCGTGCCTGGAGCGTCGACGTGTCGCGCCAGTACGAGGCGCTGTCGAAGATGAGGTACGTCAGCAGCAGCCCCGCGACGTAGTTGAGCATGAGCGAGGTGATGATCTCGTTCGTCCGGGCGAACGCCCGCAGGACGCCGGGGATCAGCGCCCAGAGCGCGCCGCCCACGCCGCCCGCCACGCACATGAGCAGCGACGAAGAGCGGCGTCGACGTCGTCCCGCGGTCGCCGAGCTGAAGGGCGATCCACGACGCGCCGACCGCGCCGAGGTAGAGCTGGCCCTCGGCGCCGATGTTGAAGAGCTGCATCCGGAACGCGGCCGCGGCGGCCAGCCCGGTGAAGAGGATCGGGGTCGCGGAGATGAGCGTCGCCGAGAGCGCGCCGTTGCCCGTGAAGCCGGCCTCGATCATCCGCCGGTATGTCTCCCAGGGGTCGTGGCCGGTAGCTGCGAGCACCACGGCCATCACTCCGAAGGCGACGACGAGCGACCCGATCGGTACGACGACCGACAGCCACCACGGCTGCTCGAGCCGTCGCTCTATGCGCATCAGCGCTTCCCGCCGGCCATGAGAAACCCGATCTCCTCGGGCGTGGCCGCGGAGGCGTCGAGCTCGGCGACGACTGCGCCCTCGTACATCACGGCCACGCGGTCTGCGAGCGCGAGGATCTCGTCGAGGTCCTCGCTGATGACAAGCACCGCCACGCCCTCGGCAGCCGCCTCGCGCAGGTAGGCGTGGACCGTCTCGATCGCGCCGACGTCGAGACCGCGCGTCGGCTGGGCGGCGATGAGCACGACCGGCTTGCTCTGGAACTCGCGCCCGAGCACGAGCTTCTGGAGGTTGCCGCCGGAGAGGTTGCGCACGGGTGTCTCCGTGCCGGGGGCCTTGACGTCGTAGCGCGCGATCAGCGACCGCGCGATCTCCGCCATCCGTCGCAGCCGCAGCAGCGGCCCGCGAGACACGGGCGGCGACCGGTACGTCTTCATTACGGCATTGCGCGTGATGGTCAGGCTGGGAGCGAGCCCCGTGCCGAGCCGGTCCTCGGGGACGTGCGCGACGCGGGCCGCGATTGCGTCACGCGGATCGCCTCCGCGGAGCCGCCGGCCGGCCACCTGCACGGTGCCCGCCGACGGAGAGCGCATGCCTGAGATCGTCTCCGCGAGCTCACGCTGGCCGTTACCCGCCACTCCGGCCACGCCCACGATCTCTCCGGCGCGCACCCGCAGCGTCACCTCGCTCAGAGCCTCTCCGCCGCGGTCACCGTGGGCGCTGACGCCTTCGATGTCGAGCGCGACCTCTCCCGGCGTGTGCTCCGGGACGGCTCTCCGCGCGGCGTCCACTTCGCGACCGACCATCATCGCCGCGAGCGACCGCGTCGACGCGTCCCCCACATCCACCGTCGCCACCGTGCGACCGCCGCGCAGCACCGTCACTCGGTCGGCGACCGCCATCACCTCGTGGAGCTTGTGCGAGATGAAGATCACCGTCTTTCCCTCGGCCGCCATCGAGCGCAGCGTCTCGAACAGCGCATCGGCCTCCTGCGGCGTGAGCACCGCGGTCGGCTCGTCCATGATCAGCACCCGGGCTTCCCGGTAGAGCGCCTTCAGGATCTCGACCCGCTGCTGCTCGCCGATCGAGAGCTGCCAGATACGCGCGCGAGGGTCGACCGCGAGCCCGTACGCCTCGCCGAGCTCGGCGATGCGCCGCTCGATCGCCGGCGGGTGGACGAAGAAGCGGCGGCCCTCGCCGCGGTGGTCGCCGAGCACGACGTTCTCGGCCACCGTGAACGGCGCGACGAGCCGGAAGTGCTGGTGCACCATGCCGATGCCCGCGTCGAGCGCGTCCCGCGGCGAGTGGAAGTGCACCGGCTCGCCGTACAGCTCGATCTCGCCCTCGTCGGGCCGGTAGAGCCCCGTCAGGATGTTCGAGAGCGTCGTCTTGCCCGCGCCGTTCTCGCCGAGCAAGGCGTGCACCTCGCCGACTCGTGCCTCGAAGTGCGACGTCCTCGTTGGCGACGACGCCCGGGAACCGCTTCGTGATGCCCCGCATCCGCACGGCAAGAGGCTGAGAGGCGCCGGACGGGCCGGCGCCTCTCTCACTCACTGGACGGACGGGGACTGCCTCCCCCAACGACCTAGCCCGGCGGCAGGACGCTCGAGACTTTGCCGACCACACCCTTGACGAGCCACTGCATCGCGTACAGGTCGGGCAGCACCTTCAGGGTCTTCCCCTTCGGCACCATCAGCTTGCCCTTCTGGTCGTACAGCGGCCCCTGGAAGACGTGGAACTTGCCGGAGACGATCGCCTTCCGCTTCGCCGCGATCATCGCCTTCGTCTTCGCGCTCACCTTCGGCCCGTACGGAGCCAGCCCCGTGAAGCCGTCCTTGATCGTGCCGTAGTAGAAGCCCGGCTTCCACGTCCCGTTGATGGCCGCCTGTATCCGGCGAAGGTAGTACGGCCCCCAGTTGTAGACCGCAGCCGTCAGCCACTGCTTCGGGGCTACCTTGCGGGCGTCCGAGTCGTAGCCGACCCACGGAATGCCCTGCTTCTCGGCCACGACGCCGGCAGCGGGGCTGTCGACGTTCTGGCCAAGCACGTCGACCCCCGCGGAGATCAGGCTCTGCGCCGCAGCCGTCTCCTTGGGAGGCGAGTACCACGCGTTCGTCCAGATCAGCCTCACCCTCGCCTTCGGATTCGCCAGCTGCGCGCCGAGGGCGAAGGCGTTGATGTGCCGAACAACCTCGGGGATGCCGAACGGGACGATGTAGCCGATCAGGCCCTTCTTGGTCGCGGCCCCGGCCGCAATGCCCGAGAGGTAGATCGTGTCCTCGCCGGCGCCGAAGTACTCCGACTGGTTCTTCTTGATCTGGAGCCCCGTCGCCTGCTCGAACAGGATGTCCGGGTACTTGCGGTAGAGCTGGCCGTTGACGCCGTTCTCGAACATGCCGAACGAGGCGCCGAAGATCATCTGGTAGCCGTCGCGAGCGAGACCGGCCACGACCTGCGGCACGTTGGCGTTCGAGAAGACGCTCTCCTTGTAGGTCGTCTGCACCTTCGCGCTCCCCAGCTTCTTCTGCGCGTACAGGCGGCCCTCGTCGTGCGACTGCGACCAGCCAGCGGTCGTTGTGCGGGCCCGGATAGATCCAGGCGACCTTGTACGGCGCCGACTTCGCGCCCGAGCCCGCGGCGGCGAAGACCAACGCCGCCCCTACGGCGGCGAGCACGGCTGTGCCCACCGCCAAGCGCTTCCTCTGCATCGTCACCCTCCCGATCGTCCACCGAAACGAAGGCCCGACTATACGACCTTAGTAGGGTGCGCGCGACATGCGCCGGCTGCTCGCGAACGGGTGGATCGTGACGATGGACGACGCGGGCACGGAGCACGAGTCGGGGTGGGTGCTCGTCGACGGGTCGGTGGTCTCCGCGGTCGGCGCGGACGCGCCGCCGGAGGCGGACGAGGTGGTCGATCTCGGCGGCGCCGTCGTCACCCCGGGCCTCGTCAACACGCATCACCATCTCTTCCAGACGCTGACGCGGGCGCGGGCCCAGGAGGCCGACCTCTTCACGTGGCTGCGGGAGCTCTATCCCGTCGTGGGCGCGGCTCGACGACGAGGCGGAGTACGCGGCGGCGCGGACAGGGCTGGCGGAGCTTGCGCTGTCCGGGTGCACGACCGTCTTCGATCACCACTACCTCTTTCCGCGTGGGACGAGCGGGCTCGTCGAGGCCGAGGTGCAGGCGGCGCGGGAGCTCGGCGTGCGCATCGTCGCCTCGCGCGGGTCGATGGATCTCGGCGAGTCGGCGGGCGGGCTGCCGCCCGACTCGGTGGTGGAGGAGGCTGATGCGGTGCTCGCCGCGACGGAGGAGGTAGCCGGGCGGCTGCACGAGCCAGGAGCGGGCGCGATGGTGCAGATCGCGGTCGCGCCGTGCTCGCCGTTCTCGGTGACGAAGCAGCTGATGGCCGACTCGGCGGACCTGGCGCGGCGGCTCGGCCTGCAGCTCCACACGCATCTCGCGGAGACGGTGGAGGAAGAGGCTTACTGCCGGGACCTGTACGGCTGCACGCCGGTCGAGTACCTCGCGGAGCTCGGGTGGACCGCGTCGGACGTCTGGTGCGCGCACTGCGTCCATCTCTCGCCGGCGGACGTGCAGACGTTTGCCGGCGCCGGGGTCGGCGTCGCCCACTGTCCCACGTCCAACCTGCGGCTGGGAGCGGGCGTGGCGCCCGTACGGGAGCTAGTCGACGCGGGCGTGCGCGTAGGGCTGGGCGTCGACGGCTCGGCGTCGAACGAGCGCTCCGACCTCTTCTTCGACGTCAAGCAGGCGCTGCTCGTCGCGCGCGGCCGCGGCGGGCCGGAGGCGATGACGTGCCGCGAGGCGCTGCGACTCGGCACGAGAGGCGGCGCTGCGGTGCTCGCGCGGGACGACATCGGCTCGATCGAGGCGGGCAAGTGCGCCGATCTGGCGGTCTGGCGCACCGACGGCCTCGAGTTGGGCGGCGCCGAGGATCGCGTGGCGGGGCTCGTGCTGTCGGCGCCGCATCGCGTCGACCGGCTGCTCGTCGGGGGCGAGGACGTCGTCCGCGACGGCCAGCTCGTCAGGGCCGAAGAGGACGAGATCGCCCGCGAGCACCGCGCTGCAGGCAAGCCGTTTTGCCCTTTAGGGCCATGGCCCAGTGCCTGGCACTGAGTTGTGCCAATTCAGTGACAATTCATCCACAGGGCGAGTAGATTCGCGGCGTGTCCAGGGCGGCCGTCGTTACCGGCGTCAGCCGGCGAAACGGGATCGGTTTCGCGGTCGCTCGCCGGCTGTTGGCCGCTGGCAACGGCGTCCTCATCCACTCGTGGGCGGCCGGTGACGAGAACCCGGACCCGGGCGGGTTGCCGGCAGTTCTCGCCGAGCTGGAGCAAGCAGGCGATCCCGTGGCGCATGTCGAGGCCGATTTCACGGACCCCGCGGCTCCTGCAGCCGTCATCCGTGCGGCGCAAGACGCGCTCGGTCACATCGACATCCTCGTCGTCAACCATTCGCTCGAGAGGAGGGGCGCCCTGGCGGAGCTGACGGCTGACGACCTGGACGCCCAGCTGCAGGTCAACATCCGGGCGCCGCTACTGCTCGTGAAGGAGTTCGCCGGCCAGCACGACGGCCGGGCCGGAGGCCGCGTGGTGCTGTTCACATCTGGGCAGCACAGGGCGCCCATGAGATCGGAGGTGGCGTACGCAGCCGCCAAGGGCGCCCTGCACCAGGTGACGTTGACGCTGTCGGACGAGCTGATCGAGCGCGGAATCACGGTGAACACGATCTCTCCCGGTCCAACGGACACCGGCTGGATCCCTGAAGACTGGGACCCGCAAGCGAGAAATCCCCTGGGCCGCTGGGGGCAGCCCGACGATGCCGCCCGGCTGATCGCCTGGCTTTGCTCCGACGAAGGGGAATGGATCACCGGGCAGGTCATCGATTCTGAAGGCGGCTTCCGGCGCTGGGGCGGCTGACGTGAGATCCTCCGCCTCGTGATCTCCACGCACGTGCTCGACACCGAGCGCGGCGAGCCCGCGGAAGGCGTGATCGTCGAGCTCTACCGCGGCGAGGCCTTGCTCGCGGCCGCGCAGACGGACGCCGACGGCCGCATCACCGAGCTCTCACCCAACTCGCTGGAGACCGGGACGTACCGGATCGTCTTCCACCCTCCCTCGGCGTTCTTCCGGCGTGTCGAGCTCGAGATCGCCATCGAGGATCCGCAGCGCCACTACCACGTGCCGCTGCTCGTCTCGCCATACGCGTGCGCGAGCTACCGCGGCAGCTGACCGCCGCCGAGCTCGCGGGCCTCTTCGAGGGGCGCACGGCGCTCGTCGAGCGGCTGGCCGAGACGGAGAATCCGCTCACCAAGGCAGAGGAGATCGTCCGCACGCTGACCGAGGACGAGAAGCTCGAAGCGCTCGCGGCACATCCCGCGATCGGGCAGCGCGAGGGGCTCTCGGCGCGATCGGCAGCCGAGCAGGGCGGCGACGGCGATCCAGACGTGCTGGCTGAGCTCGCAGAGCTCAACCGCCGCTACGAGGAGCGCTTCGGCTTCCGCTTCGTCGTCTTCGTCAACCGCCGACCGAAGGCCGAGATCGTTCCGGTCCTCCGTGAGCGGCTGGAGAAGACCCGCGACGAGGAGCTGGACACCGCGCTGTCCGAGCTCGTGGCCATCGCCCGCGACCGCTGGCAACGCGGATGACCGTCGCCGTCGACCCGTATCTCATCGACTGGCTCGACCTCGTCCTGCGCTGGCTGCACGTCATCGCCGGCGTCGTCTGGATCGGCACGTCGTTCTACTTCGTCGCGCTCGACAACCACCTGGCGCCGCCCAAGCGGAAGGAGGACGCGGACGAAGGCGTCGCCGGCGAGTCGTGGGAGATCCACGGCGGCGGCTTCTACCTCGTCCAGAAGTTCCGCGTAGCGCCTCGCACGCTGCCCGACACGCTGCACTGGTTCAAGTGGGAGGCGTACACAACGTGGCTGTCGGGATTCGCGCTCTTCTGCGTCCTCTACTACGTCGACGCCGACCTCAACCTCGTCGGCGCGGACATGCCCGAGTGGGCGGCGATCGTCAGCTTCGCTGGCGCTGCTCGCCGCGGCGTGGCTCGTGTACGACGTCCTCTGCCGCGTGATCCGCAACGAGCTCGTGCTGGCCGCGATGCTCGTCGCGCTCGTCACGGCAAGCGCCTACGGCCTGAGCCTCCTCTACACCGACCGCGCCGTCTGGCTCCAGCTCGGGGCGATGCTGGGGACGATCATGGTGGCGAACGTGTTCTTCGTCATCATCCCCGCCCACTGGGAGCTGGTGCGGGCGAAGCAGGCGGGGCGGGAGCCGGACCCGGCGCCGGGCGATCCGCGCGAAGCAGCGGTCGGTGCACAACAACTACCTCACGCTGCCGGTGCTGGTGGCGATGCTCGGCGACCACTTCGCGTTCGCCTACGGGCACGCCGACGGCTGGCTCGTGCTCGTGTGCCTGATGCTCGTCGGCGCCTGGATCCGCCACTTCTTCAACCTCCGCCATGCGGGCCGCACCGTGTGGTGGATACCGGTCACGGCAGCGGCGGCGCTGGCGGCGATCGCGGTGTGGATCAGGCCGCCGGACGCAGGCAGCTCCACGAACGGGCCTCCGGTTACGTTCGCCGAAGTGGCACCGATCGTCGAGCAGCGGTGCGCCTCCTGCCACTCCGGCGCGGCCGCGCCCAAGGGCGTGCGCCTCGAGAACGCCCGAGCAGATCGCCGCGCAAGCCGACGCCATCGAGCGCGTCGCCGTCCTCACGCGCGTGATGCCGCTCGGCAACAGCACGGAGATGACGGACGCCGAGCGCGAGCTGCTCGGACGATGGATCGACTCCCAGCGGTAGTCGACGCCAGCGGTCGCTCGGCTTCGGGAGCTCGAGCCGTCGGCGATCGCCGTGCTCGTCGGAGGAAGCTACGCGAAGGGAACGGCCGACGAGCTCTCCGATCTGGATCTCACGGCGATCGTCGAGCGCTGATGGCGGCCGCTACCGCACGTGGTTCCAAGACCGGCCCGGCGATGCGCCCGCTTCACGTTTCGGCGGGCGTTCGAGACGATCGACGAACGTCCTGGCGCAGACATCGACGAGCCCAGCGAGGCTGGTGGCTCGGCCTCCCGCAGCTCGAGCCGGCGCGTTATGCGTGGGCAACGGACGACGCCAGAACCCGGCTTGGGCGACGATCCGTCGCTCCGCCGGCCAGCGGCCCACCCGAGCTCGAGGACTTCTTCGAGTTCTCCATGAAGGTACGGCGCGCCGCTAGACAGCCGACGATCGGTTCGGGCTCCGCGTCTACGCGACGAGCGCGGCCGAGCTCGCGCCACGGCTGCTGCTACCCCTCAACGCCCCAGTGCTCGTCAGCAGCCGACGCGAGGCGGCCGAGGCTGCGCTGGCGTTTGCCGTCGCGCCCGAGCACTACGCAGAGGATCTTCGCGTCTGCCTCGGCCTTGCCGCGACGGACGATGCAGCGCTCGGTACCGCCGCGCTGCGACTGGCCCGCGAGCTCCTCGCCTTCCTCCGGGAGCACAAGCCAGACGTCGACCCACTGCCGGACCTCATACGCTCCTTGACAGACGGAACGCTGGAACGGCAACTTGCCTCATGACGCGCTAGCGTCCTCCTCGTGCTGAAGATCACCGTCGGTTCCTTCGAGCTCTCAGCTCGGCTGGAGGAAGAGCGCGCCCCGAACACCGTCGCCGCCTTCCGGCGGCTGCTGCCGCTCGACTCGCAGCTGATCCAGGCTCGCTGGTCGGGCCAGGCGGCCTGGATCCCGTTCGGCGAGCTCGACCTCGGCATCGGCTTCGAGGACCCGACGAGCTATCCCGGAGCCGGAGAGCTGCTGATCTATCCCGGCGGCGTGAGCGAGACGGAGATCCTCTTCCCGTACGGCCAGACCTGCTTCGCGAGCAAGGCCGGCCAGCTGGCGGGCAACCACTTCGCGACCGTCGTCGACGGCAGGGAGCACCTCGAGGAGATCGGCCGGCTCGTGCTCTGGGAAGGGGCACAGGACATCCGCTTCGAGGAGGCCTGATGGGCATCGCGCACTGGGACGATGTCGAGCCGCGCGACCTCCGCCGTGGCCCGATGCAGCTCGACCGCATCGACCTCGGCCACGCCGCGGGGTCGAAGGAGGTCGGCGTCGCTCGCTTGAAGCTCGACCCGGGCGGCCGCTCCTCTCCCGTCCACGTCGAGCTCGACGAGGAGGAGATCTTCTACGTCCTCGCCGGCACCGGGCTCTCGTGGCAGAGCGGGAAGACGTACGAGGTACGCGCCGGCGACACGATCGTCCACCGCGTCGCCGAGGAGGACCACACGCTGATCGCGGGGCCTGACGGACTCGACGTGCTTGCCTTCGGCGAGCGGACGAACGCCACCGCGTCCTACCTCACGCGTGCGGGCGTTCTTCGCATGGACGCGACGGTGAAGGTCGCCGAGGATCGTCACCCGTGGGACCTCGAGGCCGATGCGGGAGATCTCGAGCTGCCTGAACCGAGCCCTCGTCCATCGAACATCGTGCACCGCGACGAGCTTCCGGGCGAGCACGGGGGCGCGTTGTTCGACCTTGCGAGCGCAGCCGGCTCGGAACGGACCGGGCTCAACTACGTCGCGCTACCGCCCGGAGAGGAGGGCGCCCCGCCGCATTGCCACTCGCTCGAGGAAGAGATCTTCGTGGTACTGGACGGCTCAGGCGTGCTCGAGCTGTGGCCGACGCCAGGCGCCTATCGCATCAACCCGGACGTGGAGAAGGAAGTGCATCGGCTGCGCGCCGGCCACGTCGTCTCGCGTCCTGCGGCGACGAGGATCGCGCACTACTTCCGTGCCGAAGACGAGACGTTCACGTTCCTCGCCTACGGCACGCGCAGGCCGAACGACATCTGCTACTACCCGCGCTCGAACAAGATCAACTTCCGCGGCGTCGGCATCATCGCGCGCCTCGAGAGCCTCGATTACTACGACGGCGAGCCTGAACGAGGCGTCTAGGCGGCGAGCCGGCGCAGCGCGCCTGCGAGGACGTCGATCGCGAGCGCGACGTCCTCCGGGGAGGAGAGCTCGTCCGGCGAGTGGCTCACTCCGCCGTTGAGGCTGCGGACGAACAACATCCCGGCATCGACGCCGGCTGCCGCGAGGATGCCCGCGTCGTGACCGGCGCCCGACGGTAGCTCGATCGCCTGCAGGCCGCGGGCGGCGATCTCGTCGCTCAGCGCGGCGCGGCAGCTCTCGCTCATCGCCACGGGCTCGGCGCGGTGTCCGGGCTCGAGGCCTACGCGCGCGATCACGTCGTCCAGCCGTTCACGGTCAGGAGCGCGGACGTCGACAGAGAGCCGGACGCGCCCCGGGATGACGTTTCCGGCGCCGGGCTCGACGTCCAGCTCGCCAACGGTAGCGACGGCTCCCTCCACCTGGAGGGCGGCGTCGCGGATGTCGAGGATCGCGGCGGCGGCCTTCGACAACGCGTCTTCGCGGTCTCGCATCGGCGTCGTTCCCGCATGGCCGGCGCGGCCTTCGAACCGACAGCTCGCCGCGTGCGTAGCCGACGATGCTGGTGACGATGCCAAGCGGGACGCCGGCCCGCTCGAGCGTCGGCCCTTGCTCGATGTGGAGCTCGAGAAACGCCGACGGCACCTCCTCGTACCGACAGAGCGCGCGGCTGCCGATGCAGCCAACCTCCTCGCCCCGGAACGCGGCGACCGAGCCGCAGCCCGTCTGCTCGACCGCCTCGATCGCGGCGACGACTCCGAGCGCCCCGTCGAACTTGCCTCCCTGCGGCACGGAGTCGAGATGTGACCCGACCCACACGTCGTCGCGATGGCCCGAGCGGCCGAGCAGGTTGCCGTGTGCGTCGACGTCGACCGCCAGGCCGGCCTCACGCAGCCAGCCCGCGGTCAGCTTGTGCGCAGCGTCTTCTTCCGGGCTCGGGTGCGGCCGGTTCGCGCCCTCCCCGCCGCCGATCGCGTACAGCTCCTCCAGGCGCTCGAACACGCGCTCGATCGAGGTCGCCGTGGCCGCCACGAGCGAAAAACCTACCTCCCCCTGGGGGACGAAGGTCCCCTCGAGTCACGCTAGCGAAGGTCGTGCGTCATGTCCGTGCCAGGTCTGCGCCGATTCTGTGCCGCTCAGAGCCCGAACGGGTTGGCGGGCCTGGCGCCGGTGCCCACGATGACGCTCTTCGTCTCCAGGTAGAGGTCGAGCGCCTCGATACCGAGCTCGCGGCCGAAGCCGGACTGCTTGTAGCCGCCGAACGGGATGCCCGGGAACGCCGTGTACGGCATGTTGATCCCGACCGTGCCGGACTTGATCTGCCGCGCGATCCTGTGGCCGCGACCGGGATCACCCGTCCACACCGTGGCCATCAGGCCGTAGCGCACGTCGTTGGCGATGCGCACGGCGTCCGCCTCGTCCTCGAACGGGATCACCGTCACGACCGGGCCGAAGATCTCCTCCTGGGCGACGGACATCGAGTTGTCCACGGCGGCCAGCACCGTGGGCGGGTAGAACGCGCCCGCACCGTCGGCGGGCGAGCCTCCGAGCACCACGTTCGCACCCTGCTCGCGCCCTTGCTCCACAAAGCCGTGCACGCGATCCCGGTGCTCCGGCGAGATCAGCGAGCCCATCTGGGTCTCGTCCTCGAGCGGGTCGCCGACCTTCACCGCCGCGGCCTTCTCCGCGAACTCCGCAACGACCGAGTCGTAGATCGGCTTCTCGACGAGCACTCGCGACCGCGCCTCGCAGCTCTGCCCCGCCGCGTAGAAGATCGACCACACCGAGCTGGGAACCGCGTCCGACAGATCCGCGTCCGCGAAGATGAGGTTCGGGCTCTTGCCGCCCAGCTCGAGCGTGATCCGTTTCAGCGTCGGCGCCGCGAGCCGCATGATCTCGCTCCCGGTCGCCGTCGAGCCGGTGAACGCAACCTTGTCCACGCCGGGGTGGCTGACGAGATACGCGCCCGTACCGGGGCCGTCGCCCGGGACGATGTTGATCACGCCTGCCGGGAACCCGACCTCCGCTGCGAGCTCCGCTAGCCGCAACGCTGACAGCGGCGTCTTCGCGTCGGGCTTGAGGACGACCGAGCAGCCGGCGGCAAGCGCAGGCGACAGCTTCCAGGCGGTCATCAGCAGCGGGTAGTTCCACGGCACGATCTGCCCCGCGACGCCGACCGGCTCCTTCTGCGAGTAGAAGAGCAGCGAGCCGCCGATCGGGTTCGAGCGACCGGCGATGGTGCCCACGGCGGAAGCGAAGAAGCGGAAGTTCTCGGCGGCTCCGAAGAGCTCCGCCTTCACGGACGAGATCGCCTTGCCGACGTTCCGCGACTCCAGCTCGGCCAGCTCCGCGCGGTTGGCGACGATCGCGTCGGCCAGGGCATGCAGGAGTCGCGAGCGCTCGGTCGCAGGCGTCTTGCCCCATGCACCGTCGAGCGCCGCGCGCGCCGATTCGACCGCGTGGTCGACATCGGCCTCACCCGCCATCGCCGCCCGCGCCAGCGGTTCGCCGGTGGCCGGCTCGACGAGCTCGACGACGTCGCCGGAGGCCGGCTCGGCCATGCCGCCGTCGATGAAGAGACCGTACTCCCTGCCGGTCGCCACCGCCATCGCGGCGGACGATACCCGCTCGCGCGCTACGTCCGAGTGCGGACGAAGAGCACCGCGCGCTCATCCCGCGCCGCGACGCGCCAGCCCTTGTCCGCGGCCAGTCGACGGGCCGGCGGGCTGTCGACGGTCACGAGGGCCGCAGGGAAGGACGCCGGCAGTGCGTCCCCCGACTCGCGGCCCGCGATCCAGTCGAGATAGAGACGCTGATCGGCGAGGTCGAACGCATCGAGCGGGTTCGCGATCCACACCATCCTGCCGTCCAGGGCCAGCGCCTCAGCGTTGATGTCGTCGGCGAGGATCGGCGCGCTGCCGGCCTCGAGAACCGCACGCGCACGCAATTCCGCTCCCGCAGCCGACGGAGTCGGCGCCCGACCGAGGCCGATCGCCAACAGCCCCGCCAGGCATGCCGCGAGCACAGCCGTCAGGAATCGCGGCGGACGGAGACGCCACTGCCGCGAGCCCGTCAGCCAGGCCGCAGCCGGCGTGGCCGCGAACAGGACGAGCCATACAGCGTTCCGTCCCGCCTGAATCGTCATCGCCGCCAGGCCCGTGAGCGCCACGAGCTCCCAGAACCGTGGCCTCGAAGCCAGCGCCGCGATCACGAGCGGGATGCCGGCGACGAGGAACGCGACGTCGAGCGGCATGTCGAGCGAGAGCGGCGCCCAGAGGCCCTCGTGCCCGGCGGCTGCCTCGCTGCCGAGCACGCCCTGGTAGTAGCGACGCGTGTCGAGCAGCGACGGCGTGAGCAGCACTGCACCGAGCGAGGCGATCAGCACGGCGATCGCCGTGACCGGCGTCCGCCGCAGCCTGTGCAGCAGCAGGTACGAGCCGGCGACGGCTACGCCAACGAGCACTCCTCCGTGCAGGTTCGACCAGAGCGCGAAGAGTGGGGGCAAGAGCCAGACCGCCTCCGACGGCAGCCGCGCCTGGTTGCGCAGGATCAGGACGAGGACCGGGAAGAGCGCCAGCGAGAAGAGCTGCCCTCGCACGATCAAGAGCGACTGCGACGCGGCCACGCCCACGAGGAGCAGCACGAGCGCGGAGGGAGCGTCGGCGGCATCCGCCCGGCGCATATCGAGCGCGAGCGTCGCGATGGCCAGAGCAACCGCCCCGACGAGCGCGAGCACGAGCCCGCGGTCGCCGAGAGCTGCCTCCAGCCCGTGGAAGGCGAGCTCTCCGAGCACGGGTGCGTTCTCCCAGCCCGCCGACGGAGCTGCCGCGTAGGGAACACCCGCGGGGATGCGACCGAGCTCCGCGATCTCGCTGCCGAGCGCGGCCAGCCAGTGCGCGTCGGCGCCGATCGCCGCGACGAAGGCACAGAAGGAGACGACGAACGCGCCTGCGAGCCACGTCAGCCGCGAGGCCGTCTGGGACAGCGGGTTCACCCCGTGGTTATCGGCCGCGAGCGGCCGAACCTTCAGCCGAACCGTCTAGCGGCTACGAGACGAATTCGACGCGGACGGGGCGTTCGTACGCGCCGAGCGCCTCCGCGCGCCGCAACAGCTCCTCGACCGCCGCCCTGCCCTCTTCGCCGTAGTCGCACGTGAGGTCGTTGACGTACATGCCGACGAAGCGGTCGGCGAGGTGCGGCTCGAGGCCGCGGCTGAACTCCATCGCGTACGCCATCGCCTCGCGGCGATTGTCGAGACCCGTCCTGATCGAATCCTGGAGCACGGCCGACAGATCGGCGAGCACGTCGTCGCCGAGATCGCGCCGTGCGACGTTCGCGCCCAGCGGCAGCGGCAGGCCCGTCTCCAGGAGCCACCACTCGCCGAGGTCGAGCACCTTCTCCAGGCCCTCGTCCGCGTACGTGAGCTGGCCCTCGTGGATGACGAGGCCGACGTCCGCGTCGCCTGCCTTCACCTCGTCGAGGATCTTGTCGAACGGCACCTCGCGGTAGCGGAAGTCGCCGATCGCCATGCGCAGGACGAGGAACGCCGTCGTCATGCGACCCGGGATGGCGATCTCGAGGTCGGCCAGGTCGTCGAGCGACATTTGCTCGCGCGCGACGACGATCGGGCCGTAGCCGGCGCCCATGCTCGCGCCGTGCGGCAGCAGCACATACCGGTCCTGGACGAACGGGTATGCGTGCAGCGAGATGGCGGTGGTCTCCAGCCGCCCCTCGAGCGCCCACTCGTTCAGCGTCTGGATGTCGCGCAGAACATGCTCGAACTCGAAGCCGCGCGTCTCGACGCGGCCCGAGGCGAGCCCCCAGAACATGAAGGCGTCGTCGGCGTCCGGACTGTGGCCAAGGCGGATCCGCATGGGCCGCCGACCCTAGCAGCCTCCGCGCAAGCCGGGCGCACCAAGGAGGGCTTGGCGGAAACCGCCAAACCCGTCTACAGCTCGTGCAGGAAGCGCCGCTCGAGCTTGGGGAGGATCTCCTGGCGCGTGAACGGCGTCACCTTGACGTCGATGCCTTCCTCCTCCAGCACCCGCACCTCGTCCTCGAGCGCCTCGTTCGCGTGGTCGAGCGCGTCCTCCAGCTCGTACCCGGAGAAGATCACGTCGTCGGCCTTCGGCTCGTCCGTCGGCCGGTGCTCCGGATCGATCGCGCGCCCGACCGACCACGAGCCGTCCTCGCACCATTCGATCCAGAGGACGACCGGCTCCGGCACGCCGCCGTCGTCAAGGCCCGCCACAACACGCTCGGCAAAGCGCCTGGACGGCGAGGCCCCGCGCATGGGGCAAGGATACAATCGCTCCGTGGCCCGGTTCGGCGATTTCATTCGCAATCTCTTCGCCACTACGAAGAGCTCGAACGAGCGCATCGCTGCCTACATCATTCGCGAGCACGACCGCGGCCGAACGCTCGAGGACATCCTCGACGACCCGTACGTGGTCAACCGCTGCAGCCCGGCCGAGATCGCGCGCGTGATGGAACGGCCCGAGGTCGTCAAGGCCCTCGGCCCCGACATCGCCGAGGCAGCGAAGGAGTCGGTAGGCGATCAGAGCGCCAGCTGAAGGAAGCGGGCGCCGGGCACCGGGTTCGCGGTGTAGGGCTCGATCTCTTGGAAGCCCAGGCGCTCGTAGAGTGCAGCCGCCTCGGTCATCGAGGGCAGCGTGTCGAGCCGCATCCGGCGGTAGCCGATCCGCCGCGCCTCGTCGATGACGGCACCGGCCAGCGCCCGGCCCAGCCCCAGCCCCCGCTGCGTAGGCCGCACGTAGAGCCGCTTCATCTCGCACGTCTCGGGATCGAGCCTGCGCAGCGCCACGCACGCGACGATCTCGTCCCCGTTTCGCGCCACCAGCAGGCAGCCGCCGGGCGAGACGTAGTCACCCGGTAGCTCCGCGAGCTCGCGGTCGAAGCCCTGGAAGCAGAGGTCGACGCCGAGCGACTCCTGGTACTCGCCGAACAGGCGGCGCACGGCCTCGATCTCCTCAGGGCTCGCGTGCTCGATGGCCGGCGAAGTCTGCACCGATGCGAAGAGTAGGCTCTTTGCCATGCGTGTCGAGATCCACTACTGCCCGACCTGATCGGGCTACGACGAACGGGCCGCGAGTCTCGTGGCCGAGCTCGCCGCCGAGGGCTTCGACGCCGAGGCGATCCCCGGCGGCAAGGGGCAGTACGACGTCCGCGCGGAAGGCCGGCCGGTGTTCTCCAAGCAGGAGCTGGGCCGTTTTCCCGAGGACGGTGAGGTGCTCTCCCTCCTGCGCTAGCGGCCGAGGGCGGCGGGCAGCTCCCGCAACGACTCGATCCGGCCGACATGGTCAGGGAAGCGGCCGGCGCGGTCGATCAGGATCGCGCGCATCCCACACGCCTGCGCGCCTTCGACGTCGTCCTCGAGCGAGTCGCCCACCATCACCGCGTCTGCGGCCTCGACCTCCAGGAGCTCGAGCGCGGCCGCAAAGATGAGGGGGCTCGGCTTCACCTTGCCATGGCTCCCCGATGAGATCCATGCGTCGACCTCGATCCCGAAGTGGCGGACGAACGCGTCGAGATCGCGGCTGGTGTTGGAGACAAGCCCGAGCTTCAGCCCTTGCTGCTTCAGCTCCGCGAGCACCGGCACGACGTCGTCGTAGAGCTCGAAGTGCCGCGCGTGCTCCCAGCGGCTCACGATCTCGTGCGCGACGACCGCCACCTCCTGGCCGTCGCCGCCCATGCCGCGGACGATGTCCTCGGTGAAGCGCACCCAGACCTCCTCGTCGTGGTCGAGCTCGGGATGCCGCTCGAGGTCGTCGATCGCAGCCGCCCGTGCGTCCCCGTACAACTCCGTGTCGAGTCGCAGGCCGTGAGCCTCGCCGAGCGCCCGGTAGGCCTCCGGGCCGAGCTCCGGCCCCGGCCGCACCAGCGTGAAGTCGACGTCCAGGAGTACTGCCAGCGGGCGCATCACGAGCCGCCGAGGATAGCCTCGCGACGTGGAAGCACAGTCCGGCCGGATCCGCGGCGCACGCGCGCTGTACGCCTTCCGCAGCCGCGACTTCCGGCTGCTCTGGTCGGCACGGACGGTGTCCCTCGTCGGCGACGGCGCGTTCCTCATAGCGCTGGGCTGGCGGACGACGACGCTCACCGGCTCGGCGACTTCCCTCGCGATCGTGCTCATGGCGCACAGCGCAGCCCTGCTGACGACGGTGCTGATCGGCGGCGCGCTCGCCGACCGCTACTCGCGGCGGCTGCTGATGATCTCCTCGGACCTCGCCAGGGTCGTGATCATGGGGGCACTGGCCCTGCTCGACGCTTCGGGCCATCTCTCGTTCGGCCTGTTGCTCGCGCTGGCGGTTGGATTCGGGCTCGCGGACGGGTTCTTCTACCCGGCCGCAGGAGGCATCGTGCCACTCGTCGTCGAGTCGCACGAGATCGCGTCGGCCAACACGCTGATCGGCATCTCTCGCCAGGCATCGTTCGTGATCGGCCCGGCACTCGCCGGCACGATCTACGGCGTCGTGGGCTCGGCGGCGGTCTTCGGCATCAATGCGCTCACGTTCCTCGTCTCGGCGGCGCTGCTCGTCCCGGCGCGACCGCGCTCGTTCGAGCCGGAACCGAGCGAGGGGACGTGGAGGTCGATCGTCGAGGGCGTGCGCTACGTCGCGAGCGTGCCCTGGCTCTGGGTGGGAATCGCCGTCACGTCGGTCGTGTTGATGGTGGCGATGGCGCCGTTCCAGGCGCTCGCACCGACCTTCGTCGCCGAGCAGTTCGACAAGGGCGTCGGCGCGTACGGGCTTCTGTTCGCCTTCGAGGCGGCCGGGATGACGATCGGGATGATCGCCTTCGGCCAGATGAACCCGAGAAGGCACCGCATTTGGCTGACCTTCGGCTTCCTCGCCTTGAACGACGTGTTCGCGGTGGCCATGACGCTGCAGGACTCGTACGAGGTGGCCGCGGCGCTCATGGTCGCCCGCGGCGTGCTGATCGGCTATGCGATCGGCGTCTGGGCGACGCTGATGATGGAGTGGGTGCCCGAAGGCAAGCTCGCCCGCGTGACGAGCCTCGACTTCTTCGGCGCCATCGGCCTGCTGCCAGTCGGATATGCGCTCACCGCTCTCGTCTCGCAGACGACGGACGCGGCGACGATCCTCACCGTCGGCTTCACGCTCGCCGGCTTCCTCTGGGCGATACCGCTGCTCTTCCGCCGCGTGCGTACGGCGGCCTGAACACTGATGGGCATGGCGCCTGATGGGAGCCCCGTCGACGTCTACGCGCTCCTGCCCGAGCTCGGTGAGGGCGATCGCGTGGCGCAGGCCGTGCCTGCCGGCGGCTCGATCCTCGAACTGGGCTGCGGCGCGGGACGCATCACCCGACAGCTCGTCCGGCTCGGCTACCGCGTCACCGCAGTCGACGAGTCCGAGGCGATGCTCGCGCACGTCCACACCGCCGAGACGATCTGCGCCCGCATCGAGGGCCTCGACCTCGAGCGGCACTTCGACGCCGTCGTGCTCGCCAGCAACCTGATTACTGCGCCCGCCGGCCAGCGCCGCGACTTCCTGGAGACGTGCCGAAGGCACGCGGATCTCGTCGTCGTCGAAGGGCTGGCGCTGGGCTGGCAGCCCCAGGACGGGGAGACGCAGCTCGGAGACGTGACGTCGCGGCTAATCGTCGAACGGTTCGCGGACAGCGTCGTCCACGGCAAGGTCGTATACGTGGTCGGCGACCGGCGATGGGAGCACTCCTTCACGATGCGGGTCTTCGCCGATCAGGACGAGCTTGACGCTGCGCTGGCCGAGGCAGGCCTGCGATTCGATCGCTGGCTCGACGAGGAAGGCGGCCGCTGGTTCGTCGCTGTGCCCGCGTAAGCGCGAATGACGGCCGATAAGCTGTAGGCCTCGGGGTGTGGCGCAGCCTGGTAGCGCGCTCCGTTCGGGTCGGAGAGGTCCCCAGTTCAAATCTGGGCACCCCGATTGCCTTTCGTGAAGGAGGGGGCTCGCGGGGGAACCATGGGTTCCCCCGCGTGAAGGCGGGTAGCGCGCTCCGTTCGGGTCGGAGAGGTCCCCAGTTCAAATCTGGGCACCCCGATATCTCTCACGCGCGGCCGGAGCACTTCCGGCGCGGACCTGGCACAGACACGTAACGGTTCCGGGCTACCGTCGAGACATGAACGTCGTCAGCCTCATCGGCAACCTCGCCACCGACGTCGAGCTGAAGGCCGTCGGCGACGGGAAGCAGGTGGCGGGCTTCCTACTCGCGATCAACAGGCCGTCGAAGGACGGCGGCGCCGACTTCGTCCACATCAGCGTGTGGGACCGCCAGGCGGAGCTGTGCAGCGAGTACCTCGCGAAGGGCAAGCGCATCGGGGTGGAAGGCCGTCTCCGCAGCCGCTCCTGGGACGCCGAGGACGGGAGCCGACGCAGCGCGCTCGAGGTCGTCGCCGGGCGTGTCGAGTTCCTCTCGCCACCGGAAGGAGGTGCGGCAACGGACGCAGACATCCCCTTCGCAGCTGCGGCTGCCTAGCCCCACAGACATACACTGCCCCGCGTGGCGCACCGGGACGAGATCGTCGCCTTCGCCAACGAGCTGCTCGACGTCGGGTCATACCCCGACTACCTGCCCGTCGGTCTCCAGGTCGTGGGCGCCGACGAGGTGACCACGATCGCCTGCGGCGTATCTGCGTCGCGCGAGCTGTTCGAGCACACGGCGGCGCTCGGAGCACAGATGGTGATCGTCCACCACGGCCTCTTCTGGGAACGGGATCCCCGCGTCGTGGACGCAACGCTGAAGAGCCGGCTGAAGGCGCTCTTCGACGGCGACATCACGCTCGTGGCGTATCACCTGGCACTCGACGCGCATCCGGAGCTGGGCAACAACGCCCTGCTCGCCCGTGAGCTCGGGGTCGAGCTCGACTCGGCTTTCGACGTCGGGCACGGTGGCTCGCTCGCCGAGCCTCTGAGCCCAGACGCCTTCACGGGGCGGGTCCGGGACGCGCTCGGCGGCCGCGAGCCGCTGGCGTTCCTATACGGGCCGAGCGAGATCAGGCGCGTGGCCATCGTGTCCGGGGGCGGCGCCGGGCTGCTACCCGCAGCCGCGGCGGCCGGCTACGACGCGTTCCTCACGGGCGAGCCGGCGGAGCCGACCATGATGGCGGCGCGCGAGCTCGGCATCCACTTCATCGCCGGTGGCCACTACGCGACGGAGCGCCTCGGCGTACAGGCGCTCTCGCGCCGGCTCGCCGAGCAATTCGACCTCGACTGGCACTTCATCGAGCTCACGAACCCCGTCTGACGTGTGTCGCGCCGTTGCGCTCCGGACGGGTCCCGGAGTATGCTCAGAGTGATGACTGTCGTTGCGGCGCGGGCCCGGTGAGTCCCGCGACACGAACCCCACGTGCATCGGCGTGAGCCCGCGCGAGCCTCGACGGCCGCCGGGCTTTTTCATTGCCTGAAGGAGGAGCGATGCCCAATCACTTGACGCCGGAAGAGCTGTCCAAAGAGGTCGGCATGGAGCGGGAGGACGTCATCCGCTTTTGCGTGGAGGAAGGCGTGCCGATCTACCAGGGCAAGATCGACAAGACGCTCTTCCAGGCGCAGCTGGAGGCGACGGCGCCGAAAGCGGGCTAGCGCCGGAGAGCTAGCTAGCGCTTCTTCGCAGCGACCTTCTTGCGGGCGGGTGCCCGCTTGGCCGCCGGCTTCTCCGCCGGCGGCTTGCGCTTCTTCGCGTCCGCCACGCTCTTCCGCAGCGCCTCCATGAGGTCGATGACCGGAGCTTCTTTCTCCTCTTCCTCCTCCGGCTTCGCCGTCGGCGCCCCCTTCAGCTTCTCCTCCAGCAGCGTCTGGAGGTCGCGCCGGTACTCGCTGACGAGCTCGGTCGGGTCGAACTCGCCCGCGAGGCTGTCGATCACCTGCAGCGCGAGGGCGACTTCCTGCTTCTTCGTCTTCACGTCACTGACCGCTTCCACGATCTCCGCATCCGAGTAGACGTCCTCGCCGACGAACAGCGTCTCGAGCACGAGCGCGTTGTCCTGCACGCGAATGAGCGCCAGCTTCTCCTTACCGGCAAGCACGAAGCTCCCGAGCGCAGCCGTCTTGGTCTCCCGCATGGCCTCGAGGAGCAGCACGTAGGGGCGGCGCTGCGCGCCTGCGCTGGCCGGGACGAGGAAGTACGTGCGGTCGTAGTAGATCGGATCGACGTCGTCCGCCGGCACGAAGCTCCTGATGTCGATGGCACGCGAGGTCGTGTCGCGGTCGATGGCCTCGAGATCCTCGTCCTCGACGATCACGAACTCGCCCTTCGACACCTCCCAGCCGCGCACGATCTCGTCCGGGCCCACCTCGCGGTCGTGCGTCGGACACCAGCGCTTCTGCTTGATCGGCGTCTTGCACTCGCGGTGCAGGAGCCGGAACGACACGTCGGACTGGCGCGCAGCAGGCTTCGTCGCGGGCGCGAGCCCCACGGGGATCGTGACCAGCCCGAAGCTGATCGCACCGTTCCAAGTCGTTCGCATCGGCAGAAGTCTAGTCGGGGATGTCCGTTCTTCTTTCCCAACTCCCCGATCCCTGCAACATTTCCGTCATGAACACAGGGCAGCGCACGATCGTGAGGCTCTGGCGGGACGCCGTGGCCTCCGGCCGTCCCGATCCGCTCTACCTCGCGGAGCGGCGACGGCGAGTGGGCGCCCGTGTCGCTCGCAGAGACGGCCAGGCGGGTGGACGAGCTGGCCAACGGCCTGCTGGCGCTCGGCATCCGCAAGGGCGACGCCGTTCGGCATTCTCGGCGGGACGCGGGTCGAGTGGTGCCTCTTCGACTTCGCGCTCGCGCTGGTCGGCGGCGTGACGGCTCCGATCTACGCGAACTCGTCGCCGGAGGACTGCCGGTACGTGCTGAGCCACTCCGACGCCGTCGGTGTGCTCGTCGAGGACGACGAGCAGCTGGAGAAGGTCGAGTCGGTGCGCGGCGGGCTGCCGGCCCTGCACCATGTCCTGACGTTCGCCGAGCTCGAGGAGCTCGCCACACGCGGCCGGGAGCACGCGAGCGAGCACCCCGACGCTCTCGCACGAGCCGAGGCCGAGGTCGGCGAGGACGACCTCTTCACCTTCATCTACACGTCGGGCACGACCGGGCCGCCGAAGGGCTGCAAGATCCTCCACCGCAACTACTACGAGATGGCGAAGGTCGTCAACGACATGGCCGACGTCTTCCGGAGGGACGACCTGCTGCTGCTCTATCTGCCGCTCGCGCACAACTTCGGCCGCCTCGACGCATCTGCTGGCGCCGATGGCCGGCTACACGATCGCCTTCTGCGCCGATCCCTATGCCGTCGCCGATGCGCTGCCCAAAGTCAGGCCCACGGTCTTCCCGAGCGTGCCGCGCCTCTACGAGAAGGTGCATACGGCCGTCCTCGCCAGGTTCGACGAGGCCACCGGCGCACGCCGGAGACTCATCGACTGGGCGCTCGACGTGGGGCGCCGGGTGAGCGTGCTGCGCCAGCAAGGCAAGCCCATCCCGCGGGGCCTCGCCATTCAGCACCGCCTCGCCGACCGCCTCGTGTACTCCAAGGTGAAGGAGCGCCTGGGCGGGCGACTGCGCCGCGCCGTCTCGGGCGGCGCGCCGCTCGCCGTCGAGATCCTCGAGTTCTTCCACGCGCTCGACATCCTCATCCTCGAGGCCTACGGCCTGACCGAGTGCACGACCGGGGCCACGTCGAACCGTGAGGAGAGCTTCAAGTTCGGCACGGTCGGCAAGGCGCTGCCCGGCTGGGAGCTGAAGCTCGCGGAGGACGGCGAGCTCTTCATCCGCAGCCCGACCGTCTTCGCGGGCTACTACAAGGACGAGGAGGCGACGGCGGCGGTCCTCGACGACGAGGGATGGCTCGCGACGGGTGACATCGCCACGATCGACGAGGACGGCTTTGTCACGATCACCGACCGCAAGAAGGACATCCTCGTCACCGCGGGCGGCAAGAACGTCGCGCCGCAGAACCTCGAGAACGAGCTCAAGACCTCACGGTTCGTCTCGCAGGCGCTCGTCGTGGGCGACCGGCGCCCGTACGTGGCGGCGCTGATCACGCTCGACCCGGTGGAGATCGCAGGCTGGGCGCAGAAGCACGGCCTCGACGGCGACCTCGTCACGCTCTCGAAGCACCCCGACGTCCGCGAGCTCGTGCAGGGCATCGTCGACGAGGTGAACGCTCCCCACTCCCGCTTCGAGCAGATCAAGCGCTTCACCGTCCTGCCGCGCGACTTCTCGATCGAGGACGGCGAAGTGACGCCGACGCTCAAGCTCCGGCGGAAGATCTGTCAGGAGCACTTCGCCGCCGAAGTCGCGGCCCTGTACGACGGGAGCTAGAGGATGCGGCGGGCGCCGACGTAGGTCGCGGCGTACCAGCTGTCCGACAGGCTGGAGATCTTCACGACGTCGCCGGTGTGCGGGGCGTGGACGAACTGGCCGCCGCCGATGTAGATCCCGGCGTGGCCGAGCCCGTTGAAGAAGACGAGGTCACCGGCCGCGAGCTGGTCGTACGAGACGGGAACGCCGTAGTTGAATTGCGAAGCGGCGTGGTGAGGCAGTGACACGCCGACCTGAGCGTAGACGTACATGATGAACCCGGAACAGTCGAAGCCCCCTGTCGGCGAAGAGCCGCCCCAGACGTACGGGATGCCGAGATACTGCATCGCGATCCCGACGACGCCGCCGTAACGCGAAGGCGGCGCGATCGCCGCCTCCGGTGTCTCGACAGCGGCACCGATCACGGCCGTGTCGATGCCTTGCTGGATCGCCGCCTCCTGGCTGGCCATCCGCGCAGCCGCTTGCTGGCGCAGGATCTCCTGGCGGCGCGCCTCCTCCTCCTTCAGCTGCTCGATCTCGTTGCGAATGGACCCGAGGAGCTGCTGCCGCTCCGCGAGCCCGGCCTCGATCTCCCGCTTGGCGGCAGCCCGGGCGGCGACGACCTCCTCCTGGCTCGCGCGAGCACTCTTCAGCCGCTCGCCGCGAACCGCGACCTCGGTGCGGAACCGCTTGACCTCCTGCAGCACCTGAGTGTCCTCCTGGGACACGCGGTCGATCGTGTCGAGCCGGTTGATGAGGTCCTGGAAGCTCGTGCTGCCCAGGAAGATCTCGAGCGTCGTCATCGAGTCCCCGCCGACGTAGAGGTCGCGCAGCCTGCTCGCCAGACGGCTCTGGGCGATCTTGAGGTTGCCGCGGGCGACGCCCATCTGGCGGTGATTCGCGCGCAGGTCGGCCTTGATCGCATCGAGCTCGATCGTGGCGGCGTTGTACGCCTCGATGGACTGTCCGAGCTCCGCGTCGAGCGCCTCGATGTCGGCCAGCACCTGCTCGGCTTCGGCCTGCTTGTCCTCGATGCGGTCGGCAAAGGCGGGACCAGCCCCGATCAGCGCGACGCCGATGGCGACGAAAAGGAGCCCCACGAGGGTCACACGACGACCCGTCAAGCGGGCTTGCGTTGCGCGCAACCAAGGGCGCACCGGGAGGGGCCGGTACGTCACTGGCGCGGGAGCCTACCAGGCTCCCCGGACGCACGCAACCGTCAACTGCGCCCCTGTCCCGCAGAAAAATGGCTGCAAAACAGGGATTCCGTTCGCCTACGGCGCCGCGAGTCCTCTGATACGGTCACTCAGCGGTGCTGCGGAAACCCCCAGCCGCGCGACTTGCGATGTTGCTCGTCGTCGGTGCGCTCCTCGGGCTGCCCGCAGCGGGGCTCGGCCAGGGCCCCGACACGCTTCGCGCCCGCGGCGCCGAGCTCGGCGCCGCAGAGCAGCAGGCGCGACTCGAGCTCTTCGCCCTCGAGTCCAAGCTCTCCCGGGCCGAGGCGGCGCTGGCCGGCATCGAGTCGCGCCTCACGGTCCTGGAGCGTGAGCGCTCGTCGTCGCGCAGGCACCTGGCCGCCGCCCGGCGCACGCTGGCGGAGGCGGAGCAGCGGCTGGCCGACCTGGTGCGTGTGCTCTACGTGTCGGACCGGCCCGACGTGCTCGCAGTCTTTCTCGGCGCCGCGTCGCTCGAGGACGCGATCGACGGCGTCGACAGCCTGCACCGCGCCGCAGACGCCACGAGCGGTGTCCTCGACGAGGCTCGGGCCGCCCGCGTACGAGTGGCCGCGTTGGTGCAACGGCAGACGGCGAGGGCAGCTGAGCTGCGACAGCTGCGCGGCGCGGCCGCCGCGCGAACGCAAGAGCTCGCCGGCGCGCGGGCCGACCGGCTGAGCTACATCTCTCAGCTACAGGCGGAGCAAGTCCTCAACCAGCAACAGATCGCGGAAGCGGTGGCGGCGGCCGAGGCGGCCCAGGCGGCCGCAACCGTGGAGACGGCGGTCGCCGAGACGGCACCGAGCATCAGCTCGATCGGCGCGCAGTCGGTGATCGCGGCACCGCCGCCTCCACCCGAGCCGCAGCCGCAGCCCTCCCCCCAGGCGCCGCCGGTGCAGACCGGAAAGACGCTCACCGTCGTCGCCACCGCCTACTCGATGCGCGGCACGACGACGACGGGCATCCCCACGGGGCCGGGCATCGTGGCCGTCGACCCGACGGTGATCCCGCTCGGCACGCGGATGACGATCCCCGGCTACGGCGAAGCGGTCGCGGCCGACACGGGCGGCGCGATCAAAGGCCTACGCATCGACGTCTGGGTGGCGACAGCCGCCGAGGCAGCGCAGTGGCAGTGGCAGACGGTCACCATCACTTTGCACTGAGCAGCGCCTCGAGATCCTCTTCCGTCAGCAGCGGCACGCCGCTGCGCTGAGCCTTCGTGAGCTTCGAGCCGCCCGGCTCCTCGCCCACGACGAGACCGGTCGTCTTTGACGAGACGGAGTTCGTCACCTTCGCGCCAAGGCTCTCGAGCGCCGCGGCCGCTTCGTCCCGCGAGTACATCTCGAGCGTCCCGGTGATGACGTACGTACTGCCCGTCAGCGGACCTTCTGCGGGCCGGTCCTCCTCCCCCACTTCGAATCGGAGCCCGAGTTCCCGGAGCTCCTTCACAAGCGCACGATTCTGGGCATCTGCGAACCATTCGACGACGATCTCGGCGCGGTCGGGGCCGAAACCTTCCGTCTCCTCGACCTCCTCCTGAGTCGCCGCCTCCAGCCGATCCACGTCCCCGAACTGGCGGCCGAGGTTCTGCGCGAGCACCCAGCCGACCTTCGGGATGTTGAGGCCGAGCAGGACGCGCGAGAACGGGACCTGCTTCGAAGTCTCGATCGCTCCGACCGCCGCCGAGGCGGAGGTCTCGGCGAATCCCTCGAGCTCGAGCAGCTGCTCTTTCGTCAGGCGATAGAGGTCAGGGAGCGAGCGGACGAGGCCGCGTTCCCAGAGCAGGCGGATCGTCTGCTCTCCGACACCCTCGATGTCGGCGATGCCGACCCAGTTGATCAGGGTTTCGAGCCCGCGCGAGGGACAGGCACGGTTCGGGCATCGGTGCATGACCTCGCCTTCGGGCTTGACGATGCCGGTGCCGCACAGCGGACACTTCTTCGGCATGCGGAATGCCTTGGTCCCCGGCTGGTGCTCGCCTGCCGGGCCGACGATCTGCGGAATGACGTCGCCCGCTCGTTGGACGATGACGATGTCGCCCTCGCGAATCTGCTTGCGGTTGATGTCCTCCTCGTTGTGGAGCGTCGCGCGGGAAACCGTGACGCCGCCGACCTCGACGGGCTCGAGAACGGCCCAGGGATTGAGAGCGCCGGTGCGACCGACCCGAATGTGGATCTTCAGCAGTTTCGTCTGGGCGGTCATCGGCGCCCACTTGAATGCACGTGCCCAGCGCGGCCGGCCGTGGAGCACGCCGAGCCGCCGCTGTTGATCGACTGAGTCGACCTTGATCACGATCCCGTCGATCTCGTAGTCGAGCTCGACCCGGCGGGCCTCCCAGGTACGGCAGGCTTCGGCGACGTCCTCGACCGACTCCAGCCGCTCGGCAAAGGGGTTCGTCGGGAACCCGCGCTCTCGCAGCCACTCGAGCATCTCGTGGTGACCGGCGAAGCCGACTCCGTCCTGGTGACCTGTCCCATAAACCCAGACGGACAGCGGCCGATCGGCCGTGATCGCCGAGTTCTTCTGACGCACCGAGCCGGCCGCAGCGTTGCGGGGATTCGGTGCGAGCTTCTGATTCGTTCCCGCGAGACGCTCGTTGAGCTCGCGGAAGCCCGACAGAGGCAGGTAGACCTCGCCTCGCACCTCGACGACGGCGGGCGGGCGGTCGTCCCGCATGCGGAGCGGGATCGCGCGAATCGTGCGGAGGTTCGGTGTCACGTCCTCGCCCTGGATGCTGTCTCCGCGCGTCGCCCCCCGCACGAACAGGCCGTCCTCGTACGTCAGGTTGACGGCCAGGCCGTCGATCTTCGGCTCGACGACGTACGCGACGGGCTCCCCGGTGCCGAGCCGCTTCTGGATGTCCTCGGTCCACTTGTACAGCCCTTCGTCGGTCGTGATCTTGTCGAGTGAACCCATTTGCTCGAGGTGTCGCACCTTCTGGAAGCGGTCCGACGGTGGCGCTCCCACTCGGTGGGTCGGCGAGTCAGGCGTGACGAGGTCCGCATGCGCCTCCTCGAGCGCCACGAGCTCGTCGTACAGCCGGTCGTACTCCGCGTCGGTGATGAAGGGGTCGTCGTCGACGTGGTACGCGATCAGCGCCCGGTTGAGCTCCGCGCGGAGCTCCGCCGCTCGGCGAGATGCCTTAGAGGACGGCAAGCAGCTCCTCCGCATGGCGGACGAGGACGTCGGGCTCCTCGCGCTCGAGGGCCTCGGCTCCGTGGATCCCGCCCCAGGCGACGGCCACGGCGTGCACGCCGGCCGCCTTCGCCGCGCGTACGTCGAATGGAGAGTCGCCGACGTAGGCAGCGTCTTCGGTGGAGGCGTCCATGCGCACCAGCGCTTCGAGGATGGGGTCGGGCTCGGGCTTGTGGCGCTCCGTGTCCTCAGCACCGATCACGACTTCGAAGTTCGCCTCCAGTCCGGGGAGGCGGTCGAACGCGAGCTGCACGCTGGCTCGGCGCTTGGCGGTGACGATGCCCAGCCGACGGCCCTCCGCACGGAGCCGCGGCAGCACCTCCACCACCTCCCAGAACGCCTCCAGCTCGTCGTGCAGCGGCTCGTTGTGCTCGCGATACGCCGCCACGAGCTCTTCGACGCGCTCGGGATCGAGTGCGCGCATCTGCGCCGTCAGGCCGGGCCCACCCACGGCCGCTGTGAGCACCGCTTCGGGGATGTCGCGCTCCAGAACCGTCTTCGCGGCGTGCTTCATGGAGGCGACGATCATCGGCCCGGAGTCGATCAGCGTGCCGTCGAGGTCGAACAGGCAGACGGGAAAGCGCACCCCGCGATCGTAGCCCGGCCCCGAAGCTACGCGAGGGAAGGGATCTCGGACGCGGCACCCGCGCCGACCGGCGCTGCGATGGTCTCCACCGGTACGCCGTAGACACGTAGCTGCCTCGCGATCTCTTCCGCTTCTGCGAGGTCCGGCACCCACAACCGCTCCGGATAGGCGAGCGCCGCGCGCCATCCGCCGACTCCTTCGAACACATCTCCCCAGAGCGCGGCGACACCGACAACCCGGTGGACGACCAGCGGATCGTTCCGACCGACGAGGTACCGCGTAGCGTGAGAGCTGCCCCGCGACGCGTAGATCCCGCACCGGCAGCCTGGCGAAGGGGCCGCGTGCTCGCCCCGTGCGACCTGGCACGTCGCGCAGAACGGCTGTCCTGGCTCCCAGATCTCGTCGTAGATGACAGAGCTGAGGCGAAGCCCGGCCCGCGTCTCGACCACTCGCCAGGCACGCCAGCCGCGCAGCGGCTCTGCAAAGTCGGGCGTGTTCACTCCGCCGCGATAGGGGCAGGTTCGGCTTCGGGCTCGGGCTCTGGCAACAATCGCTCGTCGTCGGCGATCACCACGAGAGGATCCTCGACCGGCTCGACGAGTAGTGGGAGCTGGGCCTCGCCGATCTCCACGGCGCTACCCCGCAGCAGCCGCGGCGGCCTGTAAGGCCTCCGCAGATCTCGTCGGCATGATCGCGTCGATCAGCCCGTACTCCAGCGCCTCCTCGGGTGTCATGAACCGGTCGCGGTCGATGTCGCGCATCACCTGCTCGAAGGAGTTCCCCGAGTGGTGCGCGATGATCTCCGCCATCCTCCGCGTGGTCTGCAGCGCCTCCTGGGCATGGATCTCGATGTCGACAGGGGCACCCCGGAACCCTGCAGTCCCCTGGTGGATCATGATCTTGGCGTTGGGCAACGCGAACCGCTTGCCCGTCGCCCCGCCGCAGAGCACCATCGCCGCCGCGGACATCCCCATGCCCAGACAGACCGTGGAGACGTCGGGCCGGACGTACTGGATCGTGTCGTAGATGGCCATTCCCGCGTACGCGGATCCCCCAGGGGAGTTGATGTACAGCGAGATGTCCCGCTCCGGATCCTGCGCCTCGAGGAACAGGAGCTGAGCCGTCAGGAGGTTGGCGACGTGGTCGTCGACCTCGGTTCCGAGGAAGACGATGCGATCGCGCAGGAGCCGGGAGTAGATGTCGAACGATCGCTCGTAGCGGCCGTCGGACTCGACGACCATGGGAACGAGCACGCTCACGTGCGATCGCCTTCCAACCAGGCGAGCACCGCCTGACGCGAGAACCGCCACTCGCCGCCAACGAGCCGGCCTGGGAGCTCACCCGCCTCCGCCAGCGCCCGCGCCGTGTCCTCTGAGGTCAGCAGGAGCTGCGCGAGTTGCTCCAGCGTCAGGACCTCGGGCGTCTCGGCGGCCGGACGGAACCCGACGCGGCCGAGCGTCCAGCCCTCGGGCTCCTCGCCCGGGGCGTACTGCGCGACGAGGCCGGCGATGATCTCCTGCTTGGGACGCTTCAGCTCGAAGGAGAGTCGCTCGAGCTTCTCGGCCTGCGCACGTGGGATGCGCGCGAAGATCGCTGCCGTGTCCCGTTCGCCCGGTGTCCCTCGCCGTTCGATCGCTCCATGATATCAAGATATCTCGTTGATAGCTCAGCGACACCTAGTAATCCACGCCGAGCAGGTAGAGGCCCCAGGGCGGGGCCGTGGCGCCGGCGTCCGGCCGGGAGGCACCGTCGAGCAGCCGGGCAAGCTCCTCCGGCCGCCGATCGAGCATCGTGCCGACGAGCGTCCGCACCATGTGCCGGAGGAACGAGTCGGCCGTGATCTCGAAGTCGAGGTGCTCGCCGCGCTCGTGCCACGACGCAGCCAGGACTCGCCGCAGGAAGACGTCGTGCTGCGTCTCGGTCGGCGTGAAGGCGCGGAAGTCGTGCTCGCCCAGCAGCAGGTCCACGGAGGAGGCGAGCACGTCGAGGTCGATCCGGCGGGGGTACCACCAGCTCCGGCGAACCTCGAGCGCCGAGCGCTCGCGCCGGCGGTAGATGCGATAGCGATAGCTGCGGGAGCGGGCCGAGTGACGAGCGTGGAAGTCCGACGGGGCCTCTTCCGCCGCGACCGCGGCCACGTCGTCGGGTAGCAGTGTGTTCAGCGCCTCCGCCGTGCGTTCCACTGGCGGGCCGCCGCCCGCATCGAGGCTGACGACGTTCCCCAGCGCGTGCACGCCCGTGTCGGTGCGACCGGCCACGGCGATGTTCTCCGCGACCGAGAAGAGAGACTTGAGCGCATCCACGATCACGCCCTCCACCGTGCGCAGGCCGGGCTGCGCCGCCCAGCCGTGGAAGTTCGTGCCGTCGTACTCCAGCGTGAGCTTCAGCCTCACGCGAGGAGTTTGTCCGAAGTGCTAGGTGCGGCGGCTTCGGCCTTCGACCGGTTCTTCTTCGCGGACCACCGGCGCACGAACGACCGGCGCACGCGGAACGTGGTCGACGAATTCGATGTAGGCCATCGGCGCCGAGTCGCCCGGGCGCGGGCCGATCTTGACGATGCGCGTGTAGCCGCCCGGGCGGTCGGCGAAGCGCGGGGCAACCTCCGAGAACAGCTGGTGGACGACCTCCTGCTGGCGCAGGAAGGCGAGCGCCTGCCGGCGAGCGTGGATGTCGCCGCGACGGGCGAGTGTGATCATCTTCTCGGCGAACGGCCGCACGCCCTTCGCCTTGGCGACCGTCGTCTTCACGCGGCCGTGGACGATCAGCGAGCCGGTGAGGTTCGCGTAGAGCGCCTTGCGATGGGCCGCGTCGCGACCCAGCTTCTTCCCGGCTCGCTGGTGCCTCATTACGAGAGCGGCTCCTCGCCCCGCAGAGTCAAACCGTGGCCGGCGAGGGTCTCCTTGACCTCCTCGATCGACTTGCGGCCGAAGTTCGGGATCGCCGCCAGCTCGACCTCGGTCTTCGTGACGAGGTCGCCGATGGTCTCGATGCCGACGCGCTTCAGGCAGTTGTACGAGCGCACGCCGAGCTCGAGCTCCTCGATCGGGAAGTTCTCCATCCCGTGGGCCAGCGACGGCTCCGCGGCGGTCTCGGCAGGAACCTCGCCGAACCCCTCGATGCTGTCGATGTCGGTGAAGATCGCGAGCTGCCGGATGAGGATCTCCGCACCCTGGCCGATCGCCTCGCGCGGGTCGATCGAGCCGTCGGTCGTCACGTCGAGGATGAGCTTGTCGTAGTCGGTGCGCTGACCGACACGTGCGGCCTCGACGTCGTAGGCGACGCGCCGCACGGGGGAGAAGATCGAGTCGATGGGGATGACGCCGATCGTGTGCTCCGAGCCGCGGTTCATCTCGGCCGGGACGTAGCCGCGCCCGCGGCCGATCGTCATCGTCAGCTCGAGCTTGCCCTTGTCGGCGAGGTGCGCGATCTCGAGGTCCGGATTGAGGATCTCGAGGTCGGCGGGCATCTGGATGTCCGCCGCCGTCACGGGGCCGGGGCCCCTCTTCTGGAGGCGCACCTCGATCTCCGGCGCCTCGCCGTGGAGGCGGCAGATGAGGTTCTTGAGGTTGAGCAGGATGTCGGTCACGTCCTCGCGAACGCCGGGCAGCGTCGTGAACTCGTGGGCGACGCCCTCGAGCTTCACCGACGTGACGGCTGCGCCCTCGAGGGACGACAGCAGCACACGCCGCAGCGAGTTGCCGAACGTGTAGCCGAAGCCACGGTCGAGCGGCTCGATAGCGAAGATACCCCGCTTCTCGTCCACCTCTTCGTGGACGATTCGCGGGACCTGGAACTCCATGAGGCTGCTGCGGGTGGCCACGTTTCTCCTTCCTTCCTTAAAGCGCGCTGGGCGCTACTTCGAGTAGAGCTCGACGATCAGCGATTCCTGCACCGGCGTGTCGATGTCGGCCCGGTCGGGCAGCTTGAGGATCTTGCCGGTGAGGCCGTCGTGATCGGCCTGGAGCCATGGCGCCACGGACGCGGTCAGATCGGTCGCATCGCGAACGACCTGCTCGGCCGGGCTGCCGCTCTTGAGGTTGATGACGTCGTTGGGCTTGACCTGGAAGCTGGGGATGTTCACGCGCCGGCCGTTGACCTGGAAGTGGCCGTGGCGCACGAGCTGGCGGGCCTGCGCGCGGGAGGCGGCGAAGCCCAGGCGGTAGATGACGTTGTCCAGTCGCGTCTCGAGCAGGCGCAGGAGGTTCTCGCCGCTGACGCCCGAGCCGCGGGCGGCCTTCTCGTAGTAGTTGCGGAACTGCTTCTCGAGCAGGCCGTAGTACCGGCGCGCCTTCTGCTTCTCGCGCAGCTGGAGCAGGTACTGGGACTGCTTGATGCGGCCACGACCGTGCTCGCCCGGCGGATACGAGCGCCGCTCGATGGCGCACTTCTCGGTCAGGCAGCGCTCCCCCTTCAGGAAGAGCTTCATGCCCTCGCGACGGCACAGCTTGCAGCTCGGTCCGGTGTACCTCGCCATCAGTTGCGCTTCCTCTTCTTCTGGCGTACGCCGTTGTGGGCCTGGGGCGTCACGTCGCGGACGCCGAGGATCTCCAGGCCGGCCGCCTGCAACGAGCGAATTGCCGTCTCGCGACCGGAGCCGGGGCCGTTGACGAAGACCTCGACCTTCTGCAGACCGTGCTCCATTCCCTTGCGGGCAGCCGCGTCGGCCGTCACCTGCGCGGCGAACGGCGTCGACTTCCGCGAGCCCTTGAAGCCGGCGGAGCCTGCCGACTCCCACACGATGACGTTGCCCTCCTTGTCGGTGAGCGCGACGATCGTGTTGTTGAACGACGACTTGATGTGCGCCTGGCCGATGGCGATGTTCTTCTTGACGCGCCGGCGGCCGCGCCCTGCCTTTCGTGGTGGAGCCACTTAGGTCGTCGCCTTCTTCTTGCGGCCGACGCTCTTGGCCGGGCCCTTGCGCGTGCGTGCGTTCGTCTTCGTGCGCTGCCCGTTGACGGGGAGCCCGCGCCGGTGGCGGACGCCACGGTAGGCGCCGATCTCCTGGAGTCGCTTCACCGACTGCGAGCGTTCACGCCGGAGGTCTCCCTCGACCTGGAGGTTCGTGTCGATGTGCCGCTGAAGCTTCGTCGTCTCCTCGTCCGTGAGGTCCTTGACCTTCGTCTCGGACGACAGCCCGAGGTCTACGCAGACCTTCTGCGCCGTCGCCGGGCCGATGCCGTAGATGTACGTCAGCCCTACTTCGAGGCGCTTCTGATTGGGGAGGTTGACTCCGGCGATGCGTGCCATACGGTCTTCCTAACCCTGTCGCTGCTTGTGACGAGGGTTCGTGCAGATGACAAGCACGCGGCCGTGCCGCTTGATCACGCGGCAACGCTCGCACATCGGCTTCACGGACGGTCGAACTTTCATCTCACTCCAGTGACAGACAAAGACACGGCGCAGCACGGCTGCGCCGCAGGTGGCTCTATCGTAGCAAAACCCGTGTAGCCGTCAGCACTTTCGGCCCTTCGGCGGTGACCGCCACCGTGTGCTCGAAATGCGCCGCGAGCGAGCCGTCGCGCGTCGAGATCGACCAGCGGTCGTCGTGGACGCGGATGTCTGGCCCGCCGGCCGTGATCATCGGCTCGATGGCGAGAGTCATGCCCTCGGCGAGCAGCGGCCCGCGTCCCGGCTCGCCGAAGTTGAGGATCTGCGGATCCTCGTGCATCGAGCGGCCGATGCCGTGCCCGGAGAGCTCCCGTACCACCGAGAACCCGGCCCCTTCGGCCACCTGCTGCACGGCGTGTGAGACATCCGAGAGGCGATTGCCCTCCTGGCACTGCTCGATGGCGGCGTCGAGAGCGGACTTGCACGCCTCGAGCAGGCGCTCCGTCTCCTCCGGGATCTCGCCCACAGCGAATCGTGAAGGCCGAGTCGGCGACGAATCCCTGCAGCGTGACGCCGACGTCCGCAGCGAGGATGTCACCCTCTTCGAGCGTGTAGTCGCCCGGGATGCCGTGGACGATCATGTCGTTCGGCGACAGGCACGTGGCGGCCGGGTAGCCGCGGTAGCCCTTGAAGGTCGGCTCCCCGCCCTGGGAGAGGATGAACTCCTCGGCGAGCGCGTCGAGCTCGGCCGTGGTGACACCGGCGCGGATGTTTTCGCCCAGCAAGGCGAGCGTGGCCGCCACGACCTCGCCCGCGGCCCCCATCAGCTCGATCTCGGCCTGAGACTTGCGGATGATCACGCCGGATCTCCCGCGCGCGCCGCCACGCGCTCGAGCGCCTCGACGATCTCCGCCCAGACCTTCTCGCGAGAGCGGTCGCCGTGGATGCCGACGACGATGCCGCGCGGCAGGTAGTAGCCGATCAAGGGCTCCGTCTCGCGGTGGAAGATCTCGAGACGCTTCGCGATCACCTCCGGGCTGTCGTCCGTCCGCCCTTCTTCCTCCGCCCGGCGATCAGCCTCTCGCATGCAGACCTCGTCCGGCACCTGGAGTCGAGCACGAGGTCGAGCGGCCGGCCGAGCTCCTCGAGCAGGTCGTCGAGCGCTTCCGCCTGGGCCGTGTTGCGCGGGAAGCCGTCGAGGACGAAGCCTTCCTGCGCGTCCTCTTCCGAGAGCCGCTCGCGGATGAGCCGGATCGTGAGCTCGTCCGGGACGAGCGCGCCGGAGGCGAGGATGGGCTCGACCTCCTTGCCGAGCGGCGTCCCCGCGGCGATCGCCGAACGAAACATGTCGCCCGTGGCGATGTGCGGAATGCCGTACTCGGAGGCGATTCGCGCGGCCTGTGTGCCCTTGCCGGATCCCTGGGGCCCCAGGATCGAGAACGTTCAGCGACAACGCGCTACTTCAGGAAGCCCTCGTAGCTGCGCATCATCATCTGCGACTCCATCTGGCGCATCGTGTCCAGCGCGACACCGACCATGATCAGCAGCGACGTACCGCCGAGGAAGTTCTGCGTCGACGACGAGAAGCTGAAGAACTGGATGAGGAATGTCGGTATCACGGCAACGAGCGCGAGGTAGATCGAGCCCGGCAGGGTCAACCGCGTCAAGACGCGGTCGAGGTACTGCGCCGTCGGCGGGCCCGGCCGGATGCCCGGGATGTACCCGCCGTGCTTGCGGAGGTTGTCGGCCTGGTCGATCGGGTTGAACTGGACCGCGGTGTAGAAGAACGTGAAGATGATGATGAGGAACGCCTCGAACATGAGGAATCCCACGTCGGTGGGGCTGAACCAGTCGTTGATGAAGTCCTGCGTCTGAGGGAAGAACTGCGCGATCGTCGGTGGGAACGCGAGCACCGCCGCCGCGAAGATGATCGGGATGACGCCCGCCATGTTCACGCGCAGCGGCATGTACGTCGAGCCGCCCGACGTGATCGCGCCGCCCGACGACGCGCCTCGCGTACTGAATCGGGAATCTTCCGCTGGCCCTCCTGGATGAAGACGACCGCCACGGTGACGGCGAGGAAGACGATCGGGAAGAACAGCTTCGTCGTCGGGCCGCCGTCCACCCACGCGCGGATGGTCGTGGGGGCGTCCGCGATGATCGAAGCGAAGATGATGATCGAGATGCCGTTCCCGACGCCGCGCTTCGTGATCAGCTCGCCCATCCACATGAGCAGCGCTGTTCCGGCGGTGAGCGTGATGACGATGATTACGACACGCCCTGAGTTCGCCTCGAGCGCGTTCTGTCGCTTGAAGAGGTACGCGTAGCCGAGCGACTGGAACGCCGCCAGCACGATCGTGAGGTAGCGCGTGTACTGGTTGATCTTCGCGTAGCCCGCCTCGCCCTCTTTCTGGAGCCGTTCGAGCGAGGGCACGACGACGGTCAGCAGCTGGAGGATGATCGACGCCGTGACGTACGGCATGATCCCCAGCGCGAAGAGCGAGAACTGCGAGAGCGCGCCCCCCGAGAAGAGGTTGAGCAGGCCCAGCACCGTGTTGCCCTGCGTCGAGAAGTAGTTCTTGATCTGCTCCGAGTCGACGCCCGGCGCCGGCACCCACGAGCCGAGCCGGTACAGCGCGATGATCATCGCCGTGAACAGCAGGCGGCGCCGTAGCTCTGGCACGCGCCACGCGTTGGTCAACCAGGAGAGCACGGGCTAGTCCTCGGGGCGCTGCGGGACTCCCGGTCCCCGTCCCCGGTCCCTGTCGCGGACAGGCGGCTTGCCGCGGCTCAGCCTCAGCCGCCTCTTCGACCTCGGCGTCCTGCGTCTCGACCTCGGCCTCGACCGGCTTGGACGCCTTCTTGTGGCGCTTGCGCTTGCGCTCCTTCGGCTCGCGCAGGAGCACGACGCTGCCGCCGGCCCCCTCGATCTTCTCGCGCGCCGACTTGGAGACGCCGTGGGCCGAGACAGTGAGCGTCTTCGTCAGGTCACCCGAGCCGAGGATCTTCACGTCGATCCGCGTCGTGCGGATCAGGCGCTTCGCCTTCAGCACCTCCGGCGTCACCTCTGCGCCGGCGTCGAACACCCGCTCGAGATCGCGCACGTTGACGCCCTGGGTGTGCGTTCGGAACGGCCCGATCGGCATCGCGTCCTTCGACGTATTGCCCGGCAGCTTGGGGACCCGCATGTAGAGCCTCGTCTGACCGCCCTCGAAGCCCGCGGGCATCTTGTGCGAGCCCGAGCGCGACTTCTGACCCTTGATGCCCCGGCCCGAGTAGCGCCCCTTGCCCGAGCCCGTGCCGCGACCGACACGCTTGCGCGCGGTGCGCTTCTGGGCAGGCTTGAGGCTGGAGAGATTGAGCTCGGCAGGCATGGTCAGGACTCCTCCACCCGGACGAGGTGTCGGACTTTCCTCAGCATACCGGCGAGCTCCGGGCTCTCCGGACGCTCAACCGTGCGGCCGATCTTGCCCAGGCCGAGCGCACGCAGCGTGCCGCGATGCTTTGGCGTCTGGCCGATCTGGCTGCGGACCTGCGTGATCTTCAGCGTCTTCACGCCGGCGTCTCCTCGTAACCTCAGCTTCGGCGACGGGTTCCTCGACCACAGGCTGCTCCTCGGGCTTCGCCTTCGGAATCGGCAGCACCTGCGCCACGGTCAGGCCGCGCGCGGCGCCACGTCCTCCGGCGTTCGCAGCCGCTTGAGCCCGTTGACCGTCGCCTTGAGCATGTTGATCGGGTTCGTCGTGCCGAGGCTCTTCGCGAGGATGTCCCGCACGCCGCCCAGCTCGAGCACCGCGCGAACGCCGCCGCCGGCGATCACGCCCGTACCTTCGCTCGCAGGCCGGAGCATGACGCGCGCAGCGCCGAACTCGCCGATGATCTCGTGCGTGATCGTCGTGCCCTTCCGCGGCACGACGAACATGTTCTTCTTCGCGTCCTCGACGGCCTTCGAGATGGCGAGCGGGACCTCGCGGGCCTTGCCGTAGCCGAGGCCGACCTTGTCCACCTCGTCGCCGATGACGACGAGCGCCGTGAAGGAGAAGCGACGGCCGCCCTTGACGACCTTCGCCACACGGTTGATCTCGACGACGCGCTCCTTGAGCTCGCCTTTCTCCTGGAATCCGTCCTACGCTCAAAACTCAAGGCCTCCTTCGCGTGCGCCCTCGGCGAGCGCCTTCACGCGTCCGTGGTACAGGTAGCCGGCACGATCGAACACGCAGGCCTTGATGCCGGCCTTGTCGGCAGCGGCGGCCAGCCGCTTGCCGACCTCGTTCGCCTGCGCGGTCTTCGTGCCCTTGAAGCTCTTGGGCAGGCCCTTCCACGACGCCGAGGCAAGCGTCTTGCCCTCGAGGTCGTCGATGAGCTGCGCATAGATCCCGACGTTCGAGCGGAACACGGCGAGGCGCGGCCGCTCGGCCGTGCCCGACACCTTGCCGCGCACGCGGCGGCGCCGGCGTGCTCGCGCATCTCGGGTCGTGAGCGTCGTCATGCGCGCTTCCCGGCGGCGAAGCCGCCTGTCCGCGCCAGCGGACCGGTGGAAGGGGTCTGGGGGAACCGGGAGGTTCCCCCAGCACGTTCAGCTATCGAACTGTCGATGGCACGAAAGATCATGCTCGCTTCCCTACTTTGCGGCGCACGTACTCGCCCTCGTAGCGGATGCCCTTGCCCTTGTACGGCTCGGGCGGGCGCACCTTGCGCACCTCGGCCGCAGTCTGGCCGACGAGCTGCTTGTCGATGCCCGACACGATCACCTCGGTCGGCTGAGGCACCTCGAACGAGATGCCCGGGCGCGGCGAGACGATGACGGGATGGGAGAAGCCGACCTGCAGCTCGAGGTCCGTGCCGCGGAGACCGGCGCGGAAGCCGACGCCCTGGATCTCCAGCTTCTTCTGGAAGCCCTTCGTCACGCCCTCGACCATGTTCGCGACGAGCGTGCGCGTCAGCCCGTGCAGCGCGCGGTCTTCCCCACGGTCCGTCGGTCGCGTGACGACGAGCGTCTCGTCCTCCTTCGTCACGGTGATGCGCGCCGGCAGCTGCTGGCTCAGCTCGCCGAGCGGCCCGTTGACCTGGACGCGGTCGGCCGACACGGCGACGTTGACGCCGGCGGGCAGCTCGATTGGTTGTCGTCCGATTCGGCTCATGGCAGTCCTCGTCACCAGACGAAGCAGATGACCTCGCCGCCGATGCCCTTCTGCTCGGCCGTGCGGCTCGTCATGACGCCGTTGGAGGTGGACAGGATGGCCGATGCCCATGCCGCCGAGCACGCGCGGCAGCCGATCCTTGCGCGCGTAGACGCGGCGACCTGGCTTCGAGATCCGCTTGAGGTCGGTGATGATGCGCTCGCGGTTGCTCCCGTACTTCAGCTCGATGACGAGCCTGTTGAAGCTCTCGCCTTCCTCGATCCGGTAGTCGCGCACGTACCCCTCCTCCTTCAGCAGGCGGGCGATCTCGACCTTGGCGCGCGAGGTGGGCATCTCCACGGTGTCGTGGAGCGCCTTGTTCGCGTTCCGGATCCTGGCGAGCATGTCGGCGATGGGATCAGTGAGCATTGGCTTCTCCTACCACGAGGCCTTCGTCATTCCGGGAATCACGCCCTGGTGCGCGAGCTCGCGCAGGCAGATCCGGCAGAGGCCGAACTTCCGGTACACGGCGCGCGGGCGGCCGCAGCGGTTGCAGCGGCGGTGCGCCTGCGTTGGGTGCTTGGGCGTACGGGACGCCTTCGCGATCATCGACTTCTTGGCCACTAGGATTCTTCTCCTTCTTGTGCGAACGGAAGACCGAGGCCGGCGAGGAGCGCTCGCGCCTCGTCGTCGGTCTTCGCGCTGGTCGTGATCGTTACGTCGAGACCGCGGATCTGCGCGACGTCGTCGTAGTCGATCTCGGGAAAGATGATCTGCTCTCGCAGGCCGATGGAGTAGTTCCCACGGCCGTCGAACGAGCGCGGGCTGAGCCCGCGGAAGTCGCGGATGCGCGGCAGCGCGATCGAGACCAGGCGGTCGAGGAACTCGTACATGCGCGCGCCGCGGAGCGTCACCTTCGTCCCGACCGGCATGCCGGTGCGGATCTTGAAGCCGGCGATCGACGTGCGGGCGCGCCGCAGTTGCGCGCGCTGGCCCGCGATCTGCGTCAGCTCGTCCATCGCCGAGTCGAGCAGCTTCGCGTCGGTCTTCGCCTCGCCGACGCCCATGTTGAGCGTGATCTTCTCGACTCTCGGCACCTGCATGACCGAGCCGACGCCCAGCTCGTCCTTGAGCCGCGCGCGAAGCTCCTGCTCGTACAGCACCTTCAGTCGCGGTGCGTAGCCGTTCTTCTCGGTCACTTGTGCTCGCCCTCGTCGATCTCCTGGCCGCAATCGGCCCGGCGGCAGACGCGCAGCTTCACGCGCTTGCCCTTGATCTCCTTGAACGTCATCCCGACGCGCGTCGGCCGGTTGCACACAGGACAGACGACCATCACGTTCGACAAGGGCATCGGCGCCGGCTTGTCGATCACGCCGCCGGGCTGGATCGTCGTGCCGCCCATGCGGTTGGCGTCCTTCATCGGCCGCGGCTTCGTGTGCCGCTTGACGACGTTGAGGTTCTCGACGATCACGCGGTTCTCCGCCGGGCGCGCCTCGAGCACGCGGCCCTGCTTTCCGCGGTCCTTGCCGGCGATCACGTGCACCGTGTCGCCCTTCTTCACTCGCATTGTTGTCGACATGGCTAGAGCACCTCCGGGGCCAGTGAGACGATCTTCATGAAGTTCCGCTCGCGCAGCTCGCGCGCCACGGGCCCGAAGATGCGCGTGCCGCGTGGGTTCTGGGCGGTGTCGATGATCACGGCGGCGTTCTCGTCGAACGAGATCGTCGTGCCGTCGTCACGGCCCTGCGGCTTCCGCGTGCGAACGACGACAGCGCGCACGACCTCGCCCTTCTTCACCTGGCCCTGAGGCGTGGCCGTCTTCACGGTGCCGACGATGATGTCGCCGACGCGCGCGTAGCGGCGATGCGAGCCGCCGAGCACACGGATGCAGAGCAGCTCTCGCGCTCCCGTGTTGTCGGCCACTCTGACTCGCGATTCCTGCTGGATCATTTGGCCGCTTCCACCACTTCTGCCAGGCGCCAGCGCTTCGTCTTCGAGAGCGGACGCGTCTCCACGATGCGAACGACGTCGCCCACATTGGCCTCGTTGCGCTCGTCGTGGGCGTGGAACTTCGTCGAGCGGCGGATGATCTTCTTGTAGCGGCGGTGCGCCTTCAGCGTCTCGACGCGGACGACGATCGTCTTGTCCATCGCGCTCGAGACGACGACGCCGCGGCGCTCCTGTCGGCTGCCGCGCTCGTGCTCCGGCTTGGGCTGCCGCGAGAGCGGCTTGCGGCCTTCCGAGGCACGCACCGGCTTCGGGCGCCGGCGGCGCTCGGAGCGCGGGCGGAGCTTCCGCTTCTTCTTCTCGGGCGGCGCGGCGGGCTCCTCGGCCTCGGCTACTGGCTCTTCCGCTTCGGCTTCGGCGGCGGCAGGCTCCTCGGCAGGCGCCTCTTCTTCCTCGACTGCAGGCTCGGCGGGCTCCTCGGCGGGCGCCTCCTCCTCGGCAGGCGGCTCCTCCGACGCAGGCTCCTCGTACGTCTCCACCTCGGCCACCGGCTCCTCCGGAGTCTCGGTCTCAGCCACGGGCTCTTCCGACACCTCGTCGTCAGCGGGGGAACCTCCCGGTTCCCCCGGGTCCCCCTCCACCGGTCCGCTGTCGCGGACGGGCGGCTGCACCGCCTCCTCGACGGCGTCTTCGGTTATCTCGTTCTTCTCTTCGTCAGCCATGTCTACGTTCGCTCCAACTGGGTCTCTCGCTCGCGCTGGACCGTGAGGATCCGCGCGATCTCCCGCTTCGCCAGTCGCAGCCGGGCGCTGTTGTCGAGCGCGCCGGTCGCTGCCTGGAAGCGGAGGTTGAACAGCTCCTGTCGCGTGTCCGCGAGCTTCTGCTGCAGGTCATCGTCTGTCAGGTCGCGGAGGTCCCTGGCCCTCATCTCACCATCTCCCTACTCAAAGAGGTCACCTTCCCGCTTGACGACCTTCGTTCGGATGGACAGCTTGTTCCCCGCCAGGCGCAGCGCCTCGCGGCCGAGCGCCTCGGGCACGCCCGCGAGCTCGAACATCACGCGACCGGGCTTGACGACGGCCACCCAGCCTTCCGGGGAGCCCTTGCCGGAGCCCATGCGGGTCTCGGCCGGCTTCTTCGTGAACGGCTTGTCGGGGAAGACGTTGATCCACACCTTGCCCCCACGCTTGATCTTTCGCGTCATGGCGATTCGGGCAGCTTCGATCTCGCGGTTGGTCAGCCAGCCGGCGTCGAGCGCCTTGAGGCCGTAGTCGCCGTACTGGACGGTGAGCTGGCCCTTGGAGGTGCCCCGGCGTCGTCCGCGATGCTGCTTGCGGAACTTCGTCTTGCGCGGCATCAACATCAGGACTCACTCTCCTCGGCGGGCGCCTCGGTGGTCTCGGGCTGCTCTGCGGGAGCCTCCTCGACGACGGGCTCGGCCTCGACGACGGGCTCGACGCGCTCGGCCTCTACGGGCTCGGCCTCGGCTGTCGTCTCCGTCACTTCCTCGACCGTCTCCGTCGAAGCCTCCGGCTCCTCGCGCCGCTTCCGTCCGCGACCGCGCTCGGGACGCCGCCTGCGCACCGGGCCGAGGCCTTCGCGATCCGGCCCTCGGCGGCCCTCGCGCTGGCCAAGACCCTCGGGACGCGTCCCACGGCGGCGCGCCTGATCCTGCTCGGAGAGCCGTACCTCGCGGTCGCCGGTGCCGCCCTCGTATCCCTCGGGCATGATCTCGCCCTTGTTGATCCAGACCTTCACGCCGATGCGGCCGAAGGTCGTCTTCGCCTCGGCGAACCCGTAGTCGATGTCGGCGCGGAGCGTGTGCAGCGGCACGCGGCCTTCCGAGTACTTCTCCGAACGGGACATCTCCGTGCCGCCGAGCCGGCCGCCGCACTGCACCTTCACGCCGTGGGCGCCGGAGCGCATGGCCGAGGCCAGGGAGCGCTTCATCGCGCGGCGGAAGCTGACGCGGTTCTCGAGCTGCTCGGCGATCGACTGGGCAACGAGCTTCGCGTCGAGCTCGGGCCGCTTGATCTCGTTGATGTTGATCTGGACGTTCTTCTGCGTCATGCCGTGGATCTCTCGGCGCAGCGCGTCCACCTCCACGCCCGACTTGCCGATGACGATGCCCGGCCGCGCGGTGTAGACGTCGATGATCACGCGCTGCTTGTCCTTGCGGATGAGGATGTCGGACAGGCCCGCGTGCGAGAGCTTGCCGTAGATGTGCTCGCGGATCTTCACGTCCTCGAGCAGCGCGCCGGCGAACTCCTTGTTCGACGTGTACCAGTTCGACTTCCAGTCGTGGATGACGCCGACCCGCAGGCCGCCGGGGTGGACTTTCTGGCCCATTAGCTGTCGGCCTCCTCGGTCTTCTCGGTCGTCTCGGTCTTCTCGGTCTTCTTGCGTCGGGTGGACGGCTTGGTGGTCTTTGGCTTCGTGGCGCGCGGCTTGCGAGCCGGCTTCTCGGCCGGCGTCTCGTCGGCGGCGGGCTTGGCTTGCGGCCGCGGCGCCTTCGGCTCGACGGCGAGCGGCGCGAGCTTCACGGTGATGTGACACGTGTGCTTGCGGATCCGGGCCGCCCGGCCGCGCGCGCGTGCGCGCCAGCGCTTGAGCGTCGGGCCCTCGTCGACGTAGGCGGCGCTCACGTAGAGGTCGTCGCCGACGAGGCCGTGGTTGGCCTCCGCGTTGGCGATCGCCGAGCGCAGCACCTTCTCCACGTCGCGCGCTGCAGCCCTCGTCGTGAATGCGAGCACCGTGCGCGCCTCGGGCACGCTGCGGCCGCGGATGTGCTCCACGACGAGGCGCGCCTTTCGCGGCGACGTGCGCACCCACTTGGCCTGCGCCCGAACTTCCTGTGTAGCCGTCTCAGCCATCACGCTCGCTTCTTCACCTGTGCCTGGCGGTCACCGGCGTGAGCCCGGAACGTTCGCGTCGGCGCGAACTCGCCGAGCTTGTGACCGACCATCTGCTCCGAGATGAAGACCGGCACGTGCTTGCGGCCGTCGTGGACCGCGATCGTGTGCCCGACCATCTCGGGGAAGATCGTCGAGGCGCGTGACCAGGTCTTGACCATCTGCTTCGACCCGGACGTGTTCATCGCCTCGATCCGGCTCATCAGCCGCTCTTCCACGAACGGCCCCTTCTTCGTCGATCTACCCATGCCTTACCTCTTGTCCTTGCCGCGGCGCCTGCCGCGGACGATCAGCTTGTCCGACTCCTTGTGCTTCCGGCGCGTGCGCTTGCCGAGCGTCGGCACGCCCCAGGGCGTGACCGGGTGCCGCCCGCCCTTCGACTTACCCTCACCACCGCCGTGTGGGTGGTCGACCGGGTTCATCGCCGAGCCGCGCACCGTGGGCCGACGGCCGCCCCAACGTGCGCGTCCCGCCTTGCCGCCCGTGACGTTCGAGTGGTCGAGGTTCCCGACCTGCCCGACCGTCGCGCGGCACGTTAGCAGCACGCGCCTGAGCTCTCCGGAGGGAAGGCGCAGCACCGCGTACGGCTCGTCCTTCGCCACGAGCTGGACGGACGAGCCGGCGCTGCGCGCCATCTGGCCGCCGCGGCCGGGCTTGAGCTCGACGTTGTGGATGAGCGTTCCCGTCGGGATTCGCTGGAGTGGAAGCGCGTTCCCGGGCTTGATGTCGGCGTCCGGACCGGACTCGACGGACGAGCCAACCCGCAGGCCGGCGGGCGCGAGGATGTACGACTTCGCGCCGTCGGCGTAGTGCAGCAGCGCAATCCGCGCCGAACGGTTCGGGTCGTACTCGATCGCGGCCACCTTCGCCGGAACGCCGTCCTTCGTGCGCTTGAAGTCGATGACGCGGAAGCGCCGCTTGTGGCCGCCGCCGCGGTGACGCGTCGTGATGCGGCCGTGCTTGTTGCGACCGCCCGTCTTCGTCACCTTCCCGGTGAGGCTCTTCTCCGGCTCCGACTTCGTGACCTCCTCGAACGTCGAGACGGTCATCCAGCGGCGGCCGGGGCTCGTGGGCTTGAACTTGCGTACGGGCATGGCCTAAACCTGCGCTCCTTCGAAGATCGGGATCGTCTCGCCCTCGCGCACCTGGACGATCGCCTTCTTCCAGCCCGGCCGCTTGCCGCGCGAGTAGTTGCGCTGCTTCGGCTTTGGCTGGACCTTGATGATGTTGACGGCCTCGACGTGGACCTCGAAGAGCTGCTCGACGGCCTGGCGGATCTGCGTCTTGTGCGCGTCGCCGTGCACGCGGAACGTGTACTTGCGGTCGCCGATGAGGCTGTAGCTCTTCTCGGACACGATCGGAGCGAGAAGGACTTCGTTGGGGTGGAGGCTCATGAGCGCTCCTCTGTCGCCGCCGCCTTCCCGGCGCGCGCCTCGACAACCGGCAGCGCCTTCTCCGAGACGAGCAGCGTGCGCGCCCAGACGACCGCCGTGACCTCGAGGTCCTCGGGGGCGCTGATGGCGACGCGGGAAAGGTTGCGGAACGACTTGATCGCCGCCTCCTCCTCGTCGGTGAGCACGATCACGACTGGCAGCTCCTTGCCGAACGTGTCCAGGAAGCTCGCGCCGGCCTTCGTGGATGGAGCGTCGAACGCCTCGCCGTCGAACACCGCGAGCGTCCCCTCGTCGACGTGCGCCGATAGCGCGATGCGCATCGCGGCACGGCGCTCCTTGCGGTTCACCTTGAACGAGAAGTCGCGCATCGTCGGAGGGAAGGCGACGCCGCCGCCCACCCACTGGGGGGCGCGGGTCGTGCCCTGGCGGGCGCGGCCGGTCCCCTTCTGGCGCCACGGCTTCGCGCGGCCGCCTGCTACGAGCCCTCGGCTCTTCGCCCCGCGCGTGCCGGCGCGCGCAGCGGCCATCTCCGCGCGCACGGCCTCGTGCACGAGGTGAGGACGCGCCTCCGCGCCGAAGATCACTTCGTCGAGCGACACCTGCTTCGCCGCCTTGCCGGCGGCGTCGAGCAGCGGCGCCGTCAGGCCTTTTTGGGCCTTACTGGTGGCGGTGGTGGCGGGTATGAGCCTTCTCCTCCCTGATCTCGACGATGCCGTTCCTCGGGCCTGGAACCGCCCCCTTGACGAGCAGAAGGTTCTGCTCCAAGTCCACGTCGTGGACGACGAGGCCGATCTGCGTGCGCCGCTTGGCACCCATCTGGCCGGCCATGCGCATGCCCTTGAACACGCGCGAGGGGGTGGCCGAGGCGCCAACCGAGCCGCGCTGGCGGACGTTGTGAGAGCCGTGGGTCTTAGGGCCGCGGCTGAAGTTGTGGCGCTTGATCGTCCCGGCGAAGCCCTTGCCGATGGAGATGCCTGACACCTTCACTGCGTCGCCGGGCTCGAAGGCCTCGACGGTAACTGTCTCGCCAACCGTCAGCTCCGACTGCCCGCGGAACTCCACGAGCCGCCGATGTGCGCCAACACCCGCCTTCTGCAGGTGGCCAAGCTCGCCCTTCGAGATCTTGCGCTCGGCGACCTCGTCGAAGGCGACCTGCACGGCGTCGTAGCCGTCCGTCTCCGTCGTCTTCACCTGCACGACGGGGCACGGGCCGGCCTCGATCACCGTGACGGACGTCATCACGCCGGTCTCCGCGTCGAAGACCTGCGTCATTCCCAGCTTTCTGCCGACGATGCCTTTCATTTCTCTAGAGCTTGATCTCGATGTCGACGCCGGCGGGCAGGTCGAGCCGCATCAGCGAGTCGACCGTCTTCGGCGTGGGGCTGTGGATGTCGATGAGGCGCTTGTGCGTCCGCACCTCGAACTGCTCCCGCGAGTCCTTGTCCTTGAAGGGACTGCGGATCACGGTGTAGACGTTGCGCTCGGTGGGCAGGGGCACGGGGCCGGTGATCGTGGCACCGGTGCGCTCCGCGTTGTCGACGATGTCGCGCGCGGCGCGGTCGACCTGGTTGTGGTCGTAGCCGCGCAGCCTGATGCGGATCTTCTGCTGTGCCAAGTCCCTGTCCCCTGCCCTTCCTCGCGCGTTCCTAGGTGATGATCTCGGTGACGACGCCGGCTCCGACCGTGCGACCGCCCTCACGGACGGCGAAGCGGAGCCCCTGGTCCATGGCGATCGGCTGGATCAGCTGGACATCCATGTTCGTGTTGTCACCCGGCATCACCATCTCCTGGCCCTCGGGCAGGTCGATGGAGCCCGTGACGTCCGTCGTGCGGAAGTAGAACTGCGGCCTGTAGCCGTTGAAGAACGGCGTGTGGCGGCCGCCTTCGTCCTTCGACAGGACGTACACCTCGGCCTTGAAGTGCGTGTGAGGCGTGATCGACCCGGGCTTCGCGAGCACCTGGCCGCGCTCCACCTCCTCGCGCTTCGTGCCGCGGAGCAGCACGCCGGCGTTGTCGCCTGCCTGCGCGAAGTCGAGTGTCTTGTTGAACATCTCGAGGCCGGTGACGACGGTCTTCTCGATCTCGGGGTGGATCCCGACCATCTCGACCTCGTCACCCGTGTTGCACTGGCCCTGCTCGATGCGGCCGGTGACGACCGTGCCGCGGCCCGTGATCGTGAAGACGTCCTCGATCGGCATGAGGAACGGCTTGTCGGTGTCGCGCTGCGGCTCGGGGATGTACTCGTCGAGCGCGGAGGTGAGCTCGAGAATCTTTCCGATCCACTCCTCGTCACCCTCGAGCGCCTTCAGCGCCGAGACCTGGACGACGGGGATGTCGTCGCCCGGGAACTCGTACTTCGAGAGCAGCTCGCGAACCTCCATCTCCACGAGCTCGAGCAGCTCGGGGTCGTCCACCATGTCGGCCTTGTTGAGAGCGACGACGATGTAGGGGACGTTGACCTGGCGCGCGAGCAGCACGTGCTCGCGGGTCTGCGGCATGGGCCCGTCAGCTGCGGAGACGACGAGGATCGCGCCGTCCATCTGGGCGGCGCCCGTGATCATGTTCTTGATGTAGTCGGCGTGCCCCGGGCAGTCGACGTGGGCGTAGTGCCGGTTCTCCGTCTCGTACTCGACGTGCGACGTGTTGATGGTGATGCCGCGCTGGCGCTCTTCCGGCGCCTTGTCGATGGAGTCGAAGTCGCGGTACTCGGTGTTCTGGCCCTTGTCGGCGAGCACCTTCGTGATCGCCGCCGTGAGCGTGGTCTTGCCGTGGTCGATGTGACCGATGGTGCCGACATTGACGTGCGGCTTCGTGCGCTCGAACTTCTGCTTGGACATTCCCTTCCTCCGGTTTCTTCTCGACTAGCTCTGGGCGTCGACGATCTCGCCCGCGATCGACTGAGGGACTTCCTCGTAGCGATCGAATTGCATGGTGAACGTGGCTCGGCCCTGCGTCGTCGAGCGCAGGTCCGTGGCGTAGCCGAACATCGTGGCCAGCGGCACCCTGGCAGTGATCACCTGGGCGTTGCCGCGTGGCTCGAGGCCTTCGACGTGGCCCCGGCGAGAGTTGAGGTCCCCCATCACGTCGCCGAGGTACTCCTCGGGCGTGACGACCTCGACGGCCATCACCGGCTCGAGCAGCTTCGGCTTCGCGCGCTGCATGGCGGCCTTGAAGGCCATGGAGCCGGCCACCTTGAACGCCATCTCGCTCGAGTCGACGTCGTGGTAGGAGCCGTCCTTCAGGACGATGCGGATGTCGACGACGGGATAGCCCGCGAGGATGCCCGACTCCATCGCCTCCTGGATGCCCAGGTCGACTGCCGGGATGTACTCGCGCGGGATCTTCCCGCCGACGATCTTGTCGATGAACTCGTAGCCGTCCCCCGGCGCTGCCGGCTCGAGATCGATGACCACGTGCCCGTACTGGCCGCGGCCACCGGTCTGGCGGACGAAGCGGCCCACGATCTTCTCCGCGGGCCTGCCTGCCGTCTCGCGGTAGGCGACCTGCGGGCGGCCGACGTTCGCGTCAACAGAGAACTCGCGAAGGAGCCGGTCGACGATGATCTCCAGGTGCAGCTCGCCCATCCCCGCGATGAGCGTCTGCCCCGTCTCCTCGTCGCTGCGTACGCGGAAGGTCGGATCCTCCTCGGCCAGCCGCTGGAGCGCCGTTGCGAGCTTGTCCTGGTCGGCCTTCGTCTTGGGCTCGATGGCCACCGAGATGACCGGGTCGGGGAAGGTCATCGACTCTAGGAGGATGGGCGCCGTGTCGACGGCGAGCGTCTCACCCGTCGTCGTCTGCTTGAGGCCCACCAACGCCGCGATCTCGCCGGCGCCGATCTCGTCCCGCTCCTCACGGTGATTTGCGTGCATCTGGAGGATGCGGCCGACGCGCTCCGTCTTGCCGGTGGTCGTGTTGAGCACCTTGTCGCCCTGGGTGATGCGACCCGAGTAGACGCGGACGTACGTGAGCTTGCCGACGTAGGGATCGGTCATGACCTTGAAAGCGAGTGCGGCAAACGGCTCGTCGACGGCCGGGCGGCGTGAGAGGTCGTGCTCCGTGCGCGGGTCGACGCCGTGCACGGGCGGGACGTCGAGCGGGCTCGGCAGGTAGTCGACGACCCCGTCGAGCAGGGGCTGGATGCCCTTGTTCTTGAAGGCGGAGCCTAGGAGGACGGGAACGACCGACAGGTCGAGCGTCGCGGCGCGGAGCGCGCGGCGCAGCATCTCGGGCGTCACGGCGGCCTCGTCCTCGAGGTACGTCTCCATCAGCTCGTCGTCGTGGTCGGCCACGGCGTCGACCAGCTGGTGGTGGTACTCGGCAGCCTGCTCCGCGAGCTCGGCCGGGATCTCGACCACCTCGGTCTCCATCCCGAGTGAGTCCGTCCACACGAGCGCCGTCATCTCGATCAGGTCGACGACTCCGCGGAAGTGCTCCTCCTGCCCGATCGGCAGCTGCACGGGGACGGGCCGGGCGCCGAGCCGGTCGACCATCGACTGCACGGACGCGAAGAAGTCGGCGCCGACGCGGTCCATCTTGTTCATGAAGGCGATGCGGGGCACGCCGTAGCGGTCCGCCTGCCGCCAGACGGTCTCCGACTGGGGCTCGACGCCGGCGACGGCGTCGAAGACGGCAACGGCGCCGTCGAGCACGCGCAGCGAGCGCTCCACCTCCACGGTAAAGTCCACGTGCCCGGGCGTATCGATAATGTTCACCCGGAAGTCACGCCAGAAGGCCGTCGTGGCCGCCGACGTGATGGTGATCCCGCGCTCCTGCTCCTGGACCATCCAGTCCATGACCGCGGCGCCCTCGTGGACCTCGCCCATCTTGTACGTGCGGCCCGTGTAGTAGAGGATCCGCTCGGTCGTCGTGGTCTTGCCCGCGTCGATGTGGGCCATGATCCCGATGTTCCGGACGTGGTCGAGCGCGACGGCTCCCTTTGTCAGCTCCATCGTGCTCACCGTCACCAGCGGTAGTGGGCGAAGGCCTTGTTGGCCTGCGCCATCCGGTAGAGGTCGTCCTTCTTCTTGTAGGCGCCGCCCTGCTGCTCGAGTGCCTCGAGAATCTCCGCAGCGAGCTTCTCCTCCATGTGCTTCTCGCGCCGCTCGCGCGCGAACGTCACGATCCAGCGCACGGCAAGCGTGCGCGCGCGGCGCTGAGGCACCTCGACAGGCACCTGGTAGTTCGAGCCGCCCACGCGGCGCGACCGCACCTCGAGCACGGGCGTCACGGTCTTCACGGCCTGCTCCAGCACTTCCACCGGAGGCCGGCCGGTCCGCTCGCCGACGCGCTCGAGCGCCTTGTAGACGCAGCGCTCGGCGGTCGACTTCTTCCCGTCGAGCATCACGCAGTTCACGACCTGCGTCACGAGCTGTGACCCGTAGACGGGGTCAGTGTCGAGCGTGCGGGGCTGGATGTCTGCTCGTCTGGGCATAACGGGTAGGTCAGGCCTTCTTGGCGCCGTACTTCGACCGGCCCTGTCGGCGGTCGGAGACGCCCGCGGCGTCGAGGGCAGCCCGGATCACCTTGTAGCGGATGCCCGGCAGGTCCCTGACACGACCACCGCGGATGAGGACGACCGAGTGCTCCTGGAGGTTGTGCCCCTCGCCGGGGATGTAGCTCGTGACCTCCATCGCGTTCGTGAGCCGGACGCGGGCGACCTTGCGCAGAGCGGAGTTCGGCTTCTTCGGCGTGGTCGTGTAGACGCGCGTGCACACGCCCCGCTTCTGCGGCGCGCCGCGGAGCGCGGGCGTCTTGGTCCGTGCCTTCTTGGTGACACGGCCCTTCCTCACGAGTTGATTGGCAGTCGGCATTCTTCTCCGGTCGAAGGTG
>CAWGEE010000010.1:0-6664 GCA_963821415.1 uncultured Actinomycetes bacterium | reverse complement strand
AGGCGGTGCGCGATCGCGGCCGCCTCGCGCCTGTTCGGCGCGTCGAGCTTGCGCAGGATGTGCGAGACGTGGACGCTGGCCGTCTTGACGCTGATGACGAGCGCCGCGGCGATCTCGCGGTTCGTGTAGCCGCGGGCGACGAGGGTCAGGACCTCCGCCTCGCGCGGGTCAGGCCGAGGATCTCCTCCAGGCCCTGCCTGCCGTCCGGACGACCGGCTCCGGCGGCGTCGAGATCGAGCCGCGCGCGCTGGGCGAGCAGCTCGAGCTCCCGCAGCAGGGGCTGCGCGCCGATCCGGCCGCGACGGCGTGCGCCTCCCGGAGCGGCACGCTCGCCTCGGTGCGGGACGCGCCGGCGGCGACGAGCGCCTCGGCCTCGCGCCAGCGGCAGTAGGCCGCGAGCGGCGGGCGCTCGAGCCGTTCCCAGGTCGTCTGCCGCCTCCGACCACAGCTCGGGCCGCGGCGTCGCCGCGGGCGCGCTCGTACTCGGCCTCGGCCAGGGCGAGCCAGCCGGCGGCGTTCGGCGTGATCGCCGAGGCCTCGGCGGCGGCGCGGCGAGCGACGGCGATGCAGCTTCCGCGCGCGAGTCGAGCCAGTCGCGGACGGCGTCGGCATCCCGGCGGGCGCGGGCGAGCGCCGCCAGCTCCGCCTGTGCGCGCAGTCCCTTGGCGCACAGCCGGACGCGGATCTGCGCGGCCTCGCGCTGGCGCGCCCGCGCCAGACCCGTCGCGACGGCCGCGTCGGCGTCCGTCCAGCGGCGCTCCCAGAGGGCGAGCTCTGCGACGTAGGCGTCGTAGAGGCCGAGCCCGCGGTCCTCGCGCAGCGGTGGCGCGCGCCGCCTCGAGGTGCGCTCGCGCGGCGTCGAACTCGCCGCGGCCGATCTCGAGGTCGGCGCGGATGATGAGCAGCATGTACGGGAAGCTCGAGGTGATGCCGCGGAGCGCGGCGGCGCTGAGCCTGTCGGCCTCGTCCCACTCGCCGATCGCGAGCAGCGCCTCGATCTGGTTCGCGACGAGCAGGGTGCTGTCGATCCCGTACCGGCGCATCGCCTCGAGCCCCGCCTGCCCCAGCTCGCGCCGACTCTCGGGGCCGTCCGAGCATCGTCAGCGCGTCGGTGAGGTTGACGTACGCTCGTTCCAGGCCGATGTGATCGCCGATCTCCTCGGCGAGCTGCAGGGCCTGGCGGAAGTGGGCGAGACCCTCCTCGCCGCGGCCGAGGTAGGCGAGGTCGCCGCCGAGCACGGTGAGCGCTCGGACCTCCGCCTCGCGTGCGCCGACGCCCCGCGCGAGCGCGAGCGCCTGCTCGGCAGATCGGCAACGACTCCGCATAGCGCCAGGCCACCATCAACGCCGCCCGCGAGCGACCCCAGCGCATACGCGCGCTCCGGCGAGGGCGGCTCCGCCGGCACGAGCTCGACCGCGCGCTCGAGCGCGGCGAGGCCAGCGTCGTTCGCTGCCGGTCTGCGTAGAGGTACTCGCCGAGGCGCACGTGCAGGAGCGCCGCACGGTGCGGGTCGTCCGCGCCGACGAGCTCGATCGCTCGCCGGGCGAGCTCGACCGCGCGCGGCGCGCGCCCGTCTGGCTGGCGAGCTCGGCCGCCCAGGAGCAGAGCTCGGCGAGGTCGAGCCCGGCGAGCTCGGCCGCGTCCGGCACCGCGTGCCAGAGCGCGAGCGCCCGCTCGAGGTGCGCGTGAGCCTCCGCCAGGCCGAAGACGGCCTCCGCCTGGCGCGCCGCCTCGACCGAGGCGACGAGCGCCTCCGCGCTGCGACCCGCCGCCGCCCAGTGCGGCGCGAGCTCCGCCGCCGCCGCCGCCCCGCTGCGCGCGAGCTCCTCGGCGAGCCGCGCGTGCAGCTCCTCGCGCTCGCCGGGCAGGATCGTCGCGTAGATCGCCTCCGCCAGCAGCGCGTGGCGGAAGCGGAAGCTGCCCGTCGCCTGGTCGGCGACGAGGACGCCGTGCTCGACCGCCTGGCGCAGCGACTCGCGCACGTCGCGCTCCGGCAGCGCCGCGACGGCGCGGAGCAGCGGGTACCCGACGTCGCGCCCGGCGGCCGCGGCCAGCGCGCAGCAGGCCCTGCGTCGGACGGTCGAGCCGGGCGACGCGCTGCAGCAGCAGGTCGCGCAGGCCACGCGGGAGCTCGCCGTTCGGTCGCCGGCGGCGGCGAGCAGCTCCTCGGCGAAGAAGGGGTTGCCCTCGGAGCGGGCGACGATCGCGTCCGCCAGCGCCGCCGGCAGGGGAGCGTCGGCGCGAGCCGCGAGCAGCGCCGCCAGCTCCTCGCGCTCGAGCGGCCCGAGCTCGAGCACGAGCGCCGAGCCCGAGCGCCGGACGCCGTCGGCGAGCCGGCGCATGCGCTCGGCCGACGACGGCTCGTCGGCGCGGTAGGTCGCGAGCAGCAGCACCGGCCGGTCGTCGAGGTTGTGCGCGAGGAAGACGACGAGATCGAGCGTCGAGGTGTCGGCCCAGTGCAGGTCCTCGAGCACGAGCAGCACGGGCGCGGCGGCCGCCCGCTCGGTGAGCAGCGCGAGCGTCTCCTCGAACACGCGCAGCTGCGAGCCCGCGCGTCCGCTCGTCGACCTGCCGAGGCTCCCCGAGCGGACGCAGCGCCTCGACGAACGGCTGGTACGGGCAGCTCCGTGCCGACGAGATCGATCGAGCGCCCGAGCAGGACCTCGAACCCCGCGTCGCGGGCGCGTCTCGCGAGCTCGGACGCGAGCCGGGTCTTGCCGATGCCCGCCTCGCCGGCGACGAGGACGGTCGCGCCGCTCCCGGCCTGCGTCGCGTCGAGCGCGCGCTCGAGCTCCCCGAGCTCGCGTACGCGTCCGACGAAACGTCGCTCGCGCGAGCCTCCATCCAGCCAGTATCGCGCCGATCCCGGCCGGACGCGCTCGTAAGCACCCGCGACCGAAGATACGGCAGGCCGGAGGCGAAAGATAAGGCTCTCCGCCCGATGCGCTCCAGCTCCTCGCACGGCCACGATCGCGTCGAGCACGACGAGCACGAGGAGGCGAGAGATGACAGCGGTTGCACAGACGAGCAGGCCGACCGGGCGGATGAAGTCACACGGTGCGGGGCGGCGGCGGCCTGCGGCTGCACGTGCGCGAGTGGGGCAAGGCGGACGGGCCGCCGATCCTGTTCATCCACGGCTGGTCGCAGAACCATCTCTGCTGGGCCAAGCAGTACGAGAGCGCGCTCGCCGACGAGTTCCGGCTCGTCGCCTACGACCTGCGCGGCCACGGCATGTCCGAGGCGCCGCTCGAGCCCGAGCACTACACCGACGGCGAGCTCTGGGCCGACGACGTGGCGGCGATCATCGACGAGCTGCGTCTCGACCGGCCGGTGCTCGTCGGCTGGTCCTACGGCGCCTTCGTCATCTGCGACTACGTGCGCGCGTACGGCCAGGATCGGATCGCGGCGATCAACTTCGTCGAGGGCGCCGTCAAGCTGGGCGAGGCGGCGTTCGGCACGCTGATCGGCCCCGGCTTCCTCGACCACTTCGTCGGACGCCACCGCCGACGACCTGCCGACCAACATCCGGGCCATGCGCGCCTTCGTGCGGGCGTGCCTCGTGAAGCCGGTGCTCGGCCGACGACTTCGAGACGGCGGTGTGCTGGAACGTCGTCGTGCCGGCGCCGATCCGCGCCAACCTCGCGGCCCGCGAGATCGACTGCGACGACGTGCTGCGCGCGCTCGAGGTGCCGCTGCTCGTCACGCAGGGCCGCGCGGACATCGGTCGTGCTGCCGGCGATGGCCGAGCACGTCCTCGCCACCTGCCCGACCGCCGAGGCCTCCTGGTACGACGGCGTCGGCCACGTGCCGCACCTGGAGGAGCCCGAGCGCTTCAACCGCGAGCTGGCCGAGCTGACCCGCCGCCGGTGCGCGCGTGACGTGACGTCGAGCCATCGTCTAGGAACGCGGCGCAGGCCTGAGGCGAACCGGGCCTGACCGTGGGCCGCAGCGTCGCTCCACTCTGCTCGAACATCGTCCCGGCGGCGGCCGAGGCCACGCGCGGGCGGCTCGGCCGCGCCGTCCGTGCGGGCATCGCCCACGGTCCGCGTCGCGCGGTTTCGTCGCTCAGACCGGCGCTACCAGCCCCGCCAACGCTCGCGCAGGAGCCTGATCCGGGGCGGGCAGGTTCCACGGTCGGGTGCGGAATCCGATGCGGTAGCGGCCGGGCGGCGCGAGACTCCGCGTCTGCCACCAGAGCTTCAGGTAGAAGAGAAGGCCGAGCGGCGGTAGCACCAGCACCTGGAAGATCGAGTAGTACGGGAAGGCGATCATCCCATCGCGACCGCACCTGCCAGCTCGAGGCCGCGCAGACCCCCGTGTAGATGAGCAGGATGAAGGGCAGCGTGTACACGACATGCGCCGGGTTCTGGAGCTCCGCCCCGTTTCGCGAGACAGAGCAGCCATACGAGGCCCGAGGTGTAGAAGAACGTGACGGGGTAGCGGATCGTCTGGTCGACCGGACAGATCACGGGCTCCCTGGAGGCGGTCCTGCCTCAGGCCGGCGCGGCGCTTTCCTGGTTGCGGGAGCCGCTGCACATGCTCGCTGTTCCCGCCGCCGCCGCCCTCCTGGGCGTGGCCGTGCTCGTCGCCGGAGGGCTCCGGCCGCGGCTCGGGGGCCGCGCAACCCCGGCGCGACGGGTCGGCTTCCCCGGCGCTGGCGCCGGTTCGTCGTGCCTGTCAGCGGGCGCCTCGATGTGGGGAACGACGTGGTCGACGAGCCGCACGTCGCTCGCCGGTCTGGTCGCTCTCGCTCGCCAGAGCGGGCGGATCGTCCTCGAGGTGCCCGAGGTCGGAGGCCCCACCTGGCTCGTGAACGGCGACGACGCCGTGTACCGCTTCCGCTCGGCCGGCCCGGCGTTCGCCGAAGCCGGTCTCGCAACGGCCTCCCTGGCCGAACCGCCCGCAGCGACGCTCGACGTTACCGAGACGGGCATGCTCGCCGCCCGCTGAGCGGGCGGTTTCCAGACGGGAGCGACGGGACTCGAACCCGCGACCTCCGGCGTGACAGGCCGCACCGACGGAAACGACCGGAGGCGCGCCTCATTCCCCGCGAAGCCGCTTGTAGACGCTGGTTGCGCCTGATTTGCGCGTGATTCGTCCGCTCTTTGCGGAGAGCCTTTTTGGGACGTTTGGCGCACGTTTCGGGCACGGGCCAGGCGCACGCTGACCTTCCGACGGCCGCCGACAGGGTCCCGCTCGGCGCACGGAAAATCGGCCTGGCGGACAGGCTGGGAGAGGCCCATGTAGAAAGCAAGCCGCACGCTGATACGCCTCCGCCTCTTGCCGAGCGTGGCGTGTGCAAGCGGCGAAAGGAGCGGAGATGCTGTTCCACGTGATGTGGGCCTTCACCGACCAGAGCGAAGAGGGAGAGAAGCGTTCGCTCGACGTCTTCGCGCAGTGGCAGCCTCCCGCGGAAGCGAAGTTTCGAGGGGTTCTACGGGTTCGCTGACGGAACAGGCGGCGTTGCGATTCATCGAGGCGGACACCGCCGCGACGCTCGCTTCGGACGACAGCGCCGTGGGCGCCTTGGCTCACCTTCACGGTCACCCCCATCCTGCCGGTTGAGGAGGCGACCGCGATCGCCGCGGAAGCCGTCCAGTTCCGCGCTTCGGTCTCTTAGCCCGGCCCGCCGCGGCCGAGGCTGGACGTTTTGCAGCCGGAAGTGCTGCGTGCGGTGTGTGCGCGAACCAGTCTGCAGCGCGAGCGCCGACCGAGCGCCGGCCCGTCTACACGCGCGCGTATCTGATGTGCGTGACTCCGGGCGCCTCGATCGCCTCGACTTGCTCGAGCCTGGGCTTGGGGTCGCCCAGGTTGTCGAACAGCCGTGCGCCGCTTCCGAGCATCACGGGGACGATCGAGACGAGGATCTCGTCCAGCAGACCCGCCGCCAGGTACTGCTGCGCAGCGCCCGCACCGCCGCCGACAGACACGTCCTTGTCGCCGGCGGCTGCCCGGGCCTGCTCGAGGGCCGACTCGATTCCATCCGTGACGAAGTAAAAGGTGGTTCCGCCCTGCATCTCCAGCGGCTCGCGCGCGTGGTGGGTGAGAACGAAGACCGAGTTGTGGAAGGGCGGGTTGTCTCCCCACCAGCCCTTCCAGGGGTCGTCGCCCCACGGTCCGGGCCCGCCACCGAACATGTTTCGGCCCATGATGGTCGCGCCCACGTTGCCGAGGATCTCCTCGGCGATCGGCGTGCTCGCGTTGACCTCGCCGCCTTCCTCTCCGTGGCCCTCGCGGAATGCCCTGAGCGGAACCACCCACTCGTGAAGCTGCTCTCCTCCGATCCCGAGTGGATTCTTCTCGCTCTGGTCGGGACCGGCGACGTAGCCGTCGAGCGACATCGAGATGCTCACCTTGAACTTGCCCATCGCATGCTCCTTCCCGGAAAGACGTGATCGATCGTAGGACTCGACGACCGCGCAAGAGTCATCGCTCGCCGATGTGCGCGGGGCCCAAGACCTGCGGGCACCTCGCCCGCGACTCCGAGCAGACGATCCGCGCCGCCTCGAGGGCCGCGCCCAGCGAAGAGGCGTTGATCGAGACGTCGACCGAGGGCGACAAGTGACCGCCAAACGAGAAAACCGCCCGGTAAGCAGGCGGTTTCCAGACGGGAGCGACGGGACTCGAACCCGCGACCTCCGGCGTGACAGGCCGGCGTTCTAA
>CAWGEE010000009.1:0-12089 GCA_963821415.1 uncultured Actinomycetes bacterium | reverse complement strand
CTACTCGTGATCATCCTGGCCGTGCTCGCCATCGGAGGCGGCGTGGCGCTGTCGAAGTTCCTGTTCCTGCTGTTGATCGCCGCGCTCGTGGTGGCGATCGTCGGCGCCTTCAGCGGCAGAACGGCCTGACGGTTCCTCTGTGCGGCTCGCCTCGCCCTGCGCGGCGAGCCGCCGTGTCTCGGCGTTGATCTCCGCGCCGAAGAGCAGCGCGGCGCTGCTCAGCCACAGCCACAGCAGCGTGACGACGACGGCCGAGAGCGTTCCCCACGTCTTCTCGTACGAGCCGAAGTGCGCGCTGTAGAAGGCGAGACCGACGGAAGCGACCAGCCAGATGACGAGTGCCGTGGCCGCGCCCGGGGTGATCCACTTCCATTCCGGCTGTTCGACGTCCGGGCCGAGATAGAGGACGACACCGAACGCGACCAGCAGGCCGCAGATCAGGATGGGCCACTGGAGGCCCCACCAGAGCCAGGCGGTGAGAGTCGGTAGGTTGGCCGCGTCTCCGATCCAGCGTTCCAGGTGCGGGCCCAGCACCAGCAGCCCGACGACGAGTGCCATGCCGATGACGAGAGCGAGGACGATCAACAGCGCGACGAGCCGCTTGCGGACGAATTTCCTCTCGTCGTCGCGGTCGTAGGTGATCGTGAGGCCCTTCATGAGCGTCGACGCCGCCGACGTGGTGGTCCAGAAGGCGAGGGCGAGGCCGATCGGCCGTCATCGCGACCCCGCTGCCGGTGGACTCGGACGTCCGACGGAGGCTGTCCTGCAGAAGCGTCGCCGCTTCGGCCGGCATCACAGCCCGTGCGCGGTCGATCAGCGACTCGATCGTGCTCGGGTCCGCGACAAGCGAGAAGACGCCGAGCACGACGAGCAGGCTTGCCGGGATCGCAAGGAACAGCGAGTACGCGAGCGCCTGCGCAACCATCGGCACGTTGTCGTCCAGAGCGTCTTTCGACGCGCGGACGAGAACGGTCTTGGCGTGGCGCAAGTTCGTCATGCCCCGGTTTCTACCCGGGCAGAGATTGGAAAACTCGCGACATGACGAGCCGTGTGCGAGCCGCCGCTGCCGGCGCAGCTGCAGCCGGAGTCTGGGGACTGCAAGAGCCGTTCGACCAGCGCGTCTTCCGGCACGACTACTCGGACGTCGCCGTTCTCGGCAAGGCGGTGACGGCCGGGCCGGGATGGTGGCCGATGGGGATGGCGATACACCTTGCGAACGGTGCGTTCTTCGGGATCGCCTATGACGAGGTGCGCAGCCGAACATCCGCCGATCCCCGCAAGCTCGCGTTGGCGATGGCACTCGGCGAGCACCTCGTCCTTTACCCTTTGTCGTACTTCGTGGACCGGCACCACCCGCGTCGGGCGAAGCCGGGAGTGGCACCTCTGCTCAGCCTGCGAGGGTTCGCGCAGGCGACGTGGCGACACGCGCTTTTCGGGCTCGTACTCGGCCGGGCGGCTGAAGGGCCGCACCGATGAGCTCCGGCCGCGGAAGCCGTCCAACGTGGGAGACCGAAGCGAAAGGAGAGTGTCAATGCGTGAGATCGCCCCATGCCTGTGGTTCGACACGGAAGGCGAGGAGGCCGCGAACTTCTACACGTCGGTGTTCCCGAACTCGAAGATCGTGAACGTCACCCACTATGGCCCCGCCGGCCCTCGCGAGGAGGGCATGGTGTTGACCGTCGAGTTCGAGCTGAACGGCCAGAAGCTCATCGCGCTGAACGGCGGGCCGGAGTTCACCTTCAGCGAGGCCGTATCCCTCCACGTGAGCTGCGAGAGCCAGGAGGAGGTCGACACCTACTGGAGCGCGCTCTCGGAAGGTGGGGAGGAGGGCCCGTGCGGGTGGCTCAAGGACCGGTTCGGCGTCTCATGGCAGATCGACCCCGTTCGACTCCAGGAGCTCCTTGCCGATCCCGATCCCGCCCGGGCGGAGCGCGCCATGCGCGCCATGCTCAAGATGAAGAAGATCGACATCGCCGAGCTCGAGCGAGCGGCGGCCGGCGCCTAGCGTGGCGATGTTCCTCGTGCTGAGGCTGCGCTCGGGGCCTCAGTGGGATGCGTCGCGGCCGTTAGAGGAACAGTCCGGCTGGCCGGCTCATGCGTCCTTCATGGACGCGCTCGTGGCCAGCGGCTTCGTCGTGCTCGGAGGACCGCTCGGCGATGAGCACCGAGTCGTCCTCGCCGTCGAGGCGGAATCGGAGGACGCTGTCCACGCGACGCTCGCCGGCGATCCCTGGGCCGGGACGCACCTGCGAACGGAGTCCGTCGAGCCCTGGACGATCCGGCTCGACGGACGCCGCGCGTAGCCGAGCGCGCAAACAATCAGCACGAAGTGCCGGCTCGCCTGCTAGGGGCGGCTACGAGTGCCAACAGCTGCCCGAGCTCCCTGGCCAGCTCTCGGCGCCAGACGAGGCGCTCGCGGCTGCCGCGTGCCTCGAGCACGAGGCGCTGCGCCTCGGCCTCGCCCTCGCGTTGTAGCCGGTGCTCGCTGGTTACTTGTGGAAGTTCGTGGTGGTGAAGCATTGCTCCCTCCTCTCTCACGTGACCGTCAAAACGACGTTCCCGGTCTTCTGCTGCGTCTCGACGTACTTCGTGGCTTCGACGACCTGCTCCAACGGGTAGCGCCGGTCGATGACCGCGCGGTACTCGCCCGCCTCGATCAGCTCTTTCACGAAGAGGACGTTCTCCTTCGCGTACTTGGGTACCGGCAGCGTCACCCTCTTGTCCCCGATCCAACGGGACAACAAGGCCAGCGGCGGGACGTGCCACATGAACCCGAGGTCGGTCTCGATGAAGATCCCGCCCGGCTTCAGCGAGTGCCGGCACCGCCTGAACGAGTGCTTGCCGACCGAGTCGAATACCACGTCGTACGTCTCGCCGTTCTTGGTGAAGTCTTCTTGCGTGTAGTCGATGACGCGGTCCGCGCCGAGCGATCTCACGAGCTCGAGGTTCTTTGTGTTGCAGACGGCGGTGACGTGGGCGCCGAAGTGCTTGGCAAGCTGCACGCCCGCGGTGCCGATGGCTCCGGAGGCGCCGTAGATCACGATCCTTCGTCCCTTCAGCGGATCCGCCTTCCTCAGACAGGCCAGTGCGATGATCGCTCCGTCGCAAACCGCACCGGCCTCCTCGAAGCTCATGTCGGGCGGCTTCTTCGCCAGGGCGCCCTGCTCACGGACGCAGATGTACTCCGCGTTCGCGCCGCCTCTGATCCCGAAGACCTCGTCGCCGACCTCGAACTCGGTGACCGCTGCGCCGACAGCCTCGACCTCTCCTGCGAGCTCCAACCCTGGAGTCCGTCTCTTCGGCCGGAGGAGCCCGGTGAAGACGCGCGAGAAGAACGGCTCGGCGGCGCGGAAGCCGCAGTCGGTTCGGGTCACCGACGTGGCGTGGACCTTGACGAGCACCTCGTCCGCCTTCGGTACCGGCCGCGGCACGTCCTCGATCCGCAGGACCTCCGGAGGCCCGTACCGTGTCGTGGACGACTGCTCTCATGCGTTCACTTCCTTTCCGTTCGCACCGACCGTGAGCACGACGTTGCCGGTTTTCTGCCAGGTGTCCACGTACCGGTGCGCCTCGGCCACGTCCTCGAGCGGGTAGGTGCGGTCGATCACGGCGCGGTACTCGCCGGTCTCGAGCAGCCGTTTGAGGAAGAGGAGATCCTCCTTCTCGTACCGCGGCCACCCCGCGACGATCCTCCGGTTGCTCCAGCGGGTCAGGAGGACGCCCAGCACGTTCCAGAACCCGTCGGTGAGCACGAACATCCCGCCGGGGACGAGCGAGCCGCGGTACCGCAACCCAACGATCTTCCCGACCGCGTCGACGATCACGTCGTACTTCTCGCCGCGCTTCCTGAAGTCCTCGCGCTGGTAGTCGACGACGACGTCGGCGCCGAGCGAGCGCACGAGCTCGACGTTCTTCGTGCCGCACACCGCCGTGACGTGCGCACCGAGATGGCGTCCGAGCTGCACGCACGCCGTTCCGCACGAGCCCGACGCGCCGTACACGAGCAAGCGCGTGCCCTTACCGACGCGCCCCCGCCGCAGGGCGAACAGCCCCTGATATGCGCCGTCGATCACGGCCGCTCCCTCCTCGAAGCTCAGCGCGTCCGGCAGGTGTGCGACCAGACGGCTCTCGCGGACGGTCACCAGCTCTGCGTTCGCACCGTGGTTCTTCATCCCGAACACGCGGTCACCGACGCCGAACTCGGCCACCGCCGACCCGACCGCCTCGACCTCGCCGGCGAACTCCATCCCGAGCGTCGTCCACTTCGGGCGGAAGACGCCGATCCTGAAACGCCAGGGGATCGGCTCGGCGCGGCGCACGTGGCAGTCGGTCTGGTTGACCGTCGTCGCGCGCACGCGCACGAGCAGCTCGTCGTCAGCGGGCACCGGCGCCGGGACGTCCTCGATGCGCAGCACTTCCGGCGGGCCGAACCGGTCGTGGACGACAGCTCTCATGCTCATTTCCTCTCTTCGGCTCGCAGATGGATCGGTCCGCCGTGCTTCCACGCCCGTCCCGCTCGATAGAGCTCCGCAGGCCTGCCGCCGGCCGACCCGGGCTGTGCCCGGCGCCCCGTCGGGATGACCCAGCCGTCCTCGGCGACGATGCTGCGCCGGAAGTTCGCGGCGTCGAGCTGCACGCCCCAGATGGCCTCGTACACGGCGCGGAGCTCGGCCATCGTGAACGTCGGCCCCACGAAAGCAGTCGCGATGCCCGAGACCTCGAGCTCGACGCGCACGCGCTCGATCGCATCTCGCACGATCCGCAGGTGGTCGAACGCCAGCTCGAGCTGCTCGTTGAGGACGTCCGAGGCAGGTACGAGCGCAGCTTCGGCTGCATCGGTCCCGGCGACGAGCGCGCCCACGTCGCGGATCACCGCGAGGTACGCGACGGTGACGACGTTCATGCGGGGATCGCGTCCGGGATCGCCGTAGGCGCCGAACTGCTTCAACAGGCTTGCCGCGTCGACGCCGGTCTCCTCTCGCAGCTCTCGGAGCGCTGCTCCGTCGAGTGTCTCGGTGGGCCGCTTGAACCCGCCGGGAACCGCCCACATGTCCTTGAACGGCGCCTCGCCGCGACGTACGAGCAGGACATTCAGGGTGCCCTGCGGACATGGTGAGGATCACGATGTCCACCGTCACCGCGAAGGGCGGGAACTGGGACGGGTCGTAGCCGGGCGGGGCTTCTGCGCTTCCAGTTTTGGTCATCATGACCCTTACCGTAGCAGCGAGTTATAGTCTTGTCAACCAAAACCTCGATGCGATGATTCTCGAAGCGCGACCGGGTCTTACACAGACATGACGGTCAAGGAGCAGCCGACGACGCTCCTGGTCAACGGTGTGGAGCTCTGCGCCCAGACCTTCGGCAATCCCGCGAGCCCGGCGATCCTCCTGATCGCCGGCGCGGCAAGCTCGATGGACTGGTGGGAAGACGAGTTCTGCGAGCGCCTAGCCTCGGGACGGCGGTTCGTGATCCGCTACGACCTCCGCGACACGGGACAGTCGGTCACCTACGAGCCGGGTGCCCCCAAGTACGGCGGGCTCGATCTCGTAGCCGACGCCGTGGGGTTGCTCGATGCCCTCGGCGTCTCCCGTGCGCACGTGGTGGGGATCTCCATGGGCGGTGGCATCGCCATGCATCTCGCGGTCGAGCACGCGGATCGCGTCGCCTCGCTGACGCTGATCGCGACGAGCTCCGGCGCGCCCGGCCTGCCGCCGATGTCCGACGAGCTCAGGGCGCGGTTCGAAGAACCGCCGTCCGAGCCGGTCTGGTCGGACCGACAGGCGGTCGTCGACTACGTCGTCGACGACCTGCGCGCGTATGCCGGATCGCTCCCGTTTCCCGAGCAGGAGTTGCAAGCGCTCGCCGGCAGGATCTTCGATCGTACGATCAACATCGCGTCCACGATGACGAACCACTTCCTGCTCGAATCAGGCGAGCCGCTGCGGCCGCGGCTCCGCGAGATTCGGGCGCCGACCCTGGTGCTCCACGGAACAGAGGACCCCTTGTTCCCGCTCGAGCACGGCGAGGCGCTGGCGGGCGAGATACCCGGGGCCCGCCTGCTGCCGCTCGAAGGCGCAGGTCATGAGATGCCGCCGCGGCCACTCTGGGATGAGGTGGTCGCGGCCATCCTCGAGCACACGGGGGTCGCGTGCTAGCCGGGAAGTGCGAGTGCGGCGCGGTTCGCTACCGCGTGGCCGACGAGTTCCGGTACGCGCTGAACTGCCACTGCTCGCGCTGCCGTGCGGCGACCGGCTCCGCCTTCAAGCCGTTCGCCGGCATCGAGCGGGAGAAGCTCGAGATCACGGCCGGCGCGGATGCGCTCCTCGTGCACGGGGAGGACGACCTGAACGACACGCGCTGCGCGCGCCTGCGGCTCCCTGCTCTTCTCAGTCGTACGGGACGGGGCCTACGTGCACGTCGCGCTCGGGTCGCTCGTCGACGCTCCGAGCATCAGGCCGACGGCGCACATCTACGTCGGCTCGAAGGCGCCGTGGTTCGAGATCTCAGACGACCTGCCGCAGTTCGACGAGCTGCCCTGAGCGGTTGAGCGTCGCTAGTCCTTCCTGAGCGAGACCAGGGCTGATGCAAGGTCCCCGCATCTCACAAGCTGAGCCTGCGCGGCGTTCAAGAGAGCGTGAGCGCTGCGCTTCTCGCCGGGCTGGCGACCGTCGTCGCGTGGGGCTCCGCGTTCGTGGCGATTCGAGCCGCAGGGGAGGCGATCTCTCCGGGCGCGCTCGCGCTGGGACGCCTCGCCGTCAGCTGCGTGGTGCTCGGCGCCGTCGCGCTCGTCCTCCGGCGACCCCTACCGTGTCGTCGCGACCTGATCGCGATCGCCGTCTACGGCGTGCTCTGGCTCGGCGTCTACAGCGTCACGCTGAACGCCGCCGAGCGGCGCGTCGACGCCGGGACGGCCGCGATGCTCATCAACACGGGCCCTATCCTCATCGCCGTCCTCGCGGGGGTCTTCCTCCACGAGGGCTTCCCGCGCGGGCTGTTCGCGGGCTGTGCCGTCGCCTTTGCGGGCTGCGTGCTGATCGGCGTCGCGACGACCGACAACTCGACGCAGGGCGGTTTCGGAATCGTGCTGTGCATCGTCGCTGCGCTCGCGTATGCGGCGGCCGTGGTTGTGCAGAAGCCCGTGCTCTCCCGAGTTTCCGCGTTCCAGGTGACCTGGCTCGGCTGTGTCGCGGCAACGATCGCCTGCCTGCCGTTCGCGCCGACCCTGGCAGGCGACCTGGCGAACGCCGACGCGAGCGCCATCGCGTGGATGGTCTACCTCGGCGTTGTCCCGACTGCCATCGGATTCGCGGCGTGGTCGTTTGCCCTGGGGCGTACCAGCGCCGGCCGGATGGCGTCTTTGACGTACCTCATTCCGCTCGTTGCGATCGTGCTCGGCTGGGCTCTGCTCGGCGAGACGCCACCGTGGCTGGCTGCGGTCGGCGGAGCCCTATGCCTCGCCGGCGTCTACCTCGCCCGCCGCCGGGGTCGTAGGATCGACTCCGTGCCGTCTCGCTTCATCCGGCGTCTGTGAGCGAGCTGGCTTACCGCGAGCGCGCGGCGGCCGGAGAGGCGGCCGGCCTGCTCGTCCTCCACCACGGCCGCGGCGCCGACGAGCACGACCTGCTCGGCCTCGCCGACGCGCTCGACCCTCAGCGCCGCCTGCACGTCGTCACGCCGCGCGCCCCGTTGACGCTCCCCGGCCTGCCGGGCCATCACTGGTACGTCGTTCCCCGTGTCGGCTACCCCGATCCGGAGAGCTTTCACGCCGCCTTCGCCAGGCTCGCCGCCTTCCACGACGAGCTCTGGCGAGACACCGGCATCGGCACGGAGCGCACCGTCCTTGGCGGGTTCTCGATGGGCTCGGTGATGAGCTACGCGCTCGGGCTCGCGGGCGAGCGACCGGCGCCGGCGGGCATCCTCGCGTTCTCGGGCTTCATTCCGACCGTGGAGGGGTGGGAGCCGTCCCTGGCCGACCGCGCAGCGCTGCGTGCCTTCATCGCCCACGGCCGCCGGGACCCGATCATGGACGTCGGCTTCGCCCGGAATGCGCGCGAGCTGCTGGAGGCCGGGGGCCTGCAGGTCGAATACCACGAGTCCGACGCCGCGCATCACATCGATCCCGAGCACGTCCCCCTGGCTGACGGGTGGCTCTCGGACGTGATCGCGGCCTGAATCCGCCCCCACGTTTCGTGCGTATCTCCGGGCGAACCCTAGTCCCCGAACTGGGAGGGAAGAATGAGGAAGCACCATAAGCGCAATGCGTTCGCGCTGGTCGTGATGTTCGCCGCGGCACTTGCCGTCGTGTCGTACGCGATCGCCGGCGCCGGCTCCGGGAAGTTCGACGAGAGCCTGAGCGGCTACCAGGAGGATCCTCTGACGCTCTCGACCACCGGGAACGGCACCTTCACGGCCGATCTCTCGAAGGACGGCACGGAGATCAACTACCGGCTGTCGTATGCAGCTCTCGAAGGCAACGTGCTCCAAGCGCACATCCACTTCGGAGGGGCGGCTCAGAGCGGAGGCATCTCCGTCTTCCTGTGCACCAACCTGGGGAACGGGCCGGCGGGCACCCAGCTTTGTCCGGCTGCGCCGGCAACGATCACCGGAACGATCGTCGCTGCCAACGTGATCGGGCCGGCTGGACAGGGGATCACGGCGGGGCAGCTCGCCGAGCTCGTCCAGGCGATCGAGGCGGGCGTCACCTATGTGAACGTCCACTCCAGCCTGTACCCCGGCGGTGAGATCCGCGCCCAGCTGGACAACGACAAGAGCGACGACTAGCTGACGACACGGCTAGTTGAAGAGGGCGAGCCCGGCGCTTCGTCGCCGGGCTCGCTTCCCTTCATCGTCGACCTAGTGCGGGGTCGTCGGTCGAGCACCGGGCCGGTGGCTCGGTGCTCGAGCTCCTTACCATGAGCTCGTGAGCCTTACGGAGTACACGAGAAGCGAGGCCAGGATGAGGCTCCCGAGCTCCGCGCACACCTCCCGGCCCTGGCGGATCCACGAGCTCACGCGCGACTTCCGGCTCGAGGATGTGTGGGCCTTGCCGACGCCAGGCGGTCGGGACGACTTTCCTCGGCTGGTGCAGCTGATCGCTTCGGGCGACCCGTCGCGCAGCCCCTCTCGCGCCGCTCGAGCGCTCTGGGCGACCAGATGGAAGGTCGGGAGGTTGCTTCGTTGGGACCGTCCGGGCGCAGGGTATGGTCCGGAGCGGCCGACGCTTCGCGACCGCCTGCCGGTGGATCTGCGAACCGCCCCAGCCGGCCCGGAGTTCGACGCGCTTCCGTTCACCTCGCTGTACCTGATCGCTGACGAGTGGGCGGCGGAGATCGTCAATCGCACCGGTTTCACGGGGTCCTGCACATCGGCTGGGTGTCCGACGGGGACGGTCCCTACCGCGGCGAGCTGGCCGTCTACGTCGAAGCCGAACGGATTGCTCGGGACCGGCTACATGGCCGCGATCAGGCCCTTCCGGCACCTGATCGTGTACCCGCCGATGCTGCGCCAGATCGGGCAGGTCTGGCAGGCGCAGGTGCTCCGAACGTAACGGGCCCGACCTCTTGGTCATGCACGACTGCCATCAGTGCCGCTTCATGCGTCGTAGATCGAGCGTGCTGGCGCCCGGACGAGCGTATGATCGGAGATAAGGGGAGCAGGTCGTCGACGAAGCCTGGGAGGGCGCGCACACGGTAAAGACCAGGCGCTCACAGGACGGCGTAAGTCGCCCAGGCGAAAGCCCGCATTCTCGGCGACGTGGGTATTAGGCGAAGTTGGCATTTTAAGGTATTGGCGATCGAGCAGGAGTCGCCGACCAGAAAGAGAGCGCTCGTCGAGATGCGCTTCGAGCATCGCAATTGCGCTGCTCTGGCCGAGCGCCAGCCGTAGCGTGGGATCGCGGCCGGGATCGCGGCCGGTCAGGATCCGATAAGCGTAGCACTGCCGATCCCGCTCATAGACCCTTATCCTGCTCGAAGAACAACCTACTGCGCCACTTGGCCTACGCTCGAGCGCGCTCTCTGGACAGAAACGGCGTACTCCTCGGCTCAGCGAACCAGAGGATCGCGTTCGACTGCGTCGAGCACCGTGCTACGTCGTCGAGCTCGAGCACGGGCGTCTCTCCGCGCCGGGTTCAGTCGCGCGAACTCGTCTGTATCAGCGTGTCGCCGGCGAATGATGTCCGAACCGGCACGCGCTCGTACATCGCGCCCGAGCACCGCGAGCAGCTAGTCGATGCCATTGTAGCAGTTGGCCGACTGCGGCTTTATTAGTCGATACAGGCGCACTGAAACTCCCTTCCTTTCGGACTGTCTCCTACGTTACAAAACGCGTTGCGAGCCAGCGAATCTGTGAGAACGGGACCGCAACGGCTACCGAGGATCCTGCGACGATCCGGTTGTGCCAAACGTCGCGACCGAGGCCGTCCGCACGGAGAACGCGAGATCGAGCGCGAGCTCGACGAGCACCAGGTCACCCCGCTCGAGCTCTTCTTCGACCTGGTCTTCGTGTTTGGACTCACCCAGGTCACGGTCCTGCTCGCGGACGATCCGACGTGGGGTGGTGTCCTCCGCGGGATGCTCACGCTGGCGGCCCTCTGGTGGGCGTGGAGCGTCTACGCCTGGCTGACGAGCGCAATGGATGTCGACGAGGGTGGCGTCCGGCTGGCGATGCTCGCCTCGATGGCCGCAATGTTCGGCGTCGCCCTGGCGGTGCCGGGCGCGTTTGGCGACGACGCCGTGCTGTTCGGCGTCGCGTACCTCCTCGTCCGCCTGCTTCATCTCGTTCTGTCCACCATCGTCGCTCGCGACGATCCGGAGCGCCTCGGCGCGCTGCTTCGCTTTGCACCAACCGCGATTCTCGGTCCTTCGTTGCTCCTGGTCGCCGGTTTCCTCGAGGGAAACGAGCGCATCGCGGTCTGGCTCGTCGCACTGACGATCGACTACCTCGGCCCGGTCGTGATCGGCGTGGGGCGCGGCTGGCGCGTTGCGCCCGAGCACTTCGCGGAGCGGCACGGGCTGATCATTCTCATCGCACTCGGCGAATCGATCATCGCCATCGGACTCGGTGCCGGCTTCGAGCTCGGCCGGGGAGTCATCGTGGCCTCGCTTCTTGGAATCGCGGTCGTCTCGGCGCTCTGGTGGCTCTACTTCGACGTGGCTGCGATCCTCGCGAAGCGGCGGCTCTTGCAGGCACACGGCCTCGAGCTTCACCGGCTCGCGCTACACGCCTACAGCTATCTCCACCTGCCGATGGCGGCCGGCATCGTGCTCTTCGCACTCGGCCTCAAGACGACGGTCGCCGACGTCGGAGAATCGCTCGACGCGGTACCCGCAGTCGCGCTCTGCGGCGGCGCTGCGCTGTATCTCGTCGGGCACATCGCGTTTCTGTTCCGAACGACCGGACGAGTCTTCCGGCGGAGAACCATCGGGGCGGCGGCGTTACTCGCCTTGATCCCGCTTGCTCTTGTCATTCCGGCGCTCGCGGCGCTCGCGCTCGTGAGCGCTGTCTGTGCGTTCGTGGTGGCGTACGAGGCGATCCGGCATCGCGAGCACCGGGTCCAGGTCCGGCACCCCGAGATCGCGCGCTAACCGGATCGTTCAGTGCCGCGAGAGCGGGAGCGGGTCGTACGCCGCGATTGCGGTTGCCGCGACCTTCTTGCCGAGCGCCAGCCCGGCCTCGTTGTCGCTGCGGAAGTGGATGCCGCCGTACAGGCGTGAGATCGCGGCCTCCTCCGCCCACGCGCGCAGCTGCCGCTTGGCCTGCGGGAAGTAGCGCGCCAGCACTTCCGAGGCCGCCCCGGAGGTGGTCGAGTGCCCGGAGGGATAGGAGGGGAACGGCGGCGTCCACGATGTACGGATTCCAGAGCGCGTCGATCTCGCGGCGGATCGCGGTCACCGGCCGTTGGACCAGTACGCGAACTTCGCGTCCCAACATGCGATGAAGGCGTCGGCCTGAGCGGTGTTCAGGGCCGCGAGCGCCGATGCGGCTTCACGAGGCGGACGACCCGCCGGTTGCGAATCAGCTCGAGCGCGATTCTGGTTCCAGTGGCCGGGCGGAGTCACGGTGCCGGCGCCGTCCGCCCAGAAGTCGGC
>CAWGEE010000008.1:0-6163 GCA_963821415.1 uncultured Actinomycetes bacterium | reverse complement strand
TTGGCCACCTACGTGATGATGACGCCTTCGGCGGGCTCGAGCTGGAGACTTCCGTCCACCGCGTCGCCTTCGCGGTTGCGGCGAGTAGCCAGCGCGATCGAGCCGTTGAGGCCCTCGAGCTCGGCGGTGGCTTCGCCGAGGTTGATCGCGACGCCGGTCCGCTCACCGCGCCGCCAGGCCCAGGCGCCTTGTGGGGACGGAAGCTCCACGTAGGCGCCGGAGCGGAGGTCGGCCAGCTGCTTCCGGAGCGCGATCAGGTCCCGCGTGAAGTGGAGCGTGGACTCGGGGTCTTCGCGCTGGTCGTCAACGTTGCGGCTCGTGTCCTGGAGCGGCAGCCACGGATCCTGCCACCCGCCCTCGCGCGTCCAGGGCATCGGCGTACGGCACGGGTCGCGCGAGGGCACGGCGACGTCGCGCACCCGTTCGGGCGCCACGTGGCCGGCGGGCAGCGCCAGCTCGTCGCCGTAGTAGAGCGACGCAGTGCCGCGGAGGGTCAAGAGCGTCAGCAGCGCGCAGCGCGCGAGTGCCTCGTCGCCGCCGCACCAGCGAGTCGTGAGGCGTCCCACGTCGTGGTTGGAGCCGATCCAGCAAGGCCAGGCACCCGGTGGCAGCGCGGCCTCCGTGCGCGCGACTACCGCGCGCAGCTGCTCGGCATCGAAGGCCGCGTGGACGAGCGCGAAGTTGAAGGCGAGGTGCAGCTCGTCCGATCCCGAGCCGTAGTACGTCGCCCAGGCAGGGACGTCGAGCACGTAGACCTCCCCCAGCAGCACGCGCGGTGGGGCGAAGGAGTCGGCCAGACGGCGCCAGTCGCGGTAGACCTCGTGCGTCTCCGGCCGGTTCAGGGAGTGAACGCGCTCGCTTCCGACGTCGTCCCGTAACTCGCGATCCTTGACGAGCCCATGCGCGACGTCGATGCGGAAGCCGGCGACGCCTCGCTGGAGCCAGAAGTCGAGGATTCGCTCGAACTCTGCCCGGACCTCCGGGTTCCACCAGTCGAGGTCCGGCTGCTCCTTCGCGAAGTTGTGGAGGTAGTACCGCCCGCGCGCCTCGTCCAGCGCCCAGGCGGATCCGCCGCCGAAGATCGCCTGCCAGTTGTTCGGAACCTCGTCCACCCAGACGTAAAAGTCAGGCCGATCTTGGAACCAGGGATGCTGATCGGAGGTGTGGTTCGGGACGAGGTCGAGGAGCACCCGGATGTCGCGCTCGCGTGCCTCGGCGACCAGCCGTTCCACGTCCTCCAGCGAGCCGAGATCGGGGTGGACACCGGTGTAGTCGGTGACGTCGTAGCCCCAGTCCACGTTGGGGGAGGGATTGATCGGGTTGAGCCAGACGGCCGTGACGCCGAGCCACTGCAGATAGTCGAGCTTGTCTGTCAGCCCGACGAGATCGCCGACGCCGTCACCGTTTGCATCGGCGAACGAACGGGGATAGACCTGGAGAGGACGCCCTCGCGCCACCACACTTCGCTCACGTCGCATGTAACGATTACAGGAGCGTGGGCGGAGCCGGAAGGAGCGTGTGTGCCTGAGATCGCGTTCGAGCAGGTGACGAAGGTCTACGACGACGGCACGTTGGCCGTGGAGGAGCTGGATCTCATCATCGAGGACGCCGAGCTCCTGGTCATCGTCGGCCCGTCCGGCTGCGGCAAGACGACGGCACTGCGCATGCTCGCGGGGCTCGAGGAGATCTCGGACGGCGAGATCCGCATCGGCGAGCAAGTGGTCAACGAGCTGACGCCGAAGGAGCGCGACATCGCGATGGTCTTCCAGAACTACGCGCTCTACCCGCACATGTCGGTGGAGCAGAACCTCGCGTTCGGCCTGAGGTTCCGGAAGCTGCCGAAGTCGGAGGTCAAAGAGCGCGTGCGCCGGGCAGCGGTGTTGCTGGAGATCGACGAGTACCTCGACAAGAAGCCGCGCGCGCTGTCCGGCGGTCAGCGGCAGCGTGTCGCGATGGGGCGGGCGATCGTTCGCGAACCGCAAGCGTTCCTCATGGACGAGCCGCTTTCCAATCTCGACGCGAAGCTCCGTGTGCAGATGCGGGCAGAGATCCACGACCTCCAGCGCCGCCTGCGCGTGACCACGCTCTACGTCACCCACGACCAGGTCGAGGCGATGACGCTGGGCGACCGCGTCGCGGTCATGCTCGACGGCAAGCTGCAGCAGGTTGCGCCTCCGCAGGCGCTCTACGAGCGCCCGGTGAACGAGTTCGTAGCGGGCTTCATCGGCTCGCCGTCGATCAACCTGGTCGAGGCCGAGCTTGCTCGGGAGAACGGCGCGCTGTCCGTGACCTTCGGCGGACATCGCCTGGCCGTCGCCGACGCCGTCGTCGGCGCCCGGCCGAGCTGGAGAACTACGTTGGCCGCACTGTCCTGCTCGGGATGCGCCCCGAGCACATCGAGGACGCGGCACTCCAGCCGGATTCGCCTCCGGACCGGCGCATTCGCACAACCTGCGAGCTCACGGAGCCGCTCGGAGCCGAGGTGCTCGTGCACTTCACCGTGTCCGCGCCTGTCGTCGTCACCGACACGGCGGGCGACGCCGATCCGACCCTCGGCGCATCTCCGCCGGGCTCCGAGGAGGGACGCGCCCGGCTGATCGCACGTGTGGATCCCCGCAGCAAGATCACAGAGGGTAGCGAGATCGAGCTCGCTGTGGACACGAGCCGCCTCTATTTCTTCGACCTCGAGACGAGAGAGGCGGTCTAGCCCGACTAGCCCTTGACGGCGCCGGCGGTGAGGCCGGCGAGGATCCGCCGCTGCAGCATGAGCGTGAGCACGATCAGCGGCACGGTCACGATGACTGTCGCCGCCATGATCTGACCCCACGGCTCTCGAACGCGCTGCCCGCTCCCCGGTGAAGCTGGTGATGGCCACGGGGACGGTGTACCGCTCGGGTGTCTGCGTGAAGGAGAGGGCGAAGAGGAACTCGTTCCAGGCGGCGATGAACGCGAGCAGGCCGGCCGTGACGAGTCCCGGCGCGACGAGCGGCAGCATGACGTGGTAGAAGGTCTGGAGCGGAGACGCGCCGTCGACGTACGCCGCCTCCTCGAGATCACGCGGCAGCGCCCGCATGAAGCTCGTGAGCACCCACACGGTGAACGGCAGCACGAAGATCATGTAGCTGAGCACCAGCGCCCGCAGGCTGTCGTAGAGCCGAAGCGGTTGATCATCGTGTAGAGCGCGCCGAGGATCGCGATCTGCGGGAAGATCGTCATCGAGAGCATCACTAGAGGGCCGCCGAGCGGCCGCGGAAATGGAACCGCCCGAGCGCGTAGCCGGCGAGCGATCCCAGCACGAGCGCGATCAGCGTGACCGCGCCGGCCACGATCGTCGAGTTCAGGAGCGCGCGCATGAAGTGGTCGCTCTCGAAGACATTCCGGAAGTTCTCCAGTCGTCGGGTTTCGCGGGATGTACTCGACGGGCGTCCCGAAGAGCTCGCTGTCCGCGGTGAACGCGGAGCGGAGCGCCCAGTAGAACGGGAACAGGGCGTAGACGAAGATGGCCGCGATCAGCAGGTAGAACGGGATGCGCCGGACGATACGCCTTAGCCCGCGGCGCTCGCGGCGCTTCGCGCTTTCGCCAGCGCCTCGCGCCCGTTCGTCCGCTCGGCGACGACGCTCATTGCTGTTCCACCCGCATGAACGTCGTGTAGATGACGACGAAGATCCCGATGATCAGGAAGATGCCGACGCTGATCGCCGCGCCGTAGCCGACGTCGCCGAAGGCGACGATGGTGTTCTGGTCGTAGATGGCCATCGTCTGCGTGTCGACTCGGGAGCCGAAGATGACGTAGAAGACGTCGAAGACGCGGAGCGCGTCGAGCGTGCGGAAGATGAGCGTGACCAGGATCGCGGGTTGGAGCAGCGGCAGCGTGATCCGCCAGAACTGCTGGACTTGCTCGCGCCGTCGACGTCCGCCGCCTCGTAGAGCTCGCTCGGGATGACCTGGAGGCCGGCGAGCAGGAGGAGGGCCACGAACGGCGTCGTCTTCCAGATGTCGACGGCGGCGACGGCCGCAGGGCTGCTCCGGGATCCACGCCACCGGGTGGTCGAGGATGTGGAGGCGGACGAGGAGTCGTTGACGACGCCGAAGACGTCGTGGTACATCCACTTCCACATCGGCGCCGAGACGACGGTCGGGATCGCCCACGGCACGAGCATCGCCGCGCGCATCACGCCGCGGCCCTTGAAGTTCGAGTTGACGACGAGCGCGATGATCAGCCCGAGCACGACTCGATGGCGACCGTGATGACGGTGAACTTCACCGTCACGACGACCGCGTCGCGGAAGATCGTGTCCTGGATGAGGTCGCGGTAGTTCTCGAGGCCGACCCACCTGGTCGGCTCGATCCGCCGAGGAACTGCCGGTCGTGAAGCTTCGTAGACCGTCTGGCCGAGCGGATAGAGCGCGATGAAGGCCATGACGACGAGCGCAGGCAGGAGCATGAGCCACGCCAGCCGCGTCTGCCTGCGCTGCAGCCTTTGCCGGCGGCTCTCGGCTCGGGGGGCGGCGCGTGTGGACTGGTGGCGCTCATCGACTCGTCCTCCGGCGCAAGCGAAGATGGGGGCCCGCGGCCCCCATCTTCTCCGATCGGCGTGTCTCTTTCAATTCTCTCGATAGATCCTGCTACGGCAGGGCGCGCTCCAGCCGCTGCGCCATCCCGGGCAGCACGTTCTTCGGGTCCTGCCCGTTGAGGATCTGGTTGACGCCCTGGTAGATGATCTGGGAGCCCTGGTTGTACTGCGTGCGCAGGAAGCGTGAGGGGCGCGTCACCCGCTTGACGTTGACGATCTCGGGCTTGAGCTACGGATTCACCTTGAGCACGGCCTTGTCGGCCGCGACGGACGGGATCGTCGGGACGTTGCTGTTGTAGATCGCGTTGAACCTCTGGACGGCCGGGCTCGTCAGGTAGCGCACGAGCTCGATCGGCAGCCGGAGGCTTCTTCGAGTACTTCGAAACCCCGAGCTGCCATCCACCGACCGTGCCGACCGATGCCTGCCCCGGTCCGCGGGAGCACGGTCACGTCGAACTTGCCCTTGACCGGTGTCCTGGTCTCGCGTAGGCATACGGCCAGTTGCGCATGAAGGCGGCGTTGCCGGCGGCGAACGCGTTCCGGATTCTCCTCCTGGTAAGTCGTCACGCCGCGCGGCGAAATCCTGCCGACCCAGCCGCGCTGCGTGTTCAGGATCGCGATCGCCTTCGGGTTGTTGATCGTGGCCTTGCCGCCGTCGATGAGGTTGCCGCCGCCGCTCGAGGCGATCCACTCGAGGGCGTTGCAGGTCAGCCCCTCGTAGGCGTTGCCCTGATAGACGAAGCCGTAGAAGTTCGGGTTGACTCGCGCTCGCCGTCCTGGATCTTCTTCGCATCGCACCGAGTTGCGCCCACGTCGTCGGCGGGCCCTTGTACCCGTACTTCGTCAGTAGGTCGGTGCGGTAGTAGAGGATCCCGAAGTCACCGAACCAGGGCATCGCGATCAGCTTCCCGTCGACCGTGTTGTTCTGGATGATCCCCTGTGCGTGCTTCGCGGCCTCCTTCGACAGCGCCGGCTTCAGATTGACGAGGTACGGTGCGAACGCGCCCGGCCAGACGATGTCGAGCATCATCACGTCGATGGCCGACGACTTGGACGAGAAGTTCCGTGCCAGCTGCGCATACGCTGCGTCCGACGCGGCGGGATGCGGTATGAGCTTGACCTTGATGCCGTGTCCCGAGTAACCGCGCGACGAGTCCAGCCGATCGCGCTGCTGGGACTTGCCCACCGACCCGTCGCTGATACGTGATCGACGTCCCTCCGAACTTCTGCTTGATGGCCGCCGCGTTCGCCACTTTGGGCGGCTTCACCGCCTGCGCCGGACACGTCGGCGGCCGTTGGGCCTGCCGTACCGGCGGTGCTCGCGCTTCCTGCCGCTGCGATGGCTTAGCGAGGCGACGAGAGCCACGGCGCCGACGAGTCCGGCGCCGGTAAGCAATGCGCGACGTTTCACCACTCTCACGCCCTTTCTAAAGATTGGAGGTCACGTCCCACACGGCCCGACGTGCGGGGTAGAGGTAGACCGTCCGCCCCCGGTCGAGACACGACTTCGGTCACGACCCACCCGATGATAGTTCCCACTTTTGCGGCTGCGTAAGCTTCGCCCATGGCCGCCGATGCCGTGTCCGACT
>CAWGEE010000007.1:0-94637 GCA_963821415.1 uncultured Actinomycetes bacterium | reverse complement strand
CGTACCGCACGTGGAAGACTGGCTCGGCTGGCGTGCGCCGTACGCGACGGCAGCGGTCGTAGCGCTGGCCGCGCTGGCCGCGCTGGCCGCCGCACCGGGTGACGTGCCGCGGTCGGTCCAGTCGCACGAAGGAGCCGCCCCGCCACCCGGGACGTCTTCCGCGACCTTCGCCCTGTACCGGCTCGCCGTTCTCTATGCCGCGTCGCTCGGCCTTAGCCTGACGGCAGGCAACTGGGTGGTGACGCTGCTCGATCGTTTGACGAACGTGTCGCCAGAGACAGCCGGCGCGGTCGCCGCGGTCTCACGCTCTTTCTCGGCGTCTTCACGCGGCCGCTCGGCGGATGGCTGCTCCGCGAAAGGCCGGAGCAGGTGCGTTGGCGGCCGTCGCCAGCGAGCCTCGCCCGCCGGCGCGGCGGGAACGGGCGCCTATGGCGGCCGCCCACGCTTCCGCTCGCCGTCCTCGGGGCGCCGTCCTCGGGCTCGCGGCGGGCATCCCTTTCGCGGCCTTCACGGGCGCGGCGCTGTTGCGCCCGGACGCGCCGGCGGCCGCTGTCGGCTTTGTCAACGGCGCGGCGAGCTGCGTCGTCGTGGGAACGCCGCTCCTCGGTCTCACCTTCTCGCTCCCGGAGACGGACGGATCGGCTTCGTCGTCGCCGCCGCTGGGCTGCCCGCCTGCCCTTCTTACCGAGCGAGCGCCAGCTCGGCGTGCCGCTTACTGCAGCGCCCGGATCGCGTTGAGCATGATCTCGGCCGCGAGCGCCGCGTCGGCCGGGTCCGCGTCCTCGGCCGGGTGGTGGCTGATGCCGTCCTTGCACGGGACGAAGACCATCGCGCTGGGCACGCGGTCCGCGACGCACATCGTGTCGTGCGCGGCGCCGGAGTGCATCGGCATGTACGGCTCGCCGGTCGCCGCCGCCGCCGCCTCCAGCGCGGCGACGATGCGCTCGTCCAGCGGCGTCGCCGGCAGCGTCTGGCGCTGCGCGTACTCGGCGCTCATGCCGCGCGCGCGGCGGCCTCCTCGGCGAACGCGGCGATGTCGCGCGCGACGCCGCGGAACGCGTCCTCGTCCGGGCCGCGGATGTCGAGCGAGAAGCGGATGCGGCTCGCGATGGCGTTGATCAGGCCCGGGCCGACCTCGATCTCGCCGACCGTCCCGACCGTCCCGCCCCGCCTCCCTCGCGAGCCGCTCCAGCTCGAGCATCGCCTCGGCGAGCGGCAGCGCGGGTCCAGGCGGAAGTCCATCGGCGTCGCGCCCGCGTGGTCGCCGCGGCCGTGGACGATGACGTCGGCGTGGACGTAGCCCGCGATCGCGTTGACGACGCCGATCCGATTGCCCGTGTCCTGGAGCACGCGCGCCTGCTCGATGTGCATCTCGATCCAGCCGATGAGGTCGTCGAGCACGTGGATCCAGTCTCGCCAGCGCTCCGGCTCGTAGCCGGCGTCCTCGGCGTGCTCCCAGAAGCTCCGACCGTCGTCGATGGCGCGGAACTTCTCGCGCAGCTCCTCCTCGGTCACGCGCTGCGCATGATCCGGCTCCCGAGCAGCATCTGGCCGAAGCCCGAGCCTTCCTCCTCGAGGAACGAGATGAGCTGAAGCGGGAGGCCGAGCCCGAGCTCCTCGTTGAGGCGGCAGACCTCGAGCGCGGTGACGACGCCCATCGTGCCGTCGTACTTGCCGCCGTTGCGGTTCGAGTCGCAGTGCGAGCCGATCGCCGAACACCTGCTCGCCGGCGCGGCCGGTTGCGGGCGACGAGCGTGCCCACCGGGTCCTCGTAGTCCTCGAAGCCGAGCGCTCCAGCTCGCCGATGAAGTAGTCCAGGGTCTTGCGGTAGCTCCGGCGTGTAGGCGTAGCGGCGGATCGCCTCTTCGGAGAGCGTGTAGTCGGGGCCGGCGAGCGTCTCTATGTCGCGCTCGATCCGCTCCGCGCTCGCGCTCACGTTCGATCGGGCACGCGTGAGGCCGACGGCCGACTCTAATATCGCGCGTCTGTGGAAGACGAGCGGGACGAGTGGCCCCCGCCGGAGGCGCGGTGCCGGGCGGCGCTCTGGCGGGCCGAGGGGTACCTCGTCGGGCGAGTGCGGGCGGGCTGCGGACGCGCTCGAGGGCGTCCTCGGCCTGCGGCGAGCGATCGAGCTCGTCCGCGGTCTGCGGCATCTCGCGGCCGCCGGGTACCGGTCGCAGGACGGCGAGCGTGAGCGTGCCGGCGTGGCAGCTGGCAGCACGCGCGCCGCCGCCTTGCACCGTTCCTCCCCGAGTCACGAGAGGTCGACCTCGACGCGCTCATCGACCTTGTGCGCCGCCGGGTCGAGTCGTAGAGTCGGCCGCGTGGAGAGCTGGCGGAACCGCAAGACGCTGATCCTCAGCCGCACGGACATGATGGGCCTGCTCACGCCGGCCGAGTACGTCGACTGCGTCGAGCACGCCTTCCGCATGCACGGCCTCGGCCGCGTCTACATGGAGCCGAAGGGCCACATCGTGCTCGACCGCTACCAGGGCGAGTGGGAGGTGATGCCGTCGTACATCGAGGAGCCCGAGGCGGCCGCGTGCAAGTGGGTCTCGATCCGCGAGGACAACCGCAAGTACGAGCTGCCGGCGGTGTTCTCGATCCTCGTCTACACGCACCCGGAGACCGGCTTCCCGCTCGCGATCTGCGACGGCTCGTACCACACGCTGATGCGCACCGGCGCGTCGGCGGCGGTCTCGGCGAAGTGGCTCGCGCGGAAGGACTCGAAGGTGCTCGCGATCGTCGGCACCGGCAGCGTCGCGGAGGGCACGCTCGCCACGTGCGACGCGGTCTTCGCGTGGGAGGAGGTGCGCGTCTGGAGCCGGACGCAGGAGTCGGTCGACCGCTTCCTCGCGGAGCGAGCAGCCGCGTTACCCGCACCTCGCCTCACCGGCACGACCGACCTCGAGACGGCCGTCGAGGGCGCCGACGTCTCGTCACCGGGACGCACGCGCGCGGCTGGATCGTCGACGACGCCTGGATCGAGCCCGGCACGCACATCGCGGCGCTCGGCGCCGACCTCGAGGGCGAGCAGGAGCTCGACCCGCGCATCCTCCAGCGTGCGCGGTCTTCGTCGACGACATCCGCCAGTGCCGCGCGGACGGCGAGATCAACGTCGCGCTGCGCGAGGGCCTGATCGCCGAGGACGACGTCGCCGGCGAGATCGGCAAGGTGATCTGCGGGGAGCTCGAGGGCCGCCAGTCCGACGACCAGGTGACCGTCTTCGACTCGACCGGCATCGCGCTCCAGGACTCGGCCACCGTGCCGCTCGAGTACGAGCGCGCGGTGGCGGCGGGCGTCGGTGTCGAGAAGAAGATGATCTCGACCTGACGCGACGTCGGCAGCCGATCCGTCCTCGACCGGACCGCGTACGAGCCGTTCCGTCTCGATCGCAGGTGCTGCCGCGTCGGCGCGTGAGGCTCTCAGCGGATCAGACAGCGAGCGCCGAGCACCGGCACGTCGCGCGCCTGGACGACTTCGACGCGGCAGGCCGAGCCACTGTCGTATCTGAACTCGTCTTCGCGAGCTCGAGGCCGGGCTTGTCGATGCCTCGACCGCGTCGTGCAGGTGACGTCTGCCGGTCCCACATGGCGTACCTCGGCGAGGATGACGTCGTGCTTCGATCGCTAGCTTGCTCGCGATCTGCTGTACCCGGCGGACATGATCGTCACGCTGACGCTCGGCTACGTGCTCGCGCTGCGCCACGATCGCTCGCGTCGCCGGAGCGGCCGCACCTCTCACTCGGGCTGAGCGCGCAGACGGTCGCCGCCAGCTTCGGACGTCCAGCGGCGCAGAGCGCACGTATCTGAGCGGCTTCGGCCGTCGACTACCTCGGCACGGCGACATGGCAGGCCTCGAGCGCGAGCAGGCGATCGCGACGGGTTACGCGCCGCGGCACGCTCGAGTATGCGTTCTCGCACCTGCGGTAGCTCGGCTCGGCAATCGCGCTGCTCGCTGCCGGCGCGCACATCGAGGCCTCGCGTCACGGTACCTGGCCGCCGCCTCCCCGCCTGCCGCGGCATCCCGAGCGACGCGCGCGTCCGGGCGACCGGGCGCGCAGGTACGCGTCGACCGCCCTGGCGCGATGCGAGAGCGCCTTCGCGGAGCGTCGTCGCAGCGGACCCGTGTGACGGCCGCGGCGGTCTCGAGCCGGTCCGCTGCCCTCCCCGGATCGCCCTCGGGCGACGCTGCATCGTCCTCGAGCGAGGACAGCGTGCCGGGCGGCGTGCACGATGCCGGAGCATCAGCGTCGCTGCCAGCTCGTCGAGCCGGCGCATGCCGACGAACTCCCACGCCGGTCTCGAAGCGGTCGGTTCCGGCAGGAGGCCGATGCCGCGGCGATCGTCGAAGTGCCGAGCACGTCTCGGGCTGCGGGTCGGTGACACCGGCCCGGCTCGGCGCTGCGCCGGACCGTCGTGATGCACCGGCTCGCAGCTGGCTGGCGCCGATCGTGCGCAGCGCGTCGCGATGCTTCGCCACGCGAGCGGCTGACGTCGGGACGGTCGAGGCCGGGCACCTCGAGCGAGCGGTGCACGACGATGACGTCGAGCTCCCGCGGAGCGATGTCGGCGCATCGGTCGCCGGCGAGATCGGTCGAAGCGCGCGGGAGCCGAGCGAGGACCCCGAGACGCTCGCGGCGGCTCGTAGCCGACGAGGTGCGCCGCCAGCACGACGCGCGGCTCGGCGTCCTCGGCGTGACCGGCTCAGTCGAGCATGTGCGCGAGGACGCGATCCGGCGTCGCGCAACCGCGTGCGCTCGCGGAGATCGTCCTGCACCGCCGACGGCCGAGCTCGAGCTCGAGCGTGAGCAGGTCGGCGGGGCGCACGGTCGACAGTGCGCTGGCGGACGTGCCGACGCCGGCTGAGCGCCTCCGCGCGGCGAGCGACAGGCGCTAGTCCGCGGGGCGTATCGCCGAGCGTCACCCGGCCGCCTCGTCGTGCGCGCTCGTCAGCCGCGGGCGAGCGCAGTCACGCTCGGTTCACGCGGACGAGCGGCTCGCCGGCGAGTACCGCTGCAGCCGCCCATGCCCCAGTGGCTCTCGCCGTCCTCGGTGACGAGCGTGGGAACGCCGCGCACGCCGGCCGCCTCCGCACGCCGCCGGATCTCGCGAATCTGCTCGAAGCGCTCGTCCGAGTAGGCGGCCGCGACGGCGTCGTCCGGATCGAGCCCGGCCCGCTCGGCGGCGCGGGCGATCTCGCGGTCGGTCGCGATGTCCTCGCCCTCGCAGAAGAACGCCTCGTACAGCGCGTGCTTGAAGGGCCGCAGGGCGTCCTGGCGCCGGCCCAGAGGCACGCGGCCAGCGGCAGCGTCGACCGCGGCTGGTACCGCGGCAGGTGAATCTCGATGCCGCGTCCCTGTGCCAGCGCGTAGACGTTCTGCGTCCAGTCGGTGCGCAGGTGGTCGCCGCGCACCTCGAGCAGCGGTCGCGGAGCCGGCCGCAGCTCGAAGGGCAGCCACTCGACCTCGACCGCTCCCGCGTCCTGGATCGCCTCGACGGCGAAGCCCTCCATGTACGAGTACGGGCAGACCACGTCGTAGTAGAAGCGCACCTTCCGCATCGCGAAGCACCCTATTAGACTCGGGCGACCCTTTCGAAGGAGGAGAGCCCATGGCCACCGTGGAGGAAAGCCTCACCTACGAGGCAGTTCTCGAGCAGGACGGTCTGAAGGTCTCGAAGAGCCCGTGGGGCGCCGGACGACGAGATCGGCCGGCTCAACTGGATCACGCCGGACACGAACCGCGCGATCCTCGAGCACCTCGACGGCAGCCACGTGTTCGACCTCAACGTCGAGTTCTTCGTCGGCATGCCGTCGTGGGTCGCCGCCGGCGACCCGCCGTACGGGATCTGGATGACGCACACGCCGCAGGGATCCATCAACGACAACCTGTCGGGCGTCGGCAGCGAGGTGCACGAGAAGTACTCGTACTGCGGCGACTCGATCCACATGTACACGCACTGCGGCACGCACATCGACACGCTCAACCACCTCGGCTTCTACGGGAAGTTCTGGAACGGCTGGACGGCGGACGCGGACCTCGGCAGCCGGATCTGGAACAAGGGCGGCCTCGACAAGTACCCGCCGATCATCGCGCGCGGCGTGCTGCTCGACGTCGCCGGGCCTGCACGGCGTCGACTGCCTGCCGGACGGCTACGCGATCACGCCCGACGACCTGAAGAAGGCGGCGTCGCGAGCAGGGCGTCGAGATCCCGCCGAAGAGCGTCGTCCTCGTCCGCACCGGCCGCATGACGAAGTGGCCGGACTTCGACGGCTACCTCGTGAACCCGCCGGGGATCGGCCTGCCCGCCGCGAAGTACCTCTGCGAGGAGGCCGGCGCGATGTGCATCGCCGGCGACTCGATCGGCGCTCGAGGTGCTGCCGTCCGAGGAGCCGGACGTCTTCCTCCCGGTGCACGCGTACATGTTCGCGACCGCCGGCGCGCAGATCATCGAGGTCGTCGAACATGGAGGAGATCGCGGCCGAGAAGCAGTACGAGTTCGCGTTCCTCGGCTTCCCGCTCAAGCTGCGCGGCGCGACCGGCGCCCCGATGCCCTCCTACGCGGTGCCGCTCAAGAGCTAGGGCTAGGCTCGAAGATGTCGAGCGGAAGGAGCGCGGACACGAGCGGGTAGGGGACGTCCACGACCTCCGAGATCCGGAGGTCGACGGCGACCGAGCAGAGGGCGTACGCCGCGGCGCGGTCGATGCCGAGTACGTCGCCTCGAGGTAGTCGATCATCTCGAGCAGTGCCACGCGTGCTGCCGCGTCGACGTCCATCGGCGTGTCCAGCGCGATCCCGGTCGTAGCGAAGGATCGCCGTCCCGGCCTCTCGGGCGTCTCGAACGAGGGCAAACGCAGGGGCCGCGCCGGCGTCCGGACCCCGAAGCGCAGCGTTACTGCGCCCGCAACCTCGATGCCGGTGCCGCAGACCTCGCCGTCGCCCTGGGCGAAGTGAAGGTCTCCGATCGAGACGAGTGCGCCCTCGGCGTGCACCGGAAGCGTGATGCGGCGAGCCCGCGACGAGTTGGCGGATGTCGAGGTTGCCGCCGATCTCCCGCGGCGGGATCGTCCGCAGCCCGGTGCTCGCTGCGGCGGGGATCGCCGTTTCGGGTAGCGGTCGGCAACGGGAGCGCCTGCATCCGCGAGCGCCTGCTCGCGCTGCGCGATGTCTCCATCAGCTCGAGTGACGGCGCGACGCCGACCACCCCGGCGAACGGGTCGCCCAGCACCGGGATGCCAGGCAGCTCTGGCGAGCGCGCGCGCGCCGCCGGCGATCTCCCACGGGACGAGATAGGGATCCGTGAACACGTCCGCGAGGAAGCCGAATCCGGGAATGACGGCGGTGACGCCGAAGTCGGCCGTCTCATAGGCGAGGAACTCGATGTCGACGACGTCGCCCGGCTTTGCACCTTCGACGTAGACGGGACCCGTCAGCGGATGGCCCAGCCCGAGGTCGATGTCGAGCACGTCGGTCATGCGAGCTGTCGGGGTGAGCTGGCCGTCGAGCCCGTCGCGCGTCTCCAGCGTGATCTCGTCGCCCGGCCGCACCGAAGCCACGGGCTCCAGATCGGGATGCCAGCGGTTGTGCGCCCCTGTGGCAGGGATTCTCACAGCAGCTCTGCCACCCGGTCAGCGGCTCTCGTGGCAGCGGCGATCTCCTCTGCCGTCCAGGTTCGCGGCCGCCCGAGCTGGTGCAAGGAGACGACCGCTTTCAAGCGGTCGCCAGCTAAGACGGGTGTGACGATCTGCGCCGCGAGGCCACCATAGGCGTCGAGCATCCCCTGGAAGGCCGGATCGTCGTAGGCAGCTGCGGCAATCGTCCTGTACGACCTGCCGTCCGGTCTGCAGCTCGAGAATGACCGGCTGCGCGGTGAGGTCGACCGTGCGCTCGTCGCGGAGCGAGCACACGCCGTCCGCTAGAGCCTCGTGCGTGACCGGGAACGCGTAATCGCCGGGCAGGTTCTGACGGAGCGTTACGCGACTCGCGCCGGTCTCCTTCAGCAACCGCTCAAGCACCGCCTCGATCGTGTGCACGTTCGGTCGATACTACGCTCGGTGGCACGCATCGCTTTCATCGGGATCGGGACGATGGGACTGCCGATGGCGCGGAATCTGATCGCTGCCGAGCACGATGTCGTCGCCTGCGATCTCGATGCCGACCGGGCACGGCTCGTTGGTGGGCGGGTCGCTCCATCGGCACGAGAAGCGAGCGAAGGCGCCGAGGTGGCGATCGCATCGCTCCCGTCGGCAGCGGCCGTGGAGGACGTGGCACGCGCGATAGCCGACAGCGCCGTGCGGACGTTCGTCGACATGTCGACGAGCCCGCCGTCGCTCGCGCGCAGGCTCGCCGGCGAGCTGGGTACCGGCATCGACGTGCTCGACGCGCCGATCTCCGGCGGGCCGCACGGCGCCGCTGCGCGAACGCTGTCGGTGATGGTGGGTGGTGAGCAGAGTGTCTTTTCGCGTGAGGAAGGCCTCCTGCACGACGTCGGCGCTCGGCTGGTCGTACGCGTCGGCGGACCTGGTGCGGGACAGAGCGCAAAGCTGTGCAACAACCTCATCGCCGGTGCCACGATGGTCGCGCTTGCGGAGGCGTGCGCGATCGCAGTACGCGAGGGAATCGATGCGGCGACGCTCTACGAGATCCTCACGGCGTCCACTGCCGACTCGCGCGTTCTGCGCGTGCGCTTCCCGCTGCCTGGGGTCGACCCCGCGCACCCGTCGTCTTCGGAGTACGAGCCGCTGTTTGCGCTTGATCTGATCGTGAAGGACCTGGCGCTTGCGTGCGAGCTCGCGGAGGAGGACGGCCTAGCGCCAAGTCTTGCCGCGGCTGCACTCGAGAGCTGTCGGCGCGCCCAAGCCGCAGGCCACGGCTCCCTGGACTACTCGGCGGTCTATCTCACGCAGTGATAGCCGCGGAGCGTTCCTCGCGCGTCCGCGCCGTCGCCTCGAGATCGACCTCCAGCGTGTCCGGATCGATGATGACCCCGTAGTCGCGCTCTGCCCTTTCCACGGTCGTGAACCCGTCCGATACGTCCGAGCGGACGAGCTGCGGATCGCGTTCGACCGGGTCGCCGTAGCCTCCCGAGTTCGGGACTGCGATCTCGATCGTCGAGCCCGCCTTGAGTGTCAGCCCGGTGAACTTCGAAGGCCACTGCTCCACGGTGCCGTCCGGCCCCGTGACCTTGACGTACGCGTTGATGCCGTCGTGCCCGCCGAAGATCCCCCACGGGACGTCGACGTCATGGCGGTCGCCCTCACACGTGACGATCGTGTCCTCGAGGAAGCGGTTGACCCGGACCATGCCGATCCCGCCACGCCACTGGCCTGCCGCGCACGAGTCGTCGCGCAGCTCGTAGCGCTCCGTCCTCATCGGGAAGCGCCATTCGAGCTCCTCGATCGGGTTGTTGCGCGTGTTCGCGATCAGGCAATCGACTCAGTCCAGGCCGTCGCGGCCGGGCCGCCCGCCGTAGGAACCCTCGTCGACCTCGAGATAGACCCAGTACTCCTGCTCCTCCTCGAGGAACCCGGAGTAGGAGATGAAGTGCAGGTGGGCGGAGTTGCCGGCCGTGATCTTCTCCGGGAGCGACCGGGGCGAGCGCTCGCAGTGCAAGGTCGACGGCGCGCTGAACCTGGCAGAACCGTGCGAAACAGGCCCGAGGGAAGTTGGGGTTGAAGATGGAGCCCTTGGGCGCGACCACCTTCACCGGCGCGAGCATGCCCTCGTTCTGCGGAACGAAGACGGGATATGTGGCCTCGTCCAGGAAGATCATCCGCGTGATGAATGTCATAGCCGACACGGTCGTCCCTTCGAACGGCGAGTTGTAGCCCGTAGGCACCTCGTCCGATGAGCCGGTCAAGTCGAACGTGATCTCGTCCCCGTGGATCTCGACGGCGACCTTGATCGGCAACGGCTGGCCACGGTTGCGGCCGTCGTCGTCGAGCCAGCCGACGTCGGTCTCGTAGCGGCCGTCGGGCAGCCGCGCGATCTCCTGGCGGAGCATCTTCTCCGAGTACTCGAGCCATCCGCTGGCTGCTCCGAGCACCGTCTCCGCCCCGTAGCGTCCGAGCAGCTCCAGGTAGCGGCGCTTCGCCAGCTCACATGCGGCAACCATCGCCCGGATGTCGCCGTTGTTGAAGGTGGGGGTGCGGACGTTCTCGAGGATGTGCTTCCAGAGCCCGTCCTGCCACACGCCGCGCTCGGCGATCTTGACCGCCTTGTAGATGTTGCCCTCCGACCAGTTGTCGACGAGGTCGATGGCGAGCCCTGGGTAGGCGCCGCCGATGTCGAGGACGTGGGCCGACGCTCCCGAGAAGCCGACGAGCTCGCCCTCGAAGAAGATCGGCACGACGATCGCCACGTCCGGCGAGTGCGTAGCGCCGCCGTAGGGGTCGTTGTGGAGGATGACGTCGCCGTCGTGGATGTCGTCACCGAGCAGTGCGATGACATTCTTCACGATCTTCGGCATCGCGCCCATGAACATGGGCGTCGAGTCGGACTCGGCCAGCTCGTTGCCGTCTCGGTCGAAGATGCCCGCGCCGAGATCCTCCGATTCGCGGATGATCGACGAGTAGGACATCCGGTAGAGCACGCCCGCCATCTCCTTGGCGATCGCCGCAAAAGCACCACCGATCACGCGCATGAGAATGGGCGCCGCAAGATCCGCTCCCCGTGCGCCGTCCGCCCGGACGCGCTTCGTGCAGTCGATGAGGATGTTCCCGAAGCGGTCGATCTCCGCAGCTAGGCCCGGCGGCACGACCGTCGTCGAGTCGTACTGCTCGATGATCGCCGGCCCCTCCAGCCGGTCGCCCGCCCGGAGCAGGTCGCGTTCGTAGAACGGCGTCGGGCGGCGCTCGGCCTTGCCGTCGACGTCGAAGACGACCTCGCGCTCGAGAGCTTCGCGCACGGGACGGATCACCATCGCCCGGCTCCAGCTCCGACGGCTCGAGTTCGTCCACACGCCCGACCGCGAGCACGCGCACGTTGACGATCTCGATCTTCGCGTCGAACCGGTGGCCGTACTCGGCCTCGTGAGCCAGGTGGAACCGTTCCGCCAGCTCCTCCACCCACGCGTCGTCGATCGAGCCCGGCGGCACGTCGAAGCGCACCTCGTAGCCCTGGCCTGCGTAGCGGCAGTCGGCGAGGCGGCGGATGAGCCGCCGGTCATCGGCAACGCCGTCCGCCTCCAGCTGAGCGGTGCCCTGCGCGACGAGCTCGTCGTAGCGCCGCTCGAGCCGCTCCTTGTCGAGCGAGTCCAGCTGGTGGCGCTCGGTGGCGACGAACTCGTGCTGAAGGTCGGTGGCGAGCAGGCCGGTCGCCGCCACGATGCCCGGGTGGGCAGGGACGAGAACCCTTGGGATCTCCAGCTCCAGCGCGATGTCGCAGGCGAAGAGCGGCCCTGCGCCGCCCGCCGCGACGAGGGTGAAGTCGCGCGGGTCGTAGCCGCGCCGCACCGAGTTCAGCTCGATTGCCTGCGTCATCCCGTACTTCTGGATCTGGAGCGCACCCAGCGCGGCCTCTTCGACGCTCATCTCCAGCTGCACGGCGATCGTGCCGACGGCCTGCTCCGCGAGCTCGGATTCGAGGGCCATGGCTCCGCCGAGGAGACCCCGGTCCGGCCGTAGCCGACCCAGGACGAGCTGGGCGTCGGTCGAGGTCGCCTCGGTGCCCCCACGGCCGTAGCAAGCCGGGCCAGGGTCTGCGCCGGCCGATTCGGGCCCGACGCGGAAGACGCCTCCCTGGTCGACGTATGCAATCGAGCCACCTCCGGCGCCGATGGTGTCGATGTCGACCATGGGCACCATTGCCTGGTAGTCGCCGATCTTCGTGTCGAGCAGGTGTCGCATCCTGAGCCCACCGCCGGCCGCGACGCCGATGTCGGCCGAGGTTCCGCCCATGTCGAGCGTGACGACGTTGTCGAAGCCGGCCACCTTGCCGGCCCAGATGCCGCCGATCAGCCCGGCGACCGGCCCCGACATGAGGAGGTTCACGGGGCGCTCCGCCGCCGACTCGACGGTAGCCGTGCCACCTGAGGACTGCATCATCCCGATCTCCCGGCGGAAACCTTCCTCGCGCAGGGCCTGGTCGAAGCGGGACACGTAGCGGGCGACCTTGGGACCGACGTACGCATTCAGGCACACCGTCGAGAAGCGCTCGAACTCGCGGTAGAGCGGCAGCACCTCGTGGGAGACGGACAGGTACCTGTCCGGCATCTCCTCGAGCAAGATCTCCTTGATGCGCTGCTCGTGAGCCGGATTGACGTACGAGTGGAGGAGGCAGACGGAGACGGCCTCCACGCCGGCATCGCGGAGTTGCCGCACGCGCTCGCGCACCTCATCCTCGTCGAGAGTCACGAGCACATCTCCCTGAGGCACCGTCACGCGCTCCTTCACCGTCAGCCGGTGGCGGCGCTTCACGAGCGGCCGTGATTGCCACGGCAGCTCCTGCTGCAGCGAGAAGTTGTAGGGCTTCTTGTGCCGCGCGATGTGGAGGATGTCGCGGAAGCCCTCTGTCGTGATCATTCCCACTTCGGCGCCGGTGTGCGTGAGGACGATGTTCGTCGCGACTGTCGTGCCGTGGAGGAGGTTGTCGACTTCGTCGAGCGGCACGCCGGCCTTCTGACTGAGGGCGCGCACGCCCTCGACGACGCCGCGCGCAGGGTCGTCGGGCGTCGACGGCACCTTGTCGACGGTGACGCTGCCGGACTCCTGGTCGACGAGAACGAGGTCCGTGAACGTCCCCCCGACGTCGACGCCGATGCGCTTCATGCGGCTGTCTTGGCCAGCGCAGGAACGATCTCGCGCCCCACGCGCCGCATCTGGTCGACCTGCCCGTTGAGGTAGGCGCCGGAGATCTCGTCGATCCCGAGCTCGGCCAGAGCCCGGATGCGCTCGAGGCATTGCTCGGTTGGCCCGTTGATCGCGAAGTCGTCGATGAGGTCGTCGGTCAGCCATCCGGTGTGCTCCGCGGACGAGTCCAGATGGCCTTCGTAGTAGTCGTACGCCTGGGTACGGGCATCGACGAGGCGGGTCAGCTCGTCGGGCATCCCGTGGTCCGGCACGCGCTGCATGACGTCCCCTATGTGGTTCGCCGCACACGCCGCGGCCCACCGGCTCTGCTCACGCGCCTCCTCGAGGTCGTCGGAGACCCACATCCCGCCCATGAGCACGATCTCGATCTCGTCCGGATTGCGCCCTGCCTCCTCGGCGCCCCGATACACCTGCTCGACCCCCCACGTGACCGACGCAGGATTGAAACCCACCTGGAGCATCGCGATGTCCGCCAGCCGGCCGGCCAGCCGGAGGTTGCGCGGCCCTGTCGCCGCCATCAGCAACGGCACGTGCTCGCCCGTGGCCCAACGGAGCCGGATCGGCGTTCCGCCCTCGTGGGTCTCTCGGCCCGCGAGTAGCTCTCGCATGCGAGGAATGACCTCGCCCATCTTCGTCGTCGCCACCTGCTTGCGGCCGAGCGTTCGCACCGCACTGTCGCCGCGGCCCATGCCGAGCACGACGCGACCCGGATGGAGCTGTGCGAGCGTCGCTGCCGCGCTCGCGCTCACGGAGTAGTGACGGGTGTACGGGTTCGCCACCGCCACGCCCATCTGGATGCGCTCGGTCTCGCCGAGCGCATGCGTCATGTAGACCCAGACGTCCTCCCACAGCATCTGGGAGTCGACGAGCCAGGCGCGGTCGTAGCCGGCGTCTTCGGCCGCCTTCACCGACTCGATGAAGACGGGAAAGTCTTCCGGCAGAAAGTGAGCGCCGATCTTCATGCCTGCACCTCCGTTCGAAGCTGCTCCAGCTCGAGGATGGTCTCGTCGAGGGTCTGCACTCCCGCCCAGCCCACCTTCATCATCTCGATTGCCGGCTCGTGCAGGTGGGGCAGGGTCGTGCCGGTGCACTCCTCCACGACTATGGGCTTGAAATCGCGGAAGTTCGCGTCCTTGGACGTCGCGGCGACGCACTGATTCGTCAGCACACCGCCGATGAGCACGGTCTCGGCGTCGAGTGCGTGCAGCACCGTCTCGAGCTTCGTGTTGAAAAACGCGGAAAGGCGACTCTTCTCGACGAGCCAGTCCTCCTGGCGCACCTCCAGTTCGGCGTAGAGCTCGAACCCCCAGGTGCCGAGCCGGAGGCCACCCTCCTTCAGGAAGGGGCGCAGTTCGAGGAACGGGCCCGCGTCGCGCACGTCGCGGTAGCCGTGGCGCGTCCAGACGACCGGGATCTCCGCGGCGCGGGCGGCCTCCAGCAGCCGGCGGGTCGGCTCGATCACCCGCCGCATGTGCGAGATGTCGATCCCGTGCTGCGCGTACCAGCCCTCTGGATGCAGGAAGTCGTTCTGGAGGTCGATCAGGACGAGGACCGTGCGGCCGGGAACGAGGTCCCAGCGCACGAGCGCGAAGGGGTCGACGTTTCCCGCCACGGCATGGGTCTAACGTCTGACATTCACCCTGTCAAGCGATTGTTGTCCGGGTCGTACAGTGGCTGTGACACCACGCGGGCGACGCGCCGCTCGCCCAGGATCTCCACCTCGAGATCCGTGCCGACCGCGGATTGCTCCGTCGGCAGGTACGCGAGCGCGATCGACTTGCCGACTGCGTGGCCGTAGCCGCCGGCCATGACGTACGTGACCAGCCGGCCGTCCGCGTAGACCGGCTCGTAGGCATGTGCGTCGGCCTCGCCGGTGTCGATGGTCAGGCACGAGAGGCGGATCGAGGGGCCACCGGTGTCGAGCTGCCGCAGCAGCGCCTCGCGGCCCACGAAGTCGCCTTTGTCGAGCTTGACGAAGCGCTCGAGACCTGCCTCCAGCGGCGTGTAGTCGGCCGAAATGTCCGCGCCCCAGAGGCGGTAGGCCTTCTCCAGCCGCAGTGAGTCGAGCGCGCGATACCCGAAGTCGACGAGGCCCAGATCGGCACCCGCGTCACACAGCAGCTCGTAGAGCGTGGCCTGGTGTTCGATCGGGTGGTGGAGCTCGAAGCCCAGCTCGCCGACGTACGACAGCTCGCAGAGCCCGCACCGGCACATCGCCCACGTGGACTGCGCGATGGGCGAAGAACGGCAGCTCCTCGCGCGAGACGTCGTCTTGCGTCACGCGCTGCACGAGCTCGCGTGAGCGCGGCCCGGCCACGGTCAGGACGCCGTACCTCGCCGTCACGTTCTCCAGGTGCACGGAGCCGTCGTCGGGGAGGTGGCGCTCGATCCACGCGTAGTCATGGAGCTCGGTGGCCGCGGCAGAGACGAGGTAGAACCGATCTTCGGCGAGGCGGCTGACGGTCAGATCGCACTCGATGCCACCCTTCGGCGTGAGCATCTGCGTCAGCGCGATTCGCCCCTCCGTCGGCAGCGAGTTGGCGCACAGCCGGTCGAGGAACCCCTCTGCCCCAGCGCCCGAGACCTCGTACTTCGCAAAGCTCGTCTGGTCGAGGACGCCCACGGCCGAACGCACTGCTCGGCACTCCTCGCCGACCGCCTCGAACCAGTTGCCGCGGTGGAAGGAGTACTCGTCTTGCGCGGGACCGTTCCGAGAGAACCACAGTGGCCGCTCCCAGCCGAAGCGGACGCCGAAGACCGCGTCTTTCGCGAGCAGTCGTTCGTAGAGCGGGTCCAGCTTCAGGGGCCGCCCCGCCGGCCGTTCCTCCTCGGGGAAGTGAATCTTGTACTCGTCCTCGAAGACCTCGGACGCCCGGGCGACGACATAGCCGGTGTCGGACGCGAAGTCGCCGAAGCGGCGCACGTCGAGCTCCCACATGTTGTCTGAGGGCTGTCCGTCCACGATCCACTCCGCCGCGTACTTGCCGGCGCCGCCGGCGAAGACGACGCCGAAGATGCTGAAGCCGGCAAGGACGTGGAAGTTCCGCAGACCAGGAACCGGACCCATCAGGCAACGGCCGTCCGGCGTGTAGGCGTCGGGCCCGTTGACCACCGTCCTGATTCCGGCCTCGGCGAAGACCGGGATCCGACGTCCTGCGTCTTCGAGGTGGCGGGCGATCCGCTCGAGGTCGGAGGGCAGCAACCGGCTGTGAAAGCCCTCGGGAATGCCGTCGAGCGCCCACGTCTGCGGATCCCGCTCGAACGGGCCGAGCAGCAGCCCTCCGTGCTCCTGGCGGCAGTAGAACGAGTTGTCGGGGTCGCGGAAGACGGGCAGCTCGCGCTCCCGCTCCGTCACGGCAGCGATCGGCTCCGTGACGAGGTAGTGGTGCTGCATCGGCACGAGCGGCAGCCTCGCGCCAACGAGGCCCGCGACCTCGCGGGCCCACATCCCGGCGGCGTTGACCACGATCTCCGCCCTAATCGTCGAGGTGTCCGCCCCCTCGACATTCACGTGCCAGATGTCGTCGCGGCACTCGATCGCCGTCGCGCGGCTGTGGCGAAGGATGCGCGCCCCCCGTGCCGAGGCGCCCTTGGCAAGTGCGTGCGTCAGCCCGCTGGGATCGACGTGGCCGTCGGTCGGCAGGTACGCGGCAGACACGACACCTTCGGGATCCATGAGCGGGAAGAGCTCGAACGCGCGCTGGGGCGTGACGATCTCGAACGGGACACCGACCGACTCGGCGATGCCGCCGACGTGCAGGAACTGGTGCACACGGTCTTCGTCCGTCGCAATGCGCACGCTGCCGCAGCGGTGGTAGTCGACCGCGTGGCCGGTGTCGGCCTCGAGCTGCTCGTAGAGCTCGACGCTCGCGCGCAGCAGGCCCATGACGTTGTAGCTCTGGTTGAACTGTGTGCAGAGGCCGGCGGAATGCCACGTGGAGCCGCTCGTCAGTTCATGCTGCTCGAGCAGGATGACGTCAGACCAGCCGAGCCGCGTCAGGTGGTAGAGGAGGCTGCAGCCGGCGACTCCCCCGCCGATGACAGCCACCTTTGCGTCTGTGATCATGCAAGCGGACCGTACAAGGGAGGTTGGAGATGAGCGACGACGTCGCACGGGCTCTCGAGACGATCTTCGCGGCTGATTCCGAGCTCTACCGCAACCGGGGCTTCATGCGCCGGGTGGGCTTCGGTGAGCGTCCCGGCGCTGATCCACATCGACCTCGCCAACGCGTGGACGCGCGAGGGCAACGCCTTCACCTGCGACGGCATGGACGTGATCATCCCGGGCGTGCAGCGCCTGAACACCGCCGGGCGCGCGAAGGGCATTCCGATCGTGTTCACGACGACGGCATACGCGGTCACCGACGGACCGAACACGGACATGGGCATCTGGCACCACAAGATCCCCGTGGAGGTGTTGCAGCTCGGCACGGACGCCGTTGCCATCGACGAGCGCATCGCGCCTGAGCCGGGCGAGCAGGTGATCGTGAAGAAGTTCGCGAGCGCATTCCACGGCACGTATCTCGCCGGCTTCTTGCGGGCCGCCGGAGTGGACACCGTGATCGTCACCGGGGTGACTATGGCCGGGTGCGTGCGCCACACCGTCGAGGACGCGATCGGCCTGGGCTTCCGGCCCATCGTCGTCCGTGAGTGCGTGGGCGATCGCGTCGCGGGTGCCGTCGAGTGGAACCTGTTCGACATCGACGCGAAGTTCGGGGACGTCGAGCCTCTCGAGCGGGTGCTCGACTACCTGGACACGATCGCGCACTTCAGCGCAGCGGGAGCAGCGGCCGGAACCGGTCAGGCCTGAACGGCGCGACGTCGTGACTCGGCAGTCTCGCCGCCGACGAGCCGCCCGTCACGGTGCGAGCGAGCCGCCTTTCATCGCATGGCCCGTCGCGAGCACTAGACCGGGCAGGCCCTTCGGTCTGCCGATGACAGGCAGACCGTCGGCGTGCACGAATCGTAGCCCGGCCCAGCCGTCGATGACCAGCGGCCTTCTAGGCCGTGCAGCCCCGCTCCCCGCGCGCTCGCACGGCCTCGCTCGACCGGTGTCGATCGAGAGGTCGAGCCCGCGCGAGCTCGAGCGTGCCGCGAGCCGCAGTCTGCCAGGGAGCGGCGTCGCGACCGCCCACGACTCCTGGAGCCAGGATCGGGATGCGCGGGTCGCCTTCCGCGCCCTCGAAATCGACGTGATAGCCCTTACCGCCTACGTCGCACAGAATCTCAGGACCACGTCGAAGGAGGAGCTATGCGCGTCGAGCAGATCCGCGTCGACCCCGATCCCTACGAGCCCTTTCGTCTCTCGCAGGGCTTTCGCGTCGGCGAACTTCTTTTCATCTCCGGGCAGGCGGCAATCGACGAGCAAGGGGAGATCGTCGGCGCCGGCGACTTCGACGCCCAGGCGGAGCAGGCGTTCAGCAACCTGCGGCGGGTGCTCGAGGCCGGGGGCTCGTCGCTCGAGCAGATCGTCAAGGTCACGATCTACCTCACGGACATGGGCAACTTCCCCAAGATCGTGGACCTGAGGGGCAAGTGGTTCTCGCCGCCGTACCCGGCCGACACGATCGTCGAAGTGACGTCGCTCGCTTTGCGCGAGCTGGAGATCGAGATCGAAGCGATTGCCGTCGTTGGTAATTAGGCTTCTCGCGTGCCGCTGCAGCCATCCCGCACCGTGGAGGAGCTGCGCGAGCTCCAGGAGCTGACCGGAGACGAGAACGGCGCCCAGCGCGTGGCCTGGACGGAGACGTGGGAGCGGGCGCGCGAGTGGCTGCGCGGGAAGCTCGCCGCGGTGCCGGTCGAGGAGGAGATCGACGAGGCGGGCAACCAGTGGTTCACGCTGCGCGGCGCGTCCGAGCGCGCGCTGCTGATCGGCGGCCACATCGACTCCGTTCCGAACGGCGGCTGGCTCGACGGCTGCCTCAACGTGATGGGCGGTGTCGAGGTGTTGCGGCGGCTGGCCGAGGAGGGCGAGCCGGCGGTCACGGTGCGGCTCGTCAACTGGGCGGACGAGGAAGGCGCGCGCTTCGGCCGCTCCCTGTTCGGCTCCAGCGCCGCCGCAGGCTCGATGACCGACCAGGACGAGCTTCGCGAGCGGCGGGACGCCGACGGCGTGGCGCTTGCCGGACGCGCTCGCCGAGCACGGCGTCGACCTCGACCGCGCCGTCGAGGCCCGCAGCCAGCTCGAGAACGCGGCCGCCTACCTCGAGCTGCACATCGAGCAGGGCCCGTGCTCGAGTCGCTGGACCTGCCGCTCGGCGTCGTGCTGGGGACGTTCGGCGTCGAGCGCCACCTCGTCACGTGGAAGGGCCAGGCCGCACACGCCGGCTCGACGCCGATGGACGCGAGGCGCGACGCGCTCGCCGGCGCCGCGAAGCTCGCGCTCGAGCTGCGCCATATCGCCGAGCGGGCCGGCGGCGGGGCGGTTTGCACGTCGGGCGGCGTCGTCTGCAAGCCCGGGATCGTCACGTCGGTGGTGGAGACGGCCGAGCAGCTGCTCGACCAGCGCCACCTCGAACCGGCGACACGCTCGCGGCGATGCTCGCCGATGCCAAGGAGAGCTCCGAGCGCTTCGCCGCCGAGGAGTCGATCGACGTCGTCGTTCGACAAGATCTGGTCGATCGAGCCGATCCTCTTTCACTCCGAGCTGATCGAGCTCGCCGACGAGGCGATCCTCGAGGTGACGGAGACCTCGCACCGGCTGCCCTCCGGGCCGCTGCACGATGCCGCCGAGGTTGCGCGCGCCGGCGTGCCGACGGTGATGCTCTTCTGCCAGAGCCTCCGCGGCCTCTCGCACACGAAGCTCGAGGACACGAAGGAGGAGCACCTCGAGCTGGCCGTCCAAGCTCTCGACCGCCTCACGTCGAAGACGATCGCCTGGGTCACGTCGCGGTGACGGACGCGCCGACCCTGCTCATCTTTGGCGCGCGCAACCTCGGGACGAACGCTGGCGCGGCGAGCTGACAGGCGACGGCTGGAACGTGGCTGCCGTGGCACGCAGCCAGGAGACGGTCGATGCCCTCGCGGGCGAGCTGCCCGGCGTGCTCGCGTTCGTCGGCGACGCCGGTGATCCCGACGACGTCGAGAGCGCCTTTGCTGCTGACCAGGGAGCGCTTCGGCGACATCGATCTCGTCGTCAGCGCAATCACGGCGTCGCCGCGCGGATCGTTCGGCGGAGGTACGCTTGCCGAGGCACCACCCGACGCGATGGAGCCGTACGTGGACGGGCTGCTGCCCGGGATCTTCAACGTCATGCGCGTCGGTACGCGAGTCCTCGGCGAGCAGGGACGTGGCACGTTTGTGCAGGTGACGGGCGGCTCGGCCCGCCGGGGCATGGCCGGCCGAGGCCCGTGGGCGGCCGCCGCCTTCGCTACGCGGCGCTGGCGCAGGCAGCGCCTGGAGGCTCGCGAGCGAGGCGTGCACGTGGCGCCTGCTGATCGTCGACGCCGCCATCGAGAGCGAGAAGACCGCCGGCATGCTCGAGGACAAGCCCGATGACGCGTCGGCCTCGGAGCTCGATGTCGTAGCGGCCATCGAGCTACCTGCACGAGCAGTCGCCGCGCGGCTGGTCACACGAGCTGCAGATCACGCCGCGGCTCGACCGCTGGGTGCCGTAGCGGCGCATTACATGCCGGCTCGACGCTGCGCCACTGGCCGAGGCGGACGCCTGGATGGCGCCGTACCGCAGCTTCTTCGAGCAGCGCGTTCGCCCGCCTCGAGGAGCAACTCGCAAACGAACGGAAAGAGGAGGAGTCATGACGAACACCGCCATGAAGCACTCGTTCACGCTCAACTGGGTTCTCGACGCCCCGCCCGCGGAGGTCTTCCGGGCCTGGACCGACCCGGAGCACCTCGGCTGGTTCTACAACTCCGACAACCCGATCCCGACCGAGCCGATCGAGCTCGACCTCCGTGTCGGCGGGGCGTGGCGGCAGCTGATGGTCATCAACCGCAGCACGACCTACGTGACAGGCGGCGTCTACCGCGAGATCGTGCCCGACGAGAAGCTCGTCCTCGCCTGGGGCGCGACCGGCGGCTGGCCCGAGCTCGACCCTGACAGGCTGGACGACAGCCCGCAGGTCACCGTGATCGCTGGCGGAGGTCGACGGGCGCACCGAGATGACCGTTCACGTCGAGCTACCCGCGAACATGCCGGACGACGGCGTGCCGGAGTGGTGGTCGATGTTCCAGGGAGGCATGCGCGACACGGTCGACCGGCTCGCTGCCACGTTCTAGACTCCCTCACATGCTGAGCTTTGGCGTCACCGTTCTGCCCGACCCGCCGGCGAGCCGGGTGGTCGAGCTGCTCGCGCTTGCCGAGCAGAACGGCTTCGAGTACGGCTGGACGTACGACTCGCACATCCTCTGGCACGACCCGTATCCGCTGCTGACGATGGCGGCGCTGGAGACGAAGAGCTTGAAGCTCGGCCTCAACGTTACGAACCCGGGCACGCGCGAGCCGACCGTCACCGCGAGCGCCTTCGCGACGCTCCAGGCGATCTCCAGCGGCCGCATGGTGATCGGCATCGGCCGCGGCGACTCGGCGCGCCGCACGATCGGCCAGAAGCCGGTCAAGGTCGACGAGTTCGAGCGCGCGACGGCGATGATCAAGGAGCTCGCGAACGGTCGAGCCGGTGCGCTGGAACGACTTCGACGTCCACCTCGAGTGGGCTCAGGATCAGCCCCAGATCCCGGTCTACATCGCGGGCTACGGGCCGCGCGTGCTCGCCGTCGCCGGGCGGATCGCGGATGGCGTGATCATCCAGCTGGCGGATCCAGAGATCATCGAGTGGATCGTCGGCCAGGTGACGGGCGGCCGCAGAGGAGGCCGGGCGCGACCCGTCGGAGATCAAGGTCGTGGCATGCGCCCCGGCGCACGTGTCCGACGACATGGCCGACGCCTGCGAGCAGGTGCGCTGGTTCCCGGCGATGGTGTCGAACCACGTTTTCGATCTGCTCGCGAAGCACGACAAGTCGACGCTGCCCGCCGCGCTAACCGACTACGTGGAGCGGATGCAGCGGGAGCAGTACGACTACCACGAGCACAGCCGCGTCGGCGCCGAACACGGCCAGCAGGTTTCGGACGAGACGTGCGAGCGCTTCTGCGTCCTCGGCACGCCCGAGCAACACGTCGAGAAGCTGCGCCGCCTCGAGGCTGCCGGCGTCGACCAGTGGAACATCTACCTCATGACCTCGGGCCAGGAGGACACCCTGGCTGCTTACGGCTCCGAGATCATCCCGCGTTTACGGTGACCGGGATGCGCTGGACGGCGTTGTTCACGTAGCCGCCGAGGTTCCACGAAGGCTCCAGCGGCTGCTCGTTCCCCGCCGCGTCGCGCGCGCGGCAGTAGAGCTCGTACTCGCCCGCCGTCGGGCTCCAGGAGAACGTCCACCGTCGCCACGCCCACTGCGAGCCGAGGTCGTCCTCCAGCTCGGCGTCGTTCCAGCTGTCGCCGCCGTCGGTCGACACCGAGACCAATTCGATTTCGCCAAGACCGGACCAGGCACGGCCCTCGAGCAGATGAGGCCCGGCGGGGACGATGCGGCTGCGCGTCTCGAACTCGGGGAAGCCGGGAGGCGCCATCAGCGCCCGCGGCAGCATCCTCGACAGCGCCTCGCCTTCGTCCTCCTCCGCCTGGCGCAGCCGGTACGAGTGCGACTGCTGGTAGCCCTCGAACGGGCGGTCGACCGGCGGTGATGCGGCCGAGCCACTTGACGCTCGTCATGCCGTACCAGCCGGGGACGAGCAGGCGGAGCGGGAAGCCGTGCTGCGGCGCGAGCGGCGCCCCGTTCATCTCGTACGCGAGGAGCACCTCGGGACGGTGCGCGTCGAAGAGCGAGAGGCTGCGCTGGTACGCCTGCTCGATGCCGCCCTCCAGCCCGTGGTCGAGACCGGTGAACACGAGCTCCACTGCGTCCTCCGTGACGCCGGCCTCCGCCAGCAGCCCCCGCAGCGGCGTCCCGCGCCAGCGCGCGGTGCCCACGGCCTCCTGCAGCCAGGGCTGGCTGAAGACGTGCGGCTCGATCAGTGCGCGCCCGTTTCCGGCGCACTCCATCGTCACCGCCAGCTCCACCGCCGGCCGCGCGCGCAGCTCGTCCAGCGAGAGCGACAGCGGCGTGGCGACGAGCCCGTCCACCTCCAGCCGATACGCGGCCTCGTCGACGGCCGGGATGTCGTAGTGGATGAGCAGGTAGTGCAGCCCCGGCGGTGTGATCGGATAGCGCAGCGCCTCCAGCGGCATCGCGTGGTTCCGAGCGGCGAGGCGAAGCTCCTCGATGCTGATCGGCGTCTGCGTCTCGCTCATCTGGCTGCCTTCACCTCCGCCCAGATCCGGGCTCTCGCCGCGAGGCCCTTCGGCGTCAGGTTGCTCGGCTCCAGGCGCCTGAATGTGGCCGCGGGCGGGAAGACGTCGGGATTGCGGAAGACGGTCGGCGCGAGGATCGGCGCCAGCAGCGAGCGTCGCACCGGCGAGCCGAAGTAGGTGTAGAGCGTCTCCATCGCGCTGATCCTGGGCTTGTACACGAAGTCGATCCACGCGTGCGCGGCAGCCGGGTTCGGCGCGCCCCTTGGGAATGACGTGCGAGTCGACCCACAACTCGCCGCCCTCCTTCGCGACGACGTACTCGGCGGCGTTGTTCGGCGTGTGGGCGATGACGTACGCGCCGTCCCCGTTCCAGCCGAGGCCGCCGTAGGCGGTGCCCCGCGCGATGGCTGTGGCGTAGCCGCGCGAGTCGAACGAGCGGACGAACGGCCGCAGACGGAGCAGGAACTGCCGCACCCGCTCCAGTTCCTTGTCCGCATCGGTGTTGAAGGAGTAGCCCATCATCACGGCGACCGAGCCGATCACCTCCGTGGCGCCGTCGAGCAGCGTCAGCTTGCGCGGGTACTTCTCGAAGAGCGAGAAGAACTGGGCCCACGACGTCGGCCGCTCCTTGATCTTGTCCGTGCGGTACATGAAGCCGGTCGTGCCCCAGTCCTTCGGCACCGACCAGCGGTCGTCCGGATCGTGTGGCAGGCCGAGGAACTTGGGGTCGATCGTCTGACGCACGTTGGGCAGCTTCTTCCAGGCGATGGGCCGCAGCAGCCCTTCCTCTGCGAGCGTGGCGATGGTGTAGCCCGTGGGAGCCGCGAGGTCGAAGCCGCGGGCGCCGCTCCTCAGCCTCGCCAGCAGCGCCTCGTTGGAGGCGAAGTACGACCTGCGGACGGCGATGCCGGTTGCCTTCGTGAACGCGACGTACGTCTCCGGGTTCACGTAGTCGATCCAGTTGTAGTAGTGCAGCGTCCCGGAGGCGGCCGGGCGGGCGAGCGCGCTGCCGGCGCGCGAGGCGGAGAGGGCGAGCGCAGCACCCGCTGCCAGCACGCCTCTGCGGCTCATCGGTTGCGCGAGCAGCCGATCGGGGCTCATCTGCTGGGGCGCTCCCCTAGACTCGGCCGCGATGAGGGACTCCCGCCCGGTCGCAATCGCGTTCGAGGGCGTGAGCAAGCACTTCGGACACGCCGCCGCCGTGTCGGAGCTCTCGGTGGCGATCGAAGAGGGCGAGTTCTTCTCGCTGCTCGGCCCGAGTGGATGTGGCAAGACGACAACGCTTCGAATGATCGCAGGGTTCGAACATCCGGACGAGGGTCGGATCCTGCTGCAGGGCGAGGACGTGACCGACGTACGCGCAAATCGCCGCCCCGTGAACATGGTCTTCCAGCAGTACGCGCTGTTCCCGCACATGTCGGTCTACGACAACGTGGCCTTCGGTCTCAAGGTCAAGCGCGTGCCTCGCTCCGAGCATCGTGAACGAATCGCCCTGATGCTCAAGGTCGTCGAGCTCGAAGGCCTGGAGCGGCGCCGGCCCCGGCAGCTCTCGGGCGGCCAGCAGCAGCGCGTCGCACTCGCGCGAGCCCTTGTCAACCGCCCGGCCGCGCTCCTGCTCGACGAGCCGCTCGGGGCCCTGGACGTCAAGCTGCGAAAGCAGATGCAGCTGGAGCTGAAGCGGATCCAGCACGAGCTCGGCACGACGTTCGTGTACGTCACGCACGACCAGGAGGAAGCACTGGCAATGTCCGACCGGATCGCGGTCATGAACGCCGGGCGAATCGAGCAGATCGGGAGCCCGCGCGAGATGTACGAGCATCCCGCCACGGTGTTCGTCGCCGATTTCATCGGTTCGCTGAACGCGCTCGAGCTGACGGTGACGGATGTCGTCGGGCCCTACGCCGTCATGAAGCTCGATGAAAGACAGCGGCTGGTCGTCCCGGTTGGCTCCGGTGTACGCAGCGGTGATGCGCTGCGCGTGGCCGTCCGGCCCGAGCGGGTCCGGATCGCGCCGGTCGACGCGCGACGTACCCGAAACGGGGTCACGCCTCGAGGGCGACGTGGTCGAGATCGTGTACCTCGGGATGTACACGCAGTTCCATGTCCAGACCCGGAACGGCCGCATCATCAGCAATCGCCTCGCGGACGAAGTGCTGGCGGAGATCACGGGCGGCGCGCGCGTCGCCCTTCATTGGGAGCCGGAGCACACGTCTGTGCTCGGCGACGCGGTTCCCGCCTAGCTTTCGAGCGCCTCCATCCGCCGCTCTGCGACGCGCCGCCCGACCTCGGCGAGGACGACGACGAGCAGCGAGAGAATCATCACGACGACGGCGACCGCGATCACCTCGGGCAGCTGGCTGGGGAAGCGGAGGGCGCGGTAGAGGTAGATCGGGAACGTCGCATCCGTCCCGACGACGAACGACGCGACGGCGTACTCGTCGAACGACGTTGTGAACGCGATCAGGAACGCAGCGACGATCGCAGGCAGGATCAGCGGCAGGATGACCGACCGGAACGCGCGGATCCTGCCGGCGCCGAGGTCGTAGGCCGCCTCTTCCAGCGAGACGTCGATCTGGCTCAGCCTGGGGACGATCACGAGGATCGTGTACGGCAGCGTGATCACCATGTGCCCGATGACGACGGTCATGATCGACCGGTCGACCGACAGCGCGTGGAAGAAGAGGAGCAGCGAGACACCGAAGACGACGTAGGGGATGACGAGCGGGCTGAGGAGGAAGGCGGATGCTGCGGCCTTGCCGAAGAAACGCCGTCTGACGAGGGCGAGCGAGGCGAGCACCCCAAGCAGGACGGCGCCCACGCTCGAGAGCGCGGCGACGATCACGCTCGTCTTCAACGAGTCGTGGAGCTCCGGGTTGGAGAGGAACTGTCGATACCAGCGGGTCGTGAATCCGCTGAGGGGGAACGTCGGCAGCTCGGAGTCGTTGAACGAGAAGATGAGCAGCACGACGATCGGGGCATAGAGAAATGCCACGAGCAGACCAAAGAACGCGGCGAGTACCCGCCTCCCGTTCTTCGAAAGGGCGACGTCGTCCATCAGCCTGCCGCCACCCGGTCGACTCGCAGGAAGCGGCTGAACACCAGCGTGAGGAGGGTCACGACACCGAGCAGGAAGAGCGCCAGCACGGAGCCCGTCTGCCAGTCGAGGCTCATCTGGAAGAGGTCGTTGATCTCGCTGCCGTACATGTAGCCGGATGTCCCACCCACGAGCGAAGGAGTGACGAACTCGCCCACGGTGGGGATGAACACGAACAGAAAGGCGGCGACGACCCCGGGCACGGAGAGGGGCAGCGTCACTCGCCAGAAGGCCTGCCACCGGCTGGCGCCAAGATCGCTCGCCGCCTCCAGCAGCCGCCGGTCCAGGCCCTCGAGCGAGACGAAGATGGGGAGCGCCACGAACGGAACCCACACGTAGACGAGCACGAGGATCACGGCGAACCGGCTGTAGAGCAACTGCGACACCGGGTCGTCGGAGTTGCGGAAGCCGGTCCAGAAGAGGAAGGAGTTGACGACTCCCTGGCTGCCGAGGATCACCTTCCACGCGAGCACCCGCAGGAGGTAGCTCGTCAGGAAGGGCGCGATCAGGATCAGCAGCAGGACGTACTTCCGCTTCGTCCCCGAGAGCGCAAGGTAGTACGCGAGCGGATACGCGAGGAGGACGACGACCGTCGAGACGATCAGCGACATCTTCACGGACTTCCAGAACAGCCGCAGGTCCTGGGAACCGCCGAACAGGTCGCGCCAGGCGTCGAGCGTTATCGGGACCTCGCCCGGAAAGACCGAGAGGTAGAGGGCGCCGACGCTGTACGCCCCGACGATGCCGATGGGGACGAGAAAGAAGACGACGAGCCAGCCGACGGGCAGACCCAGCAAGGTCGGCGTCGTCAGGTCCAGCCGCAGGCGCCTGCGGCGGGCACCTGCGGCAGTCGCGTCAGCCTCGGTTGTCATCCGGTCGTCAGCCGGCTGCCTTCACCTCTCGCCAGCGCTTCGCGTACTCGAGCCGGTTGGGGATGTACTTGTCGATGTGCGTGAACGGCTCCTTGAGCGCGTTCGGGTTGTTGATGCGGAGCGCCTTCGCGAGATCGGGCGACGTGGGACGGGCGAGACGGTTCGAGTGCCCGTAGGCGTAGTTGTTCATGAGCCAGTTACCGCTCTGGCGCGAGCTCCAGGCGTCGACGTACGCATGTGCGTGCTCGGGCCGCGGCGAGTCCTTGCCGAGCATGAGCATGCCGACCCAGGAGATCGCCCCCTCCTTGGGATGGGCGTAGACCACCTTCAGCCCCTTGCCCTTCATCGCCGCCCAGTCGGCCGGCCAGGCGTAGGCGATCCAGATGTCGCCGCCTGCGAACGCGTTCTGCATGTCGGTCTCCGACGACCAGAACATCCTCACGACACCCTTCTTCACCTGTGCCGCGAGCAGATCGGCCGATCGCTTGAGCTCTGAACCAGACTGCTGCCAGGGGTTCTTGACGCCGGTGGCGTAGCCCGCGACGACGAGCATGTAGAGGTCGTCCCACCACGCGATCTTGCCCGCGTAGCGCTGGTCCCAGAGGAGATTCCAGCCCACCTTGCCTCTGGGCTTGACCTTGTCCGAGCGGTACAGGACGGCGTCGAAGCCCCAGTCCTGCGGAATTCCGTACTGCTTGCCGCCGAACCGACCGGCCTTGACCATGTCCTTGTTGAGGAGCTTGAGGTTGGGGATCTTGCTCGGGTTCCACGGCTGCACGAACCCGCTTTCGGCGAAGTCGCGGACATAGCCGACGTAGGGCCGGACGATGTCCGGCTTCAGCCCTTGCGACATCTGTGCGAGCGCGTTCGTCTCGCTGGTCATGTACTTGAATTGCGGCTTCTCGCCCGGATACTTCTTCAGATACGCCGCGTACAGCTGCGGCACCTCGTACCCCACCCAGTCGAGTACGAGCAGCTTCCCGGACTCGGCGCCAAGCCGTGAGAGTGCTGCGCCCGCCTGCCCGACGCGTGTGCCCAGCACTGCAGCACCGCCCGCGGCGGCTGCGAGCTTCAGTAGGTCGTTTCGGCTGAGCGCTCGCTCATCCGGTTCCCGTGTCTCCGTCACTCGATCTCCTCCTCCAAGCGGCGTTATGGAATCCAATCGGAGGATTAGACTCCTCCGGCGGAGGCGAGTCAACTACCTCAGATCGGCAAGGACTTCGGCCGCCGCCCGCTCGCCAGACTCGACGGCACCGTTCAGGTAACCCTGGAAGTCCTGGGACGCCGCGTGCTCGCCGGCGAAGTGGCAGTTGCCCTGCCTCCTGCCCTCCATGCCCGCGAACTGCGTGTACTGCCCAACCTTGTAGAACGAGTACGAGCCCTTCGTCCACTCGTAGTCCGGCCAGAAGTCGAGGAACTCCAGGCCGTTCCATTCGGCCGTGATCCCGGGCAGCACGGGGTCGATCTGCGACAGGAACTCCGTCGCACTCGGCGGCGCCTCGGCGATGCTTCCCCCCGTGTAGTCGACGAGGATCCCGCGCTGCCCGGGCTGCGCTCGGGTCACGTCCCAGGTCGCCTGGTACCCGGTGTCGGCGTACGTATCGCCGTTGCAACCGAGCGTGTGCCAGTGACGACTCGAGAACTGGAGGTGGAGCTTCGAGTTCGCGCCCATGCCCTGCTCCTCGATGGCCGTCACCTTGAGCGGTTCGAAGCCCGCCTGCGTGTAGTCGACCGACAAGCGCAGGATCGAGAACGGCAAAGCGAGCACTACGTGGTCGGCGGGCACCGTCGTCGCGCCGAGCGTCAGGGAGTACGTGCCGTCGGACTCGAGCTTGATTGCCTCGAGCTCGTTCTCGAGATGCACACGGGCGCCGAGCCTCGCCGCGAGGATCTGCGGGATCTGGTCGTTGCCTCCACGGACGTGGTACTTCTCGTTCGATGCACCGAAGATCCGGAACTTTCCCTGGCCGGCATAGCCGAGCAGGTAGACGAGGTTGAGCGCGCTCTGCTCGCTCGAGTCGGCGCCGTACTCGATCGCGTACGCGACGTCAAGCAGCCGGCCGAGCCTGGAGGCCATCCCTCCCGGGACGCTCTCCTCGATCCAGTCGACGATCGACATGTCGCTGAGCTCGGCGCCGCGATCGGTGAACGAGTCGAACAGCGTCGGAAAGCTCGCGTCGACGACGTCACGGTGGAGCTTCTGGTAGATGCCGTTCAGGTCCTGGGAGGCCTCGAGAAACGTGTACGGCTGGCTGCCGAAGAAGTAGAACGGCTCGCTGTCGTTCGGCTCCGCGCGCAGGAGGTCGTCGAGCTTGAGCTTGAGCTCCTGGGCGAGCCGGCGCATGTGGTGATGCCCGGTGTCGATGAGCTCGCCCCCGTGCTCGGCGATCTGGCCGCCGGCGAAGTAGTCCCTCAGCGTCCAGCATCGTCCGCCTACGCGATCGGAGGCCTCGTACACCTGCGGGTTCAAGCCAGCCTGGAGCAGCCGGTAGGCGCACGTCAGGCCGGCGAGGCCGGCGCCCACGACCACGATCTCCGGCTGGGCGGCGCCCCTCGCAGGGGACGGGAAGCGGCCGAACGCCGTCGCCCCGGCCATGACTGCCGCTCCTGCGGCGGCGTCACGCACAAAACGCCTACGCGTGATGCGCGTCTCGAGCACTTCGTCGATCGGTCTTCCGGACTCGTGCGCCTCCGCTGCGGCCGAGACGGCGTCGGCGAGCTGAGTCACAAGCGGCGTACGGGCCATCGCTCCCCTGTTCGACCCGGTGTTCGTAGCAGATCCCACACGCGCCCACAACCCTGCTTACAATCCGCGTTCCCGTGGCCACCCGAGAGACGACGGACGCCGAGCGGATCCTCGCCGAGCGGGACCGGTACGTCGCACGCGGAATCGCCGCAGCGAAGATCGTCGTGGCACGCGCAGAGGGGGCTCGTGTCTGGGACGTCGACGGCCGCAGCTTCGTCGACTTCGCGGGCGGCATCGCGTGCCAGAACACCGGGCACGGCTTCCCGCCGGTGGTGGCGGCCATCCACGAGCAGGTGGATCGCTATCTCCACCAGTGCTTCATGGTCGGCGTCTACGAGCCGTACGTCGAGGTCTGCAAGCGGCTCGCGGAGCTTTCACCGTGCGGTGGCGGCGAGCAGCGCTCGATCCTCGTCAACTCCGGTGCGGAGGCGATCGAGAACGCAGTGAAGATCGCCCGCGCGGCCACGGGCCGCCCTGCGGTAATCGTCTTCGAGAACGCCTTCCACGGCCGGACGCTGCTGACGATGACGATGACGGCGAAGCTCGTCTACAAGAAGGGCTTCGGCCCGTTTGCGCCCGAGATCTACCGTGCGCCCGGGCCGTATCCGTACCGCGGCGTGTCGAGCGACGCGGCACTGGACGCGCTCGAGGATCTCTTCCGCTCGGACGTCGACCCGGAGTCCGTAGCCTGCGCGGTGCTGGAGTCGGTGCAGGGCGAGGGCGGCTTCATCCCCATGCCCGACGATTTTCCGGGACGGCTGAAGCAGCTGCTCTCGAGGCACGGCATCCTCTACGTCGCCGACGAGGTGCAGTCCGGCGTCGGTCGTACAGGGCCGGTCTGGGCAATCGAGCACTACGGCGTGGAGCCGGACATCGTCGTGTCGGGGAAGTCGTTGGGCGGAGGGCTGCCACTGGCCGGCGTCACAGGCAGGGCCGAGGTGATGGACGCTCCGCATCCTGGCGGGCTCGGCGGCACGTTCGGCGGCAATCCGCTCTCGTGCGCCGCAGCGCTGGCCGTGCTCGACGAGGTGGCGACCCCCGAGTTTCGTGCGCGGGCGGATGCGCTCGGCAAGCGGCTGCGCTCGGCGCTCGACGAGCTGGCCGCCAAGGTGCCCGCCGTTGGAGAGGTGCGCGGCCTCGGCCCGATGCTCGCCGTCGAGCTCGTTGCCGGCCGCGAGTCGAAGCAGCCCGACGGCGATCTCGCCAGGCGAACGGTCGAGCTGGCGCGGGAGCGCGGCCTGATCCTCCTCTCCTGCGGCATGTACGGGAACGTCCTGCGCCTCCTGCCGCCGCTGATCGAGGCGGACGAGGAGATCGAGGAAGGCCTCAGCATCCTGGAGGGTGCGCTTGTCGACGCAAGCGCAGGAGCGGGCTAGCGCGGTCGACCCGGAGCCGGTCGACGCCGACATCCGGCTCGTCGCCGTCCGGAAGACGTTCGGCGACGTCGTGGCCGTCGACTCGATCGACCTCGAGGTGCCGCGCGGCGAGTTCTTCACGATGCTCGGGCCGTCCGGCTCCGGCAAGACGACGACGCTCCGGCTGATCGCAGGCTTCGAGCGGCCCGATTCCGGCCAGATCCTGCTCGCCGGGGTCGATATGGCCGACAAGCCGCCATACGACCGCGACGTCAACACCGTCTTCCAGGACTACGCCCTCTTTCCGCACATGACGGTGGCGGAGAACGTCGAGTACGGCCTCAGGGTCAAGCGCGTGCCCAAGGAGGAGCGCCGGACGCGCGTGGCGGAGGCGCTGGAGACCGTCCGCCTTCCGCAGTTCGGCGGGCGGAAGCCGACACAGCTCTCGGGGGGCCAGCGGCAGCGCGTGGCGCTCGCCCGCGCGCTCGTCAATCGGCCGCGCGTGCTGTTGCTGGACGAGCCGCTCGGCGCGCTCGACCTCAAGCTGCGCGAGGAGATGCAGATCGAGCTCAAGCGAATCCAGCAGGACGTCGGCATCACGTTCGTGTACGTCACGCATGACCAGGACGAGGCGCTGACGATGAGCGACCGCATCGCCGTGTTCAGCCATGGCCGCATCGACCAGGTGGGGACTCCGGTCGAGGTCTACGAGCGCCCGGCCACGGAGTTCGTGGCGGGCTTCGTGGGCGTCTCCAACATGCTGGAGCGGAACGGGCGACGCTTCACCGTACGACCTGAGAAGATCCGCCTTCTCGCAGAGGGCGACCAGCCCGAAGCGGGAGAGGAGTCGGAAAGTGGCGTTCTGCGGGAGGTGGTGTATCTGGGCTCTGTGACGCGGTACATCGTCGAACTCGACGCGGGCGGTCTGCTCACCGTCGTCAAGCAGAACGTCGGTGACATGGCAGAAGAACGAGGCCGGCCGGTGCAGCTCGCCTGGCGGCCCGAGCACACGTATGTAATCGAACAACGGGGGGAAAGGGAGGGCAACGAATGAAGAAGATGCCAAGGAAGCACCTGGGCATCACGTCACTGGCCGCTTGCGTGGCGGCGCTCGCGTTCTTGGCCGCCGGTTGTGGCGGCGACGACGGCGGCGGCGAGAGTGCATCTGGTGACTGGCAGATCGCCGGGCTCGGATCCACGATCGAGGAGATCCAGGAGAACGCCCGCAGCGAAGGCGCGGTCAACATCGTGCAGTGGCCGACATACGCGACGCTGGTCGACGAGTTCACCGAGGCGACCGGCTGCGAGGTCAAGACGAAGGACGCGACCACCGGCGACGAGATGATCACGCTCATCCAGTCTGGCGAGTACGACGGCGTCTCGGCGTCCGGGCACACGAGCGTACGGCTGATGGAGGCCGGCGATGTTGCGCCCGTCAACCCCGACCTGCTGTCGAACTACGCCGACATCGAGGAGGGCATCAAGCTCAAGTCGTACAACTCGAAGGACGGCGAGCCGTACGGCGGGCCGCATGGACGCGGGCCGAACTATCTGATGTTCCGCACCGACGAGGTGACGCCGGCCGCCGATAGCTGGTCGGTGGTCTTCGATCCAGCGACGCCGTACAAGGGCAAGATCTCCCTCTACGACGACAACATCTTCTTTGCCGACGCTGCGCTCTACCTCAAGGCTACGCAGCCCGACCTCGGCATCGAGGATCCCTACCAGTTGACGGCAGAGCAGTTCGAGGCCGTCAAGGACCTGATGAAGAGCGTGGCACCGAACGTCGGCGAGTGGTGGGGCGACTACGCGAAGCAGGTCCAGTCGTTCAAGAACAAGGACAGCGTCGTCGGCACGGTATGGCCGCTTCAGTACAACGTCCTCACGGCTGACAACGAGCCGGTCGAGGTCGTGAAGCCGAAGGAGGGCACCACGGGCTGGTCTGACACGTGGATGATTTCGTCGAACGCCCAGAACCCGAACTGCATGTACCTCTGGATGAATCACATGATGTCGCCGGAGGCGCAGGCAATTGCCACCGAGGGCTTCGGCGAGGCGCCCGTCAACCTCAAGGCGTGTGACCTGACCGATAACCCGGACCACTGCGACGACTACCACGCAGCGGACGAGTCCTGGTGGGAAGACGTTTACTACTGGGACACCCCGCGGGAGGACTGCGGGGACGACGACGACTCGACCACATGCGTGACGCAGCAGGACTGGCGGAACGCATGGACAGAGATCAGGGGCTAACGACCCAGGAACACCGCTGATCTCGTGACCTCGGTCAAGTACGGAGAGCCGTCGCCCCGAGCCTCACTGGGGCGGCGGCTCTCGACGTTCTTCCACCGCCATCCGCGCGCCTCCATGGGCGCGCTCCTGGCGGCGCCGCTCGGCTGGCTGCTGATCGGCTATCTCGGCTCCCTGTTCGTGCTCCTGATGACCGCCTTCTGGGACACGGACGTCTTCACGGCCGAGATCGTCCACACGTTCACGCTCGACAACTTCGAACGCGTCTTCGGCGACTGGCTAACCGTCGAGGGCAACGTCTACCGGGATGTTGCCTGGCGGACGGTCAGGATGGCAGCGCTCGTGACGGTCGCATGCGCGGTCCTCGCGTTCCCGATCGCGTACTACATGGCCCGCGTGGCCTCGCGCAGGACGCGGACGATCCTCATCGTCGCCGTGCTCACGCCGCTCTGGGCGGGCTACCTCGTGAAGGGGTACGTATGGCGAACGATCCTGTCCGACAACGGCGTCATCAACTGGCTGCTGGAGCCGCTTGGTCTCTCGTTCGACGGCTACTCCTCGGTCGGCCTGTGGCTCGTCTTCACGTACCTCTGGCTGCCGTTCATGATCCTCCCCATCTACGCCGGTCTCGAGCGAATCCCGAGCTCGCTGCTCGAAGCGTCCGGCGATCTCGGAGCACGGGCGGGGCGGACGTTCTTCAAGGTGACGCTGCCGCTTGTCTTCCCAGCCGTCGTCGCCGGCTCGATCTTTACCTTCTCACTGACGCTCGGCGACTACATCGCGCCGTCACTGATATCGAACCAGCAGTTCATCGGCACAGTCATCTACGGCGAGCGTGGCGTGAACCTTCCGGTCGCCGCCGCGTTCACCTTCGTGCCGATCGTCGTCATGACCGCCTACCTCATCGCCGCACGGCGGCTGAAGGCGTTCGAGGCGCTGTGACCGAGTCTCGCCTGACGCGAGTGCTGCTGCGGCTCGCCGCCGGCCTGACGCTGGCCTTCATCTACATACCCCTGATCCTCGTGGCCGTCTACGCGTTCAACGAGAGCGTCACGCAGGGGTGGCCGATCGAGGAGTTCACGACGCGGTGGTTCAGCGTCGCGTATCACAACCCCGACGTACGGGACGCGCTCTGGATGTCCGTGCGGGCGGCGCTCGGGGCCACCGCCATCGCGCTAGTGCTAGGCACCCTCCTTTCGCTGGCGATGGCGCGCTTCTCGTTCTTCGGGCGTGGCACGGTGACGCTGCTGGTGATCCTCCCCATCGCGCTTCCGGGCATCATCACGGGGCTTGCTCTGCAGACGACCTACACGACGATCGACATGACCTACGGCCTGCGGACGATCATCATCGGGCACGCGACGTTCTGCATCGTCGTCGTCTTCAACAACGCCGTCGCGCGTCTGCGCAGGCTTCACGGCAATCTCGAGGAGGCGTCGAAGGACCTCGGCGCCGACTCGTGGCAGACGTTCCGCTACGTGACGTTCCCGCAGATGCGAACGGCCCTGCTCGCGGGGGGCCTGCTCGCGTTCGCCCTTTCCTGGGACGAGGTCGTCGTGACCATCTTCACCTCAGGTGCGGAGCAGACGCTGCCGATCTGGATCTTTGCCAACCTCTTCAAGCCCGTGGAGCAGCCGATCGTGAACGTCGTAGCGCTTTTCGTCATCCTCGTCTCCATCATTCCCGTGTGGATAGCAACACGCCTCACCGACGAGTCCCGCGGCATCGCCGGCGGGCGCGGTTAGCCGTGCGTGCCGTACTCGCGTTTGCAGGCATGCTCGCAGTCGTCGCCCTCGTCGTTCCCGTGTCCAGCGTCGGCTCGGGCGAGGCCAAGCTGCCGCAGAAGATCGGCAAGGGCGAGGGCTCGCTGGTGCTGCTGCAGTGGCCGGGCTACTCGCATCCCTCCTTCGCCGGTGACTACGAGCGTGAGACGGGCTGCAAGATCACGAAGCGAGAGGTGAAGTCCTCGGCCGACATCGTCGAGCTGATGCGGCGCGGTCCCTACGACCTCGTCTCGGCCTCCGGCGACGTGAGCGGAGAGCTGATCCGCCGCCGCTACGTCCAGCCCGTCAACGTGAAGCTGATCCCGGGCTGGAGACAGATGGCCCCGGCGTTCCGGTCGCCTGCGTACAACACGGTGAAGGGCGTGCACTACGGCGTGACGATCATGTGGACGCCGAACGAGCTTCTGTACCGCTCCGACTCGGCGAAGCCGAGCCCCGTGTCCTGGCGCGCGGTGTACGACGACCGCTTCCGCAACAAGATCTCCGTTCCCGACAACCCGATGCAGATCGCAGACGCCGCCGTCTATCTGAAGGCGCGCGAGCCGCGGCTCAACATCAGGGACGTCTACGAGCTCACGCCGCGCCAGTTCGACGCCGCCGTCGCCCTCCTGCGCCGCCAGCGGCAGCTCGTGACGCGCTACTGGCAGTTCGCCAGCGAGCAGATCCTCGACTTCCGCACCGCGGCGGCCGTCGTCGGCGCGAGCTGGCCGTACCAACGCCAGGTGCTAACCGCGCAGGATGTGCCGGTCGGCAGGCGCGTGCCCAGGGAGGGTGCGACCGCCTGGGCCGACAGCTGGCTGCTCGCGAAGCAGGCGAAGCATCCCAACTGCGCGTATCTCTGGATGCGCCACGTGCTCACGGCCGACGTCCAGTCCGCCCAGTCTCTCCTGCTCCGCGAGTCGCCCGTGAACCCCGGCGCGTGTCCGATCATGAACGCGACGGAGGAAGGATCCTGCGCGGCGTACTACGGCGCGGCGCCGGCAGCGCTGCTCAAGCGCCTCGTGTTCTGGAAGACGCCCGTCGCGCGCTGCGGCCGCGCCGGTCGCACGGACTGCGTGCCCTACAAGCGGTGGCAGGAGGCCTGGGCGAACGTCGTCGGTTGATAATGCGCGGAGACGCGCAACGGCGAGGAGGTCGTGAGATGGCTGTGACGGTGGCGAAGCACAAGAACCTGATCGGCGGCAATTGGGTGGACGCCGCGGACGGCCAGACGATGGAGGTGCTGAACCCCTCGACGGGCGAGGTCATCGCCGAGGTGCCGCGCTGCTCGGCGGAAGACGCCGAGCGGGCGATCGACGCCGCGGGCGACGCCTGGGACGAGTGGCAATCGAAGACGCCGAAGGATCGCATGGAGCTCCTGCTCGCACTCGCCGACGTCATGGAGGAGAACGCCGAGGAGCTGTGGCAGCTCGAGTCTCTGAACGTCGGCAAGCCCGCCGCCATCGCGCGTGACGAGATCCCGTTCTCCGTCGACAACCTTCGCTTCTTCGCCGGTGCGGCCCGCAACCTCGAGGGCAAGTCGGCGGCGGAGTACGTCGAGGGCTACACGTCGATCGTCCGCCGCGAGCCGCTCGGCATCGTCGCCGGCATCACGCCCTGGAACTACCCGCTGATGATGATGGTCTGGAAGCTCGGCCCGGCGCTCGCTGCCGGCAACGTCCAGATCCTCAAGCCCGCCGAGCAGACGCCGCTGACGACGCTCCGCTTCTTCGAGCTCGCGCAGGAGGTCGTGCCGCCGGGAGTCGTCCAGGTGGTCACCGGCGAGGGCGTGCCCGTCGGCGACATGCTCGTCCGGCACCCCGAGGTCCGGCTCGTTTCCCTGACCGGCGACGTCGAGACGGGGAAGACGATCGCCCGCAACGCCGCCGACAACCTCAAGCGCGTCCACCTCGAGCTGGGCGGCAAGGCGCCGATGGTCGTGCTCGACGACGCGGATCCCGCCACCGTCGCCGAGGCGGTCAAGATCGGCGGCTACTGGAACACCGGCCAGGACTGCACCGCTTCCTCGCGGATCATCGTCCACGAGGGCGTGTACGACGACGTGCTCGCCGAGTCCGTGAAGGCCGTCGAGGCGATGAAGGTGGCCGACCCGGCCGAGGGTGAGGACGTCGACATGGGCCCACTCATCTCCGCCGAGCAGCGCGAGCGCGTGCTCGGGTTCCTCGAGCGCGCCGTCGATGCGAAGGCGACCGTCGTCACCGGCGGCGGCACCGTCGGCGATCGCGGCTTCTTCGTGCAGCCCACCGTGGTCACCGACGTGGAGCAGCATTCGGAGATCGTGCAGAAGGAGGTCTTCGGCCCCGTGGTCACGATGCAGCGCTTCTCCTCGGATGACGAGGCGATCGCGATGGCCAACGGCGTCCGTTACGGCCTCGCTGCCTCGGTCTTCTCCGAGAACGTGGGGCGGGCGTTGAAGGTGGCGGCAAAGCTCGACTTCGGCACCGTCTGGGTCAACGAGCACCTGTTCCCGCTCACCTCGGAGATGCCGCACGGCGGCTTCAAGGAGTCGGGCTACGGCAAGGACATGTCCATCTACTCCATGGAGGAGTACACCCGCATCAAGCATGTCGCCGTGAAACTCGCGTAGGGACGCATGACCAGGGGCACGATCGTCGTTGGCGTCGACGGCTCCCACTGCTCGGACGTCGCAGTCGACAGGGCCGTCGAGCTCGCCGCTGGGCTCGGGGACACGCTCGTGGTCGTGTACGCGGTCGAGCCCAAGCTCGTCCACCGCTTCGACGATCCCGGTGCTCGTCGTGCCGGTGCCCGATGTCAGTTGAACTAATCCGCAGAACCTGATAGGTAGCACCTCGCATTGCGAGGAGATGCGGCCTTCTCGATCGGCAAAGCGCAGCCCGCGCGAGGACCCGTCTCGCGGCCGCGCGAGCTGGACGAGGTCGACCGCGCGATCATCGTGGCGCTGCAGCGCAACGGCCGCGAGCCTTTTCGTCGCATCGCCGCCGGGCTCGGCGTCTCCGAAGCAACCGTGCGCGCGCGCTACACGCGCCTCGTGGACGACGCCATCCTCCAGGTCACCGGAGTCACCAACCCACTGGGGCTCGGCTTCGACTCACAGGCGATGGTCGCAGTGCGTACTGCCGGGCCTCCCGAGCCCGTGGCGGAGGAGATCGCCCGTTGGGACGAGGCGGGCTATGTCGTCATCACGGCCGGCCAGTACGACGTGCTCGTCGAGCTCGTCTGCACCGACCGTCGCCACCTGCTGGAGCTGACGAGCCGCATCCGCAGCCTCGACGGGGTCACCTCCACCGAGAGCTTCCTCTACCTCGAGCTCTGCAAGCAGGTCTACGACTGGGGCACGAGCTCGTGACCGCTGACGTCCGCCTGGAAGGCGTCACCAAGCAATTCGACGACGTCGTCGCCGTCGACGCCCTCTCGCTGGAGGTGGAGCACGGACGGTTCTTCGCGTTGCTCGGCCCCTCGGGCTGCGGCAAGACGACGACGCTGCGCATGATCGGCGGCTTCGAGGAGCCCAACGAGGGCCGGATCTTCCTCGGCGACCGCGACGTCGTCGGCCTGCCACCGTACAAGCGCGACGTCAACACGGTTTTCCAGTCGTACGCGCTCTTCCCGCACCTGTCCATCTCGGACAACGTCGCGTTTGGCCTCGAGCGACAGCGCGTGCCGAAGAACCAGATCAAGGGCCGCGTCGACGACATCCTGCGGCTTGTAGACCTGACCGGCGTCGGACACCGCAAGACTCGTCAGCTGTCGGGCGGGCAGCAGCAGCGGGTGGCGCTCGCCAGGGCGCTCGTGTGCCGGCCGCGTGTGCTGCTCCTCGATGAGCCGCTGGGCGCGCTCGACCTCAAGCTCCGCAAGCAGATGCAGCTCTTCCTCAAGCGGATCCAACACGAGCTCGGCATCACGTTCGTCCACGTCACGCACGACCAGGAGGAGGCCATGACGATGGCGGACACGATCGCGGTCATGAACCGCGGCCGGATCGAGCAGCTCGGGGCACCTGAGGAGCTGTACGAGCGGCCACAGACGGCCTTCGTTGCCGGCTTCCTCGGCGCCTCCAACCTCCTCGCGGGCGTCGTGGAAGGCGCCGGCACGGTGCGCCTCGCCGACGGCACCGTCGTGCGCGCCGATACCGACGGCCGGACGGGCGCCGTCTCCGCCGGAGTGCGCCCGGAGAAGATCGCCCTGGGCGAGGGGGGAGGGCCAAACCGCCTCACGGGCACCGTCGCCGAGACCGCATACATCGGCGTCGCCACGCAGCTCGTGGTCGACACGCCCGCGGGCACCGTGCAGGTCTTCGCCCAGAACATCGACTCCGGCTCGCGCGCGCCCGCCCCCGGATCGCCGGTCACGCTCAGCTGGAGCCCCGAGTCGACGTTCGTCGTCGAGTCCGTTCCCATCGAAGAGGAGAAGGAGGCAGCATGAGCACCGAGATCACGAGGAAGGCGTTGTTGCAGCGCGGCGCGGCCGGTGTGACGGTCCTGTCGCTTCCCGGTCTGCTCGCAGCGTGCGGCGGAGGTGGCGGCGGGAGCGCCGACGGAGGCGAGCTGAAGGACGTCCTCAACTTCTCCAACTGGCCGTACTACATGGATGTCGAGGGCAAGAAGCACCCCACGCTCGACCAGTTCACGGCCGAGACGGGCATCAACGTCAACTACTTCGAAGACGTCAACTCGAACGACGAGTACTTCGCCAAGATCCAGGGCCGGCTCTCGCAGGGCCAGGGGATCGACCGCGACCTCATCGTCGCAACCGACAACTCGCGCTTCCCCGCCCTCTACGTGGAGCAGGGCTGGGTGCAGCCCCTGGACAAGGAGTTGATCCCGAACTTCGAGAACCTCATCGAGGCGCAGGCATCGCCTCCGTTCGATCCAGACCGAACGTACTCGCTGCCATGGCTCTCGGGGATGGACGGCATCGCGTGGAACGAAGACGTGACCGGCCCTGTGACCTCGATGACGCAGCTGCTCGAGGATCCGAAGCTCAAAGGCAAGGTGACGGTGCTGAGCGAGATGTCGGACACGATCGGTCTCGTGCTCCTGGACAACGGAGACGACCCTGCCGCGGTCACCGACGAGGCGTTCGACCGCGCGCTCGCGCGCATCCAGGCGGCCGTCGACTCCGGCCAGATCCGACGCTTCACGGGCAACGACTACGTCCAGCCGCTGACCCAGGGGGACATCGCGGCCTGTGTGGCGTGGGGGGGTGACATCGCGTCGGCGGGCATCCCGAAGCTCAAGTGGGCGCTTCCGGACAAAGGCGGGATCATCTGGACGGACAACATGTTGATTCCCACGGGCGGCAGCGTGCCCACCGCGTCGACGTACATGAACTTCGTCTACGACCCGAAGATCGCCGCCCAGATTGCCGTGGGCACGAGCTACATGGTCGCGGTGAAGGGGGTCAAGGAAGAGGCCGTCAAGCTCGACCCCGATTCGGCGAACAACCCGCTCATCTTCCCGGACGACGAGACGCTCGCCCAGGTGCAGCAGAACGACCCGGCGATGCTGAACAACGACGACTACATCACGAGGTGGCAAGAGGTCCAGGGCCAGTAGCGGCATGGGGCAGTTCTTCCACCGCCACCGGGGCGCGACTCCGTACCTGCTGCTCCTGCCTGGGGTGGCCTGGCTGGCGATCTTCTTCCTGATCCCGCTCGGCTATCTCGGCTACCAGTCGCTGCAATCGGGGACTTTCCCGAACTTCGAGTTCACGTGGGAGTTCTCCAACTTCTCGGATGCGATCTCGGACTATCACGAGCACCTGCTGCGCTCGTTCTTCTACGCCGGCCTCGCGACGGTCGCCTGCCTGCTGCTCGCGTATCCGCTCGCCTACTGGATCGCGTTCCGCGCCGGGCCGTGGCGGAACCTCTTCCTGCTCTTCATCGTGGCGCCGTTCTTCGTCACGTACCTGATCCGCACGCTCGCCTGGCTGAACATCCTGGCCGACGAAGGGCCGGTCGTCGGCTTCTTGCAGGGAATCCACCTGCTGGACGAAGACGGGCGCCTGCTGGCGACGACGTTCGCCGTCGTCGCGGGCATCACCTACAACTTCTTCCCCTTCATGGCCCTACCGCTCTACGTGTCCCTCGAGCAGATCGACCCACGCATGCTCGAGGCCGCGAAAGACCTCTACTCGTCGTCGACGCAGGCGTTCCTCCGCGTCACGCTGCCACTCTCGGCGCCGGGGATCGTCGCGGGCACGCTGCTCACGTTCATCCCTGCCGCTGGCGACTTCATCAACGCCGCGTTGCTCGGCACTCCCAAGCAGCAGATGATCGGCAACGTCATCCAGGCGAAGTTCCTGCAGTCGCTCGACTATCCGACGGCGGCCTCGCTGTCCTTCATCCTCATGGCGATGATCCTCGTCGGGCTCCTCGTGTACGCGCGCGCAGTGGGGTCGGAGAAGCTCACAGGATGAGCGCCGCCTGGGGCTTCGTGAAGCGGCATGCGCTGACGGCGTACGCGCTCCTCGCCGTCGGCTATCTGATGCTCCCGATCGCCGTTGTCATCCTCTTCTCGTTCAACGATCCAGCGGGGCGCTTCAACTACGTCTGGGAAGGGTTCACATTCGACAACTGGCTGGAGTGGGACGCCGTGCTCGGCATCCGGGACGCGGTGATCCTTTCGCTGGAGGTCGGCTTGCTGGCGACGCTCGTGGCCACGGTGCTGGGCACACTGATCGCGCTCGCCATCGTGCGGCATCGCTTCGCCGGCCGCGGGACGACGAACGTCCTCGTCTTCCTGCCCATGGCGACGCCTGAAATCGTGCTCGGGGCCTCGCTGCTCACGCTGTTCCTCAACACGACCGCTGTCTTCCAGCTCGGCTTCTGGACGATCTTCATCGCCCATGTGATGTTCATCGTCAGCTTCATCGTCGTCACGGTGAAGGCGCGCTTGATCGGGTTCGACCGTCACCTGGAAGAGGCGGCGATGGACCTCGGCGCCAACGAGCTCACGACGTTTCGCAAGGTGACCTTGCCGCTGATCGCGCCGGCGATGCTCGCAGCGGCACTGCTGGGCTTTGCGCTCTCGATCGACGACTTCGTGATCACGTACTTCGCGGCCGGGCCTGAGCAGACGTTCCCCGTCTTCGTGTGGGGCGTCTCGCGGGTCACCGTGCCGCCGCAGGTCAACGTCGTTGCCAGCGCGATCTTCCTCGTCGCGATCGCCTTCGGACTTGGCAATGTCTTCTGGCAGTACCGTCAGGCGAGACGAACGAGAGGAGCCGTGTGACCGTCGCCGATCTTCAGCAGTCTGCGCGAGACCACCTGTGGCTGCACTTCACGCGCATGGGCGGCTACCGCGAGGCCGACGTGCCCATCATCGTCCGCGGCGACGGCTGCTATCTCGAGGACGTTCACGGCACGCGCTACCTCGATGCGCTGGCCGGTCTGTTCTCCGTCAACCTCGGCTACTCGTTCGGCGAGGAGATCGGCCAGGCGGCGCTCGAGCAGATGCGGGAGCTGCCGTTCTACACGAACTGGTCGTACTCGCACCCCCGCGCGATCGAGCTGGCAGAGGAGGTCGCTTCCCTCGCGCCCGGCGATCTCAACCGCGTGTTCTTCGTCTCCGGCGGGTCGGAAGCCGTCGAGTCGGCCTGGAAGCTCGCCCGCCAGTACTACCTGGCGCGAGGCCTCACCTACCCGCGCCGCTACAAGGCGATCGCCCGGCGCGTCGCGTACCACGGGACGACGTTCGGCGCGCTCTCGATCAACGGCATCCCCGCCATCCGCACGCCGTTCGAGCCGCTCGTGCCCGAGGTGCGGCACGTGTCCAACACGAACCGCTACCACCGTCCGGCGGGGGAGACCGAGGAGGAGTTCACCGCCTTCCTGCTCGACGAGCTGGATCGGACGATCCAGGCCATGGGCGCGGACACGGTGTGCCTCGTGCACATGGAGCCCGTGCAGAACGCCGGCGGCGCGTTCGTGGCGCCCGCGGGCTACTGGCAGGGCGTGCGGGACCTGTGCACGGAGTACGACATCCTGCTCTCCGCCGACGAGGTGATCACCGGCTTCGGTCGCGTCGGCCACTGGTTTGCCTCCGAGCGGTACGACATCCGGCCGGACATCGTCTGCTGCGCAAAGGGCCTCTCATCCTCCTACGCGGCGATCGGCGCCGTCGTCGCCACCGACGGCGTGATGGAGCCGTTCCTCTCGGACACGTCGATGTTCTCCCACGGCATCACGTTCGGCGGCCACCCGGTGATGTGCGCGATCGCGCTCAAGAACATCGAGATCATGAAGCGGGAGCGGATCATGGAGGGCGTGCTCGAGTACGAGGGCGCGTTCCGCTCGACGCTGGAGCAGCTGCTGGACCTGCCGATCGTCGGCGATGTGCGAGGAACGGGCTTCTTCTACGCGATAGAGCTGGTCAAAGACAAGGAGACGCGCGAGACGTTCTCGTCCGACGAGTGCGAGTGGCTGTTGCGCGACTTCCTGTCGAGCCGCATGTTCGAGCGAGGGCTGATCTGCCGCGCGGACGACCGCGGAGATCCCGTGATCCAGATCTCGCCTCCGCTCGTCGCGCGCCAGCCCGAGTTCGATCGCATGGTGGAGGTGCTCGGCGAGACACTGGCCGAGGCGTGGGAAGAACTGAAGAAGCGCTGACCGTAGAGCCCGGCCTGGCCGCGCCGTGGTGGCTACAGGAGGCGCCCCAGGACCCTGAGCAGGCCCCGCTCGACGGCGACACGCAGGCCGACGTGGCCGTCGTCGGCGCCGGCTTCACCGGGCTCTGGACGGCGCTCGAGCTGAAGCGGCGGGAGCCCGGGCTGGACGTGGTCGTGCTCGAGGCCGCGCGCTGCGGGATCGGGCCCAGTGGCCGCAACGGCGGCTTCCTCCACGGCTACTGGTCGAGCCTGGCGCGCTTCCGCGATGTGCTCGGCGCCGAGGGAGCGCTCGCGGTCGCTCGCGCAGCGGATGGGGCGATCCCCGCCGTGCGCGCCCTCGGCGAGGACGTGTGGCTCCGCGAGGGTGGGCTGCTGCGGGTCTCGACGTCTCCCGCGCAGGACCGGATCCTCGACCGTTCGCTCGCTGTCGCTCGTGAGCTCGGAGTCGAGGAGGAGGCGGTTCCGCTGTCCCGCGAGGAAGTGGCGCGGCACTGCTCGTCGCCGGCCTTCCGGCGCGGCGTCTTCTTCCGCGACGGGGCGACCGTGCATCCGGCGCGACTCGTGCGAGCGTTGCGGGGGCGAGGCGCTCGCGGCCGGAGTCCGTCTCCACGAGCGGACGAAGGTCACACGTATCGACAACGGGCTGCTCGATACGAAGCGCGGGATCGTGCGCGCACCGGAGGTCGTCGTCGCCACCAACGCCTGGGGGGCGGGCTGGAAGCCCTTGTCGCGACTGCTGACGCCGTTCGGCAGCTACGTCGTCCTCACCGAGCCGGTGCCCGAGCTGCTCGCCGAGATCGGCTGGACCGGCGGCGAGGCGATCACCGACTGCCGCATGTTCCTGCACTACTTCCGGACGACCACCGACGGCCGCGTGCTGATGGGCTCCGGCTCGGGCCCGATCGGCTTCCGCGGCAGGATCGACAAGCGCTTCTCACAGGACCGCGGAACGGCCGCGCGCGCCGAGGCCGGCCTGCGCCTGCTGCTGCCAGGGCTGGCGGCGGCGAAGGTGGAGCACGCGTGGGGAGGCCCGATCGACGTCTCCGCCGATCACCTGCCGCTGTTCGGCACGGTGCCCGGAACTCGTATCCACTACGGGGCCGGCTACACGGGAAACGGTGTCGGGCCCAGTTGGCTCGGCGGTCAGATCCTCGCCTCGCTCGCGCTCGGCCTGGACGACGAGTGGTCGCGCCTGCCGCTGGTCGATCGCCGCATCATGAGCTTGCCTCCGGAGCCAATCAACTTCCTCGGCGGCAGCGTCGTGCGGAAGGCGCTGATCGCCGTCGAGAAGGCGGAGGAGTCCGGCCGCACCCCGTCCGCTCCCGCACGGCTCGTCGCCTCACTGCCGCAGCGCCTCGGTTTGCGCGTCGGAACCCGCTAGCCGCCGAGCAGCCGATCGACGGCGGCCTCGACGTTCACCCTCGCCGCCCCGTGGGTGGCGACGTAACCGGCGGCTTCTTCCGGACGCCAGACCGGTAGCCCTACTTCGACGACGATCGCGTCCGGCGCCGCCTGCGAGCAGCCGGGTCACCGCAGCGCGCTGCCATTCGTGCCGGTGCGCGTCCTGCACCACGACCACCAGCCGCGCGTCGCTCGGTGTCGCCATCGGCTCGTGGAGGACTCTCGTGTCGGGCAGGCGTGTGGCGAGCGCGCTGCCGAGCCCACCGTTGCGGGCGTCGACGGCGATGGTGGGCTCCGGCCGCAGCTCGACGACGACCGCGGGTCGCGTCAGGCGCACGTCGCCCTCGGCTCGGACGGCCCGCTGGGCAGCGTCGGCACCGACGCCGCGACTCGGCGAGTCGGCTTCTGCGCGTGCTCCGCTGATCCCGGCGACGCGTGAACTTGCTTCTACCAGCCGCTGCTCCGGGACGCCTTCGACCACCGCAGCGACGATTCGCTCGACCGAGTCGGCGCCGAGGTCGTGGCCGAGACAGAGCGCGTCGGCACCGGCGGTCAGCGCCCGAACTGCGCCCTGCTCCACGCCCACGGTGGCGCTGATCGCCTTCATCTCCAGTGCGTCGGTGATCGCCACGCCCGTGAATCCCAGCTCGCCGCGCAGCAGGTCGGTGAGCAGCGCGGGACTCAGGGTGGCCGGCTCGTCCCCGATCTCGCGGACGCGGATGTGGGCGCTCATGATCGCCGTCACGCCCGCGTCGATCGCAGCGCGGAACGGAAGCAGCGCCTCCGGACGCAACGTGTCGACCGTCGGCAGCTCCAGGTGCGAATCCTCCAGCGTGTCGCCGTGGCCCGGGAAGTGCTTGGCGCAGGCGGCGACGCCGCCCGTCTCGAGCCCTGCCACGAACGCGGCCACGTGGCGCGCGACGAGCTCCGCGTCCGAGCCGAACGAGCGGACGCCGATGATCGGGTTGTCCGCCGTGGTGTTCACATCGGCGACCGGGGCGAAGTCGAGGTTGATCCCCGCGCCGGTCAGGTCGGATGCCATCGCACCGGCCACGGCCCGCGTCAGCTCGACGTCGTCGACGACGCCGAGCGCCCAGTTTCCGGGATACGAGCTGCCTTCTCGAGCCTCGAGGCGCGTGACGTCGCCCCCTTCCTCGTCGATGGCGATCACGAGCTCGGGCCGCTCGGCACGGAGTGCGTCGGTCAGCGAACGCAGCTGGTGCCGGGTCGCGCACGTTCCAGGCGTAGAGGACGACGCCGCCGAGCCCCGCCTCGAGCAGCCGACGAATCCAGTCCGGCGGCTCCTCGCCCGGGAAGCCGGGCAGCAAGCAGCCCAGGGCGAGGCGCTCGAGCTCGCCGGCCGTCACGGCGTCACCCCTTGACGGCGCCGGACGTGAGCCCGAACCTGATCCGCCGCTGCAAGAGCAGGAAGAACGCGACGACGGGGATCGCCGTCAGCGTCGACGCCGCCATCAGGCCGCCCCAGTCGGTGTTGCGGCTCCCGCCGGTGAAGTACGAGAGCCACACGGTCAGCGTGTGGTTCGACTGATCGGTGAGGATGACGTTGGCGAAGATGTACTCGTTCCACGCGGTGATGAAGACGAAGACCGACGTGGCCACGAGGCCCGGCGCCACGAGCGGCAGCAGGATGCGGGTGAAGGCGCCGAGCCGGCTGGACCCGTCGACCATCGCCGCCTCCTCGAGCTCCTTCGGGATGCCCATGATGAAGCCGCGCAACACCCAGACCGCGAAGGGCAGGACGAACGTCATGTAGGTGATCGTCACCCCGGTCAGGGTGTTCGTCAGGTGGTACTCGGCGAGGACGACGTAGAGCGGGATGATCAGCCCTGCCTGCGGCAGCATGAGGATCCCGATCATGAGGACGATGAAGATCTTTCGGCCGGTGAAGCGGAACTTCGCCAGCGCGACCGCCGCCAGGAAGGCCAGCACCATCGAGAGTGCAACCGCGACGGACACGACGATCAAGCTGTTCTTGACGCTCGACCAGAAGTACGGCCGGTTGATCGCGTCGCGAAAGTGATCGAGCGTGGGGCTCAGGGAGAACCACGTCGGCGTGAGGCTGACGAGCTCGTCGTCCGGCTTGAAGGCCGTCGAGATCATCCAGTAGACGGGAAACACGAGGACCACGAGGACGGCCAGCCCGACGAGGTTCCACGCCGTCTTGCGCAGCCTGCGCCGTCGGCGCCCGTACAGAGCGTTGCTCATGCGGCGGCCTCGTCTTCCCGCACCATCCTCCGGACGTAGAAGACGCTCAGCACCGCGACGATCACCAGCATCAAGAGGGAGATGGCCGCGCCGCGCCCGAAGTCGCTCTGGAAGTAGCCCTCCTCGAAGAGGTAGATGGCCATCAGGTAGTTGTCGACGTTCAGCTGTGCCTGACCGAGCAGCAGGTACGGCTGCGTGAAGACGGCGAAGTCCCAGATGATCGAAAGGCTGGTCAGGATCAGGAGGATCGGCTTCAGGATCGGGAACGTGACGTCGCGGAAGACGCGAAGCGAACCTGCGCCGTCCACCTCGGCAGCCTCGACGAGCTCCCGGGGGACCTGCGCGAGCCCCGCGTAGACGCTGATCGTGACGAAGGGGATGCCGCCCCAGACGATGAGCGAGGTCACGAGGCCGAGCTGGGAGGAGGTCGATGCGTACCAGTCGTGCTGGCTGTAGTCGCCGAACGGAAGCGCGTTCAGCACGTAGTTGAGGATCCCGTTCTGGAAGTTCGTCATCCAGTACCAGACCTGGACGGCGACGACGATCGGCATCGACCAGACGAGCACGAGGCCCGCGGTCAGGAGGATCCGGATGACGGAGCTGACCTGCACGAGCAGCAGCGCGATCAGCGTGCCCAGCACGATCGTCAGGCCGACGTTGACGACCGTGAAGACGATCGTCCGTACCAGCGTGTCCCAGAAGACTGCGTCGTGAAGGACGGAGTCGTAGTTGTCCAGCCCGATCCACTCGCCCTTGCGCTGGATGAGCTCGAAGAGGCCGTAGCGCTCGAGCGAGAGCCGGACGAGGTTGTAGATCGGGTACCCGAGGATCGCGCCGATGGCCACGACCACGGGCAGCACCAGGAGGTAGGGCGTCGACAGGCCGAGCAGGCGACGGCCCGTGAGACGCCGACGCCTCCGGGCCGACCCTAGGGCCGGCCCGGAGGCGAGGGAGGGACTGTCGGGGAGCTGGCTACTGAGCACGCCGCCCCGATTCTGGCGCTATCCGTTCAGCACTGACGTGATGTTGTCACTCGCCGACGACGCTGCCTGCTTGACCGTCAGCTTGTTCGTGAGGATCTGGGTCAGCATGTTGCGGACGATGTTGCCGTTCTCGACGTTGACCCAGTTCTTCGCGGTTGGTACGAACCAGCTGCGGACGGCAGCACGTTCGTTGACGCTGTTCCCCAGCAGGTTCGTGGCGTTGGGGATGTTGCCCTTCGCCTGGAGGGCTCGCTGCGATGCCGTGTCCGTGAACGCTCGGATCCAGTCCACCGCCAGGGCCTTGTTGGCACCGATGGGCACCGAGAGATCCGAGCCGCCGATGAAGCCCGGCATCGGCTTCCCCTTCTCGTGGCTCGGCATGACGAACGTGCCGGTGACGCCCTTGTACTTGTCACCGACGCAGCAGGTGAACCACGCGTTGCCGATCATCGAGGCAGCCATGCCCGGGGCGTACACCTCGTACGGCCACGGCTTGGTCTCGATCGTCGACTTGCTGGCCCGGGATGCCGTGAGGAAGAACTTCTTGAAGGCGGTCAGCCCGGCGATCGACTTCGGTGAGTCGAGGGTGCCCTGCCACTTGCCACGGTAGACCTTGGCGATCTGTCCGCCGTAGTCGTACACGAAGCTCAGGGCCACGTACCAGTCCTGACCGGCGATGTAGACCGGCGAGAAGCCCTTCGCCTTGTTCGTTGCGGCGAGCTTCTTCGCAATAGTGGTGAACTCTGCCAGGCTCGTCGGCGGCTTGGAGGCGCCCGCCTTCCTGAAGAGGTCGGTCCGATACGTGACGATGCGCGAGCCGCCGTAGTACGGAACGCCGTACAGGCGGCCGCCGTAGGTGGCCGATTCCCTCAGGGACTTGAGCCAGTTGGCCGAGTTCGCGAAGGACGACCGCTCGGACGTGAGGTCCTGGAGCGCGCCGGCGGCCGCGTACTTCGTCAACTCGCGTGTTCCCCATCTCGATGACGTCCGGCGCGTTTCCGCCTGCCAGCGTCGCGTCGAACTTCTGCAGATGGGTCGTCCACGTCTGGTACTGGACGTTGACGTCGACACCCGGATGCTCCCTTCCGAACTGCGTTGTTCACGGATGCGACGAGCTCTGGCCAGCCGTTCTGTGCGTCGGTCTGCAGCCAGACGGTGATGCTGGCCTGCGATCGGGCGGTGCTGCCGCCGGCGGACGAGGCCGTAACCCCGACAGCCGCAGCACAGCGACCGCTACAAGGATGCGTGCTTTCATGAACGAACCTCCATAGGCGTGGGACACGGCCTCCCCGCGCTCCGATCCTGTGGCGGGGTCGCAGAAGCGGTTCTGGCCCTAAATTGGTTTAGACCACTTGCCACGGCGGTGAGATTTGCACATAACCACTCTGGTGTCAAGATCTTCACCATCGTGCGTGTCACGGTCGTGTGTGGCTCCAGTCGTCGTTGCGCGCCGCGAGCGCCATGGGCGACGAGAGCCCGTGCGCGCCACGTCGGAGCTCGGTGACGAGACGGTACCGATCTCCGCGGTAAACAGAGCGGACGTACTCGACGATCTCGTCGGCCTCCGATCGCGTGACGCGCTCGAAGACGAACGCCGGGGAGTGGAGGGGCACACCGAGCGCCGCCGATTCGTCCTCACCGGTCACGGTGGGCTCGACGGTCTGCAGGCCCGTGACGAGCTCGATCCCGTACCGGTCCTGAAGCAGCTCGTAAAACGAATGCTCCTCCAGATCACCAGCGCTGAGATCGGGCACGAGCGACTGGCGGACGTGCAGCGTCTCGATCGCCATCGTCTCGCGATCGGCAAGCCGTAGGCGCGTCGCGACGACGATCGGCTCCGACGGCGAAACGTGAAGGATGCGGCCGAGGCGGGCGCCGGCCGGGACCGTACGCAGCTCCAGCGTTCGGCTGGCGGGCTGCATTCCGCGCTGGCGCATGTCCTCCGTGAAGGACGTCATCGTCAGCTCCTGCGCGATCTTCGGCTCGCTCACGAATGTTCCCGCACCCCGTCGCCGGACGAGGTAGCCCTCGCGCACGAGGTCGTCCAGAGCCGCTCGCACGGTCAGGCGAGAGACCTTGAGGTCGGTGCTCAGCGCGCGCTCGGATGGGATGGCGTCCCCGATCGACAGCTGGTCGATCAGGTCGAGCACCTGCTCGCGCGTCTCGGCTTGCTTCGTCATTCGGCGCTCAGCGCAGGCTCTCTCGGGGAAGGCACGTCGATCGGCGCTCGATCCATGAGGCTCGAGCCGGTCTCGCGATCGAAGAAGTGGAACCGCGACGCGTCGACCGCGAGGCGGATCGTGTCGCCGACGCGGATCGGCGCGCGCGGATCGACACGTGCGTTGAACAGCGACTCGCTCTCGGCGAGGATCGTCGCGTCGTCCTCGGCCTCGAGGCTCTCCGCGCTGATGCGCGGCGCGTCGACGGAGAAGTACACGTGGCCCTCCGAGCCCACCTCTTCGAGCACCTCCACGTGTGCTTCGATGGTGGCAGGGGCATCCGGTGCGAACGTCGCCTCCTCGAAGGCCTCAGGGCGGATGCCGAGCACGACGTCTGTCGCGCCCGTGGGAGGCCGGCGGAACGGGTCGAGAGACACGCGAAACTGGCCGAACGTGACGTCGTCGCCGTCGATGCGAGCCTCGACGAGGTTCATCGCCGGCGAGCCGATGAAGGCGGCCACGAAGAGATCGCGCGGCTGTCTGTAGAGCGTCTGCGGCGCGTCGACCTGGAGGATCCTGCCGTGACGCATCACTGCGACGCGCTGTCCGAGCGTCATCGCCTCGACCTGGTCGTGCGTGACGTACACCGTCGTCACGCCGAGTCTTACGTGGAGCTGCGACAGCGAAGCACGCATCCCCACGCGGAGCTTGGCGTCGAGGTTGGACAACGGCTCGTCCATGAGAAACGCCTGTGGCTCCCGGACGATCGCGCGGCCCATCGCGACTCGCTGGCGCTGGCCACCCGAGAGCTGTGCCGGCCGCCGCTCGAGGAGCTCCTCGAGCCCGAGCAGCTTCGCGACCTCGTCGACGCGCGTGCGGATCTCCTGCTTCGACGTCCGCCGCACCTTGAGGCCGTAGCCGAGGTTCTGGCGGACGCTCATGTGCGGATAGAGCGCGTAGTTCTGGAAGACCATGGCGATGTCGCGGTGGCGCGGTGCGAGCTCCGTGACGTCCCGTCCATCGATCGACACCGTGCCCTGCGTCACCTCCTCGAGACCGGCGATCATCCGCAGCAGGGTCGACTTGCCACATCCCGACGGGCCGACGAGCACGATGAACTGGCCGTCGGGGATCTCGAGGCTTATGTCGTCCACGGCGACGACGTCGCCGGAGAACACTTTCGTGACGCGGTCGAGGCGGATCACGGCCATGCGGGCTGCCAGCATACTCGATCTCGAGCAAAAGTGGTATTGACCACTGGGCCTCCTTGTGCATAGACTGGGCTATGGCGCGGACCGATCAGGACGACCTGATCACGGAGGCGCGTGGCGGCGAGCGCCGACATCGACCTCCTGACCTCACAAGAGCTCGTCGAGCTGATGAACGACGAGGACGAGGCCGTGGCACCGGCCGTTCGCGCGGCGTCCGGTCAAATCGCCGAGCTGGTGGATGCGGTCGTCGACCGTCTCGAGACAGGCGGTCGGTTGCTCTATGTCGGCGCGGGATCTTCCGGCGCGATCGCGGCGCTCGATGCGGCCGAGTGCGAGACGACGTTCGCGCTGCCGCCCGGAAGAGTGGCGGCGATCGTCGCCGGCGCGGGGCTCGCCTCCGCGGCCGAGCGCGACGCTGCCGAGGATGACGCCGAGGCCGGCGCGCGCGACGTGGCGACCGCCTCGGTAACCGCAGCCGACGTCGTGTTGGGCGTCAGCGCGAGCGGACGCACGCCGTTCGTCGTCGGAGCGGTCGAGGCCGCCGCCGCGGCCGGCGCGCTGACGGGCGCGGTCGTCTCCGCACCGGACTCGCCGCTCGCCGCCCTCGTCGATCACGAGATTCTCGTCGTCGTCGGCCCCGAGTTTCTCGCCGGGTCGACCCGTTTGAAGTCGGGCACCGCGCAGAAGCTCGTCCTCAACACCGTCTCGACCGTGGCGATGGTGCGCATCGGCAAGACCTTCGGCAACCTCATGGTCGACGTCCGCGCGACGAACGACAAGCTTCGGGCCCGAGTCCGCCGCATCGTCGAGCTGGCCACGGGCGCGCCGCCGGACGAGGTCGACGCCGCGCTCGAGGCGGCGGGCGGCGAGGCCAAGGTCGCGATCGTGTCGCTGCTCGCCGAGGTCGACGCCGAGACGGCGCGCTCCCGGCTCGACGCCGCCGACGGCCGGATACGGGCGGCCCTCGGCTCATGAGACTCGGCGTCGAAGCCGCTCTCGTCGGGCGCGAGCTCGTGCCCGGGGACGTCGAGATCCTCGACGGCCACATCGGGCGTGTCGGCCTCTCGTCCGCCAACGGCAAGGGCGTGGCGTCGCCCGGCTTCGTCGATCTCCAGGTGAACGGCTTCGGCGGCATCGACTTCCTGGACGCCGACGCCGCCGGCTACCGGGTGGCCGGCCGGGCGCTGCTGGAGACAGGTGTCACCGCGTACCTGCCCACGTTCATCACGGCTCCCGAGGAGCAGCTCGTTGCCGCGCTGAGAGAGATGCCCAACGGTTCCGGGCCGCCGCATGTCCTGGGCGCCCACCTCGAAGGGCCGTTCCTTGCCCCGGAGCGGCTCGGCACGCACCCGGAGTCGGCGCGCCGCGATCCCGACACCGAGCTGCTCGAACGCCTGCTTGCGGCCGGTCCGGTGCGCCTCGTCACGCTCGCGCCCGAGCTCCCGGGCGCAGACACGCTGATCGAGCTGCTCCAGCAGCGCGGGGTCACCGTCTCCTGCGGCCACACGGACGCAGACGCCTACGAGGCGAACGCAGCCTTCGACCTCGGAGTGCACACCGTCACGCACCTCTTCAACGCCATGCGTCCCTTCAGCCACCGCGATCCCGGCATTGCGGGCGTGGCGCTTTCGCGTGACGACGTCATCGTCCAGGTGATCCTCGACGGCATTCACCTCGCGCCCGACACGGCCAAGCTGATCTGGAGCGTGGGCGGCGGACGTGTCGCGCTCGTCACGGACTCGATGGCCGGCGCCGGCAACGGCGACGGCTCGTACAGCCTCGGCGGGCTGGAAGTGGAGATCCGGGACGGAGTGGCTCGCGGCCCGGACGGGGTGCTCGCGGGCAGCTCCCTGACGATGATCGAGGCGGTTCGCAACCTGCACAGTCTCGGCGTCCCGCTTGCGGACGCGCTCGACGCGGCCACGGCCGTGCCGTCTCGGATCATCGGGCGCTCCGACGGAGGGCCTCGTCGCAGGTGCTCCCGCGGACATCGTCGTCCTCGGCGACAACCTCGAGATCGATCGCGTGCTGGTCGGAGGCGAGCTCAGTGGCGTTGCCTGAGCCCAGCCCCGCCGAGCCTGTGCCGGGCGAGCTGTTCAGCGCCGAGATTCGCGAGCAGCCCGCCGCGATCAGCGCGCCTGCTCGAGCGGCGGCGGCTCTACGCGTCGGCAGGCCGGAAGCTGGCGAAGCTCCAGCCGTCCGTCGTACGCCTCGTCGGCCACGGCTCGTCCGACAACGCGGCCTCGTACGGCGTCTACGCCTTCGGCCTGCTGCCCGGTTGGACGGCGATGCGCGACTCGATGTCGCTCACGATCTACTACGGCGCGCAGGTCGACTTCGAGCGGTCGGCCGTCGTCGCGCTCTCGCAGTCGGGGCAGACGCCCGACGTCGTCGAGTACGTCGTCCAGGCCCGCAAGCGCGGCGCCCTGACGATCGCGCTCACGAACGCGCCGGCATCCGAGCTCGGCCAGGCCGCCGACCTCGTCCTGCCGCTGGAGGCAGGCCCGGAGCAAGCGGTCGCGGCGACGAAGACCTACGTCAACCAGCTTGCTGGGCTGGCGCTGCTCGCCGGCTGCACCGCGGGAGGGCGCAACGGCGTCGCGTCGGGGCTCGAGCGGGTCGCCGACCAGATGGCCGGCGTCATTCCGGGGCTGGCCGCTGCCGTCGCGGCTCCGGCGAACGCGTTCGCCTTCGTCGGCCGCATGTTCGTCATGGGCCGAGGCCTCGAGTTCGCCACCGCGCGCGAGGTCGCGCTCAAGTTGAAGGAGACGTGCCGGATCGCCGCCGAGCCGTTCACGGCGACCGACCTGGTCCATGGCCCGATCGCCGCGCTCGATCCGCTCTTTCCCGTGTGGACGATCGCGTCGCGCGACGACGCCCTCCCCGCCGTGCTCGAAGCGAGCGCCCGAGTGCGATCGGCAGGCGCGGCGATCGTGGCCAGTGGAAACGCAGCGGCCGAGGTCGAGGACCCCGCGTACATACTGGCGGTGCCCGAGCCGCCCTTGCCGGTGCTCGCACCGCTGCTGTCGGTGCTGCCCGGCCAGCTCTTCGCCGGCGCTCTCGCCCGCGCCAAGGGCTTTGATCCCGACAAGCCCGTCGGGTTGAGCAAAGTCACGCTCGCCCGCTAGGGAGTCGTCAGCGCGAGCTGGCGGAAGGGCTCGATGTTGGAGAGCCCGACGCCGACGAGGCGAAGCGGCCCGGCACGGTCGCGAAGCGCCCGGTCGAGCAGCCGGCACGCGACGTCGCCGATCGTCTCCGCGTCGTCGACGCCCGCCGCCAGGGTGGTCGATCGGCTGCGGATGGCGAAGTCCGGGTAGCGCACCTTCGTCGTGATCGTCCGCGCCGCCTCGCCGCGGGAGGAGAGATGCTCGGCCAGCCGCTCGGCCATCCGCCGCAGCTCGGCGTGCAGCACCTCCCGGTCGGCGACGTCCCGCTCGAACGTCTCCTCGTGGCTCACGGAGATCCGCTCGACGGCCAGCTCCAGGCCGCGAGGATCGATACCGCGAGCCCGGTCCCGCAGCAGGCGGCCGACCTTTCCGGGCAGCAGCCGCCGCAGATCAGCGTCATCGAGGGCGGCGAGCTGCCCGATCGTCTCCAGCCCTGCGGCGCGGAGCCGCTGCTCGGACCTGGGCCCGACGCCGGGGAGCTTGCGCATGTCGAACGGCGCGAGAAACGCCGCTTCCCGCCCCGCCGGCACGACGAGCAGTCCGCCGGGCTTCCGCAGGTCGCTTGCCACCTTGGCGACGACCTTGCACGGCGCGACACCGAGCGAGCACGAGAGGCTCGTGGCGCCGCGCACGGCCGCCTGCACGGCCTCGGCCACGCGCCGGGCTTGCAGGAAGTCCGCGGCAATGTCCGTCATGTCCAGGTAGCCCTCGTCGATGCCGGTGCGCTCGACCGTCGGCACGACATGTCGCACCGAGTCCCAGACGGCGCGCGAGTAGTCGCGGTACAGCGCGTGTCTGGGCGTGAGGAAGACCGCATGTGGGCAGCGTCGCTTCGCCTCGGCGCAGCTCATCGCCGAGTGGATCCCGAAGCGCCGCGCCGCGTAGTTGGCGGTCGCCACGACGCCGCGGCCCTGCGGGTTGCCTCCGACGACGAGCGGCTGCCGGCGCAGCGACGGGTCTTCCAGCTCCTCGACCGCTGCGAAGAAGGCATCGAGATCGAGATGCGCGACGATCACCGGAACACTCCGATCAGGGCGCCGCCGCAGACGATGAACCCGGCCGCAACGATGACGTGTCGCCCGATCAGCTCGCTCCGCCCGATGATCACGGCGGCGAGCAGCACGCCGAAGAGCGCCTCGGTGGCAATGAGCGGGCTGACGACGCTCACCCGCCCACGGTAGAAGGCCTCGAAGATGGCAGCGTAGGACAGACCCCAGAGCACGCCGGGCAGGGCGAACGGGCGGAAGGCTCGGCGCACGTCCCCGAGCATCGTTCGCCCCCTGAGGAAGAGGACGTACGTGGCCATCACCGCCGAGCCGCTGACGATCGTCGCCGCTGCGGCGAGCTGTGGATCGACCGTGGTGTCCTCGGCCAGCCATCTGACGATGTTGTCGCGGGTTGCAAAGAACACTGTGGACGCGAGAGCGAGCACGAGCCCGACGAAGCGCAGATGCTCCGGCCTGTCTCGCTCACCCGCGAGCGCGAAGACGCCGAGCACGATCAACACGGCGCCGGCGACCAGCGCCGGCTCGACCGGCTCGTCGAGGATCGCGAACGCGATCGTGACGGCGACGAGCGGCCCGGCTCCCGCGATGACGGCTGCCCGCGAAGCCCCGACCTCCTTCACGGCCATGACGTACAGGAGCTGCGAGCCGCCCGGCGCGATGAGCCCGGTGAGGAGAAACGGCCAGAGATCGCCGCTGTCCGAGAGCGCGTTCAGCGAGAGCGCGGCGGTCACACCCAGCGCGACCAGACCGGTGACGAGCGCTCCCGCCTCGGCGTCCGAGCTCCGCTGGAACGCGACGCCCAGCGTGGCCGCCATCGCACCGAAGAGCACGGCGGCGATGAGCGCCAGGACGACCGCGGACATCGGGCGAGGCTAGCCTCTCCGCCGGAGACAGTTGAAGCGGAGAACGGCCGATCGGCTCAGGTATCCTGCCGACGTTCGAGCTCTGCCCAGGAGCTCGGAGACCTGGGGCACCTGAGATGAGACTCACACACCGTCGCCTGACACTGCTCGCCTGCGTGGGCCTCGCCCTGATCGCTGCCACGGCAAGCGCGACGGCGAGCTCGACTGCGAAGTGCGAGCCGGGCGCGATCCGGTCGGGCGGGAAGTTCTGGGTCCAGTACTGCGGGCCCGCGACGGCGACGGCGAAGGTGGCCGGGAAGGCACCGGTGAAGTTCGCGAGCGGCACCTGCATCAAGCGGAACGGGGTGATGTTCCTCTACCTCGGCCGGCGCATCTTCCGCGGCACGGATCCGAAGACGAAGTACTGGGAGTTCGTCGGCGCGTTGCAGCGGCGACGGCGTCTATCGCAAGGAGCGTCTTCGTCGAGTGGTGGCTGGGCAGGAAGCACTACATGCTCGGCAACATCAAGATGACCTTCAAGAAGAAGCAAACGCAGGCGACTTACACCGGGAAGCTGCTGCTGGGCGGCAAGGGAACGGCCTCAGGGTCGTTCAAGTGCTCAGGCCCGAGCGCCTAGCCGGCCGCTTTCGCCTGCTTCGCCTCCGCGACCTGAACCTCCAGCGCGTCGAGCACGCTCGTCACCTGCTGGTTGACGATCGGCTGGAAGACCCGCTGCCCCATGGAGCCGACGGGCCCTGCCACGCGGACGTCGGCCTCCCAGCGCATCGTCGTCGCATCGCCGTCCGGCGCGAGGTGGAACTCGGTCTGCATGTTCACGATCGCACCGACGCCCTGGCCCTTGGCGCTGAGCTTCGCGTAGTCGATCGGCCGCCTCTCGACCTGCTCGAAGGCGAACTTCAGCTTGAGGGCGCCCATCCCGAGCGGCACCTTGACGGCGGCCGTCCAGTGGTCGGCGTCGTGCACCTCGAAGCTCTCGACGCCGGGTAGCAGCTTCGCCATTCGCTCCGGGTCCATGAGCACTTCCCACACCACTTCGGGCGCCGCGTCGAACGCCTTGGTGCCCTCGACCTTCACGGGAGCACTCTACGCATCTCCCTACGGGATGTCCCCGCCGGCGATGCGCGCGAGCACGGGCGCGTCGATGTTGCCGCCCGAAACGACGGACACCACGCGACCCGAGCCTGCACGCCCGGCCAGCACAGCGGCCGTGGCAAGGGCGCCGGCCCCCTCCGCCACCACTTTCGCGTGTTCCAGGAGCAGGCGCACGGCCCGCGCGGTCTCCTCGAGGGAGACGGTCACGGCCTGGTCGACGACCTCCTGCAGCAACGGCCACATTCCGGGCAGGATGCTGCGGCCGCCTGCGCCGTCGACGAAGGACGGCTGGTAGGCGATCTCAGTGGGCGCACCGGCGGCGAACGACGCCGCCAGGGGCGCGGCCGTCTCGGGCTCGACGGCGATGATGCGCGTACCGGGGCTCGCCACCTTGACTGCACTGGCGATCCCGCTGACCAGGCCGCCGCCGCCGACTGGTACGACGACGGCATCGGGCGTCGCCAGGTCATCGATGACCTCCAGCCCGATCGTGCCGTTGCCCGCCATGACGAGTGGGTCCCGCACGGGGTGGACAAAGAATTCGTCATTGCCCTCGAACCGCCCCTCCTCCATCACCTGCCACCATCGCTCGAACGGCACTGTGACGACCCGTCCGCCGAGCCGCTCGATGGCCGCCAGCTTCACGCGCGGGGCATGGTCGGGGGCGACGATCGTGGCGCCGACGCCTGCGTTGCGGGCCGCCCACGCGATTGCCTGCCCCATGTTGCCGGCGCTCGGAGTGACGACGCCGGCGGCCAGCGCTGCCTCAGGGGCTTGCCTCATGGCATTCAACGCTCCGCGAATCTTGAAAGCGCCGACCGGCTGCAAGCATTCGAGCTTGAGCCAGAGCTCGCACGGCGTGTCCGGCAGTTGCGCACGCACGAGCGGAGTGCGCAGAGCCCCGCCGGCGATCACGTCCGCCGCCCGGCGAATCTCGTCGATCGGAATCAAAAGTCGGCGGCGATGCCGCGACCGGTCTCCCGCGCCCGGCGGACGACGTACTCGGCGGCGAAGAGGTCCTCGACCGCGACTCCCAGCGACTCGAAGACCGTGATCTCGTCCGCCGACGTGCGGCCCGGGTGCGCGCCCGTGAGCACGTCGCCCAGCTCTCGCTGCGATGTGATCTTCGGCGATCGCGCCTTCCGCGAGCGCGAGGCGGTAGTCGCCGGACTCGTTCTCTGCCGACTCCCGCCGGTCGGCGATGAACGTCGAGGCGGCGACCGTGGCCGAGTCCAGCTCGCGTGTGTGCGGGAAGCACGCGCCGACTGCGTTGATGTGCGTGCCGTCCTTGAGCCACTCACGCCGGATTACAGGCTCACTCGAGCTCGTCGCCGTGACCACGACGTCCGCCTGCCGCACCGCAGCTTCGGCGTCGCCTCTGCCCGCCATCAGCACCTCGTCGAACGGCAAGACGGCGGGGAGCAGCCGCTGATGCGCGCGCCCCTGGTGCCCCGTGCCCACGATGGCCAGCACGCGAGCGTCCTTCCGCGCGAGCTCGCGGGTCGCGAGCGCGCTGGCCGCCGCAGTACGGATGGCGGTGATCGGAGACGCGTTCATGACGGCGATCGTCTGTCCGGTCTCGCCGTCGAACAGCGTCACCGTGCCCTGGTGCGGATCGAGACCGCGCGCGGAGTTGCCCGGCACGATGACGACGGTCTTCAACCCGTAGAGCCGCTCCTCGCCGCCGCGATGCACCGGCATCAGCCCGATCAGGCTCTCTTCGCCGGGCGGCCGCACGATCATCCGCAGCGGCAGATGGATCTCGCCGCGCGCGAGAGCGACGAGCGCGCGCTCGACTGCCTCGAGACAGCCGGCGGGGTCGAGGAGCACCTCGACGTCCGCTTCGCCCAGAACGAGCATCTCGCGCAAGCAAGTGATTTTAGGGGGGTCTGGCGCAACAGTGACTGTGCCGCCGGAATCACGCTGGAGGCCGCGCTGCGGCGTCCTCGGTCGCCCACGTACTTACTAGTACGCGGGCTCCCTGCGTCCTTGCATCACAACCTCCAGCGCGCCCCGGCGACGAGCACCGTTCCGCCAGACCCCCCTAGAATCGCCGGGACAGCCACAAAGGAGACCCGCATGGCCTTCGACCTTCCCTCACTGCCCTACGAGCTGGACGCGCTCGAGCCGCACATCGACGCGCAGACGATGGAGATCCACCACGGCAAGCATCACCAGGCGTACGTCGACAACGCGAACAAGGCGCTCGAAGGGACGCAGTGGGCCGACCAGTCGGTCGAGCAGGTGCTCGCGAACCTCGACGCGCTACCGGAGGAGATCCGCACGACCGTTCGCAACAACGCAGGCGGCCATGCCAACCACTCGCTCTTCTGGACGTTCATGAGCCCCGACGGCGGTGGCGAGCCGACCGGTTCGCTCGCAGACGCGATCAACGACGTCTTCGGCAGCGTCCAGGCGCTCAAGGATGCGGTGAACGACGCAGGCGTGAAGCGCTTCGGCTCTGGCTGGACCTGGCTCGTGTGGGACGGCACGGGACTCGCCGTCTACTCGCTGCCGAACCAGGACAGCCCGCTTCTGACCGACGACGTGCCGCTGCTCGGCATCGACGTCTGGGAGCACGCCTACTACCTCAAGTACCAGAACCGGCGGCCTGACTATCTCGCCGCGTGGTGGAACGTCGTCAACTGGGACGAGGTCGGCCGCCGCTACGCGGAAGCCTCCTCCTGAGCGAGAACCGAGTGCTGCTCGACCTGACGCCCGACGAGGTGTTGTCCACCACGCGGGCGGTGCGGCGGCGGCTGGACCTCGAGCGGCCCGTCGAGCGCGAGGTGCTCGAGGATTGCCTTCGCCTGGCACAGCAGGCGCCGGCGGCCAGCTACCGCGAGGACTGGCACTTCGTCGTCGTCACCGATCCCGAGAAGCGCGCTGCTCTGGGCGAGCTCTGGCGCCGGTTCGGTCAGCGCTACCTGGGAGGGGAGCGGCCCGCGCCCGACGTGGAGCTACCCGATGGCACGCGGCGGTTGCTCGACTCCGTCTGGCACCTGATGGATCACATCGGCGACGTGCCGGTGCACGTCATCCCGTGCATCGAGGGTCGCACGGACGGCAAGCCGATTCCCCACCAGGCGTCCCGCTTCGGCACGATCGTGCCCGCCGTGTGGAGCTTCATGCTCGCCGCCCGCACGCGCGGCCTCGGCACCTGCTGGACGACGTTCCACCTCGCCCATGAGGAGGAGGCCGCCGAGCTGCTCGGGATCCCGTACGCGGAGGTGATGCAGGTCGCCCTCATCCCCGTCGCGTACACGATCGGCACCGAGTTCCGTCCCGCGCGGCGCAAGCCGCTGGAGACGATCGTGCACTGGGACGGCTGGTAGCCGCTAGTCGCGTCTCCACAGCACGGGGAACAGCTCGTGACGCATCGGAGCGCCCGCAGGGAGGTCGGCGAGCTCGGGAAAGTCTGGCGACGTCTTCCAGCGGCGCGGCGCATGCGTTGCGTCATCGCCGAGGAAGCGGATCGAGAGCGCCCGCCGCCGTCTCGTAGCTCCACCTGCTGCGTGGAGCGTCAGCATGTGGAAGTAGACGCAGTCTCCCGGCTCGAGCTCCCACGCGAGGATCTCGAAGCCGTCGCGATTGCCCTCGATGTCGGGCAGGTCCTCGAGGGTTCCCTCGGGGAACCACTTCGCCTCCGCGTCCATGAACGTCCTCGGCATGAGCCACGGACCGAGATGCGAGCCGGCGACGAACTCGACAGTCGACTCGCGGTCGACCGGGTCGACGGGCATCCAGAGCGAGCAGACCTGCCGGCCGTCGACGTTGTAGTACGGCTGGTCCTGATGCCACGGCGTCGGCTGACGTGTCGCCGGCTCCTTCACGAGCACGTGGTCGTGGAAGAGGCGTACCTGCTTTGAGCCCATCAGCTCGCCGGCGATCTGCGCCGCGGCCGACTCGCGGATGAACTCCTCGTATTCGGGGATGCGCTGCCAGCCGCGAAAGTCCTCGAAGAAGCGGCCCGGGTCGTCCGGACGGCTCGCGACGAGGGCCAGCTCGCTCGGCTCGGCGAGGTTGCGCTCGATGCCTTGGGCGACGAGCGCCACCTCGTCGTCGGTGAACGCGCCGCGGATGCAGACCGCGCCGTCGCGGCGGAAGGAGTCGACGAGCTTCGCATCGACCACGACGTGATCGTAGAGCGCGGTAGGGCTTGGCGGAACGGTACAATCGTCGGGACCGAGGACGCCGCGCGGCCTCCAGCGTGATTCCGGCGGCTCAGTCACTGTTTCGCCAAGTCCTCCTTGTAAGTCGCGATCGTGGCGCTGGACGACCTCATCGACCTCGATCGCTATCCGATTCACGAGCTCGAAGGCGCGGCCGCGCAGGGGCTCGTCGCAGAGTGTCGCGCCGCCCTCCGCAGCGAGGGTGCGTGCCGCCTGGACGGCTTCGTCCGACCGGACGCCGTTGAGCGAATGGCGGAGGAGGCCGGCGACCTGGCCACCCAGGGCTACCCGAACGACGCGACCCACAACTGCTACTTCGACGACGAGATCGACGAGTCGCTGCCGGTGGACCACCCGCGGCGCATCGAGGTCCGCTCGGCCCAGAAGGCGGTCGCGATGGATCTGATGCCGGAAGACTTCGGCTCGCGGCGCATCTACGCATCGGACGAGGTGCTCGCGTTCGTCGCCGCGGCTCTCGAGAAGGACGAGCTGTACCGCAGCGCCGACCCGCTCGACGGCGTGAACATGACGGTCTACGAGCAGGGAGACGAGCTCGGCTGGCACTTCGACCAGAGCGAGTTCTCCGTGACGCTGATGATCCAGCGCTCGCAGGCCGGCGGCGACTTCGAGTACGCGCCGATGGTGCGAACGCCCGACGACGAGCGCTACGACGCGGTCCGCTCCGTGCTGATCGGCGACACGCCGGCCAAGACAGCTCGCGTCCGATCCGGGCACGCTCGCGTTCTTCCGCGGCCGCTACTCGCTCCACCGGGTGCCGCCCGTCGTCGGCTCGACGCCGCGAATGAACTCCGTGCTCACGTACTCCGTCGAGCCCGGGCACATGCTCAGCGCGATGGCGCAGCGCATGTACTACGGCCGAACCGCATAGCACGTGCATCGCCGCGTTCACCGCCCTGACACCACGCCTTACGCGCCACTTACGTCGCTCTCAGGGGGCATTTACGGGCGGCCCCTAGCGTTGTGGCTTACCGACGAGCGTTTTTTGCGTCCAATAAAGGGGTAGGACGCCCACATCGAGGGGGTGTTCGGGTGACGTCGATACGCAAGGCTTCCGCGTACCTGCGTACAGCATGTGGGGTTTCCGCGCTGTTCGCAGTCGTCGCGCTGGCACCTGCCACGGCGTCCGCGAAGGAGGAGTGCTGGGAAACGCTCGTCGCCGACTGGAGCGACGGCGCGATCAGCAACCTCTACCCGATCAGCTGCTACCGGCAGGCGCTCAAGAACATGCCCGAAGACGTTCGTCTCTACTCGAGCGCCAGCGACGACATCAACCGCGCGCTCTCGGGCCGCGTGGTGGGGCGAAGCCTCGCCGGCTCGAGCGCAGACGGCGCTTCCCAGCCAACCGCCGCTGCGGCGGTCGCGGCCGACGGGAGCTCCGGCACGCCGCTCGTGCTCTTCGGATCGCTTGCCGCCCTGCTCCTCCTGGGCGGCGCGGCCGGGTTCTACGCGCAGAGGAAATGGAGAGGCGCCGCACGCCTCCGTGCGCCGAACGACTGATGACATTGCTTAGGTGCGCAACGCTGGCCGCCGTGGTGGTGGCGGTCGCTGGTTTCGTTACTCCGACGGCGGGCGCAGCCTCCGGCGCGAAGTTCGGGATCCACGACGACGCGTGGCTGCTCAGCGGTCCCGGCTCGCTCTCGGAGCGCACCGCCGAGCTCGACCGCATCGGTGTGGACATCGTCCGCTTCACGCTGCGCTGGGATCAGATCGCCGTCCGGGAGCCGCGCGACCCCACGGATAACCGAGACCGCGCCTATCGCTGGCGCAACCCTGACCGTGTTCTCACCGCGCTGAACAGGCGCGGCATCGCCGCCGTCGTCACGCTCGTCGGCACTCCATCGTGGGCCAACGGCGGCTTCGACGCCAGCTGGGCGCCGGAATCGCCCACGGCGTTCGCCGACTTCGCGTACGCCGCGGCGAGCCGCTACCCGTTCGTCCGCCACTGGACGATCTGGAACGAGCCCAACCAGGCGCGGTGGCTGAAGCCCACCACGCCGCAGATCTACGTGAGCCGGCTGCTCAACCCGGGGTACGCGGCGATCAAGCAGGTTCTTCCCGGGGCGCGCGTCGGCGGTGGCGTCACGGCGCCGCGCGGGAATGCGGGCGGCCTGTCTCCGCTCGCCTGGATCGCCGGCATGGGCCGGGCCAACGCCAAGCTCGACGCCTACGCGCACCACCCGTATCCGGTGCAGCCGCAGACGGAAACGCCCTGGAGCGGCGGGTGCAAGTACTGCCAGACGATCTCGATGGCCTCGCTCGAGCGGTTGACCGCTGCCGTCCGCAAGTCGCTGGGGCCGAAGCGCATCTGGCTGACCGAGTACGGCTACCAGACGAACCCGCCCGACACGTGGCTCGGCATCGAGCCGGCGCTGCAGGCGATCTACACGGCCGAGGCAGCCTCCGAGTGTGGAAGGCGCCCTACGTCGACATGCTGATCAACTTCCTCTACCAGGACGACATCGCCGACAGCAACGGCTCTTCGTCGGGCTGGCAGAGCGGCTTCGTCACCGCCCGTGGCGCGCCCAAGCCGTCGCTGCGCGCATTCATGCTGCCGCTCGTGCGGGCCTCGCGCCACGGGGAACAGACGACCCTGTGGGGCCAGGTGCGGCCGCGCAACGGAGTTCAGCCGTACCGGTTGCAGGAGATGCGGTTCGGCAGTGGCAGTGGCTCGGCGGCGCCCGCGTGACGCAGCCCAACGGCTCGTTCCGGGTGACGGTGAAGGCGGGCCGCGACACGCGCCTGCGCATCTGGTCACCGCGTGACGACATGTTCGGCGTCACGCTCCGCATCAAGTAGACGGCTCGCCAAACAGCCCACGCCCGCTGTGGCCCGAGGGTGATGTGCGGTCGATCTTCCCAGCCACGACTCCAAGAAACGACGAAGGCGGCGGCTTGGCCGGCGCCTTCGCCACAGCAAACCTGTGCGCGAGAGTCGGTCTCGAATCACCGATCCAGCTTCCCACCAGCGACGAGAAGAAGGGGGTCCGTGGGGGAAACATGGTTTCCCCCAACGCAAAAACGCCAAGTCCCCGGCGATCCGAAGATCTCCGAGGACTTGACGGGGAGAATCTTTCACGTTCTCGCACGCTTGTCAAGCGGGTATCGTCGGGAGTGCGATGTGCTTCGACGACGACTCCTCTCCGCCCGTCCCCGTCATCTCCGGCGCGGCCGTCTCGCACGAGGAGCTCGTGCTGGATGCGGCCGACGGCAACCGCTTCGCCGCCTTCGCCGCGCTGCCCGACGAGCCGGGCGACACCGGCATCGTCATCCTCCCCGACGTTCGCGGCCTCTACCGCTTCTACGAGGAGCTGGCCCTGCGCTTCGCGGAGCGCGGCTACCCGGCCATCGCGTTCGACTACTTCGGCCGCACGGCGGGCGTCGCCAAGCGCGATGACGAGTTCGAGTACATGCCGCACGTGCAGGCCGTGAAGCCCTCGGAGATTCAGGCCGACGTCGCCGCAGCCGTCGCCTGGCTGCGCGAGCACGGAGCTGAAGAAGGTCTTCACCGTCGGCTTCTGCATGGGCGGGCGCCACTCGTGGCTGTCCGCCGCGGGAGGCCACGGTCTGGCCGGGGCGGTCGGCTTCTATGGACGCACCGGTGAAGGTCCCGACGGCTCACCCGGACCGATCCAGCGCGCGCCGGAGATGGAGTGCCCGATCCTCGCGCTCCAGGCAGGCGACGACCAGAACATCACGGCCGAGGACAACGCGGCGTTCGAGGAGGCGTTGCGCGCAGCGGGCGTACAGCACGAGCTCGTGACCTACCCTGGCGCGCCGCACAGCTTCTTCGACCGCAAGCAGGAGGACTTCCAGGACGCGTCGGACGACGCGTGGGCGCGCGTCCTCGGCTTCATCGCCGCGAACGACTGATCAGGCGTCGATGAGCTCGGCGAGTGGCCGCGTCTTTGCGTTCGTCGCGCCGAGGGCTTCGAGCCGGCCGACCTCGTCTTCGCCGAGGGCGTCCGCCAGCATGGATCGCGTCCCGACATAGAAGACCTCGAACCCGGGAACGGTCGGAAAGGCGCCGGAGTCGAAGAGCGCCTTCGCTGCTCCAAGTAGACGGGCGGCGCGCTCGGGGTCGTGGGCGGCGACCGACGCCGCGACGCCCTCCAGGCAGACGGGCGCGTTGGCCGGATCGCCCACTTCGACGCAGACGGCGAGTGCTTCGCCGTAGCGGGCCTCCGAGCTCTCCATGTCGCCGGTCAGCCGGGCGACGAGCCCGTTCGCGATGAGGCCGGTGTTGGCCATCTTCAAATCTCCAACCGAGCGCAGCGCGTCCACGCTGCCTTCGAGCGCCTCGCCTGCCGCCTCCAGCTCGCCGAGCTGCACGAGCGAGAAGGCGCGGGCGACCGACGCCGTGGCTCTCGACCACGAGTCGCCGAGCTCGCTCGAATCTCGCCACGGCGGCCGCTGCCCAGGGCTCGGCCGCCACCGGGTTGCCTGACAGCAGCGTCGCGTAACCCGAGATCATCGTCACCCACGCGACGACCCATTCGATCCCCGCTGCGCTCAGCGACGGCGATCGCCTCCGTGCCCAGCTCCTGTACCCGCTGCGGCCCGTCGGGATCGTCGAAGGCGACCCCGGGGCCGCTCCGAAGGCCGGCAAGTGCGCCTGCGCCGAGTCCTTGCGCGAGCGCGAACAAGCGCTCCTCGCCGAGCGAACGGCTGACGGCGAGCGCCTCCTCCGCGTACCGGCGTGTCAGCCGAACGTCACCGGCGCCGATTGCGCAGATCTCTGCCGTGAACAACGTTCCGGCGCGTGCGCTCGTCGGCTCGGCCGCGCTGGGCAGGCTGAGCACTTGCTCTGCCCAGGCAAGTCCCTCGCTGAACGCCGTCCACCACCAGAGCCAGAGCGCCGCCAGGATGCGGAGGCCGACCGCGGCCTCGTCGCGCTCCACCGACCAGGCCAGGGCGGCACGGACGTTGTCGCGGTCATCGGACAGCCTGAGGAGCCACGGAGCCCGCGCGTCGCTGTAGAGCGACGGCTCGACGGCCTCGGCATAGGCCGCGAAGTACTCGGCGTGCCGCTCGGCGACCTCATCGGCTTCGCCGCTCTCTTCGAGTCGCTCGCGTGCGAACTCGGCGATCGTCTCCAGCAGCTCGTAGCGAGTGTCGCCCAGCTCGTTCCAACGCGCCTCGACGAGGCTGTGCTCGACGAGGACGGAGAGGGACGTCAGGACGTCGGCGCCGCAAACGGCCTCCGCGGCGGGCAGGTCGCAGCCGCCGCGAAAGATCGACAGCCGACCCAGGAGCACCTGCTCCGGCTCTTCGAGCAAGTCGAAGCTCCACTGAATCGTGCTGCGAAGCGTCTGCTGTCTCGACGGCAGATCGCTGGGGCCGCCGGTCAGCAGGCCGAGGCGGTCGTCCACGCGCTCGAGCATCGCCTCCGGTGACAGCAGCCGGCTTCGCGAGGCGGCGAGCTCGATCGCCAGCGGCAGTCCGTCGAGCCGGCGGCAGATCTCGCCGATCGTCCGGCAGTTGTCCTCGGTCAGCGCGAAGTCGTCTCTCGACTCCTGCGCCCGCTGTGCGAAGAGCTGAACGGCCGGCGCGCGCATGACTTCGCCGAGGCTCGCATCCGTCTCCGGCAGCGCGAGAGGGCGGATGTGAACGTCATGCTCGCCCTGGATGTGCAGCGGCACGCGGCTCGTCGCCAGCACTCTCACGTTGGGGGTGGACGCGAGCACCGCCGCGACGTCCTCGGCGGCCGGCAGGACATGCTCGAAGTTGTCGAGCACGAGCAGCAGCTCCTTGCCGGCAAGGTGAGTGACGACGGAGTCGACGAGCGTTCGGTCCGCCGACTTCTGGACGCCGAGCACGCCGGCGATCGCGGGCATCACGAGCTCCGGGCCGGAGAGGGGCGTCAGCGGAACGAAGAAGACGCCGTCCTTGAACGGCTCGAGCAGCTGCTCCGCCGCTCGCAGCGCCAGGCGCGTCTTGCCCGTGCCGCCGGGACCGGTGATCGTCACGGCCCGGACGCCCGGTGTCAGGAGCAGCTCGCACAACGACGCCAGCTCGTCTCGCCGCCCGACAAAGGTCTTCACCTCCGCCGGCAGGTTGTTCGGCCTTCCTCCCGCGGATCGAAGCGGCGGGAAGTCTGCAGCGAGGCCGTCGCGGGCAACCTGGAAGACGCGTTCGGGCTCGCGGAGATCTTTCAGCCCGTGCATGCCGAGGTCCACGAGCGTCGCGTCGAGCGAATCCTGAACGAGGCGCGCCGTCGCCTCCGTCAGCACGATCTGGCCTCCGTGTGCAGTCGCCATCAGGCGCGCACAGCGGTAGAGCGGAGCACCGAAGTAATGGGTGTCGCGTCGCTCGACCGGCCCGGTGTGCAGGCCCATGCGTACCGTGATCTGCCCGAGCGATCCCCAGTCCTCTGCGGCGAGCGCCAGCTGGCCTGCGACCGCGGCCTCGACCGCGTCCGTCGGGTCGGCGAACGCGGCGTACACCGCATCACCGATCGTCTCGAACACGACTCCTCGACGATCGACGACGGCATCCTCCAGCAGCTCGTGATGCCGCGCGATCTTCGACGCGTACTCCACCGGGTGCTCCTCGAGCAGCCGCGTGCTCCCTTGCACGTCGGTGAAGAGAAAGGTGACCTCACCCTCGGGCAGGTCGACGCGGCCGGACACGAGGCCGCGATTGTCGCAGACCTAAGGCTTCAGCTCCTGAGCGCCGCGGCGAGCACCGGGTCTCGGCCGGCGAGGAAGTCGGCGATGGTCACCTTGACCTTGCGGTCAGGGTTTACGGCGAGCCGCCGGTCGCTGGAGCCCTTGCTGAAGTCCCAGTAGCGGGCCGCGATGCGCACGTTGATCCCGCTCTTCGGGAGCAGCACCGAAACGGTGTCTCCGTAGTCCGCGCACGAAGCCGCCGGTCGGCTCTCCGATGAACGTCGCCTTCGTGAGCCGGTCGACGTCGGCGGCGAAGTTCGCTGCGGCCGAGAAGGTCGCGCGGCCGATGAGGACGAACAGCCGCCCTTTCCGGTTGATGACTCGAGTCGGTGAGCGCGCTGAGCAGGCTCCCGTACGTCGTGTTGTCCCCGCCGCCGTTGAGGCGGAGGTCGACGATCACGCGCTTGACCTGCCTCCCGCGCGAGAGCTTCGTGACGCGGTCCACGAGCGCCTGACTCGGACGTTGCACTGCGTTGAAGCCCACGAAGACCGCTCGACCGCGGTCGAGGGTCCCGACCCAGAGCAGGCTCGCGCTCTTCTGGAGGTAGAGAGGCGTCGGCTTCCGCCGGGGCAGGATCGACGGATAGTGCCCGTGGAGCGGGTCGCTGGAACGTCGAGACGTAGGACGGCACTGTCACGGGGGAGAGCGTCACCGACCGCGACTTGCCGCCCTGCACGAACGTGAACTCGAGCGGAGAAATGCCGTCAGCGATGCCGAGCCCGTCGAGCACTTCCGCCGTCAACACCCAGTGCGGCAGGTAGCCCTGGAGGTTGCTCGCGTTGTCATGCGGGACGAGCGGCCGCACGCGTTTCGCGACCTCGGCGTAGGAGACGCCGCCGATCGCCGTGAGGCGCGCGCCGACGAGGCCGTCACTGCCCTTCTCGTCGACGACGTACGTCCCGTCGGGGAACGCGTAGAGGCGGAGGGGATAGAGGTGGAGGTCGCGACGGTGCTGCGGATCGCCGGGGAAGATGCCGCTATGGCCGTTCCCGTTGCCCGGGAGCGCCGCGATGCGCATGAGCTCGACGAGCAGCTCGTTCTCGGAGAGCTCGTCGGCGCGGGCCGCCGCGGTGTCGACGGCTGACTTGAAACGTGCGCGTGGGACGCTGTCGAACAGGTCGGGATGGATCGCCTCCAGCTGCTGCGCGAGCAGGCGCACGTCCGACTCCGCGCCGGGCACGGTCGCCGACGTCGAGGCCCCGCTCGACCCGACCGCGACCAGGCAGAGGGCGACCACCACGAGCAGTCGGGCGAGCAGGGTCATGCGGCCTCGAGCTCCTCGAGAACCCAGTCCGACCAGCGGAGGAGATGCTCCGAGCGCTCGATGCCGAGGCGGAGCAGGAAGTAGTGGAAGAAGTCGTTGTCCGTGCGCGTGTTCGTCGGCTCGATCTGCCGGTACTCCTCGAGCTGCTCGGCCGTCCGCTCGCGGAACCACTCAACGTGTTGAGCGAGCACCTCCGGCGGGACGAGGCCGCCGACGAAGAGCCGGAGGTAGAAGGTCTCGGTCGAGTCGGGCCGCTCTGCGAGCCAGCGATCGAGCTCCGACTGGCCGGCGCTCGTGATCTTGAAGAGCTTCTTCTCCGGCCGCGCGCCTTCACGCACCGTACGGCTCGTCGCGAGGCCGCGCTCGGCGAGCTTGGGGAGGAGCGCGTAGAGCTGCGTCTTCGCCGGCGCCCAGATGTAGCCGATCGCCTTCGAGAGGCTCTTCATGAGGTCGTAGCGCGACCGCTCGCCCTCGATGGCAAGGAGTGAGAGCACGGCCGCTTCGGTGGGTGTTAGTTCAGTGTGAACTATTTCGGAGTGAACTATAGCACTAGAATCGGCGCGTGATCGAGACGGCGTTCACCCGGCTCGTCGGCATCGAGCACCCCGTCGTCTGCGCGGTCGCGGCAGGCGGGTTCGGAGACGGCGGGCTCGTCGACGAGGTGCTCCCCGCAGGCGAAATCGTGCGGCGGGTCGTTGCCGAGGCAGAGCAGATCCTTCGTTCGCTGCCGTGATCCTCCGCATCGAGCCTGCAACGGACGCGCTGTTTCGGGAGCGGGGGAAGTGGCGGTATCCGCCGCCCTACGACTTCTACGACGACGACGGGCTCCCGCCCCTGAATCCGGAGTGCTTCTACAGCGTGCTCACCGACGACGGTGCAATCGCAGGCTTCTACTTCTTCGCGGAGCGTGGAGGCGCGATGTTTTACGGCCTCGGGCTGAGGCCCGACCTCACCGGACGCGGGTTAGGGCAGGCCTTCGTGACCGCCGGTCTCGACTTCGCGAGAGAGCGATCTTGGAGCGACCCGGTTCGTGCTCGACGTGGCCGAGTTCAACGAGCGGGCGATCCACGTGTACGAGCGAGCCGGGTTCCGGCGGACGGGCACCAAGACGCGGTTCTTCGAGGGCTGGGGCGACGTGCCGTTTGTCGACATGGAGCTGGCCTAGCCAAGCTGGCGGTCGAGGTTCGTCGCGGCGCTGATCAGCGCCAGGTGCGTGAACGCCTGCGGGAAGTTGCCGAGCTGCTCGCCGTGCGGGCCGATCTCCTCGGAGAAGAGGCCGAGGTGGTTCGCGTACGTGAGCATCTTCTCGAAGGCGATGCGCGCGCGATCGAGCTGGCCCGCGCGTGCCAGCGCCTCCACGTACCAGAACGAGCAGATCGAGAACGTGCCCTCGTCGCCCTCGACTCCGTCCGGCGAGGCCCTGACGTTGTAGCGGTAGACGAGCGTGTCGGAGACGAGCTCCTCCGTCATCAGGTCGAGCGTCGAGAGCCAGCGCGGATCGGTGGGCGAGACGAACTTCACGAGCGGCATGAGGAGGTTCGACGCGTCGAGGACGTCCGAGCCGTAGTGCTGCACGAACGCGCCGCGCTCCTCGTTCCAGCCCTTCTCCATGATCTGGTGGTAGATCTCGTCGCGCGTCTTCGTCCAGGCGACGAGATCGGCCGGTAGGCCGCGCTGGCGCGCGACGCGGACCGCCCGCTCGACCGCTACCCAGCACATCAGCCGCGAGTACGTGAAGTGTTGGCGGCCGCCGCGCGTCTCCCAGATCCCCTCGTCCGGCTGGTCCCAGTTCTCGCAGACCCAGTTGACGATTCGCGTCAGATCCATCCAGGCGTCGTGGGAGATCGGCTCGCCGTACTTGTTGTAGAGGTAGACGGAGTCGACGAGCTCGCCGTAGATGTCGAGCTGCAGCTGGTCGGCGGCGCCGTTGCCGATTCGCACCGGGCCCGAGCCGCAGTAGCCCTCCAGGTGGTCGAGGATCTGCTCCTCGAGATCGGAGTTGCCGTCGATCGCGTACATGATCTGGAGCGGCCCGGACTCGCCTTTGTGCTCCTCGCGGAATCGGTCGGTCAGCCAGCCGCCGAACGCTGCGGCCTCCTCCGTGAAGCCCAGCCGCAGCAGCGCGTAGAGGGAGAACGCCGCGTCGCGAATCCACGTGTAGCGGTAGTCCCAGTTGCGCTCGCCGCCGAGCTGCTCGGGGAGGCTCGTCGTCGCGGCGGCGATGAGCGCGCCCGACGGACTGGTACGTCAGGAGCTTCAACGTCAGCGCGGAACGCCTCACGATCTCGCGCCACCGTCCCTGGTAGCGCGCCGCGGCGATCCACCGCAGCCAGTAGTCGACGGTTTCGTCGAACAGCTCGCGCGTGTCGTCCTCGGCGTACGGGGCGCGGCTGGTCGCCTTGCTCGAGCACGAACGTCGCGCTCTGGCCCTGATCGAGTGCGAAGGCAGCGCGGACACCTGCCTTCGTGCGCTCGAGACGGGACGCGGGCCGAGAGCGAGAGCGTCAGATCGGGTGAGGCGAAGACGGCGCCGTCGTCGGTGACGGCGATGTCCGCGTCCGCACGGCCGTAGTCGAAGCGCGGCTCCACCTCGGCCTGGAACTGCAGCGCGCCCTTCACGCAGAGGACCCGTCGCACGAGCCGCTGGCGGTGCGTCCCCTGCCGGCGGTCGTCGACGGGCATGAAGTCGATGACCTCGCCCACGCCGTCCTGCGACAGGAACCGTGTGATGAGGACGTTCGTGTCCGGCACGTAGAGCTGCTTCGACGTCCACTGGCACTTGATCGGCGTGAGACGGAAGAAGCCGCCGCGCTCGGCGTCGAGGATCGACGCGAACACGCTGGGCGCGTCGAAGCGGTCGTGGCAGTACCAGTCGATCGTGCCGTCGGTGCCGACGAGCGCAGCCGAGTGCAGGTCGCCGATGATGCCGTGATCCGCGATCGGCAGGTAGTCGTGACGCGGGGCGTCGGCCACGCGGCGATTCTACGGCTCGCGTTTCGGTGCGCCTAGATCGACCGCAGGATCCGGCAGGGGACGCCGGCGGCCACCGAGCGCGCGGGTACGTCGCGTAGGACTACGCTGCCCGCGCCGATGACGGCATCGTCGCCGATCGTGACGCCTGGGCCGACGATCGCGCCTGCGCCGATCCAGACGTTGCGCCCGATCGAGATCGGCTTCGCGTACTCGATGCCCTCAGCACGCTCTTCAGGGTTCACGGGATGCGTGGCTGCGCAGAGCTGCACTGCGGGGCCGATCTGCGTAAGCGCACCGATCGTGACGGGGGCGCAGTCGAGGATCACGCAGTTGAAGTTCAGGAAGACACGGTCTCCGAGCGTGATGTTCCAGCCGTAATCGCACTGGAACGGCGGCTCGATCCACGCTCCGTCGCCGACCTCTTCGAACAGCTCAGTCAACAGTGCGCGCCGCTCGTCGCCGTCTTCCTGTGACGTCGTGTTGTAGCGCGCCGTCAGCCGGCGGGCGCGTGCACGCGCCGCCACGAGCGCCGGATCCGAGGCGTCGTACGACTCGCCGGCGACCATGCGCGCTCGTTCCACTGCCGCGCACTACTTCGGCGGCAGCGTCGTCGTGAACGCCAGGGCGCGATCCACCCAGGCCTTGACGTCCTCCTCCGTGGCGACGCCGGCGGCTGAGACCTGGATGAACCCGGTCATCGGCCTGCCGGTGAAGTCCATCGTCCGCGCGTGCGGCTGGGCGAGTGCGTCGTCCTCGCCGTCCGCGCCGACGCGTGCCATCAGCTCGTCCTTGACGACGCCGACCGTCATGTGCCCGTCGACCATGAAGGCGATCCCGCCGAACATCTTCTGCTCACGAACGCGATCACCGCGGTCTGCGAGCACGTCGCGGATTCGGCCGGCCAGCGCCTCGTCGTAGGCCATGCCCGAAAGCCTATGTCGTCTGTCTGCCCGCTTGCTGAAACGCTACGACGGTACACGCGTCGACTGCCCGCTAGCGGAGCGATCCCCATGCAGAGCATGAGTCAAGAGGAGGGGGGCGGCGGACGCCGCCCCCCTTAGTTCTGCTTACTCGTAGTGGAGGCGCGGCCAGGACGTTCAGCCGTCCGGCTCGCCGGGCCGGTGCGATCGCCGCCACCACACCGGCGGCGATCGCTACGAGTGTGAACACCGCGAGGTAGCCGATGGACACGCTGAAGACGAGCCCCTGATCGGAGAGTGCATTCGTGACGAGCGCCGCCAGCGCGACGCCGATCGGCAAGCCGAGCGCCGCACCGATCAGTGCCGTGATGACGCTCTCGTGGCGCACCATCCGTCGCACCTGGCGGCGCGTCATGCCGACTGCTCGGAGCATGCCGAGCTCCCTTGTCCGCTCAAAGGTCGACAGGATGAGCGTGTTGATCATCCCGAACAGGCTGACGATGACCGACAGTGCGAGGAGGACGTAGAGCAAGTTGAGGAGCTTGTTCAGCCCTGCAGCCCGCCAGGTCACGTAGTCGGCCTCGCTTCGCATGACCGTCCCGGGGTACTGAGCGAGGACGTCATTCATGCCCGTCAGCGTGGCCGGCGTTGCGTCTCGCCCGAGCTCGACGAGCGCGAGGATGTTCTGAGGCCTCGCGAAGGACGAGTCGAACGCGGTCCTCGACATGACCACGTTCCCGAAGAGCGGGTCGATCCGGTCGAATGCGGCCGGCTCGAAGAGGCCGCGAACGGTGAACGAGTGGCGGTCACCCGAAGGGGTCAGGAGCGACACGTTGCTGCCGACAGCGAGGTCGTGCTTCTCGGCGAACAGCTGCTTGAGGATCACGCCGTTTGCACCGAGATCGGCAAGCACGTCGTCACTGCCTGACCTCCACTGGAAGCTTGCCGTCTGGCCTATCGATGGGTCGACTCCGTGCACGGTGGTCGTCGCACCGGCCACCTTCGCCTTCTCCTGACGGACGTTCGTGACGGCTCCGATGCCGGGTACCGCCGCGAGCAGCTCGCCCGCCTGCGCCTGGAAGACGTCGAACCCGTTCTTCGACGTAACCACGAAGTCCGTGTCGAGCTGCGCGGCAATCGCAGCCTTGTCCGAATTCCGCATGCTCGTACCGAGCGTCGCCACGACCGTGACGAGCGCGAGGCCGATCATCAGCGCGGCCGCCGTCGAGGCTGTGCGAGACGGGTTCCGGACGGCGTTCTCGCTCGCCAGCTTGCCCGCTTCGCCGCCGCCGTGTCGCGCCGGCTGCCCGACGACCTTCACGAGCGGACGAACGAGACGAGACGAGATCATCCCGACGCCGAGGAACACTGCGATGCATCCGGCCGCGATCAGCAGGAGCACCCAGCGCGTCTCGAGCGATCCGAATCCAAGTGCCGTCGCGAATGCTGCCGCCCCCGCCACGATCAGTCCCAGAGCCACGAACGGGGCGATGGGTGCGAAGCGGGACTTGGGGAGGGTCGAGCCCTCGCGAACCGCTGCGATCGGCGGCACGCGGGTCGCCCTCAGTGCCGGCCCCACCGTCGCGACCAGCGTGATCCCGACGCCGACGATCATGGAGATCGACGATCGTGCGGGCCTCGAATACCGTTCCCGCCTGAGGCAGGTCGAGCTGGAGGACGCCGAGCAGCCACGTCAGGCCCTTCGCGAGGCCGACCCCGAGCGCGAGTCCGACGATCGAGGCGACGAACCCGATCACCAGCCCTTCCAACAGGACGGAGCGGAGAACCTGCCGTCGTGAGGCACCCAGGGCCCGCAATGTGGCGAACTCCCTCGTCCGCTGAGCGACCGTGATCGAGAGCGTGTTGAAGATGACGAACGCGCCTACGAACAGCGCGATGCCGCCGAACGCGAGCAGGAACAGCTGGATGAACTTCATGAACGTCTTCGTGTCCTTCGCGCTCGCTTGCGCCTGCTCTGCCCCGGTCTTGCACCTGAGCAGATGCGGGCAGGACTTCGTCGGATCTTCGCCGCGAGCGCAGTCGGCGAAACGCCGCTCTCGGCCGCGACGGAGATGCTGTCGAACTGCCCTTCCTTGCCCAGCAGGCGCTGGGCGGTCGGGATGTCGAACACCGCGAGCGTGGCGCCGCCAAGCGAGTCGACCGTGCCGAACTTCGCGATCCCGGAGATCGTGAACTGCTCCACGCGTCCCCGCGTGGACACGCCGATGAGTCTCCCCGACTGCCAGATCGTTGAGCCGGCAGTTCCCTTGTCGACCACGACCTGCTGGCCGATTGCCCACTCCCCTTCGACGAGGTTCAGCGGATTGAACCGCGGCTGGAGGTGTCGATCCCGAAGCCGAGGGTCGGGGCACCGCCGCCTCCGATCACCTTCCGTCGGCAGCGACGAGCTTCGTGTAGTTGGAGCTCGATCCGAGGTCGTAAATGGCGCCCGCCGCCTCGGCAACGCCGTCGATGCGCCGGACGTGCTGGAGGAGCGAGGCAGGGATCGTCGCGTTGCCGCTCGACGAGCCCTTCACGATCTCCTTGCCCGAGATGACGGCCGACGTGTTCTCGTACGTGCCGTTGAAGATCTGATCGAACGCCTTCGAGATGGTGTCCGTCAGGATGAATGTGCCGCTGACCATCGCCACGCCGAGCACGACGGCGAAGCCGGTCAGGATGGCGCGGACCTTCCGTCCCAGGAGCCCTTTGAGTGCGACGGCGATCACCTCGAGCTCACCTCCTCCATGGCCGCCAGGACTGTGCGGCCGTCCGTGTGGCCGAGGGTCTTGACGACCTGCCCGTCGGCGAGGAACACGATGCGGTCGGCGATCGCCGCCGCAGTCGGATCGTGGGTGACCATGACGGTCGTTTGCTCGTAGCGCTCCACCGAGTGCCGCAGCAGCTCGAGGATCTCGGCGCCCGTCTGCGAGTCGAGGTTGCCCGTCGGCTCGTCGGCGAACATCACCGTCGGCCGGGAGACCATCGCGCGCGCGATGGCCACGCGCTGCTGCTGGCCGCCGGAGAGCTCCGACGGCCGGTGGGAGAGCCTATCCGCGAGCCCGACCGTCGACACGACCTCGTCGACCCACGCACGTTCGGGCTTCTTGCCCGCGATCCTCAGCGGCAGGAGGATGTTCTCCTCGGCCGTGAGCATCGGGAGCAGGTTGAAGAACTGGAAGATGAAGCCGACGTGCCGCCGGCGGAGCTTCGTCAGCGCGTCGTCGCCGAGCTGGGTGATCTCCGTGTCGGCGATCCAGACTTCGCCCTCGTCCGGGTGGTCGAGCCCGGCGAGGATGTGCATCAGCGTGGACTTACCGGAGCCCGATGGCCCCATGACCGCGATCAGCTCGCCCTTGGCGACGGAAAGCGTCACACCGCGCAGGGCGTGCACCGCGGCGTCGCCCGTGCCGTAGCAGCGGGCGATCCCCTGCCCCTCGACGATGACGGGCGGCCGCTCGGCCAGCCCGTCGATCACCGCCGTCGGAGCCTGATAGTGGTCGACATGCGGTTCCCTCCTTCGGTTGACGTGCTATTGACCACGTCTGGAGGCTCGCACCGGGCATCGCCGGTCGCATCAGCGAGATCGCCAGTCTTGTGACCGGCTACGCAGGTGCAGGCTCGCGGCTGAGGTCGAGCTTGCTCAGCTGCGCACGCGAGGAGATTCGGAGCTTCTGGAACACCTTGCGCAGGTGGTAGTCGATCGTCCGCGGGCTGAGGAACAGCTGGGCTGCCACCTCTTTGTTCGTCTGCCCTTCGCTCACGAGACGGGCGATCTGCAGCTCCTGCGGCGTCAGCAGGTCGATCGTGCTCGGGTCGCGCTTTCGTGCACTCTCTCCCGTCGCGCGCAGCTCCGCCCGCGCACGCTCTTCCCAAGGCGCCGCTCCGAGCTGCGCGAAGAGCTCGACCGCTGCGCGGAGGTGATCACGCGCCTCGCTCCGCCGGCGCTCGCGCCGGAGGTGCTCGCCGTACACGAGTTGGGTGCGGGCGCGGTCGTATGGCGCTGTGTGGAGGCTGACCGCCTCGGCGAAGTGCCGGCTGGCGGTCTCGCCCGCTGTCAGGAGGCCCCGGCAGCGGCTGACGGCGGCGGCGCCCCACGCGGACTCGGTCGCCTCAGCCCAGCGCTCGAAGCGGGCGAATCCCGTGAGGGCGGCCTCGCGCCGGTCGGTTCGCACCGCTGCCTCGACGAGGTCGGGCGTGAGCAGCAGCCCCGCGAACGGGTGGCCCGTCGAGGCGCGCTCGAGGCGGCCGAGAGCCTCCTCGTATCTGCCGAGTCCGAGCTCGAGCCGTCCGAGCGCCCACTCGGCGAATGTGCCCTGGTTCACCAGACCGCGGGCCTGCGCCTGCGCAAGTGCCTCACCCGCTAGCTGCCGGCAGTCGTCTTCCCGTCCCTGAGTGGCAGCGACGAACGCGAGGGTGCCGAGCAATCTGCACTCGGCGTTTCCCTCGCCGGTCTCACGCGCGAGCGTCAGTCCCTTCGCTTCCGTACTCGGCGGCCGCAGATCGGCCGGCCCGACCACACCTCGCCGGACGCGAGGGCGTCGAGCGCGATCACGAGGCTGCCGCACGGCGCCGGCGGCTCGGGCGCGGTCGGCGGCCTCGCGTACGAGCGTCTGGCCCTCGCGTCGTCGCCGAGGTAGCTCGCCGCGCCGCCGACGTGGACGAGCGAGCGCGGGTCTTCGCTCCGAGCCTCGGCGCGCTCGAGGGCGCGGCGCAGGTAGGCGCGCCGCCTTCTCCGGCTCGTCGAGGTAGACGTACGCGCAGCCGCCGAAGAGGTCGGCGGCGAAGGCCGCCTCGGCCGACTCGGGGAGCGAGGCGGCGGCTTCCGCCACGGCCAGCGTGTGCTGCGCGTCCCCGATGAACGTCGCCGCGTGTCCGGCGTCGGCGAGCATGCGCCCCGCGCGGTCGGGATCCACCTCCCGTATTGCCTCCGCGCCCGCGACGAGGATCTGGCGCGCGCGCTCGGGAACACCGCAATGGTTCTCGATCACGCCCCTGGCGTGGAGGATCTCGGCTCTCAGGACCTCGTCCTCCACCAGTCGCCTCCGTCCGGTCGAGGAGCGCCCGTGCCCGCTCCGGCCGGCCCCCGAGCCAGGCCTCCCGGGCAGCGGAGACGTACCGGCGCGCACGCTCCTCTGTCGTCGACGGAGAGCTCCGCGGCCCGCTCGAGGGCCGCGCCCGCGGCCGCGAAGCCGCTTCGCAGCTCGTGCGCGGTCGGCCGTGCGCTCGAGCTCGTCGGCGACCTCCGCGTCGGGCTCGAGGGTGGCGGCCGCGCGATGCCAGGCTCGGCGATCGCTGTGCTCATCGCCGTCGAGCGCCGCCGCGAGGGCGAGGTGAGCGTCCTGGCGTTCGGCGAACGAGGCGCCCTGGTAGACGGCGGAGCGGACGAGGGGGTGGCGGAAGTGAAGGTGGCCGTCGTCCGCGCGCACGAGGCCGGCTGACTCCGCAGCGGCCAGCGCGTCGGACGTGACGCCTAGCGCAGTCCCGGCACCGAATATCGCCGAGAGGCTGCCGGTGTCGTCGGCTGCCGCGAGCACGAGCAGGCCGCGGGTGTCATCCGGTAGTTCGCGGACCCGCTCGAGGAATGCGCGCTCGACGCCGCTGCCCAGGACGAGCCGCTCTGGCAGCGTCTCCCGTCCCGTCAACTGCGCCTCGGTCAGCTCGGCGGCCAACTCGACAAGTGCGAGTGGGTTGCCGGCCGTCGCTTCGAAGAGCTGCTGCCGGACCTCGGGCGACAGCGCTCCCCGCTCCGCGAGGAGTGTCCCGGCCGCTTCCCTGTCTAGGCCGCCCACGTGGAGGTCGGGCAGTCCCGGCCCGGCGAAGGTCGCATCCGTGCCCTCGCGCGCGGCAAAGAGCATCACGACTCGCTCGGCCTGGAGGCGGCGGCTGGCGAACACGAGCGCGTCCGCCGAGGGGTCGTCGAGCCACTGGGCGTCGTCCACGAGACAGAGCAGCGGGCCGTCCTCGGCGACCTCGGCCAGGAGGCTCAGCACCCCGAAGTAGACGAGGAACCGATCGCCGACGCCCTCGTCCGTCAGCCCGAACGCGGCTCTCAACGCGGCGGCCTGCGGGCCGTGGAGCGTGTCGACTCGGTCGAGCACGGGCCAGAGGAGCTGGTGGAGCCCGGCGAACGGCAGTTGGGATTCGGACTCGATGCCGGTCGCGCGGAGCACGCGAAATCCCTCAGCTTGGTCGCTGCCGTACGCGAGCAGTACCGACTTGCCCACGCCTGGCTCGCCGCGCAGGACGAGGACGCCGCTCTGCGACGCGCGCGCCCCGTCGAGCAACGCGTCGACAGCCGTGCACTCGGCCTCGCGGCCGTACAGCATGGACCGATCGTACTCGCCTCAGCCCGTCATTAAACCTCGGCTCGTGGGGGTACAGCGGCGTGGCTTAGATCGACCGCAGGATCCGGCAGGGGACGCCGGCGGCCACCGAGCGCGCCGGCACATCGCGTAGGACTACGCTGCCCGCGCCGATGACGGCATCGTCGCCGATCGTGACGCCTGGGCCGACGATCGCGCCCGCGCCGATCCACACGTTGCGCCCGATCGAGATCGGCTTCGCGTACTCGATGCCCTCAGCACGCTCTTCCGGGCTCACGGGATGCGTGGCTGCGCAGAGCTGCACTGCGGGGCCGATCTGCGTACGCGCACCGATCGTGACGGGGGCGCAGTCGAGGATCACGCAGTTGAAGTTCAGGAACACACGGTCTCCGAGCGTGATGTTCCAGCCGTAATCGCACTGGAACGGCGGCTCGATCCACGCTCCGTCGCCGACCTCTTCGAACAGCTCAGTCAACAGTGCGCGCCGCTCGTCGCCGTCTTCCTGTGACGTCGTGTTGTAGCGCGCCGTCAGTCGGCGGGCGCGTGCACGCGCCGCCACGAGCGCCGGATCCGAGGCGTCGTACGACTCGCCGGCGACCATGCGCTCTCGTTCCGCAGCGGCACTACTTCGGCGGCAGCGTCGTTGTGAATGCGAGGGAGCGATCCACCCAGGCTTTGACGTCGTCCTCCGTGGCGACGCCGGCCGCTGCCAACTGGATGAACCCGGTCATCGGGCGGCCGGTGAAGTCCATCGTGCGGGCGTGAGGCTGGGCGAGCGCGTCGTCCTCGCCGTCGGGCCCGACGCGCGCCATGAGCTCGTCCTTGACGACGCCGACGGTCATGTGCCCGTCGACCATGAAGGCGATTCCGCCGAACATCTTCTGCTCACGGACGCGATCACCGCGGTCTGCGAGCACGTCCCGGATCCGGCCGGCCAGCGCCTCGTCGTACGCCATGCCGGGAGCCTAATCGGCCGACCGTGCGCAATGTCCGGCACGCGGCTGATCGGCGGGCGTTACGGTATCGCCGACACAAGGGAGGTGGCGATGGTCATCGGGACTGAGGAGGCTCGCTTGGAAGCGCTGCGGGCTCGCGTTCGCGGAACGGTCCTCGCGCCGGGGGACGCCGCCTACGAAGAGGCCGCCAAGGTCTGGAACGGGATGATCGAGCGCCGGCCGGCCGCGGTCGTTCGTTGCACCGGCAACGCAGACGTGACCGCTGCGCTCGAGTTCGCGCGCAAGGAGCATTTACCCGTCTCGGTAAGGGGAGGCGGCCACAACGTTGCAGGGAACGCATTGGTCGACGGCGGCGTCGTCATCGATCTCTCCCCGCTGAACCGCGCCCGCGTCGACCTCGAGCGGCGAACCGTTCGCGCGGGAGGCGGTGCCGTCCTCGCAGACGTCGACCACGAGACCCAGGCCTTCGGGCTGGTGACGCCCCTGGGCGCGGTGCCGCGAACGGGGATCGGCGGGCTGACACTCCACGGCGGGCTCGGCTTCCTCACGCGCCGGTATGGGCTGTCGTGCGACAACCTCGTCGCCGCCGACGTCGTCACGGCCGACGGCCGTCTGCTGAATGTCGACGAGCGGACGCATCCCGACCTGCTCTGGGCGCTGCGCGGCGGAGGTGGGAACTTCGGGGTCGTGACCTCGCTCGAGTACCGCCTGCACGAGCTCGGTCCCGAGGTGTTCACGTTGATGACGATCTACCCGGCTGCCGAATCTGCGGCTGGTCTCCGCCGCTTCGACGAAGTCATGAGGGACGCGCCGGACGAGCTGATGGTCCTGGCCGTCCTCTGGACGGCCGGCCACGAGGAGCCGATCCCGGAGCAGTGGTGGGGCGCGCCGGTCATCGTCTTCATCGGCGCCTGGTCGGGCGACGTCGCCGACGGGGAGGAGGCGACGCGACCGTTGCGCGAGCTGGCGACACCGATCGCAGACTTCAGCGGTCCGATGCCGTACCTCGAGCTACAGCAGATCTTCGATCCCGAATACCCGGACGGGCGCCGCTACTACTGGAAGTCGATCTACATCGATTCACTCGACGACGAGGTCGTCGACATCTTGACCGACAGCGCCGCGCGTCGGCCGTCGCCGCTCAGCTCCGTGGACGTCTGGGCCCTCGGCGGCGCAATGGCGCAAGAGCCGAGTGGCGGCAGCGCCTTTGCACGGCGAGACCACCCGTATCTGATCGGCGTCGAGTCGAACTGGGACGATCCGGCCGACGACGAGGCAAACCTCGCGTGGGCGCGCGAGCTCGTGTCGGCGCTCGGCGAGCGATTCCCGGGTGGCACATACCTCAACTTCGGCGGCTTCACAGACGAAGGGCAAGCCGCGCTCCCCGAGACGTACGGAGCCAACTTCGAGCGTCTGCGCGAGGTGAAAGCGACGTACGACCCGGACAACGTCTTCAGCAGCACGTTCAACATCGCGTCAGGCTGAGACGACGACTACCTGCGCCGCTGACCGCGGCGTAGCGCATCGAGCCGGCGCCGGTCGCGCTTGGTCGGCCGAACGCCCAGGTCTGCTCCCAGCGGGCGGCTAGCCCGCGCCTCGAGCCGGCGCTGCTCGCGTGCGGCCGAGGACTCCGGCGTCTCCTCGTAGAGCGCTGCGGCGGCGGTCGCCGGGCCGCGGCGATCGGCGAGCGCCCGGATGTCGACCGTCCACCCCTGAGCGCTCCTTCGTACCTCGATACGGTCGCCGACGGCTACTTCGCGGGACGGCTTCGCACGCGCGCCGTTGACGCGCACGTGGCCGCCTGCGACGGCCTCCGTCGCAGCGGAGCGGGTCTTGAAGAACCGCGCCGCCCACAGCCACTTGTCGATGCGCACGCGCTCCACGGCTAGCTCACCGGCCGCGTGCGGCTGTTCCACCACTCGCGGAAGTCCGTGCACCGGCCGTTCTCGTCGAGCGTGACGAGGAAGATGCCCTCGTTCTCCTCGATCGTGTCCTCGCCCTTCAGCTTGATCGAGACCCACCAGCGGGCGATGCCGCGTCCGTCGGGCGTGATCGCGAGCGGCTCGTGGCCGAACTGGATGTCCTCTTGCTCGGCGATCGCCTGCTCCGTGCGGGCGCGAATCTCGTCGTGGCCGCGCAGCGGCTCCCCCACGGGCCCCAGTGGTAGACGGCGTCCTCGGCGTAGCAGGCGACGAAGGCGTCCACGTCCTGCCGCTCCCACGCGCGGCCGTAGACGTCGAGCCAGCGGTCGAGCTCCTCGAGCGTCACAGCCGAGTTCTCCCTAGTCCTCGTCTTCCCAGTACTCGAGCTCAGGCCCGGGGCGAGCGAACAGGATCCGGTCGCCGGCGACGCTCCGCGCGCCGATCTTGCCGGTGTCGAGGTACTCGACGATGTCCGGCGCGATCGAGCGTCGAGAGCATGAGCACGCGGATCGGCGCGTCCGTGTCGTTGCGGATCTGGTGCGCGCCCTCCTTGCCGCGGGGGAAGGCGACCACGTCGCCCTCGCGCAGCACCTGCTCGCCCTCGTGCGTGCGGAGCGTCGGCTCGCCGCGGAGGACGATCACCCACTCCTCGTTCGCGTGGTGCGTGTGGAATGGCCCCTGCTTGTTCCCCGGCTCGACCTCGTACATGCTTGCGCCGATCAGCTCGGCGTCGATGTGCGCGCCGACCCAGGCGTCCTTGATGCGCCAACCCTCGCGATCCTCCGTGCGATCCCACTCGTCGCTGTTGAGGTTGAAGACCTTCATGCCGCGGAGCCGTCTAGTCCTCGTCTTCCCAGTACTCGACCGCGGGTCCGGGCCTCGCGAACAAGATGTCTTCGTCGTCGACGCCCTTGGCGAGCACCTTTCCGGTGTCGAGGTACTCGATGATCTCGCCGCGGACCATCGAGGAGAGCATGAGTACGCGAATAGGCGAGTCTGTTCGGTTGATGATCTGATGCGCACCGTCCTTGCCCCGCGGAAAGCAGACGACGTCACCCTCCTTCAACACATGCTCACCTTCGGGCGTGCGCAGCGTCGGCTCGCCGCGGAGCACGATCACCCATTCCTCGTTCAGGTAGTGCGTGTGGTAGGGCCAGAGCCTGCTGCCAGGCTCGACCTCGGACATGGTCGCGCCGATTAGCTCACCGCCGATGCGTTGGCCGACAAGCGCGCCCTTGACGCGCCAGCCCTCGCGGTCCCTCGTCCCGTCCCACTCGTCGCTGTTGAGGTTGAAGATCTTCATGCCGGGAGCCTAGGCGATCAGCCCGGCAGCGGCTCGTCCCACGGGCCCGCCCGAGGCGTAGCCGGCGTCCTCGGTGAAGCAGGCCGACGAAGGCGTCCGTCCGTGCTCCGCTCCGATGCACGCTCGATCACGACCTCGAGCCAGCGATCGTATGCTCCCGATCAGTCCGGACTCAAGAATCAGGTAAGCTGACCATCTCGGGAAGTGACGCCAACGTCCCTGATCGATCTGAGCGTGAGTCAGGATCCCATCGCGGACTGGTGGCGGTGTGGCTATGCCCTTAGGAATCGAGTAGTCCATTTGGGCTACAAGCCATCCGAGGCCGACGTCGAGGGCGCGCGACAGGCCGCGTACGATGCGGTGGCCTATCTCCGGGAGGGCCTTGCTTTTCGGAGGCGGTCACAACACCTCTCGGTGAGGCGTTGGCATGGGACCCATCGAGACGGCTACAGCCGAAGCTGTGAGAATCCCGGCGGCCCGGCTCGTCGGCTTACGAGCAGCCGGTGTTGGTGCCGCAGTCCCTGCACGTGTAGCAGGAGCCTGTCCGCACCATGCGGCCGCCGCAGCGGGCGCACTCGACGGCGTCTTCGTGCGTGTTGAAGAGCGCCGTCTGGCCGGGCGGGGGCGCCTCGAGCGGCACCGATGCCGTCTCCGCGCTCGCCGGCTTGCCCTCGCCGTCCGCGTAGCGCTCCGCTAGCCGCGCTCGCACCTCGGCCGAGAGGATGCCGATCTCCTCCTGCTGGTCGACCGTGAGGAACTTCTTGCCCATCCAGCGGAAGATGTAGTCGACGATCGACTTCGCGATGCGGATGTCCGGGTCGTTCGTCGCACCCGCCGGCTCGAAGCGCATGTGCGAGAACTTCGAGACGTAGACCTCGAGCGGCACGCCGTACTGGAGGCCGAGCGAGACGGAGATCATGAACGAGTTCATGAGGCCGGCGAGCGTCGTGCCCTCCTTCGCGATGTCCACGAAGATGTCGCCGGGCGTCCCGTCGTCGAACAGGCCGACGTGGATGTAGCCCTCGTACTCGCCGACGCGGAACTTCCGGCCGACCTCGGTGCGGTCCTCGGGCAGCCTCCGTCGCTGCGGCGCGAGCGTCACGCCGGGCACCAGAGCGCGCGACCGTCGCCTTCTCCTTCGAGGACAGCGGCTGCGCGACCTTGCAGTTGTCGCGGTAGATGGCGATCGCCTTCACGCCGAGCTTCCAGGCGTCGACGAAGAGGTCGCGCACCTCCTCGACGGTGACCGTCTCCGGCATGTTCACGGTCTTCGAGATGGCGCCGGAGATGAACGGCTGGACGGCGCCCATCATCTTCACGTGGCCGGAGTAGTGGATGGCGCGGTCGCCGATGGCGCAGTCGAAGATCGGGTAGTGCTCGGCCTTCACGAACGGCGCGCCGACGACGGTGTTGCGCTCGTCGACGAAGGCCACGATCTCCTCGACCTCCTCGGGCGCGTAGCCGAGCTTCTCGAGCGCCATCGGCACGGTCTTGTTGACGATCGTGATCTCGCCGCCGCCGACGAGCTTCTTCGACTTCACGAGCGAGAAGTCGGGCTCGACGCCGGTCGTGTCGCAATCCATCATGAAGCTGATCGTCCCGGTCGGCGCCAGCACGGTGGCCTGCGAGTTGCGGAAGCCGTTGACCTCGCCGGCGTCGAGCGCGTCGTCCCAGGACTTGCGGGCAGCCGCGAGCAGGTCGTTCGGCACCGATTCGGTGTGCTCGATGTTGCCGACCGCCGCGCGGTGCTTCGCGATCACGCCGGTCATGGCCGCCGCGTTCGGCTGGTAGCCGGCGAACGGGCCCATGCGCGACGCGATCTCGGCCGACTTGCGGTAGGCACGGCCGGTCATGAGCGCCGTCACGGCGGCGGCGTACGCGCGTCCCTCGTCGGAGTCGTAGGGCAGGCTGCGCGCCATCAGCAGCGCGCCGAGGTTCGCGTAGCCCAGGCCGAGCTCGCGGTACGCCCGCGCGTTGCGCTCGATCTGCTGCGTCGGGTACGACGAGTAGCCGACGACGATCTCCTGGGCGAGGAACACGACGTCGACCGCGTGCTCGAACGCCTCGACGTCGAGCTCGCCGTCGTCGCGGCGGAACTTCATGAGGTTGAGCGACGCGAGGTTGCACGCCGAGTCGTCGAGGTGCATGTACTCCGAGCACGGGTTGGAGGCGTTGATGCGGCCCGAGTTGGGGCACGTGTGCCAGGCGTTGATCGTCGTGTCGTACTGGACGCCCGGGTCGGCGCACTGCCACGCCGCGTCGGCCATCTCGAGCAGCAGGCCGCGCGCGTCGACCGTGTCGACGACTGTGCCATCGGTGCGTGCATTCAAATTCCACTCCGCGCCTTCTTCGGCCGCCTGCATGAACGCGTCCGTCACGCGCACGGAGTTGTTGGCGTTCTGGTACTGGATCGACGCCCAGTCGGGCGAGTCGAGCGACATGTCGTAGCCCGCCGCCTCGAGCACGCGCGCCTTGCGCTCCTCCTTCGCCTTGCACCAGATGAACTCTTCGATGTCCGGGTGGTCGACGTCGAGCACGACCATCTTCGCCGCGCGCCGCGTCTTGCCGCCCGACTTGATCGTGCCGGCGGACGCGTCGGCGCCGCGCATGAACGACACCGGCCCGGAGGCGTAGCCGCCCTTCGACAGCTGCTCCTTCGACGAGCGCAGCCGCGACAGGTTGACGCCCGAGCCGGAGCCGCCGCGGAAGATGACGCCCTCGCGGCGGATCCAGTCGAGGATCGACTCCATGGAGTCGTCGATGGAGAGGATGAAGCACGCCGAGCACTGCGGCTTCTCCTCGAACCCGACGTTGAACCAGCACCGGGGAGTTGAACGACGCGAGCTGGTTGACGAGGATCGTCTTCAGCTCGGCCTCGAACGTCTCGGCCTCTTCCTCGTCCGCGAAGTACTCGCCCTCGCGGCCCCAGCCGCCGATCGTGGAGACGACGCGGCCGATCATCTGGCGCACGCTCCACTCGCGCTCGGGGGAGCCGAGCTGGCCGCGGAAGTACTTCTGGGCGACGATGTTGGTGGCCGTCTGCGACCAGAACTTCGGGAACTCGACGCCCTTCTGCTCGAAGGCCGGCTTGTCCTTGCCGGGGATGAACGCGTCGCGCATCTCCCATTCGATCTCCTCGAACGGGTCGCGGCCAGGGATCGTGAAGTAGCGGCGAACGCCGGTGTGTCGCTCGGCGTCGAGCACCGAATTCTCGAACAGGGTGTCGGTGATCTCGTCTGTCTTCACGGTCGCCATATTGTGCCTCCCGGGCATCGAGTGACTCCTATGTTCTCCCGCGCGGCCGCGGAGGGTCGCGAAACCGAACGGACCGGCTAGCGTAGAGCCGGAGTCGGACGGAAACGCGGTCGCTCAGCGTCGCCGCGAGGACCGACGGTTGCGCGACGTGTCTGCACCCGCCGGGCAACGAAGCCGGCGGCTCCCAGCGTCAGCAGCAGGATGGAGAGCGCGGCCAGCACGAGTAGCGGCACGGGCACGGAGTCCGCGTCGCCCGGGCCGATGGAATCCAGCGCCTGGCCGACCGCCCCGCCGCCGGGTCACGTCCGTCCGAGGCGAGCACCGCGCCTTCGCGCTCCGCGGTGGGCCCGCCGTAGAACGTGCTCGTGTCGGTGCTCGAGTTCGAGCTGGTCTCGCCCTTCACGCCCGATCGAGTCGCCGGAGGGTTGCCGGACGAGTTGCCGTTCGATCCCCCGCCAGAGCTCTCCGCGGCGATGGCTGCCTGGAGCGCGCGGTTGATGTCGTCGCCGAGCGTCGAGTACTGGGCGACGTCCTCGGGCATGTGCTCCAGCGCTGCTCGGTAGCACGCCACGGGATAGACGTTGTCGATCCGGCCGTCGTACCAGTCGTCGATCAGCGTCTTCCAGCAGGGCTCCTTCGCGGCGGCCGGGCCGGCGAGGAGCAGTGCTCCCGCGGCGGCGACGAGCACGAGCAGCACTGTCTGGAGGGCGGCTTTTCACGAGGCTTGGCGTCGGAGTGGGATCAGGTTTCGTCCGTACGTCGGGGTTGAGTCTACGCAAATGCCTGCCGATCCCTCGGCAGGAACTGCTCGCAGTCTCGTCCATGGCCATGACGGCACGATTGCCCGCCGTTAGGTGTCTGTAAAGAGTGAGTCCGGGAAAGAGCCTGTGCTAGCTTCGATCGATGCGAGCGGCCGCAGGGCTTTCGGTCCTCGGCGTCGCGGGCGCGCTGCTGGTGGTCGCGCTCTTCTTCGGTCACGGCTCGAGTGACGGGCGGCTGTTCTGGATTGGAATCGTTGCTTCGCTGACGGCACTGGTCCTGGTATTCGCGACGCTGCTCGGCTTTCTTCCCTGTCCGACGCCGACGAAACATGGCTGGTTAGCGCTCGGCCTGTTCGCGGCCTTCGTCCTCTGGGGCGGACTGACGATCGTCTGGTCGATCGCGCCCGACCGGTCGTGGGCGTATCTGAACCGGGGGCTCGCGTATCTCGCGCTCGCCGTGGTCGGGCTGTACGTGGGGGCGCTCGTGCGTCGGACGGCCCGTGCGATGACCGCGGGACTGCTCGCGGCGCTGTTTCTCGGCGTGCTGGGGTGGGCGCTGCTGGGCAAGGTCTTCCCGGGCTTGTTCCCGGACGGGGCGCGCGTGGCTCGGCTACGGAACCCGATCGGCTACTGGAACGCGCTGGCGCTGATCGCGGCCCTGGCGTTGCCGCTCGGCTTGTGGCTGGCGGCCGGGCGCCGGCATGCGCGCGTCGTGCGCGCCGGCGGCATCGTCCTCCTCTACGTCGCGTCGATCGCCCTCGTGCTGACGTACTCGCGGGCGGGCATCGTCGTCGCTGCGGTGGGTGTCGGGCTCTGGCTCTGGCTGTGTCGCGACCGCTTCGAGGGGCTGCTGATGCTCATCGCAGGCGCCGGGCCAGGGCTCGTCGTCGCGGCGTGGGCGTTCGACGCAGCCGGGGCTCGTCGACCACCTCCAGACCTCCGCGCACGCGTGAGCGAGCGGGCGCCTGGTTCGCGCTCGTCCTCGTGATCGGAGGTGCGGCTGCGCTCGCGCTCTCCCACTACGGCGCGCGGCTGGGCGAGCGCTTCTCGAACGAGGAGCGGCGCGTCTGGACGATCACGCTCGCGGCAGCGCTCGCCGGTCTGGCGGCGGTCGCGGTCATCGCTGCCACGATCGCCGTCGGCGGTCCGGACGAGTGGTTCGACGAGTTCCGCGGCGGGGACGTCGCGCAGGGCTCGGGGCGGCTGGCCGAGCTGAGCTCGAACAACCGCTGGACGTGGTGGCAGGAGTCGTGGGAGCTCTTTCGCGACGAGCCCGCCGGAGGCCACGGCGCGCACACGTTCGAGATCGCCCGCCGCCCGCTGCGCGTCGGCTCGGTCGTCACGGAGGAGCCGCACAACATCGGCGTCCAGTCGCTTGGCAGAGCTGGGAATCGTCGGCCTGCTGTTGGGCATCGGCGCCGCAGGCCTCGCCCTGCTCGCATGCCGCGAGGCGCTGAGACGGCTGGACGGTGACGAGCAGCCGGCGGCCACGGCGCTCGCCGTGCTGCTGCCCGTCTACCTGCTGCACGCGCTGGCCGACATCGACTGGGACTTCGTGGCCGCCTCGGCTCCTGTGCTGGTAGCGACGGGCGTGCTGCTGTCGGCGGGCCGCTTGCCGGGGGCGCCGCGGAGCCGTCCGCGCGCTCGCGCTCGGCGCGGGAGTCGTCGCGCTCGCCGTCCTCTACTCGATCACCGCACCCTGGATCTCGCAGCGCAGAGTCGAGGACGCGTACTCGGCCATCGCCAGAGGCGACGCAGGGGCCGCACGATCCGCCGCGCGCCAGGCTCACGATCTCAATCCGCTGTCGGTCGAGCCGCTCTGGGCGTGGGCGCTCGCGGAGGCGACGGCAAGGAATCCCGCGCGGGACGCTCGACCGCTATCTCCAGGCGACGGAACTCCAGCCCGAGAACTCCGACACGTGGTTTGCGCTCGGCGCCTACGAGTTCGAGCTACGCCGCTACCGGGACGCGTACATCCACCTCGACCGAGCGTACGGCCTCGACCCGTACGGGCCTGCGGGTCTCCCGGGAGGCCTGCTCGACCAGGCCCGCGCCAAGGTCGAAGGCCGCTAGCTGGCGCCGAGGACGACGGCGACGTGCGCGCCCATGAGGTCCTTCCGGCGCAACCCGTCGAGCGGTGAGACGACCTTCATGCCGAGGTCACGCGCGAACCGCGCCGCCTCGGGCGCGTAGCCGGGCCGGTACATGACGACGCTGCGCCGGTAGTCGCTCCGCGGCGCATTGCCGACCGCGGCCACGACGTAGCCCTTGTGGCGCACGAGCTGCCCGGCCGACGCGGCGGCGCCGGCGATGCCGTTCCCGTTGAGGACGAGCACGGACGTCTCCGTGCGCGCGAGCCTTGGCGCCGCCGGCTTCGCCTCCTGTGCGGGTGGCTGCTCGGCAGCGGCCGGTTTGTCCTGCTTGGCCGCCGGCGCAGCGCTGCTCTCCTTCGTACCCTGCGCCCAGTCGAGCACCGGTGGACCGAAGAGCGCGACCGCGAAGCCGATGAGGATGAAGAGCTCTACAGCCGCGACGAGTGTGGCGACGATTGTCGCGGTGCGCCAGGGTCGGACCAGCGCGTCGGTTGTCGAGACTGATGACTCCACGGCGCCCGGGTCACTTCGGCGCTTGCCCCTCCGACTCCTCCCACGTCTTGCGCAGGCCCTCTTCGAGGCCCATCTCCGCCCGCCAGCCGAGCTCCCGTTCAGCGGCCGACGGGTCGAGCACGCTGCGGAGAATCTCGCCCGGCCGCGGATCGGCAAACGTGGGGTCACCCTCGGTTCCGGTCGCGCGGCGGCACAGCGCGTGCAGGTCGACGATCCTCGTGTCGACGCCCGTGCCGATGTTGTAGACGCCCGGCGTCGCGCCGACGGCTGCGAGCAGCGCACGCGCCACGTCCCCGACGTGGACGAAGTCCCGCGACTGGAGCCCGTCGCCGTACACGATCGTCTCCTCACCGGCCCCCATCCGGTTGAGGAAGATCGCGATCACGCCGCCTTCGAGGGTCGGCAGCTGGCGAGGCCCGTAGACGTTGGCGAGCCTCAGCGCGACGTGCCGCGTTCCGTGCAGGCGATTCCAGGTGGCGAGGTACTCCTCGCCGGCGAGCTTCGACGTGCCGTACGGCGAGAAGGGCTCGCGAGGGTCGTCTTCGCGCGCGGGGCGCGCGCACTCGCCGTAGATCGCGCCGCCGGTCGACGTGAAGACGACCTGGGCGCCGGCTCCGGCGCGGCCTCCAGGACACGCAACAGGCCGATGACGTTGACCTCGGCGTCGAAGGTCGGCCGCTCGACCGAGGTGACGACGTCGGCCTGCGCCGCGAGGTGGAAGACGGTGTCCGCCTCGATCTCGAACGGCTCGCGGATGTCGTGCTCGACGAGGCGGGCCGCAGGGTTGACGTTCTCGCGCCGTCCGGTCGACAGGTCGTCGACGACCGTCACCTCGTCGCCGCGCGCGACGAGCGCATCCACGACGTGCGAGCCGATGAAGCCCGCGCCTCCGGTGACGACCGCCCGCACGGATGCATCCTATGGTCCGTGCAACCCTCGAGTGACCGGCTCGAGCTGGCGACCGACGACGGTGCGCGCCTCGTCGGGACGGTGACGTTCCCGGACGTAGTCGGCGACGTTCCGGCTGCGCTTCTGGTCAACGGGTCGGGGCCGCTCGACCGCGACTCGAACATGCCCGGCCAGGCGCTCGACGTTGCCTCCTCGCTTGCCGACAGCCTCGCCGAGCGTGGCGTCGCCTCGCTCCGATTCGACAAGCGTGGTGTTGGTGAGTCGGAGGGTGAGTACCTCACGACGAGCTTCGACCGGGAGACCGACGACGCGGCCGCGGCACTGCTCGCCCTTCGCAGCGTGCAGGGAGTCGACCCGGAGCGAGTCACGATCGTCGGTCACTCGGTCGGCGCGACGATCGCGATTCGGCTCGCGGCGAGATACGAGTGGCTCGCCGGTGTCGTGCTGCTCGCCGCCGCGGCCACTCCGGGAGCCGAAGTGATGCGAATCCAATCGGAGCGAATCGCCGGCTCGCTCCGCGGGCTCCAGAGGCTTGGAGCACGGCGCTTCCTCCGGCGACAGGAGAAGATCCGGCGGGCGCTGCTCGCAAGCGAAGACGACGTTCTCGACGCCCATGGCGGTCTGCCCGCTCGCTGGTTCAGGGAGTACATGGCGTACGACCCCGAGGACGACCTGTCCGCGATTCGCTGCGCCGTGCTTGCGATCACGGGGCGGAGCGACATCCAGGTCGAGCCGGACGACGTCGAGCGCATCGGACGACTCGTCACGGGCCTGTTCACCGGGAGCACGCCGGACGACCTGACGCATGTCCTGCGAAAGGACAGCGGCCCGCCGAGCCTGGCGGCGTATCCGGCTCAGCTTCGCCGCCCCGTCGACGACGACCTCCTCGAGGTCGTCTCCGAGTGGGTCTCGACGCGCCAGCCGCGGCCGTAGGATGGCGCCGATGTTCGTGACGTTCGAAGGCGTGGACGGCTCGGGGAAGTCGACCCAGGCGGCGCTGCTCGTGGAGCATCTGACGAGCCTGGGACGCGAGGTCGAAGCGACGCGCGAGCCAGGAGGCACGCCGCTCGGCGAGAAGATTCGCGGTCTGCTGCTCGACGGCGACGAGCCCGCGCCCTGGACGGAGGCGGCGCTGTTCGCCGCCGCGCGGGCCGAGTTGGCCGAGCGCGTCATCCGCCCGGCGCTGGAGGCAGGCAGCGACGTCGTCTGCGACCGCTTCCTCGACTCCTCGCTCGCCTACCAGGGTGTCGCGCGCGGGCTCGGCATCGACCGCGTCCTGGAGCTGAACGTCGGCGTCGCCGACCTCACGCCCGACCGCACGTTCGTCCTGCTGCTCGATGCGGAGGTCGCGGCGGCCCGCGCCGGCCCGTCGCCGGACCGCATGGAGCGAGAGGACGGCACGTTTCGCGCGGCCGTCGCCGACGGCTACCAGCAGCTGGCCGGGCGCTATCCGGAGCGCATCGTCATCTTGGACGGCTCGCAACCGATGTGGGACATCGCCGCACGCATCCGGGAGGCACTCGGTGTTTGACGAGATCATCGAGCAGCACGCGGCCAAGAGCCTCCTCCAGTCGGCCGTGGAGGACGGGCCGGTTCATGCGTACCTGTTCCACGGCCCGCCCGGTGTCGGCAAGCAGAAGACGGCGCTCGCGTTCGCGGCTCACCTGCTCGGCGACCGCGGCCGGGTCGAGCGGCGGGCGCATCCCGATCTCTACCTGCTCGAGCCGCTCGGCGACCAGATCCGCATCGACGAGGTGCGCCGGCTGCGGCGCGACCTCCACATGCGTCCGTTCGAGGCCGAGTGGCGCGTCTACCTGCTCGTCTCCGCGCACTCGCTGAACGAGGAGGCCGCCGACGCGCTGCTCAAGGATCTCGAGGAGCCGCCGCCCTACGCGGTGCTGATCCTGCTCGCAGACGAGCTCGGCCCGCTGCCGGAGACGATCCGCTCCCGCTGCCAGCTCGTCCCCTTCAGTCGCCTGTCCGAGAAGGCCGTGCACACGGTGCTGGCCGCGCAGGCGCCGGGGCTGGCTGCGGACCGCATCACGGCGCTGGCGCGCGTGGCGGGCGGCCGGCTCGACCGCGCGGAGCGGTTGCTGGACGAGGATGCGTCCGCGCGGCGGGAGGAGCTGCTGGCGCTGGCGCGGGGTGTCTATGCCGATCCGTCGTTCGAGCCCTCCTCGGCCGCAGCGTCCGTCGTGCAGATGGCGGAGACGGTCGCGCGCGAGGCGCGGGCCGAAGCCGAGGCCGAGGTGGAATGGCTCGATCTCCCCGACCGCGAGCGTGAGCAGTGGCTGCGCCGCGCCGAGTTCGGCGCCAATCGGGAGAGCGTGCTCGAGGCGCTGGAGGAGCTGACGGCGTGGTACCGGGATCTTGTGGCGGTGGCCGTCGGCGCCGAGGCGGTCGTCACGCACTTCGACCACCTCGACGCGCTGCGAGACGACGGAACCGCCGAGCGGCTCCCGGGCGCCACGCGCGCGGCGGAGATCGTGCGCGAGTCGTGGCGCTGGTTCGAGGAGCTGAACCTCCAGCCCCGGCTGGCGCTCGAAGCGCTCTTCGTGCGCCTGCGCCGCGAGCTGGCTCCTGCCTGATTAGGCGCGCTACCCTTCGAGCACGCCGACGTAGCTCAGCTGGTAGAGCACTTCACTCGTAATGAAGGGGTCCGCGGTT
>CAWGEE010000006.1:0-10028 GCA_963821415.1 uncultured Actinomycetes bacterium | reverse complement strand
CGGTGGTGGTTGACTCGGTCCCGGCGTGGGAGTAGGGTCGCGCTGCCACCGAGAAGGGAGCGGGCATGGAAGCACAGAACCCCGGACCACTGCCTCCACAAAAGGCCAAGGCAGTCGTCGATTTTCTTGTCAAAGTCGACACCGACCCGGCGACACGAGCCGCGTACGCCAGCAACGCGGACGGCGCGATGCAGGCCGCAGGCCTCTCGAAGGCAGAGCGCGACCTGATCCTCGGCGGCGATCTGGGATCGATTCGCAGGGCGCTCGGTGGCGAGTTTCGGCGCATCGTCTGGCATCCGCCGACGGTCTGGCAGTAGCTCGAGGCAGACGACAGCGACGTCGACGGCCGTGCTGACCGTCGTCGGCACGGGAATAGCCATCGGTCTGCACCTGACGCCGGAAGCGCGCGCTGCCTGGGAGTCGGCCGAGGAGGCCCTATTCCTCGTAGGCGACCCGGTTGCGGCTGCGCTGCTGGCCGGGCTCAACCCACGTGCCCGCTCCTTGCAGGAGCACTACCGTGCAGGGCGGCCTCGACTCGACGCGTACGAGGCGATGGTGGAGGAGATTCTGTCCCCGGTGCGGGCCGGGCGCGACGTCTGCACCGCGTTCTACGGCCACCCGGGCATCTTCGTCTACCCGGGGCACGAAGCGGTACGGCGCGCCCGCCGCGAGGGCTTCGAGGCGCGGCTCCTGCCGGGTATCTCGGCGCTCGCGCGGAGCGCGTCTGGAAGGGGGCCAAGGACGCAGACGACCTCGGTCGGCGGATCGGAGACCTGCCCGGCTTCGGGCGGATGCAGATCACCGCGCTCGGCTCGGTGCTCGCGAAGCGCTTCGACGTGCCGCAGGCACGGGAGCTCGTGCCGAGTCACCCAACGCTCGGCGACGTCGACTCACCGGAGGCCCTCGAGCGCTTTCAGGCGGCAATGCGCGCGTACAAGGCGTCGATGCGAGCGGCCCGCGCTGGTTGACTGCGACGCGCCGGACGCGTTAGGGTCGCGCTGCCACCTAGAAGGGAGCGAGAGTGAGCCCACCGTTGAAGCCCCGAGACGCAAGAAAATCATCGAATTCCTGATACGGGTTCACAAAGAGCCTTTTCTCCAGTCCGCGTACAGCGACAACCCGACCACTGCGATGTTGGGTGCTGGTCTTAAGCAAGACGAGATCGACCTGATCCGCTCCGGCGACTTGGCAGCGATTCAGGATGCGCTCACTCCTGATCAGGAGCGGCGGATCGTCTGGCACCCTCCCACGGTCTGGCAGCAGCCCAAGGCAGCAAGTCGCTATGCCGACGGCTTTGCTGACCGTCGTCGGCACGGGGATCGCGATCGGCGTGCACCTGACGCCGGAAGCGCGCGCGGCCTGGGAGTCGGCCGAAGAGGCCCTCTTCCTCGTGGCGGACCCCGTCTCGGCCACGTGGCTGGCGGAGCTCAACCCACGTGCACGTTCCATCCACGACCTCTACCGCGTCGGGCAACCCCGACTCGAAGCGTACGAGGCCATGGTCGAGGAGATCTTGTCCCCGCTCCGCGCCGGGCGGACGGTCTGCGCCGCGTTCTACGGCCACCCGGGCATCTTCGTCTACCCGGGCCACGAAGCGGTAGGCGCGCCCGCCGCGAGGGCTTCGAGGCGCGGCTCCTACCGGGTATCTCAGCGCTCGACTGCCTCTGGTGTGACCTCGGCGTCGACCCGGCGCTCGCCGGCTGCCAGATCTACCACGCGACGGACTTCCTCGAGGACGAGCGCACGCCAGACATCAAGGCGACGCTGATCCTTCTCCAGATCAGCGTCATCGGGCAGTCCGACCACCTGGAGGAGCCCGACTGGTCAGGACTGCCGCTGCTCGTCGATTACCTCCGCCGCTTCTATCCGGACGGATCACGAGGTCATCGGCTACGAGGCGTCGCCGTTCTCTGTAGCGCCGGCCCATCATCGAGCGCGTTCCGCTGGCCGAGCTCGCCGCTGCTCCGCCTCACACCCGCGATGACGCTCGTCGTCCCGCCCGTGCCCTAGGCGAGTTGCGCCTGGCGCAGCGCCTCGGCGGCTGCCACGTTCCCCTTCTCCTCGTAAACGGCGAGCGCGCGCTCGGCCGCATCGCGCGCCTGATCACTCCGCCCGCTCGCGGCCATCACCGCCGACAGCGCGACGAACGCGCCCCCGCGAAGGTTCGGCCAGTCCGTTTCCTCGGCGCGCGCAATGGCCTCGCGCGCGAGTCTCTCACCCTCCTCGTAGTCCCCGCCGCGCGCCGCGACCTTCGCCCGCACCGTCCGCCAGGCGATGTGCGACGTGACGTCGTCGACGGAGGCCGTCGCTTCGCTCACCGTCGTCATCTCCATGGCATCCGAGTCGCGGCCGAGCACGTAGAGCGCTTCTCCACGGAACGCCGCGATCGTCGACAGATTCCCCTTCTCGCCGAGCCCCTCCAGCGTCTGGTAGGCGCGCCGCCAGATGTGCTCCGCGGCGGACGGATCGCCGGCGAGCATCTCCACCTGACCCGCCCAGGCGTCGAGCGTCGGCAGCGCGAGCGTCAGGCCGAGCTCCTCCAGCAACTCGCGACTCCGGCCGGTGAGCTCCCGCGCTTCGGCGAAACGGCCTCCCATCGCGTGGAGATAGCCGAGAGCGTTCGCCGCGACTGCCTCGGTCAGCGGATGCCGTCCCGCCTCGTCGAGAATGCGTGCGCAGCGTTCGACCGCTGCGGGCACGGGCATCGGCCCCAGTGCGGCACCCCTGATCAGTGCCTGGCGGATCTCGAACAGCTCGCGTTCGTCACCCGCCCGCTCCGCGTGCACGAGAGCGCGCTCGAGCAGCGGCTCGCCCGGCCCGACGCGGCAGCGCAGCCAATGGGTGTCTGCGATACGCCGCAGCGACCGGGCAAGCCCGACGTCGTCTCCGAGCCGCTCGAACACCTCCGCCGCGTGCTCGGCCGCCTCGAGAATGTCGTCGAGGGCCGCCCTTTCCGGGTCGACGAAGGGGCGCAGGCATGCCAGTTCGAGCCGTGCGCGTGCCTCGAGCCCCGCGTCGCCCAACTCCTCGGCGTGGCTCAGCGCCTCTTCGAGCAGCTCGCCCACGCGGTGGAGCTGACCGGCCTCGTGGAGCGCGTCGGCGAGCTCGAGCCGCAGCTCGAGGCGTTCCGGCGCCTCCTCCGGAAGCAGCGCTCCCGCCCGTTCGAGGAGGTTGACCGCCGCCGGAGCGTCGCCGCGGGCGACCGCCCGCCGACCGGCGGCTGCGAGCTGCCGGCCGCCACGCACCGCCAGGCCGAGACTGATGTCGTCCATCCCCCGTACCTCCGTGCGGTGGCGGAAAGCCTGCTCCAGGTGGTAGCCGAGCACCTCCTCGACCTCCGTTTGGCGGTCCCCCGCCGATGACTCGAGCCAGTCGGCAAACCGCTCGTGGAGCTCGGCGCGCACCTGCTTGGGCAGGGCGTCGTAGGCGGCGTTGCGGATGAGCACGTGACGGAAGCGGTACGTGTCGTCCCCGGCCGCTCCGTCACGCTGCTGTCGGATCAGCTCTTTGCGCACGAGCGAGTCGAGGGCAGCGGCAGCCCGCCCGTCCGCACCGTCTCCGAGCATCGCCTCGACGGCGCTGCGATGGAACACCGTGCCCTCCACGGCCGCACGCTCGATCACCTGGCGATCGTCCGACGAGAGCTGGTCGAGGCGCGACGCCAGCAGCACCTGAATGCTCGACGGGACCGTGACCCGCGTGAGGTCACCGGTTGCGACCCAGCCCCCGTCCTCACGCCGCAGGTAGTCACCGTCGATGAGGATCGAGACCATCTCCTCGACGAACAGCGGGTTGCCCTCGGCGGCTTCCTGGATGCGCGCAGCCACGTCGGGAGCGACGACGCCTCCTCCCAGGAGCCCCTCGAGCAACTGGTGCGACTCAACGGGCGACAGCGGCTCGAGGTAGATGGTCGTAGCGTTCCGCTTGCCTCCTCCCCACGTCGGCCTGACGTCGAGCAGATCGGGGCGCGCCATCGCGACGAGCAGGATCGGCGTGTCGCGCGACCACTCGGCGATGTGCTCGACGAGATCGAGCAGCGTCGGCTCGGCCCAGTTCAGATCGTCGAACACCACGACCAGAGGCTCCTGGTGCGCAAGCGTCTCGAGCAGGCGCCGCACTGCCCAGAACCCTTCTTCTGGGGCCACGGACGTGTCGGCGAGGCCGACGAGCTCGGCTACGCGCGCGGCCGCCACCGGAGCGACGTCGTCGCCGCGGAAGGCTGCGGCAAGCCGCCTCTGAGCCTCTTCGGGGGAGTCCTCCTCCGAGATGCCGGTGATCTGCTTGACGATCTCCAGCACGGGCCAGAACGTGATGCCCTCGCCGTAGGGAAGACAGCTGCCGGTGACGCAGGTAGCGGCATCGCCGACCACCTGCAGTACCTCCGTGACCAGGCGCGACTTTCCGACACCAGCGGGGCCGAGCACGGTGAAGAGGTGGCACGAGCGCTCGCGAACGGCGCGGGCGTACACATCTCCGAGGAGGGCGAGCTCGCGATCGCGGCCCACCATCTCCGAGTCGAAGCGCCGAGCATGAGCGAGTGCGCCAGGTACCACCTCGAGCAGTCGGTACGCCATCACCCGATCGCGCTTTCCCTTCACGACCAGAGGCTCGAGCGGGTCGGCGCGAATCGCATCGCGCGCGAGCTCGAACGTCTCTTCTCCGATCAGGATCTCCCCCGGCGCCGCTGAGCGTTCGAGACGCTCCGCCACCACGACGACGTCGCCGCTGACGAGCGTGTCGTTGGCGCCCGCCGGATCGCCGGCGATCACCTCCCCGCTGTTGACGCCAAGGCGAATCTCGATGTGGGTGCCGTGCGTTCGCTCGAGCTCGACGTTCAGCGCCTTGATCGCCTCGCGGAGATCGACGGCGGCGCGGAGGGCACGCAGCGCGTCGTCCTCGTGCAGCACGGGCACCCCGAAGACGGCCATGACGGCGTCGCCGATGAACTTCTCGACCCTGCCGCCGTGCCGCTCGAGAGTGGAACGCGCCTCCTCGTAGTACGACAACATCACGCGGCGGAGACGCTCGGGATCCTGGCGGTCGCCGAGTGCCGTCGAGCCCGTCACGTCGCAGAACAGCACCGTGACCGTCTTGCGCACGTGGAGGCGAAGATTCGGCGGCGCTGCCAGCGAGTATCCGCACGCGTTGCAGAACCGCGCGTTGTCCGGGTTGATCGTTCCACACCTGTCGCACGAGGCCATGGCGCAAAGGTATGGCACGACGGCACGGGAAACGCAACACTTGGCGGCGTGCGCGTAAGGATGGGGGAACCCATGGTTCCCCCATGGACCCCCTCCTTCAAGCTCTCGTTCGCACGTCGGTTTAGCGTTGCCGAGCAAAGCCCGGCAACGCTTCCAGCGGCGACTGTCTAGCCGACGCCAGAGAGCAGGAAGCGCGCGACTCCCGCAGCATCTCCCGGGCGATCACCAGGCGCTGGATCTCCTGCGTTCCCTCGTAGATCTGCGTGATCTTCGCGTCTCGCATGAAGCGCTCGACCGGGTACTCCCTGATGTAGCCGTAGCCGCCGAGGATCTGGACGGCCTCGGTCGTGACGGCCATGGCCACGTCGCCGCACTTGAGCTTCGCCATCGCCGACGCCTTCGTCAGCTCCGATCCGTCCACGCCCGCGTCGACCATCTGGCCGAAGCGGTAGAGGAGGCCCCGCGCCGCCTCGCACTCCGTCTCCATGTCGGCGAGCTTCGCCTGGATCAGCTGGTGCTCCGCGATCGGCTTGCCCATCGTCTCGCGAGTCTTTGCGTACTCGAGCGCGTAGTCCGTCGCGCCTTGCGCGATCCCGAGGGCCTGAGCTGCGACGCCGGGCCGCGAGCGGTCGAGGATGCGCATCGCCAGCCTGAAGCCTTCGCCCTCGGCCCCCAGGCGGTTGCCCGCGGGGATGCGACAACCGTCGAACGACAGCTCGCCGGTCGTGGAGCCCGAGATGCCCATCTTCGGCTCCAGCCGCGTCACCTCGAAACCGGGCGTATCCGCCTCGACGACGAAGGCGGAGATGCCGCTGTGGCCCGCTTCCGGATCCGTCTTCGCGAAGACCGTGTACAGGCCGGCCACGCCGGCATTCGTGATGAAGCGCTTCGACCCGTCGAGAACGTACTCGCCGTCGTCCAGCCGCGCGGTCGTTCGCATTGCGGCCGAGTCGGAGCCGGAGCCGGCCTCGGTCAACGCGTACGCGCACAGGATCTCCCCGGAGGCGAGCTGCGGCAGCCAGCGCTCTTGCTGCTCCCGCGTGCCGTCGAGCTTGAGCCCGAGCGAGCCCAGCTCCTGGACAGCGACGATGAGCCCGCTCGTGGCGCAGACCTTCGAGAGCTCCTCGATGGCCACGAGCGCGAGCAGCACACCCGTGCCGGTGCCGCCCCACTCCTCCTCGAACAGGAGCCCGAAGATGCCCTGCTCGCGAAACAGCTCGACCACGTCCCAGGGGAACTCGTGCGACTCGTCTATCTCTGCCGCCCGCGGCGCGATCCGCTCGCGGGCGAGCGTCCGCACGAGCTCACGGAGCTCGCGCTGCTCCTCGGTCAGCGTCTCCCAGGGCACGGCCGGAGTCTACGTCGCAAGCGCGCGCTCGAGGACGCCCTTCGCGTCCTCCACCACCGGCTCACCGTGCGTCGGCAGCAGCAGCTCGATCGGGAGCTCGAGCAGCGGCCGGAGGCGCTCGCGGAGCCCCTCGTGCGTCAGGCCCTCGGCGAGCCACGAGTCGGGCTGGACGCGGAATCCCTGCTCGCCACCGAGGAATACGTCGCCGATCACGAGCCCGCCGCATGCCGGAATCCAGAGCGTCGCCTCGTCGGAGTAGCCGCCGGCAAGCGCCTCCACGCCGCCGGGGAGCGCGTCGCCGTGGCGGTACGGCTGGGCGGTCGCGCGGACGTCGTCGATCTTCGCCTCGAGCGTGTAGACAGTCGCATCGAGCCGATCCACGAGGTCCTGGGAGCTCCGCTGGTGCCAGTGGCACGTGAGGAGGACCACCACGGGGCGCGCGTCCGCCAGGCCGTAGATCTCCGGCGGCGGGGCGAGCGGGTCGAAGAGCACGAGCTCGTCGCCCGAGTCGTACGCGTACGAGCGCACCTCCTGCTCCCAACCTTCCGGGCCGCCCTCTTCGGGCGTCCAGGACGGATGCAGCGCCGTCCACGTCGAGAGGCCGGGCCGGAGATCCTGCATCTACTGCGGCTTGTGACAGACGGCTTCGACGTTGTTGCCGTCCGGATCGAGCACGAAGGCGCCGTAGTAGTGCTCGTGGTAGTCGGGTCGGAGGCCCGGGGACCCGTTGTCCTGGCCGCCCGCGGCGAGCGCGGCGGCGTGGAACGCGTCCACCGCAGGACGGCCCGACGCGACCAGCGCGACGTGCGCCGCGCCGCCGGCGGGATCCCTGCGGACGATCCAGAGGCTCGGCTTCCCTTCCGCCCCGAACCCCGTCCCGTAGCCCTCGAAGTCCATCACGACCCCGTACCCGAGCGGGGCCAGCGACTGTTCGTAGAAGGCCTTGCTGGCGGCGTGGTCAGAGACGTTGAGCGCGACGTGGTCGATCATCTCGAAATCCTTTCCGCGGTAGTGTCGCCGACATGATCCTCGAGAACGGCGTCATCCGCACGATGGACGCGAGCCTGCCCGTGCAGCGCGCGCTGGCGATTGCCGGCGACCGCGTTGCGGGCGGGATCGGCACGCACGAGACTGCTCTGGCCAGCCCTGACGTCGTCGATCTCGGCGGCCGCTGCGTCCTCCCGGGCTTCACGGACTCGCATGTGCATTTTCCGACCTGGGCACTCGCGCTGCGGCAGGTTCGGCTGGAGGGCGTCGGCTCGGTGGACGAGGCGCTCGAGCGCGTGCGGGCGGCCGTTCCCGGCGTTCCGGCGGGCAGCGTCCTGCGCGGCTTCGGCTGGCGCGACGCGGAGTGGGCGGCGCCGCCGACGAAGGAGGCGCTCGACACGGTGACGGGGAACGTCCCGGCTGCGCTCTTCGCGCACGACTACCACTCGCTCTGGATCAACTCCGCAACGCTCGCGCTCGCGGACGGCGAGCTCGAGGTGCCCGGTGGGGTCGTCGAGCGCGACGAGAGCGGGGAGCCGACCGGCGTTCTGCGCGAGGAGGCGGCGTGGCAGTTCCGCGAGGAGCATCTCGCCGCCCCTGACGAGGAGTACGTGGCCGCGATGCGCGAGGGGTTGCACGTGGCTGCGAGTCGAGGCGTCACGGCGGTGCACGACAAGGACGGCTGGCTCGGCGCGGCTCGCTTCTGGCGGCGGCTTCACGAGCAGGAGGCGCTGACCTTGCGGGTGTGGCAGTCCCTGCCCCACGAGCATCTCGACCGAGTCGTCGAGGCGGGGTTACCGCAGGGGCTCGGCGACTCCTTCCTCAGGGTCGGCTATCTCAAGGCGTTCATGGACGGGACGCTCGGCTCGCAGACCGCGCGCATGCTCGACGGGTCGGGCGTGGAGATCACGAGCGGCGAGCAGCTGGCGGACATCGTCACGCGAGCGGCGGCAGCGGGCTGGCCCGTGGCAGTGCACGCGATCGGCGACCTCGCGAACCGCGAGGCGCTCGACGCATTCGAGCGGACGCAGGAGCACTGGCGCCCGCGCGGGCTGCGTCCCCGCATCGAGCACGCACAGTGCGTTGCCGAGGAAGACCTTCCGCGCTACGCCGCTCTGGGCGTGGCCGCATCTGTCCAGTTCAGTCATGCACCGTCGGACCGCGACCTCGCCGAGCGGTTCTGGGCCGATCGCCTCGACGGCACGTATGCGTTCCGCACGCTCGTCGAGTCGGGCGCGGTGGTCGCGAACGGCTCGGATGCGCCGATCGAGGAGCTCGATCCGTGGGCCGGCGTGTGCGCCGGCGTCCTCCGCACGCTCGACGAGCGACCCGCGTGGCGTCCCGAGCAGGCAGTCACGATCGATCAGGCACTGGCGGCCACGATCGTTACGCCCGCCTGGCTGTCCGGCGACGAGCGGCGGCGCGGGAAGCTCCTCCCGGGCTACTTCGCCGATCTCATCGTGCTCGATCGGGACCCGCTCGACTGCGACCCGTCGGACCTTCCCGACGTGGCCGTGGTGGCGACCATGGTCGGCGGCCGCTGGACGCACAACCCGCCCCCCTGGGCCTGAGCGCCCCTTTCAGACATGTCCCAGTGCCTGGAAGTCGTTTCACAAAGCCTGAGCCAAGCGGCGCCAGCAGACGAGGGCGCAGCCAAGCGTGAGGAAGGCGAGGTAGAGGTCGTCACGCCGCTCCCAGCGCGTCGCCAACCGTCGCATGAACGACAGCCAGGCGAAGGTGCGCTCGATGGCCGTGCGCTCACGGGCCATGCAGTCGCGCTTGCGCCCCTCGCCGTGGCGGTTGCGGACGGCGATACGCGGCTCGTAGCCGCGGGCGGAGATGCCCTCGCGCACCGCTCGGGAGTCGTAGCCGCGATCGGCCAGCACCAGCCGACCCTCCCCGGCAGCACCATGGCCGGCCGCGTCGAGCAGCGGCAGCAGGTAGCCGTAGTCATTGACGTTGGCGGCCGACAGCTCGACCGCCAAGGGTAGGCCCTGGCCGTCGACGATCAGGTGGCGCTTGGTGGCCGTGCGGCCGCGATCCACCGGGCTTCGCCCAGTCTGCGAGCCCCCTTTTTCGCCGGCGCGATCGAGGAGTCGACCAAGAGCCGCGCCTCCTGCAGGGCGCCCAGTGCCTCCAGCTCGAGTCGCAGCGACACCAGCAGGCGTGACCACACGCCCGCCTGTTGCCAGCGGTTGAGCCGCCGCCAGCAGGTGACACCCGATACGCCGAGCTCCGTGGGCACCGCCCGCCAGGGCAGCCCCGAGAAGAGCACGTACAAGATCCCCTCCAGGCAGCGCCGATCGTCGATCGGCAGCCGCCCCGGATAGCGGAAGCGGCGCTCGCTCTGCGGCAGCAGCGGCGCCACCCGCTGCCACAGCCCATCCGACACGCGCCAGGGCTCCCACACCATGCACCTCCAGTCTCGCCGTCACTGACGACGGACTGCTTCGGCGCAGGCGGTCGGGTCCCCTGCTCTTTGTGTAACGGGC
>CAWGEE010000005.1:0-24019 GCA_963821415.1 uncultured Actinomycetes bacterium | reverse complement strand
GCACGTTCTCCGCCGGCGGCGCGTCGATGTCGATCACGTCCGGCCGCCGCGGGGCCGACGACGATCTTGTCCATGTAGACGGCCGCGCCCGGGAAGAACATCGTGCCCTTGTCGGAGAGCGCGATGACGGCGATCGCGTTCGGCGCTCCGTTCGCCGTCAGCCGCGTCCCTTCCAGCGGATCGACGGCGACATCGACCTCGGGCCCCTCGCCGTTTCCGATCGCCTCGCCGTTGTAGAGCATGGGCGCCTCGTCCTTCTCGCCCTCTCCGATGACGACCGTGCCCTGCATGCTGACGATGTCCAGCATGTGCCGCATCCCGTCGACGGCCGCCTGGTCGGCCGCGTTCTTGTCGCCGCGGCCCACCCAGCGCCCGGCCGCCATGGCCGCCGCCTCGGTCACGCGCACGAGCTCGAGAGCGAGGTTGCGATCGGGGCGCGTCGCCACGCGACAATCCTAAGTCGTAAGATCGAACTTCCGTGCCGCTCGTCGCCGGAAACTGGAAGCTCTTCAAAGGCCCGGCCGAGACACAGGAGTTCTGCCTCGAGCTCCGTGAGCGCCTGCCGAGCCTCGACGGGGTCGACGTCGCCGTCTGCCCGCCCTATGTCTCGCTGCAAGCGGCGGTGCTGGCGCTGTCGGGCACCGAGATCGCGGTGGCGGCCCAGAACGTCCACTGGGAGGAGAGCGGCGCGTTCACCGGCGAGGTGTCCCCGGGCATGCTCCGCGAGATCGGCGTCTACGGCGCGATCGTCGGGCATTCGGAACGGCGGCAGTTCTTCGGCGAGACCGACGAAGGCGTCGCGCGGCGCGCGACGGCAGCGCTCGAGGCAGGGCTGTTCGTGATCGCCTGCGTCGGCGAGCTGGAGGAGGAGCGCGAGCGCGGTGAGACCGAGGAGGTGCTCCGCCGCCAGGTCTCCGTCCTCGGGGCGCACGAGAACCTCGTCATTGCCTATGAGCCCGTCTGGGCAATCGGCACGGGGAAGACCGCCACGCCCGAAATGGCGCAGGACGCGCACGCTTCGTGAAGTCGATCCTCGACGCACCCGTGCTCTACGGCGGCTCCGTCAAGCCCGAGAACGCAGCGGAGCTCCTGTCGCAGCCCGACGTCGACGGCGCGCTCGTCGGCGGGGCATCCCTCGAGGTCGAGTCGTTCGCCGGCATCTGCGAGGCAGCATCAGCCGTCCACTCGTAGCGCTCGTCATCCTCGACGGCTGGGGCTGTGCTCCGCCGGGGCCGGGAAACGCGATAACCCTCGCGGACACGCCCGTGTTCGACCGGCTCTGGGCCGCGTATCCGCATACGACGCTCGCCGCCTCGGGGGAAGCCGTCGGGTTGCCCCCTGGCCAGATGGGCAACTCGGAGGTCGGGCACCTGACGATCGGCGCCGGCCGGCGGCTCCACCAGGATCTGACCCGAATCACGCAAGGCGATCGAGGACGGCTCGTTCTTCGAGAACGAGGCCCTCCGTGCCGCCTTCGACCGTGCCGAGAACGTGCACTTGCTGGGCCTCGTCTCGTACGGCGGCGTCCACTCGCACATCGACCACCTGCGGGCCCTGCTGCGCTTCGCGCCGGAGAAGACCTGGATCCACGCGTTCACGGACGGACGCGACGTGTCCCCGCATGCAGCCGTCAACGACCTGGCGGAGCTGCCGGCCGATCGCATCGCCACCGTCTGCGGCCGTTACTACGCCATGGATCGCGACCAGCGGTGGGAGCGCACGCAGCGCGCCTTCGACGCAGTAACTGGCTCAGACCCCGTTAAGGCGGGGTCAGACCCTGTGCAGATTGTGCAACAGAGCTACGACGAGGGTGTGACCGACGAGTTCATCGAGCCCGTCGTGCTCGACGGACGCCCCCGGCTCGGCCCGAAGGACAGCGCGATCTTCTTCAACTTCCGTCCCGACCGGGCCCGGCAGCTCTCGCGGAAGCTGCTGGACGCCGGCTTCGACCTGACGACGATGACCCGTTACGACGACGACTTCGACTGTCCGGTCGCGTTCGGCGAGCAGATCGTGGACGAGACGCTGGCAGAGGTGCTCGCCGGGGCCGGCGATCCGGCAGCTCCACGTCGCCGAGACGGAGAAGTACGCCCACGTGACGTACTTCCTCAACGGCGGCCGAGAGGAGCCGTGGCCGGGTGAGACACGGGCGCTCGTCCCGTCGCCGCGCGAGGTCGGCACCTACGACCAGAAGCCGGAGATGTCGGCGCCCGAGGTCACGCGCAAGCTCGTGGAGGGCGTGGACACGGGCGACTACGGCTTCGCGATCGTGAACTTCGCCAACCCGGACATGGTCGGTCACTCGGGAGTGATCCCGGCCGTCGTCGCCGCCGTCGAGACCGTGGACCGCTGTCTCGGGGAGGTCGTGGCCGCTGTCGAACGCCAGGGCGGTGTCTGTCTCGTGACCGCCGACCACGGCAACGCGGAGCAGATGCTGGAGGCGGACGGCGTCAGCCCGCACACGGCCCACACGTCGAACCCTGTGCCGCTGATCGTCACCGACGGGGGACTGCCACTGCGCGACGGCGGCGAGCTGGCCGATCTGGCACCGACTTGCCTCGAATTGTTAGGCCTGCGTTCGCCCCCGGTTATGAGCGGAAGTTCCCTGGTAAGAACGCCGTAATTCCGGCATTTCGCGCCATCCGAGTGCCCAGACACCCGGCTATACTCACGCAGCCTTGTCGCTCCCTCAGCCTGATCTGGCGATCCTTCGCAAAGCGCAGCGGGGTGACGAGCGCGCCTTCTCCATCATCGTCCGCACCTACGAGACGCCGGTCTACAACTACGTCCTGCGGCTCGTCCACGACCGCTCTCTGGCCGAGGACCTGACGCAGGAGGTGTTCCTCCGCGTCTTCCAGGGCCTCCCGCGCTTCTCCCTGCGGTGCAAGTTCACGACCTGGCTGTTTCAGGTGACGAAGAACCGGGTGCTCGACGAGCTCCGGGCGAGCGAGCGACGCCCGCGGGCGCTCGTCGCCATCGACGACATCGCACCCCTCGAAGTGCTCGACGCACCGGTCGAGCGGCTGGAGGCGATCGACGCCGTCTGGCGCGCGGTCGACGAGCTCAATCCCGATCTGAAGATGGCGCTCCTGCTGCGCGATGTCGTCGGCATGCCCTACTCGGAGATCGCCGACTCGCTCGAGGTGACGCTCGCCACCGTGAAGTGGCGGATTCACAAGGCCCGGGACGAAGTGCAGCTCGCGCTCGCGCGCGAGGGCATCACCTACGGCCGAGCCGGCCAGGCCGACATTGCGCCGGTCGAGCTGGCCCCCGCCGCCGAGAACGGCGCCGTCTAACGCTCATCTAAGATCCCGTGCGCCAGGCGCCCGGCGAGCGACTCCGGGAGGCCCGCCTCGCGGATCTCCGCCTGCGTCGCCCCGACGTCGTAGGGCACACGGCGAAACGACGCGCGGCCAGCTTCGAGATCGAGTAGCAGCCACGCCGCGTGGGGGTCTCCGTCCCTCGGTTGCCCGACGGAGCCTGGATTGCAGAGCCACCGACCGGGGGACAGGTCGGTCTCCGTTCCGCCTGGAGCATGCGCGCCCGCCAGCTCGTCGCCATCGAGCGACACGGCAAGCGGGACGTGGCTGTGTCCGACAAGGACGAGCGGCGTCTCGGTCAGCTCGAACGTCGCGAGCGCAGCCTCTCCGCTGAGCACGTATTCCCAGACGGGATCGCGCGCACTCGCGTGAAAGAGCTCCGCCTCGTCGAGACGAGCCTGGGGCTCGAGGCCTTCGAGGAAGCTGCGTGAAGACTCGTCGAGGACGTCCTTCGTCCACCGTCCCGCCGCACCCGCGTCGGGATTGAAGTCCCCCTCGAGCACCTCCGCGCCGAGCGCGAGCAGGTCGTGATTGCCGACGAGGCAGACGTCGGCCACCTCACGGACGAGCGAGCAGCACTCGTTCGGCCGCGGCCCGTAGCCGACCGTATCGCCGAGGCACCACACTGCATCCGGCGTCTCGGCGTCGATCGCAGCGAGCACTGCCTCCAGCGCATGGGCGTTACCGTGGATGTCGGAGATGACTGCGACGCGCACTCGAGGGCTCCTGTTCGGAGCCGGAACGCTACTCGTCGCTGCGGGCGCCTGGATTGTGGCCGCGTGGCTGCTCTGGGAGACGAGCGTACCGTCGGACCTATCCATCCCTGACCTGTCGGAAGACGCCTTCTTCACGCAGAGCGAGCTCGAGAAGGCCAACGACTACGAGCTCTTCCACCGGATCAACTGGCTGCTGTCCACCGTCGTGCTCTTTGTCGTGCTCGGCATCTACGCCGTGAAGGGAGTGCAGTTCATGCGCGAGTCGGCGGCAGGGCGTATCGGCACGGGAATGCTGCTGGCGATGCTCGGCTTCGGCCTCGTCTGGCTCGTCTCGGTGCCGTTCGCCGTCGCCGGCAACTGGTGGGACCGGCGGCACGGGGTGTCGAAGGTCGATTACTGGGAGCTGCTGTTCGGCGGCTGGCTCGGTCTGGGCGCGCAGTTCCTCTTCCTCTCGCTCTCCGTGCTGATCGTCATGGGGTTGGCGGGCCTGATCGGCGACTGGTGGTGGGTCCCCGGCAGCCTTGCCTTCGTGGGGCTGGCGACGCTCTTCGTCTTCATCTCACCCTGGCTGGCCACGGAGACTCATGCGATCGAGGACGCGCGGCTGGCTGCCGACGTGCGCAGGCTGGCGCAGATCCAGGGCGTCGAGGACGTCGAGGTGCGGGTGGAGGATGTCGACCGCTACACGTCCGCGGCCAATGCCTACGCGACGGGCCTCGGGCCCTCGCGCAAGGTGTTTCTCTGGAACACCTTGCTCGACGGGCGCTTCCGCGACGAGGAGGTGCTCGCGGTCACGGCGCACGAGTTCGGCCACCAGTCGCAGAACCACCTCTGGAAGGCGATCGGCTGGTATGCGCTGTTCGCGGTTCCAGGCGCGTGGGCGATCGCCCGGATCACGCGCCGCCGAGGTGGCATGCAACGCCCCGAGGCCGTGCCGCTGGCGCTGCTCGCGCTGGTGTCTCTCACGCTGCTCGCGCAGCCGGTGCAGAACGTCATCTCGCGGCACATCGAGGCGGAAGCGGACTGGGAGGCGCTGGAGACGATGCGCGACCCCGACGCGGTCACCGGTCTCTTCCAGAGCTTCGGCGAGACGAGCCTCGGCGATCCCACCCCGCCCGGCTGGGCGTACGTCCTGCTCGACACGCATCCACCGCTCCTCGACCGTATCGAGATGGCGCAGGCGTGGAAGGCTCGTAACCCAGGCGCCACGCCGCTGTTCGATCGGTAACGATCAGCGCGTGACCCGCACGATCACGCCGCGTGAGATCGGCATCGCCGTCGGCGCTTTCGTCGTGCTGCTCGTCGTGGGGACGATCGGCTACTCGCTGCTGCTCGACGAGAGCCCGTTCGAGGCTCTGTTTCGAACCGTCAACACGATCTACACGGCGGGGCTCGTCGACGCTCCCGACGACACAGCCGCGAAGGTGTTCACGCTCGCGCTCGTCGTGGGGGGTGTGGCAGTGTTCCTCTACGTCTTCGCGCTGCTGATCGAGCTCGCCGTCAGCGGCTCACTTGGGAGCGCGCTCGTACGGAGGAGGACGGCGAGAAGGGTGAACCAGCTCGAGAACCACTACATCATCTGCGGCTACGGTCGCGTCGGCCAGCGGATCGGGCGAGAGTTCCGCGAGACCGGGCTCGACTACGTCGTCGTCGACTTCAACCCCGAGTCGATAAAGGCCGCGCGCGATCTCGGCGATCTCGTGATCGAGGGCAGCGGCACCGACGCCAGCTCGCTGTCCGAGGCCGGCCTGGCCACCGCGCGCGGGCTGGTCGCCTCGAGCGACTCCGACGTGAACAACCTCTACGTCACGCTCTCCGCGCGGGCGGCACGCCCGGACCTGCTCATCGTCGCGCGAGCGGCAAACGAGGACGCGGCGGACAAGCTCAGGCTGGCCGGCGCGGACCGCGTCGTCCAGCCGTATGCCACAGCCGGGCTGGAGATGGCGAAGCTCGTCGCCAAGCCACAGGTGGCCGCGTTTCTCGACATCGTCACGTCCGCCGGCGGCCCCGACCTCTCGATCGAGGAGATCGAGGTGACGGCCGGCAGCGGCAAGGCGGAGCGGTCCATCCGGGATCTCCGGATCCGCCACGAGACCGGCGCGCTCGTGATCGCGGTGCAGAAGCCGGATGGCCGCTTCGACGCCACGCCCAGCCCCGACACTGCGCTCGAGGTCGGCGACGTGGTGATCGCCGTCGGCACGGTGGCCGAGCTGCAGCAGCTCGAAGACCTGTTCGCCGAGCCGGAGTAGCCGTGCCGAGGCCGGGGATAACCGCGACGGACCGCGGGCTGACACTTCGCCACTTCCGCTACGCACTCGCCGCATTCGTCGTCGCGTACTTCGCCGGCGCGATCGCGTTCTGGGCAACGCTCGACGACAGCCCGCTCGACGCGCTCTACCGCTCGACGGTGACGATCTCCCTGACGGGCCTGGACAACCGCCCCGACTCGGCCGACGGGGAGGTCGTCACGATCATGCTCATCCTCGCGGGCATGGCAATCTACGCCTACATTGCCGGCGCGCTCGTCGAGGTCGTCGCCCGCGGCGTGCCCACGGGGGCGTGGAGCGATCGGAGGAGGCAACGCGTGATCGACGACCTGAGCGACCACTTCATCATCTGCGGCTACGGTCGCGTGGGACAGGCTGTGGCCAGCGAATTTCGCACCGCGGGCGTCCCCTGTGTCGTGCTCGACCCCGACCCGAAGGCGATCGCGATCGCCCAGGAGCGTGGCGAGCTGTGGATCGAGGGCTCGGCCACGAGTGACGAGATCCTCGAAGCAGCCGGCATCGAACGCGCACGCGGTCTCGTCGCGTCGGCGGACTCGGATGCGGACAACCTCTTCATCACGATCTCGGCGCGTGCCATGCGCCCCAACCTGCTCGTCGTTGCCCGCGCGTCCGATCCCGAGGCTCACCGCAAGCTGCTGCGCGCGGGTGCAGATCGTGTCACGCAGCCGTTCGCGACCGCCGGCAGCACGATGGCGAAGCTCGTGCTTCGCCCACAGGTTGCCGCGTTCCTCGACAGCGTGACGACAGAGGAGGGCGTAGGCTCGAGGCTGGAGGAGTTCGAGGTGACCCCCGGGTCGGAATGCGCCGGACGGACGATCAGAGAGCTCCGATTGCGGCGCCAGACAGGGGCCCTCGTGATCGTGTGTCCGGCGGCGGGACGGAACGTTCGACACCACGCCGAGCCCCGATGTCGCGCTCGACCCCGGCGACGTGGTCATCGCTGTCGGAACGGACGAAGAGCTGGTTGCGCTCGAAGGCCACTTCGCCCCGCGCGAGACCGTTGCCGGCTGAGTCGCTGCGCCGGCTCGAGGGCGAGCTGAGCGAGCTTGCCGGCGCGCCTGTAGAGCTCGAGCGTCCGTCGAAGGAAGAGCACGGCGACTACGCGACGAACGTCGCGCTGCGCGCCGCGCCCGTAGCCGGCAAGTCACCGCGTGAGCTGGCCGAGGAGCTGGCCGGTGGTGTAGGCGGGGTCACAGCCGTTGAACGGGCGGAAGTCGCCGGGCCCGGTTTCCTCAATCTCTGGCTGAAGCCCTCGTGGTTCGGCGACGCTCTGCGGGAGATCCTCGAAGCTGGCGCCGACTACGGGGCAGGATCAGCCTTGACCCGTGAACGCATCCAGGTGGAGCTCGTATCCGCCAACCCGACGGGGCCACTGACGGTCGGCCACGGCAGAAACGGCGCGTACGGCGACGCCGTTGCCCGCCTGCTCGCGCTCGCCGGACACGAGGTCGAGCGCGAGTTCTACTACAACGACGTCGGCCGCCAGATCGACCTCTTTCGCGAGTCGGTGGAGGCGCGCAGGCGTGGGGAGGAGCCGCCGGAGGACGGCTACAGCGGCGCCTACGTCGACGAGATTGCAGCCCGCGAGGGCGATCCGGTCGAGCTGATGACGTCCGAGATCCGTACCGAGCTCGAGCAGCTTCGGATCGACGTCGACACCTGGGTGCGCCAGGTCGACATCACGGCGGAGGTTCCAGCGGCTCTCGAGCGAATCGAGACCTACGAGGCGGAAGGCACGCTGTGGGCGCGCACGACCGCGTACGGCGACGACAAGGACCGGCCGCTCGTCCGCTCGGCCGACGGGAGCTACCTCTACTACGCCGCAGACGTCGCGTACGTGCTCGACAAGCTTTCCCGCGGGTTCGATCGCGCCATCTATGTCCTCGGAGCCGATCACCATGGCTACGTCCAGCGGCTGAAGGCCGCAGCCGGGCTGCTCGGCTTCGACCCCGACCGCGTGGAGGTGCTCATCTACCAGCTCGTCTCCGTCGTCGAGCAGGGGGAGGCGAAGCGCATGTCCAAGCGGCGGGGAGACGTCGTCTTTCTCGAGGAGCTCGTCGAGAAGATCGGCGTCGACGCCACGCGCTGGTACCTGGTCTCACGCGGGCACGACCAGCCGATCGAGATTGACGTCGACCTGGCGGCCGAGCAGACGCAGAAGAACCCCGTCTACTACGTCCAGTACGCGCACGCGCGCATCGCGGGCATCATGCGGAACGCGGGCGACGCGGCCGTGTCCGCCGAGGTGCCTGCGGAGCTCTCGGCGGAGGAGCGTGCGCTCGTCAAGCGCTTGGTCGAGTTCCCCGGCAGTCGTGGCGGAGGCGACGGAGCGCCGTGCGGCCCACGCGCTGCCGACGTACGCGATCCGCGTGGCCGACGACTTCCACCGCTTCTACCACCATCATCGTGTGCTCGAAGCGGGGGAGGCACAGGCCTTCCGATTGGCCCTTTGCAAGGCTGCGCAGACGGTGATTGCGCGGGCCCTCGACCTCGTCGGGGTTGAGGCGCCGGAGCGCATGTAGTTAGAATCCGGACTACAGGGGGAGGCAGCTGTGCGGCGGCTGCTTCCCCCTCGTTATCGTTTGGCGCCTGCGGACGTAGCTCAGTTGGTAGAGCACTGGCTTCCCAAGCCAGGTGTCGTGGGTTCGAGTCCCATCGTCCGCTCCTCAGCGGAATGCCTGTGACCCGGGCCTATCGTCTTCTTGCAGCGGCGCTCGTGGCACTGCGCCAAACCCTCGAGCCAAGCGCACGTGCCGTGATCCGCTCGCTCGAGCGCAATCTGCGTAGACGCGCGGCCTCGGCGTGCAGCTCACGCTCAGACCAGTCGCAGCCCGCACGAAGCGCTGGCGGCGGAACGTGCCGACGCCGCAGAGGGGTTCGCGACGCAAGGCGGAGGTGAGCTTCGTCGCGAGCACGGCGGACCGGCGGCAGTACCCGTCGGCTTCGCGGGTCACGACACGCCGCAACCGTGCGATCCGTCGACTCAGGCGTAGGGAGGCGCGTAGCTCTGCACTGCGGTGACTCTTGCCCTCGCCCGTGGTCAGACTAGGAGCGCCGCCTTCGCGGTGGCTCGTCACGGTCCTCGGTGATCGTGCACGACCGGGAGCAGCGGTCGAGGCCGAGAGAGCCATCGTAGCCGCTCGAGCTCGCTACGGGCCGGCGTGGCACTGCGTATCGGCTGGCCACTTGCGGATCATCTCCTCAAGACGTGCAGGATGACGAGTTGATCCACGCAAGTCAGGGCCTCGCCGAGACGATCGACCGCCTCCCGAGGCTAGCTGACGCTGAGGCCGACGAAGCCGTGAGCCGTCGCCCGGCTCGCCAGGCGGCGGTCATTCCACCGTCCGCCCAGCGGCAGCTGTCGGAGTAGACGAGTCTACGCGCAGCCTTTACCAAACGCACGGCCGTGCGCTCGCCGAAGCGATCTGCGTTACCGCGCGCTGCGCTCACGTCGAAGCGCAGCTCCCGTGTGTGGCACTTGCCCGGCGCGCAAAGTAGTTGCGGGCGCCGTGGAGGTACTTGTCCGGCCTGGAGCCGAGCTTCGGGTACGCACGCCGCAGCTGCGCGAGGGTCGATCCGATCCGGATCCCTCTGCCGGTGACGGCGCCCTCCCGGAAAAAGACCGCCCCGAATCGACCTCGCGGCAAAGATGACCTGTCCCTCGATCCGTAGGTCGATACGCGCGGTACCGCACGTCGACCGCACTTCATAGCTGGGCCGCACGCGAACACCCCATACGGCCGACAGTGCTGCGACGCTCATTCCGGGACGCGCGCCGGCGACGCCGTCCAGCGTTACCCGCGCGGGCGGACTGAGAGCAGCCATGGCCGTGCCTGCTGCCACTAGCGCGACCGTGAGCAGGAGCACCGCCCTCATGCAGAAAATCGTACGCGAGGGTGTCGGTGTCGGTCCGGCCGTGAGTGAGGCGACATCCCGGAGAGACGCAGCTCGGATGGGCCGCGTTCGCGAATGTCACCCGACGCGAGCGCGTCGAGGCTTCTTGGCGGCTGAAACCGTTCGGCGCATCACGCAATGGTTCTTACCCTTGGGCCGGTCGTAGCTGAAGCCGGTCTGCTCATAGAGGCTGCGCGTGGTGTTGTAGAGAAACGTGGACGAAATCTTCTTGCCCTGCGTGTCCTGCGGATAGCCCTCGACTACGCCACCGCCCGCCTTCGCGATCAGGTCGAGGGCGCCACGCAGCGCGACACCTGCGACGCCTTTCCGTCGATAGTCCCTGTCCACGAAGATGCACGTGATCCGATAGTCGGGTGGCTCATCCGTGCGGGTCGCCTCGTATTCCTTCCGGTGGTGTATCCGCGGAAGCTCCTCGGGAGAACCGTATTGACACCATGCCACCGCCGCGTCGCCGTCGAAGACCAGGGCCGCATGAGCGTTCCCCTCGCGAACGAGACGCTCCTTCCAAGGACGGCCAACCTCGCCCTCGGGCCTGCCCTCGCGCGAATGGAACCACGTGCACCAGCAACCAAACCCACCGCCCTTGTGCTTCTCAGCGAGACGGGCGAACGCATCCCAGGTCGAGGCATCAAGCGCCCGGATCGCATACTCGCCCATCGAGCTTGTTTCCTTGACGGGCATGTCAGGCCTCGGAAGCCTTGTTCGCGACGTCGCCGATGATCTCGGCGGTCTCCTGCGGCTTCGACCACATCGGCCAGTGGCTCGTCGGCATGTCGATCCAGGTGACGTTGCGCAGCTCGGGGAGGCCCGCGAGGAAGGAATACCCCTCCTTTGCCGATTCCTTGTACTGCTCGGACGTGAACCCCGTGCAGATGATGGTGCTCGGGATGTCACGGCGGGCGTCGTTCGTGAGCTCCACGCCTTCACGCAGCAGGGCACCCGGCACCGGCACGGCTCGCTGACGAAACGTCTCCTTCTGCTCCTCGCTGAGCCCGTCGAGGTTCTCCTCCGCCTCGATCGACTCCCACTTCATGGGTAGTTCCGCACCCTCGAAGTCCGGATCCAGCGCGCCCTTCCCCGGGGCGGTATCGACGTACACCATCGCGGCGATCTGCTCCGGGATGCGGTCGCTCGCGGCATAGCCGGAGAACCCGGTCGCGCTGTGCACGGCGAGCACAACGGGAGGGCCCGCGGCCTGCACCGCTTGGCAGATGGCATCGACGTGGTCGGCAAGCGTGATCGAAGACCGGTCGGCGTCCGCCGACTCGAGACCGGGCAACGTCACCGCCGTGACGTCGTGTCCGTCCGCGCGCAAGGCGGCAGCGACCTCGTCCCACGCCCACGCGCCGAGCCAGAATCCAGGAACCAGGACAATCGGGCGACTATTGGGCATCGAACACCTCCGGGAGAGAAGGGATCGTGTTCGCCATGTCGAACACCGTTCCGAGTATAGCACGTCATTCGGTATGTCAAACGCTGGTGCTACAGTCGAACGCACATGCCTGAGACGACAGTCGATGTCGACGCTCTGTACGCCGCGCTCGACAACAAGCGGAAAACCCACGGAACGAGCTGGCGCGAGATCGCGCGCCAGCTCGACGTGAGCCCGTCGACCTTCAGCCGCATGGCACAGGGCCGACGCCCTGATGTCGACACCTTCGCGACGCTGTTGCGCTGGCTCGGCATGCCGGCGGAGTCGTTCATGCGCGGGACGTCGGCGACCGCAGCGACCGAGGAGCCCGTGGCGATGGTGTCGTCGTACCTGCGCTCGGCGCGAAACGTCACGCCCGAGGACGCCGAAGCGCTCGAGGACATCTTCCGGGCCGCCTACAACCGGCTGGTGCGAGAGTCGTAACCTACGATGTCGCGGTGGCGGAGAAGCTGCGCCCCGGGTTCAAGGCCGAAGCGGAGACCATCGCGCAGCTCGTCCGCGCCGAGCTGAGTCTCGGCCCGCTCGACGCCCTCGACTGTTTCGCCTTGGCGGAGGCGTGGGGGATCCCGGTCGTCTCGCTCGGAGAGCTACGAGAGGACGGGGCGACGGACCGCAGCGTCCGGCGACTGCTGAGCGAGGACGCCGGCTTCTCGGCGACGACGGTCGTGCTCGGCACGAAGCGCCTGATCGTCTACAACCCTCGTCAGCCACCCGGCCGCAACGCGAGCAGCCTGGCACACGAGCTTTCGCACCTGATCCTCGAGCACGAGGCCGCTCCAGCCATCGGCATCGGCGGCTGCCGGCACTGGGACGGGCGTCAGGAGGCCGAAGCCGACTGGCTCGGCGCAACGATGCTCGTGCCGCGCGAGAGCGCTCTCGAGTGGATGCTCCAGAACGGCGACCTCGAAGACGGCGCGCGAAACTTCGGCGTCAGCCTCGAGTTGTTCCGGTGGCGCGTCAACCACACCGGCGTCGTCCGTCAGCTCGCGCGCCAGCGCTAGGTCACACTTGTCGCGTGACCGTCGAGACTGTCGGCAGGCAGGCTGAGCTCGCGTCCATACACGCATTCCTCGAGCGGCCGCAGAAGGGCCGCTGGCGCTCGTGCTCGAGGGCGAGGCGGGGATCGGGAAGTCGACGCTCTGGCTCGCAGGGGTCGAGGCTGCGCGCGCACGGGGGTTCCGCGTTCTCGTGTCGCGGCCGGCTGAGGCCGAGCGCAGGCTCGACCCACGCCGGCCTCGGCGACCTGTTCGAGGACGTCCTCGAGAGCGTCCTGCCAGCGTTGCCGGCGCCCAGGCGGCGCGCGCTCGAGGTCGCGCTGCTCGTCGAGGAGGCCGCTCGACGACTGTCGATCCGCGCACGCTCGGTGTCGCGGTCCGGAGCGTGCTGGAGATTCTCGCTGGCGAGGGGCCGATTGTCGATCGCGATCGACGACGTCCAGTGGCTCGACCCATCCTCGGCGAGCGCACTCGCGTTCGCGCTGCGGCGGCTGGACGAGCACGAGATGCTCCTCCTGCTCGCTCGGCGGCTTGGCGACGGAGCGGCAGACGTCGGACGCTCGAGCAGGCGCTAGCTGGCGACCGGGTGCGAGCGGCTGCACGTCGGCCCGCTTAGCCTCGGCGCCACTCCATCAGCTTCTCCGAGACACGCTCGGCACTGACGTTCGCACGCCAGACCTTGCTGCGCATCCACGAGACGTCGGGTGGAAATCCGTTCTTCGCGCTGGAGCTGGCCCGCGCTCTGGACGCGGACGTCGACCCCACGCAGCCGCTCCGTGTTCCAGAGTCGCTCGAAGAGCTGGTGCGCGCAAGGCTCGACGAGCTTCCGCCGGCAACCCGCGAGGCGCTGCTGCTCGCAGCGGCCGTGGGCCGTCCGTCCGCCGAGCTGCTCGAGCGGCCTGGACGTCACCGAGCACGCGCTCGATCCCGCGCTCGCCGCGCACGTGATCGAGCGCAAGGACGGGACGATTCGCTTCACGCACCCGCTGCTGTCGTCGGTCCTCTACCACGGCGTGTCCGCGGACGAGCGACGGCGCGTTCACGGACGGCTCGCCGTCGTCGTCGAGGACCCGCTCGTCCGCGCGCGCCACCTCGCGCTCTCGACGGAGAGCCCGGACGCCGAGATCGCGGCGTCCTCGACGACGCCGCGACCCTGGCGAGCAGCCGTGGCGCGCCGATCGCCGCGGCCGAGCTCGCCGAGCACGCGCTCCGGCTGACGCCGCCGGACGCCCACGAGCGACCGGCATCGTCGAGCGCTCGCTGCAGCGCGTGCCCAGCAGAGCTGCGGGCGAGTGGACGCGCGCCCGCAGCGATTCTCGCCGATCTCCTCGCCGAGACGGGAGCCGGCTCGTACGCGCCGAGGCTCTTGTCCTCCTCGCGAGCTCGAGAGCGATCGGTCGTTCCGTCCCGCTGCTCGAGGAAGCCTCTGCGCGAGGCGGCCTCGCAGCCGGCGCTTCAGTCCGACATCCACTGTCGCCTCGCGTGGGCGACGCGCTTCAAGCCAGGGTTCGACCATGCCCGTGCGGCGCTCGAGCTCGCCGAGGAGCTCGACGACGACGTGCTGCGACGGCAGCGCCCGCGCGGTGCAAGCCATCCTCGGCTGGTTCGCCGGCGACGCGGAAGCGCCGAGGATCTTCCGGCGCGGGCCCGCGACTTCCCGAGCGCCGTCGGCGGCGAGCAGCTGGTGCGGGAGGCGACGCTGGCCGTCGTGAACACCCTCGCGCCGTCCGCGAAGAGGGAACGAGGCCCGCGCCTTGCTCGAGCGCGAGTACGAAGAGTGGCGCGAGCGCGACGAGCCGCGGAGCGCCCGCGCGCTCTGGGGCCTCGCCTGGGTCGAGTTCTGGGCTGGACGCTGGGCGCTCGCGGCCGAGTACGCCGCGCGCGCCCACGACATCTCGATCCAGTACGGGCTCGAGGTGCCGCAGGACCACCTTCCGATCGCGGTCATTGCCGTCCATCGCGGCCAGCTCGAGCTCGCGCGGGAGCATTCGGAGCGAGCCTCTCGAGCTCGCTCAAGAGCAGTTCGGCGCTACGCCCCCCGCAGCACATGGCGGTCCTCGGGCTCGTCGCGCTGCTGGAGTGGAGATCCGTCCGCGGCCGCGGAGTGGTTCGAGCGAGGCCGACCGGCGGGCCGCGGCGCTCGGGTGGGGCGAGCCGAGCGTCCGCTGGTGGAGCGCCGACCACATCGAGCTTCTGCTCGAGCTCGGCCGGATCGACGACGCGATCCGAGTCCTCGACGTCTGGGAGGCGGACGCCGCTCGCGTCGCCCGCGAGTGGGTGCTCGCGCACGTGACGCGGTGCCGCGGTCTTGTCGCCGCCGCCGAGGGGAGGTCGACGCGCCGGTCTCCCTCCTCGAGCAGGCGGTTGCGCAGCACGACGAGGTCGGAGACCCCTTCGGCACGGCTCGGGCACTGCTCGCGCTCGGCATCGTCCGGCAGGCGGGCACGGCAGAAGCGCGGACGCCCGCGAGGCGATCGAGGCTGCGCTCGACGGCTTCGAACAGCTCGGGGCCGCGACCTGGGTCGCGAAGGCTCGCAGCGAGCTCGGGCGCATCGGCGGGCGCACGCGCGAGGAGGGGCTGACGGCTGCCGAGCGCCGCGTCGCCGCTCTGGTCGCCGAAGGCCGGACGAACCGGGAGGTCGCCGCGGCGCTCTTCCTCGACGAGCGGACGGTCGCCAGCCACCTGTCCCATGTCTACGCCAAGCTCGGCGTGCGCTCGCGCACGGAGCTCGCGCGCCGGCTGCGGTGAGGATCTCGCCGGCGCGGGAAAGTTCAGACGTTCTGACGTTTCCAATCCGCGGACCGCCGCGTAGCGTCGATGCAGTGGCACGCGTCGAGAGTCGGCACGCCGTGGCGGTGACGACCTCGTCGGACAGCGGAAGGAGGAGAGATGAGATCGAGATGGGCCTGGGCTCTCCCTTGTCGTTGTCCTGGGCGTCGCCGTGTACGCCGGAACCGTCCTGGCGACGCCACCCTCCAGCGTCGAAGCCAACGGTCTTCGGGGTCGGAAGCTTCGGTCGCATCGATACGAAGGGCACGATCGGTGCGTGGAGCGCGAGCATGAAGACAACGAGAGCCTCCGACCTCCATGTCCTTTCCGAACAGGATCGCGCCGGGCGGGACGCTTCGGGTGGCACAGCCATCCCGGGCCGAGCTTCGTGATCGTCAAGTCGGGGACGGCGACCGTCTATCATGGGCGCTGATCGCACGTGCACGCCTCGCACGGTTCCGGCTGGATCGGGATTCGTGGACAGGGGTCTCGACGTCCACGTGGTCCGAAACGAGGGCCCCAGTGGACCTCGTGACCGTCGTCGTCTCGTTCGTTCCCAAGGGCGCAGCGAGGCGAATCGACGAACCAAACCCCGGCAACTGCCCTTTCTAGGGCGCGCGACAGGCGGAGGGTGGGTCGCACACTGCTCCACCCTCCGGCCCGCCCGCCGGCGTGCATCGCGAGCGGAGCCGCCCGCGGCTGCCGTACATCTGCCTGAGCAAAGTTCAGATGTTCTGACGTTTCTAACGCCTCGGCGCCGCCCTAGCCTCGACGGTGTGCCGAGTTACCTCGTCGAGACCTTCCTCCCGCGCGGAGCGAGCCGGTGAGCGTGCCGCGCGCGAGCGCCGGGCGCGCTCGGCCGCCGAGGAGCTGACGCGAAAGGGGACGCGCGTCCGTTTCGACCGCACGATCCACGTTCCCGAGGACGAGATCTGCTTCTTCGTCTTCGACGCACCGTCGAGCCGAGATGCTGCGCTGCGGCGCAGCCCGCGGAGCTCGGGCCGCTCCGCGTCGTCGAGGCCGTCTCGTCCGGAAAGGAGTAAGGCAATGCAGGCGAAATCAGTCTAAGACGGTCAAGTGGAAGCTCCCGTTCGGCCTCGGGCTGGCGGCGCTTGTGGTTGGCGGTCGTCGTGTTCGATCCCCACCGTTGCGTCTGCCGGAGAAGACGCGACCGCTGACGCACGATCACGCCGCACACGCGGCCGGGCTCCAGGACGAGCTCGCGCAGCTGCGACGGGCCACGGCCCGCTTCCATCGCGTCGAAGCGGCGATCGAAGGCCGGGTACGAGCTCGGGTACGTGAACGGCTCCGGGGTCCGGATCATCACCGGCTGCGTCGTCGAACCCCACGGCCGGGGCGATGGGCTACCACTACTTCAACCAGGAGCTCGTGGACGATGTGGCGGTCGACGCTCTGGAGCCCGAGGTCCTCGTCTACGCGCCGGCGGCCGAACGGCGAGCTCAAGCTCGTCGCCGTGGAGTGGGTCGTCCGGGGCCCGACACCAACCCGCCCGGGCGTCTCCGAGACGCCGACGGTGCTCGGGATGGAGATGCACATCCTCGTTCCGGCGGTCGGCTTCTTCCTCATGCACGCCTGGATCTGGAAGCACAACCCGGCAGGGATGTTCGCGGACTGGAATCCCGAGGTCAGCTGCACATAGACGCCGTCGACCCGAGACCACCAGGAGGACGGATGCCGTCCGTCCTCCTGGTGCTTGGTAGGGTCGCGCCGAATCGACGACGGGAGGAGAGAGCGATGGGTGGCATCGACGGGCAGGTCTCGTGGGTCGTCCAGTGCGCCGTCAAGGACGGTCAGCGGAGGCGTTCAAGGAGCTGATGGAGGAGATGGTGGCCGGCACGAGCGAGGAGCCGGGAACGGTCAACTACGAGTGGTTCATCTCCGACGACGGCTCCACCGTGCACTCTACGAGAAGTACGCGGACTCCGACGCGACCGTCAAGCACGTCCAGGGCTTCATGGACAAGTGGGCCCGCCGCTTCATGGACTGCGTCGAGGTGAAGGGCTTCACGACGTACGGCAACCCGGATGCTGCCGCGCGGGAGATCATCGCGCCGTTCGGTGGCAAGGTGCTCGGCACCTGGGGCGGGTTCGCGCGCTAGGAGGGCCAGGCCGCTGCGAGCGCCGCACGCGTCTCGTCGAGATGCTGCGGTAGCACCTTGACGTCCGCGAGCACCGGCATGAAGTTCGTGTCGCCCGCCCAGCGCGGGACGACGTGCAGGTGGACGTGGTCGACCACGCCCGCGCCGGCGATGCGGCCGAGGTTCCAGCCGACGTTGTAGCCCTGCGGCGCGAACGTCTGCGCCAGCGCGCCCATGCCGGATGCCGCCAGGCGGTGCAGCTCCAACACTTCGTCGCTCTCCAGCTCCGCGAACTCCGCCACGTGACGATACGGCGCAACCATCAGGTGGCCGGACGCGTATGGGTACTTGTTGAGCAGGCAGAACGCGCGCTCGCCGCGGTGAACGACGAGACCCTCGGCGTCGGGTGCGGCAGCCGCCCGGCAGAAGATGCAGCCTTCCTCCTCGTCGGCGCCGGCGACGTACTCCAGCCGCCACGGAGCCCAGAGCTGCTTCACGCCCGCCAGGCTACGCCATACTCGCGCCGTGGACGACGACTCGCGGCGATGGTCACACGCTCGAGACGCGCATGTCCCGGGCTGACATCGCGTCGGCGATCGGCGTGGAAGAGCGGGAGCTCGACGAGATCGCGTCCGGCTACGTGCCGGACGAGGAAATCGCTGACCGCCTGCGCGCGCTCGTCGCGTCCGGCGGGAGCGGCCGGGCCGTGCGCATCCCGACGAAGGCGATCGTCATCTTCGTGATCGCCGACGCGCCTGTTCTTCGCGGCGCTCGCCGTCTTTCTCGTCCTGAAGTAGCTAGAGTCAGCGCTTCTGAAAACGGCCATAAGGGAGCGGGAATCAGCATGTTCAGCGAGTTCCCGCTCCCTGAGATCAGCTCAGATCAGCTGAGATGGGTGCAAGTTGTGCTCGGTTCGGCACAGGTTCCCCGGCCGGCCCTCGCGTCTCGCGCGCCGCCCCGGCCTACAAAGGGCTCCGGCGACGGAACGGCGCTAAGGCTCGCGGCGATCCCTGAGGCGGCGCACCGCCGCGGCGACGGCGTCAGGAGTCGCAATCTCGAGCAAGGGCGGGCGGCGGCTCAGTGCCGAGCCGCCGCCAGCCGCGCGTTCACGTTCTCAAGTGTCGTCGACTGGCTCGTTAGACGTCGCTCTTCTCCGCGAGGCCAGCTCACTTGCTGGCGATCAACTCGTAATCGCCTCATCTAGTGCAAGATATCCAGAGCGGTCAGCGAGACGTCAACCAAGCGCCACCACTGCGGCACTGGCGCACCCAGAGAGAGGCTCGACTGCTAGTCAGCGGCGGCCGGGCGGGAAGGCTCGCCCCGCCACCGGGCCGTCTCATCTGCTGCAAGTAGGGTGCGTATGGCGCCGCAGCCGCCACGCCGCAGTCGCGCCTCGACTGCATGATGGGTCGACACGCGCACTGCGTCACGACCGCCTTCGTCGTCCAGGGATTTCCGGCATGGCTGGAACGGCGTCGCCGGCAGGAGAGCACAGACCTACGCGGACGGCGGGCGTCGGGCGAGACGCCCGCTATCACAGCCCAGGCGACGACGATCTGGGTTCGGCGGTGCCTGCTCCTCCGCTGGCCGGGCTGCCGCTAGCAGAAGGGCGCAGCCGGGAGGGGCGCGCAGTCCGCCGACGGCACGGGGTGGGAGGCGCCGAGTTGGCGAACGGCTCCGCTGACAGCTGGGCGCCTTCGCGCGAAGACGCGAGCGGCTGCAGCGAGGTCGAGGAATCGACCGGATTGAGTCCTGGCGGGTCGAGGTGAGGAAAGGGAACGCGGCTTCGTGGCTGCGCGTGAATGCAGCGGCCGGATCGATGGGGCATCCCGCAGCGGGCCCTTCCGGGGCGGGATGCCGCCAGGAACTGCACCGCGAGCGTACTCGCCCGACATTCGCAGTGTGCGGTGTCGTCGCGCGCAAGACGGCCGCTTGCTGAGCAGCGCTGCTCGGGTAGAAGATTCGGGTACAAAGTCGCCGAACCGCCACCGTTGAGCGGAAACGCTTAGAGCCAGCGCTTCCAGCGGAAAAACGCCGCGAGGCCGGCGATCGCGCCCACCATCAGGCCGAGGATCACCCAGAACGCCTCGTCCGTGCCCTCGCCGGGGAACACGACGTTCATCCCGAACAGGCTCGCGATCAGCGTCAACGGCAGCAGGAGCACGGTGAACACCGTGAGCACGCGCAGCACCTCGTTGTGCCGGTGCGAGATCACCGACTCGTTCGTCGACTCGAGGCCCTCGACGACTTCCTTGTAGTTGTCGAGGAGGTCCCAGATGCGCTCGGCCGAGTCGACGATGTCGTCGAAGTACACGTCGAGCTCCTCGGGCAGGAAGCGCTCCGTGCGCCGCTCGAGAGCGCGCAGCGTCGTGCGCTCGGGCTTGATGATCTTGCGGTACGAGATGATCTCCTGCTTGACGTTGGAGAGATCGCGGACGACCTCCTCGGCCCGCCCCTCGAACATCTCGTCCTCGACCGTGTCGAGCTTGTGGCCCATCTTGTCGAGGATGGGGAAGCAGTAGTCGAAGAGATCGTCGAGCACGTGGTAGAGCAGGTAGCCCGAGCCCTTCGAGAAGAGATCCTCGCGCAGCGACTCGTCGTCCTCGCAGCGCTGGAAGAGCCTCGTCACGGGCAGCAGCTCGACGTTCGGCAGCGTCACGAGGTAGCCGTGGCCGAGAAAGAGGTCGAGCTCGGCCGCGTTCAGGCGCTGGACGGCCTTGTCGTAGACCGGGAAGTGCAGGACGACGAAGAGGTAGTCCGGGTACTCGTCGATCTTCGGACGCTGGCGCTTCGAGAGCACGTCCTCGATGTCCAGCGGGTGCCACTCGAAGCGCTCGGCGAGCTCCTCGGCGCCGGCGGCGTCCGGAACCGAGACGTTGATCCAGGTGAGGCCGTTGGCGCTGAGCTCAGTGAGCCGCGGCTCGGCCCGCGGGACGACCTCGCCGGCGCGCGACCGGCGCCTGGGCCGGGTGATGCGCGGCAGCTTCGCCATTACTGAGAGGCTCGTCCTGGAGCGGTGCCATAGCCCGCCCATTGTAGGCGGACCGCCCGGCGCTAGACTGGACGCCACGCGCCTGTAGCTCAGGGGATAGAGCGCGCGCCTCCGGAGCGCGAGGCCGCAGGTTCGATTCCTGCCAGGCGCATAACGAGGACAACCGGGCTACGTCAGGCCAGAACTCTCGTGCGCTAGCAAGGGTTTCCGATCGGACCCGGGGCGGAGCCGCGCGCGGCTGAACTGAGCTAGGGCGCGAAGGCTTCTCCCCAATCGGCCTCCGCGCCCCCACCTAATCTCCCCACCGCGCAGTTCCGCTAAAGCGGATGGCGAGAAGCTTTGCGGAATCTTGACGCTTCGTTTACGCTCGCCCGTTTTTCTCGAGCGGCTATGCCTGACGGGCCATGTTGCTGAACGCGATGCCGGCGAGTTGGAATGACTCGTCGGTGGCGAGTGATGCAGGCAACAGTCCGGCTGACACACTCCTGCGATGAAGGAGCGGAGACGCATGAGTGAGGTAATCGATCACGTCGGCATCAGGGTGAGCGACCTTGCCACGAGTCGGCGCATGTACGAGGCGGCGCTGGCCGAGCTTGGATTCGCAGTGCTGGGCGAGGGTGAGTTCGAAGGCGACGCCTACGTCCTCTTCGGGCGCGGTACGAGCGACGACTTCGCGCTGCACGCGGTCGGAACCGAGCCAGGTCGAGACCGCGTCACGACGGGCGCACACATCGCGTTCCGGGCGCCGGACACCGTCAGCGTCGAGCGCTGGCACTCAGCGAGCGATCGACAACGGCGGCACCGACAACGGGGCGCCCGGCGTGCGTCCCGAGTACAGCGGCCACTACTACGCAGCGTTCGCGCTCGACCCGGACGGCAACAACGGTCGAAGCTGTCTTCCACGCACCGTCGCCGGCCGTAGAGACTCTGTCGGCTCCACGAGCCGGCGCTTACGTCGCGCCGGCTGGTGGCGGCGCCAGGTGGCCGCCGCAAGCATCCCGAGCACCAACGTCGGCACGATCGTCAGGAAGCGGTAGACGAGCACCGCCGCCACGACTTCGGCCTGGCCGCCTCCGAACCCGACGAGCAGTGATGTCAGTCCCAGCTCGACGATGCCGAGGCCGCCTGGCGTGATCGGCAAGGAACCGATCACGCGCATGGCCGACCACGCTGCGAACGCCTCGATCCATGTCACTTCCGAGGCGGGCACGTCGAGCACCCGCAGCGACACGAGCAGCACGGCGAAGACGCTGAGATGGCCTGCGAGCGTCGCCAGTGTGATCACGTGCCAGCGGCGCCGCAGCAAGCCGATCGTCTCCTCCCGGAAGCGGACGAACGACTCGCCCGTCCAGATCACGGGGCCGCGCCGGATGACGCGCTTCAGCCCCGAGACGGCGCGTGCCGCAGAGTCGCCTACCGTCTGCGCGAGCTGGGCGCTCCAGAGGGCCACGACCAGTCCGGCGATGACGGCGCCGAGCACGGCGGAACCCACAGTGCCATCGTCTTCAGCAGCGGGTTGTCGCCGCCTTCCATCGTCAGTAGGCCGAGAGCGACGGGCGGGAAGCCGAAGATGACGAGCTGGTTCCAGACCCCCGTGACGGTGACGGCGAGCGCAACAGGCCGCCCGCTGAACCCCCAGCCGCGGAGCATCGCGAAGGACACGGCCATGCCGGGCGCCGCGCCTCCTGGAGCAACGTAGGTCGACGCGGTCGATGCCTGCGTGACGACGAACGCCTGTCGAAAACGGAGACCCGGAAGCGCAGCCTGCCAGGGCGGCGCATAGGTGAGGAGGTTCACGACGGAGGCCACGGCCAGGGCGAGCAGCCCCTTCCAGGTCAGCGTCTTCACGACGTCCCAGACGTCGCGGTAGTCGGCTATCCGTGGGAGGACGAAGAAGAACGTCGCCACGATCACGACCAGCGCGACGCCGCCTCCGATCAGCTGCCGTCGCCGCGAGCGAACGGGTGTCGCCTTGGTCGGTATCTCGAGCGGCGGCGTGTCGTTCGCCATCGTCGCGGACGCTACGTCATACGATCCTCGCTGGAGCTGTCGGCGCGGACGGTCACGCTCGAGCTCGCGGAGACGTTCGTCATCGCCCGCGAGTCGTCGGACACGGTCGATCTCGTGGAGGTGGAGATCGGGCACGACGGCCTTGTCGGCTACGGGGAGGCAGCGCCGATCGACCGCTACGGGGAGACCGTCGCCTCGGCGATCGGATGGCTCGAAGAGGCCGGCGGAGTGCTGGGCGACGATCCCTGGGCGCTGGACGAGATCCATGCGCGGCTGCCGGCCGGGGAGCAGGCTGCGCGCGGGGCCGTCGATGCCGCGCTGCACGACCTCTGCGCGAAGCGGGCCGGCGTTCCGCTCTACCGCCTGCTCGGGCTTCGTCCCACCGGCCCGCCCACGTCGTGGACGATCTGGCTGGGCGATCCCGACGACATGGCGCGGAGGGCCGAGGCCGTTTCGGGCCGCTTTCGCCGGCTGAAGCTCAAGCTCGGCGGCCGCGACGGACTGGACGTCGAGCGCGTGCGCGCGGTGCGGTCGGTGACGGAGGTTCCGCTGCAGGTCGACGTGAACGAGTACTGGTCGCTCGACGAGGCGCGCGATGCCCTTCCTCAGCTCGCAGAGCTCGGCGTCGAGTACTGCGAGCAGCCGCTGCCGGCGGGAGATCCCGGTGGCCCCGAGCTCCGTGCGGCCTCGCCGATCCCCATCTACGTCGACGAGGACTGTCACACGCTCGCCGACGTCGCGGCGTGTGAGGAGCGCGCGCACGGGATCAACATCAAGCTCGCGAAGTCCGGCGGCGTGCGCGAGGCGCTACGCATGGCCGCGGCGGCACGGGCTCTCGGGCTCGGCGTCATGCTCGGGTGCATGGTGGAGTCGGGGCTCGGCATCGCGCCCGGAGCGCACATCTCGTCCCTCTGCGACCACGTCGACCTCGACGGCAACCTCCTGCTGCGCGACGACCCGTGGCCCGGGGTGGGTTTCGAGGACGGCGTCCAGACCCCCTCGGACACGCCCGGCCTGGGCATGTGCAGGGGACAATCCCTCACTCAAGAGTGATACCGAAGCGCTACGTGATCCTCGCCGAGGGCTTCTCCGGCGACCCGCACTACAGAAAGACGGCGCGCGGGCATCCTCGCGTACGCGCCGCACCCGACCGTGGCCGTCCTCGATCCGACGCGGGCGGGGGAGACGATGGACGGCGTGCCGGTCGTCGGCACGATCGAGGAGGCGCTGGGGGGTACGACTCTTCCACCACTGCCGTCGTCGGCGTGGCGACGCAGGGCGGGCGCTTCCCGCCTGCCTGGCGAACGCTGCTGTGGAAGTGCGTGCGAGGCCGGCCTGGACATCGAGAGCGGGCTCCACGAGTTCCTCGCCGACGACGAAGGAGCTGGCGTCGCTCGCACGCGACCCACGACGTCGAGCTCCGCGACCTGCGCCGCCCGCCCGACGACCTCAGAGCAGACGATCACGTCCGGGCGGATCAGCT
>CAWGEE010000004.1:0-47954 GCA_963821415.1 uncultured Actinomycetes bacterium | reverse complement strand
AGAGCGACGCGGGTCGACGAATTCGTAGCCGAGCGCCTCGATGCCGTCGATCGTCTGCCGCAGGTATCGCAGCTCGAGGAACGGGTGGAAGAAGAAGGCCGCGAATCCGTCACGTACGACCAGATTCGCCCGGGCGGCCCGACGATGTCCGCCGGGCCGGCGCGCTTCGTAGCAGTGCCACGGCTCGGGATTGATCGAGCCGAGGTTCTCCGGGAGCACCTTCGTGCCGTACACGTCGCGCACGACGTACGGGAAGAACTGCCCTCGCGGACCTGGTCGGATTCGCGCGCGTTCCGCGCAAGCACGCCCGAGAAGTACATGCACTCGCTCCCAGCGGCGGCGAACCGGCGCGCGGCCGCCCGGTAGGCGCGCGGCCGAGGCGGCGTAGTGCGGGAACTCGAAGATCCGGTCGGCTGCAGGCCGGCGGCCCGAACTCGCGGTTGGCATGCGACCGATCCGTGCTCGGCCCAGACGTGTGCGGTCCTCCGGCAGCGGGCCGTCGTGTCGGATCTGGCCGTCGCGTCCGACTCGGTCACGCGGTAGAACTCGACGTCGTCGCCGCTGACGCCGTTGTACGGGTTGCGCGCCCCGTCCCACTGGTGCGTGTAGCCGTGCCCGACGAGAACGCCGCCCTTCCGCTGCAGGTATCGCAGCGCGTCGACCGACCTCCGGAGCGTCACGAAGCAGCAGGTCGGTCGGCTCGCCGCTGTCGCCGTCGCCCTTCGGGTCGCGGTAGTACGGGGACTGACGCCGAAACCGAACGGGATCCCTTCGCCGTGGAGGTAGTCCGCGGCCGCCCGCAGCTCGTCCGGGTCGCTGAGCGGGTCGATGTCCTCGAGCCGGACGAGCGCGCGGTGCCGCTCGCGGCGTATCCGGGAGCGAGCAGGTCGAAGAGCAGGTCGGCGAAGGCGAGGACGCGATCGGTCTCGCTCGTGTACGTAAACGGGATCTCGCCGACGTAGGTGAGATTTCGCGAGCGGACGGCCCATGGGAAGCCGAGCCCCGTCGCTCGCACCGCCTCGCCGAGCATGCGGTCGCGCGAGGGTATCGAGCCGCGCGCAGCTCATGATCCGCCGCGTCCTGCGCGCGACCAGCGCGTGAGCGACGCTGCCCTTGTACCGCACCTCGGCGACGGCGAGCGGTCGAACTTGTCCGGGCGCAGCCGTAGCGGCGCCGAAGTCCGCGGGCGCGTCGCTCGAGCTGCCAGATGTTGTCGTCCAACCAGAGCACCGGGCGCGTCGATGCCGCAGGACGTCGTCGAGCAACGCGCTCGGGCAGCCGCTCGTCGTACGTCGATCCGATGTAGACGAGCGCGCTGTAGCGCTCGAGCTCGCCGCGCCGGTATCGCGCGACCGGCTTGGCGTCCAGCGTGCCGAAGTGGCTGACGAGGTTCGCGGTCTGCGTCGCGTAGAGCTCGCCGAGCCAGCCCCACTGGCCGTCCGGTGTCGTAGAGCACGAGCGTCCGCGACGCGAGGTGACGCCTCCGGCCGGCTTCGTCGCGGCGCGGGGATTGCGGCGGGCGGCGGCCGGCAGCGTGTTGGCAGCCGCAGCGGGCCGGCAGCTCGGGGCTCCGCGCCGGGGAAGAGCTGACCGCGGACGGCGACAGCGAGGACGAACGCGGCGATCGCGGTAGCAACGGCGACCGGACGATCCAGCCGTGCCCGACCGTTCCCGTGTGCTGTCGAGTCAGCGAGCGCCATGAGCTTATGCTGCCAGGCGTGCCGCCGACGCGCTCGGTCGAGCGCGGCGACGACGCGCTGGCTGGCAGTCCGTCGCCGAACGGGTTCTCGGCGACGGGCCATCGCCGCGTAGGCGACCGGGTCGTCGAGCAGCGTCGTCGCCGCGTCGACGATCACGTCCGGGTCGGTTCCGACGAGCTCGCGACTCCCGGCCTCGATCGCCTCCGGCGCGCTCGGTCGAGTCGCCGCAGAACGAGCACCGGCTTGCCGAGCGCCGGCGCCTCCTCCTGGAGCCCGCCCGAGTCGGTGAGCACGAGGTCGGCAGGAGTCGAGCATATGCACGGCGAGAGGTAGTCGAGCGGATCGCAGAGCTGCGACGCCCTCCACGCCGTCGAGCTCGGGCACGACGACGTCGCCGCACCGCCGGGCTGCGATGCACCGGGAACACGATCTCGGTGTCGCCCCGCCTCGGCGAGCGCGGCGCACGGCGTGGCAGACGCGGCGCATCGCCTCGCCGTGGTTCTCTCGGCGATGCAGCGTGAGCAGGATCCGGCGTGCACGGCGTGCGGCGGCACCGGCGGCCGCAGGCGCCGCGCGCGCTCGACCGCCCAGAGCAGCGCGTCGATGACCGTGTTCCCGGTCACGAGCACTGCTCCGCCGGCGACGCCCTCCGCGGAGCAGATTGGCCGCGTTCCGGGTGGTCGGGCAGAAGTGGAGCGTCGCCAGCCGGGCGACGAGCCGCCGGTTCGCCTCTTCAGGGAACGGCGTCCGCTCGTCGCCGTGCGCAGCCCGGCCTCGACGTGCCCTACCGGGACGCCTCGTAGAAGGCCGCGAGAGCGCCGCACAGGACGTCGTCGTCGTGTCGCCCTGGACGAGCACCCAGTCCGGCTGCTCGGAGCGAGAAGTCGTCCCGCCGAGCCCGCGGACGAGCTCGAGCCGTCAGGTCGGCTAGGCGCTGCTCCGGCCGCATGACGTCGAGGTCGACGTCGGCCTCGAGCTCGAACTGCTCGAGCATCTGGTCGAGCAGCTCCCGGTGCTGGCCAGTCGCCACGACGACGCACTCGGTGCTCTCCTCCGCGCGCAGCTCGGCCACGACCGGCGCGAGCTTGATCACCTCGGGCCGGGTGCCCAGGACGGCGACCACCCTCACGGCGGCGCTCCTTCGCGGGCGAGGCGTCGCGTCTTCGCCCACGCCGTCCGCCCGCGGTACGAGGCGCGACCAGGCGACCAGCGACGCGATCGCCCACAGATAGACGTAGAGCGCGAACGCCGCCCCGTATGCGGGTAGCTCCCACCAGCGCAGCGGGTGCGGGCTGTGCTGCTGGTAGCGGCGTAAGCAGCATGACCACGGGCCCAGCCCGATGACCATCATCGTGAAGTTGCGCGTCGGGCCCGGCCGGGAGGAATGCGAGGAACTCGTTCACGATGTTGACGTAGCCGAGCGCGCCCAGGATGCGCGATCAGCGAGGTTGGCTGCGACGAACATCACGAAGGCGACGAAGAAGAGGTAGAGCACGAGATCGAGCCTCGTCAGCGAGCGGACGTGCGCGGCGGTCAGCAGCCGCGGGACGTGGTCCCAGCACTGGTAGTGGCCCTGCGCCCAGCGCGTGCGCTGGCGGAGCCAGGCGCGGATTGTGGAGCACTCCTTGCTGCGTCACCGACGTCGTCCGGCAGAAGCGGATCGTCCAACCCAGCCGGGTCAAGTGCAGCCCGAGGTCGAGATCCTCTGTGAGGCAGTTGCTCCAGGGTGCCGGCCGAGCTGGCGGAGTGCGCGGAGGCGCGTGAACTGTCCGTTGCCGCCGAGCCCCACCGAGCCGATGCGGTCACGTGGCGGCCTGGGCCAGGTGGTTGAACCCCACGAACTCGAGGTCCTGGCAGCGGGCGATCAGGCGCCTCGCGCGTTACCGATGATCACGCCCATCTGGACGCCACCAACCTGCGGGTCGCCGAAGAGCACTGCGATCTCGTCGAGCCCGTCCGGCTCGACCGTCCCGTCCGCGTCGATGATGCCTACGACGACCTCGTCGGGATCCCAGCCGTCCACCAGCGGGTCGCCCTGCTCGAGCATCTCACGGAGAACGGTGTAGCCCTCGTTCAGTGCGGCGCCCTTGCCGCTGTCCGGCGATCTCCGGTGGGCGGTCGACCACGACGACACGCACCGCTGCTCTCGAAGGCGTGTGCACGCTGACTCGTCGAGTCCTTGGAGCCGTCGTTGACGACGATCACGAAATACCGGGGGTAGTCGAGCGCACCCAGGACTTCGAGCGTGTGGCCGATGACGAGCTCCTCGTCGTGGGCGGGCACGATGAGCGCCATGGGCGGGCGGGGCGCGACGACGGGATCCCGTCGTGCGAAGACCCGCAGCGAGAGCGTGAAGAGCGCGACGTAGTAGAGCCCGACCAGCGCCATGAAGTAGCCGAGCCAGGTGACGTCGACTTGAGGCATCAGCGGGGCCCCGGAACCCAGAGGAAGTGGCCGTAGGTGACGACGCGCGCGTCCACCGGCAGCGAGTCGCCGGGACAGAGCCGCGCCCTGGAAGCGGTCTCGACGTCATTGCCGTTCGCTTCGGCACGAACAAGGACCGTGTACATCGAGCATCCGCCGTCGAGGGCGACTCTGAACTCGCCGTCCGGCCCGCTGCTCGCTATCTCCCGCCGGCCACCACCCGTGCGCAGAACGGCCACCTCGGCGCCCTCCACGCCGCCCCCGCTTGCCGAGAGCACGCGTCCTTCCACCACCGCCTGGGTACCCGGCCGTGGCACGACCGGACCTACGTCGGCCTGGAGCTTCGCACTGGGAGATGCGAGTGCGAAGAAGACGAGAAAGGCGAGGACGCCTGCCGATGCACTCGCCACGACGACGTTCCGTGCGAGCTCGCGGGGCGAGCGGGCCGCTCGAGGCTGCTCGCGCCTCCGCGGGCGTGCGTAGTTCGGTTTCAGTTCCTGGCTGATCTGCGTATCCCTTCGGGCGTGGCGACGGTTCGGCGGCTGCGTCGAGTCTCGGCCGTGCTACCCGAGGTGGGGCAGCCCTAACCGGGTCAAGCCAGGCTTTACCGAGGGCTTGCAAATGCGATGCATAGGAGGGAGTCATGGCCGACTTCCTCCATACGATGGTTCGCATCACCGACCCGGAGAAAAGCCGTGCCTTCTACGAGGCGCTCGGCTTCCGCTTCAGTCGCGACACGGACATCGTCCGCGAGGGCGAGCTCGAGGCGACGAACTACTTCTTCTCGATCGGCGACGCGGAGAACGTGCTGGAGCTGACCTTCAACCACGACGGCCGCCGAGCGTTGCACCGACCGTGCCCAGGCATGGCGACGTACTGCACTAATCTCTTCGAGATGAGTAGCAGCGCGCGTGGGCGCCCACGATCCAGCCACTCCCGAACGAAGCGACTTCATCCGCGAGATCGTCGCCGCCGACGTGCGCGAGGGCAGGGTCTCGAAGGTCGTGACTCGCTTCCCGCCCGAGCCGAACGGATACCTCCACATCGGCCACCCGAAGGCGATCGCGCTCAACTTCGGGATCGCCAAGGAGTTCGGCGGTCGCTGCCACCTGCGCTTCGACGACACCAACCCGATCAAGGAAGAGCAGGAGTACATCGACTCGATCCAGGAAGACATCCGCTGGCTCGGCTTCGACTGGGGCGAGCATCTCTACTACGCCTCCGACTACTTCCAGCAGCTCTACGACTGGGCCGTCCACCTGATCAAGGCCGGCAAGGCGTACGTCGACGACCTCTCCGCCGACGAGATCCGCGAGCACCGCGGCACGCTCACCGAGCCGGGCAAGAACAGCCCCTGGCGCGACCGCTCGATCGATGACAACCTCGACCTGTTCGAGCGCATGCGCGCGGGCGAGTTTCCGGACGGCGCCAGGGTGCTGAGGGCAAAGATCGACATGGCCTCGCCCAACATCAACATGCGCGACCCGGTGCTCTACCGGATCCTGCACGCGACCCACCCACGGACCGGCGACGAGTGGTGCATCTATCCGCTGTACGACTTCGCCCACGGCCAGTCGGACGCGATCGAGGGCATCACCCACTCCCTCTGCACGCTCGAGTTCGAGGATCACCGGCCGCTCTACGACTGGCTGATCGAGAACCTGCCGGTGCCTTCGCGCCCGCACCAGTACGAGTTCTCCCGCCTCAACTTGACGTACACCGTGCTCTCGAAGCGCTTCCTGGGGCGGCTCGTGAGCGAGGGCTACGTGCGAGGCTGGGACGATCCGCGCATGCCCACCGTCTCGGCCCTGCGCCGGCGCGGCTTTCCGCCCGAGGGTCTGCGCAACTTCCTGGACATAGTCGGCTTGGGGGGCAAGGGCAAGACTGTCGTCGAGATCGAGATGCTCGAGCACGAGGTCAGGGACGTGCTGAACCGCACGGCACAGCGACGCTTCGCGGTCCTGCGCCCGCTCAGGCTCGTGATCGAGAACTACCCGGAGGGCCAGGTCGAGGAGATGGAGGCCGTCAACAACCCGGAGGATCCTTCGGCCGGGACGCGCAAGGTGCCCTTCGCGCGCGAGCTCTGGATCGAACGTGACGACTTCATGGAGGACCCGCCCAGCAAGTTCTTCCGCCTCGCCCCCGGCCGCGAAGTGCGCCTGCGCTACGCCTACTTCGTGACCTGCACCGACGTAGTGAAGGACGCAAGCGGCGAGATCGTCGAGCTCCGCTGCACCTACGATCCGGAGACGCGCGGCGGCGACGCCCCGGACGGGCGCCGGCCCAAGGCGACGCTGCACTGGCTCTCGCTCGAGCACGCCGTGCCCGCCGAAGTTCGTCTCTATGACCGTCTCTTCACCCGCTCCGATCCCGACGCTGACGGCGACCTCTTCGCCGACCTCAACCCCAACTCGGAGACGGTGCTCGAGGAGTGCCGGGTCGAGCCTGCGCTCGCCGAGCTGCCGGTCGGCGAGACCGTGCAGTTCGAGCGCCTCGGCTACTTCTGCCCGGATCCCGACTCGTCGCCTGGTCGGCTCGTCTTCAACCGCACGCTCGGCCTCAGGGACAGCTGGGCCAGGCTCCAAGCACAGGACCACCGGCCATAACGACGAGTAGCAGCCGGCACACCCTCAGTCGCCCCGCCATGTCGGCAACCTTAGACCCATCGAGGCTCCGTGCCGCAGCGCCGCGCAGATTGCGCGCTAGACGCAGAGAAGGCCCGCCGCAGCGGGCCTTCTCGGTGTGCGAAGCTGCCTCGAGGCTGTTACGCCTTGAACGCTCCGTTCGTCTCGTGCACGACCACTTTGCCGGCGGTGATCTTCGGCGTGTTCGGAAGCGCGGTCTCGAGCTTCTCCTCGCGAATCCACGTGGCGGCGACGCGCGTTGACTCGTGGGCCTGGTCTGACGTCTCGAAGAGGTTGATGGACGTCATCACGCCTTCACCGTCCTCGATCAAGAAGTAGCCACCGAAGCCCGGCAGCTTGCTCATGCGCGGCGTGAGGCTCTCACCGAACTTCTTGGTGACCTCGGCGACGCGGTCCTTGTCGATTCCCTCGTAGCGTCTCACTGTGGCATACATATGGTGCTCCTCTACTTCAGATGCTGCGGGACGGAGCGTTCGACTGAACGCTCCCAGCGCACTCAAGCCAGGTGTGAGAGACGGAGAGGAAGAGCAAAGAGCCTCGGCGGCTTCCGCGCTTGGCCTACGCGCTTGCCGAGTATAGCACGATATCGTTACTTCAGGTAACGCCACTATTTGCTCAACGTTACATGGGCGGGTAGACTCTGGGGAAGCGCGATGCAAGAACAAGTACAGACGCTGGCCGAGGTGATCAGAGAGGCGCGGGTGCGCGCGCGTCTATCGATGCGGGAACTGGCGCGGCGGAGCGGCCTCTCGGCTGCGCAGATCAGCCGGATCGAGGCGGGCGAGGTTGAACGACCCGTTGCTGAGACGCTCGTAAGACTCGCGAAGGCCCTCGGTCGGGATGCGCAGCTGCTTCTTGTTTTCGCGGGGCATATTCGGGGGGCGAGAGCCCAGCAGCTCCTGCGACAGGCGATCGAGGTGCTGCCCGAGCCGAGCAGAGCCGAGCACACCCCTGCTCTTTCGCGGCTCGATGCCGAGAGTGAGCGTGAGCGTCGGCTCCGGGACGAGCTGGCCGATGCCGAGAGGGCGCTGACAGGGATTCAGCAGGATCTGGACGCGACCCGCGAACTGGTGTCAGCCGAGCCGCCGCGCGAGGCTCGCAAGCGGTTGCGCGAGGTGGGGATGCTTGCCCAACGGCGCGCTGTCGAGGTCGCTCAGAAGCGCCGGCGGCTCGAGCAGCTTGAGGATGCTCCAAGCGAGGAGAATTGCGCCCTGGCCGGACGCCTCTTCCTGGACACGGCCGCCGGCGGCGAGGTGCTCGAGGCCTGGCGGCAGTACTCAGGTCAGATCACGCCTGACGATCCGGAGCTTAGTCAGTTGCTCGAGGCGTGGCGTCAGCTTGGGCACGAGCGACGCAAGAAGGTACTCGAGTTCTCCCAGGAGCAGTTGGCTCTCTCGCTGCTCCGGGCCGAGACAGCCATCCTCGAGACTGTCCAGACCCCGGAGGAGGCATTCGAGGTCGTCCGCAACCTGCCCGCCTGGACGCCCGAGAGCGGAGGGACGAGGAACCGTTTGGAAGCGGCCGGAGGAGCGAGGCAGGGCACGGGAGGGGGCCGGTAGGAGCGTGGCCGGCGATCTCTTTCGCACTGCCGCGGCAGGGCGGCCTCGGCGGTTGGTGACCGGCGTCGCCTTTGCCGTGCTCGCCATCGCGGCTTCCGTCCTCGTCGCACGCAGGCTGACCGACTCGAGTTGGCCGCTCGCGAACGTTCAGCCGCTGTTTGCCGTGGCGGCCGGGTTCGCGTATATGGCCAGTTTCGTCTTCCGCGCGCGGGGTTGGCACCGGCTGTTTCCGCCGGGGCAGCGCCCCGACCAGGCCCGCTGCCTTGCCTCGGTCGGCGCAGCCGCTGCGAGCGGCGCCGTACTCCCCTTCCGGCTGGATTACCTGGTCAAGGTCGGGGTCCTGCGTAGGCTCGGGGGCATCCGCATCGGGCTCGAGGCGATCGTCCTGTCGATCATCTCCCTGGGGATGATCGACGCGATCGCGATGTTGCCACTCGCGATCTCCGCGACGGCGACGAGTGAGTCTGCCCTGCGCGGGCCGCTGCTGATCGTCGTCGCGTTCGGCGTCTGCTGTTGCACGTTGCTCGTCGTCGGCGTGCGCCTGCTGCGGTTGCCGCTACTGCGTAGCAGCCGCCGCCTGCGCACGGTCACCGAGCAGGTCGCGCGCCACGCTACACCCGACGGACGGCGCAGCGCCATCGTCGCTTGGTTCTACCTCTTCGCCTGCTGGTCGTCGCGCGCCTTCGGCAGCGCCGCGCTGCTGGCAGCGCTCGGGCTCTCGTTCTCGCCGACGATCGCGCTGTCGCTGATCTGCCTCGGTGCCGCTGCCGCCGTCATCCCGATCACCTCGGGCGGGGCGGTCGTCAATGCCGGCGCGTCGGCCGCCATCCTGCTCGCGCTCGGCGTCGGCAAGGACATCGCCATCAACTTCTCACTTGCCTCCGGACTCCTGCTCGTAATGAGCGCGCTCGTCGTCGGTCTCTCCGGCATCGTTGGCTCGCTCGCGATCGGAGCACTGGCCCGCCACCAGACCGCGAGCACCAGCTAAGCTACTTGGGACTAGAGCGCGTACCGGTTGCGGATTTCCGCCTCCCCTACCCGTTCATGAGTGACGGAGGGAGGTGTTTTTTATGGCAACTGGAACAGTCAAGTGGTTCAACGATGACAAGGGCTACGGCTTCATCACGCCTGATGGCGGTGGTGAGGATCTGTTTGTGCATCACAGCGGTATCGGTGGCAGCGGCTTCAAGTCGCTGGCCGAGGGCGCCAAGGTCGAGTTCGAGCCCGAGCAGGGCGAGAAGGGACCGCAAGCGACCAACGTTGTGATCGCCAGCGCCAGCTGAGCGCGAGCGAGGCTCGACCAACCGCAACCTGCCGCTGGCGAAAGTTCCGGCGGGGTGCGGGCAACGCGTTCAGACCGAATGCCTGAGCGCGGCTAGGATCCAAGCGTGGCGAAGTTCCTCCACACGATGGTCCGCGTCACCGACCCTGCGAAGAGCCGGGCGTTCTACGAGGCGCTCGGCTTCCGCTTCAGCCGCGACATGGACATCGTCCGCGAGGGCGAACTGGAGGCGACGAACTACTTCTACTCCATCGGTGACGCCGAGAACGTGCTCGAGCTGACGTTCAACCACGATGGGCGCACGTACGACCTGGGCACTGCCTACGGGCACATCGCGATCGGCGTCGACGACCTTGACGGCACGCTCGCGCAGCTCGCCGACCAGGGCATCGAGCCCGAGCGCCCGCCGTACCAGGTGGTAGAGGGCGGCTCGCGGATCTGCTTCGTCCGCGACCCGGACGACTACCGCATCGAGCTCATCGAGCGGCGCTAGCCGGGCAGCGGTGTCCGGGCTGGAACGCGAGCTCGACCGCCTCGCGTCCGAGTCGGCGTTCTCCGGCGTCGTTCGCGTGGATCGGGGGGATCAAGTCGATGTGGCGAAGGCGTACGGCCTGGCGCACCGTGGCCACGGGATCGCGAATCAGCTCGACACACAATTCGGGATCGCGAGCGGGACGAAAGGCCTGACGGCGCTGGCGGTCGTCAGCCTGATCGAGGACGGGCTGCTGGAGCTGTCGACAGCTGCGCGTTCCGTGCTCGGCACCGATCTGCCGCTGATCGACGACGACGTGACGATCGAGCACCTCCTGTCACACCGCTCGGGCATCGGTGACTACCTGGACGAAGATGCGGGCGAGTTCGAGCTCAGCGACTATCTGATGCCGGTGCCGGTGCACGAGCTGGCGACGACCGAGGACTACCTCGCCGTGCTCGACGGACACCCGACGAAGTTCGCACCGGGGGAGCGCTTCGCGTACTGCAACAGCGGCTACGTGGTCCTCGCGCTGATCGTCGAGCGCGCGAGCGGAGTGCCGTTTCACGACGTCGTGCGTGAGCGCGTGTGCGAGCCGGCGGGAATGCACGACACGGCGTTCCTGCGCTCCGACGAGCTGCCAGGCAACGCTGCTCTCGGCTATCTCGAGGTCGACGGCGCGTGGCGGAGCAACGTGTTCCACCTGCCCGTGCGCGGCAGCGGCGACGGCGGTGTCTACTCGACCGTCGGAGACGTGAGCTCGTTCTGGAAGGCGTTCATCTCCGGTCGGATCGTGTCCTCGGACTGGGTGCGAGAGATGGTGTTGCCGCGCAGCGTGGCCCCCGACGGCGGGCGCTACGGGCTCGGCTTCTGGCTTCACCCCACGACCGGCGCCGTGGTCCTGGAAGGCTCCGACGCGGGAGTCTCGTTCCGTAGCGTCTCGGATCCTGGCTCTCAGGTCATTTACACCGTGATCTCGAACACCTCGGACGGCGCCTGGCCGATCTGCCGGTTCCTCAACGAGCGGCTCGGCACCTAACGGTTGGCGTCCTCGAGCCGCTTTTCGAGCTGGGCGACGCGGCGCGCCGCCCGTTCGTGATCGCTCTCCGCCTTGCGCAGCCCCCGCTCCGCCTCGCGCAGCGTCTTCCTCGCCTCTGCGAGCTTGCCTTCGAGCTCCTCGACGCGGCCGCGCCCGCGCCCTCGCGCCGGCTTGGGCGTGGGCTCCTGCTTTGCGCGGGGCTTCGGCGCCGCCAGCGTCATGCCCGCCAGCGCATCGAACGCTGCCGGCTCGACCTCTTCCGACAGCACGCCGCGGCGTAGCAGGACCGCGTGGGCGGGATTGGTTGCCGCTGCCCGGAGCAGGACGGCGAGGCGCTGCTCGATGTCAGCCGATAGTCCCGGGACAATCCGGATGAGGGCGTCGACCCGGCCGACGAGATCGCGTTGGACCGCGCGCAGCTGGTCGGCGTCGCCCGCCTCGTGGGCAGCCGCCAGCCGCTCGCCGTCGTCGACCAGCTGGGCGACGAGGTCGGGCTGCCAGCGAGCGAGGCGATTGGCAATGAAGACAGGCTGCGGCGGCTTGCGGAGCTTCGCGAGCTCTGCGGCCTCCTCGGCTCGGCCCTCGTCGCGCAAGCTCCGCTCGAGCCGCTTGCGCTCGGCAACGAACTGCTCGGGCTCGACCGAGTAGAGCTGCTCGAGAACCTCCGAGTCCATGGCTACCTGCCGACGGGCTCGAGGCGCTCCATCGTCGACACTGCGGCGACGACGGACACCACACGGCCGTCCTTGCCGCGCTGGAAGCGGACGAGCTCGCCCGACTCACGGAAGCCCGGCTCGATTACGAAGACGTCGGGGTCGTCCGTCGCGGCGATCGTCGGCGTCCACGTCGGGTCGGTGGGATCGAGGAACGTGAGCTTCCCGTCTCGCCACTCGAGGCTGATGACCGACCCGAAGTGCTGCATGACGTAGAGCCCGACGAGGGCTCGCCACTCCTTGGGCAGCGGCTTCGCCGGCTCGATCTTGGGCGCGGCCGCCTTGACGGCCTCGCGCGCGATCTTGCCGAGGTCCATCGCGAGCAAGGTCGCGTTGCCGAATCCGTTGAGGAGAGCGATCGCGCCGACCTTCTCCTTCGGGTCGAAGCACGCGTTCGTGATGAAGCCGTAGTGGCCGCCCGAGTGCATGATCCAGACCTCGTCGTCGCGACGGCGGGCATACCAGCCGATCGCCCACGCCCGCATCCATTCGGGGTCGACGAGATAGCGCGGCTTGTGCATCTCGGCCGCCGTTTCCTCCGACAACACCGGCTCCGGTGAGAACTGGCACGAGAGCCAGCGCGCGAGGTCCTCGACGCACGACCACAGCCCACCTTCGGCCTGGAACACGCCGGGGTTAGGCGGCGCCGGCTCGAGCTCGTCGGAGAGGAAGCGCGGCTCGTAGCCGATCGCCTTCCGCGGGCGTAGACGCTGCGGCAGCGGGTCGAGCGCGGTCGACGTCATCTTCAGCGGCGTGAGGATCTTCGAGCGGATGTACCTCGCGTACGTCATCCCCGACACGCGCGCGACGAGCTCTCCGAGTAGCTGGTAGCCGAGGTTGGAGTACTTCCACTGCGTGTTCGGCGGCACCGTCAACGAGATGTCCGCGGCGCGGGCGAGGTTCTTCGCCGCTTCGCTCTCGTACTGGACGAGGGAGAAATCGGCGTCCGGCGGCTCGCTCTGCAGGCCCGACTCGTGCGAGAGCAGCCGGCGGATCGTCAGCCCCTCGATCGGCGCGAACGTGCTGCGCGCGCTCGCGAGCTCCGGCAGATAGGTGACGAGGGGATCGTCGAGAGCGAGCTTGCCCTCGTCGCGGAGCTGCATGACGGCGGTCGCAGTGAACGTCTTCGTGATCGAGGCGATGCGGTAGAGCGTCTTCGGATCGGCGCGGCGCTTCCTCTTCACGTCCGCGAAGCCGATGCCCTTCGACCAGACGAGCTTGTCCTCGTGGACGATGCCGACCGCCGCACCGGGCAGGCGGTTCTCCTTGACGAAGGCGGCGGCCGTCGCCTCGTACCTCTGTGCGGGCTCGGCGGCGGCGCTGGGCACCGTGCGACGCTACCACGCTAGTGATGGTGGATGCCGTGGCGGATCGTCCGCCATGAGTCCCAGGTGATCTTGAGGATGACGAACGTGATCGCCATGCCGACGAGTGGGTCGGCGCGCTCCAGCCCGAGCGCGACTAGCAGCGGCGCTGAGCACGACGCCGAGCGAGACGAACCCGTCGATGCGCGCGTGGTTGCCGTCGGCGACGAGCGCCGGGCTGTCGAGGCGGCGGCCGGCGCGCAGCCGGACTTGCGCGGCCACCTCGTTGCCCAGAAAGCCGATCGCCCCGGCCGCGGCGAGCAAGCCGAGATACGAGAGCTCCTGGGGGTGGATGAGCCGTTCTATCGTCTCGTAGAGCGCGACGCAGGCGCTCACGAAGATAGCGATGACTACGAAGTAGCCGGCGATCAGTTCTGCCCGCGCGCTGCGCAGGAAGAAGGCGATGCCGAGCGGTATGGCGGTTAGGGCGTCGCCCGCGTTGTGGATGAGGTCGGCGAGCAGCGCGACGCTGCCGCTGGCGGCGAAGACGATCGCCTGGAGCACCGCTGTGAGCCCGAGCACGCCGAGACTGATGGCCGACCGCGCGCATGCCGGCGCGACTGCGGACGATCGAGCGGTCGACGAGCCCGTGGCTGTGCCCATGGTCGTGTGCCACCGGACAAGTCTTCACTGAATCGGCACGGAGTTGGCACAGATTCGTTCAGGGAGGGCGGCTACGGTCGGCAGGTGGCTGCTATCGCGACACCGTGGGGCAAGGCGACGCTCGTCGACGAGGTTCGCGTCCAGCAACGCGCCGGCGACAAGCGGTTCTCTTCGCACGTTCAGCTGCTCGAGGCCAAAGACGGGGAGCTGCTCATCCGCTTCGCCTATGCGACCACCGGAGCCGCACGGCGCGGGCCGGTCACGTTGCGAGCCCGCGACCTCGAGAAGCTGCGGGAGGCGCTACGCGACCGTCCCCAGCTGACGGAGGTGCTTGGTATGTGAGCTCACAGCCTCGACGAGCGACCCCAACACGTACGCGCCGTCCGTCGAGCCGATCAGGGGGTCGACCGCGTGCTCCGGGTGGGGCATGAGACCCATGACGTTGCCCGCTTCCGAGACGACGCCGGCGATGTCGTCCACGGCTCCGTTCGGGTTCTCGCCGTCGGCGTAGCGGAGCACGATCTGTCCCGGCGGGAGGTCGGGGGGCGGGATGTAACAGCCCTCGCCGTGCTTCACGGGGATCACGAGCCGCTGGCCGGCCTGGCACCGGGACGTGAAGGGTGTGTCCGCTTGCTCCACCACCAGCCCGACGTCGCGGCAGACAAACGAGAGCGACGCGTTGGGGCGCAAGACGCCCGGGAGGAGGCCTGCCTCGCAGAGCACCTGGAAGCCGTTACAGATGCCGAGCACGAGACCGCCCTGCTCCGCGAACGCCTTGACCGCGCGCATCACCGGCGCGAACCGCGCGATGGCGCCGCAACGGAGGTAATCGCCGTACGAGAAGCCGCCGGGCAGGACGACGGCTCCCACGTCGGGAAGGCGCTCGTCCGCGTGCCAGACGAGCACTGCCTCGCCGCCGAGTGACTCGAGCGCGGCCACGGCGTCGCGATCGTCGTTCGAGCCCGGGAACGTGACGACGGCGATCACTCGTGCACCTCGATCTCGAACGACTCGATCAGCGGGTTGGCGAGCAGCTGCTCGCACATGCGACCCACCTCCGCGCGTGCGGCGTCGGCGTCCTTCGCCTCGAGCTCGATGTCGACCACGCGGCCGATCCGTACTTCGTCGACGGCGAAGTCGAGGTGACGCAGCGCGCCGAGGACGGCCTCGCCCTGCGGGTCGAGGATGCCTTCCTTGGGGCGTACCAGGACGGTCGCCTTCATCGCAGGACGGCCTCGGGATCGGCGAGGTAGTCGTCGAAGGAGATGCTGGTGAGCCGCTCGAAGGCTTCGATGTACCTCGCTCGCGTGCCCGCTACGACGTCGGCCGGCAGCTCCGGGCCGGGAGGGGTCTTGTCCCAGCCGAGCGTCTCGCAGTAGTCGCGCACGAACTGCTTGTCGAACGAGGGCTGCGGCCCGCCGGGGGCGTACTCGTCGGCCGGCCAGAAGCGTGACGAGTCGGGCGTAAAGGCCTCATCGGCGAGCACGATGTGGCCGTTACCGTCGAGACCGAGCTCGAGCTTCGTGTCGGCCAGGATGATCCCTCGCTCCGCGGCCCAGTTCGACGCGAACCCGTACAGCTCCAGCGAGAGCCGCTCCAGCTCGCGAAACCGCTCCTCTCCGACGAGCTCGATCGCCTGAGCCGCGTCGATGTTCTCGTCGTGGCCCTCCGTGGCCTTCGTCGCGGGCGTGAAGATCGGCTCCGGCAGGCGCTCCGACTCCCGCAGGCCCTCGGGCAACGTGTGGCCGCACACTGCGCCGTCAGCGAGGTAGTCCTTCCAGCCCGACCCGGCGAGGTACCCGCGGACGACGCACTCGAGCGGCAGCATGTTCAGCCGGCGACACTCCGTGGAGCGCCCGTCCGGCCGCAACGCGAGCAAGTGGTTGGGACAGATGTCCGTTGTGCGCGCGAACCAGAAGGCAGAGAGGCCGGTCAGCACGCGCCCCTTGTCCGGCACCTCGGTTGGGAGGACGACGTCAAACGTCGAGATCCGGTCGGAGGCGACGAGCAGCAGCCGCTCGTCGTCGAGCGCGTAGATCTCGCGCACCTTGCCGCTGGCGACGAGGTCAGGCATCGATCGCCTCCTTGCGCAGCGATTCCAGGCGGTCGAACACGACATCGACGTGCCGCGTGTACGGCTCGATGTCGAAGACGCCGGCGAGGTCGACGCGACCGCTTATGTCAGCATCCCGCGTCGCCAGCTCACGGAAGTCCTTGTCCTCGTCCCAGGCCGTCATCGCCAACCGCTGCACAACACCGTAGGCGTCGTCTCGCGCCAGGCCCGACTGGACGAGTGCCAGTAACAGCCGCTGGCTGAAGTAGAGGCCGTGGCTCGCGTCGAGGTTCTCGCGCATGCGGTCGGCGTGAACGACGAGGCCTTCGACGAGCCACGCGAAGCGGTCGAGCATGTAGTCGACCGCGAGGAACGCGTCGGGGATGACGACACGCTCGGCGGAGGAGTGTGAGATGTCGCGCTCGTGCCAGAGGGCGACGTTCTCGAGCCCGACCTGCGCCGCGCCGCGCACCACGCGCGCGAGCCCGCAGATGCGCTCGGCGGTGATCGGGTTGCGCTTGTGCGGCATCGCCGAGGAGCCCTTCTGGCCGGCGGCGAACGGCTCCTCGACCTCACGGACCTCCGTCCGCGCGAGATGGCGGATCTCGAGCGAGAACGCGTCGAGTGACGACGCGATGACGGCGAGAACGGCCAAGAGCTCCGCATGCCGGTCTCGCTGGATGATCTGCGTGGAGTGAGGCGCCGGCTCGAGACCGAGACGCTCACACGCGAGCTGCTCCAGCTCCGGCCCGGTGGCCGCGTACGTGCCGACGGCGCCGGAGAGCTTGCCGACCCTCATCCCTTCCAATGCGCGCTCCAGCCGCGCGCGGTCCCGGTCGAGCTCGAAGGCCCAGCCGGCGAGCTTCAGCCCGAACGTCGTCGGCTCGGCGTGGATGCCGTGCGTGCGGCCCATGATCAGTGTCTGCCGGTGCTCCTCCGCGCGGGCGACGACCGCAGCGAACGCGCGGTCCAGGCCCTCCACGAGCAAGGCGCCAGCCTCCCGCACCTGGAGGGCGAGCGCCGTGTCGAGCACGTCCGAGGACGTCAGCCCGTAGTGAAGCCAGCGCCGTCCTTGGTCGTCGAGCCCTTCGCCGACGGCGTCCACGAACGCTGCGAGATCGTGTCCGGTCTTCTCCTCGAGCGCGCGTACGCGCTCTGGCGTGGGCACAGCCGCCTGCTCATGCGCCGATCGCGCAACGTCCTCGGGAATGACGCCGAGCTCGGCCCAGGCGTCGAGCGCAGCCAGCTCCACCTCGAGCCAGCGCTCGAGCTTGTGCTCCTCCGACCAGACCCTGGCCATGGCCGGTCGGGAGTAGCGAGAGATCACGCAGTCAGCCTATCCCGGAGACCGGAGAGCCGGTAGAGCACCTCAGGGACGTGGGCACCTGGGACGACCTCCTCCACGCGCGTCGACTCGGCCACCCACCCGTAGCGCTCGTAGAAGCGGCGCGCCCGCGGGTTCTCCTCGGCGACCCAGAGGATCGCCTCTCGCCAGCGCTCGGCCAGCCATGCGACTGCTGCGTCCATCAGCGCCCACCCGGAGCCCGTGCCCCAGGCCTCGGGGCGGACGTAGATCGAGTAGACCTCGCCGCTCTCCGGCTCGTGGCGGCACCGGCCGACGGACGTGAAGCCGACGGCGGCACCGGAGCGCTCCGCCACGAACTGCGCGGTCGTCTCGACGCCGAGCCAGTGCTCCCAGGTACGCGTGCTCTCGTCGACGTCGAACTCGTCGAGCACCTTCTGAGGCATGACGCCGACGTACGTCGCGCGCCAGGTCTCGATCTGGATGTCTGCGATCGTTCGAGCATCCTCGGGCGTCGCCCGGCGAACCGTCGCCATCAAGCTTCGAGGATGCGCGCGGCGAGGGCCGCGGCGTTGCGAGCGTTGTCGACGCCCACGCACGCGACCGGAACGCCAGGCGGCATCTGCACGATCGATAGCAGCGCGTCCATCCCGTCGCCCACGCTCATCGAGGAGCGAAGCGGCACGCCGATCACGGGAAGTGTCGTGTGTGCGGCCACGACCCCGGGCAATGCGGCAGCGAGGCCGGCGCCGGCGATGAGCACTCTCAGCCCTCGCTCGCGGGCCTTCTTCGCGTATTGCGCGACCGCGTCGGGCTGCCGGTGCGCCGAGAGCACCTTCAGCTCGAACGGGATCCCGCGCTCCTGGAGGTCATCGAGCGCGGGCTGCATCCGCGGCAGGTCGGACTCCGAGCCGATGAGAATGCCGACGAGGGGGTTGTCAGCCACCGATGTCGCGACGATACCGCGCACCGGGGAACGAGATGCGCTCGACCGCCGAGTACGCGAGCTCTCGCGCTGCGGCGATGTCCGGCCCAACGCCCGTAACGCCGAGGATTCGCCCGCCGCTCGTCACGAGCGTGTGGTCGCGCGCCGCCGTGCCGGCGTGGAAGACGAGCGCGCCGAGCTCTCGCGCCTCGTCCAGGCCGACGATCGGCGAGCCCGTGTCTCCGCTCGCCGGATAGTCCCGCGCCGCGACGACCACCGTCGCCGCTGCATCGTCGGAGAGCTCGAGTGTTGACGAGCCGAGGTCGCCCGCCGCGGCGCCGGCGAGGGCGGGGAGGAGGTCGGAGCGAATGCGAGGCAGCACGGCCTGAGTCTCCGGATCGCCGAAACGGCAGTTGAACTCGAGCACGCGCGGCCCGTCGGCGGTGAGCATCAGGCCGGCATAGAGGAGGCCGGAGAACGGCGCGCCGCGCGCCGCGAGCTCGGCCAGCACGGGGCCGTGGATCTCGTCCACGAGCGCATCGAGCCCATCCACGCCGTCCACCGGCGAGTAGGCCCCCATGCCGCCGGTGTTGGGGCCGGCGTCCCCGTCCTCGGCACGCTTGTAGTCGCGGGCAGCCGCCAGCGCGACGGCTCGCTGCCCGTCGCAGAGCGCGAACACCGAGAGCTCCTCTCCTTCGAGCAGCTCCTCGATGAGGAAGCGGCCGCCGAGCCTGCGGACTTCCGCTAGCGCGGCTTGCAGCTCCTCGTCGCTGTGGCAGACGAACACGCCCTTGCCCGCCGCGAGCCCGTCGGCCTTGACCACGCACGGCGCCCTCGCCACCGGGAGGGCCCGCGCCGTCGGCACGCCCGCGGTCTCCAGCACCTCCTTGGCGAAGGCCTTGGAGCCTTCGATGCGCGCGGCCGCCGCGGACGGGCCGAAAACCGGCACACCGCCGTGGCGCAGGTGGTCGGCGAGCCCCGCTACGAGCGGCGCTTCCGGCCCGACGACGACGAGGTCGATGCGTAGCGACGTCGCGAGCGCGAGCAGGCCGTCGGCGTCCTCGGCCAGCACGGGATGGCAGCTCCCCAGCTCGGCGATGCCGGGATTGCCTGGCGCCGCGTGCAGCTCGTCGAGGTCGGGGCTCTGCGCAAGCTTCCACGCGAGCGCGTGCTCACGGCCCCCCGAGCCGACGACGAGCACTCTCACGCGGCGAGTCTATTCCGGAGGGGCGCAGTCCTCGCCGTCGCCGGCTGCCTCGGGAAGGCGGCCGAGCAGATCGGCGAGCGTCGCGAGCTCGTCGTCGTCGAAGCGCTGCTCGAAGAACAAGCGGATCTGCGCGACGTGCGAGGTTGACGCCTCGCGCAGCTTGTCCAGCCCCGCGTCGGTGAGCACGGCGTACGTGATGCGGGCGTCCGAGTCGCACGAGCCCTTCTCGACGAAGCCTGCCCGCTCCAATCCATCGAGCAGGCGCGTGACGCCGGAGGGGGTGAGTACGAGGCTCTCCGCCAGCTCGACGCGCTTCAGGCGGCGGTCGTCCGCCCTGGAGAGGCGCAACAGCGCCTCGTAGTCGTTGATCGTCAACCCATGGTCCCGGACGAGGTCGGCGCTCAGCTCACGAGTAGCTGCGGCGTGACCCTGAAGCAGCCGGACAAAGGCCTGGACGGACGTCGCAGAAAGTTGCTCGCTCAATACTTGACTAGTCATGCTTCTTCCTGTACATTTGTTTGTGCTCGCAAGTATATCGAAAGGAGAAGGCGATGACCACTGTGACAGCAGCACCGGCGCTAGAGACAGGAACATGGCAGCTCGACCCCGTGCACTCGCGGGTCGGCTTTGCAGTCGACTACCTGGCCGGCACGTTCCACGGCTCGTTCGCGCCGTTCGAGGCGACGCTGACCGTGGACGAGAACGGGACGGCAACGCTCGCCGGCTCGGCCAAGGTCGAGAGCATCCAGGTGCAGGACGAGAACCTCGGCGCGCACCTCGCGTCGCCCGAGTTCTTCGACGCCGAGCAGGCGCCGGAGATCACGTTCGCCTCCGACGGCTTCGAGGCGGACGGCTCATTCGTCGCCGTGCCCGGCGAGCTGACGATCAAGGGCGTCACGAAGCCCGTGCAGCTGACCGGGAGCATCAGCGGGACGCTCCTCGACCCGTACGGCCGCAAGCGCGTCAACGTCCGGCTGCAGACGAGCGTCGACCGCTCGGAGTTCGGGCTGGACTGGAACGTTCCGCTCCCGAGCGGCGAGCCCGCCCTCGCGCAGGACGTCACCCTCGACGCAGAGCTCGGCTTCATCAAGGACTGATCGACGTGCGGATCCTCGGCATCTCGGGCAGCCTCCGGCGCGACTCGTTCAACACGCGGCTGCTGGCCGCGGCCGCCGAAGGGCTGCCCGACGATGTCGAGCTCGTCCGCTGGGACGGGCTCGCGGCTGTTCCTCCGTTCGACGAGGACGCGGAGGCAGGGCCGACGCCGGCAGCTGTCGCGGACTTGCGCGCCGCGATCGCCGGGGCCGACGCCGTGCTCTTCGCGACGCCGGAGTACAACGGCTCCGTCCCGGGACAGCTCAAGAACGCGCTCGACTGGGTTTCGCGGCCGTACGCCACGAACCCGCTCCGCGACACGCCCGCCGCGGTAGTAGGTGCGAGCACGGGAGGCTTCGGCGCGGTCTGGGCCCAGGCCGACCTGCGGCGCATCCTCGCGAGGATCGGAGCGCGCGTCGTCGACACCGAGCTCCCCGTGTCGCACGCGCACTCGCGCTGCGACGAGGACGGGAACCTCGACGACGACGACGTGCGGCAGGGGCTCGCAGGCGTCGTGGAAGAGCTCGTGTCCCACGTGCACGCCAGGGAGCTCGTCGCGGCCTAAGCTCTCGGGGTGGCTACAACCCCGCCGTACAGCGCGACAAAGGTTGAGCTGACGCGCTATCCGGGAGGCGCGGATCGCGACGTCGTGGCGGTCGAGGAGCCGCTCGAGATCCGCGTCAACGGCAGCCCGGTGGCGGTGACGATGCGGACGCCGGGGCACGACGAGGAGCTCGCGCTCGGCTTCTGCCTCTCCGAGGGCCTACGGCCCGGGCGAGCCGCCCTTTCCGCAGACCTCGCGGCCAACACCGTCGACGTCGAAGCGCCCGGCTTCGACCCCGAGCGCCTGCGGCGCAGCTTCTACGTCTCCTCCTCCTGCGGCGTGTGCGGGAAAGGGGCGCTCGAAGCCGTGGCCGTGGAAGCGCCGCACGTGGAGAGCGACCTCCGGCTGCCGGCCGCGCTGCTCGTCTCGCTGCCGGACCGGCTGCGCGAGGCCCAGGACGCGTTCGCGGCCACCGGCGGACTGCATGCGACCGGGCTCTTCGAGGGGAACGGGCAATTGCTGTGCGTTCGCGAAGACGTCGGTCGCCACAACGCCCTCGACAAGGTGCTCGGCTGGGCGTTCACGGAGGGACGGCTGCCGCTCGCCGACTCCGTCCTCTGCCTCAGCGGCCGCATCGCGTTCGAGCTCGTGCAGAAGGCTGCGGTCGCAGGTTGCCCGATCGTCGTCGCCGTCGGCGCGCCGTCCAGCCTCGCCGTCGAGCTGGCGGCAGACCGTGGCATCACCCTCTGCGGCTTCACTCGCGACGGGCGGATGAACGTCTACTCCGAGGCGTGGCGCGTCGACAGCTGACCGGCGCTCTGCTGGTCGGCGGTGCGTCGAGCCGCTTCGGATCGCCGAAGGCACTGGCAGAGCTCGACGGCGAGACGCTCGCCGAGCGCGGCTGGCGGGTGCTGGGGGAGCTCTGTGAGGAACGGATCGCCGTCGGCAAAGTCGCCGACGCGCTCGAGTTGCCGTTCCCGCTGCTCGACGACGGCTCCGGGGTGCGAGCCCCAATCGCCGGCCTGGTGGCCGCGCTGCGGGCGGCCGGCAACGACGTCAGCGTCGTACTGCCCGTCGACTGCCCGCTGGTCGCGGCCGGGCTGCTCGGCGAGCTGGCGGACGCGTGCGCGGACGGCCTCGACGCTGCGGTACCGCAGACCGGGCCGCTGCCCGGCGCCTACCGGCGTAGCGCTCTGCCGGTGCTGGAGTCGGCGCTCTCTGCGGGCAGGCTCTCGATCCGCGACGCGCTGACGGAGCTGCGGGTCGAGACCGTGGAGTGCGATCCCCGGCTGCTCGCGAACGTCAACACGCCGGAGGAGCTGCGGCGACTTCGGTAGACGCCCGCGACGCGTTTCGCTCGTCCCGCCAGGCGAGCCACTCCTCCACCGCCGAGCCGACTTCCCATGCCGGCCCGTTGACGCCGAGCGTGAACTGCGTGAAGCCGAGCGCCACGTAGTCGTCGGCATCCTCGGCGAGGAAGCGCTCGAGGTCGTCCGGCTCGACGCCGACTCCTCGCTCGATCTCGCGCGGGTCACGGCCGATCTCGGCACACCAACGCTCGAGCACGGCCACCTTCGACTCCAGCTCGGCGGGCTGGTCAGGGAAGGCGGCGTGCCAGGAGTCGGCGTGCTGCGCGACGAGCCGTAGCGTGATCCGCTCGCCCGTGCCCGCGATGAGGATCGGCACCCGGCGCAGCGGCGTCGGATTGAGCAGCTCGAGCCGCCTCTCGATGAGCGGCAGCGCCTCGGCCAGTGCGCGCCCGCGGGTCCCGTGCGTCCCGAACTCGTAGCCGTACTCGTCGTAGTCGCGACGGAACCAGCCGGACCCGATGCCGAGGACGAGGCGGCCATCGGAGATGTGGTCGATGGTGCGAGCCATGTCCGCGAGCAGCTGCGGATTGCGGTACGAGTTGCAGCTGACGAGCGGCCCCAGCTCCACGCGAGACGTCTGCTCCGCCCAGGCGGCGAGCAGCGACCAGCACTCGAAGTGCGCGCCGTCGCGGTCGCCGTAGAGCGGGAAGAAGTGATCCCACGTGTAGAGGAGGTCGGCGCCCACTTCCTCGACCCGGGTCACGGCACGGCGCATGCGCGTCGTACGCGCCGTGCTGAGGATGGAGCTGAACGGCGACGCGGATCGGTCTCATGCCCGGGGGAGCACCTCCGACAGGAGCGCGTGCGTCTCCTGGAGCGCCTCTTGCCGTGGCAGATAGCGATACGCGCGCGCGTTGCCCTCGAGGTCGATCAAGCGCGCGTCGCGGAGCTCGCCGAGGTGGTGATGGACCGTCGAGCGCGACAGGCCGGTCTGGGAGACGAGCTCGGACACGCGGTCGGACGCCGCGTGCCACGAGCGAGAGGATCTCGACGCGCTTGGGATCGGCGAGTGCCCGGCCGAGCGCCGCCACGCGCTCCTCGGCGCCCCGCTGCGCCCGTGCCTGGTAGACGATGAGCCTCGTCGCGCGGTGCTGGGCGAGCACGAGCCACGGCTCGGGCTGGACGTGGGGGATCAGCAGCACGCGCTCGGCCTCCGGCTCGGGGACGTAGCGATAGCCGGCGGTGACCTGCTCGATTGCCTCCATGAGCGGAGCCGACGCGAGCGTCGTCGTGGCTTGTGCTGCGGCAGCCTGAAGTCCGTCGGCCTGCGCGCCGACGAGCAGGCGAGCGCCCACGTCGAGCGCATGGGCCAGCCGCGCCCGCGTCTCCTCCGGGTCGAGCGGCAGCAGCACGGACAGCGAGTCGCGCGCCCTGCCGGCGTAGTACCGCTCGTGGGCGAGCAGCTTCCGGCTCGCCGCGCGATCGCCCGCCGCGGCGGCCTCGATCGTGTCCGCGCCGCCGAGCGTGCTCCACGACCACGCGTACGCGCCCAGCAGGTGGCGGCGCAGCTCCACCGGGTCCAGCCGCTCGACCGCGTCGACCAGGCGGCCCGCGTCGTACGGCGCCCCGAGGTCGAGAGGCACGCCGAGCAAGTTGAGCCAGCTCTCACCGGCTGTGTCCCCGGCGGCGTCGAGCGCCTCGGCGAGCTCGGGCTCGACACTCGCCCCTGCCCGCACCGACGCGCCCGCGAGCGCGATGAGGAGCTCGAACGCCGTGCCTGCGGCGACGTCGATGCGGGCCGGGGCCAGCTCGGATGGAGCGTGTCCGACGATCATCGGACACGTACTATAGCAATGAGACTACGCTAGCGCCGCCTGATGGCGCGTCAGCACGCGCTCGCGCTCGGCGCCCGTGCCGACGAGCGTCACCGAGACGTCGAGCTCGCGCTCCACGAACTCGACATAGCGCCGCGCTGCGTCGGGCAGCTCCTCGAAGCCGGCCACCTCGTCGATTGGCTCGCTCCAGCCGGCGAGCACCTCGTACACCGGCGCGGCGTGGTGGAAATCGCTCTGGTGGGACGGGAAGTCCGCCGTCTCCGTCCCGTCCCGCAGCCGGTAGCGGACACAGACCGGCAGCTCGGAGAATGACGACAGCACGTCGAGCTTCGTCAGCGCCAGCGACGTGAAGCCGTTGATCCGCGACGCGTAACGCAGCGCGACGAGGTCGAGCCAGCCGCAGCGCCGCTCGCGGCCCGTCACCGTCCCGAACTCCGCGCCGAGCTCGCGCACGCGCGTCTGGTCGGCGCCTTCGATCTCCGTCGGGAACGGTCCCTCGCCGACCCGGGTCACGTACGCCTTGGCGATGCCGGTCACCGCGTCGATGCGCGTCGGACCGATGCCGATCCCGGTGCACGCGCCTCCGGCGACCGTCGAGGACGAGGTGACGAAGGGATACGTGCCGTGGTCGATGTCGAGCAGCGTCCCGTGCGCGCCCTCGAGCAGCACGCGCTTGCCGTCGCGCAGGGCACGGTCGACGAGCAGCGACGTGTCGGCGAGGAACGGGCGCAGCCTCTGCGCGTGGCCCTCGTAGCGCGCCGGCCAGCTCCTCGAGCTCGAGCGGCTCCACGCCGTAGACGCGCTCGAGCCAGATGTTCTTCTCGGCCAGCGCGACCTCGATCTTCTCCCGCAGGATCTTCGGGTCGAAGAGGTCCTGCAGCCTGATCCCGAGCCGGTACGCGCGGTCGGCGTAGGCGGGGCCGTTGCCGCGCCGCGTCGTGCCGATCTGGAGCTTGCCCAGCCGCCGCTCGCTCGCCTGGTCGATGGCCACGTGCCACGGCATGACGACGTGCGCGCTCGCCGAGAGGCGCACGACGTCCACGGACACTCCACGCCGCTCGAGCTCGTCGAGCTCGTCGATGAAAACTGCGGGATCGACGACGCAGCCCGAGCCGATCACGCACTCCTTGCCCCACAGGATTCCCGAGGGCATGTGCTTGAGCTTGTACGTCTCGCCGTCGGCGACGATCGTGTGGCCGGCGCCGGGCCCGCCGTTGTAGCGGCAGACGACGTCCGAGTCGCGCGCGAGCAGGTCGACGATCTTGCCCTTGCCCTCGTCACCCCACTGCGCGCCGATGATCACCGTCGCCGGCACGCCGGGAGTCTGCCAGCTATGTCGGCGCTAGCCGGTGGCAGCCTTCGCGTGCGCGCTCATGATCCGGCGAATCGCGGATGCGGTGCCCGCGCCAGCAGGTCACGAAGCCGACGTCGGCCTCAGGGCAGAGCCCGCCGCGGACGACGACAGGCGGCCACGCTCGCTCGTAGTGGCACTGCTCGCACTGCGCCGAGAACGACGTCGCGGTGTCTCGAAGCCAGATGATCTGCGTCTCCGTCCTCTGTTCCTCCTTTCCCCCCTGCTTCGTGTGTGACTGCTCGGTGATTGCCCGTTAGGTCCCGCCCGCCAGGTCGGCGAACTTCGCGAATCGCTTCAGGAACGAGAGCTTGGCCGTGCCCGTGGGGCCGTTCCGGTGCTTGGCCAGGTGCACTTCGGCCAGGCCCTGCTGGTCGGACTCCGCGTCGTAGTACTCGTCGCGGTAGATGAAGAAGACGAGGTCGGCGTCCTGCTCGAGGCTCCCCGACTCCCGGAGGTCGGACAGGATCGGCCGCTTGTCGTGGCGCTGCTCGACGGCGCGCGACAGCTGGGACAGCGCCAGCACCGGGACCTCGAGGTCGCGGGCGAGCACCTTCAGCGATCGCGAGATGGCCGAGACCTCCTGGACGCGGTTCTCGACCGACGCGCCGGACGTCATCAGCTGGAGGTAGTCGACGATGATCAGCCCCAGCCCGGGCTCGCGCATCTTCAGTCGTCGTGCCTTCGACCGGATCTCCATCATCGTGACGGAGCCCGTGTCGTCGACGTAGATCGGCGCCTTCGACAGCCGGTCGCACGCGGCGGTGAGGCGCGGCCAGTCGTCGGGAGCGAGCTTGCCCGTCCGCAGTCGCTGGGACTCGACCTTCGCCTCCGAGCACATGAGGCGCTGCGTGACCTCGGCCTTCGACATCTCGAGCGTGAACAGCGCCACCGGCGTCTCGCCGCGCACGGCGAGGTTCGCGGCCATGCACAGCGCGAGGCCCGACTTTCCCATGCTCGGCCGGGCGGCGAGGATGACGAGGTTGCCGGGCTGGAAGCCGGACGTGAGGTGGTCGATGTCCTTGAAGCCGGCGGCGACGCCGGTGACGTCGGCGCCGTCCTCGTAGAGCGCGGTGATGCGCTCGAAGCCTTCCTTCAGGAGCTCCTCGATGTGGCTGAAGTCCTGCGTGACGCGTGACTGCGCGAGGTCGAAGATCGTCTGCTCGGCGCGGTCGACGAGCTCCGGGGTCTCCGACGGCCGTTCGATGCCGAGCCGCGCAATCTCGTTGCCGGCGCGGATCAGCCCGCGCAGCGTCGCCATCTCGCGCACGATGCGCGCGTAGTGCGCGGCGTTGGCCGCGGCAGGGACGAGCGCCGCCAGCTCGTGGATCCGCACCTTGCCGCCCACGTCCTCGAGCTGGCCTCGCTGGTCGAGCTCGTCGACGAGCGTGATCGCGTCGACAGGCTCGCCGCGTGCGTACAGGGCGAGCCCGGCGAGGTAGATCTTCGTGTGGCTCTCCCGGTAGAAGTCGGTTGCGGAGAGGACTTCGCTGACCGCCCCGATTGCGCCTGGGGAGAGCATCATCGCACCGAGTACGGACTCCTCGGCATCGAGGTTCTGCGGCGGAACCGGGGCGGTGGTCAGCGAAGGAGCTACTTGTGCCACGCGGTATTAACCCTCCGCAGGCGCCGACTTTCAACGGGTGGAAAGCTATGAAATCCACGGCCGCCCGATCGGCCTGGCACACTGGATTTGCAGCAGGAACAGAACATCTGTTCCAACCATTGTCGACCGTGGCCCGGACGGCGCGGTGGACGAAAAGGGCGCTTTAAGCGGGAAGTTCGTGCGACATTCCACAGGCCTCCACAGGAGTTGTGGATACCCAGAGAAGCGGGGACAGGATTCATCCTGTCCCCAGGGAGCTTCTTCCGGAGCCTCTTCGGTGATGTCCTCGACGACTTCGGGCGCCTCGGCCGCGGGCTCCTCGACAATGAGCTCCTCGGCAACGGGCTCCTCGGCAACGGGCTCCTCGGCAACGGGCTCCTCGGCCGGAGGCTCTTCCACCGGCTCGGGCGGCAGCTCGCCGCCCTCGGGCAGCACGAGCGTCGCCACCTCCGCCTGGACGTCCTCGAAGATGCCGACCGGCACTGCGTACCGGCCGACGTGCTTGATCGGCTGCGGCAGCTCGATCTTCCGGCGGTCGACGCGCACCTTGTGCTTCTCCCAGAGCTCGTCGGCGATGTCGGTGGCGGTCACCGAGCCGAAGAGCGAGCCGGTTGGCCCGGCCTTCATCTCGAAACGAAGCTCCGCCTGCTCCAGCACCTTCTGGATCTCGCCGGCCTGTTCGGTCGTGGCCGCCTCGTGGCGCGCGCGGTGCGAGTCGCGCTTCTCGAGCTCGCCCAGCCGCGCCGGAGTCGCCTCCTCGGCAAGCCGTCTGGGCAGCAGGTAGTTGCGCGCGTAGCCGCGCGCGACGTCGACCACGTCACCGCGCAGCCCGACGTTGTCGACGTCCTGGAGCAGAATCAGCTGCATCGCGCTACTGGCGGTCGCCGACGTAGGGCAGCAGCGCCATCTCGCGGGCCCGCTTGACCGCGACGGACACCTGGTTCTGGTGGCGCCGGCAGGCGCCCGTGATGCGCCGCGAGCGGATCTTGCCGCGCTCGGAGATGAACCGGCGCAGCTGGTTGATGTCCTTGTAGTCGACGTCCTCGATCTTCGCGCGGCAGAACGAGCAGTTGCGGCGCCGCATCTGGCCGTCGCGCTGGCCGGGACGGCGACGCGAGGTCGAGCGCTCTTCCCTGGGCTTCGCCTTGGCTTTCTTGGCCATCAGAAGGGGATGTCGTCGTCGGCGGCGGGCGGGAACTCGGCGTCGGACTTCTCACCGCCGGCAGCAGCGGGAGCGAACGACTGCTCACCGTCGCCGCGGCCGCCGAGGAACTGGACGGAGTCGGCGATCACTTCGACGGCCTGGCGCTTGGTGCCGTCCTGCGCCTCCCACTCGCGCCACTCGAGGCGGCCGTCGATGGCCACCGGGCGGCCCTTGGAGAGGTACTGCGCGCAGTTCTCGCCCTGGTTTCCCCAGACCGTGATGTCGAAGTAGTTCGGCTTCTCGGTCCACTCGCCGGTCGCGCCGTCCTTGCGCCGCGTGTTGACGGCGAGACGGAGGCTGCAGACGGCGGTGCCGCTTGGCGTGTGCCGCAGCTCGGGGTCCCTCGTGAGGTTCCCGACGAGCACGACGCGGTTGATGTTGGCCATGGCTACTCCTCTCCCTCCGTGACGGGGGCTTCGGCTTCCTCCGAGCCGGCTTCCTCAGCGTACTCGGCGGGCGGCTCGGCAGGCGCCGCGGGCGCCTCGCCACGGCGGTGCGCTCGCGGACGTCGCGTCGCCATGTGCCGCATGACGCCGTCGGTGATCTTCAGGACGCGGGAGATCTCGTCCAGCGCCGCAGGCTCGCAGGTGAAGGTCAGCAGGTGGTAGACGCCCTCGGGCTTGTGGTCGATCTCGTAGGCGAGCCGCCGGCGGCCCCAGGGCTGGTGGTCCTCCCACGTGCCGCCGTCCTTCTCGACGAGCTCGCGCGTGCGCGTGACGATCTCCCCGTGCCGCTCCTCGGGCACCTCAGGGTCGATCATCAGCAGGATCTCGTAGTCGTTCAACGCTCCGGTCACTCCTTCTCGTGGTCTCAGGCGGCCCCGCCCTTCGGTGCCGGTCCCGGGCGGGTCGGCACAGGGCGTGGCGAGAAGTTCGGCTGGGCACTGTAGCATCGGGCGCATGTGGCGACGGCTGTTGGTGCTGACGGGGCTCGCGGTGCTCATCGCGTACGTCCTGCGCCGGCGGTCGGCTACCGCTGTGAGCGAGCCCGACGTCGATCCGGCCGAGGAGCTCCGCCGCACGCTCGACGAGACGCGGGCCAAGGCCGAGCCCGAGCCAGAGGCCGAGACGGCGCTGAGCGACGATCTCGCCGAGCGGCGACGCCAGGTGCACGAGCGCGCCCGGGCGGCGCGCGACGAGATGCGCGGCCCGAGCCCAGACTAGGAACTCGAGATAGGCCAGGATCTGCTCCCGCTGGAGTGGGAGGACGGCGAGCTCTGGCGGCGGACGGCGCACGAATCCGTCGAGCAGCAGGAGGTCTTCTGCCTGTTCGGGGGTGAGCGGGACCGTGCCGCTCCGGCGGGCGGACTGACAGAGCGCCAGCGCACCGTCGATCTGCAGCCTCGCCCCCGCCCCTGGAGGCAGTGAGCGAACGGCGCAGATTCCTCCGCCGCAGACGAAGAACGCCTTCCGCCAGCCGGGCTCGAGCGCAGGGACTATCAGGCAGCGCTCGAGTGTGTGCAGCTCCTCGAGCCGGCGCAGGCGGTTTACGACCTGCTCGAGGGCGTCGATCCGGTCTCGTAGCCGTGCCGCCTCCTCGTACCGGAAGTCTTCGGCGAGCTGCGCGAGCCGCTGACGCAGACGCGGCAAGGGGCCACCCTCGAGGAGACGTTCGCGCTCGTCCGGCGTCGCGGCCGCGAGCGCCCGAGCAGCGAGCGCGGCGCGCCTGCGGCTGGGGATCGGGCCGAGCTCTGTCTCCTTCTTGCTGACGATGAAGTCGTCGCCACGACGCCTGAGGTAGACGCCGTGCTCCCGACGCCGGCTGCGTGAGTTGGCCGGAGGCTGCAGCTCGCGGATCAGCCGCAGCTCCTCGAGCGCGGCGTCGAGCTCGGAGCCGAGAACGCGCCACTCGATTCGCTCGAGCGCAAGCAGGGCCGCCTCGACCGACGGGCGCTGGCGTTCGCTCCGGAAGTAGGAGCGCAAGCGTGCGCGCAGATCGCGGGCGCGCCCCACGTAGAGCACCTGGTCCGACCTGTCGCGGAAGAGATAGACGCCGGGCCGGCTGGGCGCCCCTCGAAGGAGCGGGCGCTTCCCGTAGACGCGCCGCTTGCGCGGAGCCGCGAGCTTGCGCAGGTCCGAGACCCGGCGTGCCCCGATCTCCTGGGCGAGCCCGATCAGACGCACGAGCACCTGGGCCGTGGACTCGGCGTCGGGCAGAGCGCGGTGGCAGGGTCGAGTCGGAACACCGAAGAAGTCGGCGAGCGAGGCGAGGCCGACGCGGCGCACGCGTCCCTCGAGCAGGCGCCGGGCGAGCGCGGCGGTGCAGAGCGGCGGCTCGGCGAGCCGCCGGCCGTGTGACCACTGCAGCTGCCGCTCCAGGAACCGCTGGTCGAAGCGAGCGTTGTGGGCGACGAGCGGTGCGTCGCCTGCGAAGACGATGAAGCGTCCGATGACCGTCGAGACGGCAGGCGCACGGCGCAACTCCTGATCGCGCAGCCCGGTGAGACGCGTTATCGGCTGAGGCAGCGCGACGCGAGGGTTGACGAGCGACTGGAACGAATCGACCAGCTCGAGCGCCCGCACGCGCGCTGCTCCGATCTCGCAGATCCGGTCCCGCGCGCCCGAGAGCCCCGTCGTCTCCAGGTCGAAGACGACGAACTCCGCCTCCTCGAGCAACGGATCCTCGTGAGCGCCGGCCAGGGAGACGGTTGTGCCCGTGCAGACGATGCGGCTGTCCCCCGCGGTGACGTCCGTGAGCAGCGAGCAGGCGAGACCGTCCGAGACCGGGCCCGTGGCGAACAGCAGCCTGGCTGCGGCCACCGTCGACAGCGCGCCCTCTTCCTGGAGCACGTCCACGAGGCGGTCGAGCCCGTCGAGCGCGAGCTGCATTGTGCTATGAAACAGCGAACATATGTTCGTGTCAACAGAGGCGACGATTCTCCACGCCGACGTCGACTCCTTCTATGCGTCGGTCGAGCAGCGAGACGACCCTCGCCTGCGCGGCCGGCCGGTGATCGTCGGCGCGGGAGTCGTGCTGGCGGCGAGCTACGAAGCCAAGGCGTACGGCGTGCGGACGGCCATGGGCGGAGCGACGGCCCGCCGCCTCTGCCCGGACGCGGTCGTCGTCTCGCCGCGGATGTCCGCGTACGTCGAGGCGAGCAAGGCGATCTACCGGGTCTTCGAGGACACGACACCGCTCGTCGAAGGCATGTCGATCGACGAGGCGTTCCTCGACGTGCGCGGGATGAGAAGGCTCGCGGGTAGTCCCACCGCGATCGCCATGCGCCTGCGGCGGGACGTGCGCGAGCGGGTCGGCTTGCCGATCACGGTCGGAGTGGCGAGGACGAAGTTCCTCGCGAAGGTGGCGAGCGGCGTCGCCAAGCCCGACGGCCTGCTCGTCGTGCAACCCGATCGCGAGCTCGCGTTTCTCCACGCCCTCCCCGTCGAGCGGCTCTGGGGCGTCGGCGCCGTCACCGCCGACCGACTGCATCAGGTTGGGATCACAACCGTCGGCCAGGTAGCCGCGCTCACGGAGGGCGCTCTCGTGTCCATGCTCGGACAGGCCTCGGGCCGGCACATCCACGCCCTCGCGTCGAACCGGGATCCGCGTCCCGTCCAGGCACGGCGCCGGCGCGGGTCGATCGGAGCGCAACGCGCCCTCGGCCGCTCACGCAAGTCCGCCGATGAGCTCGACGCCGCCCTGCTCGGCCTGGTGGAACGGGTCACCCGCCGGATGCGCGCCGCCGGGCGCGTGGGCAGGACGGTCGTCCTCCGGCTGCGGTTCGACGACTTCTCGCGCGCGACCCGCTCCGGCACGCTGCAACGCGCGACGGCCGAGACGCACGACGGTGCTCGACCTGGCCAGAGGGCTGCTGGCAATCGCGATGCCGATGATCGAGCGGCGGGGCATCACCCTCATCGGAATCGCGGTCTGCAATCTCGAGAACGACCTTCCGAGGCAACTCACGCTTCCCATTCGCCTGCAGCCGCGGTGCTGCTCTGGACGCCGCGCTCGACGAGATCCGCGACCGCTACGGAGTGGCTGCGATGAGCCGAGCCGTCCTGCTCGGTCGTGACACAGGGTTGGTGATGCCGATGCTCCCCGATTGACGTCCGCCTCCCCCTGTACACAGGGCGCAGGCGACAAGGAGGCAGCGGTGGATGCGAGCACGATGGCGTGGCTGCGGCCACTCATGTGGGTCGGGGCGATCATCCTCTTCATCATCGGCGGCTATTCGGATACGGCCACGACCGAATGCTGGGCCTGGGCGTTTGCGCTCCTGACCGGCGGGATGCTCATGAAGCACCTGCCGGCCATGGGCAAGTCAGACAGGTAGCGCAGCGGCAGGGCTAGGCTCCCCGACGGAGCGGCATGGGCCCGGTGGCCCAGCCGGTCTTCAAAACCGGTGAGGTCTGGTAACCCCAGGCTGGGTAGGTTCGACTCCTGCGCCGCTCCGTAGAGCCAAAAAGAACGATCTCAACGAGGGCGCCCCACCCCTGAGACGGGTGACGCGAACGGGTCCCTTCTGCGAGGGTTGTGGAGCCCGAGCTCGGCACCCGCGTGCACGTGCGCGACGTCTGGCGGCTGTCGCTTGAGCCCTGATGGATCAACCTTTGCAGCAAAGGCGTGAGACCGCGGCTGCTCAGCCGTCGCGCTGCTCGCTCGTTGTCGGAGCGTGTGTGATGAGTCGGGCGCCGCGACCGTGGGTTGCGAAGCTGAACGACCAGCGGATGAGGACGAGCAGCCGGTTCTGGAAGCCGATCAGGTACCAGAGGTGGACGAGCAGCCAGGTCGCCCAGGCGGGAAAGCCGCTGAGCCGGACGCCTTTGATGTCGGCGACCGCTGCCGCTCGCCCGATCGTGGCCAGGTTGCCTTTGTCGCGGTAGCGGAACGCCCCGTGCGGGCGCCCTCGTAGCCGCGCGCGGACGACGCTGGCCGCGTACCGCCCCTGCTGCATCGCGGCGGGTGCGACACCAGGCAGCACGACGGGCTCTCCGCCTGGGTCACGGGCGCGGACCATGTCGCCGATCGCGAACACCTCCGGGTGCCCGGGAAGGGTGAGGTCGGCTTCGACGGTTACGCGGCCGGCGCGGTCACGCTCTGCTCCGGTCAGTTCGGCGAGCCTGCCGGCGAGGCCGGACGCGGTGACGCCGGCAGCCCAGACTATGGCGCGGCTGGGGATGCGCTCCGCGCCGCCGTCTCGGCCCTCGAGCGTCACTTCGGCAGCGTCGATCCCGATCACGGTGCGGCCTGTGAGGACGGTCACGCCGAGGCGCTGCAGCGACCGCTCGGCCTTCGCCGACAGCGTGGGTGGGAAGCTCGTCAGGACGCGATCGGCGGCCTCGACGAGCAGGATGCGGGCGCGGCGCGGATCGATGGTCCGGAAGTCACGCCGCAGCGTGTCCCGCGCCAGCTCGGCGATCTGGCCGGCCATCTCGACGCCGGTGGGGCCGGCCCCGACGACGATGAACGTGAGCCACGCGTCGCGCGCCGCAGGGTTCGGCTCGACCTCGGCGGCCTCGAAGGCGGCGAGGAGCCGGCTGCGAACGGCGATTGCGCTCTCGAGCGACTTCACCTCGGCAGCGTGCAGCTGCCATTCCTCGTGGCCGAAGTACGAATAGTGCGAGCCTCCGGCGACGATCAGGGTGTCGTACCCGAGCCGTTCCGGCGCCGGCACCGCGCCGACAGGGCGCAGGTGCAGCTCACGCGCGTCGAGGTCGAAGTCGGCGACCTCAGCCAGCAGCACGCGGACGTTGCGGTTGCGCTTGAAGATCGCGCGGAGCGGATAGGCGATCTCGCCGGGCGAGAGCGCCCCGGTCGCGACCTGGTAGGTGAGCGGCTGGAAGAGATGGAAGTTGCGGCGGTCGACGAGCGTGACCTCGACCGGCGCACGCCGCAGCTTCAACACCGCCTGCAGGCCGCCGAATCCTCCCCCGACGACGACGACGTGGTGGTCCCGGGACCCAGGGTGTGCACAGTGGCCACTATTTTCACCCGCGCTCAGGCATTTCCCGGTGCAGGCGCGCCCCTTCGCAGCTGCCAGCCGGGGCCGCTGGCGAGCGATGTGGTGACGAGTGCAGAGCGGCCTGGTGTCGTTCTGGTGTCATTCGTTGCTATGCCCCGCGGGCAAGAGTAGTGTGGTGGGGTTCCCCGACCAGAGAGGAGGTCGTCGCCCCCCGCCCTTCCAGAACGGAGGTCGTCATGAGTACTGCCGCCGAGACCGCAATCGACATACGTACTTTCCAGGTCGAGATTCCCGAAGAGCAGCTCGCCGACCTGCGCCGCCGGATCGAGGCGACGCGCTTGCCCACGAAGGAGCTCGTCGAGGATCGGTCGCAGGGGGTGCAGCTCGCGACGATTCAGGAGCTCGCCCGCTACTGGACGACCGAGTACGACTTCGGGCGGATCGAGGCGCGGCTGAACGCGCTCCCGCAGTTCACCACCGAGATCGACGGGGTCGAGATCCACTTCATCCACGTCCGCTCGCAGCACGAGAACGCGTTGCCGCTGATCATGACGCACGGCTGGCCCGGCTCGGTCATCGAGCTGCTCGAGACCGTCGGCCCGCTCACCGACCCGACCGCTCATGGCGGCACGGCCGAGGACGCATTCCACCTGGTGCTGCCCTCCCTGCCCGGGTACGGGTTCTCCGGTGAGCCGACCGAGCTCGGCTGGGACGCCGCCCGCACCGCACGCGCGTGGGCGGAGCTGATGCACCGCCTCGGCTACACCCGCTACGTCGCCCAGGGCGGCGACGTAGGTGCCCTCGTCACGGACCTGATGGGCCGCCAGGCGGTCGAGGGTTTGGTCGGCTACCACCTGAACCTGCTCACGGCGGTGCTCGCGATCGGCGATCAACTGCCCAAGGAATCCGAACAGGAACGCGCAGCGGCCGAGGCGGTCGCGACGTTCAGGCAAGACGGCTTCGCCTACTTCCTCGAGATGGCAACGCGGCCGCAGACGATCGGCTACGCCCTGCTGGATTCACCCGTCGCGCTGGCGGCCTGGATGCTCGACCACGACACGGACAGCTACTACAAGATGTCCCGCGCGTTCGTCGACGGCGAGCCCGTGGGCAACCTTACCCGGGAGAACATCGTCGACAACATCACGCTGTACTGGCTGACCGGCACCGGAGTGTCGGCGGCCCGGTCCTACTGGGAGGACGCACGAGCGCTGGCCGCAGCGCTTGCGAGCGGCCAGCCTCCTCCGGCGGTCACCGTGCCGGTCGGCTTCACCACGTTCCCCGGCGAGATCTGGGCGTCTCCGCGGAGCTGGGTCGAGGCGGTCTACCCCGGCCTCGCCTACTTCAACGAGGTCGACAGGGGCGGCCACTTCGCCGCCTGGGAAGAGCCTCAGCTCTTCTCGCAGGAGGTGCGAGCGGCGTTCACGTCGCTCCGCTGAAGGGAGGTCGCCATGAGCAGCGCCCTCGAGACCGCCGCCGAAATCCGTCCCTTCTATGTCGACGTTCCGGACGAGGCCGTGGAGGACCTCCGTCGACGCATCGCGGCCACGCAGTGGCCCGAGCAGGAGACCGTCCCGGACCAATCGCAAGGCGTCCAGCTCGAGACGATTCGGAAGCTCGCGCGCTACTGGGCGACCGAATACGACTGGCGAACGTGCGAGGCGAAGCTGAACGCACTGCCGCAGTTCATCACCGAGATCGACGGGCTCGACATTCACTTCATTCACGTCCGTTCGAACCATGAAGACGCGTTGCCGCTCATCGTCAATCACGGATGGCCCGGCTCGATCATCGAGCAGCTGAAGATCATCGATCCGACTGACGGATCCCACCGCGCATGATGCGAACGAATCGGACGCCTTCCATGTGGTGATTCCGTCGATGCCGGGCTACGGGTTCTCAGGCAAGCCGACCGAGCACCGGGTGGGGCCCCGAGCCGCATGGGCCGAGCCTGGGCAGAACTGATGAAGCGACTCGGCTACACCCGTTACGTCGCCCAAGGCGGCGACTGGGGCGCCTTCGTCGTCGACCAGATGGGCTTGCAGGCACCAGAGGGATTGCTTGCGATCCACACCAACATGCCGGCAACCGTTCCGGCGGACATCGATAAGGCCTCTTTGGCCGGCGAGCCGCCGCCGTTGGGCCTCTCAACGGAAGCGCAGCGACGAGGCCTACGAGCAGCTGCTCAGGACGTATGAGCAAGCTTCGAGTACGCCCGATACATGGCGGCGCGCCCGCAGACCCTCGTACGGGATCGCGGATTCACCGGTCGGGCTCGCCGCCTGGCTGCTCGACCACAACGATGCGGACGGCCAGCCGGCCAGCTGCGGTCGTCGCCGCGCTCGACCGGACCGCCACCGACACGGGCGAGCTGACGCGCGACGAGATCCTCGACAACATCACGCTCTACTGGCTCACGAACACAGGCGTTTCTGCGGTCGCGTCTGTACTGGGAGTACAAGGAGGCGGCTCTGCCCTTCAACGCCAAGGCGCCTCTGCGATCCCCGTAGCCGTAACGGTTCACCCTTCCCCGAGCGAGCAGTACCAGGCGCCCAGGCAGTTGGACCGAGCGCGCCTATCCGAACCTCATCTACTTCAACGAGGTCGACAAGGGCGGCCACTTCGCCGCCTGGGAGCAGCCGCAGCTGTTCACTGAGGAGCTGCGGGCCGCGTTCAGCTCACTGCGCTAATGCACCGATGTATTGCTCTGCTTCAGGAGGAGGTTCCATGCCAACACAGACCACTAATCTCTTCCTCCTCGAGGATCTCGAGGACGTCGGAAGGACGAGTGAGCTCGCGGAGAGCGATCTAGAAGCGCTTCAAGCCGTCGCCGACTGGATCAAGGCCTTCGTGGTCAAGCCTCACAAGGATCTCGGCCGCGCTGGGACCGTCTGTCCCTTCGTGCCCGGGTCATTGGAACGTAAGACACTCTGGCTCGCTCCGGAGCAGATCGCCGACCGGGACGTGCCGGAAGTTGTCGAGCTCATGAATGGCTACAAGAGACTGTTGCTGGACACTCGACCGACTGACGGCGACGACGTCATCTACAACGTCATCGTCGTTGCTTTCAGCGACTTGCCGGCTGATCGTGCCCAGGGCGTCTTTGACGACGTCCTAAAACAGCTTGCAGTTCCGTCGTATGTGGAAGACGGAATCCTGTTCGGGCCGTACTACGAAGGCCATGAGGGGACTGCGCTATACAACTCGAGCTTCCGACCATTCCAGTCGCCCGTGCCGTTCCTGTTCGTGAGGCATGGAGTCACCGGCGATTGGAAGTTCTTCCTGGACGACGAGGAGTGGCTCAACTTGTGGGCACGTCGCTACGGAGAGTCCGCCGTTCAGGCTCTTGCTGCGGAACTCCGCCGCTTGCCGTGGCGCGCGGCATGGCGGGAGGGCAAGATGTGGTCGGAAGCGCCTACGAGCACCGTCGACGAATGATGCGACGGCTCTCTCAGTTCGGCTACGTGACGCACCGGAAGTCCGCCGCGAGCGCGTACGCGGACGCCGTCCTCCGAAGTCGGCGCGTCTGCAGGCGGCCATCGCGAAGGACCTTTTCGGCGTCGCGCCGCCATCCGCGCACGGCCGCGTTGCCCGTCGAGGGTCACCTCCCGGGCTTCGACGGGGCGACCGGCTGGCTCAACTCGGCGCCGCTCACCCCGGCGGAGCCTGCGCGGGAAGGTCGTTCTCGTCGACTTCTGGACGTACACGTGCATCAACTGGCTCCGCACGCTGGCCTTCGTCCGCGCCTGGGCCGAGAAGTACCGCGGTCGGGGCTGCGTCGTCATCGGCGTCCATACGCCGGAGTTCCCGTTCGAACGCGAGGTCGACAACGTCCGCGAGGCCGCGCAGGACATGCGGGTCGAGTACCCGATCGCTCTCGACAGCGACTACGGGGTCTGGAGCGCCTTCGGGAACCGCTACTGGCCGGCCGTCTACCTCGCAGATGCAGAAGGCCGGATCCGGCACCACCACTTCGGCGAGGGCGAGTACGACGAGTGCGAGCGGATGATCCAGCACCTGCTGCGCGAGGCCGGAAGCGACGGCATCGACGAAGAGCTCGTCTCCGTCACCGCGGAGGGCTTCGAGGCGCAAGCCGACTGGACGAACCTGGCCTCGCCCGAGACCTACCTCGGTTACCAGCAGGGCCAGAACCTCGACTCTCCCGACGGTGTCGCGTACGACGACCTCGCGGCTACGTCGCGCCCGAGTCGTTGCAGCTCAACAACTGGGCCCTGGCCGGAAACTGGACGATCGAGGCGCGGGCGAGCGTGCTGAACGACGCCGGCGGGCGATCGCCTTCCGCTTCCATGCCCGCGACGTCCATCTCGTCCTGCGCTCGCGAGCGGGCACGGCCGTCCCGTTCCGCGTGCTGGTCGACGGCGAAGCGCCCGGCGCAGCCCACGGCCTGGACGTCGACGAACAGGGCCGCGGAACCCTTGTCGAACCCCGGCTCTATCAGCTGATCCGCCAGCCGGGATCGATCGACGACCGCACATTCGAGATCGCCTTCGATGCCCCCGGCGTCGAGGCCTACGCATTCACGTTCGGCTAGCCGTGGCCGGCGACGCGCTCGTGGTGCTCGACGTCGTAGCGACGGAGCAGGAAGCCGAGGTCATCTGCGGACTGCTTCGCAGCGCAGGAATCGCGTGCCTGACGCGCCAGACGAACGTGGGCGCCGGCGCGTCTGACGGCTTGACTGTTGCGGGCCCCTACGAGGTCGTCGTCCGCGCGGAGGACCTCGAGGCGGCTCGCGAGGTCGCTCGAGGCGCATAGAGTGGGGGCGAGCCGGAACGGCTATGCGCAGGGAGTAGCCTAGAGCTATGGCCCAGCGGGCCGACGACCGCCCGGCGGAGACGCCGCCACCGGCGCAACGAGGATCGTCGCCGATGCCGCCTCGGCGTCCCAGGCGCTGGTCGCTCTCAACGTGTTCATCACCAGCCGGACGATGGGGCCCGAATCGCGTGCGTGTCCCGTACGCCCGTTTGCAGACACCTTGGTCATGGCGGGATCTGCGAACCGCAGTCAGAGCCACTCACGGAGTTGCTCTGCGATGCTCGCTCAGACAACAGACCTAGCCGATTTGCAGGTATTTCCTTCGCCTTAGAGCCATCCGACGGACTCGAACCGTCGACTCCCTCTTACCGGAACATCGCCCACGAGGATGCTGCCGACCACCATCAGCACAACAAAGACAATGCCGGCGAGCCGGTCTGGGAGGCGCTTGACGAGATGGCTCCTCCTCTGTCAGAGTCGCCTCGGCAAGTCCACGCGTCGGCGCGGAAGCGAAACGCAAAGAACGGACGATGGACGGGAACTTCACGATCGGACGCGTCGGCGGCATCGAGGTTCGGCTCCACTGGAGCCTGATCGCCGTCTTTGCCCTGATCGTCTGGTCGCTGGCGGACGGCGTCCTCCCGTCGCAGAACCCTGGCCTGTCCGACGGCGCGTATCTCGGAGCGGCAATTGTCGCGGCCCTGCTGTTCCTGGCGTCGATCCTGCTCCACGAGCTCGGCCACTCGTGGGTGGCCCGCCGCGAGGGGATCGAGGTCGACTCGGTCACCCTCTGGCTCTTCGGCGGCGTGGCGGAGTTCAAAGATCGGTTCGCGAGCGCCGGCGCCGAGTTCCGCGTTGCCCTCTCCGGGCCGCTCGTCTCGATCGGCTTGGGTGTCCTGTTCGTGGCAATCGCGCTTGCCGGTCTGCCGAGCGCCGTCGACGGGGCCGCGGCCTGGCTCGGGTACATCAACCTCATCCTGGCCGCCTTCAACCTCTTGCCCGCGTCGCCGCTCGACGGCGGTCGCGTCCTGCATGCCGCGCTCTGGCGAGCCAAGGGCGATTACGCCTGGGCGACCCGCGTTGCGTCGGAGATCGGACAGGGCTTCGGCTATCTCTTCATCGCGCTCGGTCTCGTGATGTTCGTCTTCCAGGGCTCGTTCAGCGGCGCCTGGCTCGCGTTCATCGGCTGGTACCTGCTTCAAGGCGCGAAGGCGGAGGCTCGCTACGTTGCGACCGAGCAGGCGCTAGGCGGATTGCGCGTTCGCGATTTGATGGTGCGCGACCCCGTTACCGTCGACGCCGACTGGACGATCGGGCGCGTCATGGACGACGTCGCCTCGTCGCACCGGTTCACTACCTACCCCGTCCTCGATGGGGGTAGTCCGGTCGGACTGCTCCCCTTCGCCTCGGTTGCGGCGGTACCCCGCTCGGAGTGGGAGACGCGACGCGTGCGGGAGACGATGATCTCGCTCGAGGAGGTCCCGCTGCTCACCGAGGACGAGACGGCCGTGGACGCCTTGGCGGAGCTTTCCGCGCCGAACGCGAACCGTGGGCTCGTGGTCGACAACGGGCACCTTGCCGGGCTTCTCTCGATCACCGATCTCGCGCAAGCGCTCGAAGTTGGCCGAAAGCCGGCCCAGGCACGGGGCTGATCGGCGCCTTCAGGGACGCCCGGATCCGACGACGAGGCTCGTGCGCGCCTCGGCGACTACTTCGCCGAAGTCGTGCTACTCGATCAGGGCACGGCTGCTGCCAAGGCTCGACGACGAGCTCAGCTCGTGTTCCTGTTGCTGCTGTCGATCATCGGCAGGGGCGACTAGCGCGGCTAGGGTGAGGACCGGTGCTGCCACGGGCGCGACCAACTCCAGTGGGAGGCGTGCAGATGGCAGGCGTCTGGCCGAGGCTCTTGGACGCGGCGTCGTGGGCGCCGTCACCGCACAACACGCAGCCCTGGCTCGTGCACCCGCGCTCCGACACGGAGGCTGAGCTGTACGTGCCGGCCGGGCGTACGCTCCCGTACACCGATGCGAGCGGCGCCTTCACGACGAGTGCGCTCGGGATCTTCGTCGAGGCGCTCGACGTCGCTGCGGCGGCGGAGGGTCTCGCCGTCGAGGCAGAGCCGCTTTACCCGAAGCTCGGGGCGGAGGCCGAGGAGCGGCCGCTCTTCGCGCGCCTTCGTCTGGCCGAACGGAGCGAGCCGCCCCGCTATCCGGTCGAACTCTTGGCGCGGCGGCAGACGGCGCGCGGCGCCTACGATCGCCGACCCGCCGACGAGGCGGCCCTCGCCTCGCTCCAGGCAGTCGCACGGGAGGCCGGGCACGAGGCGCGGTTCACGAGCGACCGCGAGCTGGTGGACTGGGTCGTCGGCCTAAACGCGGACACGCTTTTCTACGACCTCGATGACGACCGCACCCGCGCCGAGATAGGACGGTGGATCCGGACATCGCAGGCCGAGGCCCGACGGACGGGCGATGGCTTCTCTCCCGCGTCACTCGGGTTTCCCGGCCCGCTCGTCGGCCTCTTCTTCTTCCACCATCGCCTGTTCGCGAGCCGGCCGGTGCGAAGCCTCGTTCGCCGGCTCTACTTGTGGACGACACGCGGCACCGCGACGGTCGGTTGGCTCCGGGGGCCGTGGGAATTGCCTCAGGACTGGTTCGCGGCCGGCAGCATGCTCATGCGCTTCTGGCTCGAGCTGACGCGGCGCGGCCTCTACCTGCAGCCGTTAGGCTCGGTGATCACCAATCCGACTGCGCACGCGCTGATGGCCGAGAGGCTGCAGGTCGACGAGCGCAGTGCTGAGGTCTGGCTGCTCCTGCGCATCGGGTACTGCCGCACACCGCCGCGCAGCCTCCGACGCCCGATAGCGGAGGTCCTGATGTGACGGCGCGTGCGGTCAAGAAGGCGGCCGTCTTCGGCTTCCTCTACTCGGCCCGCGGCGTCCGCCGAGCCCTCGTCGCGAGTCCGTACGCCGACAAGCTGCTGCGGCCCGGGGTCGAGGCGGTGCTCTGGCGGATCGGCAAGTGGCGGGCGTGGCTCCTCTTCGAAGACGCACGCCTCCACGTGCCGGCCTACCGGACGGTCTGGCAGGAGCACGGCTGCCCCGAGGTGCAGCTCGACGGCTTCGACCCCGACCTGTCGGCGATCCCGATCACGGACAAGGAGTCGTACGTCAAGCGCTTCTCCGTCGAGGAGCGCTGCCGCGAAGGGAAGCTTCCGACACGCGGCGTCGTCATCGACGAGTCGTCCGGCACGAGCGGCGAGCCCAACGACTGGGTGCGCGGCGCGGCGGAGCGCGAGGACGGACGCAAGCTCCTCCAACTGGCGCTCCACCAGCGCTTTGGCGACCAGCAGCTCTTCGTCATCAACGCCTTCGCGCTCGGCCCGTGGGCGACGGGGATGACCGTCTCGATGTCCATAGTCGACGTCTCGGTGCTCAAGTCGACGGGACCCGACATCAAGAAGATCGTCAACACGCTCCGCCACTTCGGCCCGCGCTACATGTACCTCATCTGCGGCTACCCGCCCTTCCTGAAACAGCTCGTCGACTCCGGCGAGATCGATCTCTCCGGGTACGACGTCGTCGCAGCGGTTGGCGGTGAGGGGCTGAGCGAGTCGCTGCGCGGCTACCTGCTCCGGTCGTTCAAGGCCGTGTACTCGTCGTTCGGTGCCGCCGACCTCGAGATCAACATCGCTGCCGAGAACGACTTCACGATCGGCGTCCGCCGCCTGCTCCGCGACCGCCCCGAGATCGGCGAGGCACTCGGGCTGCCGGGACACGCGCTGCCCATGGTGTTCCAGTACAACCCGCTCGACTACTACATCGAGACGACCGCGAGCGACGAGCTGCTCTTCTCGATCTGCCGCCTCGAAAGCCTCTCGCCGAAGCTCCGGTACAACCTCCACGACTCAGGCCACGTCGTCCGCTTCCCGGAGCTGACACGCGTGCTCGCCGGCTTCGGCATCGCGCCCGACGACCTCGCAAAGCGCTCTCGACCTGCCGCTGCTCTTCCACTACGGGCGCTCGGACGCGACCGTTGCGTACTACGGTGCGAAGGTCACCCCCGCGGACGTCCAGGAGGCGCTGTTCTCCGTCCCGGAGCTGCAGGAGCTCGTGACGTCGTTCGTGCTCATCGTCGGCGAGGACGCCGAGGCCAACAAGACGCTCCGCCTCGCATTCGAGCTCGCCGACGGACGGCAGGCGCCGAACGAAGTCGAGCCGCTCCGCGCCGCGCTGCTCGACGCGCTCGCCGCCGTCAACCAGGACTACCGCGAGGCGAGCCGCTTCATCCCGCCGGGCGAGCCGACTGCCGAGTTCCACGCGGCAGGCACCGGCCCGTTCGCCGGGCACGACATCAGATTGAAGCGCACCTACATCCGGAGCGCCTAGGCCGAAAGCGGGTAAGGCCGCGGCGCCAGTTCTTGACGAGAGCCCAAGCGGCCCCCTTCGTGTCGCCGCGTTCGAGGGTCGAAAGATCTACTCACGGTCGGCGAACAGAAGGCGCCGACGTGCTGCGCCTTTGCAAAGCCCTCTTACGGACTCGAACCGTCGACCCCTCCTTAACCATCGAACGGCTCAGGCAACCGGGTCGCAACCCACGGCTAACGATTTGCGCTTGCCTTAGCCGTTCTCGGGGCCCGGATTGGCGCGCGGATGCGTTCGGGTACAAGGCGGACCGCGGATCGACCGCCACCTCGCCCAGCCCCTGCGCCTGCGAGTTTCGCAACTCAACAACTGCGCCTACTGCCTCAACCTGCACTACGAGGCGGCGCGCGAGGCCGGCATCTCCCGGGCCGAGATCGACACCCTGACCGCGTGGTGGGAGAACGAGCTTCATTCTGAGGCCGAGCAGCGGCGCTCCGCTATACCGGGGCGCTCCCGTACCGCCGACACCGACCGGGACGCGGCGTTCCAGCGCTTCCACGATGCGCTCGCCGTGAACTTCAGCCAGGTGCGCGATGGCCCGGCCTGAGAAGTCGCGCATCTGGCGCGACAGTCGGTGAGTCGACGCTGAGAGATACAGTGAGCTCCGACGGCTCGTTGAACGAGGAGGTGGCGGCACGTGGACGGAGTCGAGAAGGCGATCCTTGCCGGCGGCTGCTTCTGGGGCATGCAGGATCTCATCCGGAAACGACCGGGCGTTCTGTCGACGAGGGTGGGCTATACCGGCGGCGACGTCGCGAACGCGACGTACCGCAACCACGGCACGCACGCCGAGGCGATCGAGATCGCCTTCGACCCCGTGCAGATCTCGTATCGAGACCTGCTGGAGCTCTTCTTCCAGATCCACGATCCGACTACGCTGAACCGTCAGGGCAACGACGTCGGGGCCAGCTATCGCTCGGCGATCTTCTATCTCGACGAGGAACAGCGCCAAGTGGCCGAGGACACGATCGCCGACGTCGAAGCGTCGGGTCTCTGGCCCGGGAAGGTCGTCACCGAGGTGACGCCGGCCGGGCCGTTCTGGGAAGCTGAGCCCGAGCATCAGGACTATCTCGAGCGGTATCCGAACGGGTACACCTGCCACTTTCCACGCCCGGATTGGGTTCTCCCGCGCCGAACCGAATCGGTCCCGGGCTAGGCACGTAGGAATCGCGTGCTCACGCGCCAGACGAACGTGGGCGCCGGCGCGTCTGACGGCTTGACTGTGGCGGGCCCCTACGAGGTCGTCGTCCGCGCGGAGGATCTCGAGGCGGCTCGCGAGGTCGCTCGAGGCGCGTAGAGTGGAGGCGAGCCGGAACGGCTATCTGCGAGGAGTAGCCTAGAGCGATGAGCGAGCAGGCCGACGACCGCTCGGCGGAGTCGCCGCCACCGGCGCCACGAGGATCGTCGCCGAAGGAGCCTCAGCGTCCGAGGTTCGGCCTTTCACCCCGCTGGATCGCCTTCTTCCTCGTACTGCTCGCACTGAACCTGTTCCTCACCACCCGGGCCATGGAGCCCGAATCGCGAGTCCGTGTCCCGTACAGCCCGTTCTTCCTGGCACAGGTGAACACGGGCAACGTGAGGAGATCACGTCCAAAGGGACGGACATCCAGGGCACGTTCAAGAAGGAAGTGGCCTTCGAGGACGAGCAGCCGACGACACGATTCCGGACGGAGATTCCCGCGTTCGCGAATACCGACGAGCTATCCGAGCAGCTGCAGGAGAACAACGTCACGGTCAACGCCAAGCCCCTGGACAGAGGGTCGCCGTGGTGGCAGACGCTGCTGTTCGGCTTTGGGCCGACGATCCTCTTCGTCCTCCTGCTCTTCTGGCTCTTCCGCCGCGCCGGCAACGTGCAAAACGCCCTCGGCTCGTTTGGACGGTCACGCGCCCGCCGCTACGAGCCGTCCGGGGACAAGGTCACGTTCGCCGACGTCGCCGGCATCGACGAGGCGAAGGACGAGCTGAGCGAGGTCGTCGACTTCCTCAAGAAGCCGGAGAAGTACCGCCGGGTGGGCGGACGGATTCCGCACGGCGTCCTCCTTTCCGGCCAGCCCGGAACGGGAAAGACGCTGCTCGCGCGGGCTGTCGCAGGCGAGGCCGGCGTGCCGTTCTTCTCCATGGCGGCCTCGGAGTTCGTCGAGGCGATCGTCGGCGTCGGCGCGGCGCGCGTGCGTGACCTCTTCAAAGAGGCGAAGGAAAACGCCCCGGCCATCGTGTTCGTCGACGAGCTCGACGCGATCGGCCGCTCGCGGACGAGCGGCATTGCCGGTTTCAGCGGAGGGAACGACGAGCGCGAGCAGACGCTCAACCAGATCCTGACGGAGATGGACGGTTTCGACTCGGCGACGAACGTCATCGTCATCGGGGCAACGAACCGGCCTGACGTCCTCGACGCGGCACTCCTTCGACCAGGGCGGTTCGACCGCCGGGTCGCGGTCCAGCCGCCCGACCGGACCGGGCGCGAGGCGATCCTCCGGGTGCATACGCGCAACGTTCCACTCGCTCCAGACGTCGACCTGGCGCGCATCGCCGCGACGACTCCGGGCATGGTCGGCGCCGACCTCGCCAACCTCGTCAACGAGGCAGCGCTCACCGCTGCACGCCGCACCCATGACAAGGTCGAGGAGTCGGACTTCACCGATGCCCTCGAGCGGATCATCCTCGGCGCCGAGCGCCGGGTGCTGATGAGCGACGAGGACCGGCGGCGGACGGCGTACCACGAAGGCGGGCATGCGATCGTGGGGATGCTCACGCCGGGCGCGGATCCCGTCCGTAAGGTTTCGATCATCCCGCGCGGGATGGCGCTGGGAGTGACGTTCTCCGCCCCGGACGCCGACCGCTTCAACTATCTGAAGCCGGAGATACTCGCGAAGATCAAAGTCGCTCTCGGTGGCCGCGTGGCCGAGGAGCTCGTCTTCGGCGAGGTGAGCACGGGCGCCGAGTCCGACATCGAGCAGCTGACCGCGCTCGCCCGGCAGATGGTCGGTCGTTGGGGGATGAGCGACGCGCTCGGGCCGATCGCCGCCATCCCCCGCGATGGCCCCAGGCCCTTCCTGCCCGGCGTCACCGAGGTGTCACCCGACACCCAGAAGCTCCTCGACGGCGAGGTGCGCCGCATCGTCGGCGAGGCGGAGGACGAGGTCGCGGCGCTCCTGACCGAGAATCGGACGCGCCTCGACGCGCTCGCTGCCGCCTTGCTCGAGCACGAGACGCTGGACGAGGACGACGCCTACGCGGCCGCTGGCGTCATTCGCTCCCAGGCGACGCCCGCCGGAGACCTCGCCGCCGCCGCCCGCTCCGCGACATAGGAGCCGCTCCCGAGGAACTCGATCTAGGCGTCTTCAGGCTCGGCGGGTTTTACTCCAGCTCTCAGCTAGTCGGCACGGGCGCCGACGGGCTCGAGCGAAGCGAGGCCGCTCACGTCGACGCAGTTGATGCCTCGAACCTCGACCAGCACCATCAGCATGCTCGTACAGCGGCGACAGCGGACGACGGTGCCCGGTGCGCGGTTGTAGACCGTGTGCTCGGCCAGCTGAAGGGCGGCGCCACAGGACGAGCAGACGCCGATGGCGGTGGTCATCTCGGTGCCGAATACGCTGAGCAGCAGGCCGGCGATCGCGTTGCCGTCGAGTGCTTCCATCACTTCCCTCCAGTCGCACCGAAGCGTTCGGTCTTCACGCGCGCCGGCTCATAGCCGAGCTCGACGAGCCCGTCGGCGACGACCTCGACGAAGCTCGTCGGACCGCAGATGAAGGCGAGCGGGCTGTCCGCGGCCGGCCACGCGACCTCGCGCAGGAGCTCGGTGTCGACACGACGCGAGTGGCCCGTCCAGCCCTCTGGCTGGGCCCGCGTGAGCGTGTGCGCTACGTCTACGCCAGCCTTAGGTTCGTCGAGCTCCTCCCGATAGATGACGTCCTCGAGCGAGCGGGATGAATACAGCAGCCGGACGGGAACGTCGCTCCCGCTGCGATCGCGATGACGCAGCATCGAGCGCAGAGGAACGATGCCGGAGCCGCCCCCGACCAGCAGCAGCGGGCCTCCGTCCTCCGCGCCCCACACGAAATAGCCACCGAGCGGGCCGCGCACCTCGAAGGCGTCGCCGGCTCTCAACTCCTCGGTGAGGTACGGGGAGACCTCGCCGTCGTCCAGACGTTCGACCGTGATCGCGACCGGCTCGCCCGGAGCTGACGCGATCGAGTACTCACGCTCTGCGCGGTAGCCGTCCTCGGCGGTCAGCCGCACGTCGAGATGTTGACCGGCTCGGTGCCCCGGCCAGTCAGGCACGTCGAGCACGATCGTGCGGACGCGAGGCGTCTCGTCGATGAGGTCCTCGACGGCGGCGAGCTGCCACGTCAGTCGCCGGCGAAGCGCTGTTCCAGCCATGGGTCGCCGTAGATGTGGTAGCCGTATGTCTCCCAGAAGCCGGGCTCGTCGTCCTCGCGAAGCTCCAGTCCGCGTACCCATTTGGCGCTCTTCCAGAAGTAGAGGTGTGGGACGAGCAGACGCGCAGGGCCGCCGTGCTCGGGGTCGAGCGGCTCTTCGTCGTAGCCGAAAGCGATCCAGGCCTTGCCGTCGGTCACGTCCTCGATCGGGAGATTCGTCGTGTAGCCCCCGTCGCA
>CAWGEE010000003.1:0-26112 GCA_963821415.1 uncultured Actinomycetes bacterium | reverse complement strand
CGTACATGGCGGAGGACTGGAGCACGATGCCGATGCGCTCGCGCCAGCTCTCGCCCGCATGCGCGGGGTCGACGCCGAGCACGGTGCCCTGCCCCGCGTCGCGGTGGCGGTAGCCCTCGAGGATGTCCTGACGGTGGTCGTCTTGCCGGCGCCGTTCGGCCCGAGCAGGCCGAACACCCCGCCTGCTCGCTCCATCTCGAAGCTCACACCGCGCACGGCCTCGAGGCCGTTGTAGGACTTGCGCAAGCCGTTGACCGTCACCGCCGCCATTGATCTATCTGGTAGATACGATACGATATCTCTGGCAGATATGTCAACTCTGTCTCCGACCGCGAAGATCATCCTCGCCTTTCTCCGCTTTCGGCCGCGGAGTGGCTACGACATCAAGCAGTCAGTTGAGGTTTCGACGCAGTTCTTCTGGGGGGCGAGCTTCGGCCAGATCTACCCGGAGCTTCGGCGTCTCGAGGAGGCAGCCCTCGTGGAGGTGGAGAGCGAGGGAGGGCGTGGGCGAAAGGTTTACCGGCTCACGACGGCCGGGGAGCAGACGGTCGACGACTGGCTGCGAGGCGAAGGCGAGCTGTTCCAGTACCGCGACGAGGGGCTGCTGCGGCTTTCTTCTCCGATCTGACCGATCCGGGCACGGCGCTGGCGAATGTCCGCCGCATGCGGGAGTGGCGCGAGCAGGTCGTCGCGTTCCTCCGGGGGCAGATCGAGCCACACGCGCAGGAGGACGTCGAGCTCGGATATCGCTTTCCGCTGCGCGCGCTCGAGTTCGGCATCGCGTGGCTGGAAGCCCAGGCGGAGTGGTTGGCCGAACTGGAGGCCGAACTGTCTAGCGCAACTCGATGACGGCGAGACCGGCCGTCGGGAACGGCGGCTCGTCGCCGCCCGTCAGCGCGGCTGCGATACGTCCGCAATCCGGCTGGTGACCGACGACCACGACGGTGTCGCCGCGGCCCGTCACGACCTGGGTCACGTCCTCTGCCGTCGCGCCGGGCGCCAGCAGCTCGACCGGCTCTGTCTCGGCGCCGGTCGCGCGGGCGATCTCGTCGGCCGTCTCGCGGGCGCGCAGCAACGGGCTCGAGAGCACCGCGTCGGGGGTCACGCCCTCCTGGGCCAGGCGCGTGCCGAGCTCCCGCGCGGCCGCCCGGCCGTCGGGCGTCAGCCGCCGCAGCTCGTCGGGCTCGCCCTGCTCGGCCTTCGCGTGGCGAACAAGGTACAGCCTCATGTCCCCAGCCTAGATGAGCAGACCGGTGAGGTACATGACGGCGATTCCCGCTACGAAGCCGCCGCCGACCCAGCCGGAGCGGAGGCCGCCAGGCGCCTTCCGCGAGACGTAGCGACCAACCTCGATCACGACCTGGAGGGCCGCGCCGGCGGCGATCGCGAAGAAGAGCACGGCGAGCACGTCGTTCGTCAGGAACCCGCCGATCCACGCGCCGACGATTGCCGGAGCGCCTGCGATGAGCGCGAGCGCCACGAGGCGGGCGAATGACGTGCGCGCTCCCTCGGCGATGGGTGCTGCGATGCCGAGCCCCTCAGTGATGTTGTGGATCATGAAGCCGACGATGAGGAAGCTGCCGAGTGCGAGCTCGCCGAGGGCGAACGACGAGCCGATGGCCAGCCCCTCGCCGAGGTTGTGGATGCCGATGCCGATCGCGACGAGCGTGGCGAGAGCGATGCCCCCGAGCACGCCTTTGCCCCCGCCTTTCCCTCGTCCCAACCGCTCGGATACGAACGTCAGCGCGAGGTAGCTGCCCGCGACACCGAGAAGCACGAGCCCCGTGCCGCCCAGCTGCCCTGGAAGGACGGTCTGGAGCTCGAGCGCCTCGGACAGCGCCTCGAAGGCGAGGAACGTCAGCAGCCCGGCCGTGAGCGCCATGAACGCGGCCAGCCAGCGCGGATCGGCTCCGCGCAGCGCGGGCAGCCACATCAGGCCCAGCGCGACGGGACGACGCCCACGAGGAACCCGATCAGCGCGTAGCCGAAGACGCTCTGCGAGTCGACGCCGGGCGTCTCCACGGCGGCGGCGATCTCCTCGGTCACCTGGATCCCGGTCGAGCTCGTCACGCCTACGGAGATAGGCTCGTCCTCGACCCAGTCGTATGGGACGACGATCGTCGCCGACCGCAGCCGCTCGAGCGTGGTCGGCCCGTCGACCGTGTACGGGACGATCGCGTCGGCGACGGTGACGGTGCCGATCGTGATCGCGTCGCGCTGCGGGTTCGTCACCCGGATCTCGATCTTCCCGGGCTCGAACGACACCCGCCGGATGTCGAGCTCGTCCGCGGGCGGCGGGTTCGAGCCGACGAGGTCGGTGATCGAGCCTCCGGCCGCCGCGAAGAGCGACACGGCGCCGACGAGCAGGAGGATCGGCAACAGCGCCCAGAGCTGCCAGCCGCGCCTGTGCCCGGCGGCTGCTCCGGCTTCCATCAGTCCTCCACCTGGAAGAAGCCCATCCAGCCGAGCTCCGCGAACTCCGACTGGTGCGCGTGGAACATGAAGCGGCCCGGGTTGGGGAACTCGAGCTCGAGGATCCCGCGCTGTCCCTGGCAGAGCATGACCGTGTCCGTGTACTCGAACTGGTCGGTCGAGCCCGTCGGGTAGTAGCGGAAGAAGTTCGCGTGGATGTGGAGCGAGTTGATGAGGTCGAACTCCGTGAGGTTGGCGAGGTAGATGCGCACGAGCTCGCCGCGCTTCACGCGAATCGGGTACTTCGCGTAGTAGAAGGCGAGGCCGTTGACCGTGTAGAAGTTGTTCTCCCCGTCGCCGTCCGTGTCGTAGCCGTTCATCACCATGACCAGCTCGCGGGCGGGCGCGCGCGGCTCGGGCGGATCGATGATCAGCGCCCCGTAGAGGCCCTTCTCGATGTGCTTCTTGAGCGGCGTGGCGTGGCAGTGGTAGAGGTGCATGCCGTAGGGATGCGCCTCGAACTCGTACGTGAACGAGCGCCCGGGCGGGACGATCTCGAAGACGCCGTCCATGTTCGCCGGGTGGATGCCGTGGAAGTGGATCGTGTGTGGGTGCGAGCCCTGGTTCGTGAACTCGACGCGGAAGATGTCGCCCTCGGTCGCGCGCAGCACCGGCCCGGGCACGGTGCCGTTGTACGTCCAGGCGGCGTACGTCACTCCCTGCGCCACCTCGATCTCGCGGTCCTGCGCCACGAGCCGGTAGTCGCGCACCCGGCCGGGCTTGGCGGGGAGCGCCCTGGGCGGGATCAGCAGCGCGTCGAGGTCGTTCGGACCGCCGGGGGCGGGAACGCTCGAGCCGATCATCGAGGCGTGGCCTATGCGCGCGTGCTGATGGCCGATGTGATCCGACGTCGAGGCGCCTGCGTTGCTCTCGCCCGCTCCGGCGAGCTTCGCGAGCGGCACGGCGGCGACCGGAATCGCCGCTCCGGCAAGAAGCTTGCGCCGGCTGAGGTGTTTAGACATGTCTAAACTCTATATTAGATAGCGCATGTCTCCAGCACCTCTTTCCCAGACCGCCGAGGACTACCTCAAGGAGATCCACCGGCTCGAGTCGGAGCACGGGCGGGCGACGACTTCGGCGCTCGCCGCGTCGCTCGGCGTCTCGCCGCCGTCGGTGACGTCGATGCTGAAGAAGCTCGCGACGCTGAGGCTCGTCGTCCACGAGCCGTACCGCGGAGCGAAGTTGACAACGGCGGGGCGCAAGGCGGCGATGGAGGTGATCAGGCACCACCGGCTGCTCGAGCAGTACCTCGCCGAGACGCTCGGCATGCCGATCGACGAGGTTCACGCCGAGGCCGACCGCCTCGAGCACGCGCTGTCGGAGGAGCTCGAAGCACGGATCGACGCCACGCTCGGCTTTCCAACGCATGACCCACACGGCGATCCCATCCCCGATGCCGACCTCAACGTCGGCATCGACGAGCTGCGGCCGCTACATGCTCTCGGCCCTGGGGAGCGCTCCACCGTGCGCCGCGTGCCCGACGACAAGGCGGTGCTCGGCTACCTGCGCGGGCTCGGCCTGCTGCCAGGCGCGTCGCGAACTGGTTCGCCGTGCGCCGTTCCCGGAGCCCGTGATCGTGGCGACGGGCGGCGTCGAGCACGCGATCTCGCTCGAGCTGGCGGGGCAGATCGGCGTGTCATGATGGGTGCGGTGAGACGGCTCCTCTGGATCTGGCTCGGGTTCTTCGCCGGGTGGATGGCTGCAGCTCAGGTCGTGAAGCGTGCGATTCCGTCCCGCGGCGACGCCGAGAGCGACGAGGTGGCGCTCATGGCCGTCTTCGACGGCACGAGCCTCGAGAGCGAGGCGAAGTCGTTCCGCGGCGGCTCGATGGTCGCCTGGTACGGGGGGTGGACGCCGATCTGCGCAAGGCCGAGCTCGCTTCCGAAGCACGCCTGAACGTCGCGGCGATGTTCGGAGGCATCCAGCTGCTCGTGCCGCCGAGCTGGCGCGTGCAGTCGAACGTTCGCGCGATCGCCGGCGGCGTGGAAGTCGGCGGCAAGGATCCCGACGATCCTGACGCGCCGCTGCTGGTGCTCGACGGCTACGCGTTCTGCGGCGGCGTCGCCGTCGGGCGCAAGAAGGCCGAGGCGACCGGCTAGACACGGGTAAGTCGCGCCGTGGCGAGCACCTTCCGCTACGTCGTCTGCGATGTCTTCACCGACCGCCCGCTGGCGGGAAACCAGCTCGCGGTCTTCACGGACGCCCGCGCCATCCCCGAAGACCAGCTCCAGCCGCTCGCGCGCGAGATGACCTCTCGGAGACGGTCTTCGTGTATCCGGCGGACGGCGACGCGCACGTCCGCCTCCGCATCTTCACTCCTGCCGTGGAGATTCCGTTCGCCGGTCATCCAGTGCTCGGCTCGGCGTTCGTGCTCGCGGGGCCGCTGCAGGTGGAGACGGTCCGGCTGCAGACCGGCGTTGGGGTGATTCCGGTGCACGTCGAGCGCGAAGGCGCGCGTATCGTGTTTGGTCGCATGGAGCAGGTCGTCCCCACGTGGCAGGCGTATCCGAGTGAGGATGAGATGCTGGCGGCCTCGGGGTCGAGCGCTCGGAGCAGCCGGTCGAGGTGTACGACAACGGCCTGCAGATGGCTTTCGTCGTGCTGGCCTCCGAGCACGACGTCGCCGCCGTGGAGCCCGATTTCAACCGCCTCGCGAAGCTGGCAGGCGTGGTGGGCACGAACTGCTGCGCCGGCTCGGGAAGCCGCTGGAAGACGCGGATGTTCGCGCCTGCAGGCGGTGTCGCGGAGGATCCGGCAACAGGCTCAGCGGCAGGCCCCCTCGCCGTTCATCTCCTGCGCCACGGCCTCGTCGGCTCCGGCGAGGAGATCGAGATCTCTCAGGGCGCGGAGGTGGGCCGGCCGTCTACACTTTTCGCGACTGCCTGGGGTACGCCCGACGTAATCGAGCGTGTCGAAGTGGCCGGCAGTGCCGTCGTCGTGGGGAGAGGGGAGTTCCAACTGTGATTCGAGTGCTCGTCGTCGCGGCGGCCGCTCTAGGCCTGCTGGTGGTCACGACGTCGGCCTCGGCGGTGCCGGAGATGGCGCTGCACGGGAAGGTCGTCGTGGGCAAGGACGGCAACGGCGAGGGCCGCGTGACGAGCAACCCCGACGGCATCGACTGCGGCTCGCAGTGCTCGTACAGCTTCATCTCCACCGACGATCCGAAGAACTACAAGCCGGTGACGCTCAAGGCAACGGCGAGCCCGGGCTCGGCGTTCGACGGTTGGAACCTCTGCGGGGGCGACACGTGCACGATCGACCCGATCGAGCGCGGGAAGACATACGAGGTCAACGCGACGTTCGTCCGCGTGCGTCCGTCGCAGTTCCCGCTCGCGGTCACCGTCAGCGGCAGCGGCAAGGTTCTGAGCCAGCCGGGCGGGATCGACTGCGGCGCCACCTGCACGGCGCAGTTCGCAACCGACAGCACGGTGACGCTCACGGCAGCACCCACGCCAGGCTGGTCGTTCTCCGGCTGGACGGGTGCGTGCACGGGCACCGGCTCGTGCCGCGTGACGATGGGTGACCCGCGCGCCGTGACCGCGACGTTCGCGCCGCCGGACACCGTCTACGCCGTCGCCGTAGCGGCGGCCGGCGGCACGGTGACGAGTGACGTGCCGGGGATCGTCTGCGGCGAGGCCTGCGTCGCCTCCTTCGGCGCCGGCGTGCCCGTCACGCTGACGGCGTCCGGCCCGGTGACCTGGGGCGGGGCCTGCACGGGCAGCGGCTCGTGCGTCGTGCCGGTGACGCGCGCCCGCTCCGTGACGGCGACGATCGGCGGGGTGCAGCCGACGCAACGGCCGCTGGCCGTCAGCGTGACCGGAAAGGGCTCGATCGTGAGCTCTCCGGCGGGAATCTCCTGCGGCACCGCCTGTGGAGCACTCGTGCCGACCGGGGCACGAATCACCTTGCAGGCGACTCCGGCGGAAGGCTGGATCCTCGCCGGATGGTCGGGGGCTTGCCGGGGGGTCGCAGCATCGTGCACGGTGGTGGCGAGAGGGGCACCCGCCGCCGTCGCCTCATTCGTGGAGGCGGGCACGCTCTTCTCGGTGGCTGTGACGAAAGTGGGGCAGGGCTTGGTCAGGAGCCGTCCCAGAGGCATCTACTGCGGGCGCACGTGCTCGCGCTCGTTTTCCGCGGGCAGCACGATGAAAATCGAGGCGATCCCCGACGAGAACTGGGTGTTCGTACGCTGGACCGGCGCGTGCAAGAGGAAGAAGCGCGTCTGCACGCTCGGGCTGGACGGCGCGAAGTCGGCGTCTGCGACGTTCGGCCGTGTGGCCGACCCGACGCCTCCGCGGGTGACGGCGCTGGCCAGCAAGGGCGAGCGTGGCGCGATCGTGCAGCTGCGCTACCGGGTCGTCGAGGCCGGCGGCCGGAGCCGCGAGACCGCCGCAATCTTCCGCGGCAAGCGTCGGCTTGCAGCGATCACCGGGCGCCCGCACGAGGTCGACCCGGAAGCGCTCTTCTACTTCCTGCCCTGGCGCAGCACGGCGCGTGGGAAGCTCCGCTTCTGCGTAACGTCCACCGACGCCGCGGGCAACCGTTCGCAGGCAAGCTGCGCGCCATTGCACATCACGTAAGAGGAGAGATGAAAGCCCGCCTCGTCATCGCCCTCGTGTTCGTCATATCGGCCTTCTCGGTCTCTCTGCCTGCGGTGGAGACGACGGCGGCACGACGACGTCCGCCGGCCCGCCTCCTCCTCCCCCCGCGACGCCACCGCCCCCGCCGCCTCCCCAGCCACCCCCACCGCCGCCTCCCGCTCCCAAGCCGGAGGTGACGACCGTGCGGATCGTCGTGCGCAGTGGAAAAGTGCGAGGAGGAATCCAGCGCGCGACCGTGAGCAGGGGAAAAAAGTGGCGATCGTCGTCGGCTCGGACGTCGCGGACCACGTGCACCTGCACGGGTACGACAAGTTCGCCGACGTCGCTCCCGGGAAGCCGGCGCGGCTCGCCTTCGTCGCCTCGATCCCCGGCCGCTTCGAGGTCGAGCTCGAGGATCGCGGGCTCCAGATCGCCGACATCGAAGTTCGCCCGTGAGCAGAGGCTTTGCGGCGCTCTGCGCGCTGGTCGCGCTCGTTGCCCTAGCCGTACCCGCGACGGCGGCAGCACACGGCATCGGCGGCATCCGCGACCTGCCGGTGCCCGGCTGGCTCTTCCTCGTCGGCGGCGCCGCGGTGCTCGTCATCTCGTTCGTCGCCCTCGGCGCGCTGTGGAAGAAGCCGAAGCTCGAGGTCGGAGCAGGTCGGCCGCTGCCCGAAGGGCTCCAGCGCGTCTGCTCTCGCCCTACTTCCGCGTCGTCGTCAGCGGCCTGTCGCTCGCGCTCTTCGTTGTTGTCTGGACGGCAGCTGCCTTCGGCTCCGAGCGTGCGAGCGCGAACCTCGCGCCGACGTTCGTCTACGTCATCTTCTGGGTGGGCACGGTCGTGCTGACGATCGTGCTGGGCAACGTCTGGTCGGTGCTCGATCCCTGGCGCGCCGCTGCCGACGGCGCCGCGTGGGTCGCCGGCAAGGTGGGCTGGTCGAGCGAGCCGCGCCCGTATCCCGCATGGCTTGGCCTCTGGCCCGCGGTCTTCCTCCTGTTCTGCTTCGTGACGCTCGAGCTGGTGTACGCGGACCCGGCGGATCCGAGGGTGCTCGCGCTGGCCATCACGCTGTACAGCGCCGCCACGTGGTCGGGGATGGCGATCTTCGGCCGCCGGGTCTGGCGTGAGAACGGCGACGGTTTCGCCGTCTACTTCGGCTTCATCTCCAGGGCGGCGCTGTTCGGCAGCCGCGAGCGAGAGGGAGGCGGCACCGAGCTGATCTTCCGCAAGCCGCTGTCGGAGCTGGCGCGAGTGGAGCGGCGCCCCGGCGCAGTCGCCTTCCTCGCCGTCATGCTCGGCTCGGTCGCCTTCGACGGCCTGTCGCGCTCGTCATGGTGGTTCGAGCGGCTCTACGACGTCGAGATCAGGTTCTCCGACCCGCTCGCCGCCGAGCGGGCGGTGCAGCTGCTCAACCTCTCCGCGCTGACGATCGTCGTGCTGATCGTCGCCGCCGTCTACACGGTGTCCGTGAAGGTCGCGGAAGGCGTCATCGGCGAGCGCGCGGCCTTCTCGGGGATCTTCGTCGGCAGCCTGATCCCGATCGCGATCGTCTACGCGCTGTCGCACTACTTCTCGCTGCTCCTCATTCAGGGGCAGTTCGTCATCCCGCTGCTCTCCGATCCCTGGGCGCAGGGCTGGAACCTGCTCGGGTCGGCCGGCTTCGAGCCGAACCTGACCTTGCTCAAGCCGAACACCACCTGGTACACGCAGGTGACCGTGCTCGTGATCGGCCACGTGCTCGCCCTCATCGTCGCGCACGACCGTGCGGTAGCTCTCTCGCCGACCCCTCGCATCGCGCTGCGCACGCAGTACGTGATGCTGACGCTGATGGTGCTGTACACGGTGGGCGGCATGTGGCTGCTCTCCCTGGACTAACCTGACGCCCGTGCGCAGGGGGGTGGCCATCGGGGCAGGGCTTGCCACGGCCGTGGTGCTGGCCGTGCTGGCTGGAAGTGCCTCATCGAGCGACATCTACATCACCGGCAAGGTGATCGCGCGGGTTGCCGGCAAGAACATGGCCGCGGTGCGAGTCGCCTGGGACTACAAGTGCCTCGGCGAGGACGGCGGCGACTACGGGTGGAACCTGAAGCTCGTCCGCCTGCAGCCGCTCCCCGAGCAGACGATCTCGCTCGGCTCGGGTACGACGGAGAGGGGCGTCAAGATGACGAGGCTGGCGCCCGGCCAGTACCTGCCCAAGTCGGAGCCGTACTTCTGCGAGACGAGCCGCGGCCAGGGCTTCAACAAGCCCGAGCTCGGCGGGCAGTTCACCGTTCCCGACTATTGCGCGTGGACGGTCTCTTCGGTCCGCGGGCTCGTCCAGCACCAGCAAGGGACGGCCGTCAAGGCCGCTCGACCAGGGTCGTCGGTGGCGCGCGGCGACGTCGTCGTCACTCCGCGGAGCGGCAAGGCGGTGCTCCGTGCCGCAGCCGGGGATGGGACGACGACACTCGCCGGCGGATCGGAGCTGACGGTCGACCGGAAGCACTGTCCGGCCAAGACGGGCTGGAAGCTTTGGCTGGCAGAAGGTGGCCTGACGGCGGCCGTACCGAAGGGTGCGGCGGCGAAGGCGAGCTTCACCATCGCGACGAAGAACGCAACCGTCTCCGGCGGTGCGGGGGCGCGGTGGAAGGTGGAGTACGCAAAGCGGCGGACGAAGGTCAGCGCCCTGGCCGGCAAGGTGCGAGTCGGCGGCAAGGTACTGAAGCCGGGACAGACCGCGACCGTTTAGTTCTCGGCTCTCCAGCTCGACCGCCTCGATGTCCGGTAGCTCGACCGTGAGCGGCTCCCAGAAGCGGCCTCCGTCGCGCGAGAGATAGAGCCGGTTCCGGCCGGCGAAGAGGATCACGTCTGGATCGTCCCCCAGCACGGCCACGGCGAAGCCCGGCGGCAGGCCGCGTCCGGCCTCCCGCCACGTCTGCCCGGCATCGTGCGAGACCACGAGCGGCGGGCGCGCATCGACGACGACGGCGACGGTGGAGCCCGCGGCGGCGGCACAGACGACGCGAGGCAGGCCGGTGTCGACGTGCTGTTGCTCGACCGTGCCCACGCCGGGCTCGATCTCCTCGGTCTCGAGGTCGACCTCGAGCACGCCGTCCACGGTGGCGACGCGGGCGATCACCGTCGCCGGTCCCTGAGCGCGACGAGCGACGCGAGCGCGAACGAGAGGGCGAAGCTCGGCAGCGACGCGCCGATGCCCGCCGGCTCCACGTTCTCCAGCAGGTCGGTCCACGCGCTCGGCCCCGTCGGATGGAGCCACTGGTAGAGGCAGAAGCCGGCCAGCCAGGCGAGGATCATCAGCGGCCGGAAGGGCCGCGCCTCGAAGACGTCCGCGCGGGTATAGCGCGCGCCGGCCAGCAGCCAGTCGGCGAGGAGCACGCCGAACAGCGGCACGAAGAACGAGCCGAGCATGAACAGGAACGTCTCGTACTCCGCCCACGTGATCAGCAGGGCGCCGACCGTGGCCGCGGTCGCAGCCAGCCCGATGAGCAGGCGCTGCGGCACGCGCGGCAACACGTTCTGGAGCGACACCGCCGTCGAGTAGACGTTCGCAAACGCCTCATCGGTCTCGTCCACGGTGAGCGCGAGCAGCGCGAGCCCCGCGGCGAGGCCGCCGGCCGCGATGGACGTCATCAGCTCCGTGGGATCGCTGTAGGCGGCGCTCGTCGTTACGAGCAGCGCGCCGAGGGCGTAGAGCCAGGCGTTGGGGACGAGGTAGCCGACCGCTGATCCGGCGAACGCCGACCGGCCGTCGCGCGAGAAGCGCGTGTAGTCGGCGATCAGCGGCAGCCAGGAGGCGGGCAGCGCGATCATCAGGTCGATGCCATACCACAGCGACTCGCCCCCGCCCGGCTGCGACCACGCTTCGCCGAGGTCGGCATTGTCGATCGTCCACCACGTGAGGTAGATGAGCGAGGCGAGCACGACCCAGAGCGCGAAGCGGCGCACGAAGCGCCGGACGACGGCGATCGGGCCCGCCAGCGCCATCGCTGCCGTCAGCAGCCCGAAGACGATCGTCCACAGCCACTTGCCCTCGAAGCCGAAGACCTCGTCGGACAGGGCGGCTGCAGCCGTCCCGATGACGATCAGCTCGAAGATCGCCCAGCCGAGGTTCTGAGCGACGTTGAGCGCCGTGGCCGCGTACGAGCCGCGGTGCCCGAGCGACGGCCTCATCAGCACCATTGCCGGCACACGCGCCTGGGCGCCGATCAGGCCCGCTGTGCCGAGCATCGCATTGCCGATCAGGCCGCCGACGGCGATGGCGATCAGCGCATCCCGCAGTGAGAGAGCGGGCACGAGGAACGTCCCCGCGACGAGCACGAGCAGGCTGACGCCGAGGCTGCCCCACAGGGCGGCCGTGTCGAAGAAGCCGAGCACCCGCAGGCGCTCGGGCACGGGCTCGATGCCCCAGGCCGGTGTCTCAGACACGGGGGAACCCATGGTTCCCCGTGGGCCCCCTCCTTCAGAGTCTTCCGTCGAGCTACCTCTCTGCTCCCTTCGCCGGCATTACCCGGATCAGGTTCTCGGGTGTGATCTCAGCCCCGCACGTGCGAAGCACCCCGGTGAGCGAACTCTAACCGCCTGCAACGACACATCGGCGGCGAAGCCGTGTCGGATGGGTCGGAGCCGGCCGCCTCCGGGGCGAACGCCGCATTTCCTCCCCGGCGCCGACCCCCCGGCCGGCTCCGCCGTACTCGGAGCGTGGTCGTGTGGCAAGCGGCACAACACCCCCGAAGGAGGGATCCGCGTCCCCCGAACGAGTGAGTTACCTGGTCTTGGCGAAGCGGCGCACTGCCGCCAACAGCTCGTCGCGCTTCGCGGCGGCGACGTCCGCATCGCCCGACTCGAGCGCGCCGGCCACGCAGTGGGAGACGTGGTCGTCGAGGATCTCGAAGGCGAGGCTCTCGAGCGCGGTCGTCACGGCGCTGATCTGCGTGAGCACGTCGATGCAGTAGCGATCCTCTTCCACCATGCGCTCGATACCGCGCACCTGCCCTTCGATGCGGTGGAGGCGGTTCACGAGCTGCTCGCGGTGCTCCGAGTAGCCGTGGGTCACGCGTGCGCCTCCTCTCGCGGGCTGTGGAAGCGGCGCAGCCGCAGACTGTTGGTGACGACGAAGACGCTCGAGAAGGCCATGGCCGCCGCGGCGATGATCGGGCTGAGCACGCCGGCGACGGCCAGCGGAATCGCGGCGACGTTGTAGGCGAACGCCCAGAAGAGGTTGCCCTTGATCGTGCGTAGCGTGCGACGGGCGAGCTGGATCGCGTCGGCCGCCGCGCGCAGGTCGCCGGACACGAGCGTGATGTCCGAGGCCTCGATGGCGACGTCGGTGCCCGTCCCGATGGCGATGCCGAGATCCGCTTGTGCCAGGGCCGGCGCGTCGTTGACGCCGTCTCCGACCATGGCCACGACTTCGCCGGAATCCTGAAGCCGCTGAACCTCGTCTGCCTTCTCGCCGGGCAGCACCTCGGCGATGACACGCTCGACGCCGACCTCCTGGGCGACGGCGTCCGCTGCTTCCTTGCTGTCGCCGGTCAGCAGGACGGGGGTGAGGCCGAGCTCGCGGAGCTCGCGAACCGCCTCGGCGCTCGTCGGCTTGACCGTGTCGCTGACGACGAGCGTGGCGCGGGGCACGCCGTCCCAGGAGACCGTGATCTCGCCGTTCGTGCGTCCGACCTCGACGTCGTGTCCCTCGACGCGCCCGACGACGCCGATGCCGGGCCGGTTGGCGAACGCCTCCACCTGCGGCAGAGCTCCGACCTCGGCCTTGGCCGCGGTGGCGACCGCCTGGGCGATCGGGTGCTCGCTCGCATCCTCGAGCGCGCCGGCCAGTCGCAGCACCTCCGTGCGCGTGGCGCCGTTCAGCGGCCGCACGTCGACGAGCTCGATCCGGCCTTCGGTCACCGTCCCGGTCTTGTCGAGGACGATCGTGCTGATCCGGCGCGTCTCCTCCAGCACCTCCGGCCCCTTGATGAGGATGCCGAGCTGAGCTGCGCGGCCCGTCCCCACCATCAGTGCCGTGGGCGTGGCGAGCCCGAGCGCGCATGGGCAGGCGATGATGAGCACGGCGACGGCCGCGGTGAACGCTTCGCCCGCATCGCCGGTAAAGACGAGCCAGCCGGCAAGAGTGGCCAGCGCGATGCCGATCACTATCGGCACGAAGACGGCCGACACGCGGTCCGCCAACCGCTGGACGGGAGCCTTGCCCGCCTGGGCTTCGGCGACGAGGCGCGCGATCTGTGCCAGCGCCGTCTCCTCGCCGACTCGCGTGGCCTGGACGACCAGTCGCCCGTAGGTGTTGATCGTGCCGCCGGCAATTTCCGCGCCGGGGGCGACTTCGATGGGCACCGATTCGCCCGTGAGCATCGACTGGTCGATTGCCGACTCGCCGTCCTCGACGACGCCGTCGGTGGCGATCTTCTCGCCGGGGCGAACGACGAAGCGGTCGCCGACCTCGACCTCGGAGATGGGAACCAGCACTTCCTCGCCGTTGCGGAGCACCCGCGCCTCCTTCGCACCGAGCTCGAGCAGCGCTCGAACGGCTGCTCCGGCGCGACTCTTGGCGCGCTCCTCGAGGTAGCGGCCGACGAGGATCAGCGTCACGATCACGGCGCCGACCTCGAAGTACATCTCGGCGTCGATGCCGCCCACGAGCACGACGGTGGACCACGCCCACGCGGCGAGCGTGCCGATCGATATCAGCGTGTCCATCGTGACGGCGAGATGGCGGGCGTTGCGGAGGGCGGCGCGATGGAACGGCCAGCCGGCCCACAGCACGACGGGCGTCGCGAGCGCGAGCGACGCCCACTCCCAGCCCTCGAACTGGAGCGGCGGCACCATGGCGAGCAGGGTCAGCGGGACGGTCAGCGCGACCGCGACCACGAGGCGGCGCAGGACGTCTGTGCCTTCGCGCGCGGCCTCGCCGTGCACGTGCGCGGAGTAGCCGGCGGCCGATACGGCCTCGAGCAGGTCGTCCACCTCGACCCTCACCGGGTCGTAGATGACCGTCGCTTCCTCGGTCGCGTAGTTGACCGAGCTCTCCTCGACGCCTTCGACGCGGGAGAGCTTCTTCTCGACGCGCGCCGCGCAGGACGCGCAGGTCATGCCGTCGACGTCGAGGCGGATGCGTTCGGGCGCCGCTGCGGTCACGCCGCCTCGTACCCCGCCTCGTCGATCGCCGCGCGGATGGCGGCGTCGTCGAGATCCTCGCCGTGGACGAGGACGCGCTTCGCCTCCAGGTCGACCTCCACCTCGGTCACGCCGTTGACGGCGAGCACCTCTTCCGTCACGGCCGCTTTGCAGTGGTTGCACGACATGCCGTCGACCATGTATTCGAGCGTGCTCACGCTCACACTATACCCCTAGAGGGTATCGAGGCAGTCAGCGGGCGGCGAACTCGCCGTCCTACGTGCTCTTCCGCAGCCGCCAGACAGCTGCGATCGGCCTCGCCGAGGGCTGCGTCGCAGTCGACGCGAGGATTCGCGTCAGGCGGACGGAGCCGGCTCCGCGCACGAAGACCTGGTAGTAGCTCCGGCCCACCCGGACCTGCGAGGATTCCGCCATGCAGGCGCTGCGCAAGGTCGCGTCCGAGCGGGGGCTGTCACTGGAGGAGGTGGCAGAGCCACGCCCGACGCCGACGGACGTCGTCGTCGAGGTGGAGGCGGCGAGCGTCTGTGGAACGGATCTCCACATCCATCTCTGGGACGGTTGGGCCGCCGGGCGGATCCAGCCGCCGGTCACCCTCGGCCATGAGTTCGCGGGCACCGTCGTCGAGGTAGGCGCAGACGTCCGCCACGTCTCGGTGGGCGACTTCGTCTCGGCGGAGAGCCACATCACGTGCGGCGCCTGCTCGGCCTGCCGCACGGGCAACGGCCACCTCTGCGAGCGCACCGAGATCCTCGGCGTCGACCGCGACGGCGCGTTCGCGCGCTACGTGTCCGTGCCCGACTCGGTGATCTGGAAGACGAACCGCGAGCAGCTGCCGCCCGAGATCGCGACGCTCCAGGAGCCGTTCGGCAACGCCGTGTTCGCGACGAGCGAGCAGGATCTCTCCGGCCGCTCCGTCGCCGTGCTCGGGTGCGGCCCGGTGGGCTTGTTCACGGTCGCCATCGCGAAGGCTTCGGGCGCCTCGTCAATCCTCGCCTCCGATCTTCATCCCTTCCGCCTCGATCTCGCCAGGAAGATGGGCGCCGACGTCGTCGTCGACGCACGGCAGACCATCGACCACCAGGGCGTGGACGTCGTTTTCGAGATGTCCGGCTCGCAGCAGGCGATCACGGATGCGATCCGCATCGCTCGGAACGGCGCGCGGATCATCCTCTTCGGCATCCCCACACGCCTCGTCGAGGTGGACATCGTGGCTGCGATCTTCAAGAACCTCACGGTCCAGGCCGTCTCCGGCCGCCGGATCTTTGCGACCTGGTACCGCACGCGCTGGCTGCTCGAGAGCGGCGCCGTCGATCTGCGACCGCTGATCACCCATGAGTACGGCCTCGACGAGTGGGAGCAGGTGTTCACGAAGCTCGAGGCGGGGGAGGCCTGCAAGATCATCGTCTACCCGGGCGGCAAGCCCGGCGGGCAGAGACAGGCCGAGGTGGCGGAGGTCGCGCACTGATGTCCACCGTGGCGGGCAAGGATCTCGACCAGTCGGTCGCCGCAGAGCTCGACGCGCTGCGCGAGGCGGGGACGTACAAGCGCCTCAACACCCTGCTCTCACCCCAGGGCCCCGTGGTCGAGATGGAGGGCAGAGGCAGGGTGCTCGTCCTCTCGTCGAACAACTACCTCGGGCTCGCCGCGCGGCCTGAGGTGGTGGAGGCAGGGATCGAGGGGCTGCGCCGCTACGGGGCCGGCACCGGCTCCGTGCGCTTCATCTGCGGGACGTTCGAGGTGCACCACGAGCTAGAGCGTGAGCTCGCCGACCTCGTCGGCACGGAGGCGTCGCTGACGTACGTCTCTTGCTGGAACGCGAACGAGGCGGCGATCCCGACGCTCGCCGACGAGAACACCGTAATCCTCTCGGACGAGCTCAACCACGCCTCGATCATCGACGCCATCCGGCTCTCGCGACCCGCGCGCAAGGTGATCTACAAGCACTCGTCGATGGACGAGCTCCGCGAGGGGCTCGCCTCCTGCGAGCCGGGGCAGCGGAAGCTCGTCATCACCGACGGGATCTTCTCCATGGAGGGCGACCTCGCGCGGCTGCCCGAGATCGTCGAGCTCGCGCGCGAGCACGAGGCCGTGGTGCTCGTGGACGACTCGCACGGCACCGGCGTCATGGGCGAGACCGGGCGCGGCGTGGCCGAGCACTTCGGGCTGCTCGGCGAGATCGACGTGATCACGAGCACGCTCGGCAAGGCACTCGGTGGCGCGGCCGGCGGGTTCGTCGCCGCGAGCGAGGAAGTGTGCGACCTGCTGACGCAGCGCTCGCGGCCGATGCTGTTCTCGAACGCCCTGCCGCCGACGGTCGCCTCGTCGGCGCTCGAGGCGGTCCGCGTGCTCCGCCGCGAGCCCGAGCTCGTGGACAAGCTGCGCCGCAACTCGGAGCTCTTCAGGCGGCGGCTGCGCGAGATCGGCTACTCGCCGCTCGACGGCGACGGGGCGATCATCCCGATCATCGTCGGGGAGACGGCGTTCGCGATCCGTTGCAGCGAGCGCCTGCTCGACGAGGGCGTCTTCGTCACCGGCTTCGGGTTTCCGGTCGTCCCCGAGGGCACGGCGCGCATCCGCGTGCAGATGTCCGCTGCGCTCGAGGAGGAGCACCTGGAGCAGGCGCTCGAGGCCTTCGAGCGCGTCGGCCGCGAGCTCGGCTTGATCTAGCCGGCCCGCGGCCTGAGATAGATGAACCAGTAGATGGCGCCGACCATCAGCGCGCCGCCGACGATGTTGCCGAGCGTCACCGGCACGAGGTTCATCCAGAGGAAGTTGCTCCAGGTGAGGTCGGGGACATCAGGAAAGGCCTCGGTCGACTCGACGAACAGCCCGTAGGGGATGTCGCCTTCAACGCATGGCGGCGAAAGCCTCCGGTCCAGTGGCGCATGGCCGGCCGCAGCGGCGCCGGCGAGCTGGCAAGCACGCCGGAGGCCGGCGAGGAGTTGTTCGTTTATGCCACATCTGTGGTACGGTAGTGGCATGACCCGCACAAGGATCAGCACGACCGTTGACGCGGAGTTGCTCGCACAAGCGCGAAACGAGCGGTCGGGTCTTCGCGATTCGGCGCTCATCGACGAAGCGCTCGCGGCGTTGCTGGCGCGGCGGCGCGCTGCTGAGATCGATGCCGGGTATGCGGCCTATGACGAGCACCCGCTCGAAGAGGGCGACGAGTGGGGAGACCTCGCCTCGTTCCGGGCGGCTGCCGGCGCCTCGTGACGGCGCTTCCGGCACGCGGCGACCTGTGGTGGTGTGAGCTTCCGGAGGCCGGGCGCCGGCCGGTCGTCGTGCTGTCGCGCGACGCGGCGATTCCGCGCCTGCGGCGCGCGCTGGTGGGCCCCTGCACGACCACCGTCCGCGGCCTTCCGAGCGAGGTGCTGCTGGAGCCGGCGGCATGACCCCATCCCCTGCACGTCGGTGGTCAACCTCGACTCCGTCGAGAGCGTGTCGGTCGCGACGCTCGTCGAGCGCATTGGCCGGCTGAGCGACGATCGGATGCACAGATCTGCGACGCGCTCGTGGTTGCCGTCGACTGCCGGCGCTGAACGCGCGCGGTAAGGGTCTCCCGTAGATGGACCTAACCGGACAGCTTTCAAACCTCCCGGAGGCACTCGTAGAGCTCCTCGCCGCGGTAGATCCTGATTCAAGCCTCTCACGATCGACGATGTCCCGCAAGACCTGACACGCGCTCCAGGTTCTCCCCGACAGGAGGGGAGTCGGCTGCCTTGAGGCGCAGTAACGTCGGAGAGACGCCCGAATGACGGCTATTAGTCGCCGAGCGTCGCCGCTAACAGCCGCTCCAGCTCCTCGGGCGTCTTCCCGCGGATCGCAGCGAAGAACGGCTTGTCACTGTCGATCTGAGTGGGTGTTCGACCGTTGATGATCGGCGCGCCAAGCGTGATCTCGTGAATCCAGCGATACCCATCGCCGTCGGGATCCTGAGTGTTTTTGTCGACGACGAACAGGTATTGCTCTCCGACTTCGCCGAAGAAGACGAACGGCGTGCGAGCCCCCTCGCTGTAGCGCCACGAACCACCGCCGGTCTCGAACGTCTCGGGAGGCGACGGAGCGTTCTTCCGCTGCCAGAGGATGCGGTCGACGTGGAGGGTGAGACGCCGCCCGAGGTAGCCCTCGCCGCGCTCGATGACTTCGGGGTCTTCGACTTCTGCCTCGGCAAGGACGGTTGCGAGAATGACCGCGTCTGCCCGCGCCCCGACGTCGGCCAGCGTGTCCATCGGGAACGCTCGGTGCGCTTCGAACTGCACCGGCGTATAGGTCGTCCGGGGAAGCGCCTCGCCGCCGCTGCGCTGGACGAGGACGACGGAGACCACGACGGCAGCGAGCGCACCGGCCACCACGCCGAGTACGAGCCTCATCCTTGTCCGAAAGAGATCCATCGCGTCCCCCTACCCGTAGACGAGGTTGATCTGGTGCTTGTTGTTGTCACCGGGGCCGGCCACGAGTAGATGCCCTGGTTCATGCACCTGAAGCTGGGGTCGAAATAAGGTTGACTGGGAGCCGCGTCCACAGGATGTGTGAGACCGACCGTGTGCCCGTCTCGCGTCCCGCAAGACCTGACACCGCGCTTTTGCAAGACCTGACACCGCGCTTCACCCTCGCTCGCGAAACGGGTACTCCGCGGTTAGCGCCTCGAGCTCGGGGACGAGCTGGGCATGGCGTCCGAGTGCCAGCTCGGCGTCGATCCGGTCCTCCACACAAGAACGTCTCAGTTTCGGCACGGCGACCCAGCGCTGGCGCAGGCAGGGTGGTTGTAGGACAATGCGCTCGAACGGACGTGGCCGCCAGCCGCCTGAGATTCCGGATGCTTGGTCCCACTCGAGGTCTTGGTGGACGGTGTGCCGGTGCGGATTGGCGGCCCGAAGCAGCGCGCGCTGCTTGCGCTGCTGTTGCTGAGCGCGAACCGCGTCGTCTCCCGCGATCGGCTGATCGAAGAGTTGCTGGGCGATCAGCGCGGCGAGACGCAGGATCACGCACTGCGCGTTCAGGTCTCGCGTTTGCGCAAGGCCCTCGATCCTGTTCGCCGCCGACGAGCTCGTGCTCTGCCTGTTCGACGCCCCCTCCCCCATGGCTGTCAAACACGTGAGCGAGCGGGCCGGCATGCCTTGCGAGCGAATCATGGCAACGACCTGGCTTCCACCGCTTACGGCGGTTGCTGGTGCGAGGACGAGGAGGTGATGCCAGGGCTTGACGCGGTCTCGTTGATCTCGGGCCTCTACAACTGAAAGGAGCAAACGCAATGAACAAGCACTTGCTCGGCGGCGTCATTCTTGTCTGCGCCGCTCTCGCAGCGATCTTCCCGGCCGCCGCATCCCCGGCGCAAGCGAAGGTGCTCTGCGTCGGGAACACACCGCCGTGTTTTTCGACGATCCAGGCCGCCGTGAACGCGGCCGCAGACGGCGACACGATCAAGATCGACCGCGGCACCTTCGTCGGAGGGGTGATGATCGACGTGAGCGTCAAGCTCGTCGGCGCAGGCGCCTCGAAGACGACGATACGTGGCGGCGGCCCTGTGATCACGATCGGACAGCCGTTCGAACCGGATCCGCCCACGGTCTCGATCAAGGGCGTGACCATCACGGGAGGCAGCGTCGACTCGGACCCCCCGGATGCCTTCGCCGCTCTCGGAGGCGGGGTCAAAATCGAGATCGGGGAGGACTTCGGGCGGGGAGCGACCGTCACGATCGCCGACAGCGCCATCACCGGCAATCGCGTGTCGCCGAAAGAGACCTTCCCCGGCGGTGACTTCGCGCTCGCTCAGGGTGGAGGGATCGACAGCTTCGGCGACCTGACGCTCGTCAACACAGCGGTCACGAACAACGTGGCCGGACCGGCAGCGGCGGGTCTGCCGACCCTCACCAGCGTGGCGGTGGCGGGCGGGATCTACAACCACATCCAGGCCGCCCTCACGATCGACCACTCGGTGATCAGCGGCAACCGCGTACGCGTCACCCCGCCGAATGGCAACGTTGCGGTGGCTGGCGGCATCGGGTCGCTCGGGCGAGCTGACGATCATGAGCAGCATCGTCAACGACAACACCGCCGAGCTCGAGTCGGTTCTTCCGAGCGACGACTTCGAACAGTTCGCGTTCGCAGGCGGGATCTTCGTGGACTTCTGCCCGGTCGAGTTCTGCGGCCCGCCCAACCAGTCGACCATCACGAGGACGATCGTCCACGGCAACACCGTCACGGCCCGGAACACGAACGGCGAGAGCTACGCGGATGCCTATGCCGGCGGGATCGAAGCAGCCGGCCCGCTCGCTATCGATCATAGCTCCATCGACCACAACGTCGTGAGAGCCAAGGCCGCGGGCGACGCGTACGCCAATGCGGGCGGTATCTCGGTCGAAGGGCCTCCCGTGACGATCGCAGACAGCGTGATCGTCGCCAACCGCGTGGTGGCCGACGGTGGCCGCGGCGCGGTCGCCCAGGGAGCAGGCATCGCGAACTTTGGAGGGATGTTGACGCTAGAACGGACGCTGGTCGCCAACAACAGCGCGAGTGCAAAGGGTACGGCTCCAGTGACGCAGTTCGGCGACCCGTCCGTAGCCCAGGGCGGCGGCATCTGGAACGACACGTTCCCCGGACACCCTACGCCCCAGCTGACGCTCGTCGACAGCGCCATTCTCCGCAACTCGCTCACCGCGAGCGCGGGCTTTCCGATTCAGGGCGGCGGGCTGTTCACGGCGTTCCCGGTAACGCGCACGAGAACGCTCATCGTCGGGAACCGGCCGGATCAGTGCTTCGGCTGCTGATCGGAGGAGCAGTGATGATCACAAGAGTCGCTCCTATCGTGCTGGGCCTCGCTGCACTCGTGTCGACGGCAGCGGCGACGCCTCCTTCCCGGCAGCATCTGTGGGCGGATCGGTACTCGAGATCAAGGGCGAACGGCCGACCGACAAGGCCAGCATCCCGCTCGGGATCTAGGGAGCGGTACGACATGACCACGAGTCGCGGGCCCGCAACCGCGGGCCCTCGCGGCTCAGAAGCCGAACCCCAGCACCGAGCGCAATGTCCCGCGCTCGGGGTCCAGCAAAGCTGCGAACGCCTCCGGCCAGTGGCGCATCGCGGCCCGCAGCGGCGCCGGCGCGGCCTGGCCGAGACCGCAGATCGAGCCCCGCTCCATCGTGTGCAGCCATTCCTCCAGCTGCTCGCCGGCGAGCACCGTCCGCCCCGCCTCCAGCTCGTGGAGCGCGAACTCGAGGCCGCGCGTGCCGATGCGGCACGGCGTGCACTTCTGGCACGACTCCTCGGCGAAGAACCGCATCGTCTCCTGCAGGAGGCGGACGATCGGATACCGCTTCGGGAACACCTGGACGCCCGCCGAGCCGACGGCGGAGCCCCACTCGGTCATCCCCTCGCGCGTGAGCGGCGTGTCGAGCGCGGCCGGCGGCAGCACGCCCGAGGCCGCGCCGCCGGGCACGATCGCGCCGATCTCCTCAGTCGCGCCGCCCGCGTACCCGTCGATTAACTCACGCAGCACGATGCCGTTCGGCGCCTCGTAACAGCCGGGGCGAGCGACCGTCCCTGAGACGGACCACAGGCGGAGGCCGGTGGCGCCGTTCAGCCCGTGCCCGGCGAACCACGCGCCGCCGTGGCGCAGGATGGCGGGGATGTGCGCGAGCGTCTCGACGTTGTTGATCAGCGTCGGCTGACCGAGGTAGCCGGACTCGGCCGGGAACGGAGGGCGCAGACGAGGCATGCCGCGGCGCCCCTCCAGCGACTCGAGCATCGCCGTCTCCTCGCCGCAGACGTACGAGCCGGCGCCAGTGACGATCTCCACGGGCATCGACCCGAGCAGCCCCGCCGCACGGAACTCGTCGATCGCAGCCAGCAGGCGCGCGCGGGCGGTCGCGTACTCCTCGCGGAGATAGATGATCGCGCGCTCGGCGTCGACGAACCGCGCTGCGATCGCCATGCCTTCCAGCAGGAGGTGCGGCCGCAGCTCCATGACGTACCGGTCCTTGATCGTGCCCGGCTCGCCTTCGTCGGCGTTGACGACGACCACGCGCGGGCCCGCGTACTGGACGACGGTCGCCCACTTGCGGAAGGTGGGGAAGCCGGCGCCGCCGTAGCCGACGAGCCCCGACGCCTCGAGCTCGGCGAGCACGGCCTCGTTCGAGTGCCCTGCCCGTAGCGCCTCGAGGCCGCCGCGCCGCTCGTAGTCGGCCAGGGTCTCGTCCGCCTGCGCGAGCCCGGTGGAGGGCCCGTCGTTCGCCGCATGTGTGACCGCGGAGTCGCTCATGCCAGGCAGAACCGTGTCCCCGCGCGTGCCGACCGGTGCGATGTCGCAGTGGCCGAGGCACGGGACCTCGACGACGGGGATCCCGTTCTCAGCGCGTTCCTTTGCCCGGGCCAGCAGGTCGCGCGCGCCGAAGCAGTCGCAAACCGGGCCGGTGCACACCCGAACGCAGTCGTGCGGCAGCTGGAGGTACGAGTAGAACGAGACGACCTCCGCCACCTCGCCGCGCCGGATGTTCATGTGGTCGGCGAGCGCGTCGGAGAGCTCGGGAGTCACCGGCCCGATGCGACGGCGGATCGCGCCGAGGTTGTCGAGCAGCTGGGTGCGCTCGCGCGGCAGGTCGGCAAGGAGCTGGCCGTGCTCGCTCACGGCGCGAGCATATCCCTCGACCTCGTGGATGGTCGTCCCGCCCTGCGGCTTCCTACGCAGCGGGCTTCCGGGCTTGCGCTGATGACCGGCGCGGCTGCGGGACGAGTGTGCAGCAATGCGCTTCGGTCACACGGTACCGGTGACGTGGCGACGCCGAAATGGTCCGGAGTATGTCGGGGCAGTCGAGCTCGTCGAGCGCTACGTGCGGTTCGTCGGACGGGACCCCGAGTCGGGGATCGACGTCTCCCTCTCGATTCCCGTCGAGCAGATCGAAGCCGTTCGTAGCAGCGGTGCCGACGGCGTCGTGCTGGAGCTGACGGAGTCTCGAGAGATCTACGTGCGAGGGCTCGGGGACGATCCGGCAGTGCCCGCATCGCTGGCGCCGCTGCTCTCGAGGAGCCCCTGGTCGAGCGCGTAGCGCACGAGCTCGGCGCGGGTCGAGAGCCTGAGCTTCTGCATGATGTGCGCCCGGTGCGTCTCGGCCGTGCGGACGGAGATGAACAGCATCGCGGCGATCTCGTGGTTCGTATGGCCGAGGGCCAGCAGGCGTAGCACCTCGCGTTCGCGGTCCGAAAGAGGATCTGCCTCTGCGCGGGCGAGCTCCTCGACCTGCGCCACCGCCAGTCGCGCGCCGAGCTCCGGGTGCACGTATCGCCCGCCGCGTGCCACTTCGCGCACGGCGGCGACGAGCTCCGTGTCCGCCGCTTCCTTGAGGACGTAGCCGGACGCGCCGGCCTCGAACGCTTCGCGCACATAGCGAGGATCGTCCTGCATGGAGAGAAAGAGCACCTTCGCGTCCGGCGCCTCCGTCAGCACCTTGGGCATGCCTTCGATACCGCTCATGTCAGGCATCACCACGTCCATCAGGACGACGTCCGGTTGCGTGGAGCGCGCCTCGAGCACGGCCTCGCGGACGTCTCCGGCCTCCCCGACGACCTCGATGTCCTTTTCGGACTCGAGCAGGAGTCGCAGGCCCGAGCGCACGACAGCATGGTCGTCGACGACGAGAACGCGGATGTTCCGGTCGACCGTCACCTCACCGGGACTTCGGCCACGATCGTGGTCCCCGCTCCCTGCGTCGATTCGATCGCGAGCCTTCCGTCGAGCAGCCCGAGCCGCTCCCGCATGCCGACGAGCCCCAGGCCCTGGCCACGTCCGCCCGCTTCGAAGCCACGCCCGTCGTCCTCGATCACGACCTTGACCGTACCGTCGCTGGAGGAGAGCACGACGCTCACATGTTGCGCGCCCGCGTGCTTGACGACGTTCGTGAGCGCCTCCTGGACGATGCGGTAGAGGGCCGTCTCCACCTCCTCTGGCAGTCGGCCCTCGCGGAGGGCGTGCTCGAAGTGCACGTCCATCCGCGTTTGTTCGCCGAACGTCTCCGCGAGGCGTTCGAGCGCCGGCACGAGGCCGAAGTCGTCGAGCGCCTTCGGGCGTAGCTCGACGGCCAGGCGTCGCACGGCCTGCAGAGTCGCAACGACGAGGTCGCGGGCGGCGATCGCGGCCTGCCTTGCCTGCTCGGGGTCGGCCGCGTCCTCGACCGCTTTCAGGCCGAGCAAGATGGAGGTGAGCGCCTGACCGGTCTCGTCGTGGAGCTCACGCGCCAGCCGCCGGCGCTCCAGCTCCTGACCGGCTACGACTCGCCGCAACGCCTCTCGCGCCACGCGTTCGGAGAGGTCTACGGCAAGAGCAGCCCGCGTCGCGAACGTCTCCGCCAGCCGTAGATCGTCATCGCTGAACCTCGGGTCGGGACCAATCTTGTCGTGAGCGATCACGGCGCCGATCGCGCGCTCGTGGGCGACCAGCGGCACGAACAGCCCGCTGCTGACGCCGAACGGCTTTGTGACCTCCCGGTCGACCTCGGGATCGTCCCGTAGCGAGTCGACGCGCTCGCTCCGGCGGCGGTCGAGGATGCGACCCGCCTTCGAGCGCTCCCTCGAGATCCGGACGTCGAGCAGACCCTCGGCCTCGTGGCCGTCGGCGGCCGCGATGCGGAGCATCGACTCCTCCGCCGGAAGCGCGATCAACACGATGCGGGCGCCGAGGAGCTCGCGCAACCGAGTCGCGATGAGCGTCAGCAGCTTCGGCAGCTCGATCTCACCGGCGAGCGCATTGCCGACCTCGTTCAGGGACTCGAGCTGGCGCAGCCAGCCGGTCGCGGATTCGTAGAGGCGCGCGTTCTCGACCGCAACGGCGGCCTGAGCCGCGAGCAGGGAGACGACCTCCTCGTCTTCGGCGGTGAACTCCTGCCCTCCGGCCTTCTCCGTCAGGTAGAGGTTGCCGAACGCCTGACCGCGAAGCAGTATCGGGACGCCGAGGAACGTGTGCATCTCGGGGTGGTGTGCGGGGAAGCCGACGGAACGCGGATCTGCCGACAGGTCCGCCAGGCGGAGCGGTTTCGCGTCGCTGATGAGGACGCCGAGGATGCCTCGCCCGCGCGGCAGCTCGCCGATCGCCGCATGCGTCTCGGGGTCGACGCCGACCGTCACAAAGCGCTCGAGCGCTTCGTGCGCCTGGTCGATGACACCGAGCGCCGCGTAGCGGGCGCCCGTCAGCGCCGCCGCCGTCTCCGTGAGCTTGTGGAGCACGGCATCGAGCGAGAGCTCGGAGCTAACGGCGATGCCCGCCTCCACGAGTCTTCGGACGCGCTCGTCCACGGCGGAATTATGGACGGCGTCCGCCTTGTAGCCTCCGCGCTACGCCCCGAGCGGGTCGGCGGATTACCCGCAGTGCCGATCAGTCACTTCGCGGATGACCGCTCGTTGCGCCGGTGACAGAGTTCGGCCAACTCGACCGAAGGAGGTGCATCATGAAGGGAAGTCCCACGCTGACGAGGGTGCTCGAGATCGGAGGCATCGTGTCGGCCATCGTGCTCGTGGCGTTCGGCATCGCCGCGATCGTCCTGGGATTCGACGGCCGTTCCACGGTGCAGTCCAACCTCAGCAACGAGTACGTGGTCGGCACGCCCGACATGACCCCGGAGGGGATCGCTCCCGCCATCAAGGAGATCGAGGCGGCGCAGGCGGAGATCGGCGCGGCAAGGCAACAGGCCGGTGCGGAGCCGATCGAATTTACCCCGGTCGAGGCGCCTCGACTGTTCGGTGGCGGATGAGCCGGTGGACGACGGCACCAGCGCACGCTGCTTCGCGGAGTACCTGCGAATCCACGCGCTCGAGTCCACCAACGGGCTCGTCTACTCCCAGATGGGTCGCTTCCTCGCGGCGCCCGATGCACCGCCCGAGGAGACTGACTTCAACGGCGGCACGAGCAACGAGGAAGTCGCGCTC
>CAWGEE010000002.1:0-27025 GCA_963821415.1 uncultured Actinomycetes bacterium | reverse complement strand
TGCTGCGATGCCGAGCCCCTCAGTGATGTTGTGGATCATGAAGCCGACGATGAGGAAGCTGCCGAGTGCGAGCTCGCCGAGGGCGAACGATGAGCCGATGGCGAGCCCCTCGCCGAGGTTGTGGATGCCGATTCCGATGGCGACGAGCGTGGCGAGAGCGATGCCGCCGAGCACGCCTTTGCCCCCGCCTTCCCTCGTCCCAACCGCTCGGATACGAACGTCAGCGCGAGGTAGCTGCCCGCGACACCGAGAAGCACGAGCCCCGTGCCGCCCAGCTGCCCTGGAAGGACGGTCTGGAGCTCGAGCGCCTCGGACAGCGCCTCGAAGGCGAGGAACGTCAGCAGCCCGGCCGTGAGCGCCATGAACGCGGCCAGCCAGCGCGGATCGGCTCCGCGCAGCGCGGGCAGCCACATCAGGCCCAGGGCGACCGGGACGATGCCCACGAGGAACCCGATCAGCGCGTAGCCGAAGATGCTCTGCGAGTCGACGCCGGGCGTCTCCACGGCGGCGGCGATCTCCTCGGTCACCTGGATCCCGGTCGAGCTCGTCACGCCCACGGAGATGGGCTCGTCCTCGACCCAGTCGTACGGGACGACGATCGTCGCCGACCGCAGCCGCTCGAGCGTGGTCGGCCCCTCGACCGCGTACGGGACGATCGCGTCGGCGACGGTGACGGTGCCGATCGTGATCGCGTCGCGCTGCGGGTTCGTCACCCGGATCTCGATCTTTCCGGGCTCGAACGACACCCGCCGGATGTCGAGCTCGTCCGCGGGCGGCGGGTTCGAGCCAACGAGGTCGGTGATCGAGCCTCCGGCCGCCGCGAAGAGCGACACGGCGCCGACGAGCAGGAGGATCGGCAACAGCGCCCAGAGCTGCCAGCCGCGCCTGTGCCCGGCGGCTGCTCCGGCTTCCATCAGTCCTCCACCTGGAAGAAGCCCATCCAGCCGAGCTCCGCGAACTCCGACTGGTGCGCGTGGAACATGAAGCGGCCCGCGTTGGGGAACTCGAGCTCGAGGATCCCGCGCTGCCCCTGGCAGAGCATGACCGTGTCCGTGTACTCGAACTGGTCGGTCGAGCCCGTCGGGTAGTAACGGAAGAAGTTCGCGTGGATGTGCAGCGAGTTGATGAGGTCGAACTCCGTGAGGTTGGCGAGGTAGATCCGGACGAGCTCGCCGCGCTTCACGCGAATCGGGTACTTCGCGTAGTAGAAGGCGAGGCCGTTGACCGTGTAGAAGTTGTTCTCCCCGTCGCCGTCCGTGTCGTAGCCGTTCATCACCATGACCAGCTCGCGGGCGGGTGCGCGCGGCTCGGGCGGATCGATGATCAGCGCCCCGTAGAGGCCTTTCTCGATGTGCTTCTTGAGCGGCGTCGCGTGGCAGTGGTAGAGGTGCATGCCGTAGGGATGCGCCTCGAACTCGTACGTGAACGAGCGGCCGGGCGGGACGATCTCGAAGACGCCGTCCATGTTCGCCGGGTGGATGCCGTGGAAGTGGATCGTGTGCGGGTGCGAGCCCTGGTTCGTGAACTCGACGCGGAAGATGTCGCCCTCGGTCGCCCTCAGCACCGGCCCGGGCACGGTGCCGTTGTACGTCCAGGCCGCGTACGTCACTCCCTGCGCCACCTCGATCTCACGGTCCTGCGCCACGAGCCGGTAGTCGCGCACCCGGCCGGGCTCGGCGGGGAGCGCCCTGGGCGGGATCAGCAGCGCGTCGAGGTCGTTCGGACCGCCGGGGGCGGAACGCTCGAGCCGATCATCGAGGCGTGGCCTATGCGCGCGTGCTGATGGCCGATGTGATCCGACGTCGAGGCGCCTGCGTTGCTCTCACCCGCTCCGGCGAGCTTCGCGAGCGGCACGGCGGCGACCGGAATCGCCGCTCCGGCAAGAAGCTTGCGCCGGCTGAGGTGTTTAGACATGTCTAAACTCTATATTAGATAGCGCATGTCTCCAGCACCTCTTTCCCAGACCGCCGAGGACTACCTCAAGGAGATCCACCGGCTCGAGTCGGAGCAGGGGCGGGCGACGACTTCGGCGCTCGCCGGGTCGCTCGGCGTCTCGCCGCCGTCGGTGACGTCGATGCTGAAGAAGCTCGCGACGCTGAGGCTCGTCGTCCACGAGCCGTACCGCGGAGCAAAATTGACAACGGCGGGGCGCAAGGCGGCGGTGGAGGTGATCAGGCACCACCGGCTGCTCGAGCAGTACCTCGCCGAGACGCTCGGCATGCCGATCGACGAGGTTCACGCCGAGGCCGACCGCCTCGAGCACGCGCTGTCGGAGGAGCTCGAGGCACGGATCGACGCCACGCTCGGCTTTCCGACGCATGACCCACACGGCGATCCCATCCCCGATGCCGACCTCAACGTGGCATCGACGAGCTGCGGCCGCTACATGCTCTCGGCCCCGGGGAGCGCTCCACCGTGCGCCGCGTGCCCGACGACAAGGCGCTGCTCGGGTACCTGCGGGGGCTCGGGTTGCTGCCCGGCGCGGTCGTCGAGCTCGTTCGCCGCGCGCCGTCCCGGAGCCCGTGATCGTGGCGACGGGCGGAGTCGAGCATGCGATCTCGCTCGAGCTGGCGGCGCAGATCGGCGTGTCATGATGGGTGCGGTGCGACGGCTCTTCTGGATCTGGCTCGGGTTCTTCGCCGGTTGGGTGGCTGCGGCTCAGGTCGTGAAGCGCGCGATTCCGTCCCGCGGCGACGCCGAGAGCGACGAGGTGGCACTCATGGCCGTCTTCGACGGCACGAGGCTCGAGAGCGAGGCGAAGGCGTTTCGCGGCGGCTCGATGGTCGCCTGGTACGGCGGGCGTCGACGCCGATCTGCGCAAGGCCGAGCTCGCTTCCGAAGCACGCTTGAACGTCGCGGCGATGTTCGGAGGCATCCAGCTGCTCGTGCCGCCCAGCTGGCGCGTGCAGTCGAACGTTCGCGCGGTCGCCGGCGGCGTGGAAGTCGGCGGCAAGGACCCCGATGATCCCGACGCGCCGCTGCTGGTGCTCGACGGCTACGCGTTCTGCGGCGGTGTGGCCGTGGGCCGCAAAGAGCCGGAGGGGACCGGCTAGGCACGGGTAGAGTCGCGCCGTGGCGAGCACCTTCCGCTACGTCGTCTGCGATGTCTTCACCGACCGCCCGCTGGCGGGAAACCAGCTTGCGGTCTTCACGGACGCCCGCGCCATCCCCGAGGAGCAGCTCCAGCCGCTCGCGCGCGAGATGAACCTCTCGGAGACGGTCTTCGTCTACCCGGCGGACGGCGACGCGCACGTTCGCCTGCGGATCTTCACGCCCGCCGTGGAGATCCCGTTCGCCGGCCATCCCGTGCTCGGCTCGGCGTTCGTGCTCGCGGGGCCGCTGCAGGTGGAGACGGTCCGCCTGCAGACCGGCGTTGGGGTGATTCCGGTGCACGTCGAGCGCGAAGGCGCGCGTATCGTCTTTGGTCGCATGGAGCAGGTCGTCCCCACGTGGCAGGCGTATCCGAATGAGGATGAGATGCTGGCGGCGCTCGGGGTCGAGCGCTCGGAGCAGCCGGTCGAGGTGTACGACAACGGCCTGCAGATGGCTTTCGTCGTGCTGGCCTCCGAGCACGACGTCGCCGCCGTGGAGCCCGATTTCAACCGCCTCGCGAAGCTGGCAGGCGTGGTGGGCACGAACTGCTGCGCCGGCTCGGGACGCCGCTGGAAGACGCGGATGTTCGCGCCTGCGGGCGGTGTCGCAGAGGATCCGGCAACAGGCTCAGCGGCAGGCCCCCTCGCCGTCCATCTCCTGCGCCACGGCCTCGTCGGCTCCGGCGAGGAGATCGAGATCTCTCAGGGCGCGGAGGTGGGCCGGCCGTCTACACTCTTCGCGACTGCCTGGGGTACGCCTGACGCAATCGAGCGTGTCGAGGTGGCCGGCAGTGCCGTCGTGGTGGGGAGGGGGGAGTTCCAGCTGTGATTCGAGTACTGGTCGCCGCAACGGCCGCTGTCGGCCTGCTGGTGGTCACGACGTCGGCCTCGGCGGTGCCGGAAATGGCTCTGCACGGGAAGGTCACCGTCGGCAAGGACGGAAACGGCGAGGGCCGTGTGACGAGCACGCCCGACGGCATCGACTGCGGCTCGCAGTGCTCGTACAGTTTCATCTCCAACGACGATCCGAAGAACTACAAGCCGGTGACGCTCAAGGCAACGGCGAGCCCGGGCTCGGCGTTCGACGGTTGGAACCTCTGCGGGGGCGACACATGCACGATCGACCCGATCGAGCCCGGGAGGACATACGAGGTCAACGCGACGTTCGTCCGCGTGCGTCCGTCGCGGTTCCCGCTCGCGGTCACCGTCAGCGGCAGCGGCAAGGTTCTGAGCCAGCCGGGCGGGATCGACTGCGGCGCCACCTGCACGGCGCAGTTCGCAACCGACAGCACGGTGACACTCACGGCAGCACCCACGCCAGGCTGGTCGTTCTCCGGCTGGACGGGTGCGTGCACGGGCACCGGCTCGTGCCGCGTGACGATGGGTGACCCGCGCGCCGTGACCGCGACGTTCGCGCCGCCGGACACCGTCTACGCCGTCGCCGTAGCGGCGGCCGGCGGCACGGTGACGAGCGACGTGCCGGGGATCGTCTGCGGCGAGGCCTGCGTCGCCTCCTTCGGCGCCGGCGTGCCCGTCACGCTGACGGCGTCCGGCCCGGTGACCTGGGGCGGGGCCTGCACGGGCAGCGGCTCGTGCGTCGTGCCGATGACGCGTGCCCGCTCCGTGACGGCGACGATCGGCGGGGTGCAGCCGACGCAACGGCCGCTGGCCGTCAGCGTGACCGGAAAGGGCTCGATCGTGAGCTCTCCGGCGGGAATCTCCTGCGGCACCGCCTGTGGAGCACTCGTGCCGGCCGGGGCACGAATCATCTTGCAGGCGACTCCGGCGGAAGGCTGGATCCTCGCCGGATGGTCGGGGGCTTGCCGGGGGGTCGCAGCATCGTGCACGGTGGTGGCGAGAGGGGCGCCCGCCGCCGTCGCCTCATTCGTTGAGGCGGGCACGCTCTTCTCGGTGGCTGTGACGAAAGTGGGGCAGGGCTTGGTCAGGAGCCGTCCGAGAGGCATCTACTGCGGGCGCACGTGCTCGCGCTCGTTTTCCGCGGGAAGCAGGATGACGATCGAGGCGATCCCCGACGAGAAGTGGGTGTTCGCACGCTGGACCGGCGCGTGCAAGGGGAAGAAGCCCGTCTGCAGGCTCGGGCTGGACGGCGCGAAGTCGGCGTCTGCGACGTTCGGTCGTGTGGCCGACCCGACGCCTCCGCGGGTGACGGCGCTGGCCAGCAGGGGCGAGCGTGGCGAGATCGTGCAGCTGCGTTACCGCGTCGCCGAGGCCCGCGGCCAGAGCCGCGAGACCGCCGCGATCTTCCGCGGCAAGCGTCGCCTTGCAGCGATCACCGGGCGCCTGCACGAGGTCGACCCGGAAGCGCTCTTCTACTTCCTGCCCTGGCGCAGCACGGCGCGTGGGAAGCTCCGCTTCTGCGTAACGTCCACCGACGCCGCGGGCAACCGTTCGCAGGCGAGCTGCGCGCCATTGCACATCACGTAAGAGGAGAGATGAAAGCCCGCATCGTCATCGCCCTCGCGTTCGTCATGATCGGCCTTCTCGGTCCCTCTGCCTGCGGTGGAGACGACGGCGGCACGACGACGTCCGCCGCCCCGCCGCCTCCGCCCCCGCGACGCCACCGCCCCCGCCGCCTCCCCAGCCACCTCCGCCGCCGCCTCCCGCTCCCAAGCCGGAGGTGACGACCGTGCGGATCGTCGTGCGCAGTGGAAAGGTGCGAGGAGGAATCCAGCGCGCGACCGTCGAGCAGGGGAAGAAGGTGGCGATCGTCGTCGGCTCGGACGTCGCGGACGACGTGCACCTGCACGGGTACGACAGGTCCGCCGACGTCGCTCCGGCAAGCCGGCGCGGCTCGTCTTCGTGGCCTCGATCCCCGGCCGCTTCGAGGTCGAGCTCGAGGATCGCGGGCTCCAGATCGCCGATCTCGAGGTTCGCCCGTGAGAGAGGCTTGGCGGCGCTCTGCGCGCTGGTCGCGCTCGTTGCCCTGGCCGTACCCGCGACGGCGGCCGCGCACGGGCTCGGCGGCATCCGCGACCTCCCGGTTCCCGGCTGGCTCTTCCTCGTCGGCGGCGCCGCCGTGCTCGTCGTCTCGTTCGTCGCGCTCGGGCGCTCTGGAAGGAGCCGAAGCTCGAGCTCGGAGCAGGTCGACCGCTGCCCGAGGGCTCCAGCGCGTCGTGCTCTCGCCCTACTTCCGCGTCGCGTCAGCGGCCTCGTCGCTCGCGCTCTTCGTTGTCGTCTGGACGGCCGCTGCCTTCGGCTCCGAGCGCGCGAGCCCGAACCTGGCGCCGACGTTCATCTACGTCGTGTTCTGGGTCGGCATGACCGTGCTCGTCGTGCTGGGCAACGTCTGGTCGGTGCTCGACCCGTGGCGCGCAGCGGCCGACGGCGCCGCGTGGTGTCGCCGGCGGCTCGGCTGGTCCAGCCGTCCAGCGCCCGTACCCCGAGCGGCTCGGTGTCTGGCCCGCGTTCGGGCTGCTGTTCGGCTTCGTGACGCTCGAGCTCGTCTACCAGGACCCGGCCGACCCGCGGATACTCGCGGACGCGATCGTCGTCTACAGCGCCGTTACCTGGACCGGGATGATCGTCTACGGCCGCGACGCCTGGGGAGAACGGCGACGGCTTCGCCCTCTTCTTCGGCTTCTCTCACGGTCGCGCTGTTCGGCGCCGCGAGCGAGCGGGCCGCCGGCCCGAGGTGATCCTGCGCCGGCCCCTGTCGGCGCTCACGTTCGTCGACAGGCGTCGCGGCGCCGTCGCCTTCGTCGCGCTGATGCTCGGCTCCGTCGCCTTCGACGGCTTCAGCCGCTCGACCTGGTGGCTGGAGCGGATCTACGACATCCGCTCCGGATCTCGGAGCGCGCGCCGCCGACCTGGCGGTGAAGCCGCTCAACCTCGGTTCCGTGCTCACGGTCACGATCGTCGCCACCGCCTACACGTTCGCCGTGCGCTCGCGCAGCGCATCGCCGGTCCCGCGGCCTGCGCGGGGTCTTCCTCGGCAGCCTGATCCCGATCGCGTTCGTCTACGCCCTGGCCCACTACCTCACGCTCCTGCTCGTCCAGGGCCAGTTCGTGCTGCCGCTGCTCTCCGACCCCTGGGGGAGGGCTGGGACGTGATCGGCACCGCCGGCTTCACCCCGAAGCTGGACGTTGCTCACGCCGAACCAGACGGGTACACGCAGGTGGTGGCGCTCGTGATCGGGCACGTCGTCGCGCTCGTCGTGGCGCACGACCGTGCGGTGGCGCTGTCGCCGCGCAGCGGGCTGCGCACCCAGTACGCAATGCTCGCGCTGATGGTGCTCTACACGGTCGGCGGCATGTGGCTGCTCTCCCTGGACTAACCTGACGCCCGTGCGCAGGGGGGTGGCCACCGGGGCAGGGCTTGCCACGACCGTGGTGCTGGCCGTGCTGGCTGGAAGTGCCGCATCGAGCGACATCTACATCACCGGCAAGGTGATCCGCGCGGGTTGCGGGCAAGAACATGGCCGCCGTGCGAGTCGCCTGGGACTACAAGTGCCTCGGCGAGGACGGCGACGACCAGAGCGGCAACCTCAAGCTGTCTGCCTGCAGCCGCTTCCCGAGCAGACGATCTCGCTGGGCTCGGGCACGACGGAGCGGGGCGTCAGACGACGCGGCTGACGCCCGGCCAGTACCTGCCCAAGTCGGAGCCGTACTTCTGCGAGACGAGCCGCGGCCAGGGTTCGACAAGCCCGAGCTCGGCGGACAGTTCACCGTCCCCGACTATTGCGCGTGGACGGTCTCTTCGGTTCGCGGGCTCGTCCAGCACCAGCAAGGGACGGCCGTCAAGGCCCTCGACCAGGGTCGTCGGTTGCGCGCGGCGACGTCGTCGTCACTCCGCGGAGCGGCAAGGCGGTGCTCCGTGCCGCAGCCGGGGATGGGTCGACGACACTCGCCGGCGGATCGGAGCTGAAGGTCGACCGGAAGCACTGTCCGGCCAAGACGGGCTGGAAGCTTTGGCTGGCAGAAGGTGGCCTGACGGCGGCCGTCCCGAATGGTGCGGCGGCGAAGGCGAGCTTCACCATCGCGACGAAGAACGCAACCGTCTCCGGCGGTGCGGGGGCGCGGTGGAAGGTGGAGTACGCAAAGCGGCGGACGAAGGTCAGCGCCCTGGCCGGCAAGGTGCGAGTCGGCGGCAAGGTACTGAAGCCGGGACAGACCGCGACCGTTTAACGGACGGTCTCCACACTCTCTCAGCTCGACCGCCTCGATGTCCGGTAGCTCGACCGTGAGCGGCTCCCAGAAGCGGCCTCCGTCGCGCGAGAGATAGAGCCGGTTCCGGCCGGCGAAGAGGATCACGTCTGGATCGTCCTCCAGCACGGCCACGGCGAAGCCCGGCGGCAGGCCGCGTCCGGCCTCCCGCCACGTCTGCCCGGCATCGTGCGAGACCACGAGCGGCGGGCGCGCATCGACGACGACGGCGACGGTGGAGCCCGCGGCGGCGGCACAGACGACGCGAGGCAGGCCGGTGTCGACGTGCTGTTGCTCGACCGTGCCCACGCCGGGCTCGATCTCCTCGGTCTCGAGGTCGACCTCGAGCACGCCGTCCACGGTGGCGACGCGGGCGATCACCGTCGCCGGTCCCTGAGCGCGACGAGCGACGCGAGCACGAACGAGAGGGCGAAGCTCGGCAGCGACGCGCCGATGCCCGCCGGCTCCACGTTCTCCAGCAGGTCGGTCCACGCGCTCGGCCCCGTCGGATGGAGCCACTGGTAGAGGCAGAAGCCGGCCAGCCAGGCGAGGATCATCAGCGGCCGGAAGGGCCGCGCCTCGAAGACGTCCGCGCGGGTATAGCGCGCGCCGGCCAGCAGCCAGTCGGCGAGGAGCACGCCGAACAGCGGCACGAAGAACGAGCCGAGCATGAACAGGAACGTCTCGTACTCCGCCCACGTGATCAGCAGGGCGCCGACCGTGGCCGCGGTCGCAGCCAGCCCGATGAGCAGGCGCTGCGGCACGCGCGGCAACACGTTCTGGAGCGAGACCGCCGTCGAGTAGACGTTCGCAAACGCCTCATCGGTCTCGTCCACGGTGAGCGCGAGCAGCGCGAGCCCTGCGGCGAGGCCGCCGGCCGCGATGGACGTCATCAGCTCCGTGGGATCGCTGTAGGCGGCGCTCGTCGTCACGAGCAGCGCGCCGAGGGCGTAGAGCCAGGCGTTGGGGACGAGGTAGCCGACCGCTGATCCGGCGAACGCCGACCGGCCGTCGCGCGAGAAGCGCGTGTAGTCGGCGATCAGCGGCAGCCAGGAGGCGGGCAGCGCGATCATCAGGTCGATGCCATACCACAGCGACTCGCCCCCGCCCGGCTGCGACCACGCTTCGCCGAGGTCGGCATTGTCGATCGTCCACCACGTGAGGTAGATGAGCGAGGCGAGCACGACCCAGAGCGCGAAGCGGCGCACGAAGCGCCGCACGACGGCGATCGGGCCCGCCAGCGCCATCGCTGCCGTGAGCAGCCCGAAGACGATCGTCCACAGCCACTTGCCCTCGAAGCCGAAGACCTTGTCGGACAGGGCGGCTGCGGCCGTCCCGATGACGATCAGCTCGAAGATCGCCCAGCCGAGGTTCTGAGCGACGTTGAGCGCCGTGGCCGCGTACGAGCCGCGGTGCCCGAGCGACGGCCTCATCAGCACCATCGCCGGCACACGCGCCTGGGCGCCGATCAGGCCCGCTGTGCCGAGCATCGCATTGCCGATCAGCCCGCCGACGGCGATGGCGATCAGCGCATCCCGCAGCGAGAGAGCGGGTACGAGGAACGTCCCCGCGACGAGCACGAGCAGGCTGACGCCGAGGCTGCCCCACAGGGCGGCCGTGTCGAAGAAGCCGAGCACCCGCAGGCGCTCGGGCACGGGCTCGATGCCCCAGGCCGGTGTCTCAGACACGGGGGAACCCATGGTTCCCCCGTGGGCCCCCTCCTTCAGAGTCTTCCGTCGAGCTACGTCTCTGCTCCCTTCGCCGGCATTACCCGGATCAGGTTCTCGGGTGTGATCTCAGCCCCGCACGTGCGGAGCACCCCGGTGAGCGAACTCTAACCGCCTGCACGACACATCGGCGGCGAAGCCGTGTCGGATGGGTCGGAGCCGGCCGCCTCCGGAGCGAACGCCGCATTTCCTCCCCGGCGCCGACCCCCCGGCCGGCTCCGCCGCACTCGGAGCGTGGTCGTGTGGCAAGCGGCACAACACCCCCGAAGGAGGGATCCGCGTCCCCCGAACGAGTGAGTTACCTGGTCTTGGCGAAGCGGCGCACTGCCGCCAGTAGCTCGTCGCGCTTCGCGGCGGCGACGTCCGCGTCGCCCGACTCGAGCGCGCCGGCCACGCAGTGGGAGACGTGGTCGTCGAGGATCTCGAAGGCGAGGCTCTCGAGCGCGGTCGTCACGGCGCTGATCTGCGTGAGCACGTCGATGCAGTAGCGATCCTCTTCCACCATGCGCTCGATACCGCGCACCTGCCCTTCGATGCGGTGGAGGCGGTTCACGAGCTGCTCGCGGTGCTCCGAGTAGCCGTGGGTCATGCGTGCGCCTCCTCTCGCGGGCTGTGGAAGCGGCGCAGCCGCAGGCTGTTGGTGACGACGAAGACGCTCGAGAAGGCCATGGCCGCCGCGGCGATGATCGGGCTGAGCACGCCGGCGACGGCCAGCGGAATCGCGGCGACGTTGTAGGCGAACGCCCAGAAGAGGTTGCCCTTGATCGTGCGCAGCGTGCGGCGGGCGAGGCGGATCGCGTCGGCCGCCGCGCGCAGGTCGCCGGACACGAGCGTGATGTCCGAGGCCTCGATGGCGACGTCGGTGCCCGTCCCGATGGCGATGCCGAGATCCGCTTGTGCCAGGGCCGGCGCGTCGTTGACGCCGTCTCCGACCATGGCCACGACTTCGCCGGAGTCCTGAAGCCGCCGGACCTCGGCTGCCTTCTCTCCGGGCAGCACCTCGGCGATGACCCGCTCGACGCCCACCTCGCGGGCTACGTCTTCGGCTGCCTCGGTGCTGTCGCCGGTCAGCAGGACGGGGGTGAGGCCGAGCTCGCGAAGCTCGCGAACCGCCTCGGCGCTCGTCGGCTTGACCGTGTCGCGGACGACGAGCGTGGCGCGGGGCACGCCGTCCCAGGAGACGGTGATCTCGCCGTTCGTGCGCCCGACCTCGACGTCGTGGCCCTCGACACGCCCGATGACGCCGATGCCGGGCCGGTTGGCGAACGCCTCCACCGGCGGCAGCGCACCGAGCTCGGCCTTGGCTGCGGCGGCGACGGCCTGGGCGATCGGGTGCTCGCTCGCGTCCTCGAGCGCGCCGGCCAGTCGCAGCACCTCCGTGCGCGTGGCGCCGTTCAGCGGCCGCACGTCGACGAGCTCGATCCGGCCTTCGGTCACCGTCCCGGTCTTGTCGAGGACGATCGTGCTGATCCGGCGCGTCTCCTCCAGCACCTCCGGCCCCTTGATGAGGATGCCGAGCTGAGCTGCGCGGCCCGTCCCCACCATCAGCGCCGTGGGCGTGGCGAGCCCGAGCGCGCATGGGCAGGCGATGATGAGCACGGCGACGGCCGCGGTGAACGCTTCGCCCGCATCGCCGGAGAAGACGAGCCAGCCGGCAAGAGTGGCCAGCGCGATGCCGATCACTATCGGCACGAAGACGGCCGACACGCGGTCCGCGAGCCGCTGGACCGGAGCCTTGCCCGCCTGGGCTTCGGCGACGAGGCGCGCGATCTGTGCCAGTGCCGTCTCCTCGCCGACTCGCGTGGCCTGGACGACGAGTCGCCCGTACGTGTTGATCGTGCCGCCGGCAATCTCCGCGCCGGGGGCGACTTCGATGGGCACCGATTCGCCCGTGAGCATCGACTGGTCGATCGCCGACTCGCCGTCCTCGACGACGCCGTCGGTGGCGATCTTCTCGCCGGGGCGAACGACGAAGCGGTCGCCGACCTCGAGCTCGGAGATGGGAACCAGCACTTCCTCGCCGTTGCGGAGCACCCGCGCCTCCTTCGCGCCGAGCTCGAGCAGCGCTCGAACGGCTGCTCCGGCGCGACTCTTGGCGCGCTCCTCGAGGTAGCGGCCGACGAGGATCAGCGTCACGATCACGGCGCCGACCTCGAAGTACATCTCGGCGTCGATGCCGCCCACGAGCACGACGGTCGACCACGCCCACGCGGCGAGCGTGCCGATCGAGATCAGCGTGTCCATCGTGACCGCGAGATGGCGGGCGTTGCGGAACGCGGCGCGGTGGAACGGCCAGCCGGACCACAGCACGACCGGCGTCGCGAGCGCGAGCGCCGCCCACTCCCAGCCCTCGAACTGGAGCGGCGGCACCATCGCGAGCAGCGTCAGCGGGACGGTCAGCGCGACCGCGACCACGAGGCGGCGCAGGACCGTTGTGCCTTCGCGCGCGGCCTCGCCGTGCACGTGCGCGGAGTAGCCGGCGGCCGATACGGCCTCGAGCAGGTCGTCGACCTCGACCCTGCACCGGGTCGTAGACGACCGTCGCCTCCTCGGTCGCGTAGTTGACCGAGCTCTCCTCGACGCCTTCGACGCGGGAGAGCTTCTTCTCGACGCGCGCCGCGCAGGACGCGCAGGTCATGCCGTCGACGTCGAGGCGGATGCGTTCGGGCGCCGCTGCGGTCACGCCGCCTCGTAGCCCGCCTCGTCGATCGCCGCGCGGATGGCGGCGTCGTCGAGATCCTCGCCGTGGACGAGGACGCGCTTCGTCTCCAGGTCGACCTCCACCTCGGTCACGCCGTTGACGGCGAGCACCTCTTCCGTCACGGCCGCCTTGCAGTGGTTGCACGACATGCCGTCGACCATGTATTCGAGCGTGCTCACGCCACAGTATACCCCTAGAGGGTATCGGCGGTCAGCGGGCGGCGAACTCGGGCGGAGCGAGTGTCGCGAACGCCTGCCTGCGGCTTGGCGCTCTGCGTCGTCGCGGGCCGCCTCGAGTGCTGTACGCAGCTCGTCGAAGTACGCGGCGAGATCCGAGCGGTCGAGCTCGAGATGGAGCCGCTCCAGGCCGCACCCCGACTCGAGCACGGCACCGCCGTGCTCCCAGAACGGGCACGCGCCCTGCGGGCACGCCTCCACCTCGCCCAGCGTCAGCTTCATCGACAGAGGGTTTCGGTCATGCCCGGAATCTGACCCGCCGCAGCCGGCTGCCATCGGTGAGTGCTGAGCCGCCTACGTGCTTTTCCGCAGCCGCCAGACGGCTGCGATCGCGGCCAGCGCGATGACGACGTCGTTGGCGACGCACCACTGGCACACGGCGTCGATCAGCGCGAGCTGTGCGTAGAGCAGCCACGCGCTGAAGGCGACTCCGGCGAGGGCGATGCCGGCACCCGCAGCGGCGGCCACCGGGCCCGGCACGAGCGCCGTCACGAGCAGCGCGGCATAGGCGACGAGCCCGAGCACGGCCACCGGCACGCCGACCAGCTTCGCGTACTCCGACTCCTGGACCTGCTCGCAGCCGCCTCCTCCGGCGATGCAGTACGGAGAGCCCCCGGCGTAGTGGAGGTACGTGAGATAGCCGGCGATCGCGAGGCCGAGCACCGCCAGCACGCCGACGGCGGCGCGCAGCTGGCGCTCGCTCACGAGTCTTGAAGCAGGCCGTCCAGCACCTGGCGGAACTCGTCGATGGGCTGGGCGCCCTGGAGCAGCGTCATCTGCCCGCCCGTCTTGCTGATCTCGAACGACGGCGTCCCCGTGATCCCGCCGGCCTGGGCGTCCGCCTGGGCCTGCGCCGATTGCGTCGGCGACCTCCGACGAGTCGCGGCCGTCCATCATCGCGTCGACGTCGAGCCCCGGCACCGAGGCACCGATGTCCCGCAAGAGGTCGTCCGTGACCCAGCCGGAGTTCTCGGCGCCCTGGTTGTGGAACAGCAGCTCGCCGACGTTCCAGAGCTTGTCCTGCATTCCCGCGGACACCGCCGCCTGCAGCGCCGTGACCGAGTCCTCGCCGAGGATGGCGATGCCCTGGAAGACGATCCTCACGTTGCCGGGCCGCACGTACTCGTCCACGATCGCCGGCAGCGTGCCCAGCGCCCACTGAGCGCAGAACGGGCACTGGTAGTCGGCGTACTCGACGATCGTCACCGGCGCCCCGGGCTTGCCGAGCACGTTCCCGCTCTGGGGAATGCCCTCGAGCAGCGCCTCTGTTGCCTCCACGCCGTGGACCGCGCCCGCCGCCGGCTCGTCCTTCCCGCCGGCCACGCTCACGGCGATCAGCACGGCGGCGAGGCCGGCCGCGACGAGGACCACTCCGACGAGCAGGAAGTTCTTCGAGCGCTGGGACAATGCGGTCGCCACGCTATGGTAGGCGCTGCGCCGCGCCGACATCGGAGTTTGCTACCCAGGAGCGTTCGGTAGGAACTACGGATCTGCCCGCCGCCGGCTGTCACGATGCTCTGACAATGTCCACGGCCGTGGAACACGTCCGCGACGTCATCCTGCGCGACGGCCGCACGCTCCGGTTGCGGCCGCCGGTCTCCGGTGACAGAGAGCGCCTGCTCGCGTTCTTCCGCGGCCTGTCCGACGAGAGCCTCTATCGCCGCTTTCACGGCTTCCCGTCGCTCACCGACGAGCTCGTCGCGCCGGTGCTCGATCCGGATTGGCGCGAGCGCGGCGCGCTCGTCGGCACGTTCGGCGAGGGGAAGGACGAGCGCGTCGTGGCGCTCGCGAACTACGTTCGGCTCCGCGATCCCACCGCGGCGGAGATCGCGTTCACCGTCGCCGACGAGCTCCAGGGGCACGGCACCGGCACCCGGCTGCTCGAGCAGCTGGCCGAGCCCGCTGCGTCGGCCGGCATCGAGTCGTTCGTCGCCGACGTGATGAGCTCGAACCGGCCGATGCTCCGCGTCTTCGAGGACGCCGGCTTCTCCGTCTCGCGCGCCATCGAGCAGGGCGCCGTCGAGGTGCGGCTGTCGATCGAGCCGACCGGCAGCTACCGCGAGCGCGTGGACGAGCGAGACCACGTCGCGGTCGCGGCGTCGCTGCAGCCGTTCTTCTCTCCGCGCACGGTGGCGGTCGTGGGCGCGTCGTCGAGGCGTGGCTCGATCGGCGGCGAGCTCTATCGAAACGTCCTCGAGGCCGGCTTCGACGGGATCGCCTATCCGGTCAACCTCAGAGGCGACCCCGTGGCCGGCGTGCGCGCCTACGCGAACGTCTCCGAGATCCCCGACGAGATCGACCTGGCGGTCATCTGCGTCGCCGGCGAGCATGTGCTCGCGGCGGCCGAGGACGCGCTGCGTGCAGGTACGAAGGGCCTGTGCGTCATCTCTGCGGGCTTCGCCGAGGTCGGGCCGGAGGGTGCGGAACGGCAGGCGCAGCTGCTCGCGACCACCCGCGCCCACGGCGTGCGTCTCGTCGGCCCGAACTGCCTCGGCATCGCGGTCACGCGCCCGCACCTCAACGCGACGTTCGCCCCGCGGGCGTTCCCGCCCGGCAACGTCGGCCTCTCCTCGCAGAGCGGAGCGCTCGGCCTTGCGCTGCTGGAGGCCGCCGACGCCCGGGGCGTGGGCGTCTCGGCGTTCGTCTCGATCGGGAACAAGGCCGACGTCTCGTCCAACGATCTCCTCGAGTACTGGGAGGATGACCCGGACACGGACGTCGTGCTGCTCTACCTCGAGTCGTTCGGCAATCCCAGGAAGTTCGGCCGTCTCGCCAGGCGGGTCGCACGCACGAAGCCGATCCTCGCGCTGAAGGGCGGCCGCAGCAGCGCCGGTGCGCGCGCCACGCAGTCGCACACGGCTGCGCTTGCGGGCTCGGAGGCGGCCGTCGATGCGTTGTTCCGTCAGGCCGGTGTCATCCGCGCCGACACGCTGGAGGAGCTGGTCGACGTGGCGGCCCTCCTCTCCACGCAGCCCCTTCCCCGCGGGCGTCGCGTGGCGCTGCTCACCAACGCCGGCGGGCTCGGCATCCTCGCGGCCGACGCGAGCGAGGCGGCGGGCCTCGAGCTGCCCGCCCTGGGCGAGGAGACGCGCCGCGCGCTGGCCGAGCTGGTGCCCGCCGAGGCGAGCCTCGCCAATCCCGTCGACCTGCTCGGCTCGGCGACGGAGCAGACGTTCGAGGCCGTGCTGCCGCATGTCCTTCGCGATCCCGGCATCGACTCGGTGATCGTGCTCTTCGTGCCACCGGTCGTCGCCACGCCGGCCGACGTCGCGGAAGGCGTCGTCAGGGCGGCCGAGGCGGCGGACGTGCCCGACAAGCCCGTGCTCGGCGTGTTCGTCACGCGCGAGGGGACGCCCGCGGCGCTGCTGCGCGAGCCGCGCCGCGTCGCTGCGTTCACGTATCCCGAATCGGCGGCACGGGCACTGGGACGGGCGGTGGAGCGCGCGGAATGGCTGCGGGCGCCCGCCGGCAGGACGCCGGAGCTCGAGGGCATCGACGAGCCGGCGGCGAGGGCGCTCGTGGCGCGGGCGCTCGAGAGCTCCACCGACGCGTGGCTGGAGCCCGCCGACGTCCGCGGGCTGCTGACCGCGTACGGCATCCCGGTCGTGCCCGAGCGCGTCGTCGCGAGCGCCGAAGAGGCCGTGGCGGCGGCCGGCGAGCTCGGCTATCCCGTCGTCGTCAAGACGGCCGAGGCGGGAGTGCACAAGACCGATCAGGGATTGCTCGCGCTCGACCTCGCGGACGAAGGCGAGGTGCGCGAGGCGGTAACGCGGATCGGCGTGCCGGCCATCGTCCAGCCGATGGTGCGCGGCGGCGCCGAGCTGCTCGCCGGGAGTCGTGCAGGATCCGGTGTTCGGCCCGCTGGTCGCCTTCGGCCCTGGGGGCGTATTCGCCGAGCTGATCGGCCAGGCGCAGTTCCGCATCGCACCGCTCACCGACGCGGATGCCGAGGAGCTCGTGCACACGGGAAAGGCCGGACAGCTCGTGGCCGGCTTCCGCGGAGCGCCGCCGTCGGATGCGGCGGCGCTGGCAGATCTCGTGCTCCGCCTGTCACGCCTCGCCGAGGACCTTCCCGAGCTGGCCGAGCTCGACCTCAACCCCGTCATGGGCCTCGCCGAGGGCTGCGTAGCCGTCGACGCGAGGGTTCGCGTCAGGCGGACGGAGCCGGCTCCGCGCACGAAGACCTGGTAGCCGTGACCCGAGCTGTCCTCGCTCTCGCCGCACTCGCGCTCAGTGCTTGTCGGGCGGCGCTGCTTCACCTCGCCGACCGTAGCGACTGCGGGCGACGTGGTGTGGGCGGCGACCGTCGCGGCGTGATGCTAGTGCCGCTCACGTCTCGGTGCTGCGTTCGCTCATCCACGGTGACGTCGGGGTCGACGCGATCGCTCTCGTCTCGATGGCGGGTGCGCTCGCGCTCGGGGAGTACGCGCGCAGGGGCCGATCGTCGCGCTGATGCTCGCAGGCGGAAACTGGCTGGAGGACCGTGCGGGCACGTCGAGCGAGGCGGGAGCTCACGAAGCTGGTCGAGCGCGCGCCGCGCGTTCGCGCACGTGCGGACGCGCCAGGACTCGGTCATCGAGGTGGCCGTCGACGAGGTGGCCGTCGGTGATGTCGTCGTCGTCCGCGCGGGCGAAGTGATTCCCTGTCGACGGCCTCATCGTGGCGGGCGATGCGGTCCGTAGACGAGTCGGCGCTGACCGGCGAGCCGATGCCGGTCATGTACGGGCGGGGCGGAAGCGGTCCGCAGCGGTACGACGAATGCAGGCGACGCCTTCGAGGCTGCGGGCAGTTCGGCCCGCGGCGGAGAGCGCGTACGCCGCCCTCGTCCGGCTCGTGCGCGAGGTCGAGGCCCAGCGGGCGCCCTTCGTTCGCCTGGCCGATCGTTACGCGATCATCTTCTTGCCGGTGACCGCGCGTCGTCGCCGCGCTCGCGTGGGGCATCTCCGGCGATCCCGTCCGTGCACTCGCTGTCTTCGTGGTCGCCACGCCCTGCCCGCTCATCCTCGCTGCTCCGATTGCGCTCATCTCCGGCGTCTCGACGCGCTGCTCGCGCCGGCGTGATTGTCAAAGGTGCCGGGGTGATCGAGCGACTCGGTGCCGTCTCGACCGTGCTGCTCGACAAGACGGGCACGCTTACGCTCGGCACTGCGGAGGTCGAACGTGTCGTGCCGTTCGACGGCATCGAGCCCGAGGAGCTACTCCGGCTCGCCGCGTCGCTCGATCAGCTCTCCGCTCCACGCGCTCGCGGAAGCGCTCGTCCATGACGCCGAGCGGAAAGGCTGTCGACGCTCAGCTTTCCCGGAGCACGTCGAGGAGTTGCTCGGCCAGGGAATCGAGGGGACCGTGGACGGCGCCGCGTCGCGGTCGGCAGCGCTTCGTGGCTCGCTCCAGCGCGGCTACGACGGCGACTCCCTACAGCGGCCGCGCGGCAGCCTCGACGACGCAGTCAGGAGCCGGTAAGCTCGAAGGTGCTCGTGGGGGTCGACGGACAGTCTCGTCGGGCGGCATCGTCATGGCCGATCACATCGCGCGAGGACGCACCGGCGCTCGTCGCGTCGCTGCGAGCTGCCGGCATCCGTCACCTCGCCATCGTGACCGGCGACAGAGCCGCCGTCGCCGACGAGGTAGCGGCGCCAGGCTCGGCGTCGACCAGGTGTACGCGGAGCACACGCCCGAGGAGAAGCTCGAGGTCGTGCGTGCCATGCAGCAGAGCACCGAGCTCAGCCCGGTGCTCATGGTCGGGGACGGCATCAACGACGCGCCGGCGCTGGCGCTTGCCGACGTGGGCATCGCGATGGGCGCGGCCGGGGCGACTGCGGCGTCGGAGACCGCTGACGCCGTGATCGTGCTCGACCGCGTCGACCGGGTTGCGGATGCCGTGCGCATTGGCCGTCGCTCGCTCCACATCGCCCGCCAGAGCGTGCTCTTCGGCATGGGCCTGAGCGGGGTCGCCATGTGCTTCGCCGCTTTCGGCCTCATCGAACCGGTGCTCGGCGCGTTGCTCCAGGAGGGGATCGACGTCGCCGTCATCCTCAACGCCCTGCGGGCTCTTCGCGGCTGAGACAGTGCCGACGGGGCCCGCAGGCCCCGTCGGTCCGAGCGCGTCGAGGGCGAACGTTTACGCCACGTGCTCGATCTCGATCTTCCGCGGCTCCGTCCCGGGGATCTTCGGCGCGTGGATCTCGAGCACACCGCCCTCGAACTTCGCGGCCACGCTTCTCGGTGTCGGCGTCCACGGGCAGTTGGAAGCGGCGCTCGAACGCGCGTGCAAGCCGCTCGTGAAGGATGAACGTCTTCTCGTCCTCCTCTTCGTCTCGGCCTGCGCCTCGCCTGTGACCGTCAGCGTGTGATCGGTCACCTCGAGCTCCAGCTCCTGCTCTTCGAAGCCCGGCACTTCCAGCTCGACCACGAACTCCGTGGGCGTCTCGTAGATGTCGGCGGCGGGCATCGTGATCGGCCCGAAGCCGACGTCCTCGAGCATGCCGGCGCATGCGCCGCTCCATGAGGTCGAGCTCGCGGAAGGGTGTCCACTTGACCAGCGTGGTCATGTCGACCCTCCTTTCGGTGAGATGATCAGCCTGCCAGACGGCAGACGCATCGGGCCATGCGCCGATCGTGGGTACGCAGTTCCTACGGATCGACGGACCTGCGAGGATTCCGCCATGCAGGCGCTGCGGAAGGTCGCGTCCGAGCCGGGGCTGTCACTCGAGGAGGTGGCAGAGCCACGCCCGACGCCGACGGACGTCGTCGTCGAGGTGGAGGCGGCGAGCGTCTGCGGAACGGATCTCCACATCCATCTCTGGGACGGCTGGGCCGCCGGGCGGATCCAGCCGCCGGTCACGCTCGGCCATGAGTTCGCGGGCACCGTCGTCGAGGTGGGCGCAGACGTCCGCCACGTCTCGGTGGGCGACTTCGTCTCGGCGGAGAGCCACATCACGTGCGGCGCCTGCTCGGCCTGCCGCACGGGCAACGGCCACCTCTGCGAGCGCACCGAGATCCTCGGCGTCGACCGCGACGGCGCGTTCGCGCGCTACGTGTCCGTGCCCGAGTCGGTGATCTGGAAGACGAACCGCGAGCAGCTGCCGCCCGAGATCGCGACGCTCCAGGAGCCGTTCGGCAACGCCGTGTTCGCGACGAGCGAGCAGGATCTCTCCGGCCGCTCGGTGGCCGTGCTCGGGTGCGGCCCGGTGGGCTTGTTCACGGTCGCCATCGCGAAGGCTTCGGGCGCCTCGTCGATCCTCGCCTCCGATCTCCACCCCTTCCGCCTCGATCTCGCCAGGAAGATGGGCGCCGACGTCGTCGTCGACGCACGGCAGACCATCGACCACCAGGGCATGGACGTCGTGTTCGAGATGTCCGGCTCGCCGCAGGCCATCACCGACGCGATCCGCATCGCGCGGAACGGCGCGCGGATCATCCTCTTCGGCATTCCCGTCACGCTCGGTCGAGGTGGACGTCGCGGCTGCGATCTTCAAGAACCTCACCGTGCAGGCCGTCTCCGGCCGCCGGATCTTCGCGACCTGGTACCGCACGCGCTGGCTGCTGGAGAGCGGCGCCGTCGACCTGCGGCCGCTGATCACCCACGAGTACGGGCTCGACGAGTGGGAGCAGGTGTTCACCAAGCTCGAGGCGGGCGAGGCCTGCAAGATCATCGTCTACCCGGGCGGCAAGCCCGGCGAGCAGAGACAGGCCGAGGTGGCGGAGGTCGCGCACTGATGTCCACCGTGGCGGGCAAGGATCTCGACCAGTCGGTCGCCGCAGAGCTCGACGCGCTGCGCGAGGCCGGGACGTACAAGCGCCTCAACACGCTGCTCTCACCCCAGGGCCCCGTGGTGGAGATGGAGGGCAGAGGCAAGGTGCTCGTCCTCTCGTCGAACAACTACCTCGGGCTCGCCGCGCGGCCTGAGGTGGTGGAGGCGGGGATCGAGGGGCTGCGCCGCTACGGGGCCGGCACCGGCTCCGTGCGCTTCATCTGCGGGACGTTCGAGGTGCACCACGAGCTCGAGCGCGAGCTCGCCGACCTCGTCGGCACGGAGGCGTCGCTGACCTACGTCTCTTGCTGGAACGCGAACGAGGCGGCCATCCCGACGCTCGCCGACGAGAACACCGTCATCCTCTCGGACGAGCTCAACCACGCCTCGATCATCGACGCCATCCGGCTCTCGCGACCCGCGCGCAAGGTGATCTACAAGCACTCGTCGATGGACGAGCTCCGCGAGGGGCTCGCCTCCTGCGAGCCGGGGCAGCGGAAGCTCGTCATCACCGACGGGATCTTCTCCATGGAGGGAGACCTCGCGCGGCTGCCCGAGATCGTCGAGCTCGCGCGCGAGCACGAGGCCGTGGTGCTCGTGGACGACTCGCACGGCACCGGCGTCATGGGCGAGACCGGGCGCGGCGTGGCCGAGCATTTCGGGCTGCTCGGCGAGATCGACGTGATCACGAGCACGCTCGGCAAGGCACTCGGTGGCGCGGCCGGCGGGTTCGTCGCCGCGAGCGAGGAAGTGTGCGACCTGCTGACGCAGCGCTCGCGGCCGATGCTGTTCTCGAACGCCCTGCCGCCGACGGTCGCCTCGTCGGCGCTGGAGGCGGTGCGCGTGCTGCGCCGCGAGCCCGAGCTCGTGGAGAAGCTGCGCCACAACTCGGAGCTCTTCAGGCGGCGGCTGCGCGAGATCGGCTACTCGCCGCTCGACGGCGACGGCGCGATCATCCCGATCATCGTCGGCGAGACGGCGTTCGCGATCCGTTGCAGCGAGCGCCTGCTCGACGAGGGCGTCTTCGTCACGGGCTTCGGCTTCCCGGTCGTTCCCGAGGGCACGGCGCGCATCCGCGTGCAGATGTCCGCCGCGCTCGAGGAGGAGCACCTGGAGCAGGCGCTCGAGGCCTTCGAGCGCGTCGGCCGCGAGCTCGGCTTGATCTAGCCGGCGCGCGGCCTGAGATAGATGAACCAGTAGATGGCGCCGACCATGAGCGCGCCGCCGACGATGTTGCCGAGCGTCACCGGCACGAGGTTCATCCAGAGGAAGTTGCCCCAGGTGAGGTCGGGGACATCGGGGAAGGCCTCGGTCGACTCGACGAACAGCCCGTAGGGGATGAAGTACATGTTCGCCACGGAGTGCTCGAAGCCGGCGGCGACGAAGGCGGCGATGGGCGGGATGATCGCCAGCACCTTGTCGGCCGTCGACCTGGCCGAGTAGCAGAGCCAGACGGCCATGCAGACGAGCGCGTTGCAGAACATGCCGAGCACGAGCGCCTGCCACCAGCCGTAGCCCGTCTTGGTGGCGGCGATGGACACCGCCTGCGCGCCGACCGCGCCGCCGCCGAGCTCGTACTGCTGGCCGGCGTAGAGCAGCGCCGCCGTCGCGATCGCGCCCACGAAGTTGCCGGCGTAGACGATCGCCCAGTTGCGCAGCAGCATCAGCGTCGACACGCGGCGGCTGGCCCAGGCCATGACGATGAGGTTGTTGCCGGTGAAGAGCTCGGCGCCGGCGACGACTGACGAGGATCAGTCCCAGCGAGAACGTGAGCCCGCCCAGCAGCCGCGCTACGCCGTAGGGCAGGTCGCCGCCGCCGGCCGTCGCCGTCGTCGCGAACACCGCGCCCATGGCGATGAACGCGCCTGCGAGCACCGAGAGCGCGAACGTCGTCGCCGTGTCGAGGCCGGCCTTCGTGACTCCGACCTGCTCGGCCTTGCGCGCCATCTCGGGCGGCGGCAGCGCGTCGAGACCAACCGGTGTCAGCTGCTCGGCGGCCATGCCGCCGTCAATTCAACGCAGAGCTGCGAAAGCCTCCGGCCAGTGGCGCATCGCGGCCCGCAGCGGCGCCGGCGCCGCCTGGCCGAGACCGCAGATCGAGCCCCGCTCCATCGTGTGCAGCCACTCCTCCAGCTGCTCGCCCGCGAGCACCGTCCGTCCCGCCTCCAGCTCGTGGAGCGCGAACTCGAGGCCGCGCGTGCCGATGCGGCACGGCGTGCACTTCTGGCACGACTCCTCGGCGAAGAACCGCATCGTCTCCTGCAGCAGCCGGACGATCGGATACCGCTTCGGGAACACCTGGACGCCCGCCGAGCCGACGGCGGAGCCCCACTCGGCCATCCCCTCGCGCGTGAGCGGCGTGTCGAGCGCGGCCGGCGGCAGCACGCCCGAGGCCGCGCCGCCGGGCACGATCGCGCCGATCTCCTCCGTCGCGCCGCCCGCGTACTCGTCGAGCAGCTCCGCAGCACGATGCCGTTCGGCGCCTCGTAACAGCCGGGGCGAGCGACCGTCCCGGAGACGGACCAGAGGCGGAGGCCCGTGGCGCCGTTCACGCCGTGCCCGGCGAACCACGCGCCGCCGTGGCGCAGGATGGCGGGGATGTGCGCGAGCGTCTCGACGTTGTTGATCAGCGTCGGCTGACCGAGGTAGCCGGACTCGGCCGGGAACGGAGGCCGCAGACGAGGCATGCCGCGGCGCCCCTCCAGCGACTCGAGCATCGCCGTCTCCTCGCCGCAGACGTAGGAGCCGGCGCCGGTCACGATCTCCACGGGCATCGACCCGAGTAGCCCCGCCGCACGGAACTCGTCGATCGCTGCCAGCAGACGCTCGCGGGCGGTCGCGTACTCCTCGCGGAGATAGATGATCGCGCGCTCGGCCTCGACGAACCGCGCTGCGATCGCCATGCCCTCCAGCAGGAGGTGCGGCCGCAGCTCCATGACGTACCGGTCCTTGATCGTGCCCGGCTCGCCTTCGTCGGCGTTGACGACGACCACGCGCGGGCCTGCGTACTGGACGACGGTCGCCCACTTGCGGAAGGTGGGGAAGCCGGCGCCGCCGTAGCCGACGAGCCCCGACGCCTCGAGCTCGGCGAGCACGGCTTCGTTCGAGTGCCCTGCCCGCAGCGCCCCGAGGCCGCCGCGCCGCTCGTAGTCGGCCAGGGTCTCGTCCGCCTGCGCGAGCCCGGTGGAAGGCCCGTCGTTCGCCGCGTGGGTGACCTCCGACGTCGTCATGCCCGGCAGGACCGTGTCCCCGCGCGTGCCGACCGGTGCGATGTCGCAGTGGCCGAGGCACGGAACCTCGACGACGGGCACTCCGTTCTCGACGCGTTCCTTCGCCTGGGCCAGCAGGTCGCGTGCGCCGAAGCAGTCGCAAACCGGGCCGGTGCACACGCGAACACAGTCGTGCGGCAACTGGAGGTACGAGTAGAACGAGACGACCTCCGCCACCTCGCCGCGCCGGATGTTCATGTGGTCTGCGAGCGCGTCGGAGAGCTCGGGCGTCACCGGCCCCACACGGCGGCGAATCGCGCCGAGATTGTCGAGCAGCTGCGTGCGCTCGCGCGGCAGGTCGGCAAGGAGCTGGCCGTGCTCGCTCACGGCGCGAGCATATCCCTCGACCTCGTGGATGGTCGGCCGGCCTGCGGCTTCCTACGCAGCGGGCTTCGGGGCTTGCGCTGATGACCGGCGCGGCCTGCGGGATGATTCTGCAGCAATGCGCTCCAGTCCCCGGCACCGGTGACGTGGCGACGCCGGAACGGTACGGATTATGTCGGGGCAGTCGAGCTCGTCGATCGGCTGCGTGCGGCTTGTCAGACGGGACCCCGGGTCGGGAATCGACGTGTCCCTCTCGATTCCGGGTCGACCAGATCGAGGACCGTTCGTAGGAGCGGTGCCGACGGCCTCGCGCTGGAGTTGACGGAGTCACCAGGCGATCTAGTGCGCGGGCTCGGGGACGATCCGGCTGTGCCCGCATCGCTGGGGACCGCTGCTCTCGAGGAGCCCCTGGTCGAGCGCGTAGCGCACGAGCTCGGCGCGGGTGGAGAGCCGCAGCTTCTGCATGATGTGCGCCCGGTGCGTCTCGGCCGTGCGGACGGAGATGAACAGCATCGCCGCGATCTCGTGGTTCGTGTGGCCGAGGGCGAGCAGGCGTAGCACCTCGCGTTCGCGGTCCGAGGGAGGATCTGCCTCTGCGCGCGCGAGCTCCTCCCACCTGCGCCACCGCCAGTCGCGCACCGAGCTCCGGATGCACGTAGCGACCGCCGTGTGCCACTTCTCGCACTGCGGCTACCAGCTCCGTGTCCGCCGCTTCCTTGAGGACGTAGCCGGCCGCGCCGGCCTCGAACGCTTCACGCACATAGCGAGGGTCGTCCTGCATGGAGAGAAAGAGCACCTTCGTCTCCGGCGCCTCTGTCAGCACCTTGGGGATGCCTTCGATACCGCTCATGTCAGGCATCACCACGTCCATCAGGACGACGTCCGGCTGCGTGGAGCGCGCCTCGAGCACGGCCTCGCGGACGTCTCCGGCCTCCCCGACGACCTCGATGTCCTTTTCGGACTCGAGCAGGAGTCGCAGGCCCGAGCGCACGACAGCATGGTCGTCGACGACGAGAACGCGGATGTTCCGGTCGGCGGTCACCTCACCGGGACCTCGGCCACGATCGTGGTCCCTGCTCCCTGCGTCGATTCGATCGCGAGCCGTCCGTCGAGCAGCCCGAGCCGCTCCCGCATGCCGACGAGCCCCAGGCCCTGGCCACGTCCGCCCGCTTCGAAGCCACGCCCGTCGTCCTCGATCACGACCTTGACCGTACCGTCGCTGGAGGAGAGCACGACGCTCACGTGTTGCGCGCCCGCGTGCTTGACGACGTTCGTGAGCGCCTCCTGGACGATGCGGTAGAGGGCCGTCTCCACCTCCTCTGGCAGTCGGCCCTCGCGGAGGGCGTGCTCGAAGTGCACGTCCATCCGCGTTTGTTCGCCGAACGTCTCCGCGAGGCGTTCGAGCGCCGGCACGAGGCCGAAGTCGTCGAGCGCCTTCGGGCGTAGCTCGACGGCCAGGCGTCGCACGGCCTGCAGAGTCGCGACGACGAGGTCGCGGGCGGCGATCGCGGCCTGCCGTGCCTGCTCGGGGTCGGCCGCGTCCTCGACCGCTTTCAGGCCGAGCAAGATGGAGGTGAGCGCCTGACCGGTCTCGTCGTGGAGCTCACGCGCCAGCCGCCGGCGCTCCAGCTCCTGACCGGCTACGACTCGCCGCAACGCCTCTCGCGCCACGCGTTCGGAGAGGTCTACGGCAAGAGCAGCCCGCGTCGCGAACGTCTCCGCCAGCCGTAGATCGTCATCGCTGAACCTCGGGTCGGGCCCAATCTTGTCGTGAGCGATCACGGCGCCGATCGCGCGCTCGTGGGCGACCAGCGGCACGAACAGCCCGCTGCTGACGCCGAACGGCTCTGTGACCTCCCGGTCGACCTCGGGATCGTCCCGCAGCGAGTCGACGCGCTCGCTCCGGCGGCGGTCGAGGACGCGACCCGCCTTCGAGCGCTCCCTCGAGATCTGGACGTCGAGCAGTCCCTCTGCCTCGTGTCCGTCGGCGGCCGCGATGCGGAGCATCGACTCCCCCGCCGGAAGCGCGATCAACACGATGCGGGCGCCGAGGAGCTCGCGCAACCGAGTCGCGATGAGCGTCAGCAGCTTCGGCAGCTCGATCTCGCCGGCGAGCGCATTGCCGACCTCGTTCAGGGACTCGAGCTGGCGCAGCCAGCCGGTCGCGGATTCGTAGAGGCGCGCGTTCTCGACCGCCACGGCGGCCTGAGCCGCGAGCAGGGAGACGACCTCCTCGTCTTCGGCGGTGAACTCCTGCCCTCCGGCCTTCTCCGTCAGGTAGAGGTTGCCGAACGCCTGGCCGCGAAGCAGTATCGGGACGCCGAGGAACGTGTGCATCTCGGGGTGGTGTGCGGGGAAGCCGACGGAACGCGGATCTGCCGACAGGTCGGCCAGGCGGAGCGGTTTCGCGTCGCTGATGAGGACGCCGAGGATGCCTCGCCCGCGCGGCAGCTCGCCGATCGCCGCGTGCGTCTCGGGGTCGACGCCGACCGTCACAAAGCGCTCGAGCCCTTCGTGCGCCTGGTCGATGACGCCGAGCGCCGCGTAGCGGGCGCCCGTCAGCGCCGCCGCCGTCTCCGTGAGCTTGTGGAGCACGGCATCGAGCGAGAGCTCGGAGGTGACGGCGATGCCGGCCTCCACGAGTCTTCGGACGCGCTCGTCCACGGCGGAATTATGGACGGCGTCCGCCTTGCAGCCTCCGCGCTACGACCCGAGGCGGGTCGGCGGATTACCCGCAGTGCCGATCAGTCACTTCGCGGATG
>CAWGEE010000001.1:0-162262 GCA_963821415.1 uncultured Actinomycetes bacterium | reverse complement strand
ACGCTGACGGAAGTGCGGTGAAAACAAAAAGGACGTTGTGGCCGCCTCGCGGCATCCACAACGCCCTTGTATTTCCCTACCAACTACCAGCTACGAGCTACCAGCTAGAACTAGCGTCAGCAAATCGATCGCCGACGTGCTGTCGCCGAACTTGTCCACCTTCACGCCGTACCGGTCCATCACGCCAGCATGAGGTTCGCCAGCGGCGTCCCCTTCGGATACCGGAGGTGACGATCGCCCTTCACCTGCAGCGCTCCGCCCACGACAATCACGGGAACGTTGTAATTGTTGTGGGTGTTGCCCTCGCTCATGCCGCTGCCGAAGAGCACCGCCGTGTGATCCAGGAGAGTGCCGTCGGCGTCCTTGATCGATCCAGCTTCTTCAGGTAATAGCCGAGCGTCTCGACGTGATAAGTGTTCAGCTTCGTGTAGTTCTTCATCTTCTCCGGATTGTTGCCGTGGTGCGATATCGAGTGATGCGCTTCCGGCAGCCCAATCTCGGGATACGAACGATTGACGTTTTCGCGCGCCATCATCAGCGAGCTGACGCGCGTGATGTCGGCCTGGAACGCCAGCACCTGCAGGTCGAACATCAGCTCGATGTATTCCTTGAACGTCTCGGGCACGCCAACCGGCTGCTCGGGCACCTCGAAGTTGCTGTTGGTCGACTCGGCCCTCACGATGCGCTGCTCGACGTCGCGAACCGCATCGAAATACTGACCCAGCTTGGTCGGTCGGTTGAACCGAGCCTCCGGCGAAGATTGCGAGATTTCCTGTGTGAGGCCGTCGAGGATGCTCCGATCTTCCTTGACGCGAGCCAGTCGCTCTTCAGCGGTGACGCCGACGCCGAACATCCGCTCGAACACGAATCGTGGATTCGTTTCCGACGGCAGCGGGCTCGTTGGCGAACTCCACGACATCGAGTTCATGTAGGCGCAGGCGTAGCCGTGGTCGCACGCACCGACGACGTCGTTGCGGTCGACCGAGACTTCGAGCGACGGCAGCTTGGTGTCGCGGCAGATCTGCTCGGCAATCAATTGATCGATTGTCGTGCCTGCCCTGACGTCGGCGCCCTCGGTCTGCTTCGGGTGCGCGCAGCTCATGAAGGCCGGTGCGGCACGAGGATGCTGGCCGCCGACGTCGCCCTGGTCCGTCGCCTGGTAGTTGTCCAGGCCGGTGACGACGAGCGAGGCGATCGCGGTAGGCCTCGATCGGCTTCAGGCTCGACGACATCGCGAAGCCGACGCCTTCGGTGGATGGCGTCCACTCGCCCATGTTGGCGCCATTTCCGCAGTAGATGGCCGTGAATCGTGGCGCGGCCTTCGCTTGCGCCCTCATCGCCGGCACCATCGCGTCGAGGAACGGCAGCGCGACGGTTGCGCCGATGCCGCGGATAAACGTCCGCCGTGGCAACGCTAACTTTGTGATCACCATTCAGACAGCCTCCTGATGTCCGGCTCAATCTAGCTGTCTGCACCTGTCGTCCTAGTTTGCGTCCTACTGCCATTCTCATTGTAAACGGTGTGCTGGTCACAATCCCCTGAATTAGTGCCGCAAAGCGGTAGTTTTCGCGTGTCGCATCGCGCTTAATCTTCCGGACCGCCGGCGCATCGCTCGCCTCGAGCCCTCGCCCGAGGGCATAGGTCAACAGTTTTTCCGTTACCGTCGTCAGGAACTCGTCCGAGTGCGTCCGCAGCACCTTTCGGAGGTCTGCCGGCCCGTTGAACTTCGTGCCGTCGGGCAGCTGAGCCGATGCGTCGACCCTCGCGCCCGAAGCGTAATGTCGCGCCACTCGCCAATCCCGTCGAAGTTCTCGAGCGCAAACCCCAGCTGATCCATCTGCGCGTGGCAGCCTGCGCACGCGGGATTCGCGCGGTGCGCCGCCAGCTGTTCGCGCATCGGCAGCACCTTGCGCGGGTCTCGCTGTCCTTCAACTCGGGCACGTTCGGCGGAGGCGGTGGCGGCGGCGCGCCGAACACGTTCTCCAGAATCCATTTCCCGCGGATGACCGGCGACGTCCGATTCGGATAGGAGGTCGCCATCAGAATCGAGCCTTGCCCCAGCAACCCGCCGCGCGGGCTGTCGGCCGGCAGCGACACCCGTCTGAACCGTCGCCGTAGACGCCGAATGCCGTAGTGCCTGGCGAGGCGCTCGTTCAGGAACGTGTAGTTGGCATCGAGCAGATCGACGACGCTGCGGTCCTCGCGGATGATGCTTTCGAAGAACAGCTGGGTTTCCTGCTCGAACGCCTTGCGCAGGTTGTCGTCGAAATGGAAGAGCAATTCCGGACTCGGCTGGTGCACCTCCACGTTGCGAAGGTGCAGCCACTGTCCCGCGAAATTCTCTACGAGCGCCTGCGACCTCGGGTCGGCGAGCATGCGCTTCACCTGCTGCTGCAGCACCTCTGGCCTGTGCAGCGTGTTTTTCGCCGCCACGTCCAGGAGGGCTTCGTCTGGAATGCTGCTCCACAGGAAGAAGGACAGCCGCGACGCCAGCTCGATGTCGCTGACGCGATACGGCGTGTTGGCGCCGCACTTCGGAGGCTGGGCCTCGAACCGGAAAATGAACTTCGGGCTGACGAGAATGCTGCGAAGCGCGAGCTCGATGCCCGCCTCGAACCCGCCGTTGTCGCGCCATTGCGATACGCGTTCAGCGGCGCCTGAAGATCCGCTTCCGTTACCGGCCGGCGATACGCGCGGCGCGCGAGTGTCGAGATGATCTTTCTCGCGCACGCAGACTCCTCGTCTGCCCGCCGCGCCGCTACGCCGGCGGGACGCGAAGCTAGGAGCGCGGGTCAGGATGCGCCGGCGGCTCGCCGTATCACCAACCGACGCCGTCGCGGGCTGAGGGCCGGTGATCGTCAGACTGGAGATTTCGGGCTCTCCGCCGCCCGCCCTGTAAGGCTCTCGACGCAGCGACTGGTCGAACAGATCTTTGAGAACGCCGAGGTTTTTGCGGCGAAGTACACCTGAACCAGGTGAGAACCTCCCTTCACCGTGCCGCGAACGTCATCGCCTCGAGGATCTTCTTTTTTCGGTCTTCTCGCGGATAGTCGCCGGCCCCGCCGGGTCGCCGCCTCGTCCTCGCCCGAAGTCCGGCCCACCCAGCGTGGAGGTCCCGACCTTGACGTTGTCGATCGCGATGTCGAGTTGATGCGGCTCACCGGTAATACCCTCGAACCCGCCGCCCGCGCCGCCCTCCTTCGGTCGCATCTCGAAAAGATACTCGCCGTCTGCAGGGAAGTAATAGCGCAGCGCCACGCCACCGCGAGATCCCAGGGGCAGATCGTCGCTGACGCGTATCGATTGATTGCGATCGGTCGGCACGAAGAACGTTTCCGGCATCGGAACGCCTCGCGGCCGTGCGAGCGCCAACTGGCTGATTTTCGCCGCCGCTCCCAGATATCGCTCCGTCAGCATCAGCAAGAAGGTCAAGGCGTCGGCGTTGTTGTCGAATCCGTGTCCGGCGATGTCGTTCGGCAGTATCGACGCGGCGTCGATCTACGCGGCCGCTCTCGGCTGGAAGGCCGTCGAGGACGCCGCGGCGCGGGGCCGGCCGCAGTTGCTTCCGGAGCCGTCGCCTGCGTCCTCTCGCCGAGCAGACCGAGGGGCCGTACTTCCTGCCCGGCGACAAGCTGCGCCGGAACGTCACGGAGGGCAAGCCGGGCGTCCCCTGACGCTGAAGTTGACCGTGCTCGACGTCTCGAACTGCAAGCCGATCAAGGGCGCCGCCGTCGACATCTGGCAATGCGACGCGCGCGGCACCTATGCGGCGGCGACGAACAGGACATTCCTCCGGGGCATCCAGAGGACCGACGCGAAGGGCGTCGCGATGTTCAAGACGGTCTATCCCGGCTGGTACCAAGGCCGCACTGTGCACATCCACGTCAAGGTGTCGCTTGGCGGCAACGTCGTGCACACGGGGCAGCTGTACTTTCCGGACTCGGTCACCGACAAGGTCTACACCCGCTCGCCGTACAGCTCACGCCCGGGACGCTCCACGCGGAACCCCGACGACTCGATCTACCGCAACGGCGGCAGTCGCTCGACGCTGAAGCTGAAGAAGGTGGGGAGCGCCTACACGGGCTCGATCACCATGGGCGTCCAGAGATAGGCCGGAAATCTGGCGATTTCCGGCCGCGGGGGTGGTCTCCGACAGCCGTCGTGAGCCGCGCCCGCCATGTCGGTCGCGGCGGCGCAAGGCCTTGACTCGAGCGCTACCGTCGACCAGCGTCACGATCGTCAGGCTCCTTGCCGCACGTCCTGTCACCTCCCAGCAGCCCTCGGTCGGGAACGGACGCTGCTCGCCTGGAAGCCTGTCGAGCCGTAACCGTCGGCAATCGTTGCCGAGAGCGGCGGCCGGCCCGTCCAGGCGGCGACCCTCGATGCGGAGCGTCCCGCACGCGCGCCACCACGGAACCTCGTCGTTCCACCGAACAGGAGTCGAGATGACGACGGCGTCCAAGGTCAGATGCGACCGGAGCCGTGGAGCCCGAGGGCCACGAAGTTCCCGTCGAGGGCTGTCGGTCGCGTGACACCGCACGGCTTCGAGCGCCACGTAGCGGCGGAGTGCCGAGCTCGCGCGCCGCTGAACGTCGGACTGCACCAGATCGACTATCTGCCAATGCCCGCACTTGCTGGCCTACGTCTTCAGCACGGCAACCTGACGCTTCAGCTGTGCGATCTGCTGCTGCGGAGGCGGTGCGAGCGCCGGCGAGCCTACTACGCCCGCCCGGGCACCTGCCGACCCTCTACGCCGGCACCGAGGTCGTCGAGTTCAGCCCCTCGGACCAGCTCCAGAAACGATGGCGGTCCTCCCGACGAACATGGCCGCAATTGTAGGATCAGTAGGCGCTGCGATGAGCGGCGTCGACACGCTGCCGGTGGGGCTCGGGCTCGACCCCGAGGAGGCGCAGACGCGCTTCGACGAGCTCCAGGAGAAGCTCGTCCCGCTCTGGCACTCGATGGAGCGGATGACGCAGGACGAGCAGACGATCGTCGTCGTCCGCTCGATGACGCTCGAGGACCCCAACATGCCCGCCGCGGTGGTCCAGGCGTACGAGGAGCGCTTCCTCTTCCTGCTCCTGCTGCTGCGGCAGCCGCGCGCACGGCTCGTCTACGTGACGTCGCAGGCGATCCACCCGAGCATCGTCGACTACTACCTCGGCCTGCTCCCGGGCATCATCCCGTCGCACGCGCGGCAGCGCCTGCACCTCGTGTCGCCGCTCGACGGCTCGTCGCGGCCGCTGTCGGCGAAGCTCCTCGAGCGGCCGCGGCTGCTCGAGCAGATCCGCCGCCTCGTGCCCGATCCCGACCGCGCCCACCTCGTCCCCTTCAACACGACCGAGCTCGAGCGCGACCTCGCGCTCGCGCTCGGCATCCCGATGTACGGCGCCGATCCTCGCTTCTTCCCCTTCGGGACGAAGACCGGCTGCCGGCGCCTGTTCGCCGAGCAGGGCGTGCGGCATCCGCTCGGCCGCGAGGACCTGTCCACGACCGCGGAGCTGGCGGCGGCGATCGCCGAGCTGCGCGCCGAGCGGCCCGGCATGTCGCAGGTGATCGTGAAGCTCAACGAGGGCGTCTCGGGCGAGGGCAACGCGCTGCTCAGCCTCGAAGGGCTGAGCGACGGCGCGGGCGCAGGCGGAGATCGAGGAGCGGCTGCGCGAGCTCCAGTTCGAGCTGCCGGAGATCACGTACGACGGCTACACGGACATGCTGGAGAAGCGCGGCGGGGTGGTCGAGGAGCGGATCGTCGGCGAGGAGTTCCGCAGCCCGAGCGTCCAGATGCGGGTGACGCCGCTCGGCAAGCTCGAGGTGCTGTCGACGCACGACCAGCTGCTGGGCGGGCCGTGCGGGCAGAGCTACCTCGGCTGCATCTTCCCCGCCGACCCCGGCTACGCGACGGCGATCACGCGCGAGGCGGTGAAGGTCGGCGAGCGCCTTGCGCAAGGAGGGCGTGATCGGCCGCTTCGCGATCGACTTCGTCGCCGTCAGGAGCGCGGACGGCGGCTGGGAGCCGTACGCGATCGAGCTCAACCTCCGCAAGGGCGGCACGACGCACCCGTTCCTCACGCTCCAGTTCCTCACGGACGGCGCGTACGACCCGGAGACGGCGTTGTTCACCGCCCCGAGCGGCAAGCAGAAGTTCTTCGTCGCCTCCGACCACGTGGAGAGCCCCGCGTACCGGGCGCTGACGGCCGACGACCTCTTCGACCTCGCGGTGCGGACCGGCCTCCACTTCGACCAGTCGCGCCAGACCGGCGTCGTCTTCCACATGATGAGCGCGCTCGGCGAGTGGGGGCGCACCGGGCTTGACGGCCGTGGAGGAGAGCCCCGAGCAGGCGTACGCGCTCTACGAGCGCGCGGTCGCGACGCTGGACGAGGAAGCGCAGGCCGCGCTAGCCGAGCGCCGCCTGCCCGGCTCGTCCCTGGTCCCAGTCGTACGCCTCGCCGATGGCGGCGAGCCGCGCCTTCGTGGCCTCGTCGCAGAGGGCGCCCGCGACACCCGCCTCGTAGAACGCCTCTCGGGTGCAGCCCGAGGGAGCAGGCGGCTTCGTACTCCGCCGTGAGGTCGGTGTCGAACATCGGCGGGTCGTCCGTGGAGAGGGAGCAGAGGACGCCGGCGGCGACGAGCTCCGGCAGGGGATGCTCGGCCAGCGAGGGCACCACGGCCACGCGGACGTTCGACACCGGGCAGACGTCGAGCACCGTTCCGCGCTCCTTGAGCTCCTGGACGAGGTCCGGAGTCCTCGACGGCGCGGATGCCGTGGCGCAGCCGGTCGGCCTGGAGGAGATGGATAGCGTCCCGGATCGCGTCAGGCGGGCCCAGCTCGCCGGCGTGCGGCACGGAGCCGAGGCCGCCGTCGCGCGCGCGCCGGAAGACGTCCTCGTAGAGATGCGGCGGATACTCGAGCTCGAACGCGCCGAGACCGACACCGACGATGCCTCGGTCGCGGTAGCCGATGGCGTAGCGCAGGCTGTCGTCCATCTCTTCAGGCGTGGCGTTCCGCGTGAGATCCGGAGTGAGCCGCATCTCGAGGCCGTGCGTCTCGCGCGCCTCCTCGATGCCGTCGCAGAAGCCCTCGTAGATCGTCTCCCACGCCACGCCGCGGCGCACGAGCTGCAGCGGCGCGAAGATGCCTTCGACATAGACGGCGCCGTGCTGCACCGCCTCGCCGGCGTAGTCGACGGTGATCCGCCGGAAGTCGTCGGCAGTGCGCAGGCACGACGTCACCATCAGCCACACGTCGATGAAGTGGGCGAGATTCGTGAAGCGGAACTGGTCGGCGAGCCCTTCGGGCGTCGTCGCGGGGAGCGAGACGTCGTTGCACTCCGCGATCGCGAGCAGCGTTTCCGGGCGCAACGTGCCCTCGAGGTGGACGTGCAGCTCGATCTTCGGATAGGTCATGAGTGACACATCGTCGCGTTCTCCCCGGATGCTCAGCATGAGAAGGTATCGGCGTGGCGCGCAGCATGCGTGAGTTGAACGCCGCCGTCGCGGGGACGGGCTTCGTGGGCGCGATTCACGTCGAGGCGTTGAGACGGCTCGGGGTCGAGGTCGTGGGGGTCTGCGCGTCGACGCCCGAGCGCGCCGAGGCGAAGGGGCTCGCTCCCGCGTACGAGAGCTACGAGGCGTTGCTCGCCGACCCGAAGGTGGACGTCGTCCACGTGACGACGCCGAACCATCTCCACCACGGCCAGGTGCGGGACGCGCTGGCTGCCGGCAAGCACGTCGTGTGCGAGAAGCCGCTCGCGACGACATCGGCGGAGTCGGCCGAGCTCCTCGAGCTCGCCGAGAAGAGCGGGCTCGTGCACTGCACGAACTTCAACCTCCGCTTCTACCCGATCGCGCACCAGGCCCGGGCGCTCGTGGCGTCGGGCGCCCTGGGCGACGTCTGGAACGTCCACGGCGGCTACCTCCAGGACTGGCTGCTCTATCCGACCGACTGGAACTGGCGCCTCGAGCCGGAGAAGGGCGGAGCGTTGCGGGCCGTCGCGGACATCGGCTCGCACTGGATGGATCTCGCGCAGTGGGTGACCGGCCGGCGGATCGAGGCTGTCTTCGCCGACTTCACGACGGCGCTGCCCGTGCGGCAGCGGCCCGCGGGAGAGGTGGAGACGTTCGCCGCTGCTGACGACGTGGAGCGTGTGGAGGCGCCGATGACCACGGAAGACATCGCACATCTCCTGTTTCGGCTGGAGGGGGGCTGTGTGGGCGCGGCCGTCGTCTCGCAGGTGAGCGCCGGGCGGAAGAACAGCCTGCGGCTGGAGGTGGACGGCTCGGAGGGCGCGCTCGCGTGGGACGCCGAGCGCCACGAGGAGCTGTGGCTCGGGCATCGCGACCGCGCCAACGAGACGCTGCTGCGCAATCCCGGGCTGCTCGATGCGTCGGCGCAGGCGCGGACGACGCTACCTGCCGGCCACGCGGAAGGCTTCGCGGCGACGTTCCGCGAGCTCTACCGCGCCGTCTACTCGGCCGTCGCCGCGGGCGGGATGCCGGCGGAGCCGGACTTTCCGACGTTCGACGACGGACATCGCTCGAACGTGCTCGGCGACGCGATCGCGGAGTCGAACGAACGACGACAGTGGGTGGAGGTCTAGGCGGCGCTCTCCCTTGCGGCGCGGCAGCTGTCGAGGAGCTCGTCGTCGATGTTGCAGCCGGTGACGACGAGCACGATCGGGCCGTCGGCGTCGACGTAGGGCAGCGCCGCGAGCGCAGCCGCGGCCGCTGCTTCGGCGCGTATGCCAGCGGCATCGAGCGCCGCGACGGCTCGGGCGATCTCGGCCTCTGACACTTCGAGCATGCCGTCGGCGTCCGCGAGCAGCCACTCGACGGCCACTGGAATCGCGACACGCACGGCGAGCCCGTCGGCGATCGAGTCGCAGAGCTCGCAGTCGACGGGACGTCCGGCTCGCCACGAGAGCGCCATGACGGGTGCGCCGGCCGAGACGACGCCGATCCGTTGCGTGTGCGGCGAACGCTCTCCGAGCGAGCGACCCACGCCGGCGAGGAGCGCACCGTTACCGACGGGCACGACCACGGCGGCAGGCGCGTCGTCCAACTGGTCGACGATCTCCTCGCCGATAGCCGCGTAGCCGTCGAGCTGCGCCGGCTCCGCGCCGTCCTCGAAGAACGGGAGGCCCATGCCCGCCGCATACGCGACCGCCTGCTCCTTCGCCTCGTCGAGATCGGCGCCGGTCTGGACTACCTCCCCGCCGAGCCGCGTGAGATGTGCGAGCTTCGTCCGGCTTGCCGCTTCCGGCACGAAGACCGTCGCCGTGAGGCCAAGGCGCCCGGCCGCCCAGGCGGTCGCTGCGCCGTGGTTGCCCGTGGACGCGGTGACGACGCCTGTCGCTCCCTCGCGCCGAAAGCGCTCGAGCGTCGGCAGCGCGCCTCGCCACTTGAACGCGCCGAGCTCGTGAACGTCCTCACGCTTGAGGTAGACGTCGTCGCGATCAGTGAGACCGGCGGGTGCGGCCTCGAGCGGGGTCGGGGTGCCCACGGCCGTAGAGTCTCACGAATGGCGCCGGTGCAGCTCTTCGCTACGTGTCTCGGCGACCTCGTCTTCCCGGACGCCGTCGCCGACGCCGAGGCGCTGCTCCGCCGAGCGGGCTGCGAGGTCGAGTTCCCGAAGGCGCAGATCTGCTGCGGACAGCCGGCGTTCAACTCGGGTCATCGCGCAGCGGCCAGGCGGGTCGCGCGAACGTTCGTCAAGGCGTTCTCGCGCTCCGCGCCGGTCATCTGCCCGTCGGGCTCGTGCGCGACGATGGTCGCGCACTACCTGCCGGAGCTGCTCGGCGTGGAGCCGTTCGAGGTCTGGGAGCTCTCCGCGTTCCTCGACGACCGTGGTGCGCCCTTGCCCCGGACGAACGACGGCAAGCGCCTGGCGTACCACGACTCGTGCCACATGTTCCGTGAGCTGCGCATCGCGGATGCGCCGCGCCGCTTGCTCGAGCGCTCCGGGGCCGCGCTTGTGCCGCTGCCGCGGCCCGACCTGTGCTGCGGGTTCGGGGGCACGTTCTCGGTGAGGCAGCCCGAGGTCTCGCTGGCCATGGCCGACGACAAGCTCGCCGGCGCCTCCGCCGCGGACGCGCTCGTCACTGCCGACCCCGGCTGCCTCATGCACCTCCGCGGCCGCTCCGAGCACGAAGCGCGCGGGGTTCCCGTCGTCCATCTCGCCACCGCGCTCGCCCGGGGAGTGGACGCATGAGCTCTCTGGCGACGCCGCCCGGCAGCTTCCGCGAGATCGCGCGGCTGAAGCTCGCGGACCCGCGGATCGCGCGGCGCTCTGGACAGCTCCACCGAGCGGCTCATGAGCGGCACGGCTCGCGCGCGTGGGAGGCGCTCGACGACGTCGAGGAGCTCCGCGCGCGCGGGCACGAGGCGCGGCTCCGCGTGATCGACGACCTCGACGGGCACGTGGCTCGCTTCCGAGCCGCCGTGGAGTCGCGGGGAGGCTCGACCTTCCTCGCGCACACGGCCGCCGACGCGAACGGCCGCATCGTCGAGATCTGCCGCAACGCGGGCGCGACGGTCGCCGCGAAGTCGAAGTCGATGGCGACGGAGGAGATCGGCCTCAACGAGGCGCTCGAGGCCGCGGGAGTCCGCCCCGTGGAGACCGACCTCGGCGAATACATCCTCCAGCTGGCGGGCGAGCACCCCGTCCACATCCTCGCGCCGGCGATCGAGAAGACGAAGGAGGACGTGGCCGAGCTTCTTTCCCGCGTGGACGGCACGGCCGTCCCCGCCGAGCTGGAGGAGCTGACGCGCGCCGCGCGGCGCCAGCTGCGCGAGACGTTTCACGCCGCCGATGTCGGCATCACCGGCGCGAACTTCGGCGTCTGCGACACCGGCTCGATCGTGCTCGTCACGAACGAGGGGAACGGGCGGCTCGTGTCGAGCCTGCCGCGCGTCCACGTCGTGCTCATCGGCATAGAGCGGCTCGTCTCCTCGCTCGCCGATCTGGCGGTGATGCTGCGCCTGCTCGCGCGGAGCGCCACGGGCCAGCGCCTGTCGACGTACACGACGCTCATCACGGGCCCGCGGCGCGCGGGCGAGCACGACGGGCCGGACGAGCTCCACGTCGTGATCCTCGACAACGGCCGGTCGAAGCTCGCCGGCGGCCGCTACCGCGAGATGCTCGCCTGCATCCGCTGCGGCGCGTGCCTCAACGTTTGCCCCGTCTACCGGAAGACCGGCGGCGCGGCGTACGGCCCGGTCTACTCGGGGCCGATGGGCGCCGTGCTCGTGCCGCTGCTGGCGGGCCTCGAGCACGCCGCGGATCTCCCACACGCATCGTCGCTCTGCGGCGCGTGCACCGCCGCGTGCCCGGTGAAGATCCCGTTGCACGAGCTGTTACTCGAGCTGCGCCGGGATCTCGTCGAGGAGCGCGTCGCCCCGCTGCGCGAGCGGCTCGCGTTCAGGCTGTGGTCATATGCCTGGTCGTCTCAAGCGGGCTACCGGATCTCGACCCGGCTCGCGCGCCTCGGCCGGCCCGGCAAGGCCTGGCGCGCCGGCAGGACGGCGCCGAGGCTGGGGCGCCGCTACCGGGACGTTCGATGAGCCTGGTGGACGAATTCGCATCGAACGCGGAGGCCGCCGGTTTCGTCGTCCATCGCGGCGATGCGCCGCGTATCGAAGGAGCCGGCGTCTCGCGTGCCGTGCACGCGCTGGCCGATACCGGCAGCGTCGTCCTCGCGGCCTCGCCGGAGGAGCCGCGCGCCGCCTCGTTGCTGCCGGACGTCCACGTCACGCTCGTGTCCGAGGACGTCATCCTGGCGGGCCTCGAGGAGCTGTTCGCCGCCGTCGGTGACGACCTTCCGAGCTCGCTCGCGATCGTCACGGGACCGAGCCGCAGCGCGGACATCGAGCAGAAGCTCACCGTCGGCGTCCACGGCCCCGGCGAGGTGTCATGTCGTGATTCAGGGCCGTAGAGGAAGCTGCGCGCGGTTGGCGTGATCGACTCGTCGTAACCCCCGACGACGAGCAGCGCTCCGTTCCGGAGCAGCGTGGCCGTCGAGAAGTACCGCGCGGCATCGAGTCGCGCTACGGGGACGAAGCGGCCGGAGCGGAAGCGATCGACGATCTGCGCGCCACCGGCGACGAGCACGGCGCCTGACGGCATGACCACGACGGCGTCCAGGAACTTGAACCGCGCCTGCGACAGAACACCCGTGCGCGAGAACCGTCCCGTACGCGGGTTGAACAGCTCGGCGCTGCGGTAACGGTTGTTCCAGTCTCGCTCGTCCGAGCCGCCGAGAACGAGCACCCGACCGTCGCGCAGCAAGTGCCGCCGCATGCTTGTGGCGGCGGATGGTGAGCGAGCCGGTCGTAGTGAAGCGGCCGCTGCGCGGGTCGTAGATCTCGGCCGAGCGAACCACGCGACCTTGCGAGGTGCCGCCCGTGAGCAGCACACGACCGTCACGCAGGCGAGTAGCCGTGTGACCCACGCGCGCCGTTCGCATCGCACCGGTCCTTGCAAGGCGCCCGGTCTGCGGGTCGAAAAGCTCGGCGGTCGCGAGGCTGGAGCCAGTGTTGATGCCACCGCCACCGGCGAGGAGCACGCGACCGTCTCGCAGCAGCGTCGCGGTATGCCCCGCCCGTGCAACGCTCAACGAGGCCGCAGGCGCGAACCGCCCCGTCGCCGGGTCGTAGAGCTCGACCGTCCGCAACTGCGCATCGTTGTCCCAGCCTCCCGCGATCAGCACGCGGCCGTCCCGCAGCAGCGTCGCCGTATGGCCCACCCGCGGGCTCGCCATCTCGCCGGTGGCGCTGAAGTCGTTCGTCCGTTGGTCGTAGATCTCTGCGCTCGCGAGCGCGGCCTCCCCTCGGCGTATGCCCCCGGTCACGAGCACTCGGCCGTCGGCGAGCCGCGTAGCAGTGTGCGCGGCCCGCTCCACTTCCATAACGGCCCCGGCGGGCAGCACCGGCACGGCGCCGGCGCCGGCCGTGGCCGGCAGCAGCGCGAGGGAGAACATGGCTATGACTGAACGCATGACATCAGTACACCGGAACGCTGTCCCGAGTTCCGATTAGGCTCATGCCGTGCTGCCGATCGAGCGTCCGCAGAAGATCGTCTGCGTCGGTCTCAACTACCGAGATCACGCCGAGGAGCAGGCCGTCGACCTCCCCGAGCGGCCGCTGCTCTTCGCGAAGTGGCCGAACACGCTCATCGGCCCCGGTGAGCCGATCGTCATTCCGCCGCTCTCCGACCGCGTGGACTATGAGGCCGAGCTCGGCGTCGTCATCGGGTCGAGCGCTCGGGGCGTATCGGTCGAGAACGCGCTCGAGGCCGTCGCCGGCTACATCTGCGCGAACGACGTCACCGCGCGCGATCTCCAGCGTGGAGACGGCCAGTGGACACGAGGCAAGTCGCTCGACACGTTCTGCCCGGTGGGCCCGGCGCTGGTCCCCGCCTCCGAGGTCCCCGACCCGCAGGCGCTCGGCATCCGCGCGATCCTGAACGGCGAGGTGATGCAGGACTCGACCACGGCCAACATGGTCTTCGGCGTCGCCGAGATCGTGGCGTTCGTCAGCGAGGCGATCACCCTCGAGCCGGGCGACCTCATCCTCACGGGTACGCCGGCCGGGGTCGGCGTATTCCGCGACCCGCCCGTGCTGCTCCAGCCGGGCGATGAGATCACGATCGAGATCGACGGCCTCGGCGCGCTCAGCAACCCTGTGACAGGTGGCTGACTTGGCGTTCGTGCTCGCTGCGAAGTGGACGGCGAAGCCGGGCGAGGAGGAGCGCGTCAGGAACTGCCTCGAGCAGCTGGCCGGGCTCTCCCGGAAGGAGCCCGGCTGCCGCTTCTACCAGCCGTGCCAAGACCCTGAGAGCCCTGGCACGTTTCTCATCTTCGAGATCTACGACGACCAAGCGGCGTACGAAGCACACGGCGTCTCCGAGCACTTCCAGGAGATCGCAGCAAGCGAAGCCTTCCCGCTGCTCGAAAGCCGCGAGCGCGCCTTCTACGAGACTCTCGACTAGGCCGTCTCGTCCGGTGCGGCAGGAGCTGCCGGAGCCGGCTCGGCCGCAGGCGCGGGCTCTGCCGGTGCTTCCGGTTCCTGGCTCACAGAGGCCCAGAACTCGTTCAGGCGGTTCTGCACCTTGAACAGCCAGACGATGCCGCCGACGAGCGGTATCAACGCCCAGAGTCCGGCGTAGCCGGTGATCGGCTTTGGCTTCCCTGCCTCGGCGTACATGTCGCCGACGTGTGACGGCAGGAGGAAGATCGAAACCGGGATCAGCGCCAGCAGCAGGCCGACGATGCCGCTCGTGCCCTTACCGCGGTGCGCACGCACCTCTGCGAACGTGATGTAGATCCAATACAGCAGGTAGATGCCGAGTGTCACGATTGAGAGCAACACCACGGTGAGTGGCTTGCGGTTCCGTCCTACCATCGAAAGACCTCCGTTCCGGCGCGCCTACGCGGTCGCGCCCTTCGACTCCCAGTAGCGGTTCAGTGCTCCTTGCACCTTCACGAACCAGACGATCGCCGGGGACGATCAGGATGATGCCCGGGATAGTAGCCAGAGCCCCGTCCAGCCCGTCATCGGCTTCTCGCGGCCGTCCTGCGCGTACATGTTCCCGATCTCCGACGGGATCGTGAACGCGGTCACCGGCGTTGAGCAGGATCCAGACGACGAGGCCGACGACCCCACCGAGGCCGTCGCCGGTGTGCTGCTTCAGTTCCTCCTGGGTCTTGTACGCCCAGTACATCCCGTAGATGCCGAGCGTGATGATGAACAGGAAGATGCCGAAGCCGACCCCGCGGGGCTTCCCCAGCGGGCGCGCGCTCACGGCAGGCTCTTGCGTCGCCTCGATGGGGCGACTCAAACACGGATGATCTGCCGCGTCAAGCGCCAGAACGGGGTCATGCGCTACTCTCCCAGTGATATCTAGAACGAGTTTCGGGTTGCGCCATCGCCTCCCTTACACGTTCGTGAGTACGCAAGGGAGGTGTTTCATGGCAACTGGCACAGTCAAGTGGTTCAACGACGCCAAGGGGTACGGCTTCATCACGCCGTCCGAGGGTGGCGACGATCTGTTCGTGCACCACACCGGCATCGCCGGCAGCGGATTCAAGACGCTGACCGAGGGTGCGACGGTGGAGTACGAAGCCGCCGAGGGCCCCAAGGGGCCGCAGGCGACGAACGTCGTCGAAGTCCGCGGCTAGAACCCGCCAGGCTAGAACTGCATCTAGGCGGCGGTTGCGCTTGCGAGCGCGCCGCCGCCTTTATGCTGTCTACGAGACGAAAGGAGCACGGCAATAGCCGAGAAAGAAGAGAAGATCGATATGGAGGGCGAGGTCGTCGAGGCGCTCCGGAACGGCATGTACCGGATCAAGCTCGACAACGGCCACGAGACGCTCGGCTACACCGCCGGCAAGATGCGACGCCACCGGATCCGGATCCTCCCCGGCGACCGGATCAAGGTCGAGCTCTCCGCGTACGACCTCGAGCGCGGCCGGATCGTCTACCGCTACCGCTGACGGACCACCGCCCCCTCGGCCGGTCCTAGCCGAAGGCGTCCCTTGACAGGCTCGCCTTCCCGGCCCCGGAGCGTCCCCAGGGCGATCGTGCCTTCGACCCCCTGGATGTCCGCCGCGTCCGAGCCGAAGTTGATCGCGACGACGACGCCGTCGCCTCGCCGCCATGCCCAGGCACCCGGTGGCGCGGAAAGCTCGGCGTACGGTCCGGAGCGGAGGTCGGCCAGCTCCTTGCGAACCGCGATGAGGTCGCGCGTGAAGTTCAGCGTCGACTCGGGGTCGGCGCGCTGGTCCTCGACGTTGCGGCTCGTGTCCTCGAGCGGGAGCCACGGATCCGTCCAGCCGCCGTCACGGGTCCAGGGCATCGGCGTACGGCAGGGATCGCGTGACGGCACCGCGACGTCGCGCACCCGGTCCGGCGGCACGTGGCCGTCGGGAAGGGCGAGCTCGTCGCCGTAGTAGAGGGACGGTGTGCCGCGGAGCGTGATGAGCATGAGCAGCGCGCAGCGGGCGAGGGACTCGTCGCCGCCGCACCAGCGGGTCGTGAAGCGACCGACGTCGTGGTTCGATCCGATCCAGCACGGCCAGGCGTCGGGCGGCAGCGACGCCTCTGTCTGCGTGACAACGGCGCGCATCGGCTCGGGGTCGAAGTCACAGTGGGCGAGCGCGAAGTTGAACGCCAGGTTCAGCTCGTCCGCGCCATTGCCGTAGTACGCAGACCAGGCCGGGACGTCGAGGACGTAGACCTCGCCGAGCAGCACCCGCGGCGGGTCATACGCATCGGCCAACCGACGCCACTCGCGGTAGACCTCGTGTGTCTCCGGACGGTTCATCGAGTGGACGCGCTCGCTTCCGACGTCGTCCCGCAGCTCGCGATCCTTGACGAGCCCGTGCGCGACATCGATCCGGAAGCCTGCGATGCCGCGGTCGAACCAGAAGCGGAGGATCCGCTCGAACTCCGCACGGACCTCCGGGTTCCACCAGTCGAGGTCCGGCTGCTGCTTCGCGAAGTTGTGCAGGTAGTAGCGCCCGCGCGCCTCGTCGAGCTCCCAGGCGGATCCGCCGCCGAAGATCGCCTGCCAGTTGTTGGGGACCTCGTCCGCCCAGACGTAGAAGTCGGGTCGCTCCCGGAACCACGGATGCTGGTCGGAGGTGTGGTTGGGGACGAGGTCTATGAGCACCCGTATCCCCCGCCGCCGCGCCTCGTCGACGAGCCTGTCAACGTCACCGAGCGAGCCGAGATCCGGGTGGACGTCGGTGTAGTCGGTGACGTCGTAGCCCCAGTCGACGTTTGGCGACGGGTTGATCGGGTTGAGCCAGATGCCCGCAACGCCGAGCCATTCCAGGTAGTCGAGCTTCGCTGTGATGCCCGGCGAGATCCCCGATCCCGTCACCGTTTGCATCGGCGAACGAGCGGGGATAGACCTGGTAGAAAACGCCTTCGCGCCACCACGCTTCGCTCACGTCGCATGTAACGATGACAGGAGCGTGAGCGCAGCCGGAAGGAGCGTGCGTGCCTGAGATCGCGTTCGACGAGGTGACGAAGGTCTACGACGACGGCACGCTGGCCGTGGACGAGCTCGACCTCGTCATCGAGGACGCAGAGCTCCTGGTCATCGTCGGCCCGTCCGGCTGCGGCAAGACGACGGCGCTGCGCATGCTGGCGGGGCTCGAGGAGATCTCCGACGGCGAGATCCGCATCGGGGAGCAAGTGGTCAACGAGCTGACGCCGAAGGAGCGCGACATCGCGATGGTCTTCCAGAACTACGCGCTCTACCCGCATATGTCGGTGGAGCAGAACCTCGCGTTCGGCCTGAGGTTCCGAAAGCTCCCGAAGGCGGAGGTCAAAGAGCGCGTGCGCCGCGCAGCGGAGCTGCTCGAGATCGACGAGCTCCTCGACAAGAAGCCGCGCGCGCTGTCGGGCGGCCAGCGCCAGCGCGTCGCGATGGGGCGGGCGATCGTGCGCGAGCCGCAGGCGTTCCTGATGGACGAGCCGCTCTCGAATCTCGATGCGAAGCTCCGCGTGCAGATGCGCGCAGAGATCCACGATCTTCAGCGCCGCCTGCGCGTGACGACGCTCTACGTCACCCACGACCAGGTCGAGGCGATGACGCTCGGCGACCGCGTCGCGGTCATGCTCGACGGAAAGCTGCAGCAAGTGGCGCCCCCGCAGGGGCTCTACGAGCGCCCCGTCAACGAGTTCGTCGCAGGCTTCATCGGCTCGCCGTCGATCAACCTCGTCGAGGCGGAGCTTGCCCGGGAGAACGGCGGGCTTTTCGTGAGCTTCGGCGGGCACCGTCTTGCCGTGGACGACATCGTCATCCGCGCGAAGCCGGATCTCGAGAGCTACGTCGGCCGGACGGTTCTGCTCGGGATTCGCCCGGAGCACATGGAGGATGCGGCACTCAAGCCGGACTCGCAGCCCGACCGGCGCATCCGCACGACGTGCGACCTCACGGAGCCGCTGGGAGCCGAGGTGCTCGTGCACTTCGCCGTTTCAGCGCCGGTCCTGGTCGCGGCCACGGCTGGCGTCGACGACCCCACGCTCGGCGCCTCTCCGCCGGGCGCAGAGGAGGGAGGCCCCGGCTCATCGCACGTGTCGATCCCCGCAGCAAGATCACGGAGGGCAGCCAGATCGAGCTCGCGGTGGACACGAGCCGCCTCTATTTCTTCGACCCGGAGTCGAGAGAAGCGCTCTAGTCGAGAGAAGCGCTCTAGCCCTTGACGGCGCCGGCTGTGAGGCCGGCGAGGATGCGCCGCTGCAGCACGAGAGTCAGCACGATCAGCGGTACGGTGACGATGACGGTCGCCGCCATGATCTGACCCCACGGTTGGTCGAAGGCACTCTCTTCTGTGAAGCTCGTGATGGCGACGGGAACCGTGTACTTCTCAGGGGATTGCGTAAACGAGAGCGCGAAGAGGAACTCGTTCCAGGCCGCGATGAACGCGAGCAGGCCGGCTGTCACGAGACCCGGCGCGACGAGCGGCAGCATGACGTACCAGAAGGTCTGCAGCGGAGAGGCGCCGTCGACGTACGCCGCCTCCTCGAGATCACGCGGCAGTGCCCGCATGAAGCTCGTGAGCACCCACACGGTGAACGGCAGCACGAGGATCATGTAGCTGAGCACCAGCGCCCGCAGGCTGTCGTAAAGCTGGAAGCGGTTGATCATCGTGTACAGCGCTCCGAGGATCGCGATCTGCGGGAAGATCGTCATCGAGAGCATCACGTAGAGCGTCGCCGAGCGGCCGCGGAACTTGAACCGGCCGAGCGCGTAGCCGGCGAGCGACCCCAGCGCGAGGGCGATCAGCGTGACCGCGCCGGCCACGATCGTCGAGTTCAAGAGCGCCCGCATGAAGATGTCATTCGAGAAGACGTTCCGGAAGTTCTCCGTCGTCGGGTTCCGCGGGATGTACTCGACGGGAGTCCTGAAGAGGTCGCTCTCGGCCGTGAACGCCGACCGGAGCGCCCAGTAGAAAGGGAAGAGCGCGTAGACGAAGATGGCCGCGATCAGGATGTAGAACGGGATACGGCGGGCCACTCGTCGCAGCCCGCGGCGCTCGCGCCGCTTGCGCTTGGCCAGCTCTTGCCCGCGCGTAGCCCGCTCGGCGACGACGCTCATTGCTGTTGCACCCGCATGAACGTCGTGTAGATGACGACGAAGAGGCCGATGATCAGGAAGATGCCGACGCTGATCGCCGCGCCGTAGCCGACGTCGCCGAAGGCGACGATGGTGTTCTGGTTGTAGATGGACATCGTCTGCGTGTCGAGACGGGAGCCGAAGAACACGTAGAAGACGTCGAAGACACGCAGCGCGTCGAGGGTGCGAAAGATGAGCGTGACGAGGATCGCGGGTACGAGGAGCGGCAGCGTGATCCTCCAGAACTGGTGCCACTTGCTCGCTCCGTCCACGTCCGCCGCCTCGTACAGCTCGTTGGGGATCACCTGGAGGCCCGGCGAGCAACAGGAGCGCGACGAACGGCGTCGTCTTCCAGATGTCGACGGCCGCGACGGCCGCCAGCGGCTGCTCCGAGATCCACGCCACCGGGCGGTCGATCACATGGAGGCGAACGAGAGAGTCGTTGACGACGCCGAAGACGTCGTCGTACATCCACTTCCACATCTGCGCGGCGACGACGGTCGGGATCGCCCACGGGACGAGCATGACCGCGCGCATCACGCCTCGCCCTTTGAAGCCCGAGTTGACGACAAGCGCGATGATCAGTCCCAGGAGGAGCTCGAAGGACACCGTGATCACGGTGAACTTCACCGTCACGACGACCGCATCGCGGAAGATCGTGTCCTCGATCAGGTTGCGGTAGTTCTCGAGGCCGACCCACCTGGTCGGCTCGAGACCGCCGAGGAACTGGCGGTCGGTGAAGCTGTCGTAGACCGTCTGGCCGAGCGGATAGAACGCGATGAACGCCATGACGACGAGCGCGGGCGTGAGCATCAGCCACGCCAGTCGGGTCTGCCTGCGCTGCAGCCGCGTCGATCGGCGACGTCTCGGCCGCCGAGGCGCGACGGTGGTCGGCTGCGTGGCGCTCATCGTCTCGTCATCCGGTCAAAGAGAAGGTGGGGGCGCTCAGGCCCCCACCTTCTCACCTTCGTCGTGTCTACCCTCGGCTCGTCGGCTCCCTGCCTATTTGGGGAGGAGGCGTTCGAGTCGTTGGGCTATCCCCGGCAGAACGTTCTTCGCATCCTGTCCGTTGAGGATCTGGTTGATGCCCTGGTAGATGATCTGCGAGCCCTGCGCGTACTTCGCGCCGAGCAAGCGCGAGGGGCGCGCGACGCGCGCCACGTTGGCGACCTCCGGCCTGAGCCAGGGGTTCACCCTGCGAACGTCCGCCCGTGCTGCCACGCTCGGGATCGTCGGGACGTTGCTGTTGAAGATCGCGTTGTACCTCTCGACGGCCGGGCTGGTCAGGTAGCGGACGAGCTCGACAGCAGCGAGGGGGTTCTTCGAGAAGCTCGACACCCCGAGCTGCCAGCCGCCGACGGTCGCGACCGGAGCGCTGGCGCCGGTCTTCGGCAGCGTGGTGACGTTGAACTTGCCCTTGATCGGGCCGTCCTGGCCAATCGCGTACGCGTACGGCCAGTTGCGCATGAACGCAGCGTTGCCGGCGGTGAAGGCCTTCTCGGATTCGCCTTCCTGGTACGTCGTCACGCCGCGCGGCGTGATCTTGCCGACCCAGCTGCGCTGGAGATTCAGCATCGCGACCGCCCGCGGGTTGTTGATCGTGACCTTGCGGCCGTCGATGATCTTTCCGCCGCCGCTCGACGCGAGCCACTCGAGCGCGTCACACGTCAGTCCCTCGTACGCGTTGCCCTGGTACACGAAGCCGTAGAAGTTCTGATTGTTGGCTCGCTCGCCGTCCTGGATCTTCTGCGCCATCGCGCCGAGCTGGGCCCACGTCTTCGGCGGTCCGCTGTACCCGTACTTCGTCAGCAGATCCGTGCGGTAGTAGAGGATCCCGAAGTCACCGAACCACGGCATCGCGACGAGCTTCCCGCCGACCGTGTTGTTGAGGATGATGCCTTTCGAGTGCCTCGCGGCGTCCTTCGCGAGGACCCGCTTCAGGTTGTAGAGATAGGGCCCGAAGGCACCGGTCCAGAGGACGTCCAGCATCACCACGTCGAACGCAGACGAGTTCGACGAGAACGTCCGCGCCAGCTGGGCATACGAGGCGTCGGAGGCCACCGGGTGAGGCACGAGCTTGACCTTGATCCCCGTGTCCTTCGAGAACTTCGCTACGAGATTCTTGTCCCGGGTATGCGACTTGCCGACCGGCCCGTCGCCGAGGAACGTGATGCTCACACCGCCGTATTTCGCCTTGATCGCTTTCGCACCGGGCACGTTCGGCGGCTTGATGCCCTGCGCGGACACGTCGGCCGCTGCGACGGCCGCGGTGCCGGCGGTGCCGGCGACTCCCGCTGCCGTGATGGCCAGCGAGGCGACGAGGGCCAAGGCGCCGATGGATCCGGCAACGGCGAGTAATGCGCGACGTTTCACCAATCTCACGCCCTTTCTAAGAGTATGGAGGTCGAAACCCGCACAGCCGTCGTGCGGGATAGAAGAAGACCGTCCGCCCCCGGTCGAGACACGACCTCGTCGGTCACGACGTACACGATGATAGACGCGGTTTCCCCTTCTGCGAGAGTCCGGAAACCTAGGCGCCGGCGCGTCGGCCTACGACTAGCGCGACGATCACGCCTGCGGCGGCCAGCTGCGCCCAGGCGGGAACGCCGCCTTCCCGATGCCACCCCTCGACTCGATGAGAGGGATAGAGCTCGCGCCCACCGGGTCGCGGCAGCGGCAGAACATGCTCGAGGTCGGGAGCCGCGCACGCACCGCCGCCGAGCGTGGCCGGGTCGAAGAGGCCGCGGCGAAGCGCGAGGACGGCGAGCAATACGAGCCCCGAAGCGATCTCGAAGCCGCGCGACGGAATGTCGTGATGGGGCACTGCGTCCTGGAGGCCGTGAAGGCCGACCCCGAGCGCGATCGCACGCCCACGCGAGCCGGCGAGCGCGCCGGCGGCCGCGCCCGCGGCGACGTGCATCGCGACGATCATTCAGCCGTGTAGCCGGGCGGCTGCGCAACCGTGAATGGCCGGCTGGCGACGGGCTGCCCGCCGATCCTCAGCTTCCATTCGTAGCCGCCCGCCTCCAGTACGAGGCCGGCGAACGTCCACACGAACGGCGCGTTGAGCGAGCTGCCGGGCTTGATTCCCGGCGGGCGCCCCAGCTCGAACTCGCCGGTCACCTCGACCGCCTGCCCCTCCATCTCGACCGCGGCGCCATCGTCGGTCAGGAGCGAGAGCGAGAGGTCGTGCTGCTGGTTCGTCCGGTCCCAGGGGACGGCGACGACGGCCGCGACCGACATCGACACCGGCTGTCCCGGCGCGAAGAGGATGTTCCAGCCGCCGCCCATGACGTAGAGCTTGCCGTTGACGGCCTCGGCGTAGTCCGAAAGAAGGAGCGTGACGTCCATGGGCGAGACCGTCGAGTTTGGCACAGCGCGTACAGTTCGCGTGTGGCGTTCGCTTCGATAGACGAGCTCGAAAGCGGCCTCACCGCCGCCGACTACCTGCCCGACCGCGGGCTCGCGACCGCGCTCTTTCTCTCGCTCTCGCTGGAGAAGCCGGTCTTGCTCGAGGGCGAGGCCGGTGTGGGCAAGACCGAGGCGGCGAAGGCGCTCGCGCGGGCGATGGACGCGAGGCTCATCCGGCTCCAGTGCTACGAGGGACTCGACGTTGCGCACGCCGTCTACGAGTGGAACTACTCGCGGCAGCTCCTGCACATCCGCGCTGCTCAGGAGGGGACGGTGTCCGAGGAGGAGCTGTTCGGGCCCGAGTTCCTCATCAGGCGGCCGCTGCTCGAGGCGATCGAGAGCCCTGAGCAGGTCGTGCTGCTGATCGACGAGATCGACCGCGCCGACGAGGAGTTCGAGGCGTTCCTGCTCGAGGTGCTGTCGGACTTCCAGATCACGATCCCCGAGATCGGGACGATCTCCGCCGCCGACCACAAGCCGGCTGTCGTCCTCACGTCGAACCGCACGCGCGAGCTCCACGACGCGCTCAAGCGCCGCTGCCTCTACCACTGGATCGGGCACCCGTCGCTCGAGCGCGAGGTCGCGATCGTGAAGCTGCGCGTTCCCGGCGTCCCCGAGCGGCTCGCCGCACAGGCCGCGGCCTTCGTCCAGGGTTTGCGTGGGCTCGACCTCGCGAAGCCGCCGGGCGTGGCGGAGACGATCGACTGGGCGAACGCGCTCTCGGCACTCGGCCGGAAGGAGCTCGACGCGGAGGTCGTCGAGCAGACGCTCGGCTCCGTGCTCAAGTACCACGAAGACGTGCTTGCGGTCCGCGACGAGACGCTGCACGGCCTCGTCGAGGAGGCGCGGGCGGCCGCGCCGTAATGGCCGAGGCGGTCGCGAGACACGTCGTGGCGTTCGGCCGCGTCCTGCGCGAGGCCGGCCTCGAGGTAGGCCCGGGCCGAGTCGCGGATGCGCTGGCGGGGCTTGACCTCGTCGATCTGTCGAGCCGGGACGACGTCTACTGGACGCTGCGGCAGACGCTCGTCTCGCGCTGGGAAGACCTCGACGTCTTCGACGCCGCGTTCGCCGCGTGGTTTCTCCGTGCGCCGACGGCTCCGGTGTTCCGTCATGCGACGGAGACGACGTCCCTGCGGCTCCTTCGGCGCGGCGCGGAGGCGAAGCGCTCCGACGAGGCCGGTGAGGCCGGCGAGGACCGCTCCTCGCTCGGCTTCAGCCCCGAGGAAGCCCTGCGGAGGCGCGACTTCGCAGACATGACGCCCGAGGAGTTCGAGAACATCGGCAAGCTCATCGCGGCGATCGCGGCCGGCCGTCCGCGCCGTCGCTCGCGGAGGCTGAGGCCTCACCACCGCGGCCGCGACCTCGACATGCGCCGGCTCGTGCGGGCATCGCTCGGCACGGGCGGCGAGGCTATCGAGCGTGCGTACCGCAGCCGCGTGCACGTGCCGCGGAAGCTCGTCGTCCTCTGCGACGTCTCCGGCTCGATGGAGGCGTACTCGCGGGCACTCGTGCTCTTCCTGCACGCGCTCGCGCGCTCCGGGCGAGGAGTCGAGACCTTCGCCTTCGGGACTCGCCTGACCCGGCTGACGCGCGAGCTGATCATCCGCGATCCGGAGGGCGCGCTGAGCGCCGCCTCCGCGCGCGTCGTCGACTGGTCCGGCGGGACACGCATCGGGCATTCGCTGAAGGCGTTCAACGACGAGTGGGGGAGACGGGCGCTGACGCGAGGCGCCGTCGTCGTCATCGTCTCCGACGGCTGGGAGCGCGAGGACGCCGCAGTCGTCGGGCTCGAGATGGCGCGGCTCGCGCGGCAGGCGTACGCCGTCGTCTGGGTCAATCCGCTCAAGGGGCACCCGGACTACCAGCCGCTCGCAGGCGGCATGCGCGCCGCGCTGCCGTACGTCGACCGCTTCCTCTCGGGCCACAATCTCGCCAGTCTCGAAGAACTGGCTGCCGTCCTGACCGGAATCGAGAGGAGGCATGCAGCGTGAAAGAGATCCTGGAAGACGTCGAGCGCTGGCGCGCTGAAGGCAAGAGGGTGGCGATCGCGACGGTCGTCGCGACGCGCAGGTCGGCTCCACGGCCGGTGGGCGCGAAGCTCGCCGTCTCGGACGCCGGCGAGCTGAGCGGCTCAGTGTCGGGCGGGTGCGTGGAGTCCGACGTCTACGAGTGCGCGCGCGAGGTGCTCGAGACGGGCACGCCCCGGCTCGTGTCCTACGGAATCGCCGACGAGGAGGCGTGGGAGGTCGGCCTGCCGTGTGGCGGCGAGATCGACGTCTTCGTGGAGGCGCTCGAGTGAGCGTCACCGAGCGGCTGTTCCAGGCTGTCGAGAACGACGAGCGCGCGGTGCTGTTCACTGTCATCGAGGGCGAGCCACTGGGTGCACACGCGCTCGTTCTCGAAGGCGGCGAGCGCGTCGGCGACGGGATTCCCGAGGGCGCACTCGGCCAGGCCGACGAGCTCATTCGCGAGCACCGGAACCGCATCCTCGAGGTCGGCGACGCCAAGGTGTTCGCAGAGGTATACGGGCCGCCACCGCGCTTGCTGATCTACGGCGCGGTGGACACGGCGGAGGCCCTGTGCAAGGCCGCGAAGTTGCTGGGTTGGCGGACGATCGTCGCCGACGCGCGAGCGAAGTTCGCCACCGCCGAGCGGCTGCCGAGCGCCGACGAGATCGTCGTCGAGTGGCCGGAGCAGGCGCTGGCTCACGTGGCTCCGGACCACGCCACGGCTGTGGTCGTCCTCACGCACGACGACAAGTTCGACGTGCCGGCGCTGAAGGCGGCGCTCGAGTCCGAGGCGTTCTACGTCGGCGCGCTCGGCTCGCGGCGCAACCAGGAGCGTCGGAGAGAGCGGCTCCTGGAGGCGGGTGTCGGCGAAGAGGCGATCGAGCGCATCGCCGGGCCCTGCGGGCTTGACATCGGCGCCGAGTCGCAGCCGGAGACGGCGCTCTCGATCCTCGCCGAGGTGCTCGCAGCGCGGATGGGCCGCGACGGCGGCAAGCTCAGGGAGTCCAAGAAACGCATTCACGTGGAGGAGGTAGTCGGATGACGGAGCGAGTGGAGAAGACCGACGCGGAGTGGCAGGCGGAGCTCGACCCCGACCGCTACCAGGTGCTGCGGTGCGGGGCGACCGAGGCGCCGTGGTCGGGCGAGCTGAATCTTGTCCACGACGACGGTGTGTTTCGTTGTGGTGCGTGCGGCGCTGAGCTCTTCCGGTCGGACACGAAGTTCGACTCGGGCTCCGGCTGGCCGAGCTTCTTTGCGCCGCTGGCCGAGGACGCCGTCGAGACGGAAGAAGACATGAGCCACGGCATGCGGCGCACCGAGGTGCGCTGTGCGACGTGCGACTCCCACCTCGGACACGTCTTCCCCGACGGGCCGCAGCCGACCGGCTTGCGCTACTGCATCAACTCGCTCGCGCTTGACTTCGAGTCCGCAGAGGAGTAACCCGTGCGCCGTGCGGCGCGATCTCCCCTCCGGAACCGTCACGTTCCTCTTTACGGACGTCGAGGGCTCGACGAAGCTCTTGCATGAGCTCGGCGGCCAGGAGTACGCCGACGCGCTCACCGAACACCGGCGCGTGATCCGCGAAGCGTGTGCCGGTCACGACGGCGTCGAGGTCGACACACAGGGCGACGCGTTCTTCATGGCCTTTCCCACTGCGCCGGGGCGCTCGCGGCGGCGGAGGAGATGACGCAGGCGCTCGCTTCCGGCCCGATCCGCGTGCGGATCGGGCTGCACACCGGCACGCCGCTGCTGACCGAGGAGGGCTACGTCGGCGGGGACGTCCATCGCGCCGCTCGCATCGCCGCGGCCGGCCACGGCGGCCAGGTGCTCGTGTCCTCATCGACAGCTGCCCTGCTCGAGGCCGATCTGGTGGATCTCGGGATGCACCGCTTCAAGGATCTCGGAGCCCCCGAACGCGTCTACCAGCTAGGAGATGGCGATTTCTCGGCGCTCAAGACGCTCCACCGCACGAACCTGCCTGTTCCCTCGACCTCCTTCCTCGGCCGCGAGCGCGAGTTGGCCGACGTCGTCAGCTTGCTCGGGAGTACGCGGCTACTGACGCTCACCGGTCCCGGTGGAACCGGTAAGACCCGGCTCGCACTGCAGGCGGCCGGCTCGGCGTCCGACGCGTACCCGGACGGCGTCTACTGGGTTCCCTTGGCATCGCTGCGAGACCCGGACATCGTCCTGGAGACAGCGGCGCAGGCGCTGGGCGCCACGCACGGCCTCGCCTCGTACATCGTCGACAAGCGCCTGCTCCTCCTTCTCGACAACTTCGAGCAGGTGGTGGAAGCGGCTCCGGCGCTTGCCGAGCTGCTCTCGGCATGCCCCGGGCTCGGCCTGCTGGTTACGAGTCGCGAGCTCCTCCAGCTCCCGGGCGAGCAGGCCTACCCGGTGTCGCCGCTCGAGCCTGACGACGGCATGGAGCTCTTCCTCGCCCGCGCAGGGCGGCCGATCCAAGCTTCGACGACGGCGAGCGGATGGCCGAGCTCTGTGCGAGGCTCGACAACCTGCCGCTGGCGCTGGAACTCGCCGCGGCGCGCGTGCGTGTCCTGTCCCCCGAGCAACTGCTCGAGCGGCTGTCAGGCCGGCTCGACCTGCTCAAGGCGGGGCGCGGTGCCGATCCGCGCCAGCAAACGCTCAGAGCCACCATCGAGTGGAGTCACGACCTCCTGACCGAGGGAGAGCAACGCCTCTTCGCGCGCATGGCCGTCTTTCGGGGCGGTTGCACGCTCGAAGCGGCGGAGGAGATCGCAGCTGCCGACCTCGACACGCTCCAGTCGCTCGTGGACAAGAGCCTCGTCCGCTTCAACGAAGGTCGCTACTGGATGCTGGAGACGATCAGAGACTTCGCGGGAGAGTTGCTCGCGGCCACCGGCGAGAGTGTGAGCCTGCGAGATCGGCACCTTGCGTTCTACCTCGCGCTCGTCGAGGAGGCCGAGCCGCAGCTGACGGGACGGGATCAACGAGCGTGGTTCGAGCGCCTTGCGATCGAGCAGGAAAATGTGCGGGAAGCGCTTGCGTTCGCGTGCGAACGTGGGGATGGGGAGCGGGCACTCATGCTCGCGGGAACGATTTGGCGCTTCTGGTGGACCCGTGGCCAGATTGATGAAGCAACCCGCTGGTACGAGCGGGCGTTCGCAGTCGGCGGCGACGTGTCGGACACTCGCTCGAGCCAGGGGCGTCTTCGGCTCGGCGCACATGGCCGAGGCCCGCGGCGACGTTGCGGGGGCACGCGAGCAGTTCGAGCAGGCCGCCGATCTCCTCCGGCGAGTCGGCGCGACTCGCTGGCTCATCCTGGCACTCGCCCACCTTTGTGGAACCTACGAGCCCGCGCGAGCCGAGACGACCTATCTCGAAGCACTTGCGATCGCGGAGGCGAGCGAAGACGTGCGAGGTGCGGCCATCGTCAAGGCGAATTTCGCCGAGCTTCTGCGCGAGCGCGGCGAAGACGAGCGAGCCGCCACCCTGCTCGAAGAGGCACTCGCGGGCCACCGCGCATTGGGCGACGCCTACGGCGTCGCCTCGTCTCTTGCGAGTCTCGCCGACGTCGCACACCGACCGAGGTGACCTCGAGATCGCAAGAGCCAACGTCCGGGAGAGCCTGCAGCTCAGCCACTCCATCGGCGACGAATTGACACTCTCGTGGGTGCTCTCGCTCGCAGCCGCTCTGGTGCTCGCCGGTGGCGATACGGAGACGGCCGCGCGTCTCTGCGCCGCGAACGATGTCCTCTGCAAAGACCACGGGTTCGAGCCGGATCCGCGGCTGGGCGAGACGACGAGTGCGGTCCGGAGCGCACTCGGTGACCGATTCGACGAGGCGTGGGCGGGAGGAGCGACTCTCGATCTCGCGTCGGCCGTTGAGCTCGCGGTGCAGGCGTTGAGCGGGACGGAGCGCTAGCCGGAGAGCGGCAGCAGCACCTGGAAGCAGGCGCCGCGGTCCACCGGCTTCAGCCGCAGGTCGCCGTGGTGCCGCACGACGATCCTCCGGGCGATGTCGAGCCCCAGGCCGGTGCCCTCGCCGGGCTCCTTCGTCGTGAAGAACGCGTCGAAAACGCGCTCCGCGATCTCCGGGGGGACGCCCGCGCCGTCATCCTCGACTTCCACGCTGATGAAGTCGCCCGAGCGGCACGTTCGGATCGCGACCCGTTCTCTTGCCGCAGCGAGCGCGTTGTCTATGAGGTTCGTCCAGACCTGGTTGAGCTCGGGCGCGTTCGCCTCGATCCGCGGCAGCGAGCGGTCGTAATCGCGGACGATCTCGATCCCACGTGCGGCCACCTTGTGGGCGAGGATCGCAAGCGTGCTCTCGAGCCCCCCGTGGACGTCCACCTCCTGGCGCTGCGCCTGATCGAGATAGGAGTACTGCCGGACCGATTGGACGAGCTGCGAGATGCGCTCGGTCGAGTCCTCGAGCTCGCGGGCGATGCGCGCGGCGGTGAGCCGTGAGGCGACCCACCCCACGACCGAGTCCGGCTCGCCGGGCGCAACCTCCAGGAGGCCCTCCACCCAGGTCTTGTCGAGATCCGCATCGACCAGCGCGGCAGCGGAAGCGCCGTCGTCCGTGACCCCGTGGGTCTCGAGCCACGTAGCGAGCTCGGCCTCGCGGTCCGCGCGCTCGAGGCCGTCGAGGCGGACGGCGTCCTCTGCGGTGTTCGAGAGCCTCCGCGGTCAGCGTGCACAGCTCCGCCATTCCGTCCGCATCGAGCCCGCTCGCAGCGAGCCGGGAGAGCGCCGTCTGGGCCGCGCGCTCGGCCACACGCAACTCGGATGCGGAACGCTGCGCCGCCGCAGCGGGGTTGTTCAGCTCGTGAGCGAGACCTGCAGCGAGCGTGCCGAGGGAAAGCAGCCGGTCGCGGTCTCGCTCGATCGCTGTGACGCCGGTCAAGACCGGGACGAAGACGCTCATCACGGCCTTGAACACCTCGGGCTCGGCGACGAGCAGCCGGCGGAAGGCCTCCGGCTCGACGAGAAACAGCCTCGCGACGGTCGCTGCCCTGGTCGATCCACGCAGGCGCTCGCCGGTGAGCAGCGAGATCGCTCCGAGATACCCACCGGGGTCGTGGTGAAGAAACGGCAGCTCATCGCCGCCGACGTCGACCGTGGTCTCGAGCTCGCCCTCGAGCAGGAGCCACCAGAACGTCGCCTCATCGCTGCCGCGGAAGACGTACTCGCCGACGTCGTACGTCCGCTCGGTGCCGTGGCGTACGAGCTCCTCGAGCCGGTCATCGGACAGGTCGGCGAGAACGGTGATCCGCCGGAGCTCGCCGTGCTCCAAGGGCGTCACGAGTCCTGGAGGTACTTGTGCACGAGCAGCACTGCCATCGAGCCTTCGCCGACGGCGGACGCGACTCGCTTGATCGACTGGTCGCGTACGTCGCCTGCGGCGAAGACGCCGGGGATGCTCGTCTCCAGCGCGAACGGCTCCCGGTGCTTCAGCGGCCACGGCGGGCAACCCTTGGGCACGTCCAGCACCTGATCGCCGGTGAGGATGAACCCGCGTTCCGAGCGCGCCGGCGCGTTGCCGAGCCAGTCGGTGTGCGGCTCGGCGCCGACGAAGACGAACATCGCCGTGGCCGGAATCCGGGAAACGGTGCCGGCCTCGTCGATCGTGATCTCCTCCAACTGGTTCTCGCCGTGCGCCTCGCGGACCTCCGTGTTGCAGCCGCACGGCGATCTCGTCCGGCAGCGACTCGATGCGCTCGACGAGGTACTGCGACATCGACTTCTGGAGGCTCTCGCCGCGATAGAGGATCGTCACATGCGTCGCGCGGGCGAGATGGAGCGCCGCCTGCCCCGCGGAGTTCGCACCGCCGACGACGAACGCCTCCTGACCCCCCAGGAGGGCAGCGTCGCCCGTCGAGGCCGTCCCGTACCAGATGCCGCGTCCCGTGAGGCGGTCGGCGCCCACGGCACTCAGGCGGCGATAGGAGACCCCGGGGGCGAGCAGCACTGTGTGGGAGGCGATGGACGAACCGTCGGCGAGCCGAACGACGCGCGTGTTTCCCAGTACGTCGATACCGACCGCCTCCTGCGCGGTCAGGAGCTCGGAGCCGAAGCGGCGGGCCTGTGTCGTCGCGCGGCGTGCGAGGTCGGCTCCGGAGAGCCCGGCCGGGAAGCCGAGGTAGTTCTCGATGCGCGAGCTCATCCCGGCCTGTCCGCCGAACGACTGTCGTTCCACGACGACTGTTCGCAGCCCTTCAGATGCTCCGTAGACGGCGGCTGCGAGCCCGGCCGGGCCGGCGCCCACGACGACGAGGTCGTAGTACGCGAGCTCCTCGTCCGTCTGGAGGCCGATCCGCTCCGCGACCTCTGCGGGATCGGGGTTGACGAGCGGCTCGGTGTCCGGGACGAGCACGACCGGAAGCCGGTCCGCGGTGAGCGACGCCTGCGAAAGCATCTGTCCGGCACGGGAGTCCTCCACGTCGAGCCAGCGGTACGCGATCTGGTTGTTCACCAGCAGGTCGCGCACACGCTGCGAGTCGGACGACAGCCGGTCGCCGATCACGCACACGGCATCGCCATCCGCATCCGCGAGGTGCGGGGCGTGCGATGCGGCGGCACGCCAGTCCTCGAGCAGGTCGTCGAGCACCGGGTACAGCCGCTCCTCGGGGGGATGCCAGGGCTTCATGAGGTAGTGGTCGAGCCGGATGTCGTTGATGGCACGCATCGCCACCTCGGTGTCGGCGTATGCCGTGAGGAGGACGCGCTTCGCGTCCGGCGCCTCGGCCGCGACGTGGGCGAGCAGCTCGACGCCCGTCATTCGGGGCATGCGCTGATCCGTCACCACGAGCGCCAGCGGGTCCCCACGCGGCACAAGGCGCCGAATGAGATCGAGCGCCGCCTCGCCCGACTCGGCGGCGAGCACCGTGAAGTCTCGCGCGTAGTGGTTGCGCAGATCCCGCTCGACCGCCCGGACGACCTCCCGGTCGTCGTCGACAGCGAGCAGCACTGGCTTCCGTTCGGTCATGGATCGTCGATCTTAGTGTCCCTTGCTTCCTTGCCAGCGGCGCCTCAGAGGCGTTAGCGTCCACCCACCAATCGAGGAGGGCGAGATGGCTGACGAAGCGCGGAAGCTACGCGCGAGTCTACGAACGAACCGACTGCTTGCTGTGGTCATGTGCCTGGCGTTGGCGGCCGGAGCCGCCCAGGCCGCCCAGGGACAGCCGTCGGCCGCTCATCCGTGCACGCTCATCTCGAGCAAGGACGTCGCCCGCATCATCGGGCCCGGCGGTCACGTCGAGGTCGGAGGGTCGACGTGCCGCCTGCACCGCGGGAAGCCGTTCGTAGGCGTGATCACGATCAACCCCGAAACACGCGCGAGCTTCCTTGCCTTCAGGCGCCGGATCTTCAAGAACCCGAGCGGTACGGTCAGGGACGTGGGCGACATCGGCGAGCGCGCGTACCAGCGCACCTACGCAGCGTCGTATCACCCGGGCGTGTACCACAACCTTTTCGCGTTCGTGAACGGCCACCGTCTCGTCATCACCTCGCACAAGGCCTTCTTCACGGCGGGACAGGCGCGACGGATCGCGAAGATCGTGGCGCGCGGCATCTGACGTGAAGACTCGCGCGGCCATCTTTCACGAGCAGGGACGGCCGCTCGATGTCCGCGAGATCGAGCTGGACGAGCCGCGCGCTGGCGAAGTCCTCGTGCGAATGGCCGCCGTGGGCATCTGCGGAACAGATCTCCACATGGTCAAGGGGGAGTGGGAGCGGCCGATGCCGATGGTGCTCGGCCACGAAGGCTCGGGAGTCGTGGAGGCAGTGGGCGAGGACGTCGAGAGCGTCGCCGTGGGAGACCAGGTCGTGCTGTCGTGGGCCCCGTCGTGCGGGGAGTGCGCCGACTGCAAGCGCGGGCGGCCCGCTGCCTGCCTGACCCTCCAGTACGCGATCGGCGGTGGGACGCTGCTCGACGGCTCCACCGGCATGACGCTGGACGGCGAGACGCTCTACCGTGGGACGGCGACCGGAGCGCTCTCGGAGCGGCTCGTCGTCTCGGAGCAGGTGGCGCTGCCGCTCGGCGAGGGCATGCCCCTCGAAGAGGCGGCGTTGCTCGGGTGCGCTGCGCTGACGGGCGTCGGCGCGGTGCTCTTCGCCGCCCAGGTCGACGCCGGATCCACGGTGCTCGTCGTAGGAGCCGGCGGGGTCGGCCAGTTCGTCGTGCAGGGCGCACGCATCGCGGGAGCCAGTCACATCGTCTGCGTCGATCCCAACGAGGAGCGGCTCGAGCTCGTGCGCCGCCTCGGCGCAACCCACGCCGTGCAGCCCGACGGTCTCCGCGCGCTCATGCAGGACGACTTCCCGGACGGCGTCGACTACGCCTTCGACGCGGTCGGCGACCCGGAGACGACGAAGGCCGCATTTCGCTGGACGCGGAACGGCGGCCTGTGCGTCATCGTCGGCCTGCCGGCGGCGGGCGCCCGGCTGGAGCTCGATCCCACGGAGTTCATCAGGCGCGAGAAGCGGCTGACCGGGACGATCTACGGCTCCGAGGATCCGGCGGTGGCGCTGCCCGTGCTCGTCGGGCACGTCCGCTCGGGAGCGCTGGATCTTCGCTCCCAGCTCGGCCCGCTGTTCTCCCTCGACGATGCGAACGACGCCGTGGAGGCCGCACTGGCAGGCGTCCCGGGACGCGTCGTCGTCACGCCGTGAGCCTAAATGGACATGCCCAGGTGCCAGACCAGGGACAGTCACAGGGACAGTCACAGTGACTGTCCCTCGTGTCTAGAAGTGACATGGCGGTAGAGCACGTCGAGCGGGTTCGTGTGGCATGGGTCGACACGGATGCCGGCGGGCGCATCCACTTCTCGAACGCGTTCCGCTGGGCGGAGCAGGCGGAGACCTCGCTCCGCCGCAAGCTCGGCATCCTCGACGGCTGGGGCGACTACCCGCGCAAGCGCGCCGAGGCGGAGTTCCACCAGGTGCTCCGCTTCGAGGACGAGATCGACGTCCGGGTCATCGCCGGAGCGGCTTGGGCGAGACGTCGATCACGTGGCGTTTCGAGATCACCCGCGACGGTGAGCTGTGCGTCGAGGGCCGGATGATCGTCGTCCATGTCGGCGAGGACGGTCGGCCCACGCCGCTCACGGACGACGAGCGGCAGGCGCTCGTGGAGTGAACGTGTGACCGACCGCTGGAACGCGTTCATCACGCAGGTCGAGCCGGGCGAGGGCGGGCCGGGGCCGCTCTCGGGCCGAACGCTCGCCGTGAAGGACCTCTTCGACACGGCGGGCATCCGTACGACGTACGGCTCGAAGATCTACGCCGACCATGTCCCTGAGCGGACGGCGGTCGCCGTCGAGCGGCTGCTCGACTGCCGGCGCGGTGCTCGTCGGCAAGACGCATCTCCCCGAGTTCGCGTGGAGCGTGATCGGCGTGAACCCGTGGTACGGCACGTGTCACAACCCGGCGCAACCGGGCAAGACCACCGGTGGCTCGTCGAGCGGCAACGCGGCCGCCCTCGCCGCAGGGCTCTGCGAGCTCGCGCTGGGCTCCGACACGGGCGGCTCGATCCGCATCCCCTCGGCGTGCTGCGGAACGGTCGGGCTGAAGTCGCAGTGGGGGCTGATCCCGCTCGACGGCGCCTACCCGCTCTGCCCGACGCTCGACGTGGCCGGGCCGATGGCGACGACCGTGGGCGACACCGCGCTCATGTGGTCGGTGCTCGCCGGGCGACCGATCCCGGAGCCGCGGCTCGCAGGTCTCACGGTCGGCCTGCTGCGGAAGGCACCATGGGTCGGCGGCGAATACGTTCCGGAGCCGACCGACGTCGCCGAGCAGTGGGTCGCCGATCTCGAACGGCTCGGCGCGACCGTCGTCGAGGCGGAGATGCCCGAGCCCGAGGCGAACACGTGGCCGCTGTTCGAGCACGAGGCCGCCGAGTCGCATAGGGACGACGTTCCCCTCCCGCGCCGACGACTACGGCTTCACGATCCGCCCGAAGCTCGAGCGCGCGCTGGACGTGAGTCCGGAAGACGTCGAGGCCGCCTACGACGCCGTCCGCGCGTGGCGAAAGTACGAGCCGCCGGTCGATCTCTACGTCGCGCCGTGCATCACCGACGAGCTGCCGCCGGAAGACGTCGATGAGCGCGACGTGCGCTTTCAGCTGTCAGGCGAGGTCCGCTGGGTGAACCTCGTCGGCTGGGCGGGGCTCGCGATCGGCAACCTTCAGCTGATCGCGCCGCGGGACGGGACGGTCCTCGCCGCCGGCCTCGCCTGGGAACGCGGCTGACGCGCGGCGGCTACGCGGCGTACGCGTACGGGTGGTAGAAGACTTCGAGGGCGTTGTCACGTCGAGTCTGGAGCTCGAAGCGCTCGTTCGACTTCGTGTCCTCGACCACGACCGTCAGGCGATCCTCGGCCGGGTCCCAGACGAGCGCAACGTCGACGCCGTCGTTCGTCCTGTGCGCGAGCTCTCGTGTGGTCGTCTCGATCATCTCTCTACTTGTCTATTCGCCGCGGGGCTGAGGATGGTTTGGCAGCGTCGCGGTAGCCTTCCTGCGAGTGGGAGCGCTGCGCGTCAATCACGTGTCGATTCACGCGAACGATCTCGAGGAGTCGGCGCGCTTCTACGAAGAGCTCTTCGGCATGCGGCGCGTGCCGACGGCGGCGTTCCGCGAGCCGGTGCTCTGGCTCGCCCTCGGCGACCAGCAGCTGCACCTCTTCCAGCGTGAGGACGCAGAAGCTCCGCGCGCGCACCACGTCGCCATCGACGTCGACGACTTCGAGGCGGTCTATCGCGAGGCGAAACGGCGTGGGCTACTCGACGGAGAGACGTGGGCCGAGCGAGCGCGCTACCACCCGGCGGGCTGGGTGCAGATGTACATACGCGACCCGGCCGGCAACCTCGTCGAGATCGACTGGCCGGACGTCTCGACGCTCGACCCGGAGATCGTCGCGGAGCTCGCGCAGCTCGAGGACACGGTTCCGCAGGACGGCGAGGCGCGGAAGGCAACGCTCTACACGGGGGGATCGGCGTAGTCCGAGCGATCCTCCTCCTCGTAGCCGTCGGGGTGGCGATCGGCCAGGCGTCCTCGGCGAGCAGGGAGATCCGAATCGCCGTCGTCGCGGATTGCAGGGGAGCGCTCGCAGGCGGCTACGACTCTGCGATCGCCGCAACGAAGGTTGCGTTCGCGCAGGCCGCAAGGGTCGGCGTCGGCGGAGCCACGCTCACGTTCACGGAGCCCGGATGCGGTGACGGCAGCCCTCAGACGATCCTGCGCGAGCTCGACCGGCTCATGGTCGAGCAGGACGCCGACGTGCTCGTCGGGCCGGCGTCTGGCGACGAGGCGATCGCCGCGACGAAGTGGGCCCGGTCTCACCCGGGCAAGACGATCGTCCTCGGCACCGCGGCGTCGCAGGAGCCGACGATGCAGATCGCTCGGCGGAACGTCTTTCGTTACCACGGCGACGCCGCGCAGTGGAACGCCGGCCTGGGCGAGTACGTCTACCGGAAGCAACGCTGGCGGACGGTCGCCGTCATCGCCGACGACTACGGCCCCGGCTGGACGGCAGCCGCCGGGTTCATCGCCGACTTCTGTGCCTCGGGAGGTGTGGTGTCGAAGCGCGTCTTCCCACCCTTGGGGACGACCGACTATGCGTCGTGGGTCCGGCAGCTGCCGCGGCCCGCCGACGTGGACGGGTACTTCTGGGCCGTGGGCGGCGGTCTCGAGCCGGCGTCGCTGGCGTTCGAGCTGACGTACGGCGCGCTGAGGCCGCGCGAGCACGCCGGGAACGGGCGCGTGATCGGCTCGTTCGTCAGCGGCAGCGGAGTGGCCCCCGGCCTCCAGACTTCGCCGGCCGCCGCCTACCGCCGGCTCATGAAGAAGGCGAGCCCGGCGATTCCCGCTGAGACCTCGGCCGCGGTCGACTATTACCGCGCCGCGCGTGCAGTCGTGGAAGGCCTCAAGCGGTCGAAGGGCCGAGCAGGCGCCGCCTTGCACGCCGCCATGCCGCGCTCGAAGGGGGATCCGTACGGAAGGATCCGGCTCGACAGCCGGCGCCAGGCGGTCCAAAACCAGTGGCTGCTCCAGGTCGTCGGGAACGGCGTCAAGCTCGTCGCGAACGTCCCCGGCGTCGACCAGGCGTTCGGCGGCGTTTTCGGCCCGACGAAGCTCGCGCCGGGCCGCGCCTTTCCGCCGTGCGTCAAGCGGAAGCTCCCGTGGCAGGGGAAGCTCCGCGTCGTCAGGAACGGCAAGGTCACGAACGAGCTCGTCCGCTAGAGGCGCTCGACCGACTCTGCCAGTGGCCGGCGGTTCGCACGCGCGCTCCACTCCTCGGCGGATCGCGTCTCCCCGGCCGGTTGCTTCGCGGGGTAGCCGAAGCTGAGCACGGTCACGGGCGGCTCCTCGAGGCCGAGCGCCTCGTTCGCCGCATCGGCGTCCGCGATGCCGTTGGGGCAGGAGGCGACGCCGTCGTTCCAGGCCGCGAGCATCATGTTCTGCGCGCAGCGGCCGAGGTCGAGCGGGCGCGTGCCGACGATGGCGATGACGAGCTGCGCGCCGCGGATGTTCGTCGGCTCGTAGACGGCATCGGCCAGCTTCTCGCGGCGCTCGGCGTCCTCCACGATCAGGAATCGCCAGGGCTGGCGGTTCGACGCGCTGCCGGTGACGCGTCCTGCGTCGAGGATCCGCTCGACGACGTCCTCGGGGATCGTCGTGTCGGCGTAGCGGCGCGTGTCCCGCTTGCTGACGATGGCGAGATACGTGTCCACCTCTCGATTATCCCCTGGCGATCGCTTCCGCAACCCTCCGCCCGGAGCGGACGGCGCCTTCCATCGTCCCGGCATAGGCGTCCGTGTGCTCGCCGGCGAAGTGGACGCGCCCCAGCGGGCGGCGCAGCGCCGCCTGGAACCGGTTCACCTGGCCAGGCGCGTACGCGACCGCCGTTCCCTGGCTCCAGCCGTCCGTGTGCCAGGAGACGGTCTCGCCTCGCTCGTAGGACGCGCGAGACCCGGGATAGATCTCCTCGAGCTCGTCGGCGACGAGCAGCGGACGCGTTCGGCGGCTCACGGAGCCGAGCAGGATGCCGTTGCGACCGGTCGTGTACGTCGTCACGAGCCGCCGGCCAACGTCCCATGCCCACTGAAAGGTGAGATCGGCGACCACTCCGCGCGTCGGCCGACGCCCGTACTCGAGCGCCGACTTCACGCCGTGGCCGTAGGCGAGCCGCTCGAGTGCAGTGGTCAGGACGGGCGGCAGCTCGGGCTCGAACTCCATCGACGCGAGCACCGGGACCGGAACCGTGACAACGCAGAAGTCCGCGTCGATCCCGTCCACGCTGACGCCCTCGAGCGCTCCGCTCGACGTGTGAGGCCGGCTCCTCGAGCCGGACGTCGAGTTCGCGCGCGAGCGCGAGCGGAAGCCGGTCCGCGCCCCCACGAATTCGGAAGAGGGTGGCGGCGTCGCGACTGACGCGAGACTGCTGGACGTAGAAGAGGAGAGACAGGTACTCGGGCTCGACGCCGTATGCCTCGCGCAGCTCGTGACCGATGAGAAATCGGGCGCGGTCGGAAAGACCCAGGTCGCGGATCAGCCACGCAGCGGAGCGCGCGTCGAGTGCGGGCGAGGGGCGCATGCTCGCGACACGCACGCGGAACCGACCGATGTCGTCGCCCGTCTCGCCGCTGATGAAGCGCTTGAACGAGTGGCGTCGGCCACGCCGGTAGATGTCCGGAGAGAACCGGTCGGCAAAGTCGAACCCGATCCGGAGCTCGCGAAGCAGATCCAGCACCTGCTGGTGGTGGACGGCGACGAACTCCGCGCCTGCCTCGGCGTACCGCCCGCCGTCGAACTCACGGAACGTCAACACGCGGCCGCCGACGCGGTCGCGGGCCTCGAGCACCGTGACGCGGAAGCCGAGTTGCTGGAGGCGGCGTGCGCAGGTGAGCCCCGCCAGCCCGGCGCCGACGACGACCACGTGCTTCCGCTTCGCGCGGAGCCCGAGGGGCACGGCTGCCGCGGCGCCGAGAAACTCGCGCCTGGTGAGCATTACGGCAAGCGTTCGTATGCGGACAGCGTGAGGAACTCGACGAACTCGTCGGCGAGCGCCACCTCGTCGAAAACCTCGCGGGCGGTCTCGTACTCCGGCCCGAGCGTCGCCATCTCCTCGGCCTCGATCTCGAGCACGCGGTCGCGGCTCATCCGGCCGTGGTGGATCCACTGCCACACCTGGGATCTGGAGATCTCCGCGGTGGCCACGTCCTCCATGAGGTTGTTGATGGCCGCGGCCCCGGCGCCCTGTAGCCACGCGGCGATGTACTGGATGCCGACCGAGACGTTCAGCCGCACGCCGTCCTCCGTCACCTCGCCCGGAGTTGCCGCCACGTCGAGCAGCTCGGCGGCGCTCACGTCCACCTCTTCGCGCTTGCGCTCGACCTGATTCGGACGCGCGCCGAGCACCGCATCGAACTCCGCCTTGGCCGTCGGCACGAGGTCGGGATGCGCGACCCAGGTGCCGTCGAAGCCGTCGCCGGCCTCGCGCTGCTTGTCCTCGGTGACCTTCTCCAGCGCCACGGCATTGACTTCCCGGTCGCGCCTGGAGGGGATGAACGCAGCCATCCCGCCGACCGCATGAGCCTCGCGCCCGTGGCAGGTCTTTACGAGCAGCTCCGTGTAGGCGCGCATGAACGGCACGGTCATCGTCACGAGCGGCCGGTCGGGAAGGACGAATTCGGGCCGGTCGCGGAACTTCTTGATGACGCTGAACATGTAATCCCAGCGCCCCGCGTTGAGCCCCGCCGAGTGGTCGCGCAGCTCGTAGAGGATCTCCTCCATCTCGAACGCCGCGAGGATCGTCTCGATGAGGACGGTCGCGCGGATCGTCCCCTGCGGCAGGCCGAGCGTGTCCTGGGCGAGGACGAACGCGTCGTTCCACAGCCGCGCCTCGTGGTGGTTCTCGAGCTTGGGGAGGTAGAAGTACGGCCCCGACCCGGCCGTTCAGCTGCCGCTCGGCCGAGTGGAACATGTAGAGCCCGAAGTCGAAGAGGCCCGCCGACACGGGCTCGCCGTCGACGGTGATGTGCTTCTCGCGCAGGTGCCAGCCGCGCGGTCGGACGAGGAGCGTCGCGATCTCGTCGTTCAGGCGGTACTGCTTCTCGCCCGTGTCGAGCGAGATCGTGCGCTCGACGGCGTCGATGAGGTTCGACTGGCCCTCGACGCAGTTCGTCCACGTGGGCGAGTTCGCGTCCTCGAAGTCGGCCATGAAGACCTTCGCGCCCGAGTTGAGCGCGTTGATCACCATCTTGCGGTCGACGGGCCCGGTGATCTCGACGCGGCGGTCCTGGAGGTCGGCGGGCGTGGGGGCGACGCGCCAGCTCGGGTCTTCGCGGATCTCCTGCGTCTCCGGGAGGAAGTCGGGCAACTCGCCGGCGTCGATTCGCTGCTGCCGCTCGTCTCGCCGCTCGAGCAGCTCCGCGCGGCGCGGCCCGAGCTCCCGCTGCAGCGTGGCGACGAAGGCAAGCGCCTCCGGTGTGAGGATTCGCCCGCCCGCCTCACCGGCGTCCGCGAGCACTTCCACGCCGGCCGGGAGCGTCGTAGCCACGGACATAGACTGACACGCGTGGGGCTCCCGCGGGCGTTCACCGAGGCCGTCGAGGCGGCGCTGCCGCCGGGCGCCGTGCTCACCGAGCACGAGGAGCTGCGCACGTACGAATGCGACGGACTGACCGGGCGGCGCGTGATTCCGGGGCTTGTATGCCTGCCGGAGACGACGGAGCAGGTGCAGGCCGTCGTTCGCGCCTGCGCTGCGCACGGAATCCCGTTCGTGGCGCGCGGCGCCGGTACCGGCCTGTCCGGTGGCGCGCTGCCGGTCGCGGAGGGCATCGTCATCTCGCTTGCGCGCATGAACCGGGTGCTGGCGGTCGACCTGGACACCCAACACGTGGTCGTCCAGCCGGGCGTCACGAACCTCCAGGTGACGGAGGCGGTGGCCGCAGACGGCTTCTACTACGCACCTGACCCGTCAAGCCAGCAGGTGTGCACGATCGGCGGCAACCTCGCCGAGAACTCCGGCGGTGCGCACTGCCTGAAGTACGGCTTCACCGTCAACCATGTCCTCGCCGCCGTGGTCGTGCTGCCGAACGGCGAGGTGGTGACGCTGTCGGCGGACGCGCCCGGGCCGGACCTGCTCGGCGTCTTCGTCGGCTCGGAGGGGACGCTCGGCATCGCGACGGAGGTGACGCTGCGCGTGCTGCGGCGGCCCGAGCGCGTCGTGACCCTGCTGGCCGCCTTCGACTCGACCGACGCGGCCGGCGGCGCCGTGTCGGCGATCGTCGGCGCACGCATCCTCCCGGCGGCGATCGAGATGATGGACAGGCTGACGATCGAGGCAGCCGAGGCAGCGGTGGCCGCGGGGTATCCCGAGGGCGCGAACGCCGTGCTCATCGTCGAGCTCGACGGCGTCGCCGTGCAGGTGGAGGAGGATCTCGCGCGCGTGGAGGCGATCTGCCTGGATGCCGGTGCCTTCGAGCTCCGCGCCGCCGCCGACGACGCAGAGCGGGCTTTGCTCTGGGTGGGCCGCAAGTCGGCCTTCGCCGCCATGGGTCGCATCTCGGAGAGCTACTACGTCCAGGACGGGGTCGTGCCGCGCACGAAGCTCCCGGAAGTGCTGCGCGAGATCGCGAGGCTGGAGACAGAGCACGGCCTGCGCGTCGGCAACGTCTTCCACGCCGGTGACGGCAACCTTCATCCGCTCGTGCTCTACGACGACCGTGTGGAGGGCGAGGCGGAGCGGGCGCGTGAGCTCGCCGACGCGATCCTCGTCGCGTGCGTCGATGCGGGAGGCTCGATCACCGGGGAGCACGGCGTGGGAACGGACAAGGCGTGCTCGATGCCGCTGCTCTTCTCCGAGGACGACCTCGAGGCGATGCAGAGGCTGCGGCGAGCGTTCGACCCCGCCGGCATCGCCAACCCCGGCAAGCTCTTCCCGACGCCCCGCCTGTGCGGCGAGGTGCCGGGGCCGTATCGCCAGCACCCCCTGGAGAGGCTGGGCCTTGCAGAGCGTCTCTGACGTCTCGCAGGCGGTGCGAGCAGGCGCTGCCGTCGACGATCTCGACCTGAGCGGGCTCGACCGGGTGCTGGAGCACGAGGCCGGAGATCTCACCTGCACGGTCGAAGCTGGGCTTCGGCTTTCGGCGCTGCAGGTTGAGCTCGCAGAGCACGGCCAGATGCTCGCCCTCGATCCACCGGGTGATCCGACCATCGGCGCGTGCATCGCCGGCGACCTGCACGGGCCGAGGAGCCACCGCTACGGGCGCATGCGCGATCTCCTGCTCGGCGTGACTGTCGTGCTCGGCGACGGGCTCGTCGCCAGCTCGGGCGGCAAGGTCGTGAAGAACGTCGCCGGCTACGACCTCGGCAAGCTGCTCTGCGGCTCGCGGGGCACGCTGGGCGTCATCTGCCGAGCCAGCCTGCGTCTGCACCCGCTGCCCGACGCCGCCGCAACGCTCGTCGCGCCCGTTTCGGGCGACGGAGAGGCGAAGCGGCAGGCGATCCTTCGCTCGACGCTCGTGCCCAGCGCGCTCGACGTGACCGACGAGCGGCTGGCGGTGATGTTCGAGGGCGGCGCCGCGGCGGTCGAGTTCCAGCTCGGCGCAGCGCGCAAGCTCGTCGGCGGGAAGCGAGCAGGCGACGAGGTCTGGGACGAGGTTCGTGCTCGCCCGCGGGCCCATGTCGATACCGCCGACCCGGTCCTCCGGGGGCTCCACGAGCGCATCCGAGCCGCCCTCGCCCAGGCGTGATCGAGCGCGAGCTCATCGACGCGTGCACGCACTGCGGCTTCTGCCTGCCGACGTGCCCGACGTACGGGCCGCTCGGCCAGATGGAGGCCGACTCGCCGCGCGGCCGGATCTGGCTCATGAAGGGGCTCGCCGACGGGACGATGACGGCGAACTCCGCCGTCGTCGAGCACATCGACCGCTGCCTCGGCTGCATGGCGTGCGTGACCGCGTGCCCGTCGGGCGTCCGCTACGACCTGCTGATCGAGCAGACGCGAGAGGTGGTCGAGGAGCAGTACGACCGCCCCGCCGGGGACTGGCTGCTGCGCTCACTCGTGTTCTCGGTCTTCCCCCACCGGCGGCGGTTGCGGGCAGCGTTGGCTGTCGCCCCTCCGGCCGGCATGCCGCTGCCGAAGTCGTTGCGAGCGCTGGCCGAGCTGGCGCCGCCTTGGCGCTCGCACGAGCGGCCGCCTGAGCTCACGCCGGCCGCGGCTGCCAGCGCGGCCGCATCGGCCTGCTCACCGGCTGCGTGCAGAGCGTCGTGTTCGGCGACGTCAACGTGGCCACGGCTCGCGTGCTGGCGGCGGAGGGCTTCGAGGTCGTTGCGCCCCGCGAATCAAGCTTGCTGCGGTGCCCTTCATCTCCATGCGGGTAAGCGCGAGGAGGGAAGGCGGCGTGCGCAGGCGCTCGGCGAGCGGTTCCGCACCGCGGGTGTCGACGCGATCGCCGTCAATGCGGCGGGCTGCGGCTCGCACCTCAAGGAGGCAGGGCTGGATGTGCGCGTCGCCGACGTCTCCGAGCTGCTGGCCGAGGAGCCGAGGGCGGAGAGGCAGCCACTCGCGCTGCGCGTCGCCTTCCAGGACTCGTGCCACCTGGCCCACGCGCAGGGGATTCGCGTCGAGCCGCGCGACCTCATCGATTCGATTCCCGGCCTCGTGCGGCTGGAGCCGGCCGAGCAGGCGATCTGCTGCGGCTCTGCTGGGATCTACAACCTCACGCAGCCGGACGCGGCACGGGCGCTCGGCGACCGCAAGGCCGGGCACGTCCTCGCCACCGAGCCGAACGCCTATGCGAGCGCCAACCCGGGCTGCCTCGTGCAGGTCTCGGCGGCCCTGCGCCGCGCCGGACGCCCGCTGCCGGCTCTGCACCCAATCGAACTGCTCGATGCGTCCATTCTTGGGCTGACCCGTGATCAGGTGCTGGCGACCGCCCGCCGCTAGCCCAGCGGGGCCGTGACTCGCCGTTCGTCGGCGCGCACGTGGCGACGAAGCAATGCTGCGTATCGCCTCACCTTGGCCGTTGCATACGTACGCCGCTCGAGAGGGCGCAGACCGGATGCAATTGGGACCTTGCGCGATCTAAGGCGTTCTCAACGCTGTCCAGGTGACGTTCGGAGCAGTGCAGGTGGCAACGGGTTCGCCGGGGATCGTTCTCGTGAGATCGAGGTTCAATCCACCACTCGCACCCTGCCCCGAGAAGCTCCCGGTAACACGTATCTCCGACTGATATCTCACGTCGTCATACGGCGTGTTGTCACCCCTGGTGGCGATCAGGAACGACCCGTCCGCCGCGATCGACGCTGTCTTCTGCGGTAAGAAGTCGTTGCTCGACTCGGGGAAGAGGACGACGTCCGGCGGTTGGCAGAACAGATTGATCGAGCTGATGAAGAAGTCCTTCAAGGCAGTACCACCCGGCAGCACCTCGAACGTCACCTTCGCGTTCTGGGTCGTCGTCCCAGCGTACGTTCCTGCCACCGCCGGTGCCGGCGGTGGCGGTGGCGGTGGCTGCGGGGGGTTTGCAGCCGGGCGTCCCGCCGTTGGGATAGGCACGGCAGAGATCGCGAGCGATAGCCGGCCCCCACCACCGCACGAGATTCACGCCCCACACGACACCCTTCCGCTGGGTGACGACGGTTTCTTTGCCGGGTCCTGGCGCGAGGCCCGTCTGAGCGATACCGACGACGGCGCCGGCGGGATCGAGGAACGCTGATCCGCTCGCCCCACCACCGGCGAGCAGCTTGACGACCGCGACTGGGACGCCTTCGACGCGCCTCGCCGCGATAAGCGGACCCTGGTTGAAGCTGAGCGGTTTCCCAGGCGGGTATCCGACCACGGCAATCGTTGTGCTCAGCGTCGGCGTCCGTCGGGCGAATGAAAAGACAAAGCCTGGCGCGTTGCTGCTGAGCTTCAGTGTTGCAACATCGGCCACGGCGTCGTCACGCTTACCCCCGGTAGACCAATAGATGATGCGCTCTCCCCTGTAGGCCTTACCGCTCAGAAAGACATGAACCGCGCGGCAGCCACGCACGCTCTCGATGACCTCGCGCGCGGTCATGACGACGCGCTCACCGATCAGGAACGCGGTGCCCGAGGAACGTTGCGGGCCGTTGCAACTCCGAACACTCACACGGGCGACGCCCGTCGCAATTTTGGGAAGCCGGTTGGGGCTGAAGGCAAGACTGTTGTGGGCAGCCGCCCCAGTAGTCCCGAGGCCGATCGTGCACGCGATGGTCGCCACCCCGAGCCCGAGGATCGAAGACGCACTACGGGTCAAGGTGGCTGACACCCTACGCTCATTGTTCACTATGACCACGGCGGCGCCGTCGCCCGCTCTCGCTTCATCTCGGCGAAGCTCTTGCAGTAGCGCTCGGCTGCGCGGGCGAACCACGTCGCGGCCTCGGCTCCCAGCCCCTCAGCAGCGCGAGTCCTGGCCCTCCGCGCCGCGGCCGCCAGCACGCGGGCCGAGACCTTCGGACTCTGGAGCTTGTCCACCTCCGGCGCATGCTCGTGCGCGCGCGCGCGGGAGCCTGTCAACGAGGGACTAGAGCCGGAAGAACGCGGCGACGAGCATGTGGTCGTCGTCGGACGCGAGCAGCTCGCGGCGCTCGCCGCCTCGGTTCGGGCTTGGCCTCCGCGTTCGGCCGTCGAAGCGAGCGCTCTCTGCTGCAAGCGGCGGGAGGACGTCTCCGTCACCGGGGCCGAGCCGCCGGATCTCCACGTCCATCGCAGGACGCCTACGTTCGTTCGGTTCCCAGCGCAAGGAATACGTGGCGCGACTCATCGAGCCCCTTGAGCTCGTGCTCCCCGCGATCCGTGAACTCGAGTCCGGACCCGGCGACCAGGTCTCGCACCGTCGCGGTGACGAGCGTCTCGCCGCTCTCGGCAATGCCTGACACTCGCGCTGCCACATTCACGGCGATGCCCCGCGGCTTCTCGCCTCGAACGCGCTCCACTTCCCCGGTGTGGAGGCCGGCCCGGACCTGGACTCCCAGCGGCGAGAGCGCGTGCTGGATGCTCAGCGCGCAGCGAATCCCGCGCGCCGGCCCGTCGAAAACGGCGAAGAAGCCGTCTCCTGCCGTGTCGATCTCCTCGCCGGCGAACCGGTCAAGCTCTCGCCGAACGACTACGTGATGTTGCTCGACGAGCCGCGACCACGCCGAGTCACCCAGCGTTCGGGCAGTCTCCGTCGAGCCGACGATGTCGGTGAAGAGGATCGTGGCGAGCACGCGATCGGCAACAGGCGCCGGGCGGACGCCTGTGAGGAATTCCTCGATCTCGTCCAAGAGTGGGTCGGCGTCGAGCCACGGCAGCGTGCTCGTCCCGGCCAGCTCGACCAACCGCGCGCCGGGAATCGTGTCCGCGAGCTCGCGCGCCTTCTCCACCCTGATCAGCGCCGCGTCCGTCTTGTGGAGGACGAGCGTGGGAGCCTGCACGAGCGGGAGGGCGTCGCGGACGTCGGTGATCGCCATCGAAGTGATGAGGTTCCGGATGGCGCCGGGACTCCCGCCGACCCGCTCCCGAGCGCCCCACCATGCCTTCATCACGTCGTCGGCATCGGGCGCAAAGCGGAGGATCCCGTCGCCCTCTCCCCAGTGCCTGACCACATCGTCGATGGCTGAGGCCCGCTGCACCTCGTCGAGGTCGTGGATAGGCGCCGTTGCGAACGTGCCGTAGAGGACGATGGCGCGGGTTCGCTCCGGATAGGTCGCCGCGAAGAGGATCGACATCGGCCCTCCCTCGTGGTACCCGAACAACGCCGCTCGCTCGGTGCCTACGGCGTCCATCACCGCGCGCACGTCGTCCATCCTCGTCTCGAGGTCGGCAATGCCCCCGTGTCGGTCCGATAGGCCGGTACCGCGTTTGTCGAGGCGGATGAGGCGCGAGAACGAGGCCAGCCGCTCGAGGAACGCCGCGTGGCGCGGCTCCTCCCAGTCGAACTCAAGGTGGCTAGTGAATCCGGGAACGAGGACGAGATCGAAAGGCCCGTCACCCGTCACCTGGTACGCGATCGAGACGTCGCCGCTCTGCGCGTAGCGAATCGGGCCTCGCACGCGACCATTGTTGCGCAGGTCAGTTCTCGAGCTGAAGCGTCCCGTCGGCCACCGCCCGCGCGAGCTGTGTTCGAGAACGGAGGCCGAGCTTCCGGTAGATCCGGGTCAGATGGGCCTCGACGGTCGCCACCGTCGTGAAGAGCTGAGCGGCTACTTCACGGTTGGTCATCCCTTCCGCGACGAGCGCTGCAACGCGGCGCTCGGCGCTCGTCAGCTCGCGATCGCGGCGTGGGCGCGGGCTGGCGCGCCGCAGCTCGTCTTCGGCCCGCTCGAGCCAGAGCGGCGCCCCGAGCTCGTTGAGGATCTCGATTGCCGACGCGAGCGAGTCAGCCGCCTGGCGGCGCTGCCCGGCGCGACGTTTGGCGGCGCCCGCGACGAGCAGCGATCGAGCGCGGTCCAGTGGGAAGCCGATCTCCGCGAACGCCGCCGCAGCCTGCTCGGCGGCGGCTGCGGCTTCGTCTGCTCGCTCGTGGGCGAGGAGAACCAGCGCGCGACACCGGACAGCCGCCGGCGTCGCCCAGCGGTGCTCGAGTGCTGCCGCCTGCTGCTCGAGCTGCTGGAGAACGGCCTGGCCTCGTCGAGCCGGCCGACCGCCACAAGCGCCTCGACCACGTCCGGGAGTATCGGAAGCCAACCGGGCTCGGCCATGCCGAACGCCTGGAGGGCCTCCGGAAGCCAGCTCGAGCTCCTCTGCCGCAGCCGCCGGATCACCAGAGACAAGAGCGACATGGCCCAGTGCCCATCGGAGCTTCAGCACGTTCACGTCTTCGTAGCGCTCGGCCGTACGCAGGTTGACCTCGCCGAGCTCGCGCGCCTCGTCCGCGCGACCGAGCGACACGGCGACGATGACCTGTGCGCACGCGAGGACGTGTGCGCCTCCGGGGAGCGCATCCTCGAGGATCGCGCGAGCCTCGTCGGCGTATGCCTCGGCTTCGGCCCAGCGACCGGCCCGCCACTCCACGTCGCTGAGCGTCGACATGACGTGGAGCGGGAGCATCAACATCCGGCCCTGGCGCACGAGCGTGTCGTACTCCCGCCGGAGCACCTCGCGTGCCCGGTCGAGCTCCCCGGCCCACAACAGCCGCGCCCCGACCGAGACCGCCGGGGTGATCTGCCACGGCGCCGCGCGAGGCAGGTGCTCAGACCGAGCCAGCTCGGCGACGCCGAACTCGATCTCACGGTGGCCGCCGAACGCCTCGTAGTAGGCGAGGGCGGCTGTCGCCGCCGCAACCATCGGGGGATCGCCCAGCTCGCCGGCGATGCGGAGGGCCTCGCGCGCCGACTCCACGGCAGTTGACAGATCGCCGGAGATCCAACCGCCCTGTTGGGCGTAGCGCATCAATGCCTGCCAGCGAACCCGCGGATCAGGTGCGATGTCGATGGCTTCTTGCAGATACGCACGGAGCTGGGCCCGATTCATATGCTCGGTGTCGGCCCTGAAGACGAGCGCCTGCGACCGCACGGCGGGCGGGAGACCCGGCTCGAGCAGCGGCTCGATCCGCGCCCGCGCATCTGGCACGTCTCCCGCTTCCATCAGGTAGCCGGCGCCCGTGAAGGTTCGGCGGACGTGTGCTGCTTCGTCGTCGAGCGGTGTCAGCCGCACTGCCTCGGCTGCCAGCAACGCAGCCGCGTCGGGCGCTCCGCGGGCAGCGGCTGCCTCTGCTGCGCGGTCGACGACGTCCGCGATTCCCTCGTCGGGGGACGTCGTGGCAAGCGCGAGGTGGCGCGCCTGTTGTTCGAGGTCGTCTGAGAGTTCGGCCACGCGCAGGTGCAGAGCCCGACGGCGGCCAGGCGACATGCCGAAGTAGACGGCCGCGCCGAGCAATGGGTGCGTGAAGCGCACGACGCCGTCGTTGCCGACGACGATCGCCCCAGCGGAGACGGCTTCGTCCACGAGGGCTTCGACGTCGGCGTCAAGCCCCTGCTCCAGCGAGGCCGGCGTCGGGCGCTCGATCGCCGACACGAGCTCGAGCAACGGTCGCGTTTCGGCCGGAAGCGCCTTGACTCGCTCGCTGACCAATTCCTCGAGCGACGACGGCACTGGCAGCTGCGCTCGCAGGTCTGCGGGCTCGCGCTCGGCTGCTCGTGCGAACTCGAGCGCAAACATCGGGTTGCCGCGAGAGGCGGTGTGGACCGCGGACACCGTCGAACGCGGGAGGCGGACGTCGAACCGTTGATGCAGGAGCCGCTGAAGGTGCCCGATCCCCAGGGGCCCGACGGTGAGCTCTGCGAACGTTCCAGGCTGGAAGGCGTCCGCAAGTCCGAGCGGGTCTCGCGTCTCGGCGTCACCCCTCAAGGTCGCGAGGACGCCGATCGGCTCCTCGCCTATGCGACGTGCAGCGAACGACAGCACGCGAGCCGATGCGGGGTCGAGCCACTGGACGTCGTCGATCGCCAGCAGGAGCGGTCCCATGGCTTGCGAGCACCCGCAAGGCGGCCACGAGCGCACGTGGAAGCGCAAGCCGGTCCGGGCGTCCGCCGGCGCCCGTCTCGATCCTGAGCGCAGCGGCGAGAGCGTGGCGCTGCGGCTCGACAAGCTCTTCAGACACCACGCGGAAGACGGGATCGAGCAGGTCCGAGACGGCCCCCAGCGGGATCGGCATCTCTGCCTCTGCGCACCGGGCGACGAGCACCCGCACGTCTGCGCTCTCGGCGCCGGCGATTCCGGCGCGCCACAGCGCCGTCTTGCCGATCCCGGGCTCGCCGCGAACGAGCAGCGCGGCAGGGCCGTCACGAAGCTGCTTGCCGAAGTCGACCAGCCTCCCGAGTTCCCGGTCCCTTCCGAGGAGCTCGAAGCTCGGCGCGATCGCCACGCCCGAACTGTAGGGCTTTCCTGGATGCGGTTCACGTCCGCGCGGCCGACAGTGGAAGCCACATCCAAGGAGGCGTTCCATGTCGAGAGTCGCCCTCACGCTTCTCATAGCCGCAATGAGCGCCGTCACCGCCGCCGCGGCCGTTGCGGGCGCGAATGCACTAGGTCCGCGCACGCTCGCGCAGGCGCGCGCGATCAAGGCCGAGATCACCGCCCGCTACGTCCGACAGGGAGGCCCGAAGCTCGTCGTCACGGAGGCTTCCCCGACCAGTGTCATCGAGTCGTTCCTTCTGTTGTCATCCGATCTCCTCGAGCTACGTGTCGTGCCTGCCGACAACGGCATCCACTACGCGATCTGCCCCGTCCGCGCCACGTGCCCCTACCCCGGACCTCGCGCAGGCCGCCCCGCGAGCGCCTTCGTCCCTCGCCGGCAGGCGCTCGAGCTCGCGGCTGCGGACGTTCCTCGAAACGTCCGCCGACGGTCGTCTCGGTCTCGCTCCCGACGCCGGGACTACGTCTTCTTCCTCGTCGAGCGAGACGAGCTTCAGGGATTCGACATGGCTGCGCTGGCGAAGGCGCTGGGCGGCAATCCGGCGCGTTCGCCTGCTGCTTCCCTGCGCCGGATCGTCGACGAGATCACACGCCCCAGGCTGTTCGTGCCGCTCGGTCTCGAGCCGACCCCGAGCGGACGACAGTCTCTCGGTGCAGCGCCGCTCTGGCGCTCAGGCGCTGACTGATCACCGACGGGCACCGTCAGCGGCGCCGAGCTTGTGCCGTCGCAGAGGTGGAAGCAATAGTCCTCCCATGAAGCGAGTGAACGTCGCGGGCTGGCTCTTCGTCGTGCTCGTGACGCTGCTCGTGGAGGCCGGGGTCCGCGCGTTCGACTACGAGACGAGCATCGCCACGCCGTCGTCGACGCTTCGGGCGCTGGTCGACGAGCTCTGGTCTGGGGGCGCTGTCCGACGAGATCGGCGAGACGCTCTCGGCGTACCTCCAGGGTCTCGCGCTGGCGATCGTGATCGGGGTCGGTGCCGGCCTCCTCATCGGCGCCTCGCGCACGCTCCTCGATGCCACGTCGGTCGTGATCGAGTTCCTGCGGCCGATCCCGGGGTCGCGCTCATCCCGCTGGCGATCCTGTGCTTCGGGCTCGGCGTCGCCGCACGATTCGCTTTCGTCGTCGTGTACGCCGCCAGCCTGGCCGATCCTCATCAACACGCTCTACGGCGTCCGGGGCGGCGACCGCATGCTCCACGACGTCGCGAGGACGTCGGGCGTCGGCCGCACGGGCAGGCTCTTCAGAGTGACGCTGCCGGCTTCCCTCCCGAGTATCGCCATCGGCATCCGCGTGAGCGCTGCGATCGCCCTGCTCGTGTGCGTGACGGCCGAGTTCCTCACGGGGACGGGAGGCGTCGGGGCGTACATGGAGAGGCAGCAGATCGCTAACCAGTTGCCGGAGATGTACGCGGCGGTAGTGCTCGTCGGCCTGATCGGCTACCTCGTCAACGTCGGGCTTCGCGTCCTTCAGCGCCGGACGCTCTTCTGGTCGGGCGAGGAGCGATCGGTGCAATGAAGACATCGCGACGGCGCCGCCTCGCGGGCACCGCGCTCGGCGTGCTCGTCTTCATCGCCGCCCTGTGCGTCTGGGAGGTCTGGGCAGGAGCCGCGGACTCATTTCTCGTGCCGACGGCGATCGAGGTGGCGAAGACAGGCGTGGGAGATCTGGCCGACCCCGGAGTTCCTGTCAGAGGCAGGGGCGAGCCTGAAGCGGCTCGCTGCGGGGTTCGTCATCGCCGCTGTGATCGGCATCGGCATCGGCCTCCTCGTCGGGGCCTCGCCGGCCGCGAGGCGCACGCTGGACCCGTTCCTCGAGCTCCTGCGGGCTGTCCCGGCGATCGCCATCGTGCCGGGGGCGCTCATCATCCTCGGTCTCGGCGATGCATCGCGGATCGCGGTGATCGCGTTCGGCCTCTGCTTCCCGATCCTCGTCAACACGGCCGAAGGCGTGCGGGTCATCCCGCCGGAGGTGCGGGACACGGCGTCGATGCTCCACGTCGGCCGCGTGGAGCGGATCTTCCGGATCTACTTCCCGGCGGCGCTCCCGTCGATCATGGCCGGGCTGCGCATCGCGGTGTCGATCGGCCTGATCCTGGTCGTCGTCTCCGAGTTCGTCGGCGAGGGCAACGGCCTCGGCCACTACCTCACTCATCCAGCAGTCGACGTTCGCGGTTCCGGAGATGTACGCGGGCATCCTCTTCCTGGGCCTGCTCGGGTACGTTCTCAACCGGCTCTTCCTCGTCGTCGAGCGCCGCGTCCTCGCCTGGCACTACGGAGCAGCCGGTGGGTGAGCCGGTTCTTCGTGTCGAGGGGCTCGAGAAGCGCTACTCGGAAGACGGGCCCGCGGCCTTGAGCGGCGTCACGTTCGACGTCGCCGCGGGGGAGTTCGTTGCGATCGTCGGTCCGTCGGGCTGTGGCAAGACGACGCTCCTCCGGCTGCTCTGTGGGCTGATCGGGCCGAGCGCAGGCACCGTCCACCTCGACGGCCGCCTGGTCACCTCGCCGCCGCCGGAAGCCGCGATCGTCTTCCAGGACTACAGCCGCTCGCTGTTTCCCTGGCTGACCGTCTTCCGCAACGTCATGTTCCCGCTCCGCCGTGAGCGAGTCGCGCGGCCGGAGAAGCAAGCCCGTGTCGAGACGGTCCTGGGCGAAGTGGGTCTCGACGGTGCAGGAAGGAAGTACCCGTGGCAGCTCTCGGGAGGCATGCAGCAGCGGGTGGCTATCGCACGCGCTCTCGTCTCGCGACCGGAGATCCTCCTCCTCGACGAGCCGTTCGCTTCGGTGGATGCGCTGACCCGCACCGAGCTCCAGGACCTCGTGCTGCGCCTCCACGAGCACGACGGAGAAAGGCGTCACGATCGTCCATGTCACGCACGACATCGACGAGGCCGTCTACCTCGCCGACCGAGTGCTGGTGATCAGCGGGGCTCCGGGCCGCATCGTCGCGTCGATCGACGTGGAGCTGCCGCGACCGCGCGAGCAGACGGAGACGCGCAGCTCGCCGCGGTTTCTCTCCTTGCGCAACGAGATCCACGCGCTGATCGCCCAGCGAACCGGGAGCTAGGCATCCGCTCCGAGCTCGTGGAGCAGCCGCGTCGAGCCCTCGACGTCGGTGAAGAGGAACGTGACCGTGCCGGACGGGAGCTCCGCTCGCACAGCGGGTTGATGCTACGTGGTGACAACGGCTACTATGCCGCGCCAGTGAGGCGAACCCCCGGGCTCTGGAGCTGCGCGTCGGCTCTACTCCTCCTGCTCGCAGTTGCGGCGGTGGCTGCAACGCCGGCAGCCGGCCTCGAGCCCAGCTGACGCCGGTCAAGGTCACGATCCTCCCGCTCGAGCCCACCGCGCAGGCGATGTATGCGAAGCAGCGGGCGATGTTTCGCAAGCAGGGCATCGACGCGCAGCTCAAGTTGCCTGACGCGATCCCGTCACAGACGGTCGCGGCGCTGCTGTCCGGAGACGGCGGATTTCGTCGCCACACACGTGGGCGCTGTGGCCTCGCTCAAGTCGAGAGGTGCCCCCATCAAGGTCGTTGCCGCGGGTGCGACCTACGATCCGAAGAAGCCGAACTCGTCTCTCGTTGCCGCGCCGGGGCAGACGATCACACGCGCCCGCGACCTCGTCGGCAAGACGATCGCCATCGACGCTCCTAACACGATCGCGGAGCTCGGCATGCTCAAGTGGCTCAAGGTGAACGGCGTCGACCGGAGCGACGTCAAGATCCAGTACGTCCCGTTTCCTCTGATGATCGGCCCGCTCATCCAGGGCACGCTCGATGCCGCTTTCGTGCCTGAGCCGTACCGCACGCAGGCGCTCGAGCAGGGTGCGAGACGCATCGCGAATCCCTTCCAGGCGGTGTGCACGAAGGTCTGTGTACTGACGTTCTGGATCGCGCGGGCAAGCGTCGACCCGAACCTCGCCGCGCGCTTCCGGAACGCCATCCAGTCAGCCGCCGTCTGGGCGAATCAGGACAAAAACGACGAGATCAGCGGCAAGATCCTCGCGAAGTACGCGCCGATCCCCGCTGCCGTGATCAGGAAGATGACGCGGACGACATTCGCGACTCGGCTCCGCGTGTCGCTCGCGCAGCCGTGGCTCGACGTCTTCGCCGAGTACGGCGTGATCCCGGCCTCGTTCAAGCCGATCGACCTCGTCAAGTAGCGCCGCAGGCGGCTACTTCTTGTAGACAGCCCCGAGGTCGCCATACGCCGTCAGCGCCCGACCAGTCGAGCTAAAATTCGCGCCGTCGAGACTATACGCACGAAGCCTAGGATTCGCTCGGCCGTCATCCGCCGGTCATCGCCACACCCGATCCTCACCGCAGTGGGAGTCCGAACAGAGTGCCTCCGCCGATGAAACGGCGTGTAGCGCTTCTCGCGCTGCTGACACCGTTCGTCCTCGCCGGCGGAACTGGGGCTCCGAGCGAAGGGCTCGGCTCGCTCGCCCACTCGATCCGCCTGGACGCTGTCGGCACAGCCCGCGTGTCGTCGGCTGTCGCGGTGGACTGGTGCGGTGCGGGCCAGCCGCCTGCCGTCAATCGCACGCCAGAGGCCGACTACTCCTCGTACCGCCACGTGCACGTGACGTACGTCATTCCGGCAGATGCGCCTAGTCGGATGGATGAGCTCGCCTCGAAGATCGTGACCGATCTGTCGGCCGCCGATGCGTGGTGGCAGCGTGAGGATCCTTCCCGGACGATTCGCTTCGACCGCTTTGCGTTCCCCGGCTGCGCGTCGAAGCTGGGCTCCCTCGATCTCGGCTTTCTCCGGCTGTCGCGCCCCGCCGCTGCCTACGAGGGTGATCAGGGGATCGTGGGCATGGTCCCGGAGCTGACGGATCTCGCGGAGTTGGACTTCCACAAGAACCTCGTGTACTACGACGGACCGTCTCTTTATGACCCGACCGTGTGCGGCACGACTCTGGTGCCTCGCAGAGACCCCGTCCGTGGAGGTCTGGGCGGCCTCGCGTTCATCTGGCTGCGCTCGCTCTGCGGCCAAGACGTCGGCACGGGAAATCTCAACGCCGAGGTCGTCACCCACGAACTCGTCCATGGGCAGGGGTTCGTGGGGACCGGCAGCAGCCCGAACGAGTGCCCGGAGCCCAACCGAGGGCACACCTGCGACAGCGAGCTCGACATTCTGCACCCGGAGGCGACGCTGGAGACGACCCTCGCTGAAAAGCGGCTCGACGTGAACCGCGATGACTACTACGGGATTGGAGCCAGTCCGATGACCTCCGGGACTCGCCGTACCTGACGCGCTTGCCGCAGCAACGGCTTGCGCTCGGTGTCCGGGCGCCCGGCAAGGCTCGGGGAATGATCAGCATGTCGTTCCCCGCTCCCTTCGACTGCAGGGACACATGCGCTCTCGAGCTCGACCGCGAGCTCGCCGTCACGCTCGTCGCGACGCCGTCTCGCGGGTCCCGCTTCCTCGGCTGGTCGGGTGCATGCAAGGGAAGAGGGGAGGCGTGTTACGTCACTCTCCGCGGCGACCGAACGGTCAGCGCGCTCTTCGGGCCGGCCACGTTCCGCCTGTCCGTCACGGTTGCCGGAAGAGGCCGCGTATCGAGCGCGCCCGCCGGGCTCGCGTGTGCTGGACGCTGCTCGGCGGCGTTCGAGGCCGGCTCACACGTCTCGCTCCGTGCGACCGCCGTCGCCGGGCACCGGTTCGCCGGATGGGCGGGGAGCTGCCGGGGAGAGGGTCGCTGCATCATCCGGCTCGACCGCGATCGGTCTGTAGTCGCGACGTTCGCTAGGGCCCCGTGAGCACCGCTCGGCAACCGACGTACGCGGCTGGAAGGCGTACCTCATCGTCGGCGACGTCCGTCCGCGGAACGATGGTCATGTTCTACATGCTCGAGGACCAGCAAATAGGATCCCTCACCCTGCTGGTCCCAGTACATGACGTGGTCGGCGAGGCTCCGCTCGTGAGCGAGGGAGGAGGGAGATTCGTGTGACGAGTCGATCAATCAGAGCCGCACTCGGTCTCACACTCGTCGTAGCGGCAACGGCCGCCGCTCCGGCGGCGTCGGAGCCGCGGGCGGCCACGGACCAGAGAGCTCCGGCCGTTCAGGGGACGGCCGAGGCCAGCCAACAACCTTCGCTTCGCCTCTTCCGTGCCTGGCTCGCCGCGTTCAACAGCGGTGATCGGACGCGCTACGCGAAGTTCCTCAAGCGCAACTTCCCGACTTGGGCTCCGCTGATCGACCGGGACCTGGGACTCCGTGAGTTCACCGGTGGGTTCGACCTCCGGAAGGTGGGACGGGTGTCGGCCACGCGGGTCTCCGGGTGGGTAGAGGAGCGCGACTCCGATCAGTTCGTGAGCTTCACGATGTGGGTGTCGGCGGCGAAGCGTCCGAAGATCCTCGCGCTGGACCTCGTCCCCATCCCTCGGCCGGCGGCCTTTCCCATCCCGCGCCTGACGGAAGCTGAAGCGATCGCCGGTGTCGAGGCGCTACTGCGCAAGAAGGCCGCCGCCGACCGGTTCAGCGGCGCGGCGCTCGTGGCAAAGGACGGCGAGGTTCGCTTCGCCGACGCCTACGGGCAGGCGGATCGCGAACGAGGGATCCCGAACACGATCGAGACGCGCTTCCGCATCGGCTCGATGAACAAGATGTTCACCGCAGTCGCGACGCTGCAGCTCGTCGAAGCAGGGAAGCTGGCGCTGGACGACCCCGTCGGCAAGCACCTCCGCGACTATCCGAACAGCGAGGTGGCCACGAAGGTGACCGTGCGTCACCTGCTCACGCACACGGGAGGAACCGGCGACATCTTCGGGCCGGAGTACGACGCCAACCGCCTGCAGCTGCGGGAGCACGCCGACTACGTGAAGCTCTACGGCTCCCGTGCGCCGAATTTCGCGCCGGGCTCACGCTTCGAGTACTCGAACTACGGCTTCGTCCTGCTCGGCGCGATCATCGAAGCGGTAAGCGGTCAGTCCTACTACGACTACGTCCGCGAGCACGTCTTCGGCCCGGCCGGCATGACGTCCACGGACTCGCTGCCCGAGTCCGTGGAGGTACCGAACCGTTCGATCGGCTACACGCGTTCCGGTTCCGGCGCGCAATCGTGGCAGCCCAACACCGACTGGCTTCCCTGGAGGGGCACCGCCGCCGGTGGCGGCTACTCGACGGTCGGCGACGTCGCGCGATTCGCCGACGCGCTCACGAGCCACAAGTTGCTCAGCCCCGCCTCCACGGAGCTGCTGATCACCGGGAAGATCGACCTCGGGTACGGGATCAGATACGCCTTCGGTTTCGTCGACTTTCGAGACAAGGACGGAAACGGCTCGGTGGGGCACGGAGGCGGCGCGCCCGGCATGAACGGAGACCTGAGGATCTACCCGAAGTCCGGATACGTGGTCGTGGTGCTGGCGAACTTCGATCCGCCGGCGGCACAGCGGATCTCCGACTACCTCGACCCGCGGCTTCCGACCTCCTAGGTCTCCGCCAGCGCGAAGGCGACGGCGTCGTCGAGCGAGAGCTCGCGGCCCTCGGCACGGCCCGCCTCGAACTCGACGCTGGCGCGCTCATGCTCGGTCGGGAGCGGCCGCCACTCGTGGATCCAGCGACCGACCGGTAGTCGCTCGTTCTCTGCCTCCGCGGCGCCGACCAGCGTCCCGGCGAGGCGGTCGTCACCCGCACTTGCCGCGATCTCGGCGAGCAGACGGAGCTCGTACACCGTGCCGCGCCGGTCGTGCATCGCGTGCGACAGCCCTAGTGCCTGCTCGACGCTCGCGCGAGCGTCGGCGATGCTTCCGACCTCCATCGACACCAAGCCGGCGTTGGCGAGCATGCCCGAGAGCCACCAGCGGAAGCCGGCCTCGTCGGCGAGTGCGCAGCTCTCGCGCAGCAGCTCGAGCGCCCGCTCCGGGTGCCCTTCGGCGCGCGCTACCCACGCGAGCGACCCCAGCGCCTGCGCCTCTCCCTTGGGCCACCCACCGCCCCGGCGATGGCCCGCGAGGCTCTCCTCGGCCAGCTCACGGACACGCCCTGGGTCGTCTCGGCGCATGGCCGTGCTGGAGAAGCGGTGCAGCAGGGTGGCAACGGCCGCGATCGTCGCCGAGCTCACGCGCGATGGCGAGCGCTCGCTCCCAGCTCTGCTCCGACACATCGAGCTGCCCGATGAGCGTTCGCCATGCCGCCCTGGACCCTGAGCGCACGCGAGACCAGCGTGCGGTCCACGTCGTCGGCGCGGTCCAGGAACGCCGTCGCCCACTCGAACCCCTCGGCAGGCGAGCTCGTCGCCCAGTAGTTCTCGAGGGCAACGACGAGCTCGAGCCCGAATGCAGTCTCGCCGGCTTCGAGCGCCCACGCGAGCGCCGCTCGCAGGTTGTCGCGCTCGGGGATCACGAGGTAGTGCTTCATCTCCCCCGCGGCGTCCGCCGCCAGGTTCGACGAGACGGCGAGCGCCAGGTAGTGCTGTGCATGCCTTCGTCGAAGCTCGACATCCTCGCCCGCATCGACCGACTGCTCGACGGCGAGCTCGCGGATCGTCTCGAGCATCCAGTAGCGCGTCTGCCCGTGCTCCTCGCGCCGACGGAGGAGGCTCTTGTCGATGAGCGACTGGAGCGTGTCGGGATCGGCGTCGCACACGACCTCGGCGGCCTCGTAGTTGCAGCTGCCGGCGAAGACGGAGAGTCCCCGAAAGAGCCGTTGCTCTTCGGGATCCAGAAGGTCGTACGACCACTCGATCGTCGCCCGGAGCGTTTGCTGGCGGGGATCGGCGTCACGGCCCGCTTTGAGCAGGTCGAGCCTCTGCGCCAGTCGATCGACGAGTTGCTCCGGCGAGAAGACGACGGTCCTTGCGGCGGCGAGCTCGAGCGCCAGCGGGAGGTTGTCCAGGCGCGAGCAGAGCTCTGCCACGGATTCCGACTCCTCCACTCCGGACTGCATCGCCCGTGCGCGGGTCAGGAAGAGCTCGACGCCGTCTTCCTCCTCGAGCGACGGCACCGAGTACACGTGCTCGCCCTGGAGCTGGAGCCGCTCGCGGCTCGTGACGAGCAACGTCGGCCCGGGAATGTCCCGCAGCTCGGCAATCCTCGACGCCACGTCGGGCATCAGGTGTTCGGCGTTGTCCAGCACCAGGAGCGTCTGCTTCCCGGTGAGTTGAGCCGCAACGCTCGCGGCCAGCTCCCGGCCCGGCTGTTCTTCGACCCCGAGCGCCTGCGCCACCGACGAGACGAGCAGGTTCGCGTCCCTCAGCGATGCCAGCGGCACCCACCAGATGCCGCTGGGGAACGACTCTGCGGCCTCCGCTGAGGCGTGGATCGCGAGCCGTGTCTTCCCTGTTCCCCCCGGGCCGGTGAGCGTCAGCAGCCTCGCGCCGTCGCGTAGAAGGTCCGCGATCTCGGCCAGCTCCTGTTCGCGGCCGAGGAACGTCGTCGCCGGCACCGGCAGGTTCGTGCGATAGAGGGACTTCAGGGCCGGAAACTCGCCGTCCCCCAGCTGGTAGACGCGCTCGGGAGCGCCGAGGTCCTTGAACCGGTGCTCCCCGAGATCGGTGAGCTCGAGCTCCGACGAGCGCTTGCCGTCGTTGCGGAAACGAGCACCTGGCCGCCGTGGCCTGCGGCCGCGATGCGGGCGGCGCGATGGACGTCGTCACCGACGTAGCCCTCCTCGGCGAGCAGCGGCGTCCCGGTGTGGAGCCCGGCACGCACGCGGATCGGGCCCGGGGCGAGCGCCTCCGTCATGGCCGAGGCGGCCGCGAGGGCGCCAGGCGCCGTCGGGAACGCGAAGAAGAACGCGTCGCCCTGCGTATCGACCTCGACTCCGCCGCCGGCCGCGCACGCCTCGCGGATCGCCCGGCGGTGCTCGGCCAGAGCGTCGGCGTAGGCATCAGCCCCGAGCTCGTGGAGCAGCTTCGTCGATCCCTCCACGTCGGTGAAGAGGAAGGTGACCGTGCCGGACGGGAGATCCGCGCGCACAGCGGGATGATCGTACGCGGCTAGCCGGTGCGCCAGGCGGGTGGCAGCAGCGTGCCGGACGGCGAGATGCGCACGGCGTTCCGCCCGAAGTCGGCACGCGACAGCTTGCGCACGGTCGCGAGCGCCGCGCGGCTCGAGTCGACGCGCGGCAGGCCGCCGGCCGTCAGCTGCACCGGCACGAGCTTGCCTTCCACCCAGGAACCGTCGCGGCGCAGCGTCGCGCGAAGCACCGCCGTCTGGCCGGACACGCCTGACACGTTGAGCGTGCCGTTGCCGAGGAAGTTGCCGAGGCTGTAGGCGATCACGCGTCCGCGATACCACTCGATCCCGCGGAGAACGTGCGGGCCGTGGCCGACGACGAGGTCGGCGCCGGCACGGACGACCGCGTGCGAGAACGCGTAGACGTTGCCGCGCGGCTCGCCCAGGAACCACTCCGGCCCGGGTCGCACGTGCTGCTGGTCCGATCCTTCGGCGCCCGCGTGCATCGTCACGACGACGACGTCCGCCTTCCGCTTTGCCTTCCTCACGACCTCGACGGCGTCCTCGATGTCCAGCAGGCTCTGCGCCCATGGGTACGGGGCGAAGCCGACGAACGCGACCTTCGTCCCGCCTTTCCGCAGGACGGCGATCTCTCCCGGGCGGCCCGTGAATCGCAGGCCGGCTCGCTTGAGCGCTGCGATCGTCTCCGCTTGACCCGACTCCCCGTAGTCGAGAGCGTGGTTGTTGGCGAGGTTCATGATCGTGAAGCCCGCGCTGCTTGAGCGCGGACGAGTAGGACGGGGGCGCGCGGAAGGCAAAGCAGTTCGAGCTCCCCGGCCCGCACTTCGACGAGCCGCCGGTGGCCAGCGTCCCCTCGAGGTTGCCGAGCGCGATGTGGGCCGCCAGAGCCTTACGGATCCCCGAGTCGAAGAAACTGCTCGCGCCGCTTCCGGAGGGCGCCATCGCGATGTCTCCGGTACCCGAGATCGTGATCGCAGGCGATTCCGCCCCGGTTGCGGCAGGGGAGATGGCGAGGACGACGATGGCGAGCAGGGCGAAGCGCGGCACGTGCCAGATGGTGCCCGATAGGCGCCGCGCGCGCATCGCATAGCGTTCCGCTGTGGACCTCGTCTTCCTTGCTCTGCACGTGCTGGCGGCCTCGGTGTGGGTCGGCGGCACGATCATCCTCGTCTTCGTCGCCGTGCCGCTCGCGCGCACGCTGCCCGGCGAGACGCGGGCCCAGGCACTGCGCGAGCTGGGTCGCGGCTGGCGGCTGTTCGGCTGGAGCGCGATGGCGGTCGCCGTCTTCAGCGGCGTCCAGCTCGCCATCGCGGACGGCGCGTTCGACGACGCCGGCAGCGACTTCGACACGGTGCTCGTCGTGAAGATCGCCGCCGTCGGCCTCCTGATCGCGGGCGCGATCGTCCACGACTTCGTGCTCGGCCCGAGGCTCGCGCGGCAGATCCGCGAGGGCCGACCGCAGACGATCCGCCGTCCGCTCGTCATCGTCGGCTGGGCGAACCTTGCCCTCACCTTGACCGTGCCCGTGCTCGGCGCGGCGCTCGGCCATTTATCGTAGGGGCGTGTCACAGGACCCAAGCCCCATGCAGTACGCGTTCTTCGGTGACGCGAAGAGCGAGTCGCTCGACCGCTTCGCCCAATTGCTCGGCAAGGAGCTCGAGCAGGCGGGCTTCACCTTCGGCGACGGCGACCCGCGCGAGGCGAATCTCGTGCTCAGCCTCGTCGAGCCCGACGAGGCGAAGCCGTTCCGGCGCGGCTCCCGCGGCACGTACGTGCTCGCGGTCTTCGAGCGTCCCGAGCATCCGGAGCCGATCGAGGAGTCGCTGCGCGCCGACTACCCGATGTTGCTGCGCGCGCTCGCGAATCTCGTCCTCGACTACGTGCCCGGCGAGGGCGCGTGGTTCACGACCATGGAGCGCGGCCACTACGGCGTCTCCGGGGACTCGGAGGAGGAGCTCGCGAAGAACGTCATCGAGCGGCTCGTGCCGCTCGCCAGCTCGCGCCTGATCATCGACAACGAGTTCAAGACCGACCTCGAGCCCGAGCTCTGGGAGGGGGACGAGATCACCGAGTCGATCCGCGAGGCGGGCGTCAGGCTGGGCGCGCTCAACCTCCTGCCGAACCCGTTCCCCATCGAGGACCTGCTCACCGAGCGCGAGCTGCGCCACGTGAAGCGGCTCTACGGGATCGGTGGCCTCTCGTACGGCAACCTCTCGGCCCGCAAGGACGACACGCGGTTCTGGATGAGCGCGAGCGGCGTCGACAAGACGAAGCTCGACATCCCCGGCCGCGACATCCTGCTCGTCTCGGACTACGACGTCGCGAACGGGCGCATGGTGCTGAGCGTGCCGCCGGGCGTGGAGCCGCGCCGCGTGTCAGTCGACGCCATCGAGCACTGGATGATCTACCAGGAGCACCCCGGCGTCGGCGCCATCGTCCATGTCCACGCCTGGGTGGACGGGATCGACGCGACGGACGTCAACTACCCCTGCGGCACGGAGGAGCTCGCCCGCGCGGTCGCCGACCTCGTGCGCGCGGAGGACGACCCCGACAACGCCATCGTCGGCCTGCGCAACCACGGCATCACCGTCACCGGCCCGAGCCTCGAGGAGATCCTCGACCGCATCGAGCCGAAGGTGCTCGCCGAGATCCCGATGAGCTAGAGGCCCATGCGCTCGCTCGCGGGTGCGCTGCTTGCCGAGGCCATAGGCGTCTTCTGTCTCGTCTTCTTCGGCTGCGGCGCGATCATGGTCGACGCGAAGTCGGGCGGGCCCGGGGACGTCGGCATTGCGCTTGCCTTCGGCCTCGCCATCATGGCCATGATCTACGCGGTCGGCCATGTGTCCGGCGCCCATCTCAACCCGGCGGTGAGCCTCGCGTTCGGTCTGTCGCGCCACTTCCCGCTGCGGCGAGTGGGCTTCTACTGGGTGGCGCAGTGCGCCGGCGCGATCGCAGCCGCGGCCGTCCTGCGAGGCTCGCTGGGCGATGTCGCGAACGTCGGCGCCACGACTCCCTCCGGCTCCGACGCGCAGTCCTTCCTCTGGGAGGTGGTGCTCACGTTCTTCCTGATGTTCGTGATCATGGCCGTCGCCACCGACACGCGGGCCGTGGGCGAGGCGGCGGCGATTGCGATCGGCGGGACGGTGGCGCTCGGCGCGCTCGTGGGCGGCCCCGTCTCCGGCGCGTCGATGAACCCTGCGCGCTCGCTCGGCCCCGCCCTCGTCTCCGGGACGTTCGACGCGCTGTGGGTCTACCTGGTTGCGCCTCCAGTTGGTGCGCGCGCTCGGAGCCCTCGCGTACCGTGCGGTGCGATCGTGAACGTCTACTTCGTCTGCATAGGCAACGCAGGCCGGTCGCAGATGGCGGAGGCGTTCGCGAAGCAGGCCGGGCTCGAGGCGCGGTCGGCAGGATCGCGGCCAGCCGCCGAGCTGGACGCCGTTGTGGTGGAGGCGATGCGCGAGCTCGGCATCGATCTCAGCGGGCGGACACCCCGCGGGATCACGCAGGAAGACGTCGAGTGGGCGGACGTCGTGGTGACGATGGGATGCGGCGACGCGTGCCCGGTGCTTCCCGGCAAGCGGTACCTCGACTGGGAGCTGCGCGATCCGTTCGGGCTGCCGATCGAGGACGTGCGCGTGATCCGCGACGACATCCGTCGACGCGATCGACGGCCTGCTAGAAGCTTCGTAGGAGCTCGTACACGGTCTCGCCCACTGCGTCGAGGCTGCGCTTCGACACCTGCGACAGGTTGTCGCACGGCTTGTGCCAGCACGGGATAGTCGAAGTCGATGAGGTCGATCGCACGGCACGCCTTGCCTGAGGAACGGGACGTGGTCGTCGGTCACCGCAAACGTCGGCTCGATTCGGGAAGATCGGCCTGCGTACCGACGCGCTTGGCCGCCGCCCGGAGCCGTCGCCAGAGCGCCGGATTGGAGTTTGCCTCTCGCGGCAGCGTGAGGTCTCGGTCAGCGACGAAGTCGAGCAGGATCATCGCCTCGGCGTTCTTGTAGCGCGGCGCCGCGACCTTGCTTCCGCGCAGCGCCGGTGGCGTAAAAGTCGCCGGTTGCGCCCTTCGGCGACTCCTCGCCGTCGAAGAGGATGAAGACCACCGTCGGGCGAAGCTCCCTCGGCTCGACTGTCCGCGCGAGCTCGACGACGAGCGCGGTGCCGCCTGCGCCGTCGTTCGCGCCGACGAAGCCCGGCAGGTCCTTCGTGTCGTAGTGCGCGCCCGACGACGACCGTCCGCGAAGGATCGCGGCCGGGAACGAACGCCGACGACGTTGCGGAGCCCGCCGGGAACGGCCTGGAACCGTCCGTCGGGCAACTCGGCCTTCAGCTGGCGTCGCGAGCTTCCTCGAAGCCGGCGAACCGGCAGGCCGCGGACCGAGCTGCACCTGGCGCACGAGCCGCGACCAGGCTGCCTGCTCGTCCACGCGATCGACGGTAGGCGTGGGGGCCGTAGCAACGACCACGAGCGCGGCCAGCGCCGCTACGGCCCCCGCAGCGCCGATCACTTGACCGTGAGGATCCCCCACATACCGCCCGCCTCGTGGCCGAGGACGGTGCAGACGAAGCGGTACTTCCCCTTCGCGACCTTCAGCGTGATCTTCGACACGCCACCCTTGCCCACGACCTTGCCCTTCGCGAGCAGCTTGCCCTTCGCGCTCGTGCCTTTACGGAGGGCAATGTTGTGCTTCAGCACAGGCGACGTGTTCTTCGAGCGGATCGTGACCGAGCCGGCCGTCGCGGATAGGGCCTTCTTCGCGTAGGCAAGCTTCGTGACGCTGGTCGGGTTGCTGAGGATCGTCGCGCCGAATGCCGTCGCGGCGACGGCGAGCGCGGTACAGGCCACCAGCGCTATCAAGGCGATGCGGTTCACTTGGCTCCTTTCGGGTGGTCGGTGCGTCACGTTACCGGCGGCGGCCTGAGCACTGCGAACTGATCCGTGATCTCGAGGCGCGGCGTGCGGAAGCGGTAGAGCTCGGCCGGGCGCCCGCCGGCCGGCCCCGGTGAGCGCTGCGTGCCCGTCCGCTCCAGCACGCCGCGCCGCAGGAGCACGCGCTTGAGGTTCGTGGGGGAGACGTCGTGCCCCAGCGCGGCCGTGTAGAGGTCGCGGAGCTCCGAGATCGTGAACGTCGCCGGGGCGAGCGCGAACCCGAGGTTCGTGTAGGAGAGCTTCGCGCGCAGCCGGTCCCGACCGGCGATCGCGATCGCTTCGTGGTCGAACGCCATGGAGGGGAGAGTCGCGACGGCGTGCCAGGCGGTGTCCTCCGGCACTGCGGGGTCGAGGTCGGACGGCACGAGCCCGAGATACGCCGTGGCCAGTTCCCACTGGCGAGGGTTGCGGGTGGGGTCGCTCAGCGTCACCAGCTGCTCGAGGTGGGAGAGCTCCTGGACGTCCACCTTCACCGCCAGGTGGCGGCGGATCGACTCCTCGAGCGTCTCTCCCGGCTCGAGATAGCCGCCTGGGAGGGACCATGCGCCCGCGAACGGGCTCCATGGCGCGCTGCCACACGAGCGCCTGCAGGACGCCCGAGCGAACCTGAAGGACGACGGCGAGCGCTGTCTGTGCCGGCGTGACTCTGCTAGACTCGTTCACAGGTTATCGCCTCAGAGGCTAAAACTAGCACAGTGTCTCCCGAGCCAACTACCCGCTGCGATCTCGCCGTCATCGGCGGCGGCATCGCGGGCCTCTACGCCGCGCTGTGCGTCGGCGACGAGGCGGACGTGCTGCTGCTCTCCAAGGGGCCGCTGCGCTCGTCCGCCAGCTACCTCGCCCAGGGTGGCGTGGCAGCGGCGACGGCGCCGGACGATAGCCCCGAGCTGCACGCGGAGGACACCCTGCGTGCAGGCCGTGGGCTGTGCCGCGAGAGCGCCGTCAGCGAGCTCGTCGGGGAGGCACCCGCGCGGGTTGCCGACCTGCATGACCTGGGTGTGCCTTTCGATCCCGAGCCGGGGCTCGAAGGAGGGCACTCACGCCGTCGCGTGCTCCACGTCGCCGGTGCCGCCACCGGCAAGGAGATCCTCCGCGTGCTGGTCGACCGGGTGCTCGAGCACCCGCGCATTCGCGTCGCAGAGGGCGAGTCTGTGCGCGCGATCTCCGCCGCGGGAGGTCGCTGCACCGGCGTCGTCACCGAGCGGCGGGCGATCGAGGCTGGGGCGACGCTGGTCGCCACAGGCGGCGCGGCCTCGCTCTGGGAGCGGACGACGAACCCGCCGGGAGCAACGGGCGACGGCATGGCCATGGCCTTCCACGCCGGAGCTCGGCTCGCCGACCTCGAGTTCATGCAGTTCCACCCCACGGTGCTGGCCGAGAACGGCCTGCTGCTGAGCGAGGCGCTGCGCGGCGAGGGCGCCGTGCTCGTAGACGCCGAGGGCCAGCGCTTCACCGACGAGCTGGCGCCGCGCGACGTCGTGGCCCGCGCCGTCGGCGAGCGAGGGACGGCGCTGCTCGACCTGCGCCGCATCGATCGCGGCCGCTTCCCGACGCTCATGGACGCGCTCGCACGGGAGGGCTTCGACCCGGCGCTGGAGCCGATTCCCGTTTCGCCGGCGGCCCACTACACGATGGGCGGCATCGTCACCGACCTCCACGGCCGGACTGACGTCGCCGGCCTCTACGCGGCGGGCGAGTGTGCCTGCACCGGCGTCCACGGCGCGAACCGCCTGGCTTCGAACTCCCTGCTCGAGTGCCTCGTCTTCGGCCGCCGCGCCGCCCTCGCCGCCCTTTCCGACGCCCCAAACGGACACGTCAGGGGGACAGTCCCAGGGACAGTCCCTGAGTCCAGTGTCCCCGACGAGGTGACGCCGGAGCTCCGCGCGGCGATGTGGGAGGACGCCGGGCTCGTGCGCGACGCGGCCGGCCTGCGCCGTCTCACCGAGTCGCCGCATCTCCTGGCCCGGCTGATCGCGCGCAGCGCGCTCGCCCGCGAGGAGAGCCGCGGCGGCCACTTCCGCGCCGACTTCCCGTTCGAGGACGAGCGCTTCGTCGTACACAGCGTCATCGGCCCGGACGAGGAGGTGACGTTCGAGCGATGGCACTGACGCTCCCCGACACGAGTGCCTGGCTGGCCGAGGACGTCGGCAGCGGAGACGTCACGACGCTCGCACTCATCGACGAGGACGCGACGTGCACGGCCGTCGTGCTCGCGAAGGAGCCGGGAATCGTCTGCGGCCTCGAGGCCGCGGGGACAGTCTTCGCCGAGCTCGGCGTCGCCTTCGAGCCGGTAGTCGGGGAAGGAGCCTCGATCGACGGGGGCCCGATTGCCGAGCTGGACGGCCCCGCGCGCGGCGTGCTCACGGGCGAGCGGCTGGCGCTCAACCTCATCGGCCGGCTCTCCGGGATCGCCACGCTCACGCGCAGCTACGTCGACGCGGTCGCCGGCACCGGCGCCACCATCCTCGACACGCGCAAGACCACCCCGGGCCTGCGCGTCCTCGAGAAGCACGCGGTGGCGACGGGCGGCGGAACCAACCACCGGTTCGGCCTCGACGACGGCGTGCTCGTGAAGGACAACCACCTGCGGCTGACCGGTGGCATCGCACCGGCGATCGCCGCCCTGCGCGCCGCTACCGACCTGCCCGTCGAGGTCGAGGCGGAAACGCTGGAGCAGGTGCGCGAGGCGGTCGAAGCCGGCGCCGACGCGATCCTGCTCGACAACATGTCGACCGACGAGTTGCGCGAGGCCGTTGCGCTCGTCGCCGGCCGCGCGAAGCTCGAAGCCTCGGGCGGCGTGAATCTCGACACGGTCCGCGCGATCGCGGAGACCGGAGTCGACTTCATCTCCGTCGGCGCGCTCACCCATTCCGCCCGCTCGATCGATGTCTCTCTGGAGGTGCTCCCGTGACCACGCAAACGATCAGCCGTATGCAGGACGAGGTGAAGGCGCTGGCGCGCGAGCGCGACGCCGTCATCCTCGCCCACAACTACCAGGTGCCCGAGGTGCAGGACGTCGCCGACTACGTCGGCGACTCGCTGAACCTCTCGCGCGAGGCGGCCGACACCGACGCCTCCGCCATCGTCTTCTGCGGCGTCCACTTCATGGCCGAGACGGCGAAGATCCTCTCGCCGGACAAGACGGTGCTGATCCCCGATCTCGACGCCGGCTGCTCGCTCGCCGCGTCGATCACCGCCGACCAGCTGCGCGCGTGGAAGGCGGAGCACCCCGGCGCGACCGTCGTCTCCTACGTGAACACGACAGCCGAGGTGAAGTCCGAGTCCGACTACTGCTGCACGTCGGGGAACGCGAAGGCGATCATCGACGCCGTCCCCGAGGACGAGGAGATCCTCTTCCTGCCCGACCTCTACCTCGGCGTCTGGCTGGAGAAGGTGACCGGCCGCAAGCTCAACATCTGGATGGGCGAGTGCCACGTCCACGCCGGCATCCGCCCGGCCGACATCGAGCGCTGGCAGGCGGACGCGCCCGACGCCGAGTTCCTCGTCCACCCCGAGTGCGGCTGCGCGAGCCAGTGCATGGCCTTCGGCAACGACAACACGCACATCCTCGGCACCGAGAGCATGATCAAGTTCGCGAAGCAGTCGCCGAAGGAGCGCTTCCTCATCGCCACCGAGACGGGCATCCTCCACCGGCTGAAGAAGGACGTGCCCGGCAAGACGTTCGAGGCCGTGTCCGAGGACGCGATCTGCAAGTACATGAAGATGATCACGCTCGAGAAGCTGCGCGACTCGCTGCGCGACTGGAAGTTCGAGGTCGAAGTGGAGCCGGAGATCGCGGCGAAGGCGCGGCTGGCCATCCAGCGGATGGTGGAGATCGGCTAGCGACGCACTACGCTTCGGCGGTGCCAGATGTACGCAAGGTCGTAACCGTCCTCTTCTGCGATCTCGCCGGCTACACGAGCACGGGCGACCGGCTCGACCCGGAGGCGCTGCGGGCAATCCAGTCTCGGTACTTCGAGGATGCCCGTACCGCACTGGAGCGGCACGGCGGCACGGTCGAGAAGTTCATCGGCGACGCAGTGATGGCGGTCTTCGGGATCCCGACGCTCCACGAGGACGATGCGCTCCGTGCGCTTCGTGCTGCGACAGAGCTTCGCGACGCCGTCGCTGGACTCGGCTTCCAGGCGCGGATCGGCGTCAACACCGGCGAAGTCGTCGCCGGCGGCGGCGACGCGCTCGTCACTGGTGATGCCGTCAACGTCGCCGCCCGCCTCGAGCAGGCCGCCGAGCCCGGCGAGATCCTGCTCGGCGAGGCGACGCTGCGCCTGGCGCGGGATGCGGTCGAAGTCGAGGCTGTCGAGCCGCTCGAGCTGAAGGGGAAGCCGGACGCCGTTGCCGCACATCGTCTGCTTCGCGTCGTAGAGGGCGCGCCGGCCTTCGAGCGCCGCCTCGACGCGCCGCTCGTCGGCAGGCGCGACGAGCTCGCGCGTGTTCGGACGGCTTTCGACGAGGCGCTGGCGGCCCGAACGTGCCGCCTCGTCACGGCGTTCGGGCCACCCGGGATCGGCAAGACGCGGCTCGCGCGCGAAGTGGCGACGTCGCTCGAGGACGACGCCGACGTGCTCGTCGGGCGCTGCCTTCCGTACGGCGAGGGCATCACGTACTGGCCGCTCGCGGAGATCTTCCGGCAGGCGCACGCCGATGACGAGTGGGGCACGGCAGTTGACGGCGGGGTCGCCAGAGGACGTCGCCTGGACGGTGCGCAAGTGGCTCGAGACGCAGGCGCGCGCGCGTCCACTCGCGCTCGTGTTCGAGGACATCCACTGGGCAGAGCCGCCGCTGCTCGACCTGATCGAGCACGTTGCCGACTGGACGCGCGACGCGCCCATGCTCCTCTTCTGCCTCGCGCGACCGGACCTGCTCGACGCGCGGGCGGCGTGGAGCGGGGAGGCGATCACGCTCGAGCCGCTGACGGTCGAGGAGTCCGACGAGCTGATCGAGAGCCTGCTGGGGAGCGCCACGCTCGACGACCCGACGCGGACGCGCATCCGCGAAGTCGCGGAGGGGAACCCGCTGTTCGTCGAGCAACTGCTCGCGATGCTCGCCGACGGCGCCGGCTCCCGACGAGGTGCCCGCGACGATCCAGGCGCTGCTCGCCGCCCGGCTCGACGCGCTGCCCGAGGAGGAGCGGGAGATCGTCGAGCGAGCGTCCATCATCGGGCTCGACTTCGAGTGGGAGGCGCTCGGCGAGCTCGCACCCGACGGCCGGCGTCCATCGGGAGCGCGGCTGGCGGCGCTCGTGCGCAAGGAGCTGATCCGTCCCCACGAGGCGATCGACGACACCTTCCGCTTCCGCCACATGCTCATTCGCGACGCCGCCTACGACCGGGTCCCGAAAGCGCAGCGCGCCGACCTCCACGAGCGCTTCGCCGGCTGGCTCGACGGTCGTGACGAGGAGTTCGAGGAGATCATCGGCTACCACCTCGAGCAGGCGCACGCCTGTCTCGTCGAGCTGGGGCCGGAGACGGACCGCAGCCGCGACCTCGCCACGCGAGCCGGCCGCCATCTCGCAGCGTCCGGCAGGCGCGCGTACGACCGAGGCGATCTGTCTGGCTGCAGCCGACCTCCTCGGGCGCGCCGTCACGCTGCTTCCGGACGAGGACCCGGACCGCCTGCCACTGCTGCCCATGCTCGGCAGGGCGCTGACAGACAAGGGCGAGTGGGAGCGCGCGAAGGCGCTGCTCGTCGAGGCGATGGAGCAGGGTCAGGCCCGCGGCGAGCTGGCGATTGCGGCGGACGCGTCCGTCGCCGACCTGTACCTCTGGCTCCACTCGGATCCGCAGGCAAGCCATGAGGCCATGAGACCTGCCACTCGAGGAGGCGATCCGCGTCTTCGAGTCGACCGGCGATCAGGCGGGCCTTGCCAACGCGCTCTATCTCGCCGGCCAGATGCGGTTCTGGCGAGGCGATGCAGAGGGCGCGATCGCGGAGCTAGAGCGGGCTGCCGATCATGCGCGCGAGTCCGGCGATCGGACCTTGGAAGCGGAGATCCTGCGGAGCGTTCTCACTGCTGCGCGAAACGGCTCGATGCCCGCCGAGGCGATGGTGGACCTCGCCGACGAGGTAATGCGCCGCGTGCCTGGAAGTAGGAGGCTCGAAATGGGCGCGCTTGCGACTCGTGCCGAAGTCTCCGCCATGCAAGGTGACTTCGAGGCAGCCCGTGCGCTGCTCCGCCAGGCAATCACGCTGGAGGAAGAGGTCGGCCTCAAGACGATGGCTACCACCGCGGCCGAGGTGGAGCTGCTTGCGGGCGATGGGCGCGAGGCCGAGCGCCACGCGCGCCAAGATCTGGAAGCCCTCGAACGAATTGGCGATTGGGGTCACTACGTGAGCATGGTGCCGCCGCTGGTCGATGCCCTCTGTCCTTCAAGGCAGGGGGCAGGAGGCGAGAGCGCCGGTCGAGCTCGCGGCACGGTACGTCGATCGACGACGACATGGATGCCCAGATCGGCATTCGTTCCAGTCAGGCGAAGCTCTTGCTGCTCGACGGGGACGTGGGAGCTGCTGAAGAGCGGGCACGAGCGGCGGTCGACTCTCGCCGCGAGCTCCGACTTTGCGACGGGCAGCGTACGAGCTCTGTCCGCTCTCGCCGACGTGCTACGCGTGGCGAGACGTCCGGGGGAGGCGGCTGCTGTGCTCGACAGAGGCGATCGCGCTTGCGAGCAAAAGGGCAACCTTGCCCAGGCACGCAAGCTCCGCACCGCGCTCGACGGGCTGGCGGCTCAGCCGCCGGCGACGGCCTGAACGACGCGAAGCTCCTCGCCGCCAGCGAGCGGCGACTCGACGCCGTCACCGCCGCGGATGTCCACGCCGTCGACGTAGACGTTGACGAGGCGGCGCAGCTCGCCGCGCTCGTCGAAGAGCATGTTCGCGACGGGCAGCGCGCGCAGCGCGTCGCCCACCTTGTCCGCCTCCAGCTCGAACCGACCCTGCCCGCCCGCCTCGGCCGCGAGGATCGAGGGCAGGAGCACGGTCACTCCTCCCAATGCGCCTCCACGGAGAGGATCGGCGGGAGGTTGGCCGCGGCCTCGATCCACTCGTCGCCCTCGTTCGGCGACGACCCACACCGAGCCGCCCTGCGTGCCGAAGTAGAGGCCGACCGGGTCGGCCTCGTCGAACGACGACGCCTCGCGCAGCACGCCCGTCCAGGCCTGATCGGGCAGACCGTTGGCCGTCAGCTCCCACGACTCGCCGGCGTCCTTCGTGCGATAGACGCCGAGGCGGCCGTCAGCCGTCACGCGGTTCAGGTCGGCGTTCTCGGGAATCACCCAGGCCGTGTCCGGCTCGCGCGGGTGGAGCATGATCGGGAAGCCGAAGCCGCTGGGGAGGCCGTTGCCGTCCAGCCGCTCCCAGTTCTCCCCGCGGTCGTCCGAGCGGTAGACGCCGCAGTGGTTCTGCTGCCAGAGCCGCTCCGTCTTCGCCGGGTGCGCGAGCAGCTTGTGGACGCACTGGCCGACCTCCGGGTACTTCTCGGGATGGAAGTCGGCGGCGACGTTCTTGTTGATCGGCGTCCAGGACTCGGCGCCGTCGTCCGTGCGGAACGAGCCTGCAGCGGAGATCGCGACGTACATCCGGTTGGGATCCTCGGCGTCGAGCTGGATCGAGTGGCAGCACATGCCGCCCGCGCCCGGCTCCCAGCGGTCGCGCGTCTCGTGCTGGGTCAGGCTCGCCACCGACTCGAACGTCTTGCCGCCGTCCGTGGAGCGCAGCAGCGCGCCCGGCGCCGCGCCGAGCCAGAGCTCGCCCTCCTCGCGTCCCGGCCGAACGTGCCACGTCTTCTCGAGCTTGAGGCCGGACTCCTCGGGCAGCCCGATGTCCTCGGCGCGCTCCCATGTCTTGCCCATGTCGGGCGAGCGCTGCACGGTGCCGCCGTAGGGGTACGTGTTCGCCGCCGTGTAGAGCGTGCCGTCGCGGCGGTCGACGATGGCGTGGAGGACGTCCCAGCCCTCGAGCGTCGGCCCTTCGAGCTTCCACGAGCGCCGGTCGTCGGAATGGAGCTGGAAGAGGCCCTTCCGCGTACCGACGAGCAGCGTGACGCTCATGCCGGGAGCCTAACGACTCCGTCGCGGGCGAGGTCGGCGATCTCCTCGTCGGTGAGGCCGGCCTCCGCGAGCACCTCCGCCGTGTGGGCGCCGAGCGCCGGGGCGGCGCACGGTGTTGCACGCGCTCTCCGTCCGCCGAGAACGGGACGGCGACCGTCACGAGCTCCGGGACGCGAGGGTGCGGGAGGGACTGCAGCATGCCGAGCGCCTTCGTCTGGGGATGCTCGGCGACCTGGGCGACGTCCTGGACCGGCGCGGACGGCACGCCCGCCGCCTCGAGCCGCTCGAGGAGCGCCGCCGTCGTCAGCCGCGACGTCGCTGCGCCGACGAGCTCGTCGAGCTCGCGCACGGTGGGCGACGCGATCGGGATTCGTCCCGAAGCGCGGATCCTCGGCCGCCTCGGGGATGCCGAGTGCGCCGGCCAGCGCAGCGAACAGGCCGTCGTTCCCCGCCGCGATCATCACCTCCCCGTCGGCAGTGGCGTAGACGCGGTACGGAGCGATCGACGGAAAGGCGGTGCCGTGCCGGCCGGGGACGTCGCCGCTGCCGAGATACCCGGTGAGCTGGTAGGAGAGGAGCGCCAGCGCCGTCTCGTACAGCGAGACGTCGATCGCGCGGCCCTGCGCCCGTCGCTCCCGCTCGTGCAGCGCCGCGAGGATGCCGAGCGCCGCCCAGACGCCGGTGCTCTGGTCGATCATCGACACGCCGACGCGCACGCCCGCTCCGCCCTCTTCGCCCGTCACGCTGAGGATGCCGCCGGCGGCCTGTGCGAGCGGGTCGTAGCCCGGCCGCGTGCTCCACGGCCCCTCGCGGCCGAACGCGCCGATGGTCGCGTACACGAGCCGCGGGTTGCGCGCGCGAACGGCGTCCGCGCCGAACCCGCGGGCCTCGGCGATGCCCGGCCGCAGGCTCTGGATGAAGACGTCGGCGCCGTCGGCGAGCCGCAGCAGGACGTCGAGGCCGCGGCGCAGGTCGAGCGCGAGCGACCGCTTGCCGGCGTTCATGGCCAGGAACATCGTGCTCTCGCCGTTCCAGAACGGCGGGCCCCACGACCGTGCCTCGTCGCCGGCCTCCGGTGGCTCCACCTTGATGACGTCCGCGCCGAGCGCGGCCAGCACCTCCGTGCAGTACGGCCCCGCGAGCGACGTCGTCACGTCGATCACGCGCACTCCCGACAACGGCAGGAAATCCACGCCGCATAGTCTCTACGACCGATGTTCGACCGCCTGACCGATCTCGTCTCCGGGGAGTGGTGGTCGTACCTCGTCATCTTCGCCGTCGCGTATCTCGACGTCGCTCATCCCGCTCGTCCCGAGCGAGACGCTCGTGGTCACGGCCGGCGTCCTCGCGTCTGTCGGGCGACATGAGCCTGCCGCTCGTCATCGTCTGCGGCGCGCTCGGCGCGTTCCTCGGCGACAACACCGCGTACTTCATCGGCCGCCGCTGGGGCGACGCCATCAAGCGCCGCTTCTTCAGCTCGAAGAAGGCGCAGGAGCGACTCGCGTGGGCCGACCGCCAGCTCGACGAGCGCGGCGGCGAGATCATCGTCATCGCGCGGTTCATCCCCGGCGGCCGGACGGCGGTGTGCCTCTCGGCGGGCGGCCTGAAGATGCCGTGGCGCCGCTTTGCGACGTTCGACGCGATCGCCGGCATCGTCTGGGCCTCCTACGCCGCGCTCCTCGGCTACGTCGGGGGCAAGCAGTTCGAGGAGGCGCCGTGGAAGGGCTTGCTCCTCGCCTTGACGATCGCCTTCTCGGTCGCCGGCGCCGTCGAGCTCGTGCGCTGGCTGATGCGGCGCCGGAAGGCGGGGACAGCGTGAACCGGCTCGCCGGCGAGACGAGCCCGTACCTCCTCCAGCACGCCGACAACCCCGTCGACTGGTACCCGTGGGGCGAGGAGGCGCTCGCCCGCGCGCGCGAGGAGGACCGCCCGATCCTCCTCTCCATCGGCTACGCCGCGTGCCACTGGTGCCACGTGATGGAGCACGAGTCGTTCGAGGACGAGGAGACGGCGCGGCTCCAGAACGAGCTCTTCGTCAACGTCAAGGTCGACCGGGAGGAACGCCCCGACCTCGACGCGGTCTACATGGACGCGGTCGTCACGCTGACCGGGCACGGTGGCTGGCCGCTGACCGCCTTCCTCACGCCCGACGGCGAGCCGTTCTACGGCGGCACGTATTTCCCGCCCGAGCCGCGTCACGGGCTGCCGAGCTTCCGCCAGGTGCTGGAGGCGGTCTCGAGCGCGTACCGCGAGCGCCGCTCGGAGGTGACGCGCTCGGCGGCCGAGCTCGTCGCGGCCATCGAGCGAGCGGGCCGCCGCCCTCCGTCGAGCGAGCCGCTCACCGAGTCGCTGGTGAGCGAGGCGATACGTGGGCTCCGCGCAGTCCTTCGACCCGGAGTGGGGTGGATTCGGGCGGGCGCCGAAGTTCCCGCCGCACTCCGTGCTCGAGCTGCTGCTGCAGGCGAGGCGAGACGGAGCTGGTCGAGCGGACGCTCGACGGCATGGCCGCGGGAGGCATGTACGACCTCGTCGGCGGCGGCTTCCACCGCTACTCGGTCGACGAGCGCTGGCTCGTCCCGCACTTCGAGAAGATGCTCTACGACAACGCGCTGCTCGTCCCCGCCTATCTCCACGGCTGGCTCGTCACCGGCCGCGAGCGCTATCGCGAGGTGGCCGAGGAGACGGTCGAGTACATGCTGCGCGACCTACTGCTGCCAGAAGGCGCCTTCGCCTCCTCGCAGGACGCCGACACCGACGGCGTCGAGGGGCTGACGCTACACGTGGACGGCCGACGATCCCGTGCCACCGGAGCTGCTCCTGCCGTTCGAGCACGGCCGCTCGATCGTTCGTGGAGAGCTCGATCCCGACCTGCGCAAGCGGCTGCTGGAGATCCGCGCCGGGCGTCCGCAGCCCGGGCTCGACGACAAGGCGATCGCCTCCTGGAACGGCCTCGCGCTCGCCGCGCTGGCCGAGGCGGCGAGGCGCCTGGAGCGCGACGACTGGCGCGACACCGCCCGTGGCCTGGCGGAGTTCCTGCTCGGCCCGCTCTCCGACGACGGGCGCCTGCGGCGCAGCTACCGCGACGGCAAGGCGACGGGCACCGGCTACCTCGACGACTACGCCAACGTCGCGCACGGGCTGTACGAGCTGCACGTGGCGACCGGGGAGCTGCGGTGGCTCGAGGAGGCGCGCCGCCTGGCGCTGCTCGCCGTCGAGCTCTTCGCCGACGAGGAGCGCGGCGGCTTCTTCCTCACCCCCGGCGACGGCGAGGCGCTCGTCGTGCGCACGAAGGACCTCGACGACAACCCGACGCCGTCCGGCAACTCGATGCTCGCGTACGTGCTGCTGCGCATCGCGCGGATCTACGGCGACGACGAGCTGGAGCGGCAGGCCGTCTCCGTCCTGCGTCTCGTCCGCGACCTCCTGCCGCGGGCACCGTCCGCCTTCGGCTGGGCGCTCTGCGCGCTCGACCTCCACTTCTCGCCGCCGCGGGAGATCGCGGTCGTCGGCTCGCCGGACGACGCGGTTGCGAAGGCGGCGCTCGCCGGCTACGACCCGAACGCCGTCGTCGCCTTCGGCCCCTCCGAGGACGTGCCGCTGCTCCAGGGCAAGGACCTCGTGGACGGCAGGCCCGCCGTCTACGTCTGCGAGCGCTTCGCCTGCCAGGCCCCCGTCACGGATCCAGCTGCGTTGACGGTCTAGCCCGGCGGCCCCTCCGGCACGACTCCGAGCTGTTGCATCATCGTCATCGAGTCGGTGACGCCCCAGTGCTCCGCAGCCATTCCTTCGTCGTTGAAGCGCACGATGTCGACCGCCTGGAAGTCGACGGACTTCCCGGTCGCCGGCATGCCCATGAACTCGCCCTCGTTCGTGCCGGTGATGCGGATCCGCGCCCAGGCCGTGTCGCCGCTCTCGATGATGTCTTCCGCGTCCATGCGCACGTCCGGGAACGCAGCGAGCAACATCGTGAAGAACTGGATCACGCCCTCCTTCGTCTGCGGCAGGCCCTCGACCTTTTCGTGCTCGATCAGGTCGTCGGCGATCAACGCGGAGAACCCGTCGACATCTCCCGCGTTCACCCGCTCGTAGAACTGGCGCATCGTGTTCGGCGTGGCTCATCGCAGCCTCCCTTGATCGGTCGATCGATCATACGAAGGCCGACGATTTAGAGTCGCCTAGTGGCGCTGCTGGAGGCGCGCAACCTCAGCCGCCGCTTCGGCGGCATCGTCGCCGTCGACGACGTCTCGTTCGACGTGCCGCAGGGCGAGATCGTCGGGCTCATCGGCCCCAACGGCGCTGGGAAGACGACGGTCTTCAACCTCGTCACGCGCCTCTACTCGCCGGACGGCGGCGACATCCGGTTCGAGGGCGAGAGCCTGCTCGCGACGCCGGCGCACAAGGTGATCGGCCGGGGCATCGCGCGCACGTTCCAGAACCTCGCGCTCTTCCCGTCGATGACCGTGCTCGAGAACGTCCTCGTCGGCTCGCACATCCACAGGCGCCCGGCGGCGGACGACGAGGCTCGCGCGCTGTCGCTGCTCGACTATCTGACCCTCGGCGACGTCGCCGATCGCGAGGCCGGGTCGCTGCCGTACGGGATCCAGAAGCGAGTCGAGGCCGCCCGCGCGCTGACGTCCGATCCGAAGCTGCTGCTGCTGGACGAGCCTGCCGGAGGTCTCTCCAGGGAAGAGGTCGACGCGCTCGGCGACTTCGTTCGCAACTTGCAGGAGCGACTTCGCGCTGACCGTGCTCGTCGTCGAGCACCACATGCGCTTCGTGATGGGCATCTGCGATCGCGTGCACGTGCTCGACTTCGGCAAGCTGATCGCGAGCGGGACGCCTGCGGAGGTGCAGGCGAACCCAGCCGTCATCGAGGCCTATCTCGGCGTCCGCAACGGCAGCGAAGGCGACGCGTGACGCCGCTGCTCGAGCTCGAGGACGTCCACGCCCGCTACGGCCACACGAGGGCGCTGCACGGCGTGTCGCTGCGGCTCGACGAGGGCTCGAGCCTGGCGCTCCTGGGGGCGAACGGCGCGGGCAAGACGACGACGCTGCGCGCGATCTCCGGGCTCGTGCGCAAGACGGGACACGTCTCGTTCGCCGGCCGCTCCATCGCGCGCAAGTCGCCCGAGGCCGTCGCACGGCTCGGCGTGGCCCACGTGCCGCAGGGACGCGGCATCATCGGCGACCTCTCAGTCGAGGACAACCTCCGGCTCGGCGCCTACACGCGCCGCGACCGGGCGGCGGTGAGGGCCGACACCGCGAAGGTGCTCCAGCAGTTCCCGCGGCTCGGCGAGCGCCTGTCGCAGGCCGCGGGCACGCTCTCCGGCGGCGAGCAGCAGATGCTCGCGCTCGGCCGCGCGCTGCTCCAGCGCCCGCGGCTGCTGATGCTCGACGAGCCCTCGCTCGGCCTGGCGCCCCTGATCGTCCGCGAGATCTTCGAGGCGCTCGAGCGGCTCAACCGCCAGGACGGGCTGACCCTGCTCGTCGTGGAGCAGGACGCTGCCGTCGCGCTGCGCGCCTGCCGCGAGGCCTGCGTGCTCGAGGTGGGGCACGTCGCCGTCAGCGGCCCGAGCGAGCAGCTCGCGGCCGACGAGTCCGTGCGGAAGGCCTACCTCGGCTACTGAGATGAGCACTCTCCTCGCCTTCACCTGGACGGACTTCGCCCAGCAGGTCGTGAGCGGGCTCGCCACGGGCTCGATCTACGCGAGCCTCGCGCTCGCGATCGTCATCATCTACCGCTCGACGGGGGTCATCAACTTCGCGCAGGGCGAGATGGCGATGTTCTCGACGTTCATCGCCTGGTGGCTGATCGCCGACCCGAACGGGCCCGAGTAGCACCTGTGGATCGGCTTCGCGCTGACGCTCGCCATCTCGTTCGCCGGCGGCATCGCGCTCGAGCGGCTCGTGATCCGGCCGGTGGAGGGAGCCCCGGTGCTGACGATCGTCATGGTCACGCTCGGCCTCGGCATCGCGCTGTTCGGCCTCGCCGCCTGGATCTGGGGCGCCGACACGAAGCGCTTTCCGAGCGCGTTCTCGACGCGCACCGTCGACGTGGGCGGCGTTGTCTTCTCCAACCAGGACGTCGGCTTCATCGCCGTCACGTTCGGCGCCGTCGCCCTCCTCTGGCTGTTCTTCCGCTTCACGAAGCCCGGCCTCGGCATGCGCGCCGCCGCCGGCGACCGCCAGGCCAGCCGGCTGCTCGGCGTGCGGGCGAGCTGGATGATCGCGCTCGGCTGGGGCATCGCCGCGATGCTCGGCGCGCTCTCGGGGATGATGGCCGCGCCGACGATCTTCCTCGACCCGAACATGATGCGCGGCGTCCTGCTCTACGCATTCGCGGCGGCCGTGCTGGGCGGGCTCGACAGCCCGGTCGGAGCCGTCGTCGGCGGCCTCGTGCTCGGCGTAGTGCTCAACCTGCTCGGCACGTACGTCGACTTCTTCGGCGGCGAGATGCGGCTCGTCGGCGGGCTGCTCGTGATCCTCGGCGTCCTCTACTTCAGGCCGCAGGGTCTCTTCGGCCATGCTGCGGTGAGGAGGGTGTGATGTGATCCCGCGCCGCGGATCGTCCTTCGCGACGGCGCTGGCCGTCGTGCTCTTCGTCGCCGCCGTCGCGCGTGCTGCCGTTCTTCGTCGACGACTTCCAGGCGTCGCAGTACGCGTACGTCGGCATCTACTTCATCGCCATCTGCGGCCTCAACATCCTCACGGGCTACACCGGCCAGATCTCGCTCGGGCACGGCGCGTTCATGGCGGTCGGCGGCTACACGACGGCCATCCTCGCGGCGAAGGCCGGCTTCCCGTACTGGACGACGATCCCGCTCGCGGGCATCGTCGCCGGCGCCGCCGGGCTGCTGCTCGCGATCCCCGCCCTGCGGCTTAGCGGCCTCTATCTCGCGCTGGCGACGTTCGGCCTCGCGCTCGCCGCGCCCGCGCTCATCAAGAAGTTCCCCGACCTGACGGGCGGATCGACAGGGCTTTCCTTCGACCTCGTCTCGGCGCCGTCCTGGACCGGCCTGTCGACGAACGACTGGTTCTACTACCTCAGCTGGACGATCGCGCTCGTGCTGCTGGCGGCCGCGTGGCTGCTCCTGCGCGGGCGCACCGGACGCTCGTTCCGCGCCGTCCGCGACAGCGAGGTGGCGGCCGTCTCGTTCGGCATCCACCTGCCGACGTACAAGACGCTCGCGTTCTCGGTCTCGGCGTTCTACGCGGGCGTCGCCGGCGCGCTGTTCGCCGTCGTCAACCTCAGCTACGTGAGCCCGGAGACGTTCGCGCTGCGCCTCTCCATCTACCTCGTCGTGGGCACGGTGGCGGCCGGCCTCGGCACGCTCTGGGGGATCGTGTTCGGCGCGCTGCTCATCGAGTGGCTCGTCGTCCCGACGTTCGAGGTGGCCACCGTCTCGCGGACGGACATCGTCGAATGGGCGGACAGGGTGCTGCCCGTGACGCTCGATCCGAGCGCCATCGGCATCGCCGACTTCGTCTTCGGCGCAGTGCTCGTCGGCGTGATGATCCTGCTGCCGAAGGGGGCGGGCGGCCTGCTGCGGCGGGGCGTCACCGGGCTGGCAGACCGTCTGTACACTCGCTGAGCCCAGCATGCGCAGGCCAGGTACTGATCGCACTCGCCGCCTTGCTCGTCGCGGCGGGCACGGCTCTCGCCGGCTCGACAGCCGATCCCGGCCTCACCGACTCCACGATCCTCATCGGCGGCACGTCGCCGATCTCCGGCGAGGCCTCGTCGGCAGCCGCCGTCGCGCGTGGCGCCGAGGCGTACTTCAAGTCGGTGAATGCCGCCGGCGGCGTGAACAAGCGGAAGATCGCGTACAAGTACCTCGACGACGGCTACGACCCGTCGAAGACCGTCCAGGCCGTGCGCGAGCTCGTGCAGCAGGACCAGGTCTTCGCGGTCTTCAACACGCTCGGCACGAACAACAACCTCGCCGTCCGCGACTTCCTGAACCAGTCCGGCGTCCCGCACCTCTTCGTGGCCTCGGGCGCCAACACGTGGGGCGCGGACTACAAGAAGTACCCCTGGACGATCGGCTTCATCCCCAGCTACGTCCTGGAAGGCCAGGTATACGGCCGTTACATCGTGAAGAGCTTCCCGACGCTGAAGCTCGGCGTCCTCTACCAGGACGACGCGTACGGCAAGGACATGGTGACCGGCCTGAAGAAGGGGCTCGGCGCGAAGGCGAAGCAGATCGTCTCGCTCGTCGGCTACGACCCGACGGCGGCGAGCGTCGCCTCGCAGGTGGCGCAGATCAAGGCGTCGAAGGCGAACGCGTACCTCATCTTCGCCTTCGGGAAGTTCGCCGTGCAGGCGAGCATCGAGGCCGCGAAGCTCGGCTGGAAGCCGAAGCTCGTCATCGTCAACGCGGTCGCCTCGTCGGCCAACCTCATGGGCCTCGGCGATCTCGCCGGCGGCAAGGCCATCAACAAGGGAGCAGTCTCGATCGCCTTCTTCAAGGATCCGACGGATCCCAAGTGGGCAAAGGACCCGGGGCTCGCGCTCGCCCGCAAGATCCTGAAGAAGTACGTGCCGTCCGCGAACCCCAAGGACGGCTACTACTTCGCCGGTATGGCGACCGCGATGTCGATGGTGGATGTGCTCAAGCGCGCCGGCAGGAACCTCACTCGTGCGTCGGTGATGAAGGCCGCGCGTTCGCAGAACCAGCCCAAGCACCCGCTGCTGATCCCGGGGATCGCCGTCAAGACCTCGCCGACGGACGGCTTCCCGATCGAGCAGGTGACGCTCCAGCGCTGGGTGAGCGGCAAGGGCTCGGCCACCGGCCACTGGTCGATGTTCGGCCCGCTGCGAACCGCGACGGGCTAGCGCTACCTGCGCTTCAGGAGCTGGAGCGAGCGGGCGTGCTGGCGCAGACCGATCGACTCGTACAGCGCCGTCGCCTCCGAGCCCGCGATCGAGTAGACGATCGCCCGCGTCGCACCCTCCTCCTGCAGCCTGTGCAGCGCGAACAGGCACACGGCCGAAGCGAGACCGCGGCGCCGGTAGTCGGGATGCGTGCCCACCGGCTCGAGCTCGCCGACGCGGTTCGCGTCGTCGAGCCAGGCGAGACAGTAGGCGACGAGGGACCCGTCCGGCGCCTCCACGACGCAGTCGAGGTCGGCGCGATAGGGCCATACGGTCTGGAGCTTCGAGAAGCTCTCCACCGTGACCCGCGAGGGCTCCCAGACGACCCGATGCAGCTCGACGCGCGCCTCGAGGTCGGCGGGCTCGACGGTGCGCAGCCGGTAACCGTCCGGCAGCACCGGGTCGGGGAGATCGCTCAGCTCGCGGAGGTGGTACGCGAACGCGCGGGCGGCGGGCTCGATCTCGTAGCCGCGGGCACGCAGGAACGCGAGGCGTTCCGGGTCCGTCGTGAGCGACGACACGCGCAGCTCGTCTTCTTCGGCCTCGGCCTCGAACCAGTCGAGCAGCTCGTCGTGGAGCGCCGCCGCCGCGATGTCGCGGGTGGATCTCGTGCCCGAGCGTGGCCGGCCGCCGGATCCATGCCCAGGCGACGGGCTCGCCGCTCTCCTCCCAGATCCGGAACCGCCACTCGCCCTCGCGACCCGTGTGCTGGAAGCGCTGCCAGGCGACGTCGCCGACGTGGTTCTCGACGTGGGGGCCCTCGAGCCGCCAGAGCTCGCTGACGAGCGCCTGCATGCGGCGCGTCTGTGCGAGGGGATCCGTCATCTCGGCCAACTGTGCGTACGCGCGCTCGAACACCTCCGCGGCTGCGCGCCGAGGATGAGCAGACGACCGTCGAGCACGAAGGCCGGTATTCCGTTGATGGAGAGTGCGCCTCGCCCGTCGAAGCACGCACGCGGTCGGCATACGCGTCGCCCGCCAGCACCTCGTCCACCTCCGCGGGATCGAGGCCGGCCTCGACGGCGAGCGCTATCGCCGCGCCGATGTCCCCTTCCTCCCAGCGTCCTGAGCCGTCATGCACGGCCTTGACCGCGCTCGCGAGCGAGCTCCGTCCGCCAGGTCGCCGTGTTCGGTCATTCCTGGCAGTGGGCGAACCGTCGATCAAAATTTTTCGCCCCGTCAGGCTCGGGCGTCGACGGCGAGCGCAGCGCTCCGCCGGGTCGCCGATGTTCCTGCCTTCCGTACGCCAGTAGGCGGCCATCAGCCGGTCGTGCGACGGCTCCGTGGAGCCCTCGCGTCTCGCGCGAGCTCGGTGACGCGCAGCGCTCGCATCGTGTTCGGGACCACGTCTGGGTGCGGGCTGTAGACGAGGCCTCGCCTCGAACATGTCGCCCGGTCTATCCCGCCTCGGTAGCGCTCGAGCAGTCGCTCTCGCGGCAGACCTTCCTCCGGGTACTCCGGATGGAGATCGAAGGGGAGCCACGTGACCTGCGCGCCGAACCGGCGCTCGAGCCAGTCGGCCGTCGGCTGGCCGACGCGGCAGAACGGTCAGATGTAGTCGGACCAGACGAGGACTTCGTGCTCGCTCACTCCGGCTCCAGCCGCAGGATGTCGTCCACCGTCTCGCGGCGGCGGATGACGCGGGCTTCGCCGTCCGCGACGAGCACGGCCGCGGGCCGCGGGACGGCGTTGTAGTTCGAGCTCATGCCCAGCGTGTAGGCGCCCGTTGCTGCGACGGCGAGGATGTCTCCGCGGCGCGGCTCCGGCAGGAGTGCCGCGCTCGATCATCACGTCGGCCGACTCGCAGTGCTTGCCGCAGACGGAGTACGCGCCGGCCGCCGGCTCGTCGGCTCGGTTGGCGAGCAGCGCCGTGTGGCGCGCGCCGTAGAGCTGCGGGCGCGGGTTGTCGGACATGCCGCCGTCGACCGCGACGTACGTGACGTTCTCGCTCGCCTGCTTCACCGAGCCGACGCGGTACAGCGTGACGCCCGCCTGGCCCACGAGCGACCTGCCCGGCTCGAGGATGACGCGCGGCTGCGGCAGGTCGTGGAGCGACCACGCATGCTCGAGGCGGTCGAGCAGCGCGCGCACGAACGTCTCCACCGACAGTTGCGGGTCCTCGTCGGTGTACGGAATGCCGAGCCCGCCGCCGAGATCGACGACGGACGGCGTCCAGCCGAGCTCGGTGCGGCAGTCGGCGGCGAACGCGGCGAGCCAGTCGATCGCCATCCGCTCCGCGCCGACTCCGAGCAGCTGCGAGCCGATGTGGACGTGGAGACCCTCCGCCTCCAGGCCGAGCTCGCCGCAGCGCGCTGAGCGTCTCGGATGCCTGCTCCGGCGTCAGCCCGAACTTCGAGCCGCGGTGGCCGGTGGCGATCGCCCAGTGCGTGTCGGCGTCGATGCCCGGCGTGACGCGCACGAGCACGCGGCGCACGCCGGCGGCGGCCGCGCGCTCGGCGTCGTCCGGAGCGTCGAGCACGACGAGGCAGCCGGCCTCCGCCGCCGCGGCCAGCTCCTCGTCCGCCTTGTTGTTGCCGTCCAGCACGATCGCGTCGCCGCCGATGCCGGCCCGCCGCGCGTACGCGAGCTCGCCGAGCGTCGAGGCCTCCGCGCCGAGCCCCTCCTCCGCGAACACGCGCAGCACGGCGACGTTGGGAAACGCCTTCACGCTGTAGAGGACGGCAGCGTCGCCGGCCGCCTCCCTGTACGCGCGCGCCCGCGCCCGCAGTGTCTGCTCGCAGTAGACGACGAGCGGCGTGCCGTGCGCCTCCGCGAGCGACGACGCTGCGACGCCGCCGAGCCGCAATTCGCCGCCCTCGACCGCCGCCGAATCGGGAAAGAGCGGCAGCGCCGACATGACTTCGACGCTAGCAGGCGTTACACTGCGCTCAGGATGCAGGCGCTTCTCGCATAGAGCAGGGAGCACCGCGGCGACGCCGCGTCGGCTTCCCACGGCCTCTCACCCGAGAGGCTTTTTTGTACCCAGGACGGACGGATATGGAGCGATACGACCCACAGGCAGATCGAGGCGAAGTGGCAGCGCGTCTGGGAGGACGAGCGGGCCTTCCACACGCCGAACCCCGCCCCGGGCGAGGAGGCCGACGAGCGCCACTGGTACCAGCTGGAGATGCTCCCGTACCCGTCGGGGACGCTGCACATGGGGCACGTCCTCAACTACACGATGGGCGACGTCCTCACGCACCTGCGCCGGCGCAGCGGCTGGAGGGTGCTGCGGCCGATGGGCTTCGACTCGTTCGGCCTGCCGGCCGAGAACGCCGCGCATCCGCGAGGGCGGCCATCCGCGCGAGATCACCGAGCGGTACATCGTCGGCATCCGCGAGCAGATGAAGCGGCTGGGCTGGGCGATCGACTGGGACCGCGAGGTCTCGGCGCACCAGCCCGAGTTCTACCGCTGGACGCAGTGGCTGTTCCTGCGCTTCTTCGAGCGCGGCCTGGCGTACCGCAAGGCGGCGCCGGTCAACTGGTGCCCGAACGACCAGACGGTCGTCGCGAACGAGTACGTCGTCGACGGCCGCTGCGAGCGCTGCGGCGCGGAGGTGGAGGCGCGCAACCTCGAGCAGTGGTTCTTCAAGATCACCGACTACGCCGACGAGCTGCTCGAGTACGACCTGCCGCCGGGCGGCGAGTGGCCCGAGCGGACGAAGACGATCCAGCGCAACTGGATCGGCCGCTCGGAGGGCGCCGAGATCCTCTTCCGCATCGACGAGCTGGGCGAGGACGTGCCCGTCTTCACGACGCGGCCGGACACGCTGTTCGGCGCGACGTTCTTCGTGCTGGCGCCCGAGCATCCGCTCGTCGAGCGCATCGACGAGCGACGAGGTCCAGGCGTACGCGAAGCAGACGGCGGCGCGGCGCGGCGAGGAGCGGGCGGCCGAGGAGGTGAAGACGGGCGTCTTCACCGGCCTGCACGCGATCAATCCCGTCAACGGCGAGCGGCTGCCCGTCTACGTCGCCGACTACGTGCTCATGGAGTACGGCACGGGCGCGATCATGGCCGTGCCGGCGCACGACGAGCGCGACCGCGAGTTCGCGGAGGCGTTCGGCCTGCCGATCGTCGAGGTCGTCACCGAGGACGGCGTGCTCGTCAACTCGGGCGAGTTCGACGGCCTGCCCGCCGACGAGGGCAAGACGGCGATCGTCGAGTCGCTACGAGAGCAGGGGAAGGCCTCGCCGGCCGTCTCGTATCGCCTGCGCGACTGGAGCTTCTCGCGGCAGCGCTACTGGGGCTGCCCGATCCCGATCGTCTACTGCGACGACTGCGGCATCGTCCCCGTGCCCGACGACGAGCTGCCGCTGCTGCTGCCGGAGGTCGAGGACTACCGGCCGAAGGGCGTGCGCGCCGCTCGCCTCCAACGAGGAGTGGCTGCAATGTGCCGTGCCCGAACTGCGGCAAGCCGGCGCAAGCGCGAGGCGGACACGATGGACACGTTCGTCGACTCCTCCTGGTACTTCCTGCGCTACGTCGATCCGCACTCGGACGTCGCGCCGTTCGAGCGGCGCGTCGTCGACTTCTGGTGCCCGATCGACCAGTACATCGGCGGCATCGACCACGCGACGGGCCACCTGCTCTATTCGCGCTTCTTCGTGAAGGTGATGAACGAGATGGGCCTGCTCGGCTTCCGCGAGCCGTTCGCCCGCCTCTTCCACCAGGGCTGGGTGCAGATGGGCGGCACGAAGATGTCGAAGACGAAGGGCAACGTCGAGGGCCCCGACGAGCTCGTGCGCCTGCACGGCGCCGACGCCGTGCGCCTCTACATCCTCTTCCTGGGCCCCGCCGACCAGGACATGGAGTGGACGCCCTCCGGCATCGAGGGCATCGGCCGTTTCCTGCGCCGGCTGTGGCGGCTCGTGCACGAGGTGGCCGAGGCTCGGCGCGGCGGACGGCGCGGCGGACACGCCGCTGGCGCGCAAGGCGCACGAGACGATCGCGAAGGTGACCGACGACATCGGCCGCCGCTTCTCCTACAACACCGCGATCGCGGCGATCATGGAGCTCGTCAACGAGCTGTCGCGCGACACGTCCGACCCGGCGGCGCGGTTCGCCGCGGAGACGACGGTCAGCCTCATCCAGCCGTACGCGCCGCACGTCGCCGAGGAGCTGTGGGGCGTCCTCGGGCACGAGCGGCTGTGGGAAGAGCCGTGGCCCGAGGCAGACCCGGCGATGCTCGAGCGCGAGACGTTCGTGCTCGTCGTCCAGGTCAACGGCCGCGTCCGCGACCGCATCGAGGCCGCGGCGTCGCTGTCCGACGACGAGCTCGTCGAGCTGGCCAAGGGCTCGGAGAAGGTGCAGGCGCACCTGGACGGCAAGGAGATCCGCCAGGCGGTCGTCGTGCCGCGCAAGCTCGTGAACTTCGTCGTCTAAAACCGGCACCAGAGGCGGCACAGACACGTAACACATTCGTTGGCACGATAGACAACGTGTCGTCGTTTCCGGTCACGCGCCGGCAGGCAATCACCGTCGTCCTGGGCCTGGCCGTCGCTGCTCCTGCTCGGCGCACGCTGGCTCGACCGCTCCGCGGAGACCTCGGCGCCCGCGGCCGCTCCCGTGCGCGTTCGCGCGGGGCCCGCCGTCGGCCCAAGCTCGTCGTGGACGTTGCCGGCGCGGTGCGGCGCCCCGGCCTCTACCGCCTTGCCGACGGCTCGCGCGTCGCTGACGCGCTCGAGCGGGCCGGCGGCGCCACGCCGAAAGCGTTCCTCGAAGCGCTGAATCTCGCCGCGCCGCTCGCAGACGGGCAGCAGGTGCTCGTGCCGCGCAAGGTCGCGGGCGGGGTTCCTGCCACCGGCACGGCCGCTGCACCGGGCGCCGCCGGGCCCGTCAGCCTGAGCGCGGCGACGCTCGAGCAGCTGGACACGCTCCCCGGCGTCGGCCCGGTAACCGCCCAGAAGATCCTCGACTATCGGACCGCGCATGGCGCGTTCCGCTCTGTCGAAGAGCTCGACGCGGTGCCCGGGATCGGCCCGGCGACGATCGAGGAGCTTCGGGAGCTGGTGGTGCCGTGATCCGGCGGCTCTCGCTCCACGTTCCGCACCTGCTGCTGGCGAGCCTCTGCGCGGGAATCGCGACCGCCAACGTTCACGCGGACCCGGGGCGCTCGCCGTCCCGGCGCTGGCGGTCCGTCGCCGCCGTCGTGGCGGCGGCTGTGCCGCGCGCGCGGTTCGCGCTGCTCGCGGTAGGACTGGCGCTCGGCGGCTGGTGGTGGGGCTCGCTGCGGATGGAGGCGATCGATCGGAGCCCGCTCACCGCCGAGATCGGGCGTGCCGCCGTCGCTCGCGTGGTCGTGACGGGGCCTGCGCGCCGCACGCAGTACGCGATCCGCCTTCCCGCGCGCGTCGAGCGCTTCGCCGGCCGCGACGTCCGCGAGCCGGTCCTGCTCCAGCTGCCCGTAGGCCGTTCGCCGCCTCAGGGATCCGTGCTCCGGCTGCCGGTACTCGTCACCGAGCCGAGGACGCTCCGAGGACGGCTTCGACGAGAGAACGTGGCTCCGGCGCCACGGCGTCCACGTGGTGCTGAAGGGACGAGCGCCCGAGATCGTCGGTCGCCGAGGAGGCCTCGGCGGAGTGGCCGACCGGCTCCGGTCCGCGATCGGCACAGCGCTCGCGTCGGGAGTCTCCGGCGAGCGGCGTGCGGTGCTGCTCGGGATCGTGCTCGGCGAGGACGAAGGGCTCGACCGTCCGCTGCGCGACGCGTTCCGCGCCTCGGGGCTCTACCACCTGCTCGCCGTCTCCGGCCAGAACGTCGCGCTCGTCGCGGGCGGCGTGCTCCTCGTCGCGTGGCTGCTCGGCATCCCGCGCATGGCGGGCCAGGTGGGCGCGCTCGGAGCCATCGGCGCGTACGTGCTCGCCGTCGGCGCCCAGCCTTCGGTCGTGCGCGCAGGAGTCGCGGGAGCGCTCGCGTCGCTCGCCTGGATCTGTGCGCGGGAGCGCGATCGCTGGTGGTTCCTCCTCCTCGGCGCGCTCGTGCTGCTCGCCTGGAGCCCCTACAACCTGCTCGACCCCGGCTTCCAGCTCTCGTTCGCGGCGGTGGCAGCCATCTTCACGCTCGTGCCTCGCCTGATGCGCCGGCTGGAGGGCTATCCGCTACCGCGGCCGGCGGCCGCGGTCGTCGCCGTGTCGATCGCGTGCGGGGTTGCTACGGCGCCGATCCTTCTCTTCCAGTTCGGCTCCGTGCCCGCGTACTCGGTGATCGCGAACGCGATGGCCGCTCCGGTGGTGGCGCCGCTGCTGGGGCTCGGCCTGCTCTCGGCGGCGCTCCATCCGTTCGTGCCCGACGTCGCGGCGCTGCTCAGCTGGCTCGACGGTTGGCTCGCCGCGTACCTCGTCGTGTGCGCTCGAGCAGTCTCGGCGCTGCCGTACGCGCAGCTCTCGACGCTGGCCGTGCTCGCCGGCGGAGTGGCTGGCGGCCGTTGCGATCGTCGTCGCGCGGCGATCGCGAGCAGTCGCGATCGTCGCCGCTGTCGCCGCGCTGGTGGCGATCGCCTGGCGCGCGGCGCCCGACCCGGCGTCGCCGCCGCCGGCAGGGCTGCGCGTGACGTTCCTCGACGTCGGCCAAGGTGACGCTACGCTGCTCCAGGTGCCGCAGGGCTCGATGCTCGTCGACCAGGGCCCGCCCGAGGCGGACGTGGCGCGGCAGCTGCGCCGGTTCGGCATCCGCGAGCTGTCGCTGCTCGTGCTGACGCATCCGCAGCGGGATCACGTCGGTGGCGCGGCCGACGTCCTGACGCAGCACCCGCGTCCATGTCGTGCTCGACCCGCGGCTGGCGTCGTCGGCTCCCGAGGAGCGGGCAGCCATTGCGGAAGCGAAGGAGCGCCGTGTCCCGGTCGTCACCGCCCGGCCAGGCCTCGAGTATGCGATCGGCAGGCTGCGCGTCCGCGTGCTCTGGCCCGACGGTCCCGGTGTGCAGAGCGAGGACCCGAACCTTCGTGCCGTCGTCTGCCTCGTCTCCTACGGCGAGACAGATGTGCTGCTCGGCGCCGATGCGGAGTCGCCGGTGCTGCTGCCGCTGCGCCTGCCGCCGGTGGAGGTGCTCAAGGTCTCCCATCACGGCTCGGCCGATGCGTTGCTGCCGGCACTGCTGGAGGAGATCCGGCCGCGCGTGGCCGTGATCTCGGTCGGCGAGGGCAACACGTACGGCCATCCGACGCCCGAGACGCTCGCTGCGCTGGACGCCGCGCCCGGCCTCGCCGTCTACCGAACCGACCGCGACGGCGCCGTCACGATCGAGTCCGACGGGCGCGGGCTCAGCGTCGCGACCGAGGACTGACCCCGGCCGCGACGCTGAGTGCACGTGCTTACTTCTCTGTGTCGACGCGGATGAAGGGAGCCGGCCGGGTCGGGTGGTTGTTCGGGCCGTCGACGAGGACGGCGCCGTCGAACGTGACCTTCCCGGTCGCGGTCGCCTCGCGCTGCTTCCTCTTGCTACCCGGCACGTTGACGGTCGTCTCGATCGGCCCGACGCCGGTCCACGTCACGTCGAACGTCACAGCGTGGGTGCCTCCGAGGTTGTCCCTGGCGGTTCCCGATCCGACACGCGTGGACGCTCTTGAGGTTCTCGGTGCTCGTGATCGTCGCCGGGGCGGCCGGTGCAGCCCAGCTGAACGAGGTGCCGTCCGGGCAGACCGCGAGGAACTGCACCCTGGCCGTGGGATCCGGGTCCTCCGTGTCGGGTGCGTTGAAGTCACGCGTGCTTCGCACCAGCAGCGTCCCCTGCACGGTCGAACCGTCGGCACACGCGTGCGGTACCGCCCAGAACGCTTCGGCCGTCTCCTCGAAGAAGAGTTCCCGCTCGGCCGCCGCCGGTACGACGAATGCCATGGACGCAGCCAACGCCGCCAGTACGACGACGAGTCGGCGCACTCGGCTGGAAGATGCCTTGGTCATCTGACCCCCTTTGGAGATGTACGGATGTCAGAGGGGATTACTAGAGTGGCCGCGTGCCGGATTTGAAGCCCGTCTATCTCATCGCCGGCTCCGACCGGCCGAAGGTGCAGCGGGCGGTCGACCGCCTCAAGGCGCTGTTCGATCCGGCCGGCATCGAGCACCTGTCGGCCGAGACTGTCTCCGGCGACGAGGCGGTGGCGGCATGCAACGCGCTCGGCCTCTTCGCAGCCGGCGGCCGGCTCGTGATCGTGTCGGAGGTCGACGGCCACCGGAACAAGGAGGGCCGGCTGGCGGGCGGCTGGAAGGCGGCCGACGTCCAGGCGGTCGCGGCCTACGCGAAGGCTCCGGCGCCGGACACGGTCCTCGCGCTCGTCGCCGAGGAGGCCAAGAAGGGCTCGCCGCTCGCGAAGGTCGCCGAGCTACTGCTCTACGAGGCTTCGGAGAGGAAGCTCGTGCCCTGGGTGGCCGAGCAGTTCAAGCAGCTAGAAGCGAAGGCCCACCCCGACGCGTGCCGCCTGTTGGTAGAGCTCGTCGGGGAGAACTCGGACGAGCTGCGGCTCGAGGCCGAGAAGCTCGCGCTCTGGGCACAAGGCGAGGAGATCACCGTCGAGCACGTCGAGGAGATGGTGCTGCCGCGCGGGCCCGTGAAGCCGTGGACGCTGACCGACGCCTGGTCGGAGCGCAACATGGCCGGCGTCCTCACCGCCGCGCAGCGGATGCTTCGGCGCGGCGACACGCCGAGCGGCATCGCGTGGAAGCTCGGCGATCATGTCGCGCTCGTCAGCGCGTGCCGCCGGTTCGCCGCCGAGGGCATCGGCGCGGCCGAGGCAACGAAGCGGCTCAAGCGGCGCAGCGAGTTTCCCGTGAGGAAGGCCTTCGCGGCCGCCGAGGGCTGGGGCGAGAACGAGCTCGCCGCCGCGCTCGTGCGCCTCGCCGAGCTCGACGTCGCGCTGAAGGGCGGCAGCCCGCTGCCCGACGAGCTCGAGCTCGAGCGCGCGCTCGTCGAGGTCAGCCGTTAGGAGGGTCTAGCGAAACAGTGACTGTGCCGCCGGAATCACGCTGGAGGCCGCGCTGCGGCGTCCTCGGTCGCCCACGTACTCACTAGTACGCGGGCTCCCTGCGTCCTTGCATCACAACCTCCAGCGCGCCCCGGCGACGAGCACCGTTCCGCTAGACCCTCCTAGTCGGCTGCGACGAGCTTCGCCGCCTGCGCCTTGCGGCGGGCGGCGGTGTTCCGGTGCAGCGCACCGCGCGTGACGGCGCGGTCGAGCCACCGCACGAGATCGCGATGGGCAGCCTGCACGGCGTCCTTGTCGCCCTCGGCGGCCACGTCGCGCAGCTTGCGCGTGAGCGTGCGCACGGTCGAGCGGTAGCGGACGTTCTCGGCGTGCTGTCGCTCGGCTGTGCGGACGCGCTTCTTCTGCTGGTGAATGTTCGGCATACGAGAAAAGACCCGCTGCGCGGGCGGGATCGATGGTACCAGAGGGTTCGAGCCCGCTTCCGCATGAAGCCTTGAGCCGCCGAGCCCCTACCTATGCTGTTTCGGGCGTGAGCGGCCCCGATCCCATCGTGCGCCGCCGGCACCTCGCGGCCTCGGCGGCGATCTTCGGCGTCGCGACCGGCCTCTCCCGCGCGCTCGGCCTCGTCCGCGAGATCGTCGCCAGGCGCTATTTCGGCGTTCAGGGCGAGATCAACGCGTTCACCGTCGCCTTCCAGGTGCCGAACCTCGTGCGGGCGCTCGTCGCCGACGCGGCCTTGTCGGCAGCGTTTGTCCCCGTCTTCAGCGAGCTGCTGGAGAAGGGCGAGAAGGCTCGCGCGTGGCGCGTCGCCTCGACGGTCTTCTGGCTGTTGCTGCTCGGACTGTCCGGGCTGACCGCGCTCTGCATGCTGCTCGCTCCGCTCATCATGGCGCCCTTCGGGCTGCCGCCTGCGTACGACGACCTCGCGGTCACGCTCTCGCGGATCCTGTTCCCGATCGTCGTCCTGCTCGGCGTCTCGGGCGTGATCGTCGCGATCCTCAACAGCTACGAGCAGTTCTCGATCCCGGCGCTGACGCCCGTCTTCTGGAACCTCGCCATCATCATCGGGCTCGTCGTCGGCGTCCCGCAGGCAGATTCCGAAAGCGGGAAGCTCTACGTGTACGCGGGGTCGATCCTCGTCGGCACGATCATCCAGGTGTTGCTGCCCGTGCCCTGGCTTCTGCGCCTGGACGGGAAGCTGCACAGGCTGATCGACTGGCGCGACCCGGCGGTCAAGCAGACGTTCGTGCTGATGATCCCGGTGACGCTCGGCCTCGGGCTCATCAACTTCAACGCGGTCATCGGCACGTTCTTCGCGTCCCGGTACATCGACCCGAGGCTCTCGCCGAGCGCCATCGACGCCGCATTCCGCATCTACATGCTGCCGCAGGGGATGTTCTCGGTGGCCGTTGCCACAGTGCTGTTCCCGGCCATCTCGCGGCTCGCGGCGCGCGGTGACATGGATGGCTTCCGCAACACCGTCGCCGTGGGTGTGCGCCAGATCGCCTTCCTGCTCGTGCCGGCCAGCGTGGCCGCCGCCGTGCTCGCCGAGCCGATCGTGCGACTGCTCTACGAGCGGGGCGAGTTCACGCCGGACCAGACGCCCGTCGTGGCGGCCGCTCTCGCCGCCTTCTGCACCGGGCTCGCCTTCAACGGGATGATGCTGATGCTCAACCGCGCGTTCTTCGCGCTCCAGTCGCCCGTGGATCCCGACGTGGGTCGGCGGCCTTCAACCTCACGCTGAACACGCTGCTCTACATCCCGCTGTATCGCGTCGGCACGTGGGGCATTCCGCTCGCCATCTCGCTCTCGAACGTCGCGGCGGCGCTGCTCTTGCTCATGTTGCTACGAAGGAGGCTCGGCCGGCTGGAGCTGAAGGAGACCGGACGCGCCGTCGTGCTGATCACGCTGGCCTCGGCGGTTCTGGCCGGTGTCTCCTACGGCGTGTGGTGGCTGCTCGACGACGCCCTCGGAGACGAGTTCTTCGGGCAGCTCGTCGCGGTCTCCCTCGCGCTCGTGGCGGGCGGTGCCGCCTATCTCGGCGCCTGCTGGTTGCTGCGCGTTCGCGAATTGAGGCCCCTGCTAGCGTTGAGACGAGGCCGCCGGGCCCGCTAACCCATGGACCAGAGCCGAATCCGCAACTTCTCGATCATCGCGCACATCGACCATGGCAAGTCGACGCTCGCCGACCGCATCCTCGAGCTGACCGACACCGTCACCGGGCGCGAGATGCGCGAGCAGCTGCTCGACTCGATGGATCTCGAGCGTGAGCGCGGGATCACGATCAAGGCCCAGGCGGTGCGCGTCGCATGGAAAGGGCCACCAGCTCAACCTCATCGACACGCCGGGGCACGTCGACTTCACGTACGAGGTCTCGCGCTCGCTGCAGGCGTGCGAGGGCGCGCTGCTCGTCGTCGACGCCTCGCAAGGCAGCCAGGCGCAGACGCTCGCCAACGCGTATCTCGCGATCGAGAACGACCTCGAGATCGTGCCAGCCGTCAACAAGATCGACCTGCCGCAGTCGCGGCCAGACGAGGTGGCCGCCGAGGTGGCGGAGCTGGTGGGGGAGACGCCCGACCACGTGCTCCGCATCTCCGCCAAGACCGGGGAGGGCATCGCCGAGGCGCTCGATGCGATCGTCGAGCGGGTGCCGCCGCCTGTCCGGCGATCCCGATGCGCCACCGCGCGCACTCATCTTCGACTCCTCGTACGACCAGTACCGCGGCGTCGTCGCGTTCGTGCGCGTCGTCGACGGCACCTTCTCGAAGGGAGAGGCGCTGCGCGCGATGGCGGCGGGCACGGAGTTCGAGGCCGAGGAGCTCGGCTTCCTGTCGCCGGCGATGGTGTCGACGCCGACGCTCTCGGCGGGCGAGGTCGGCTACCTCGTCACCGGCCTCAAGGACGTCAGCCGGCTCCGCGTCGGCGACACGCTCACGTCCCGGCGCAACGGCGCCGAGGAGGCCCTCCCGGGTTACAAGGACGTGAAGCCGATGGTCTTCGCCGGGTTGTTCCCGACGGACTCCGACGAGTACCCGGACCTCCGCGACGCGCTGGAGCGGCTCAAGCTCAACGACGGCGCGCTCTTCTACGAGCCGGAGACGTCGCAGGCGCTCGGCTTCGGCTTCCGCTGCGGCTTCCTCGGCCTGCTGCACATGGAGATCGTGCGCGAGCGCCTCGAGCGCGAGTTCGATCTCGACCTGCTCGTGACGGCGCCCACCGTCGCCTACCGGGTGGAGACGCGCACCGGCGAACAGCTGGAAGTGCACAACCCGTCGGAGATGCCGCGCGAGCTGGAGAAGGTCGAGGAGCCGTACGTCCGCGCGTCGATCATCGTCCCCAAGGACTACGTGGGGCCGGTGATGGAGCTGTCGAACGAGCGTCGCGGCAGCTTCGACCACATGGAGTACCTCTCCGAGGACCGCGTGCTGCTCGTCTACGACCTGCCGCTCGGTGAGATCGTCCTCGACTACTACGACCAGCTGAAGTCCAGGACGCGCGGCTACGCCAGCTTCGACTACGACTTCGGCGGCTTCCGGGAGGGCGAGCTCGTCCGGGTGGATGTGCTGATCGCGGGCGAGCCCGTCGACGCCCTCTCGCTCATCAGCCACCGGGACTCCGCATACTCGCGCGGGCGCAACCTTGTCGACCGGCTGCGGGAGGAGATCCCCCGCCAGATGTTCGACGTCGCGGTGCAGGCCGCCATCGGCTCGCGCGTGATCGCCCGCGAGACGATCAAGGCGCGCCGCAAGGACGTGCTCGCGAAGTGCTACGGCGGCGACATCACGCGCAAGCGGAAGCTGCTCGAGAAGCAGAAGGCCGGCAAGAAGCGGATGAAGCAGGTCGGCGCCGTCGAGGTGCCGCAGGAGGCCTTCCTCGCCGTGCTCAACCTCGAGGGGAAGAAGTGAGCGGCGGCGTCCGGCACCTCTACGTGCACATGCCGTTCTGCGTGCACCGCTGCGGCTACTGCGACTTCGTCACCGCCGTCGGGCGCGAGGGGCAGCACGCGGCGTACGTGGCGGCGGTGCTCGGCGAGCTGGAGCTCGAGCGCGGATTGCTTGCGAAGCCGCTGGAGACGGTGTTCGTGGGAGGGGGGACGCCGACGTTCACGGAGCCGACGGCTTTCGAGTGCCTGCTGTCCGGCCTGCCGCGGGCGGCGGAGCTGACCGTCGAGGCGAACCCGGAGACCGTTACGCCGTGGCTTGCGCGGTTGCTCGCCGGGCACGGCGTCAACCGGGTATCGCTCGGCGCGCAGAGCTTCCAGCCCGGGCTGCTCTCCGTGCTGGAGCGGCGCGCCGGCCCTGACGACGTCCGGCGCGCCTTGCATACTCTCCGTGATGCCAACTTTGACAACATCTCCTTCGACTTCATCTACGGCATCCCCGGCCAGAGCACCGCCGATCTCGAGGCCGACATCGAGCAGGCGCTCCTGCTCCGACCGGAGCACATGTCCTGGTACGAGCTCGAGGCCAAGCCGGGCACGCGGTTCACCCACCGCTTCGGCGACGAGTTGGCGAAGCAGGCCGAGGCCATGGAGGGGTACTTCGAGCTCGTCGTCACGCGGCTGACGGAAGCCGGCTACCGCTGGTACGAGACGGCGAACTTCGCGCTCTCTCCGGAGCTGGACGGCGGCCGTGACCTCCGCTCGAGGCACAACCTCGCGTACTGGCTCGGACGCGACTACCTCGGCGTGGGCGTGGGAGCCGTGTCGACGGTGGACGGCTTGCGGTGGCGGAACACGCCGCGGCTCGCGGCCTACGTGGCGGCGATTGGCGTCGGCGAACGGCCGGCTCGTGAGGCCGAGCCGCTGAGCGACGAGGTCCTGCTGCGCGAGCGGCTCATGCTCGGGCTCCGGCTCGACGAGCCTGTGCGGCTGGAGGACGTCATGCCGGCGATCGACGAGGCCGCGCTCGCGAGGCTGGAACGCCTCGGGCTCGTGGAGGCGGTCGCCTCCACGCTGCGTCTGACGCCGCGCGGACGCCGTCTGGGCGGTGGCGTGACGGCAGAACTGCTTGCCTACACTGATACATAGTGCAAGCGGAGCTGACGCAGCGACAGGGGGAGATCCTCCGCCTCGTGGTCGAGGAGTACGTGGCCACCGGCCAGCCGGTGGCTTCCAGGGCGCTCGTCGAGCGCGCTGGACTGGACGTGTCCGCGTCGACGGTTCGCAGCGAGCTGGCCGAGCTGGAGCGGCGCGGGCTGCTCATGCACCCCCACACGTCGGCCGGGCGAGTCCCCACTGACCACGGCTACAGGTTCTTCGCCGACCGCCTACTGCAGCGGCTCGAGCCGCGGCCGCCGGAGTTTCCGCTGCAGCTGGCCGAGGAGCGCAGCGAGCTGGAGACGGCGCTGCAGTCGACGACGGACATGCTCTCGGAGCTGACGCGACTGCTCGCCCTGGTGTCGGCGCCTGCGGTCGAGACCGCGACCGTGCGCCACGTGGAGGTGCTGCTGTTGCAGCCGCACATCGTCATGACCGTGGTCATCACGTCCGCCGGCTCGGTGACGAAGCGACTGTTTCAGTTCGAGCACAGCGTCGATCCGGGCCTCGTCGACTGGGCGGGCTCCTATCTCAACGAGCAGGCCGTCGGCACGCGACTGGGGTCGCAGAAGCTCAGGCGCCGCCTCGAGGACTCCGGCCTCTCGGCTCTCGAGCGGTCGTTTCTCGACACGATCCGGCCGGTGCTCGAGGCACCCGTCGCGGACGACCAGCGGATGTTCGTCGGCGGCGCGGCGAGCCTTCTCGACGACGCGAGCCCGGACGAGCTCCGGGCATATGGGGGGCTGCTCGAGCTGCTGGAGCGCCGCCGGACGCTGCTCGACGTCGTCGCCGCTGCGCTCGACTCGCGACGGCCGTTCGTCCGGGTCGGCGACGAGCTCGGCAATCCCGTGCTGCAGGAGCTCGCGCTCGTGGGATCGGCGTACGGCCTCTCGACTCGGACGCTCGGCACGGTCAGCCTGCTCGGGCCTCGACGGATGGACTACGAGCGCGCCATCCGGTCGGTTCGTGCCGCCGCCTCGGAGCTTTCGCGTCTCTCCGAGAGCATGTACGACGAGGATTGACAGCGGCGTGAGGCGGGACTACTACGACGTGCTCGGCGTCGGGCGCGACGCGGACAGCTCAACCGTCAAGAAGGCATTTCGACGCCTCGCTCGGGAGCTCCATCCGGACGTATCGGAGGCCCCCGACGCCGACGAGCGGTTCAAGGAGGTCGTGGAGGCGTACGAGGTGCTCTCCAGCAGCGAGCGCCGTGAGCTCTACGACCGGTACGGCTTCGAAGGCCTCCGGAGCGGCGGCTTCGTGCCGACCGCGTTCGACCTGGGGAGCCTCTCGGACCTCTTCTCTGCGTTCTTCGGCGACGACCTGTTCGCCACAGCCGGCCGTGGTAGGCGCGGAGCCGACGTCGGCGCCGAGCTGACGATTGACCTGGCCGAGGCGGCTAAGGGCGTGACGCGGAGCGTCGCATTCGACGTGGCCACCTCCTGCGAGACGTGCCACGGCAGCGGGCTGGAACCCGGGACGGCGCCGGTCAGCTGCCCGCAGTGCGGCGGCAGGGGGCGGCTGCAGCACGTGTCGCGTACGGCCTTCGGCGAGTTCGTGCGCACCCAGACCTGTCACGCGTGCGGCGGCATGGGCAGCGTGATCGAGACACCGTGCCCGGCCTGCGAGGGAGCGGGACGGACGATCGCCGAGCGCGCCGTCGACGTGACGATCCCGGCGGGGATTCACGATGGCCAGCGGATCAGGATCTCGGGGAAGGGACATGCCGGCACGCCGGGCAGCGTCGCGGGCGACGCCTACGTGCTCGTTCGCGTGCGGCCGGATCCGCGCTTCGTTCGCGAGGGCAACGACCTCTTCTCGGCGGTGGACGTCACGCTCACGCAGGCGGCGCTCGGGGCGACGGTGAAGGTGCCCACCCTCGACGGCGAGCAGGAGTTGGAGCTCGAGCCCGGGACGCAACCGGGCGAGGTCCGCGTCTTGCGGGGTCAGGGCATGCCGGTGCTCTCTGGCGCCGGCCGCGGCGACCACCGCGTGCTCGTGAACGTGCGCGTCCCCCGCCGCCTCACGGCCGAGCAGCGTGAGCTTCTCGAGGCGCTCGCCGCGAGCGAGAACGGCGAGATGTACGAGGACGACACGGGCCTGCTCGGTCGCCTGAAGGCGCACTTCCGCTGAGGCGCGTCGCAACCGTCGTCCCCCTCGCGCGGGCCGAGCATGGCCGGGCGGTCATGCTCGAGCTGTTCCCGCAAGGCATCGAGGAGCGCGAGCTCGACGGCGCGATCGAGCTGGCCGCCTACACCGACGCTTCGGGCGAGGGCCGTATGCGCGTGCACTTCGCCGATGTCACGGTTGGTGAGGTCGCCGAGGACTGGGAGGAGCGCTGGCGCGAGTTTCACCACGGCGTTCGAGTCGGCTCGCTCTGGGTCGGCCCGCCGTGGGAGCTGCCGCCCGACGGCGTCCGGGCGGTCGTGATCGAACCGGGCCGCGCCTTCGGAACCGGAGCACATCCCACGACGCGACTGTGCATCGAGCTGTTGTCGGAGCTTCCGCGCGGCTCGCTTCTGGACGTCGGTTGCGGCTCGGGCGTGCTCGCCGTCGCCGCGGCGAAGCTCGGCTTTGCACCGGTCGATGCCGTCGACAACGATCCGGTTGCTGTCGAGGCCACGATCGCGAATGCCGCTGCCAACGGTGTCGACGTCCACGCCCGAGTGGCGGACGCGCATGCCGGTGCTCTGCCGGAAGCGGGCACAACGGTGGCCAACCTCACACTGGAGGACGTCCGTCGGCTCGCGCCGCGCATCCGCTCCTCCCAGCTCGTGACGTCGGGGTATCTCGCCACCGATTCGCTGGTGCTGGACGGCAGAGCGAGCGTGCGCCGAGCGACGCTCGACGGCTGGGCGGCAGACGTATGGCAGCGCGCCGAGGAGTAACGTTTCGCGCGATGGCGACGTTCTCGATCGGCTTCCTGGGCTGCAAGGTGTCGCACGCCGACGCTCACGCCGTGCGGGAACGCCTGCTCGCCGACGGTCACTCCGAGCGCCCGGACGAGGCGGATGTCGCCGTCGTCAGCACCTGCTGCGTGACCCACGAGGCGGTGACGAAGTCGCGCAAGGCCGTTTCTCGGCTGGCGCGGACACACGGCCGCGTGTACGTCACCGGCTGCGCGGCGAACCTCCCAACTGACGCCTTCGCCGGGCTCGCGAGCAACGTCGTGGTCGTCAAGCGGCCGAGCGAGGAGACTCCCGGCGCCATAGCGGGCGACGTCGGCGCCATCGCGTGCGTCCAGGCGGACGCTCGCCTCGATCGAGTGCGCGCCTTCGTGAAGGTCCAGGACGGCTGCAGCTTCTCGTGTGCGTTCTGCGTGATCCCGCTCGTGCGCGGAGCCTCCCGCAGCCGCCGTGCGGAGCACGTGCTGGGGGAGATCGCGCGCCGCGTGCAGCAGGGCCACCGCGAGGTCGTGCTCACGGGCATCAACCTCGGCTGCTACCGGGATCGCGAGGCAGGCTACGACCTCCCGCGGCTCGTCCGCGAGGCGGGAGCCACGCCCGGCCTGGCGAGGCTACGGCTTTCGTCGATCGAGGTGAACCATGTGAGCGAGAGGCTCGTCGCGGCGCTCCGCGAGACGCCCACCGTCGGCCGGCACCTGCACGTGCCTCTGCAGTCGGGCGACGACCGCGTCCTGGAGGCGATGGGCAGGCGCTACGACGTCGCGACGTTCCTCCGTCGAACCGTCCCTGGCGCCTGACTTCAACCTCACCACCGACGTCATCGTCGGCTTCCCCACCGAAGACGAGGAGGCGTTTCGCAACACCCTGAGAGTGGTCGCCGAGGCCGGGATCACAAAGACCCACGTCTTCCCCTACTCGCCGCGCCCCGGCACGCGCACCGCGGCGGCAGACACCGTCAGCCCGCAGGAGAAGAAGGAGCGTTCAGCACGGCTCCGCGCGCTCTCGCGCGAAGCGGAGCTCGCGCACTGGCGGCAGAAGGTCGGCGCTGACGACGTCGTGCTCGTCGATCGCCCGGGCCGCGGCTACGGCGACGACTACGCGCCGTGGCTCGTCGACGGCCAGGTCGGCGAGGTCGTCCGGGTCCGGGGGCTCGAGGTGACGGAGGAGGGCATTCGCGCTGCCTGACGATTGCCTCTTCTGCACGCTCTATCGCGAGGGCGATCACGTCGCCTCCGCTCCGGGAGTCGTGGCAATCCGCGACATCGCGCCGCGGGCGCCGACGCACCTGCTCGTGATCCCAGAACGGCACATCGAGACGTTCCGGGACATCGCCGAGTTCCCGCCCGGCGAAGCGAAGCAGATGCTCGACTTCATCGCAAAAACGGCGGCAGAGTCAGGCCTGGACGACTACCGTGTCACCGTGAACGTCGGCCCCGGAGCAGGACAGACGGTCTTCCATCTCCACTGGCACATCCTCGGCGGAAGGTCGCTGGGAGGGATGGATGAGCCTCGCTCGCCTTCGGCTCGCTCTCGTGGGGAACCGTTTCCCCCACGCCAAGCCCCCTTCTTTGAGCTGGAGGTGGGGGAACCTCCCGGTTGCCGCCTTCGGCGCCTCTTCTTCGCCTCGTACCAAGACTGGCAGCTTCGCTGCCGCCTTTGTCCTCGGCTTCGAAGCTCCCCCACACCCCCTCCCAGGCTCATAGGCCGGTGATCCGCCTATGAGCCTCATCGCCCGCATGGAGGGCGACCTCGAGGCGGCGATGAAGGAGCGCGACGGCGATCGCCGCGATGCCCTTCGCCTGCTGCTGAACGCGCTGCGGAGCGCCGAGAAAGAGCTCCAGCGGCCGCTGAGCGACGACGAGGAGCTGCAGGTGCTGCAGCGCGAGCGCAAGCGGCGCCAGGAGGCGTTCGAGGCCTACGAGGCGGCCGGACGGGACGAGCAGGCCGACAAGGAGGACTACGAGCTCGAGGTGCTCGAGGAGTTCATGCCCGAGCCGCTCTCGGAGGACGACGTGGAGCGGATCGTGGACGATGCGATCGCCGAGGTGGGCGCTACGAGCATGCGCGACCTCGGCCGGGTAATGGCGGACGTGATGCCGCAGGTGGCGGGGCGTGCGGACGGCTCCGTCGTCAGCCAGATCGTCCGCGAGAAGCTTGCGTAGGTGACCCAGGCCGTCCTCTCAGTCTCCAACGACGTCGCCGCCGAGCTGGCCGGTGTCGACGACGGCGTGCTCGACTCCCTGCGCGAGCGCCTGCACTGCTCGATCCACCTGCGCGGCAACCGCCTGACGCTCGAAGGTGAGGAGCAGCGCGTGCGGGAGGCCGAGGTGGTGGTCGGCGAGCTCGTGGAGCTCGTCGAGGGCGGGCACGATATCGGCCCCGGCACCGTCGACGCCGTGCTCAGCGCGCTCGAGCAGGCCGAGGACATCCGCGAGGTCTTCGAAGACGTCGTCTGGCGCCACCGTGGCAAGAAGATCGCGCCCAAGACCGTCAACCAGAAGCGGTACGTGGACGCCATTCGCGAGCACACGATCACGTTCGCGATCGGCCCCGCGGGTACCGGCAAGACGTACCTGGCAATGGCCCTGGCAGTCCGCGCGCTCTCCGAGCGCGAGGTGGGGCGGATCATCCTCACGCGGCCTGCGGTCGAGGCGGGCGAGCGGCTCGGCTTCCTGCCCGGAGACATCCTCGCCAAGGTCGATCCGTATCTGCGACCGCTCTACGACGCGCTCTACGACATGCTCGACGCCGACCGGCTGACGGCACACATGGACAAGGGCGCGATCGAGGTGGCGCCGCTCGCGTTCATGCGCGGGCGCACGCTGAACGACTCGTTCATCATCCTCGACGAGGCGCAGAACACCAGTCCGGAGCAGATGCAGATGTTCCTCACGAGACTAGGCTTCGGCTCGAAGGTCGTCGTCACCGGTGACGCCACACAGATCGACCTGCCGCGCGAGCAGGGCTCCGGGCTGCTGACCGTGGAGGGCATCCTCGGCGACATCGAGGGCATCGAGTTCATCCGCTTCGGGCACGAGGACGTCGTGCGTCACAAGATCGTCCAGCGCATAGTCGAGGCCTACCGCCTGCATGCCGAGGAGTCGGAGCCCGGCCATGGTCGAGATCGAGATCGATAATCGCAGCGGCGTCGAGGTCGACGAGCCGGCCGTGCGAGACCTCGTGCTCAGCGTCCTGGCCGGCGAGGGCGTCGACTCGGGCGAGCTCGGGGTGGCGTTCGTGGGGCCGGACGAGATGAGGGCGCTCAAGGCGGAGCATCTCGGCATCGAGGAGGCGACGGACGTGCTGTCCTTCCCCATCGACGGCCGAGGCGACCTGCCGTCCGGCTTGCCCCGCCAGCTCGGGGACGCCGTGGTCTGCCCGCAGGTCACGGGCGAGGCATGGCGAAGACCGCTCGTGCACGGGCTGCTGCATCTGCTCGGCTACGGGCACGGAGCGGAGATGGAGAAGCGGGAAGAAGCGTACGCATGAGCCGGAGGCGAGCCCTATCTCTCCTCGAGAGCTTCAACTTCGCGATCGAGGGCATCGTGCACGTGCTGCGCACGCACCGGAACATGCGGCTGCACTTCGCCGCGGCGATCGTCATCCTCGTCGCCGCCGTGTGGGTCGGCGTGACGCGATTCGAGCTGATCGCGCTCATGCTCGCGATCGCGTTCGTGCTGGTGGCCGAGATGATCAACTCGGCCGTCGAGCAGGCGATCGACGTGGCAACGACGTCCTTCGACCCTCTGGCCAAGCTCGCCAAGGACATTGCGGCCGGTGCGGTGTTGATTGCTGCGGTCACCGCCGTCGCCATCGGCTACCTCGTCTTCTCGCGGCGCCTCGGCGAGCCGGCGACGAACGCCATCGACCGCCTGCGCAACGCGCCCGTGACGGTGACGCTCGCGGCGCTAGCGCTTGTCACGCTGATCGTGATCGCCACGAAGGCGTGGACCGGTCGCGGAACGCCGCTGCGCGGCGGCCTGCCGTCGGGGCACGCGGCGATCGCGTTCGCCGGGTGGATGGCCGTGACGTACATCGTCGGCGGGGACGAGCACCGCTTCGTCGTCTCCTCGATCATGTTCATCATGGCGGTGCTCGTGGCGGAGACCCGGGTCGAGGCCGGCTTCCACTCGACGCTCGAGGTCGCCTACGGTGGGTTGCTCGGCGCCCTCGTCACGCTCGTCGTCTTCCAGCTCTTCTTCGATTGACCGAGCTGGACGTCACCGCCGCCGACCGCGAGCTCTACGAGCAGGCCGTGGCCGTGTCGGCGCAGGCGTACGCGCCGTACTCGCGCTTCCTCGTGGGCGCGGCCGCGCGTGCGCGGGACGGCAGCGTCTTCCTCGGCGTCAACGTCGAGAACGCCGCGTACCCGCTCGGCGTATGCGCGGAGAAGTCGGCGCTGACGGCAGCCGTCACCGGGGGCAGCCGGCCGGGCGATCTGGAGGCGATCGCGATCACGGCGTCTCCGTGCGGGGGCTGCCGGCAGTGGCTCGTGGAGATGGGCATCGAGCGTGTCGTCTATGCGCGGGCAGGCGGCGAGGTCGTGGCGACGACTCCGGCCGAGCTGCTGCCCGACACGTTCGAGCTGTGACGAAGTCGGCGCAGACGCGTCACCCATGGGCGCATGTTGTCTCGTTAGGCTCGCGCCATGGGACGGGGAGGTGGGGCGCTCCCAAAGGACAGCTGCTGAGGACACGCCCAAGAAGGCCGTGAAGAGCGGCTTCGTCGCCGTCGCCGGCCGGCCCAACGTCGGCAAGTCAAGCCTCGTCAACGCGCTTTGCGGCGCCAAGGTGGCGATCGTCTCCGACAAGCCGCAGACCACCCGCCGACGGATCTTCGGCATCGCCAACGGCGACGACTACCAGCTCGTGCTCGTCGACATGCCCGGATTCCAGCGGCCGCTAGACGCCCTCACCGAGCGCATGCAGCGCACGGTCGACCGCTCCTTCGACGACGTCGACGCCGTCCTGCTCGTGCTCGACTGCCGCGAGCGCATCGGCGCGGGCGACCGCTTCATCGCCGAGAGGGTCTTCGGCCTGAACGTGCCTGTCGTGATCGCGGTCAACAAGATCGACCGCCTGAAGCCCGGCCATGTCGCCAGCCAGATGGCGACCGGCGCCGAGCTCGGCAACTTCCTCGCGCTCCATCCGGTCAGCGCGAAGACGGGAGACGGCATCGACGAGCTACGCGAGGAGCTTGTCGAGCTGCTGCCCGAAGGCCCCGCCTACTTTCCGCCGGACACGCGCACGGACCTGCCACTCGAGGCTCAGATCGCCGAGCTCGTGCGCGAGAAGGCGCTCGCGCTCACCCGGGAGGAAGTGCCGCACGCGGTGTCCGTGGAGGTGGAGGCGGTCGAAGACCGGACAGTCCGCGCCTCGATCTACGTGGAGACGGAGTCGCAGAAGCAGATCGTGGTCGGCAAGGGAGGCCGTGTCGTGCGTGAGATCGGAACCCGGGCGCGGCCCGAGATCGAGGCGCTCCTGGGCAGGGGCATCTTCCTCGACCTGCAGGTCAAGGTTCGCCCCCACTGGCGCCGCGACGACGCCATGCTCGAACGGCTCGGGCTCTAGGAGGGCTTGGCGAAACAGTGGCTGTGCCGCCGGAATCACGCTGGAGGCCGCGCTGCGGCGTCCTCAGTCGCCCACGTACTCACTAGTACGCGGGCTCCCTGCGTCCTTGCATCACAACCTCCAGCGCGCCCCGGCGACGAGCACCGTTCCGCCAAACCCTCCTAGCCGCTAGGGACTCGAGCCGCTCCCGCCGATGTTGTAGCCGGCGGCCTCGATGTCCTGGACAGCCTCTTCCAGGGCAGCGAACTCCTCGAAGTCCTGGAACTCCGCGAGCGTGTCTTGAAGGTCGGCCAACGACGCGTTCGCGACCGTGTCGGCGAACTCGCTGAGCTTGTCGGCAGCCGCAGCCGACTGGTCGATCATCGCCTGGTGCGCATCCGCGACGTCTTCTGGCGGCTCGATCTCGTCGAGGTTCTGTGACGCTTCGGACATCAGGTCCGCCGTCTGGCTGAGACCGTCGCTCATGGCGTCGATGTCGGTCGTGTCGGAGAAAGCGTCCTGAAGCTCGGTGGCAGACGCTTCGAGGTCTGCCTGGAGCGACTGCATCGCCGCTTCGTAGTCCTCCTTGGACAAGGCCCCGCCGTTACCTCCGCCTCCTCCACCGCAGCCCGCCATAACGACGACGCCGAGCAGGCATGCGAGCAGGATGACTGCGTTTCTCACGTGATCCTCCCGTCCTTGCGTAGCTGGTGGTGCGGAGCATACGACGCGAGGCGGCGAGCCGCCGATCGGCCGACGGGGACTACACTCCGCCCATGGCCAGGGCGCCCGTCCTGTCGGGCTTCGAGCTCCCGCTCGAGCCGCGCCTGCCGCGCATCGGCTCCGTAGACCAGGTGGCCGTGGAGGAGCGCGCGGCATCGCTTGCCGGCCGCTCGATCAAGCGCGAGTCCAAGCTCTTCGCACTCGAGCTCGCGATCCGCATGATGGATCTGACGACGCTGGAGGGGCAGGACACGCCAGGGAAAGTGGCTGCCATCTGCTCAAAGGCCGTGCGACCCGACCCCTCCGATCCGACGATTCCGTCGGTGGCCGCCGTCTGCGTCTACCCGAACCTCGTACCGTCCGCCGTCGAGCGGCTGCAGGGCACGGGTGTGAAGGTGGCGTCAGTGGCCACCGCGTTTCCCTCGGGCCAGTCGCCGACGGACATCAAGGTGGCGGAGACCGAGGAGGTCGTGGCCATGGGCGCCGACGAGGTCGACATGGTGATCGACCGCGGGGCGTTTCTCTCGGGCCGTTTCGCGAAGGTCTACGACGAGATCGTGCGCGTGAAGGAGGCTTGCGGCGACGCGCACCTCAAGGTGATCCTCGAGGTCGGCGAGCTCGGCACGTACGACAACGTGCGTCGCGCCTCGATCCTCGCCATCGCGGCCGGCGCCGACTTCATCAAGACGTCCACCGGCAAGTTGCCGCAGGCGGCGACGCTGCCCGTGACGCTCGTGATGCTCGAGGCCATTCGCGACGTCTACGACGAGACCGGCCGGAAGATCGGCATGAAGCCCGCAGGCGGCATCCGCCAGTCGAAGCAGGCCGTGCAGTACCTCGTGCAGCTCTACGAGACACTCGGCCCCGACTGGCTGACGCCCGACCTCTATCGCCTCGGCGCCTCGACGCTGCTCAACGACGTGCTCATGCAGGTGCGGAAGGAAAGGACCGGCCGCTACCAAAGCCCGGACTACTTCACCGTTGACTGAGCTAGAGAAGAAACAGAGCGCCGCTCCCGTTCCCTCCACCTGGGAGTACGCCTCGGCACCGGAGGCGCGCGACATCGTCTCCATCGCCGAGCGCTACGGGCTGTTCATCGGCGGCGAATGGGTGGAGCCTCGCTCGGGCGAGTGGTACGCGACGATCAGCCCGGCGACCGAGGAGCCGCTTGCAGAGGTCGCGCAGGCCGGGCCCGAGGATGTGCGTCTCGCTGTCAGCGCGGCACGCGAGGCCTTCGACAACGGGTGGTCCGAGATGCCGGGCGCCGAGCGCGCCAAGTACCTGTTCCGCATCGCGCGCATCCTCCAGGAGCGGGCCCGTGAGTTCGCTGTGCTCGAGTCGCTGAACGGCGGCAAGCCGATTCGCGAGTCACGCGACGTCGACCTGCCGCTCGCGGCCGCGCACTTCTTCTACTACGCGGGCTGGGCCGACAAGCTCGAGTACGCCTTCCCCAACCGGCGGCCGCGGCCGCTGGGAGTCGCAGGCCAGATCATCCCCTGGAACTTCCCGCTGCTGATGCTCTCGTGGAAGATCGCGCCCGCCCTCGCCACCGGCAACACCGTCGTGTTGAAGCCGGCCGAGACGACCCCGCTCACGGCGCTCCTGTTCTGCGACGTCCTGCGGCAGGCCGAGCTGCCACCCGGCGTTGTCAACATCGTCACGGGCGACGGCAGGGCGGGCGCCGAGCTGGTGACCGCCGACGTCGACAAGATCGCGTTCACCGGCTCCACCGAGGTGGGCAAGGCGATTCGGCGCGAGGTCGCCGGCACCGACAAGAAGCTCACGCTCGAGCTCGGCGGCAAGGCGGCGAACGTGATCTTCGACGACGCGCCGCTCGATCAGTCGGTCGAGGGGATCGTCAACGGCATCTACTTCAACCAGGGGCACGTCTGCTGCGCCGGCTCCCGCCTGCTCGTCCAGGAGTCGGTGTACGAGGACGTCATCCGCAAGCTGAAGCGGCGCATGGGCACGCTGCGCGTCGGCGATCCGCTGGACAAGAACACCGACATCGGCGCCATCAACTCGCGGCAGCAGCTCGAGAAGATCCAGGAGCTCGTGCGCGCCGGGGAGGAGGAGGGCGCCGAGATCTATCAGCCGCCTTGCCGGCTGCCGGAGCGCGGCTACTGGTTCGCGCCGGCCGTGTTCACGGAGGTTGCGCAGAGCTATCGCATCGCCCAGGAGGAGATCTTCGGGCCGGTGCTGTCCGTGCTGACGTTTCGCACGCCCGATGAGGCGGTCGAGAAGGCAAACAACACGCCGTACGGGCTCTCGGCGGGGGTGTGGACCGACAAGGGCTCGCGCATCCTGTGGATGGCGGAGCGGCTGCGGGCGGGGGTCATCTGGGCGAACACGTACAACCGCTTCGATCCCGCGTCGCCGTTCGGCGGCTACAAGGAGTCGGGGTTCGGCCGGGAAGGCGGCCTGCACGGGCTCGAGCCGTACCTGGAGTTCGAATGACACAGACTTGGCGCAATGGCGTAACCCACGCGCGCGTGGTTCGAGAATACGATCGCAGCGGGGAGGAGGCTTCGGGCACCTACGCGGTGTCCTAAACGCACATGGCCAGACTGCCCGTCAAGAAGACGTACAAGCTCTACATCGGCGGCGAGTTTCCGCGCTCCGAGTCGGGCCGCTCGTACGAGGCCGAGGGGCATAACATCGCCCGCGCGTCGCGCAAGGACCTTCGCGACGCCGTCCGAGTCGCACGCCAGGCGTTCCCCGGCTGGGCCGGTCGCACCGCCTACAACCGCGGCCAGATCGTCTACCGCGCGGCGGAGATGATGGAAGCGCGTCGCGCCGACCTCGCCGCAGCCGCCACAGGCACCGAAGAGGTGGACGCCGCCGTGGACCGTCTCGTCTGGTACGCCGGCTGGGCCGACAAGCTCGCCCAGGCGCTCGGCTCCGCGAACCCGGTCGCCGGCCCGTACTTCAACTTCACCGTGCCCGAGCCCACGGGAGTGGTCGGGATCCTCTGTCCCGACGAGCCGCCGCTGCAAGGGATCGTCACGCGCATCGCGCCGGCCCTGGTCGCCGGCAACACCGTCGTGGCCGTGGCCTCCGAGCGCCACCCTGTCGCCGCAATCGAGCTCGCCGAAGTGCTCGCCACCTCCGATTTCCCGGCGGGGGTCGTCAACATCCTCACCGGCCAGCAGGCGGAGCTCGCGCCGTGGCTGGCGTCCCACATGGACGTCAACGCGATCGACGTCACCGGCGCCAACGGCGACGTCGCCGAGCTCGAGCGCTCGGCGGCGGAGAACGTCAAGCGCGTCGTGCGGGGCACTGCGGACGGGGAGAGCCTGTGGGACATCGCCGCCGTCGTCGAGCTGAAGACCGTGTGGCACCCGATCGGCCGCTGATCGGAGCCCGGCTGTTTACGCTTCTCGTGTGCACACCCGGCGCCGCCTGAGCGAGGCGATCTCCGAGGGGGAGGCGATCTCGACCCTCGTTCGCGTCAACGGCGCTGCCGAGGCTGCGGCCGCGGAGGCCTCCGGCGCGGAAGGAGTTGCGACCGACGGCGTCCTCCACGACGTTCGGGCCGCGACCGTGCTGCCGATCCTCGTCGCGGGCGGTAGCCCACAGGAGGCAGGCGCGTCCGGTGCCGACGCCTGGCTGCTCGTCGCGGAGACGGAAGGCGACGATCTCGAGCAGCGCGACGCCGCCGCTCGCGATCTTGGCCTCGAGTGCGTCGTGGACGTCCACGACGAGGAAGAGCTGGAAGCCGTGCTCGCGCGCATCGATCCGGAGATCGTGTTGCTGTCGCCGCGAGCAGCCGACGACGAGGACGATGCCGTCGATCGGATTCTCGAGCTGCTCCCCGACGTGCCGGCAGGCAAGCTCGTCGCCGCAGAGCTCGACTTCGTGACGGAGGAGGAGCTGATCGCCCTCGAGCGGGCGGGGGTGGACGCCGTGCTCGTGTCACGCATCGAGTAACGAGCGGCGCGTCGCTACCCTTTGCCTTCGTGAAGTACGTGGCATTCATTGCGGCCGTTGCCGTCGTCGTGGCAGGCTGCGGAGACGGCGACTACAGCGCCTCCCCTGGAGGCTCGCCGGCCCCGTCCGCGGCCTCGACGGCGCCCTGCCCCAAGGCGTGGAAGGCGGGCTGGCAGCGCCTCGCGGACGACGTCGGCGCTCCCGTGTACTGCCCCAGGTGGATGCCGCCGGAGGTGGACGCGAAGATGGACGGGCGCTACAAGAACGGCCGGTGGGTGGACACCGACAAGTCGTACCTCGTGAGCTTCCTCTGGCTCGACCAGGACGCGGGCGTATCGCGGGAGGTGCATGTGAATTTCCGTGGCTACCCGGGCCAGACGGCGATCCCGAAGTGCGAGAGCACGCACACGGTCAAGGGCACGACCATCCGCAAGCCCATCCCGTGCTTCTCCGATCCGCAGCCCGAGAAGCGACGCCTGGGCGACATCACCGCCACGGTGTACACGGCCAACCAGGGCATCGACGAGTGGCACGTCCTGTACGCCTGGAAGCACGACGGATCCCTCTACACGGCTTCACAGCACGTCGCTTCGCCCTACTCGTACCGGCGGGTCGTCGAAAACCTCGACCGGATGACCAAGGGTCTCGTCTTGCTCCAGCCGACTGCTTGAGATCCCCTTGCGACTGACTCGACGAAGGCTGCTGGGGACGGCGGCCGTAGGCGCGCTGGCCTCGGCCGGCATCTACAGGCTCGTCGACGAGTTGGCGGAGTCGCCTCAGCGCAGCAGCGTTACGGCTCTCGGCCCGGAGCAGCACCTGCTCGACGGGTTGTCAGTCGTAGTGGACAACAAGGTCGAGGTGGTCGTGCCGCCGCTCCACCACCAGGTGGTGACCGCCACGCTGCGCACGGGCGAGCGCGCCGCCGACCTCCAGGAGGCACAGGCGGAGCTCGAGGCCGCGTTGCGCTCCCTGGACGAACGCTACGAGGCCTCTCCCGCGGGCCTGGGCGTGACGGTGGCCTGGGGGTTGCCGTACTTCCGGCGGTACATGCCCGGCCAGGCGGGCGCGCATCTGCCGATCGACACGCGCGCGTCGGCCGCGGCCGGGAAGACGGTGCGAGCGCTGGAGAACGCCGTTCGCTTCCCCAGCGACCCGCCGGAGACCGTGCTCGAGGAGAACGACCTCGCCGTGCTCTTGCGCGCCGACTCGCTGGACTCGATCGCCGACGGCGCGAACGCGCTGTTCGAGGAGCTGGACGGGATGTTCCGCGTGACGAGCATTCGCAAGGGGTTCGCCGGCGGCGGCTTCGACGGCTCGCGGAGCCTGCCCAAGCAGATGGCGATGGCCGCCGGCGTCCCGGGCGCGGATCTCATCCCCGAGACCGCGGAGCTCTTCCTCGGCTTCACGTCCACCCAGAAGGCCGGCCTCGGCCCGGCGAAGATCGCCAACTTCGAGACGCTCGGCTACGTCGACCTCCGCGCCAGCAAGTACTTCCAGCACGGAACGAACATGCACGTGTCTCACTTGTTCGAGGATCTCGAGGCCTGGTACCTCAACTTCGACCATCGCGAGCGCGTGGACACGACGTTCCGGCCCGGCCTCGACGTCCCGGTGCAGACGCTCACGGTTGCGCAGGGCACGGACGACATCCAGACGCAGGCCGACGTCTCGGCCGACTACGAGGCCACGCGGCGGATCGGCCACAGCGGCGCCATCCAGCAGTCCTCGAGGCTCACGGAGGACCTGAACGGGCCCGACGGGACGCTCTACAAGAAGGGCACGGCGATCCCGCACCGCGCCGACTTCAACACGCTCGACAACCCGTTCTTCTGGACGGCGCATCCCGAGCGCGACCGCTTCGTCCGCGAGCCCGCCGCCGGCCTGCACTTCGTCGTCTTCAACCCCTCGAGCGACGACTTCAGGCGCAACCGGCTGGCGATGGACGGCATCCTGCCCGACGGGACGGTGCTGCCGTTCGAGCCGCGCTCCCGCGGGCAGGGCTTCAACGCCGTTCTCCAGACGACGCATCGCCAGAACTTCCTCGTGCCGCCGCGGGCGCACCGCTCGTTCCCGCTGGCAGAGCTGCGCGCCTAGCCGCGCAGAAGGGGCATGGTCAGGCATGTCGGCCCGCCGTCGCCCTTGACCGACAGCTCGCTGCCCTCGTACACGAGCACCGCGACGCCGGCTGCCTCGAGCCTCGACCGCGTCACGGGATTGCCGTCGAGCGCCAGGGCCACGCGCGGGGCGAGCGCCAGCACGTTCGTGCCCATGGTCGGGAACTCCTCGTCCGGCACCGCCACGATCTCGATGCCGCGCGCGGCCAGTAGCTGCGCCAGCGCCACGGGCAAGAGCGGTGGATAGGCAACGACGAGATCGGCGTCGAGCGGCGAGAGCAGCGAAAGCAGATGCATGACCTCGCTCTCGCCGTGCCAATGCGGAAGGTCGAAGACGTGCACCTCGGCGCCGGGGAGCAGGCTCGAGACGGCCTGGATGCCGTCCGTGCTCGTCCGGTAGCCGCGGCCGGCGAGGAGGGTCCGTTCGTCGAGCCGGATGAGGTCGCCGCCCTCGGCCACGGCCGGTCCTTCGACTGCACCGGCGACGGGGACGCCCGCGGCCTCGAGGTCTTGCGCGACCCTGCTCGGCTCCTGACGCCGGCCCTCCTTCCCCGGTCGCAGCAGCACGGCGCCACGCTCCGTCACGATCCCGGGATCGAAGGCGTAGATCGCGTCGGGATCGCTGTCCAGCGGCTCCGCGAGCACGACCTCGGCTCCCGCGCCCTCGAGGAGCGAGCAGAACCGCTCGTGTTCGCGCACAAGCGCTACGGGGTCGGGCTCCGCTCTCCAGCCGTAGCCCTCCCACAACGCGCAGGCGGCGACGCTGGGACGCCGGACGAGCACGCGGCGGAGAGGATCGGTCATCGAGCGGCAGCCGTACTCGGGCATTGGCGGAGACGCTAGCGAGCGCGCATACTCAGGGCTGCATCGGTGACGCTTCGCGGGGGACACGTCGTGGCAGTGGCGGCGGCCGTCGTGGCCGTGTTCGCCTGTGGTGAGAGCGCGCCGTCGCGCGCCGCGACGCCGTCTCTGCTCGCTCAGGTCAATGTCGTGCGCGCGAGCCTCGGGCTGGCGCCTCTGCGGGACGATGTCCTCGCAGGGCATGTCGTCTCGCGCATGGCGAAGACGGATCGCTACGACCAGCCCCCGGACGTGCTCGACGCGCAGCCCGCCTGCGAGGTCTGCGAGCGCTTCTTCGAGGGAGGGGGCAGCGTCGACCCGCGTGAGCTGTACCAATCGCTGGGCGGGCGTGCCGCGATCCGCTTCGCGCTCTGGCGCGAGGGCTGGAGCGCCACCCAGAACCTCTCGGTCTTCTTCCCGGCCGCCGCGCTCGTGCTCGACCCGCGAGCGCGCACGTTCTCGGCTGCCCGCACCCCCAACGGGATGCTCGTCGTGGGCGTGACGGGGGATGCCACGGCGCGCTTCGACCGCGCCGTCCGCTGGCCGCGGGGATCTCTCGACCCGCGCCAGCAGCTCTGGGTCCAGGTCGTCCTCCCCCCGGGATACGGCTATCCGAACCTCTACGACGTCCGTGAGGGGAGGGAGGTCACGGTCGCCTATCCGCTCGCCGTGGCCACGGGATTCCGCGGTGCTCGCCTCGTCGCCTTCGGCCTCAATACGTCACTCGCGTACGACCGTGCGTACCACGTCGGCGGCAGTCGGTTCGGCGTCCGCCTGAAGACGCGTTCCACCCCCGCGGCATTCCTACGGCGCAGCTGGACGTTCCACTCGGTCGAACCGGGCAGAGCGTGAGTTCTTCCTCGACGCCGTCCGGCGGACGCCCGCGCAGCTGCGAGCGCTGCTTGCCCAGCTCGACGGCGCGGTGGACGTCGTGGGCGGCTCGGAGGCGTGCCTCAGCGTCGACGCGTGCGAGGAGGTTGCACGGAGACCGCGCGTCGGTCGGCATGGCCGTCTCGGCCACCCGGGAGGTGATCGTGCACGAGCTCGGCCACGTCGTGTTCGATCTCGCGCTCGACGAGCGCGGGCGGCGGGCGTTCCGGTCGGCCTTCGTTCGGACGGGCTGGTCGAATGCGCCGTTTCATTCCACCCTCCGAGCAGTTCGCCGACCAGCTCGAGCACTGGGCGCTCGGCGAGAGATCCACCGACCCGAGGTGGCTGGAGCCGGCCGAGCTCTCGCGACTGCTGCGCGAGCACGCGAGCTATCGCCCGCTCTCCGTGGTCGGCCTGCTCGCCCGCTAATCCAGATGGGGGAAACCATGTTTCCCCCATGGACCCCCTTCTTCGCGTTTGTGCCAAGGCCGCACGCGGTGAGCCTCCCGGCGGGCAAAGCCCGCCTTCGGCGGCGGATGCGCGGTCGACCATGGCCTGATGCCGAAGGTGGGACTCGAACCCACACGCCCTTTCGGGCACCGGATTTTGAGTCCGGCGCGTCTGCCAGTTCCGCCACTTCGGCGTGCGTGACTCAGGATAGAGGGAGGCGGGTTTACAAACCATGCCGCCCACGGCGACGTCTGTAGTTGCAGAACGCGCGGAGAAGGCGGATACTTCGCGCTTGCATCGAGAAGGGCATCGAGCACAAAAGGAGGAGGGTCTGTTGAGGAAGAAGCCACTTTTGGCGATCGTTTCGATCGCCGTTGCAGCCGTCGGGCTGTCGGTCGCCGGAGCCGCATCCGGCAAGAGCGCCGGCCCCACTGCGGCGGAAAGGCTGCCGTCGTCGTCCTGCGGCCCGATCTTCTACAAGGGCGCAGGCAAGCCGCAATATCTCATCGCGTCCGACCTGCCCCTCCAGGGCGCCGGGCGTGCCCAGCCGCTGTCGATGGTGAAGGCCATCCAGTACGTGCTGGAGAGGACGTACAAGTTCAGGGCGGGGACGTTCCGCGTCGGCTATCAGTCGTGCGACGACGCGACCGCACAGCAGGGAGGTTGGGCGACCGAGAAGTGCACGGCGAACGCCCGCGCGTACGCCAACGACAGGTCGGTGCTCGGCGTGCTGGGGACGTTCAACTCCGGGTTGCGCGAAGCTCGAGATCCCGATCTTGAACCGTGCGCCGGGCGGCCCGGTGGCGATGATCAGCTCGGCGAACACTGCCGTGGGGCTGACCCACGACGCGCCGTGGAACGACCCGGGTGAGCCGAACATCTACTACCCGACGAAGATCCGCAACTACGCCCGTGTAGCGACGTCCGACGACTACCAGGGCCCGTTCGCCGCGGACCTGCTGAAGAAGCTCAAGAAGACGAAGGTCTACATCCTCCACGACAACCAGACGTTCGGGAAGGGTGTCGCCAACGCGTTCCGGTCGAGGGCGAACAAGCTCGACATGAACGTCGACGGGCTTCGAGCCCTGGGACGCCAAGGCCGCGAGCTACGAGGCGATCGGTGAGCGCATCAAGGCTACGGGTGCCAACGCCGTGTACCTCGCAGGCATCGTCTGCAACAACGGCGTCAAGCTGATCAAGGACGTCGGCGCCGTGCTCGGCAGGGGCGTCACGCTCGCCGGCACCGGACGGCTTCACGCCGTACTCGGCGACCGCAGGCAGCCGGTGCGGCCGCGCAGGGGATGTACATCTCCTACGCAGGTGTGCCGCTCTCGCTGCTGGGTGCGAAGGGGAAGGCGTTCCTGAGGGCCTTCGCGAAGTACCAGGGTCGGCTCTGTCGTCGACCCGTACGCGGTCTACGCCGCGCAGACGGCGGACATCATGCTGAAGGCGATCGGGAACTCGAACGGCTCGCGAATCTCCGTCGTCAGGAACATGATGAAGTCGAACGTCGATGGGCGGCATCATGGGCACGTTCCGGTTCGACAGGAACGGCAACATCTGCCCGTTCAAGACGATCAGCTTCGACAGGCTCCGCGGAACGTCGGGCAAGTTCTACTCGCTACGTCCGCGTGAAGGCCAGTTGCTAGCACGGCAGTAACGATGGCTTGGGCTGAGGGAGGGCTATAGAGTCCTCCCTCAGTCTTTGCGAGGAGGATCGGGGATGGCGACGGACGCGTACGCAGAGCGTGTAGTACATCGGCGGCGGCCCTCCGAGTACGTCGCGCCCGTGATCGGCTTGACTCTCGTCGGGCTCGTCGTCGCCTGGCTCGTCGTCAACGCCATCCAGGCACCGGAGCAGTTCTTCCGCGTGTTCCTCATCGGCGTCACGAACGGAGCGCTCTACGCGCTCGTCGCGCTCGGCTACACGCTCGTCTACGGCATCCTCGAGCTGATCAACTTCGCGCACGGCGACGTCTTCATGCTCGGCGCGATGATGGCTGCGGTGCTCATCGGAGAGTTCGGGCTGACCGAGACCTCGTCGGTCGGCTCGGTGCTGCCGGCGATCCTCGTCGCCCTGGCGGTGGCGATGCTCGGCTGTGGCCTGATCAACGTCACGGTGGAACGCATCGCGTACAAGCCGTTACGGAACGCGCCGCGGCTCGCGCCTCTGATCACCGCCATCGGCATGTCGTTCATCCTCCAGAACGTCGCCATCGTCTGGCAGGGCACGGAGACCGTCTCCGTCGACCAGACCTTGCCGACCGGCGAGGTGTTCTCGATCGGTGGCGTCGTGTACACGTGGGACCGGCTGTTCGTAGTCCTCGTCACCGTGCCGGTGTTGCTGGCGCTCATGTGGCTCGTGCAGTACACGCGGCAGGGCAAGGCGATGCGGGCGACGGCACAGGACAAGGATGCGGCCGCGATGATGGGCATCGACGTCAACCGCACGATCTCGTTCACGTTCCTCATCGCCGGCGGGCTGGCCGGCGCTGCGGGCGTGATCTTCGCCTTCTACTACACGACCGTTCGCTTCGACAACGGGTTCACGCTCGGCCTGATCGCGTTCACGGCTGCCGTGCTCGGCGGCATCGGCAACCTGCCTGGCGCCGTGCTCGGCGCCATCCTCATCGGCCTGCTCCAGGCGTTCAACGAGGGGCTTTCCTGGCATGCGCCGGGGCCGGCATGGACGACGTCGATCGTGTTCGGGATCCTCATCCTCATCCTCGTCTTCCGCCCGCAGGGGCTACTGGGCGAGCAGACGCCCGAAGGGGGCTAGGTGGGGGAATCGCTGGCGAGCGCTTGGCGAGCGGTACCGCAGTGGGCGCGCAGCGTGGCTGCGCTCCTGGTTTTCATCCTCGTGCTCCTGGTCCCCGCCTGGGCCGGCCGGGCCTTCAAGGCCGGTGACGAGCTCTACCTGCTCGTGGCGTTCATCGCTCTGCTCCTGCTCGGCAAGCCGCTCTACCGGGCGTTCTGGCGCGCTGCTGGAGTCGGCCGGGGTCCGCGACGCTCATCGGCGCTGGCAGCGTCAACCGCGGTGGATCAGGGGCCTACCACTGGCAGCGGGCGTCGGACTTGCGCTGCTGATCGTCTGGGCGGGCGGCACGCAACCGAGCCTGACGCTCGTGGTGCTGCTCGCAATCATCTACGCGCTGTACGTCCTACCGCCGCGGCTCCGGCAGTTCGTCGTGCCGGTCACCGCGCTGACGATCGCGATCGCCTACCCGATCCTGATCGCGAAGGACTGGCTCTGGCCCGGCAGCGTGCCGATCTTCACCAACGTCCCCACGATGGACACGATGGTGATCATGGCCGTATACGTGATGATGGCGCTCGGCCTGAACATGGTCGTCGGCTACGCGGGACTGCTGGATCTCGGCTACGTCGCGTTCTTCGCCATCGGGGCCTACAGCGCGGCCTGGTTCGCGTCGCCTCACTTCGCTCGTCCTGACTTCGCCACCGGCCTACCGTCGATCGACATCAACATCGGCGCCGTCGGCGTGTTCCCGGGTGTGGGCGGCATCCACATCTCGATCTGGGCCGTCCTCCTCATCGCGGCGGCGATCACGGCGATCGCGGGCGTGCTCATCGGGTTTCCCACGCTGCGCCTGCGCGGCGACTACCTCGCGATCGTCACGCTCGGCTTCGGGGAGATGGTTGCCCAGGTCGCACGCAACGGCGACGAGCTTCAGCTCGGCTTCAACCTCACGAACGGCCCGCCGGGCATCAACCCCATCGACTCGCCGGGCTTCGGATCGTGGCTCCACGACACGATCGGCCTGCCGTCGAACTTCCTCACGGCTCAAGGGTGGTTCGAGGCGAAGCCCGACGTGTTCGTGGGCGGGTTCGTCGACCTCATGTACTGGGGCGCCCTCGGACTCGTGCTCGTCACGCTCTTCTGCTCGATTCGCCTGCGCGACTCCAGGCTCGGACGCGCGTGGATCGCGATCCGCGAGGACGAGACCGCGGCGGCAGCCATGGGCATCCCGCTCATGAGGACGAAGACGTGGTCGTACGCCTCCGGCGCGTTCTTCGGGGGCGTGGCCGGCGCCTGGTTCGGGTCGTTCCAGACGGCCGTGTTTCCCGACACGTTCAACTTCAACGTCTCGGTCTTCATCCTCTGCATGGTCATCCTCGGCGGTATGGGCAACGTGTGGGGGGTGATCGCGGGCGCGTCCTTCCTTGCGTTCCTCAACACTCAGGGGCTCGCGGAGATGGGGGGTTGGCTGAACGACAACCTGCTCCGCTGCGGAGGCGGACAGGAGGCCGGCAAGGTGATCTCCGACGGCTGCGTCGACGTACCCGCGGTGTCGTTCGGGATCTACGGGATCATCCTCGTCGTCGTCATGCTCGTGCGGCCGTACGGGCTCTTCCCCGAGGCTCGCCGCAAGGTGGAGTTCGAGGAAGGCGTGCACGACGAACCGCTCGTGGATGTGCAGCGCTGATGGCCGAGCTGCTCCTCCAGACGACGCGCTGTTCGGAAGGAGTTCGGCGGCCTCGTCGCCGTGAACGACGTCGACTTCACGATCCCCCAGGGCTCGATCGTCAGCCTCATCGGCCCGAACGGCGCCGGCAAGACGACGTTCTTCAACATGATCACCGGCGTCTACAAGGTGACGTCGGGCGTCGTCGAGTTCGCCGGCGAGGACATCACGGACCGGCCGCCGCACTACGTGACCGAGCGGGGGATCGGCCGCACGTTCCAGAACATCCGGCTGTTCCAGGAGATGACCGCGCTCGAGAACATCCTCGTCGGGATGCATTGCCGGCTCAAGGGCGGCATCATCGGCAGCATCTTCGGCTTGCCCCGCGTGCGCCGCGAGAGAACGGGGTGCGCGCGAGCGCGCGCACGAGCTGCTCGCGTACTGCTCGCTCGAGGGTGTCGAGGACGACTACGCACGCAACCTCTCGTACGGCGACCAGCGCCGGCTCGAGGTCGCGCGCGCCCTCGCGACGCAGCCGAAGCTGTTGCTGCTCGACGAGCCCACCGCTGGCATGAACCCTCAGGAGTCGGCGGAGTTCACCGCGTTCATCCGCAAGCTCCGCGACGAGGAGGGGCTCACCGTGCTGCTCATCGAGCACGACATGAAGGTGGTCATGGGCGTCTCCGAGCGGCTGACCGTGCTCGACTACGGCGAGAAGATCGCCGAGGGGACGCCGAAGGAAGTGCAGAGCGATCCTCGCGTGATCGAGGCCTACCTCGGCACCGGAGCGGCGGCGGCGGTATGACGAACGCGCCGCAGACGGTTCTCGAGGTGCACGGGATCCACACGTACTACGGCACCATCGAGGCGCTGAAGGGGATCTCGCTCGAGGTGCGCGAAGGCGAGATCGTGACGCTGATCGGCGCCAACGGGGCGGGCAAGTCGACCACGCTGCGCTCGATCAACGGGCTCAACCATCCGCGCAACGGAAGCATCCGCTTCATGGGCGAGGACATCACGCACGCGCCGGCACACAAGATCGTCAAGCGCGGCATCTCGCAGTCGCCCGAGGGCCGCAAGCTCTTCTCGCGCATGTCGGTGGAGGAGAACCTCGAGATGGGCGCGTTCCAGCGGTCGGGTCACGCGGAGATCGCGGCCGACAAGGAGCACATCTTCGAGCTCTTCCCGCGGCTGAAGGAGCGCTCCACCAGAAGGCGGGGACGCTCTCGGGAGGCGAGCAGCAGATGTGCGCGATCGGACGCGCGATGATGGCCCGGCCGAAGCTCTTGATGCTCGACGAACCTTCCATGGGCCTCGCGCCGATCTTCGTCGACCGCATCTTCGAGACGATCGTCGAGATCAACAAGGAGGGCACGCCGGTGCTGCTGGTCGAGCAGAACGCGCTCATGGCGCTCGACGTCGCGAACCGCGGCTACGTCCTCGAGACCGGCAAGGTCGCGCTCGAGGGCACGGCGAAGGAGCTCGCCGCCAACGAGGACGTCAAGAAGGCGTACCTCGGTATCGCCTAGCCTGCGCCGACGCGGATGGGCGAGTAGGGCGGCGCCAGGAGGAATCCGATTCGGGTGGCCTGGCCCTCGGCCTTGCCGACCGCGAGGGCCAGTGCGGCGGCGGCGTTGCGCGCGGGTACGAAGCCGAAGTGCCGCGCCCCCGCCGCGTCACGGCAGCCGCCCACGATCACCGTCCCGAGCCGCTCCGTCTGCCCCCGCACGGCCGCCCAGTCGGCGTACGGCAAGAGCGGATGGCACGCACGGCCGGCGCGATAGCGGTCCAGCGCGTGCGGATCGGCGGCGGCCGTTCGCTCCGCCTCCTCGACGACCGACGGATCGAGCCCGCCTCGGGTCGCGTGGAAGAACGCTCGGTACGGCTGCTGCGTGGGATGTGAGAAGCGGCGGTGGAAGCGGTGGAGCAAGATCGCCGTGCCGCCTTCGACCACGGGCGGCGACTCGCGCCACAGTCGGAGCGCAAGGCCCAGTCCGAGGTAGGCGGCCAGCAGAGGATTCGGCCGTTCGCGCGGGAGGTACGGCGTCGTGCGAGGGATGCCGAGGCAGATCGCGTCGAGAGGCGCATCGAGCTCGATCGCGCGCAGGTCGATCGACCGCAGCAGCGCCTCGGCGTGGGCCACCGATGGCGGCCCGGCGAACACGCCCGCGGCCGTGATCGCCTCGGGCAGCGAGCGGATGATGCGCAGCCTGACGAAGCCGGGCAGCAGCCGGAAGAGCTGCGCCACCCGCGAGGCGGCGATGCGCTCGCCGGCCCGCCGGTCGTACGGGTAGCCGAACGCGGTCTCGGCGATCCTCGGCTGGTCGAGTGCGAGCGAGATGCCGAGCAGCGCCACGCGTTGAGCAAGCGCTTCCTCCACCGCGAGCGCAGCCCGCCAGCCCGGGGAGCCGCTGGGCTCGAGCAACGACCGCGCCTCCTCGTGCAGCAAGGCGTCGGGCCCGCCACAGGAGAGCAGCACTCCCGGCCCGCCGTTGACGACCGTCTCGGCCGCGCTGACGCTGACCACCACGTCCGCCTCCGCGAGCTCCCGCGCGACGCGCAATGGCCCGCCCTCGTGGAGCCCGAGCTCGACCAGCTCCGGATCCTCGACGTCGTGGACGACGACCTTTCCGTAGAACGCCCGAGCGAACGCCGGGGCGAACAGCCTGTCGAGCTCTCGGCGGCCGGGGCGTCGCCCTAGCCCGGCCGTGACGAGAATCGTCTGCCGCTCGTCGGGAATGCCGAGGTTTCGTAGCTCCTGCACGGCTGCACCGATGGCCGCGCGCCTGGCATCGACGGGAGCGCTCGGCAGGGGCAGCGACGGCACGTCGGCGACGATCGTCGCCCGTCCTCCCCTGGGCACGATGCCGGCGAGTGGCGATCCCGAGAGCGGAAAGCGCACCGCGTCGCGGACCGCCGCGCCGACGTCCGCGATCGCCTGCGGCGCCGGCTCGGGGGGCACCAGCACGACCGCATCCTCGGGCCCATCGACGACGAGCAGCCGGGTGCCGGAGAGCAGCGGGATGCGCACAGGCGCAGACTAGACTCGGCCGGGTGAGCCCCAAGACGATCACCGGCGAGGAGCTCGACCTCGACGACGCGCCCGCGCGCGAGGCGGACCTCTTCCTCGTCGACGGCAACAACCTCGCCTACCGCGCTTTTTTCGCGCTGCCCGAGGAGCTGGTGACGAGCGACGGCTTCCCCACGAACGCGCTGCTCGGCTTCACGAACATGCTCGTCAAGCTGCTCTCGGACTACCGCCCGCGCGGTGTCGCCGTCGCCTGGGACACGAAGCCCGTGCACCGCACGGCCATCTCGGGCGAGTACAAGTCCGATCGCCGGCCCATGCCGGATCTGCTCCGCGAGCAGTGGCCGTATTTCAAGCCGATCGTGGAGGCCTTTGGCTACCGCAACCTCGAGTTCGAAGGCTGGGAGGCGGACGACGTGATCGCCACTCTTGCGACTCGTGCCGACGAGGCAGGGCTCGCAACGTGCGTCGTCTCCACCGACCGTGACGCGTTCCAGCTGGTCACCGAGAACGTCCGCCTGATGATGACGCCGCGCGGCGTGGCCGACGTTCACGTGTACACGCCCGAGCGCGTCACCGCCCGCCTGGGAGTGCCGCCGGAGAAGGTTCCCGACCTGATCGGCCTCAAGGGCGACACGTCCGACTCGATCGCGGGCGTGCCCGGAATCGGCGACAAGACCGCGGCGCAGCTGATCCAGCAGTTCGACTCGGTGGAGGGCGTGCTCGAGCACGTCGACGAGCTGTCGCCCGCGCGCGCGAGGTCGCTTCGCGAGCACGCGGACCAGGCACGCGAGTCGAAGGTCCTGGCGACGATGCGCCGGGATCTCGACATCGACTGCGACCCGGGGGAGCTCGTGCTGGCGCCGCCCGACCGCTCCGAGCTGCAGGAGATGTTCCGCCGCTTCGAGTTCCGGGCGCTCTTGCAGCGGATCGACCAGCTGGACGAGGCGCTGCCCGCGGCCGAACGGCCCGTCGTGGCCGGGGAAGAGCTGCCCTGGCGCGAGGGCGAGCTCGGCAGCGTCCTGGGTCGTGTCGGCCTCGCCGCCGACAGCGAGCGCTGCGCCGTGGCCGAGGACGGCGGTGGGGTCGTCGTGCTGTCGACGCCTTGTAACAACTTGTCACTTGGGGAGGGCGAGATCGTTGCTCATGACGCCAAGCCGTTGCGGGTCTCGGCGGTCGACGACACGCTCCTCGCGGCATACCTCATCGAGCCCGGGCGGACGGCGTACGACCTCACCGATCTCGCCGCCGAGTACGGGATCGCGCTCGACCCCTCGCCGCCCGCCGAGGAGGAGACGGAGGCGCTCGTCCGCCGCGCGGCCCTCCCGTTGCGCCTTGCGCCCCTCATGCGTGCACGCCTCGCCGAGCGCGACCTCGTCCCACTGTACGAGAACACCGAGCTTCCCCTGACCGGCGTGCTGGCGCGGATGGAGGACGCCGGCGTCAAGATCGACACCTACCGCATGGGCGAGATCACGGCGCGGCTCCGCGAGCGCGTCGAGGAGCTCGAAGGCCGCGCGTACGAGCTCGCGGGCGAGGAGTTCATGCTCGGTTCGACCCAGCAGGTCGCGCGCGTGCTCTTCGAGCAGCTGGGGCTCACGCCTGGGCGCAAGGGGAAGACCGGCTACTCCACCGACACGCGCGTCCTGCAGACGATCCGCGACGAGCACGAGATCGTGCCCGTGATCGAGGAGTGGCGAGAGCTGACGAAGCTCGTCAATACGTATCTCGGGCCGCTACCCGAGCTGCTCGGCGAGGACGGACGGCTGCACACGACGTTCAACCAGGCGGTCGCCGCCACCGGCCGCCTGTCCACGTCCAACCCCAACCTCCAGTCGATCCCCATCCGCACGGAGCTGGGACGCGAGATCCGCTCCGCCTTCGTCGCCGAGGAAGGAAGCAGGCTGCTGTCCGCCGACTACTCGCAGATCGAGCTGCGCATCCTGGCGCATGTCTCCGGCGAGCCGAAGCTGAGGGACGCGTTCGCAGCGGGTGAGGACATCCACGCGGCCACGGCGGCCGAGGTGCTCGGCACGGAGCCGTCCGCGCTGACGAAGGACGAGCGCGCGATCGCGAAGATGATCAACTTCGGCATCGTCTACGGCATCTCCGCGCACGGCCTCTCGCAGAACCTCCAGATCCCGCGCGACGAGGCGCAGACCTACATCGACACGTACCTCGCGCGCTTCCCGCACGTGCAGGACTTCATCGCCCGCACGATCGAGCAGGCGACGGTCGACGGCTACGTGACGAGCCTGCTCGGCCGGCGGCGGCCCGTCCCCGAGATCCGGACGTCGAGTCGCCAGACCCGAGCGCTGGGCGAGCGGCTGGCCGTGAACTTCGTCATGCAGGGCTCGAACGCCGACATCATCAAGGTGGCGATGATCGGCATCGATCGCCGGCTTCGCGACGAGGGTCGTTCAGCCCGCCTCGTGCTCCAGGTGCACGACGAGCTGCTGCTGGAGGTGCCCGAGGCCGAGGTGCGCGACGTGCGGACGATCGTCCAGGACGAGATGTGCGGCGCCTACGACCTCGACCCGCCGCTCGCCGTCGACGTGGGCGTGGGCGAGAACTGGGCCGAGGCCAAGGACTGACGAGTTTGGACTGGCCCGTTTCGGGCAAGTCAAGCTGAATCGGGCTAAGCCGCAAGCTAGGAGGGATCTGATGTTGTCACGCCGCAAGGCACTACTGGCGATCGCGCTTGTCGTAACGGTGCTCGGCGGAGCGGGAGTAGCGCGCGGAACGCCGACCGACGTCTTTTTCTCGGAGTACATCGAAGGCTCGAGCAACAACAAGGCGCTCGAGATCTACAACGGCACCGGCGCGACCGTGAACCTTGCCGCCGGCGGCTACACCGTCCAGATGTTCTTCAACGGCTCGGCGAGCGCCGGGCTGACGATCGCTCTCAACGGCACGGCTCTCGCTACGGGAGACGTGTACGTCCTCGCTCAGGCTACGGCCAGCCCGACAATTCTCGCCCAGGCCGACCAGACGAACGGCGCCGGGTGGTTCAACGGCAACGACGCCGTCGTGCTGCGAAAGGGCGGCCCGAGCGGCCCGATCGTCGACGTCATCGGCCAGATCGGCTTCGACCCGGGCGCCCAATGGGGCTCCGGCCTGGAGAGCACGCAGGACAACACGCTGCGGCGCAAGGGCACGATCGAGGCGGGGGACACGAACGGTGGCGACGCCTTCGATCCGTCGGTTGAGTGGAACGGCTTCGCCCAGGACACATTCGGCGACCTCGGCTCGCACGCGCTCGGCAACGCTGCTGTCAACGTCACCTGCGGGCCTCGACTGATCACGCCGCAGGGCACGCCGGCCAGTCGCGCAGTGAGCGCCACGGATGCAGACGGCACGGTCACGAGCATGGCCATCACGAGCGTGACGCCTTCGCCGGCTCCGGGGACGATCACCCTTGGCAGCTTCGTTCCCGCCGCCTCCACCGGAGGCACGGCGACGGCGAACGTCGACGTCGACGCCGCCGTGCCACAGGGCGCGTACTCCGTCGTCGTCACCGCGTCCAACAACGACGCCACGCCGCAGTCCGGCTCGTGCACCCTGAGCGTGTGGGTAGTCGGAACGGCGGCGATCCACGACATCCAGGGCGCCTCCCACATCTCGCCACTCGCCGGCAAGCCGGTGGAGACGGAAGGGATTGTCACGGCAGTCGCCGGCAACAGCTTCTACTTCGAGGATCCGAGCCCCGACGCCGACGTCAGGACGTCCGAGGGCCTCCTCGTATTCACGGGAAGCGCACCGACTGTGGCTGCCGGCAACGAGGTCGAGGTGACCGGCCTTGTCACCGAGTTCCGTCCAGGCGGCTCTGCCCAGCCCAACCTCACGACGACCGAGCTCGTGTCACCGGCGATCACGCTGCTGTCGTCGGGCAACCCGCTTCCCGGGCCGCAGGTGGTCGGCGCGGGCGGCCGCGTAGCGCCGACGATGGTGATCGAGGACGACGCGGGCGGCAATGTGGAGACCGGCGGCGTCTTCGACCCGGCATTCGACGGCATCGACTTCTACGAGAGCCTCGAGGGCATGCGGCTCCAGCTCAACGACGCCGTTGCCTCGGGGCCGACCAACAACTTTGGAGAGATCAGCGTCCTGCCGGACGACGGCGCCGGGGCGAGCGTGAGGACGCCTCGCGGCGGCATCGTGATCCGGTCCAACGACTTCAACCCCGAGCGCGTGATCGTCGACGACGTGCTCGCGGCAACTCCGCAGGTGGACACGGGCGACCACTTCGCCGCCGCCATCGTCGGCGTGCTCGACTACAGCTTCGGCAACTTCAAGCTGCTGGCCACGTCTGCGCCCACCCGCGTGGCGAGCGGCCTGACTCGCGAAGTGACGGAGCTGCCGGCCGATCAGGAGATCGCGGTCGCGACGTTCAACGTCGAGAACCTCGATCCCGGCGACCCTCCGGCGAAGATCGCCGCGCTGGCGGACATCTTCGTGGACAACCTTCGCTCACCGGACATCGTCAGCGTCGAGGAGGTACAGGACTCGAACGGCGAGGTAAACGACGCGGTCACGGACGCCTCGGTGACCTGGGGAGTGCTCATCGCCGCAATCCAGGCGGCGGGCGGGCCGCTCTACCAGTACCGCCAGATCGACCCTGTCGATGATGCGGACGGGGGTGTTCCGGGCGGGAACATCCGGGTCGGCTTCCTCTTCCGCACGGATCGTGATGTCGAGTTCATCGACCGTCCCGGCGGTGGCCCGATGATCGCCACGACGGTGATCGACCACCCGTCCGGGCCGCGGCTCTCTTCGAGCCCCGGCCGTATCGCGCCTGCAGACCCCGCGTGGTCGACGCCGGAAGGAGTACGGAAGCCGCTGGTCGGCGAGTTCAGGGCCAAGGGCAAGAAGCTGTTCGTCATCGCCAACCACTGGAAGTCGAAGAACGGCGACGAGCCGCTGTTTGGCCGCTTCCAGCCGCCGAGGCTCGTCACCGAGGAGCAGCGAACCGACGAGGCCGAGGTCGTCAAGGACTTCGTCGACGACCTCCTCGCGTCGATCCCTATCGCGAACGTCATCGTGCTCGGCGACCTGAACGACTTCGAGTTCTCGGCGCCGTTGACCGCGCTCGAAGGTGGGGGAGATCATCCACACGCTGATCGAGTCGCTGCCGCAGGGCGAGCGCTACTCGTATGTGTTCGACGGGAACTCGCAGACGCTCGATCACATCGTCGTCAGCGAGAACCTCTTCTCGCACTTCCCGTTCGAGTACGACAGCGTCCACGTCAACGCCGAGTTCTTCGATCAGGCGTCGGACCACGATCCGCAGATTGCCCGCTTCGAGCTCACGGGGAGGCCGACGCCGAAGCCCTGACCGTCGCCTATAGCTCGATCGTCTCGCCGTCCTCCGGGACGAGCACGCCCGGCACCGCTTGCCGCAGGGCGTCGCGCGTGAGATGGCAGTGGTTGATCGCCTCCATGTGGACGGCCACGACGATCGGCACGCGCGCTGCCACTTCGCGCACGTCGTCGACGCCCATGACGATCGAGCCCGCCTTCCGTGAACTCGGCGCCGCCGGCGTTGACGACGGCGACGCGTGGTCGGCAGCGCTCGATCGTCTCGGCGACTCCCTCGTACCAGACCGTGTCGCCGGCGAGGTAGAGATCGTCGAGGACGAAGCCGCTGACGGGGCCGAGCAGCTCGGCGATCGGTCCCGTGCCGTGGCGAGCCGGCGTGCGGACGATGCGGACGCCGTCCCACAGCCGCTCGTCCACGACCGCCTGCGCGTCGAGACCGAGCTCGCGGAGCGCATCCTCGTCCTCGGGCTGGCAGAAGACCGGGACGTCGCGCGGGATCAGCTCGGCTCCGCGACCGTCGAGATGGTCGCGGTGGCGGTGCGTGACGACGACGGCGTCGAGATCGCGTACGACGTCCTCTGCGGGCATCGGCAGCGGTACCAGAGGGTTCGGTGCGGGGTTGCGCGTGTTCTCGATCGGCGGCCGTGAGCCGGCGTCGTCGAGGGCCGGATCGACTAGCAGGCGCTTGCCGGCGAGCTCGACGAGCAGCGTCGCGTTGCGGATGAGCGTGAGCCGCACGGGTGCTCTTCTACCGCACTACCGCTATCGGAGTGCCCGTTTCGGCTCCAACGCTATACTGACCGGCCTTTTTCGCATGGCCAACGACACCATCGACACCGAAGCGGATACCGCCGAGCCTGGAGTCTGGATCACCGGTCCGGACGGTGAGCTCGTCCCCGACTACGACGCGACCTTCCCGGAGATCACCGAGGGCGAAGTCGTCCACGGCACCGTCGTCCGGGTGGACAAGGACGAGGTGCTCGTCGACATCGGCTACAAGTCGGAAGGCGTCATCCCGGTCGCCGAGCTCTCGATCCGCCGCTCGATCAACCCCGACGACGAGGTCGGTGTCGGCGACGAGATCGACGCGCTCGTGCTCACGAAGGAGGACGCCGAAGGCCGGCTGATCCTCTCGAAGAAGCGCGCCCGCTTCGAGCTCGCCTGGAAAGAGATCGAGCGCAAGGCCGAGAGCGGCGAGCCGATCACCGGCCGCGTGATCGAGGTCGTCAAGGGCGGGCTGATCCTCGACCTCGGCGTCCGCGGCTTCCTGCCGGCGTCGCTCGTCGACATCCGCCGCGTCCAGGACCTCGACGAGTTCCTCGGCCAGGAGCTCCGCTGCAAGGTGATCGAGCTCAACCGCTCGCGCAACAACGTCGTGCTCTCGCGCCGTGCCGTGCTCGAGGACGAGCGCAAGGAGATGCGCCAGGCCATTCTCGACCGCCTCAGCCCCGGCGACGTCGTCGACGGGACGATCTCCAACATCGTCGACTTCGGCGCTTTCGTCGACCTCGACGGCATGGACGGGCTGATCCACATCTCCGAGCTCTCGTGGGGCCACGTGAACCATCCCTCCGAGGTGCTCGAGATCGGCCAGGAGGTCAAGGTCAAGGTGCTGGACATCGACCGCGACCGCCAGCGCATCTCGCTCGGGCTCAAGCAGACGCAGAGCGACCCCTGGCAGCAGGTGCTGGACGGCTACTCGCTGAACGACGTGGTCGACGGCAAGGTGACGAAGGTCGTCACGTTCGGCGCCTTCGTCGAGATCCTTCCCGGCGTCGAGGGCCTCGTGCACATCTCCGAGCTCGCGCAGCACCACGTCGAGAACCCGCGCGAGGTCGTCGCACAGGGCCAGGCCGTCCAGGTGAAGATCATCGAGATGGACGCCGAGCGCCGGCGCCTCTCCCTGTCGCTGAAGCGCGTTGAGGACAGCGAGGCGGCCCAGCCGCGGGCGGAAGACGCACCGCCGCTCGCCCTCTCGGAGGAGGTCTTCTCGGAGGAGCCGTCGGCGACCGTCGCCGAGGCCGAAGAGGCTGAGGAAGCTCCAGCCGAAGAGCCGGCTGCTGCCGAAGAGCCTGCCGTAGACGCGGAGGCCGAGGCAGAGCCCGTGGCCGAGGCAGAGCCCGTGGCCGAGGCAGAGCCCGTGGCCGAGGCAGAGCCCGTGGCCGAGGCAGAGCCCGTGGCCGAGGCAGAGCCCGTGGCCGAGGCAGCGGCAGCGGCAGAAGAGCCCGTCGCCGAGGCAGCCGCAGAAGAGCCCGTCGCCGAGGCAGAGTCGGCTGACGAGAGCAACGACGAAGACGAAGAACGCGCCGGTTAGGGTCGCGCTTACCGGCGGCGTCGGCGCCGGCAAGAGCGAGGCGCTGGAGGCGTTCCGCCGTCACGGCGCAGCCGTTCTCTCGTCGGATCAGGTCGTCCACGACCTCTACGCAGAGGACCCGGAGGTCCGGGCCGCTCTCGAGGAGCGCTTCGCCACGCTGGACCGCGGCCGGATCGCCGAGCTCGTCTTTGCCGACACGGGACGAGCTCGCCTGGCTCGAGCAACTGCTCCATCCACGCGTGCGCGAGCGGTATGCGGCGTGGCTGGCAGAGGTCGACACGCCGGTCGCAGTGGTCGAGATCCCGCTGCTCTACGAGACCGGGGCGGACGCGCTGTTCGACGCTGTCGTCGTGATCACCGCACCCGAGGATCTGCGGACGGCGAGGAGGGGTGAATCGGTGACCGAACGATCGCCTCGACTGCTTCCTGACGACCAAAAGGTGCGAGCGCGCCGCCTATTCCTACGTGAACGACGGCTCAATCGCGGAGCTGGATGCCTTTGTTCAAGCCGTTTTGGGACGACTGCAAAAAGATGCTTGACATACGCCATAGTGATGTCATAATGACGTCAACATGCAGTTGTCAGTACACATCGAAGCGCTCCTGTCAGACCTCACCACCGCGGGCTCCCTCGGCGACGAGAACGTCGCCCGGGCCGCAGAGCGGCTAAGCGACGCGCTCCAGGGGTCGGCACGCCTGAGGCTGCTCGACCTCCTCTCGGAGGTGACGCTCGAGGTGTCCGACCAGCTGCCTTCGGGTCACGTGGAGATCAGGCTGGCGGGGCAGGAGCCGAACCTCGTGTACGTCGAGGATCGGCAGCAGGCAGAGCCGGCCGCTCCCGAGGACGGCATGACCGCCCGCATCTCGTTGCGGCTGCCGGAGGCGCTGAAGACGGCTATCGATGCGGCGGCGGCTCGCGAAGGGCTCTCCGCCAACACGTGGCTCGTCCGGGAGCTGAAGCGCGCCGTGCAGCGAGGAAGCGCCCGCAAGAGCTTCGGCAGCGGCCTGACCGGGTTCGCTGAGAACTAGCGAAGGAGGGGAAGATGGACTTCCGCAACACCTATCCCGACTACGTGAAGCTGGTGGGCGACCGCCGCCCGCCCAAGCACGACCCGACCGTCCGGGTTCGGAAGCCGAGAGGCACGCGCGGATGGCGGCGATGAGGCGAGAGGCATTTCCCGTCGAGGGCCCGGTGGCGCTCGTCGTCCGGGCCCCGGCGGGTGTCGTCGAGATCGACGCGACCGACGTTTCCGAGGCGGTCGTCGAGCTCGAGGCGCTGCGCGACAGCGCCGAAGGACCTAGTCCACGATGCAATCGTCGAGCTACGCCCCGGCAGCGATCGCGCCGAGCTGCTCGTCGACATCCAGCACGGCTTTCGGGTCGGCGGCCGCCGCGGCCCCCGGCTCAGCATTGTCTTTGGACAGGGTCCATCGATTCGCGCAGGCATCCGCGTGCCGGCCGGCTCCTCCGTCGAAGTCGTGTCGGAAGCCGCGGATGTCAACGCGACGGGCCGGTACGACCGCGCCGAGGTGAAGACCGCGGCCGGTGACGTCCGGCTGGACGAAGTCGAGGGTGACGTCCGGGTCAAGTGCGTATCAGGGGACGTCACCCTCGGCACCGTCGGAGGCGAGGCGAACGTCAACTCCATCTCCGGGGACGCGACCATCGGCAGCGTCGCCGGGTCGGCTGAGCTCCATTCCGTCTCGGGTGACATCGAGCTCCGCGAAGCCGGAGGCTCCATCCAGGCGAAGACGATCTCGGGAGACGTGCGCATCGGCTCGGCAACCCAGGGCCAGGTGGCGCTCCAGTCCGTCTCCGGCGACCTGACGCTCGGCCTGCGCAGCGGCTCGAAGCTCTTCGTCAACGCGCGTTCGACCAGCGGCAAGACGACCTCGGAGCTCGAGGTGCGCGACGAGCCGCCGGCGAACGGCGGCCCGCTCGTCGAGCTGCAGGCGAAGTCGGTTTCCGGCGACATCCGCATCCATCGCGCATGACCCGGCGGGCGCTGCTCCGCGACCGGGCGCTGCTCGCGCTCCTCGCGCGGGACGTGATCTCGACCGCGGGGTCGCAGATGACGTGGGTGGCGCTTCCCTGGTTCGTGGTGACGACGACCGGCTCGGCCACGAAGATGGCCATCGTCGTCGCGGTCGAGGCGGCTGCGCTCGGCATTGTCGGCTTCGCCTCCGGCAACCTCGTCGGTCGCGTCGGGCTCCGGCGCACGATGCTCGTCGCCGACGCCTGCCGGGCACCGCTCATTGCGGCGATTCCCCTGCTGCACGCCGCCGGGCTCCTCACCTTTCCACTGCTGCTCGTGCTGGTCTTTGCCGTGGGTGCGTTCGGCACTCCGTCCTTCGTCTCCAAGGCAGCGATCCTGCCCGAGATCGTCGGCGAGGACGAAGGGGTGCTCGGCGAGGCGAACGCATTGCTGCAGGCGGCGATGCGGATCGCGCTCGTGCTCGGCCCCGTGCTCGCCGGTGTTCTCATCGGAGTGTTCGGCGCGACGAACGTCCTCTACATCGATGCGGCCACCTTCCTGGTCGGCTTCCTGCTCATCGCGTTCTTCGTGAAGGTCGGCGGGGCGGCTCCCGAGACCGAGGAGTCGCGCGGTCTCGGCGCCGGTGTCCGCTTTCTGCTCAAGGACCGGTTGCTCCGCCCGTGGTCGGTCGCGATCGTGGCCGGCGACGTTGCATGGCTCGCGTTCTTCGTGGCCATACCGTTTCTCGTCCTCACACGGTTCGGGGAGCAGCCGGAGATCATCGGCTGGCTCCTCGGCGCGTGGGGCCTGGGTGCCGTCCTCGGCAGCGCCGTGATGTTTCGCATCGTGCGCCGGGTCGACGGGCTGCTGGTCGGAAGCATCGGCGAGCTGGCGATGATCGCGCCGCTCTGGTTGTTCCTGCCCGACCTGCCGGCGGCGGTCCTCGTCACGGCGATGTTCGCTTCCGGCTTGGCAAATGGCCTCGTCAACGCGCCTATCTGGACGATCTTCATGGTCCGCACGCCTCCAGCTCTGAGGCCGAAGGCGTGGGCGGCCATCATCGCGACGACGTCGCTGCTCGGCCCGCTGGTGCTGCTCGCGGCGGGCTCGGCCCTCGACTCGATCGGCCTTACGGGAACGCTGCTTGCGATCGTGCTCGTCCAGTCGGTCGCCGCGTTGCTCTTCGCGAGCGCGGGCCTGCGAGAACGCCTTCGCCATAGGGCGCAGCCGGTGACAGCCGGCGCGCGCCTCTGAAGGAGGGACGGACGATGCGGCTCTGGCCCAAGGGCGGCCTCTGGCGGCACCCCGACTTCCTGAAGCTCTGGTCCGCGGAGACGATCAGCCAGGTCGGCTCGCAGGTGACCGGGCTTGCCCTGCCGCTGGTCGCGATCATCACGCTCGACGTCAGCGCGTTCGAGGTCGCGCTGCTGGGCGTGGTCGAGTTCGCGCCGTTCATCCTCATCAGCCTCCCCGCCGGCGTCTGGGTCGACCGCATGCCGCGGAAGCCGATCCTCATCGCCGGCAGATCTCGGTCGAGCGGCGCTGCTCGCGACGATTCCCCTCGCGTACGCAGTTGACGCGCTGACGATCTGGCAGCTCTACGTCGTCGGCTTCGTCTTCGGCGTGCTGACGGTGTTCTTCGACGTCGCGTACATGTCGTACCTCCCGTCGCTCGTGTCGCGCGACCAGCTCATCGAAGGCAACTCGAAGCTCGAGATCTCGCGCTCCGGCGCGCAACTGGCCGGGCCGGCGCTCGCGGGCGTGCTGATCCAGGTGCTGAAAGCGCCGGTGGCCATCTTCCTCGACGCCCTCAGCTTCGTCGCCTCGGGCCTCTTCCTCCTGCGCATTCGCAAGCACGAGGATGTGTCCGCCCGCGCGAGCCAGCGGCCCCCCTCTGCGGGCATGCGAACGGAGTTGGCTGAAGGTCTTCGCTACGTCTTCGGCCACCGGTACCTGCGCTGGATCGCAGCCTCTACGGCCACGTTCAACTTCTTCGGCAACGTGATGTTCGCGATCTTCCTCGTCTACGCGGTGCGCCAGCTGGACCTGTCTCAGCGCGGGCACGATCGGCCTCGTCTTCGCCGATCGGCAACGTCGGCTACCTGGTCGGCGCGATCGCGATCCAACCGCGTTCGCGCAGAAGCTCGGCGTAGGGCCGGCGATAGTCGTCGGGCGCAGCGACTGCGGCATCGCCGCGTTGCTGATCCCACTCGCACCCGAGAGCGGCCCGATTCCCTTCCTGATCGCTTCTCGGCTGATCAGCGAGCTTCGGCGTCTCCGGTCTACAACGTCACGCAGGGCAGCTACCGGCAGGCGATCACGCCCGAGCGGCTCCAGGGCCGGATGAACTCGGTGATGCGCTTCATCGTCTGGGGCGTGATCCCGCTCGGCACGCTCACTGGGTGGCGCGATCGCGTCGACCCTCGATCTGCGAGCCGCGATCTGGGTCGGGGCGATCGGCATGTCGCTCGCCTTCCTGCCGGTGCTGCTCTCGCCGGTGCGAACGCTCCGCGAGATGCCGGAGCAAGTTTCGGATCCACTGGCCGAGGCAGAGGGCGACGGAGGTAGGGTGATGCCCGGACAGATGCCGGCCGTCGAGGACGTCTCGTGAAGGAGCGTTCGCCGCTCCTTCAGCGGTCGATTCTTCGCGCTGCTGTCCGCGCGAGATCATCTCCTCGCTCGGCGCCCAGATGACGTTCCTCGCGCTGCCGTGGTTCGTCCTGACGACGACCGGCTCGACGACGAAGATGGGAATCGTGCTGGCGGCGGAGTTGCCTGCCCATCGCGCATCCTCGGCATTCCCAGCGGCACCGTCGTCTCGCGGCTCGGCGCGCGCCAGACGATGCTCGTCTGCGACCTCGCCCGCGTGCCGCTGATGGTGTCGATCCCCCTGCTCCACCAGGCCGGGCTGCTGTCGTTCCCGCTGCTGCTCGTGCTCGTCTTCGTGCTCGGCGCTTCATCGCGCCGTACTTCTCCGCGCAGCGGCTCGTGCTGCCGGAGCTCGTCGGCGAGGACGAGGCGACCCTGACCCAGGCGAACGCGGTGTTGGAGACGGGCTACCAGGCTGACGCTGATGGCTCGGGCCGCTGCTGGCGGGATGCTGATCGCTTCCATCGGCGCGTACGAACGTGCTCTACGTAGACGCGGCGACGTACGCCGTGTCGTTCGTCCTCCTCGCTCTTCTTCGTGCCGAAGCGGCCGCCGCTGCCCGCGAGCGAGGACGCGCGCGGTGTGTTCGCCGGCCTTCGCTTCGCCTCGCCGATCCGCTGCTGCGTCCGATGCTCGTCGACGGCGTCTTCCTCCACCTGTTCGCGCAGTCGATCTTCATCGCGCTGCCGGTCCTGGCCTTCGTCCACTTCGACGAGAGCTCGCGCACGGCCGGGCCTATTCATCGCCGCTTTCGGAGCCGGCTCCATCATCGGCAGCCTCGCGGCGATCGTGCTCGCGCCGCGCATCGCCGCCGATGAGCCTGGCGACGATCGGCATCGTCTGGGTGTCTGCGCCGCTGCTGCTGCTCGGCGTCGAGCTGTCCGCCGTTGGCGTGATGGCTGTGCTGTTCGCGGCGGGAATGGGCGCCGTCGCCACGGCGCCGCTGATTGCGATCATCACGAAGCGCGCGCCGGGCGAGCTGCGCGCCAAGGTGATGACGGCGGTCATCACCATCGTGACGATCACGGGCCCCGTCGCGGTGGTGGTGTCCGGACGTCTCTTGGAGTCTATCGACGTGCGGACGCTGATGTTCGTGCTCGCGATCGGACGGGTGGTCATGGCCGTCGTCTTCGCGCTCGTCGTGCCGCGGCGGGCGGGACCCGCAGCCGCCGCCGGCGCCGGAGAGGCGGTAGCGTAGCCAGCTGTGATCGAGGTCGGCTCGCTCGCCGATGTCGAGGCCACGCTCCGGGCGCACGGGTTCTTCGAAGGCGATGCGGAGGGTGTCGTGGCCGACGTCTACCTCGGGTACGGGCTGTCCGGCTCGCTGCGCCGGGGTCGCGAGCCCTCGCCGCCGGAGCCGTGTCCGCTGCCGCCCGCCGCAGTACGACATCCGGCCTGAAGGCGAAGCCGTTACAATGAAGTGCGGCAGCTTCTCGATCGGCGACTGGGAGCAGACATGGTCTCATGGACGACCACGCGGCTGCGGTCGAGGCCGTCCGCGAGGCGATCGCACGCGGCGACGTGTACCAGGTCAACCTCGTCCAGCATCTCTCGGCACCGTTCGGCGGCGACCCCGCGGGCCTCGCCGAGAAGCTCGATCCGCTGCGGCCGCTCCATCCGCGCGCGTTCGTCGGGGACGGCTGGGCGATCGTTTCCGCCTCCCCCGAGCTGTTCCTCGCGCGCAGGGGGCGGCGCGTGTGGACGATGCCCATCAAGGGCACGCGGCCGGCCGGAGGGAACGGGCTCACCGAGTCGGACAAGGACGCGGCGGAGCACGTGATGATCGTCGACCTGGAGCGGAACGATCTGTCTCGCGTCTGCGAGCCCGGCTCGGTCACGTGGCCCGAGCTGATGGCGCCGCGGCCGCTGGCCGGGGTCGAGCACCTCGTCTCGCTCGTGGAGGGCACGCTGCGCGAGGACGTCACGCTTACGGAGCTGCTCGCGGCGACGTTCCCCGGCGGCTCGGTCACCGGCGCGCCGAAGATCTCGGCCATCGACCACATCGCGGAGCTGGAGCCTGTCGGGCGCGGGGCGTCGATGGGCGCCCTCGGCACGATCTGGCCGAACGGGGACTTCGATCTCGCGCTCACGATCCGGACGTTCGCCGTCGCCGAGGGACGAATCCACCTCTGGGTGGGCGGGGGCATCGTGTGGGACTCGGATCCCGCGGAGGAGATCGAGGAGTCCTGGGTGAAGGCGCGCCCGCTGCTCGCCGCTATTGGCGCTCGACCGCCGCGATCGGCGCGGCGAGGATCCGCTTCCGCTTTCGCGCACGAACGTGCTCGGCGGTGAAGTAGCTCCCGAGCACGAACACCAACGCGGCGGCTTGCGCGATCAGCCCCTGCCAGGTGGGGTAGATGCCGAACCAGAGCCCCGCCCAGTACGGGAGCTCGAGCCCTTCGATCGGCGTGACGCCGATCCAGCCGACCTTCTGAAGCGTCTGCACGGTCGATCCGACCATGACCACGAGCACCCAGGTGATGAGGACGCCCGTCGCGACAAGCATCTTCTTGTGCGGCAGCCGCCGCTCGAGGCCGATGACGAGGAAGAACACCGCGAGCGTCGCGGCCAGCCCGAGAGCCACGCCCTGGAGCACGGTGAGCGCGCCCGCCTCGAGCGTCAGCGCCTGGAGAAAGAGCACGGTCTCGAAGCCTTCGCGATAGACGCTGGAAAAGCCGAGCGCGACGAGGCCGACAACCTGCGCCGCCACCAGCGAAAGTCCTGCCCCGGCCAGGATCCGCCGCTTGCGGCGATGGAGATCCTGGAGGTTCTCCTGCCAGTAGACGCGGTGATAGAACCAGTTCAGGATCAAGAGCAGGACCGCGATGGCGACGAGCGATACGATCGCCTCCAGCCGCTCTCCGTATCGTGCGAGGGACATCAGGAACGTCTGGGCGACGACCCAGGTGGCGATGCTGGCGACGAGTGCCAGCCCGGCTCCGATCAGCAACGGCCGGCGGAAGCTCCGCTGCGGCCCGACCAGGCTCGCGAGTAGCGCCGCGAGAATGAGCACCGCCTCGAGGCCCTCTCGGAAGACGATGATGGCGCTGTTCACGATCACCGACGTCGAAGACTGCGGGCCCGCGCCGATGCGCTCCTCCGAGCGTCGCAGCGCGTCGTCGAGCGCCAGTCGTGTGCTCGACAGCTCGGCCGCGGTCGCCTTGCGCTTGATCAGCTGAACGAGGCCATCGTTACCCTTCGCCCCGTACCAGAACAGGCCCTCCGTCTCCTGGAAGAGATCGGGCGCGAGCCCGCGCAGCCGCTGCTCAGGCCCCAGCTCGAAGATCCCGTAAGCCTCGAGGCGCGCCGACTCCGCACCTCCCCAGTCGCCGCCGGCCGCGGCGGCCTGTAGGCGGTCGAGCGTCGCCGCGATGACGTCGAAGTCGGCAGTCTTGGCCGCGTCGCGCCATGCCTTGGGGTAGATCCGCTCGAGCACCGTCAGCGCGTCGTCCACGCGTGCCTCGACGGCGGCCGGATCTGCCACCGCGCTGCCCCGGCTCGCCAGCTCCAGGTCGCGGCCGAGCTGCGCGAGCGTTGCTCGAACGCTGCGCGCGCCCGCTCGATCGCGTGCCAGTAGCACCGGAGCGATGTCCGCGTAAGCCGCTTCGGCGCCGTCACGGAACGTGATCGCCTCCTGGATCTCGAAGTCGACGGCGACCTTGCCGTCACGAACTCCGCGCCCGTACTCGATGGGCACGAGCTGGAGGAAGCGCTCGACCTGCCCGGCCCGGCGCAGGGTCTCGGCCTCGGAGAGCGGCGCGGCTCGGAAGCCCTCCAGCGCCGCGGCCATTCGCTCGCCGCTCGCACTGCCCGGCGTGATCGTCGCGGCGGCGAGCTGCTCCGCCAGTGCGTCGATTCGGCGCGCGGCCGGCATGCCGCGCTCCGCGACGAACGACGGTCTGAGGATCCGCCAGTATCCCTGGGCGAGCGCGCCCGCCTCGGCGCGCTGCTCGGCAAGACCTGCGAGGGATGCGTCGGCGACCGCGGAAAGCGAGCTCCGCAGTCGGCTGTCATACGTGTCGAGCAGGTCCCTGCGGATGGTCGCCGCCGCTTCGCGTGGTGTGCTGTTGCCGGCCGCGAGCGCGTCGAGGGCCAGCGTCGCGTCCTCGGCCGCACGGGAGAAGCGTGTCGGTGGACGGAACTCGCGCACGAGCAGCCACGAGCGCGCCTCTTCCACGGCTCCTCGCCGCGCGGCCCCCGTCGCCTCGCTGAAGGAGGCGGCGAGCACGGCCGTCCAGATGGTCGCGCGGGCCGCCGCAACGCCGCGGGTGTCCCGGGCCGCAAGCGCCCGTTCCGCTTGCGCGAGTGCGCGGCGCGCTATTCGCAGCTCGGGCCGCCCGGCAAGCGCGCTCTCCACCGAGCTCCGTGCCACGCCGACCGCGCTCGAGGCGGCCGCGCTGTCGCCGAGCACGAGCGCGGTCTCGGCTTCCACGAGCGCGGCCCGCACGCCGTCGGCGTCCCGCCACGGCGGCGAGGTTGCTGCGGGTGCTGCCATCGCGAGGGTGAGGCTTGTGCCGACGAGCGCGCCGAGGAGGACGATCCCCCGCACGGTTACTGGGCGATCTTCACCTTGAGCCGCGCCGCTGCCTGCGTCACCTGGCCCGCGATCGCGACCGCCCGCTCCTGGGCCGCCCGGCCGAGCACGTCAGCCTGGCGCGGGGTGAACCGCCTCCCGGCGCGCTCCTGCGCGCGCAGGTCGGCGACGAACTTCCGCAGCTCGTCGAGCTGGCGCTTTGTCTGCGCCGCCTGCGCCGGATCGACCTGGGCGATGGCGGGCTTGATGCCGGCGTAGATCACGCGTCAGGCCCGTGAGGATGTCGTGGATGTCCGAGAGCCTCGAGACGACGTTGAACGAGTCGCCTTTCGCCTTTGCCCCGAGGACGAATCGGGACACCTTCCACTGGCCGAAGTACTCGTTCATCGTCGGCACCATCACCACGACGGCCGTGAAAGCGTCCGAAGGCGTCGGCTTCCAGGCCTTGGCGGCGCTCGCCAGCTTGCCCGCGTAGAGCGCGAAGGCATCTGCGGAAGCCTTGAACACACGTGCGTCCGGCAGGACCTCACCGAACTCGCGCTTGCCGTCGCCGTCGATGTCGGGCTGGACGCCCTTCGCTACGTACTCGGGCCGCGTGCCCCAGAGCATTCCCTCCGTGAGGTTGAAGAGGTTGCCCGGCTTCGCGAGGACGCGCCCGTCCGACAGCTTCAGGTCGAAGGGCACGGCGCCTGCCGGGTCCTCCTTCGCGCTCGAGCCCGCGTCGAGGATGACGTCGTAGACGGCCAGCGACGGCGTTCCGGCGACGACGCCCTCGGCCCGCTCGTAGTACGGGTTACCCTCGATCCACGCCGCCTTCGCCTTGCGCAGCAGCGAAGAGACCTCGCCACGGCGCGTCGTCCAGAGTCGGGCGTAGTCGAAGCTCGTCGCCTGCGCGAGCGCGTGATAGCGAGTTCCGAGCTTCTGGAAGTCTCGCGTGAAGCCCTGCAGCAGAGCCGTGTGCTGGAGCAGGTACGACTTCGTCGGGCGCCAGGTTCGCGCGGGGCGTGGCCGCGCCGGCGATCGCTGCACAGGTCGTGATGAGGGCCAGGCCGATCGCTATCGAGGTCGTCGCGCGCCGCATGTAAGGCGCACCTTACCTCAGCGTTGTAAGGCATGCCTTACAACGGTTCCGGCCGGCGCCGGTTAGCGTTGGGGCGTGGCTCCGCGCGTTCTCGCCCTCGCCGTCTCCGGGCGAGGTCTCGTGCCGCCGAGCGCAGCCGGTGATCCACGTGGACGACGAGGCGTTCATGCGCGGGCGCGGCGCCTTCGAGTCGCTCCGCGTGTACGGCGGCCGGCCGTTTCGGCTTGCCGAGCACCTCGACCGTCTCGGTGCGTCGTGCGCGAGGCTGGGCGTCGAGCTGCCGGCGCGGCCGGAGCTGCACGAGCTCGTGACGCTCGCGCTCGATGAGGCCGGGCAGGCGGAAGCGGTGCTGCGCGTCTATGCCACGCCCGGGAGAGGGGACGGGCCGGTTGCGCTCGCCGTCGTGTCGGAGCTGCCGCCGGACCTCGACGAGCTGCGCGCGCGAGGCATCCGCGCGATCACCGTCGAGTTCCGCCCGGCCGACCTCATCGGCGGCGTGAAGTCGACGAGCTACGCGCTCAACATGATGGCCGTCGACGAGGCGCGTGCCCACGGCGCCGATGACGCGGTCTTCGTCGCAGGCGACGGAACGGTGCTCGAGGGGACGACCTCGAACGTCTGGTGGCGTCGCGACGGCACGCTGTACACGCCCGCGGTGGACGGCGGCATCCTGGCCGGGGTCACCAGGGGCGTGCTCGCCGAGGCCGCGCCGGGGATCGGCTACGAGGTCGTGGAGGGCACGTTCCCGGTCGACGACCTGGCTTCCGCCGACGAGGCGTTTGCGTGCTCGTCGATCCGCGAGGTGATGCCGATCGTCGCGCTCGACGGACGTCCGATCGGCGACGGCAGGCCCGGGGAAGCCGCCGCCAGGCTCCAGACGGCTCTGCGGGAACAGGCATGTCGGTAAGGGCCAAGACGCTGTCCGCGATCCACCGCGCGATCTACTCGGCGAGCGGCGGGCGTGTTGGCAAGCGCATCGCAGGCATGCCGGTGCTGCTGCTGACGACGAAGGGCCGCAAGACCGGCAGGCCGCGGACGTCGCCGCTGACGTACTTCGAGGAGGACGGCGCGATCGTGCTCGTCGCGTCGTACGGCGGCCGGCCGCACAACCCTGATTGGTTCGAGAATCTCATCGCGGCCGGCCAAGGGGAGGTCACCATCGGCCGCGAGCGCCGACACATGCAGGCGCGGCAGGCGACGGCCGAAGAGCGCGCCCGGCTCTGGCCCCGGATCATCGAGACGTACGACGGCTATGCGAGGTACCAGGAGAAGACGCCCCGCGAAATCCCGCTCGCAGTCTTGAATCGAGCGATGGTGTAAAGGTGTAGCGTGTGGTAGCCTTCTACCATGGCGCTCAACATCAAGAACGCGGAGGCGGAGCAGCTCGCTGCGGAGGTGGCGGCCCTGACCGGCGAGACCAAGACACGCGCGATCGCCGTCGCCTTGCGGGAGCGGCAGGAGCGCTTGCTGCGAGCGAGGGACGAGACGAGCGACGAACGCAGCGCGCGGCTACAGCGAGTGCTCCGGGACGAGATCTGGCCACTGATACCGCCCGACCTCCTCGACCGGCCTCCACTCACCAAGGCCGAGCGCGAGGAGATCCTCGGCTACGGGCCTGAGGGCGTGTGATCGTCGACAGCTCGGTCCTCGTCGCCGTACTGCTGCGCGAGCGGGGATACGAAGACCTCGAGCGCCGGCTGGGCGCGGCCGACTCGTTGGGTGTCGGCGCGCCAACGCTCGTCGAGACTGCTGTCGTCACGCACGCCCGTGTCGGAGCGCTCTCGCGGACGCTGCTCGCCCGACTGCTCGACGACGTCGAAGCGACGTGCATCGAGTTCGGTGAACGGCACTGGCCCGTGGCTCTCTCCGCGTTCGCACGTTACGGCAAGGGGCGCCATCAGGCCGGGCTGAACCTCGGCGACTGCCTGACGTACGCGATCGCCAAGGTCGCCGATGAGCCCCTGCTCTGCCTTGGGGACGACTTCGCAGAGACCGACCTCGCGCTCGCCTGAGGACGGGCTGCACGTTCCTGGCTAGTTTGCCGCGGGCAGCCAGGTGAGGTTCCGCTCGTCGCCGTGTCTGAGGGACGAGGTGCCTCGCGACGAGCCAGCCACTGGGTGGAGGCCTCCCCTGCGCCTGTCTCGCGTTCCGCTAGGCCGTCGTGGTCGCTGACGAACGTGACGGTGTGGGTCGGGCCCTCCGGAGCCTGACTCCCGACGGGCCCGGGTCGCGAGCACGAGTGCACCCAGGGCAAGCGCATGACTCAGCTCGACCGCCGCTAATACGCGGTAACGCGCATCAGGCTCGCCAGCCGTGTCCAGAGGTTCTCGATGACGTTCTTGACGTCCGGGCGCCCGATCGCCCCGGCCAGCGTGAATGCGCCGGCCGCGAAGACCTTCGCGCCGCGAGCGGTCTCGTAGTACGTCATCTGTGCCGTGTAGCCGGGCCCGAAGAGGTTCGGGATCTCGGCGAGCACCTGCGTGCCGCGAGGCGAGGCGTCCGACGTCTGGTCGATCTCGATACTGCCGCTGCACCAGGTGTCGCCGGGCTTCAGGCCGGAGCCCGCGAAGATCCACCGTCCCGCCCTGGCCTTGCGAAGCAGCCACCGCCCTCGGCGCCCTCCGCTGTCGTTGCCGCGGTACTGGACGCCGAGCAGCGCGGCTTCGGGCCGGCCGAGGTCGCGCCACTGCTTGGTCTTCAGCATCGTCTGGCCGTGCTTGACCACCTGCCAGAAGAAGTTGTTCGCGGAGAGGAACATGAGGTTGCCGCCCAGGTCGCGGTAGCCCTCGACGAGGTCGTACTCCCGCGTCGTGACGTACTCGTGGTGCCCGGGGAAGACGATCAAGTCGTAGGCCTTCGCCAGTGCGGCGGCGCTCGGAGCAGCCTCCAGGTCGGACTGTGCGAGGTAGTCGACCTCGCGATCGTCCCAGCTCAGCCAGTGCAGGAAGGGCAGGTCGTACTGGCGGAAGTAGTTCGGGACGCCCCGGTTGAGAAACGGCCGGCCCAGGAGGACGGTCTTGTGACCCCAGCTCGCGTACCAGCTGTCACCCTGGCCGTCGTCGCCCATGTCGCGAAGGTTGTAGGCCTGCCAGGTCAACGTCGGCAGGACGACGGCGACGCGGTGCTCGCCGAGACGGCGCGGCCGGACGACGAAGGGCGCATAGCCGACGCGGCCGTCCGCGGCGTTCAACCGCGCGAAGTAGAGGCCGCTCGGCCAGGCGCCGATGCGAATCCGCAGAGATCGGCGGCCGGAGCTGGAACCCACGGCGACCGCCTTCGTCATGGCCACGCCGTTCATCGTGACGTTGTCCACGGTGCGTGTGCCCTCGGGACCTGCGTGGAAGATCTGGAGCCGGAGTCCGCGCGCGCGGTTGTAGACGATCAGCGTCGCGGTGCTCTGCGGGGCGTAGCTCTCACGGGGGAACGCCGCCTCGACGCCGGGCGTCAGCTCGACGGCGGTCGGGGCTCGGCCCTCGAGCTCCTCCTCTTCCTCGTACGAGAGCTCGACGGGAAGAGCCGGGGCGGGTGTGGAGATAGCCGAGTCGAGCCGATGACGAAGGCGACTACTGCGAGGAGAAGCAGGGTGCGGGTGCGCTCACCGCATGAGATGTGGGGCCTGTGCTTGAGCATGGCCCCACCGTCCGGCGGAGCCCAAATGGCTCAGTCACGGCTCGCTAACGGCTCGCTAACGGCCTTCTCGTATTGGCGCGGCGTTAGCGCGCGACGGCACGCTCTTGCGCGAACGGTGATCGCCCGCGACGATTGCAACTAACGATGATCGAGTTCCGCATCCTTGGCCCGCTGGAGGTCGTGCAGGACGGCGCGCCGCTTGCGCTCGGCGGCCAGAAGCAGCGTGCGCTACTGGGGCTCCTCGTGCTCCACGCGCGGGTCCGTCGTCTCCACGGACCGTCTCCTGGATCAGCTCTGGGGAGAGCAGCCGCCCCGGACGGCGCTGACCTCGCTTCAGAACCAGATCTCGCAACTGCGCAAGCTGCTCGGTGCCGCCACGGTCGTGACCCGGGCGCCGGGTTACGTCCTCGACGTGGAGGCGGAGCAGGTCGACTCGCTTCGCTTCGAACGACTGGTGGGCGCTGCTAGGGCTTTGCCGCCCGACGAGAGGGCGGCGCGCCTGCGAGAGGCGTTGGCGCTGTGGCGTGGGCCCCCACTCGCCGACCTTGCATTCGAGGCGTTTGCTCAGAATGAGATTCGCCGACTCGAGGACCTACGCCTCGAGGCGCTCGAGGCCCGGATCGATGCTGACCTCGAGCTCGGGCTCGGAGCCGAGCTCGTTCCAGAGCTGGAGTCCGTCGTAGCGGCATATCCGCTCCGGGAGAATCTCCGGCGGGAGCTCATGCTCGCCCTGTATCGCGCCGGACGTCAGGCGGAAGCACTCGATGTCTACCACGACACGAGGCGGCGACTCTCGGATGACCTCGGTCTGGACCCGAGCCCCGGATTACAAGAGCTTTATGGATCCATCCTTCGTCAAGACGGCACGCTCGCACCGGCGGCGATCTCGAGTGCACACATCGACGATCACTACCGAGATGTCGTTGGTGCACTCATGGCCGGCCGGCTAGTGGTCGTCCTCGGCGCCGGCGTGAACCGCAAGAACGGAACCGGCGGGAGCACGCTTCCGGAACTGCCGGACGTCGCCGCGTACCTCGCCGAGCGTTTCGACTGCCCACCGGAGCATGCGCGCAGCCTCGCTCGGATCTCGGAGTACGTGGCGCTCACAAAGGGCATCGGGCCTCTCTATGACGAGCTGCACGCGCTGTTCGACCACGACTACGAACCAGGCGCGGCACATCGTCTGCTCGCCGAGACCATGTCTCTGCTCAGGCAACGAGCAACCCCCAGACCGCTCATCGTCACAACGAACTTCGATGTCGCGCTGGAGCGCGCCTTCACGGAGTCCGGTGAGCCGTTCGATGTCGTCTCGTATCTCGCTCTCGGCCGTCACCGAGGCAAGTTCCTTCACGTCGGCTCCGATGGGCACGCCTCTGTGGTCGAAGTTCCGAATGCCTACCCCGGTCTCTCATTGGAGGAACAGGCCGTCATCCTCAAGGTTCACGGACAGGTAGATCGCCAACCCGAGCGCGAGTGGGACAGCTTTGTCGTCTCCGAGGACGATCACATCGACTATCTCGCGCAGGGGGAGATTTCCAGCCTCGTGCCCGTCACGCTCGTCGCCCGGCTTCGTCGTAGCCACTTTCTCTTCCTCGGCTATCCACTTCGGGACTGGGGTCTCCGAGTGTTCCTGCACCGCATCTGGGGCCAGGAGAAAGTGGGATATCGGTCTTGGTCGGTCGAGCCGGGGGCTGCCGAGCCGATCGAGCGCGAGTTGTGGCGGCAGCGGGGGATCGACGTGTTCGAAATGCCGCTCGAGGAGTACGCAGCTAAGCTCCGCGCCCGTCTCGCTGAGAGTCTGAGGATGGATTGAGGCACATGGAAGAGCTCACGCCGTACAAGGGCCTGCGGCCGTTCGACGACGCCGACTCCGACGTTCCATTCTTCTTCGGCCGCGATCGAGACCGGGAACTGATCGTCGCAAACCTCGTCGCCTCCCGGCTCACTGTGCTGTACGGGGAGACCGGGGTCGGCAAGAGCTCGGTTCTTCGCGCCGGGGTCGCTCATCACCTCCGCGCCGAGGCCCGTCGCAGCCGCGAACACGAGGGATCGCCCGAGGTCGCGGTGGCGGTGTTCGACGATTGGAAGAGCGATCCGATCCAGGGTGTGGTGACCGCCGCAGCGATTTCTGTCAGGGATGCGCTCGGCGACGACGCTCTGGAATTGCCCATGGCGAACGGCTCTCTCGCGGACCGGCTCGAAGCCTGGGCTGCGCTTCTCGGCGGCGACCTCTACATCGTGCTCGACCAGACGGAGGAGTTCTTCCTCTACCACGACGCCGACGAGGCTGCGCGCTTCGTAGCAGCCTTCGGAGAGGCGGTGCGGCGACCGGGCCTTCGAGTGAGTTTCCTGATGTCGTTGCGGGAAGACGCCGTGGCCAAGCTCGACCGCTTCAAGGGCCAAGTCCCGAACGTCCTCGGCAACTATCTCCGGCTCGACTATCTCGATCGTGCGGCAGGTCGTGAGGCGATACTCGGTCCGATCGCACGGTACGACGAGCTCGTGCCCGTCGACGAGCGGGTCGAGGTCGAGCCCGCCCTTGTCGAGGCTGTTCTCGACCAGGTGGCTGCCGGGAAAGGTGGAGCTGGCTTCCGCCGGACGGGGTGCGCCCCAGAGCAGGAATGGCTCGACGAGGGTGGAGACGCCGTTTCTGCAGCTCGTCATGCAGCGCCTCTGGACGGCTGAGCGCGAGGGTGGCTCCCGAGTCATGCGTCTCGAGACGCTGCAGAAGCTAGGCGGTGCGGAGCGCGTTGTTCACGAGCACGTGGAGCACGCCCTCGCCCCCCTCACACCGACCGAGAAGGACGTAGCCGCTTCGGTCTTCAATCACCTCGTCACTCCCTCGGGGACGAAGATCGCGCACGCACCATCGGACCTTGCGCGGTACGCGGAGGTCGATGAACTCGCGCTGGTATCCGTGCTGGCGGTCCTGACCCGCGAACGGATTCTCCGGCCCGTGGCTGACGATGACGGGAGAGAGCGATTCGAGATCTACCACGACGTGCTCGCGGCCGCCGTTCTCGACTGGCGTGCGGCACACGACACCCAGCGCAGGCTGCAAGCGGTGCGCGAGGCGGCTGGACGTCGGCATCGGAGGCTCGCCGCGTTGCTCGCAGCGTCTGCCGCGCTTCTCGCAGTCATGACAGGTGTGACCGCATACGCGTTGACGCAACGAAGCGAGGCGCAGAAGCAGGCCGCTCTTGCCCTGACCGAGCAAACAAGAGCGGAACAGCAAGCCGGGATCGCACAGCTGCGGAGGCGCGAGGCGGCCAAGTCGGCTGCGCAGGCACGGCTGGCGGAGCGAAAGGCACTTGTGGCGGAGCAAGACGCGATAGAACAGGCCGCGTTCGCGGAACAGCAGGAAGCCAAAGCCACCGAACAGGCTCAGAACGCCGAAGCATCACGGCAGGAAGCCGAGCAGTCGCAGCAGGAAGCGGAGGCGGCACAGCAAGCGGCGCAAGAGCAGGCGAACATCGCTGCACAGAGCCAGGCCGACGCGGAGCAGCAGGCCGCGAACGCCCAGCGGCAGCGGGCCGAGGCTCAAAAGCAGAAGGAGATTGCCCAGAAACAGGAGAGCGCTGCCCAGCAGCAGGCCGCTATCGCAAAGCGTGCGCGAGCTCGTGCGGTAGCGGAAGCGCGTATCGCCGAGGGCAGAGCGTTCGCAGCGACCGCGCTAACCGAGCTTTCGACCGACCCCGAGCTTGCGGTGCGCGATGCACTTCGGGCGGCTCGGCTCGACCCCGAGAGCGCGGAAGACGTCCTGCGCAAGTCGCTCGCTGCCTCGAGGGTGCGAGCGGTGCTACCGAGCGGCGGGGGAGACGCCCAGGGCGCTTCGTCCCGTGCGAATCGTGCGCGCATGTTGACGGCGGGAAGCGGCGCGGGAGACGCCCAGGACGCTTCGTTCAGTGCGAATGGCGCGCTCATGTTGACGGCGGGAAGCGGTGGAGAGGCGCGCATCTTCAACGCAAGAACGAGCTCGTTGGTCCGAGCGTTGAAGGTCGGTTCCTTCATTCGAGCTGCGTCGTTCAGTCCCGACGGTCGGCTCGTCGCGACCGCCAGCCGTGACGGCTTCGCCCGTTTGTGGAGCGTCGAGAGCGGAGACGTCCTCTACACCTTGCGACATGGACGCGCCGTCACGAACCTTGCCTTCTCAGCGGACGGGCAACTCCTGGCCACCGCGAGCGCCGACGAGACTGCGCGCGTGTGGGATGTCAAGAGCGGGAGACGGCTCCGGAAGCTGAATCACCCGCGGGCTGTCACTACGGTGTCGTTTAGCCCTGACGGCCGCCTTCTTCTCACTGCAGACGGCAATGCAGCGCGACTCTTTGCGGTAGCGACTGGTGCCCGTGTGGCGACGCTCGACTCACCCGGGGCCGTCACAAGCGCTGCCTTCAGCCCCGACGGTCGTTTCGTCGTCACGGCAGATAGCGGCGACTTCGCACAGCTGTGGGACACGAGCGGCAAGCTCCTCGTCACACTTCCGCACTTCGAAGGTGTCCGCGCCGCCGCCTTCAGCCCGGACGGGAAGCTGGTCGTTACGTCGAGCCAAGACACGACCGCGCGCGTGTGGAGCGTCCCGGACGGCGTGCTGAAGTCGATTCTCGTCGGTCATCGAAATGCCGTCATCGAAGCCGCCTTCAGCCCGGACGGTAAGTGGATCGTGACCGCAAGTCTCGATGGAACGGGACGGGTCTGGGACGCTGACACAGGGTTCTCCAGCATGGTCCTCGCAGGTCACCATGGACCTCTGAGGGGTGTTTCGTTCAGTCCAGATGGCGCGCGGGCCATCACGTCGAGTGCGGACGGCAGTTCACGTGTGTGGGACACGGGCACCGCGCCCGAGCTGCATGAGGTTGGGCTTCACAAAGCTCGCGCAACGGCCGTGTCGTTCAGTCCAGACGGACGACTCTTGTTGAGCGGGAGCGACGATGGCAGCGCCAAGCTCTGGAAGTCAGGAGGCGGCCTCGTCCGCTCGTTCGACGTTGGAGGAAAGATCGTTGCTGCATCGTTCAGTGCCGATGGCCGCAAGGCGCTGGTGGCGGGCGACAACGGAGCTGCCGGGATCTGGCGTGTCGCGGACGGACGTCGTTTGGCGACGCTCTCGCACGGCGCCGCCATCTCCTCCGCGCGCTTCAGCCCCGATGGCCGGATAGTCGTAACGGCAGGCAAGGATGGATCCGGAAGGATCTGGGACGCTGCTTCCGGCCGATTGGTGCGCACAGTCGTTCACTCGGGCGAGCTCACGGCGGTAGAAGTAAGCCCTGACGGATCGCTCTTGGCGACCGCGAGCAACGACGGGACGGCTTGGCTCTGGCGACTTCGAGACGGGGTTTTGATTCGCAAGTTGCGCGGCCACACCGGACCTGTTGTGGACATCGCGTTCAACAGCGAGGGGAGTTCATTCGCGACGGCCAGCGAAGATCACACGGCGCGAATCTGGAACGTGGCAACGGGTGCGTATCGAATGCTCGCGGGCCACGGCGATGCGCTTACCTCGGTGGCCTTCAGTCGCGATGGAAGGCTGGTCGTAACGGCAAGCGAGGACCACGATGCGCGGATATGGCGCGCGGCCGATGGACGCCGGCTACGTGTCCTCAGCGGCCATGCTGCGGTCGTCAGCGATGCGGCCTTCAGCTCTGACGGTCGCTGGGTCGTCACGGCCGGCCCGACGACAGCGGGCATCTGGGAAGCGGAGGAAGGGGCTCCGCCACTCCTCGTTCTTCGTGGTCATCGTGGACGGCTCACGAGCGTGGCGTTCTCGCCCGAGGGGTGGCGAGTAGCGACAGCCGGCATCGACGGAACCGTGCGCATCTACGACTGCGTGCTGTGCGGCAAGCTGCCGGAGTTGGTCCGCACGGCGGAAGCCCACCTCGCCGCGCTTGGCCGCAATCTGACCGCGGCGGAGCGGAAGCGGTACGTCGGTACGTAAGAACGTGTCTGACTACGGCTCGCGCTAGCGCGGCGCGACGCCCTCGTCCACGAGCTTCGCGAGCGCGTCGAGGTCGGGCGCTTCGTCGCCGAGCGACACGCCCAGTGCGAGGCCGTTGGCGACGAACGCCAGCAAGATCGCGACTGACTCGATCGGCACGTCGTCCCGCACCTGCGGCCGGAGCCGGTCGAGTCGCTCCGAACGGGTGGCCGCGAGCTCCTGCTCGCGCTCCTCGAGGAGCCGCCGGAACTCCGGGTCGGTGCGCACGCGGCGAGTCGCCTCGAACTGGACGGAGAGCCAGTCCGCGTCCGCTTCGACAATCGCACCGAGCACCGCGCGGAAGCCCTCGTTGAGCCAGATGTCCGTGTAGCGGCGTGACATCTCGAGCGCCAGCTCGACGAAGAGGGCGTCCTTGCTCGGGAAGTAGTTGAAGATCGCGCCGCGCGAGAGGCCGATCTCCTGCTCCAGCCGGGCGACGGTCGCGCCCTCGTAGCCGTGCTGCGCAAAGCAGCGGCGGGCGCCATCGAGGATCTGCTCGCGGCGGCGCTCCTTGTGCTCTGCAGAGACCTTCGGCATAGTCGTACTTTACAAAACCGTACAGACGTTTTATATTATCCGCCGGCATGGAGCACGTGAACAAGCGGGCGGTCGGAGCACTCGTCGTCGCCGAGCTGATCTCGACGCTCGGCTCGCGGATGACGTACCTGGCTCTGCCGTGGTTCGTGCTCGTGACGACGGGCTCGGCGGCGAAGATGAGCGTCGTCCTCGCGGTGCAGATCCTGCCGATGGCGATCCTCGGCGTGCCCAGCGGCACGCTCGTCCAGAAGCTCGGCTCCCGGACGACGATGCTCATGGCGGACTTCGCGCGCGCGCCGCTGATCATGGCGCTGCCGCTGCTGTACTCGGCCGGCCTGCTGTCGTTCGGCGTGCTGCTCGGGATCGTTGCGGCGATCGGGGCGTTCATGCCGCCGTACGCGGCCTCCCAGCGCGTGATCCTGCCCGAGCTCGTCGGCGAGGACGTGACGACGATGGCCCAGGCGAACAGCCTGCTCGAGGGCGGGTTCTCGGCCGCCGGTCTGATCGGGCCGGCCCTGGCCGGCATCCTCATCCCGTTCCTCGGTGCGCCCAATGTCCTCTACATCGACGCAGCGACGTATCTCGTCGCCTTCGCTCTCGTCCTCCTGTTCGTCCCGCGCCCGAAGCCCCTCGACCAGGAGGCCGGAGGCGGGCTGCTGGAAGGCTTGCGCTTCGTCGCGCGGGACTCGTTCATGGGCGCCCTCGTGCTCGTCATCGTCGTCTTCGGCTTCTTCAGCTCGGCACTGTCCGCCGCGCTGCCCGCACACGCCTACCTCGATTTCGGCAGCCCGAAGATCGCGGGCCTCTTCTACAGCGCGCTCGGAGCCGGGGCGCTGGTCGGGACGATCATCGCTGTCATGCGTCATCCCGAAGACCCAGCCCCTGCGCCTGGCGGCGGGCGCCATCCTTGGCGTTTCGCTGCCTTTGTGGCTGCTCGGCCTCGATCTGCCCACGTGGGTCTTCACGCTCGCGCTCTTTGTGGCCGTGCTGTTCACGCCGCTCGTCAACGGGCCCGTCTTCGGCGTCCTCACGTCTCGCATGACGCCCGAGATCCGGCCGAAGGCGATGACGGCGATCATCGCCCTCAACACCGTCGCCGCGCCGCTCGGCTTCCTGCTCGCGGGCCAGGTGATCGACCGCGTCGGGACGTCGACGGTCTTCTACACGGTCGCCGCCGGCTTCACGGTGGCCTCGCTGCTCTTCATCGCCGTAGTGCTCCGCCACCTGCGGACGCCCGAGCCGGTACTGGAGACCTAGACGGCTACGCTTCGAGCGTGGCCGAGTTGCGCACCTCCGACGCCTATCGCCCTACCGGCGACCAGCCTGAGGCGATCGAGATTCTCGCCGACGCGATCAACGGCGGCGGCCGCTTTCAGACGCTGCTGGGGGCCACCGGCACGGGCAAGACGGCGACGATGGCGTGGACGATCGAGAAGGTCGGCAAGCCGGCGCTGATCATCGCCCACAACAAGACGCTCGCCGCCCAGCTCTGCAACGAGTTCCGCGAGTTCTTCCCCGAGAACTCCGTCGAGTACTTCGTCTCGTACTACGACTACTACCAGCCCGAGGCCTACGTGCCGCAGGCCGACCTCTACATCGAGAAGGACTCGTCCCAGAACGACGACATCTCGCGCCTGCGGCTGGCGGCGACGTCCTCGCTGATGACGCGGCGCGACGTCGTCATCGTCGCGTCCGTCTCCTGCATCTACGGCATCGGCTCGCCGGAGGAGTGGAAGGAGCGCGTGCTCGATCCTCGAGGCGGGGGAGACGCACGACCGCGACGCCGCCCTGCGCAAGCTGATCGAGAGCCAGTACGTGCGCAACGACTCGGTGCTGGGCCGCGGCCGCTTCCGGGTGAAGGGCGACGTGATGGAGGTGCAGCCGGCCAACTCCGAGACCGCGTACCGCATCTCGTTCTTCGGCGACGACGTGGAGTCGATCACGCACTTCGACCCGCTCACGGGCGAAGTGATGGCGCCGCTCGAGAACCTCGTCATCTGGCCGGCCACGGAGTACGTGACGTCCACGCCGTCCATCGAGCGGGCCGTCGACGACATCCACGCGGAGCTCGAGGAGCAAGTCGCGAAGTTCGACGCCGACGGGAAGATGCTGGAGGCGCACCGGCTGCGCCAGCGCACCGAGTACGACCTCGAGATGCTGAAGGAGCTCGGCTTCTGCTCGGGCATCGAGAACTACTCGCGCCACCTCGAGGGCCGGCCGGAGGGCTCGCACCCGTTCACGCTGATCGACTACTTCCCCGACGACTTCATCTGCTTCGTGGACGAGTCGCACCAGACGATCCCCCAGATCGGCGGCATGTCGGAGGGCGACCGCTCGCGCAAGCAGACGCTCGTCGACTACGGCTTCCGCCTGCCGTCCGCCATCGACAACCGGCCGCTGCGCTTCGACGAGTTCCTCGCCAAGGTGCCCCAGCTCGTGTTCGTGTCGGCCACGCCGGGGACGTACGAGCTCCGCAACTCCTCGGTCGTCGCGGAGCAGCTGATCCGGCCGACGTTCGTCGTCGACCCGGAGGTCGAGGTGCGGCCGACGAAGAACCAGATCGACGACCTCTTGAACGAGATCCGGCGGCGGGAAGAGGTGGGCGAGCGCGTCCTCGTCACCACGCTGACGAAGAAGATGGCAGAAGACCTCACCGACTACCTGCTGGAGGCCGGCGTCCGCGCCCGGTACCTCCACTCGGAGATCGACACCCTCGAACGCATCTCCATCATCCGCGAGCTGCGGCTCGGCGAGTACGACGTGCTCGTCGGCGTCAACCTCCTGCGCGAAGGCCTCGACCTGCCCGAGGTGTCGTTCATCGCCATCCTCGATGCCGACAAGGAGGGCTTCCTGCGCGGCAAGACGGCGCTCGTCCAGACGATCGGCCGCGCCGCGCGCAACATCAACGGCCGGGTCGTCCTCTACGCCGACAAGATCACGGAGGCGATCGCCGGCGCCGTCGAGGAGACGGACCGGAGGCGCGCGAAGCAGGTTGCGTACAACGAGGAGCACGGCATCACGCCGGAGACGATCGTGAAGGGCGTCTCCGACATCGCCGAGTTCCTCTCGCTCGAGTCGCCGACGGTGCCGGGGCGGCGGCGGCGCGGCGGCCGCAAGGTCGACGAGCTGGGCCGCGAGGAGCTGGAGAAGCTCGTCATCGAGCTGGAGGAGGAGATGTTCCTCGCCGCCGAGGAGCTGCGCTTCGAGTACGCGGCGAAGCTGCGCGACGAGATCAAGGACCTGCGGCGAGAGCTGTTGGCGCCGGCGAGAGCCTGAACGCCAGCGGCCCGCCGAAGCGGGCCGCCGAGGCTGAAGCGGAGTACCACTCCGCAGACGACTGATGCGTCCATCGTAGCGAGTGTCGGCGGAGGGCGCCGGACTCGAACCGGAGCCGGTGGTGAGCCGGCCAGAGCGATTATCAGTCGTCTATCCCGCCCTGGGATTTCAGCCCTCCGCCTCGAACCAACGTACCGCCCGGCAGCAGACCGCTCTGTGCCTACTCTGTGTCGATTCAGCTCCAAGGAGGACAGACATGTGCCGGAACATCCACACGCTGCACAACTACGAGCCGCCGGCGACCGAGGAGGAGGTACGCGACGCGGCGCTCCAGTACGTGCGCAAGATCTCGGGCTCGACGAAGCCGTCGAAGGCCAACGAGGCTGCCTTCGCACGGGCTGTCGACGAGGTGGCGGCCGCCACGTCTCGACTGCTCGACGGCCTCGTCACCTCGGCCCCGCCGAGAAACCGCGAGGCCGAGGCTGCGAAGAAGCGTGAGCTGGCGCGGAAGCGTTTCGGCGCCGCCGTCGCCTGACGCGAGAGAGGGCGGCTCGCGCCGCCCTCTCCAGTCCCGTGGTCAGCAGCCGACGACTGCGCGAATGCGCATCGCGTCGGCGATGAGCTCGGACTTCTGCGCAGCCGTCAGGAACTGGCTTGGCACCGCCCGCACACCGGTGATGTACGCGGCGAGCGCGGCACACGCGACCGGCTTCCGTCCCGCGGCCAGCGCCTGAGAAGCGGCCCGCAACGTGGCCTTGAACGCCGCTTCGATCAAGGAGAGTCGACAAACGCTTCGTCTTCGCGATCAAGGCGGTGATCTGCCCGCCTGCCCCGCGAACCGTGATCGTGAACGAGTCCGAGGCCGAGTTGCCGGCGTTATCCGTCGCCGTGCAGATGACGGTGGTTGTCCCGATCGGGAGGACACTCCCTGACGCCGGTGCGCAGGTCAGGGTTGGCGAAGGATCGACGAGGTCGCTCGCGGATGCCGAGTACGCGACCGTCGCACCCGACGGGCCCGTCGCGTTGACCAGCATGTTCGGTGGCAGGGTCAGCGTCGGCGGCGTCGTGTCTGCCTTCTCGACCATGAAGGTGCAGCTGACCGTCTCGCCGGCGTCCAGGTCGACCCTGGCGACTGCAAAGTCGAGCTCGGTGGTCGTACCCGAGTCGGGGTCGGTGCAGACGATGCCCGTGACAGCCCAACCGTCCGGGACGACCTGCTGAACGACGTAGTTGCCTTCGGGCTGGTCTGTGATCGTGTGGCTCCAAGCGAGGGTCGGGTCGGAGTCGTCGTCGAGAGTGAACCCATCCCCGGCCGGGTAGTTGAACGCGAAGCTGAAGTCCTGCGGATCGTCGGGGACGGCGTCGAGGTTGATCACGACCGTGCCTACCTGCTTCGTCTCGGTGAAGGTGAAGGTGCAGCTGACGGTCTCGTCTTGGTCGAGGTCAACCTTGGCGATGCCGCTCGGGAACAGGGTGGTGCCCTGGTCGGGATCGACGCAGCTGGTCGAGAGCTCGTAGCCCTGGAGTGCCTTGAGACCCAGGTCCGGTCCGACGAAGTACTCGTCGGCAAGCGTCGCCTTGACGTGGCTCGCGGGCAGGGTCGGGTCGGAGTCGTCGTCCAGGGAGAAGCTCTCCAGCGTGCCTCCGGACTGCAGCTTGATGTCGAAGGCACGTCCAGATCGCTGTCCGGCACCATGTCCAGCACCACCTCGATCGCCGTCGAGCGCGTGAAGGTGAAGGTGCAGCTGACGGTCTCGTCTTGGTCGAGGTCAACCTTGGCGATGCCGCTCGGGAACAGGGTGGTGCCCTGGTCGGGATCGACGCAGCTGGTCGAGCAGCTCGTAGCCCTGGAGTGCCTTGAGACCCAGGTCCCGGTCCGACGAAGTACTCGTCGGCAAGCGTCGCCTTGACGTGGCTCGCGGGCAGGGTCGGGTCGGAGTCGTCGTCCAGGGAGAAGCTCTCCAGCGTGCCTCCGGACTGCAGCTTGATGTCGAAGGGCACGTCCAGATCGCTGTCCGGCACCATGTCCAGCACCACCTCGATCGCCGTCGAGCGCGTGAAGGTGAAGGTGCAGCTGACGGTCTCGTCTTGGTCGAGGTCAACCTTGGCGATGCCGCTCGGGAACAGGGTGGTGCCCTGGTCGGGATCGACGCAGCTGGTCGAGAGCTCGTAGCCCTGGAGTGCCTTGAGACCCAGGTCCCGGTCCGACGAAGTACTCGTCGGCAAGCGTCGCCTTGACGTGGCTCGCGGGCAGGGTCGGGTCGGAGTCGTCGTCCAGGGAGAAGCTCTCCAGCGTGCCTCCGGACTGCAGCTTGATGTCGAAGGGCACGTCCAGATCGCTGTCCGGCACCATGTCCAGCACCACCTCGATCGCCGTCGAGCGCGTGAAGGTGAAGGTGCAGCTGACGGTCTCGTCTTGGTCGAGGTCAACCTTGGCGATGCCGCTCGGGAACAGGGTGGTGCCCTGGTTGGGATCGACGAGCTGGTCGAGAGCTCGTAGCCGGAGTGCCTTGAGACCCAGGTCCCGTCCGACGAAGTACTCGTCGGCAAGCGTCGCCTTGACGTGGCTCGCGGGCAGGGTCGGGTCGGAGTCGTCGTCCAGGGAGAAGCTCTCCAGCGTGCCTCCGGACTGCAGCTTGATGTCGAAGGGCACGTCCAGATCGCTGTCCGGCACCATGTCCAGCACCACCTCGATCGCCGTCGAGCGCGTGAAGGTGAAGGTGCAGCTGACGGTCTCGTCTTGGTCGAGGTCAACCTTGGCGATGCCGCTCGGGAACAGGGTGGTGCCCTGGTCGGGATCGACGCAGCTGGTCGAGAGCTCGTAGCCCTGGAGTGCCTTGAGACCCAGGTCCGGTTCCGACGAAGTACTCGTCGGCAAGCGTCGCCTTGACGTGGCTCGCGGGCAGGGTCGGGTCGGAGTCGTCGTCCAGGGAGAAGCTCTCCAGCGTGCCTCCGGACTGCAGCTTGATGTCGAAGGGCACGTCCAGATCGCTGTCCGGCACCATGTCCAGCACCACCTCGATCGCCGTCGGCGGCGACGGGGATGCGGCTGCTCCGGGCACGCTCGAAGAGAGTGTCCATAGCAGCGCGAGCGCGAAGCCGATCGCGATGAAGAAGCGGAAACGTGGAAAGTGTCACGGAGCGGGTCATCGTCTCTCCCCTCGGTATGTGTTCGGCGCGCGGCTCGAAGCCTCGACCACGGCCGCGTCGGTTCCCTCGAACAGGTGGAAGCACGTCTCGTCATCGGGACGGAGATCGTGCGCAGGAAGCGCAGCCGGAGTCCCGGCGCGGAGTTGGCCCGCCGAGCCTGCGGAGCGTCGTCGGCCGAGCGCCTCAAGCTGCGTCCAGCCGGCGTGCCGTCGGCGCAGCTCGATCAGGTGGTAGCGGGCGGGATCATGCCATCTCGTCGAAGCTACGCCCGGCGCACCGCTTACGAAAGTGTGGAAACCCACACCGTTTTAAGGCTCTAGCTGCATACAGCGCGGCGAGCTCCGTGCGCGAGCGCACGCCGAGCTTCCGATAGATGCGCGTGAGGTTGCCCTCGACCGTCCGGACGGTGACGAAGAGCTTCGCCGCGACCTCCTTGTTCGCGAGGCCCGAGCGACGAGCTCCGCGATCCGGCTCTCCGTCTCGCTCAGCTCTCCGTCGCGGTCGTCCCCGCCCGGGGATTCGCGCCAGCTCCTGCGCCGCTTTCTCGGCCCAGAGCGGCGCGCCGAGCTGGTCGAAGAGCTCGAGTGCACGGCCAGCGGCCACGCGGGCGGCGCCACGCCGTTTCGCACGGCGCTCGATCGTCCCCTGAGCAAGCAGCGTCCGCCCGAGCTCGAACGGTTGCGGCAGCCGCTCGTGCGCTGTGATGGCGCGATCGAACTGCTCGCGCGCCCCGTCGAAATCGCCGCGTGCGGAGGCGACCAGCGCCCGACCTCGGGCGGCCACCGCCTCGTGCCACGAACGGTGCGTCGGCCTGCCCTTCTCCTCGACGAACGCGATCGTCTCCTCGGCCTCCTCGAGCCGGCCGAGTGCGACCAGCGCGTCGATCTCGTTCTGCACGACCTGGGCGAGCGAGAGCTCACCGACGTCCATTCGCCGAAGCTCGCGGGCAGCGGGAAAGAGGTGTTCGAGCGCCGCAGCCGAATCGCCGCGTGAGAGCTCCAGCGAAACCGAGCACGGCGCTGCGCTCGAATGCCGTACACCGTGTCGCCCACCTCCGCGCAAAGCGCCTGCGCTGCCTGCGCCTCCTGCATGGCCTCGTCGAGGTGGCCGAGATGTGCCTGGACGAGCGCCGTGGATCATCGTGGCCGATTGCCCGCTCCTGGGCCGTGCCGGCCGAAATGCCTGCCGCCATCGAGACCGGCGCGCGCGATCCAGCGCCGCCTCCGCCCAGTTGCCGGCCCGGAGCTCGAGGTCCGCCAATCTCGCCGTGACACCAAGCAGCCACGAATCGTTTCCGGCGCGTCTCGAGCCGAGCGGGCTCTTCCAGCAGCAGCGGCCGGGCCTCGTCCGGTCGGTCGGTGTAGATGCAGATGATCCCGAGCTGGAAGCTCGGCCGTTGAAACGCGGGGAAGCCCAAGCCTTCGAAGCGCTGTTCCAGCTCGAGGGCGTGCTCCATATCGACTTGTGAGTAGGGCCGGCCAAGCACCATAGAGGCGATGACACATGTCGGCGATTGCGAGCGCCTCGACGAACTCCTCGCCGGCGAGCTTCGCGCTCTCCACCGCCGCCTGGCTGTGCTCGATCGACCTACGAGAGGTTGCCCGTGACCCAGGTCAGCGTCGCGAGCATGAGATGAATCTGTGTCGTAAGAGCGGGGTCGTCCCTCGCCTCTTCCAGGCCCTGCTCACAGAGCTCGATCGACACCTGGAAGTTCTCACCGACGTCTGCGAGCTGCCAGAGGACCTCGGCCCGATCCCGTCCCGGCGGGAGATCGGCCGCAAGCTGCTTCGAGGATCGCGCGGCTGCGCGCTGGGTCGCCCGAGTTGAGGTGATTCTGGGCCGCATCGATCAGCCGCATCCGCCAGTCGTCGCGGCCCTTCGGTGGAGTCAGTCCTGCGGCACGTTCCAACAGCGTCCCTGCGATCTCCGGCGCGCCGCGGGCGGCAGCCTCCTTCGCCGCCTCCGCGAGCTCGTTCGCGACCCGCTCATCGGGATCGCTCGTCGAGCGGGCGAGGTGGTGTGCACGCTCGAGCCCGCTGTCGGCTGCTATGGCGAGGCGCGAATGCGCGTCGTGCCGTTCCCAGGGGGGCGCGGCCGAATACGTCGTCGAAGCGAGCAGCGGGTGTGTGAAGCGAAGTCGCTTGCCATCGACCTCGAGCACGCCCGCCTCGACGGCCTGAGCTAGGCCTTCGCTGTCACCGGCGGCGCGCTCGACAAGCGTCGCGGTCGGCTGTGGCGAGGCAGCGGCGAGCAGGGCGGCGAGCTGTGCGGGCGCCGGCAAGGCTTCCAGCCTGTGTCGAAGAAGAGCGCTCAGGCTCTCCGGCACCGGCAACGGTTCGTCCTCCGCGAGCTCCGTCGCCAGGAGGGCGCGACCGATCTCGAGCGCGTAAAACGGGTTCCCGGCACACGCGGCGTGCAGTTCGGCGAGGCGCGGGCGCGGCAGGGCGAGGCCGAGCCGCTCGCGGAGCACGGCGCCCAGGTCGTCCAGCGACATCGGGCCCAGCCTCAGCCGCGCGACATCGTCCACGTGAGTCGCTCGGTCGAGCCCCAGCGGCGGCGGAAGGTCGTGCTCCGTGCGCCTTGCGATCAGGAGACGTATCGACGACTGCTCCACGCGGCGGAACGTGAACTCGAGCACCTGCTCGGTCGGCGCGTCGAGCCACTGGACGTCGTCGATCGCGACGAAGAGCTGCGTGCGTGCTGCGACGCTCTGCACCAGCGCTAATACCGCGCGGGAGAGTGCGAGTCGAGTCGACGGCTCGCCGGCGGGGGCACGCTGAAGCGCGAGGTCGAGGGCGGCGCGCTGGGTGTCGGACAGCTCCGCGGCGCCACCGTCGAGGATGGGCTCGAGCAGATCGCCCAGCGCCGAGTAAGGCAGCGACGTCTCGCTTTCCGCCGGTCTCGCGACGAGAACTGTCCGGCCTTCTCTCGCCTCCTGGACACCTTGCAGCCACAGCGTGGTCTTGCCCATCCCCGCTTCGCCGTCGATGACGAGCCCGCGCATGCGCGGGCCGGACTCGTCGAGCAGCCCTGTGACCGACGCCAACTCCGCACTGCGGCCGACGATTGTCGCCTCCATGTGCTGATGGTAATTAGCTGCGCAGGAAACGGCGCTCGGCGATCGGCGCGAGCGCGTCGCCGTCGAGAACGTGCGTCTCGACGGTGATCGACGTCTCGTCAGCCGAGATGACATGCGCTCCCTGTGCCTCGCCTAGTCGATGAGGGCGAGGGCGTGTGAGCCCCGGTGCCGTCACCACGACGATCGAACGCTCTCCGGCGAGCACTTCGAACTCCCGCCGCTCGGCGATGCCGGCCTGGTGGACGTGGCCGGAGAGGACGAGCTCGGCGCCGGCCGCCGCCAGCAGTTCCAGCACGCGGCCGCGGCGAGCGAGCGGGCGCTTGCGTGTGCGCCACGGCGCGTTGGCGAGCTGGTGGTGCAGGCAGACGACGCGCAGCGCCCCGGCCGGCGCCGTGCCGAGACGCACGGCTGCGGCCTCCACGGCGCCTGGCCGCAGGCCACCTGACTGGTGTCTCCACGGACGTACGGAGTTGACGCCGACGACGTGGAGACCAGCTGCGGAGTACACGGGCTCCGTCGTGTCCCATTCGCGCTCGAATTCCCGCCACGGATTCGTGAACCGTCCGGGTGGCCATGAGGGGATGTCGTGATTGCCGGGCACTGCCAGCACCGGCGCGGGCAGGCGCCGCAGCAAGGTCGCGACCCGCTCGTGCTGGTCGCGCCGCCCGCGGTGCGTGAGGTCGCCGGTGGCCACCACGAGATCGGGGCCAACGCGCTCCACGAGGGCCTGCAGGGCACTCTCGCCGAGGGGTTGATCGCGCGCTCCGATGTGGATGTCGGAGACGTGGATCAGGCGCGCGGGCACAGCCGAGGCAGGCTATACACTGGCCTCGTGCCGGAAGAGTCGACCGAGTCAACAGAGCTTTTCGACGACCTCTATCTCGGCCTGCGCGCGGGCGGTGCGATGCGCAAGCAGCGTCGCGGCGAGCCGCTGACGATGGAGGAGGAGGCCGCGCTCGGCCACTGGCAGCGGCTGTCGAGGTGGCGCAAGGTGATCGCGGTCGGCGCCTTCGCGCTGGGCACCTTCGGGCTGGGCTTCACCATCGGCGGCATCGTCTTCGGCCGCCGCCGCAACGCATAGCGAAGCAGCTCAATCCGTTCGAGCGCGGCTGACGTAATACGAAGGTCCACGTCCAGCACGAAAGGCAGGTCATGCGTCCGACACTCCTTCTCTCTGCCGCACTCGCGATCGGCTTGATCTTTGCCGGGCTGACGCTCGCTGCCCAGGAGGCGAACACGTGGAAGCTCAATTCGACCCTCACGGCGAGCGCGGAAGTGCCGAAGCCGACCGGTGTGCTCGCCGGAGCGAAGGGCACGTTCACCGGTACCGCGGTCGAGAACACGAGCGGGGGAGCGAAGATCCGCTGGCAGCTGAAGTTCTCCAAGCTCTCCGGCGCCGCCGTGCAGGCCCACATTCACATCGGGAAGGCCGGGAAGGCCGGGAACGTTATGGTCGCGCTCTGCGGGCCGTGCAAGAACGGCAAGAAGGGCACGGCGAACGTCACCAAGGCGCAACTCGCGACGATCAGAGCCGGTAGGACCTACGTGAACATCCACACTGCGAAGAACGCCGCCGGGAGATTCGCGGCCAGGTGAAGGCGAAGAAGGGGCCGTCGACAGGGGGCTCCCCGCCGCCGGCTCCCCGCCGCCACCTCCACCGCCTGGCGATGAGCCGCCGCCGGACCCGTACCCGTAGGGGCTAGCAGCGAAGTAGCAGGCGGGCAACGTCCGCGTGCGTAGCGAAGAAGCCGGTTGGCTTCTCGAAGCCCCATGCGATCGTGTGCGCGACGGTCCAGCCGCGTACGCGCTCGCGATCGAGTTCGAGGTCGGCCGAGAAGCGGTCGAGCCGACGCCGTAGCCTGCGTAGCGGATCCCGTTTCGCCAGCAGCTGCTCCTTGTCGTCGCGAATCATCGCGACCGGCGTGAACTCACGCTCCGCCGCGACCGGCTTGGGATCGATCACGAGCCACGGCTCGCGCTGGGCCCGGAGGACGTTACCGGCGTGGAGGTCTTCGTTCGCGAGGACGAGGGTCCCCTGCGTCGGCCCTAGCTCGCGAAGCGCGCCCACGGCCGCGTCGAGCAGGTCGGCTCGAACGGGCGGCCGTGGCGCAGCCCAGAGCACGGTAGCTCGTCCACCCAGCGCGCAGCAACGTCCGAGAGCAGGCGGAGCTCGGATGGCGGCGCCTTCCAGAGCCTCGGCAGGAGGGCCGCTGACCACTTTCGCCGGCCGCGTCGTCACCGAGGTCGAGCAGGGCGTGCCGGCTCGCACCTCTCGATGAGCATCGCGTGCCGCCCGGGATCTTCGTCCAGGAGCCGAACGGCCCCGTCCCGTCCCAGACGCGAAGCGCAAGGGCCTCGTGCTCCGACTCCTCGTGTGGCCAGCCGATCTTCAACACCGTGTCACCGGCGGGCGCCACGAACGAGCAGTAACCGCCGGACATGGGCGGGCCCAGCTCGAGTCCCCACCGCTCGGTGCACTCGTCGATCAGCCGCGGCAGACGGTCGAGCCCCGATCCGCCCGGCAGGGCACGCAGGTGATCGAGGCCTACTGCTCGGCCTCCATCTTCTCGGCCATCGTCCTCGCGAGCCCGACGATGTCGTCGGCGAAGACCTTGCCCTTCGCGCCGGCCGCGTAGACCTGTCCCGCTGACGGCCCTGGGACATGAAGACGAGGATCGCCTCGAACGGGCTCACGCGCGTGTCGAACGTCGCGTGCAGCACGGTGGCCTCGTCGCCGATGCCCTGGGCGGGAGCTCGTCGATGCGGAGGCTCTCGGCCGAGAAGCCGGACCCTGGGCGAACGACTCTGCGAAGAGCTTCTTGCCGCCCGGCCCCTTTACGACCCGCGCGACCGCGTTCGCCGCGACCGCCGCGGCGGCGGCGCTGTCCATCCGTTCCACGTTCGACTGGAGGCCGATCAGCTCGGAACGGCCATCTTGACGTTCCGAGCGAGAAGTCGCGCTGGAACGAGACCTTGTCGCCCTGGGTGATGTAGCCGTCGCCCTTGACGGAAACGCCGAACGGCAGGTCCGTGAGCGCGAGCACCATCCGCTCGAGAGCGGGATCGCGCTGGGATGTGGTCGCGGTCGTCTCGGTGGGCACCGGGACCGGCGTATCCGAAACGTCACCGGCGGCGACCGCCTGGATTCGCGACGCGAGCGTCTGGGCGACCTCCTGAACGTCCTCCGTCGGCACGGGCTCGCCGAGTTGCGTCATCGAGACGTTGGCAGCGACCTGGTCGATCGTGAAGGCAACGACCGTGCTCGATATCTCTGTGCTGCCCGCCTTCGCCGTGGCCGTCGCCTCCCAGGCCGTGTCACCCGGGCCGTCCACCTCGGCGACGTCGACGCTTTCGAGCGTCAGGGCGCCTCCTTCGACCTCGGCCCCTTCGAGGCTTTCGGTGTCGCCGATCGTCGTAGCCACGAACTCCGATGCCTCCTCGGCCGTGCCGAAGAGGGCCACCCCGGTCGTAACGGCGAGCTTCTCGGGCAGGGCGTAGTCGAGCTGATACCCGGCCCGGAAGCCCGTGGCTTCGACATCCTCGGCCGTGTCTTCGGGGTCCCGTGTCCGCCGCCACATCTCCTGCGTCCTGGAAACCAGAGGTCGAACGAACGTCGAGCCCGTTCGCAATCTCGCCCAACTCGTCGGCGGGCAGCACATGATCGCGAGGTCGTTCTTGGCGACGGAGTCGAGCGTGGTCGACGACGACC